>NZ_KZ293963.1:1634460-2998553 GCF_002352765.1 Alteribacter populi | reverse complement strand
AGCTCCTTAGAAAGGAGGTGATCCATCCCCACCTTCCGGTAGGGATACCTTGTTACGACTTCACCCCAATCACCTGTCCCACCTTCGGCGGCTGGCTCCAAAAGGTTACCGCACCGACTTCGGGTGTTACAAGCTCTCGTGGTGTGACGGGCGGTGTGTACAAGGCCCGGGAACGTATTCACCGCGGCATGCTGATCCGCGATTACTAGCAATTCCGGCTTCATGCAGGCGAGTTGCAGCCTGCAATCCGAACTGAGAATGGCTTTATGGGATTCGCTCGGCCTCGCGGCTTTGCTGCCCTTTGTACCATCCATTGTAGCACGTGTGTAGCCCAGGTCATAAGGGGCATGATGATTTGACGTCATCCCCACCTTCCTCCGGTTTGTCACCGGCAGTCACCTTAGAGTGCCCAACTTAATGCTGGCAACTAAGATCAAGGGTTGCGCTCGTTGCGGGACTTAACCCAACATCTCACGACACGAGCTGACGACAACCATGCACCACCTGTCACTCTGTCCCCCGAAGGGGAAAGCCTTATCTCTAAGGGTGTCAGAGGATGTCAAGACCTGGTAAGGTTCTTCGCGTTGCTTCGAATTAAACCACATGCTCCACTGCTTGTGCGGGCCCCCGTCAATTCCTTTGAGTTTCAGCCTTGCGGCCGTACTCCCCAGGCGGAGTGCTTAATGTGTTAACTTCGGCACTAAGGGTATCGAAACCCCTAACACCTAGCACTCATCGTTTACGGCGTGGACTACCAGGGTATCTAATCCTGTTTGCTCCCCACGCTTTCGCGCCTCAGCGTCAGTTGTAGGCCAGAAAGTCGCCTTCGCCACTGGTGTTCCTCCAAATATCTACGCATTTCACCGCTACACTTGGAATTCCACTTTCCTCTCCTACACTCAAGTTCCCCAGTTTCCAATGACCCTCCACGGTTGAGCCGTGGGCTTTCACATCAGACTTAAAGAACCGCCTGCGCGCGCTTTACGCCCAATAATTCCGGACAACGCTTGCCCCCTACGTATTACCGCGGCTGCTGGCACGTAGTTAGCCGGGGCTTTCTGGTTAGGTACCGTCAAGGTGCCGTTCTATTCGCACGGCACTTGTTCTTCCCTAACAACAGAGCTTTACAATCCGAAGACCGTCATCACTCACGCGGCGTTGCACCGTCAGGCTTTCGCCCATTGCGGATGATTCCCTACTGCTGCCTCCCGTAGGAGTCTGGGCCGTGTCTCAGTCCCAGTGTGGCCGATCACCCTCTCAGGTCGGCTACGCATCGTCGCCTTGGTGAGCCACTACCTCACCAACTAGCTAATGCGCCGCGGGCCCATCTCACAGTGTTAGGTAAAACCCAACTTTTACAAAAGAATCATGCGATCCCTTTGATCATCCGGTATTAGCCCCGGTTTCCCGGAGTTATCCCAGTCTGTGAGGCAGGTTGCCCACGTGTTACTCACCCGTCCGCCGCTCGTTCCACAAGTTTCACCCCGAAGGGATCCACTTGCTTCCCGCGCTCGACTTGCATGTATTAGGCACGCCGCCAGCGTTCGTCCTGAGCCAGGATCAAACTCTCCGTAGAAAGTTCGATGTCTCTGACATCATAAATAATTCATTGACGGAATATCTCTCGATATCCCACGTTTCGCTTGGCTTTTTGTTTAGTTTTCAAAGGTCAAAATAACTTTTTAATCACCGTCTGTTTTGCGGCGACAAGTAATAATATATCACTTAGACAATAAGAAGTCAACAACTTTTAAAAAATATTTTTAAAAAGTGTTTGTTTCAGAGTAAAGAAAGTATAAAAATCTACGTTTCAATGTCTAGCTCCAGCGCCTACGAGCTCGAGGACACTTTAGCCTGTTCAATCAGCCAGTCGAAAGTGCTTGTCGCTCGTGACCAAGGCGCTTGCGCTTTTCTTTATTTAATTGCCGTTCACACAATATATCAAACTAGCCGCCTTTTGACAAGAAGAAATTACGGCAAAACTGACATATCAATAATAATGAGAGCAATGATTCCCGGTATCCCGAGAAAACCCGAGACAGAAGCCGTCATTATGTTGATTGGAAGCTGATAATCAAATAACGAGCCGAATGCATTTAAAAAGAATAAAAATAAGGCTCCAATCAACAAGCGAATCGCCCCTTGTCCAATAAATCTAAGAGGTTTCATAGGGGCTCCTAAAATTAATAATAAAAAAATGCCTGCACCTAGTAGAGATAATACAAAGATTGGTTCCACTTTAACCACACCCTTTGACTATAGTAAGGCTTGACCAATGACAAGCCTCCCTCTACTTTATGCAAACATCAAACCAACTAGAACAATCAGAATGTTTTAGAAGCACGCCGATGACGAATTTCTTTTAAAAGAAATAGATATTTCACTTCTGTTATCTTAGAACGATATAATAGATTGTCTTGATAATCATCACTGCGGGAGATCATACTTTTTTGTTGGTCCAAATCCATTTTTAGCATATCGATTTTATTTAGTAACCGCTCGTCTTCCTGGCGTCTAATTTTTCCTTTTTTTCTAAAGAACATACACCATTCTCCTTTTATCCAGAACTATAGCTCTCTTCTGCCTTCAATAGCTTTGGATAATGTAACTTCATCAGCATATTCCAAATCCCCGCCTACAGGTAGGCCATGGGCAATTCTAGTCACTTTAATCCCCGTCGGCTTTACAAGACGTGAAATGTACATCGCTGTTGCTTCCCCTTCAATATTAGGGTTAGTTGCTATAATGACTTCTTGAACAGTCTCATCTTGAAGTCTTTTTAAAAGATCTGGGATGTGAATATCTTCTGGCCCGATTCCATCTACAGGAGAAATAGCACCATGGAGAACATGGTACAATCCTTGAAACTCTCTCATTTTCTCCATCGCAATAACATCTTTTGATTCTTGTACGATACAAACAACCGAACGATCACGAGATTGATCGTCACAAATACGGCACGGATCGGTGTCTGTGATGTGATGACATACAGAGCAATAGGTAAGATTTCGTTTCGCATTAACTAAAGCTTTGGCGAAGTCCAGCACGTCGTCTTCTTTCATATCTAAAACGTAAAAAGCTAACCTCGCAGCTGTCTTTGGACCGATACCAGGTAAGCGCATAAAACCTTCAATAAGTTTTGATATAGGTTCTGGGTATTGCACGGCGGACTCTCCTTCCATTAAAACGCCAGATGACTCCAGTAAAGCCATTAGCTTCTAAATATACAAATGAAGAGGCAGGTTCAAAGGGGGATCGCTGGCGTTAAATATCACGGGTGCCTCAAAAAGGTTAAAAATCAACCTTTTGAGGCACCCTATTCAATCTTAAAACATTCCTGGCAGGTTCATGCCTTTTGTAAATTTGCCCATTCTCTCATTGACTAGCTCATCTACTTGGCTTAACGCTTCGTTCGTTGCAGCTAATACTAGGTCTTGAAGCATTTCAACGTCATCGGGGTCGACTACTTCTTCTTTAATTTGAATGTCCATTACTCGCTTTTCTCCACTAACAACGACAGTCACCATTCCACCACCGGCAGTAGCTTCAACTGTTTCCTCTTTCAACTGCTCCTGAGCCTTCGTCATTTCCTTTTGCATCTTTTGCATTTGCTTCATCATATTACCCATGTTTTTCATAAATATCTTCCTCTCTTTCGATTCGTTCGTTATTTTAGTCCTTTATTTCTACTAAGTCTTCGCCGACGAGTTTAATCGCTTCGTCCACTACCGGATCCGTTTCCTCTGCACCCTCGTCTCCTCGCTGATCTTTTACAAAAGAATCTTTCGTTTCCTCCCAATGTGCAGAAAGGAGCGTGAGAACAACCATCTTTTTATTCATTGTAGATGCAATGACATCCTCCACGATAGAGCGAAACTTCGTATCAATCATATCGCGGTGCATTTCATTTTTGAAAGCAAGAACAACTTGATCTTCAGAGCACGCTACAGGTTTACAGTCGTTTAACCAAGCTGAAGCTGGGACGCTTTTTACTTTTACTTGTTCGGAAACTTGCCCCCATTGACTCGACAATGATTGTAGATGTGCTTTACTCGCTTTGGACAACATCTCTCGTACTCTGCCCATTTGGCCACGGCTCTTACTTGCTGAAGCTGCTCGGTTTTTGGCTACTGGTTTAGGTTGCGACGGTCTATTCGATTGTCCGTTCCCCTCATTACTATTACCTGGGTTGGTTTGTAGTCGTTGGATCGTTTGCTCCAATTCATTCACCTTTGAAACGAGCTTTTTCACCGTATCAGTATCTGGCGCTGTCCCTTCATTGGTATGAGAATCTTTTTGGTGGCAAGCTTGAACAACAAATAATTCTAGGAATACCTTGGGATGATTAGACCACTTCATCTCTTGTTGAAAATGATTCAGAAGCTCCATAACCTTATAAATCCATCGTGAAGATAGTGTCTCTGCTAAAGATACAAAGTGCTCGTCTGCAGTAACCCGTTCTAATGAATCCGTTAATGAAGGTGCTGTTTTAAAAAGTAAAACATCGCGATAGAAGTAAATCATGTCTTCTAAAAAGCGATTTGGATCTTTTCCTTCCTTTATAACAGCATCAATCGTTTTTAATGCTTTAGCAACATCTTTCTCTTTTAGAGATTCAGCAATATCAAATAAAAGCTGTTGTGAAACGGCGCCAATAATCGAGAGTACGTCGTTAAGTGTAACACGTTCTTCTGCGTATGAGATGGCTTGATCTAATAAACTGAGCGCATCACGCATACCACCCTCTGATGCCCGAGCGATCATTCCAAGCGCATCTTCTGCAACATCAATGTTAGATGCCTGAATAATTTCCTGCATTCGACCAACCATCGAATCCGATGAAATTCGTTTGAAATCAAAACGCTGACACCTAGATATGATGGTTAACGGAATTTTATGAGGTTCTGTTGTTGCTAATATAAAGATCACATGCCGCGGGGGCTCTTCTAATGTTTTTAACAAAGCATTGAAAGCTCCGGTGGAAAGCATATGTACTTCATCGATAATATAAACTTTGTACCGTACAGAGCTGGGTGCAAATTTCACTTTATCTCTAATGTCTCGAATTTCATCCACACCATTATTACTCGCTGCATCAATTTCCATTACATCAACAACAGATCCATCAGATATACCAAGGCAGGCTGTACATTCATTACACGGTTCTTCTACTGGAGCATGCTCGCAATTGATCGCTTTGGCAATGATCTTAGCAGCACTTGTTTTCCCTGTTCCTCGAGGTCCAGTAAACAAATATGCGTGGGAGAGCTTTTGTTGAAGCAAGGCGTTTTTTAATGTCTTGGTGATATGTTCCTGTCCAACGACATCTGATAAAATCCTCGGACGCCAGACGCGGTAAAGTGCCTGATAGCTCATTTTCCTCCCCCTTTCTAATGACCTCTTTTGGTACCGCTAACGTTCACTGCAATTTAAATTTTGTATTTCATCCTTATTATACCGATTCGGCTTTTCAATTTCAAAATGATTCTTCTGCTTTCTTCAATCGTAATAATGCAATAGTGATGACTCAGCCATCATGGTTTCTTAATGAAGCAGTTATTTTGTTGACTTTAAGACAGACTGTTATCATAAACTTTAAGCTTTTTGAGGTTAAAATACTGTCAAACCATGCTTCCGAATGCTCAAAAAAGCAGTTACCTTAAGCGGTAACTGCTTTTCGCATTGATTATGTATAAAGCCGTGCACCTTCCTTCGGGATTAACACCCCAGGCGTTACCTAAGCAGTTAGCTCGATCCAGGCGACTCCACGGCACACGGAAGGAACCGCTTACTGCTGCTTCCTTCCGGACCTGACAGGGTTCACAGCTTTCCGTTGCGTGGAACCCAAATGTCAACACCACTTACTTAGGGCAGACCCTACGATGCTAAAACCTAGGGAAGGGATTCGACCTCGCTATAGCGGATTGCGAGTACAGGGCACCGCTACCTCCCCGTTTAGCACGGCAAAGTTGATAACATTTTTTGTGGCGTCTTTAATGACGCATAACCTAGTATAATCTTTTTACACGAGAATTGCAATAGATACAGTTAATCATAAAGAGGTAACATTTGTAATCCGATACTTGTTATATGAAGTATGTTATTCCCCTTTATCTTCTGCACCCTCTTCATTGTTTTGCTCTTCATCCTCCAGCTGCTTTAATTTTGCCATAATAATATGTGGAGGAGTATGCATAATGTGTTCAATTGGCATATTTAATTTTTTTGACAAAACTTGAGCTGTTTCTAAAGAAAATTGGTTTGGCTTCATGTTAATTCCTCCCTGCTCTTTAATCGTTTCATTCTTTTCTTTCGCTCTCGTAGTTCTTTAAAGAAGGTGGAAAGTAATAATGAACATTCGCTTTCAACAACACCGCTTGTCACGATAACTTGGTGGTTGAATCTCGGTTCATCAAGTAAATTCATCAGTGTACCGCAACATCCTGCTTTGGGGTCACTAGCACCAAAAACAACACGATGTAGTCTGGATTGAACAATCGCTCCTGCGCACATCGGACACGGTTCAAGGGTGACATAAAGCGTACAGTCTACCAGCCTCCAGCTCCCAACCGTTTCACACGCTTTTTCAATTGCAGTCATTTCTGCATGAGAAGTAGCCACTTGGTTCGACTCACGTAAGTTATAACCTTTACCTATAATCGCTTCATCCTTTACAATGACAGCACCAATCGGAACTTCACCCAGCGCTTCAGCTCGTTTGGCTTCACGGATCGCTTGTTTCATCCAGTATTGATCGTTTTCCTTCCAATCCATCCTTCAATCTCACAACCTTTTCAACATTTCCCTTCACTCAATTGTACTTCATTTATGATTAGAAATACATTCCCTCTCTTCCACCACGCAAAAAAAGCACGGAAACCGCGCTTCTTTTGCATGTGATAAGATATTGAAAGATTACATAACCTGTCAATAATTATTGAAATATGACAGGCTATGTAACCTTACCTTGCTGATTTTGGATTAAAAGCATCTTTAACCCCTTCTCCAATAAAGTTGATGGAGAGAATTGTAAACGTAATCGCTAATGCAGGTGGAACCCAAATCCACCATAATTCACGAATAACGTGCGGTTGACGCGCTTCCTGCATCATATTCCCCCAACTCGCAGTGCCAGAAGGAACCCCAAAACCTAAGAAACTTAATGCCGTTTCAGCGACAATCATAACCGCCAGTAATAATGTTGCTTGTACAATAATCGTTGTCATGACATTCGGTAATAAGTGCTTCCGAATAACTTTGAACGGCGAACCACCTATTGAGATTGCCGCCATAACGTATTCGTTCTCTTTTTCCGACATCGTTTTACTTCGGACAACCCTAGCGGCCCCAGTCCACGATAGTGCACTAATCACAATAATTAATGCCCAAATCCCAGCTTCACGGAAAATCGATGCTAAAACGATAACAAATACGAGGAAAGGGAAGTTCATCATGAAGTCTGTGAAACGCATCAATACAGCGTCAACCCAACCACCGTAATAACCAGAAATCGATCCGATGACCGTTCCAATAGTAACAACAGCGATCATACAGACAAATCCAATCGTGAGTGATGTTCTAGCTCCATATAAAAGGAGAGAAAAAACATCTCTTCCGGAATTATCGGTTCCAAGTAGGTAATCTCCTCCAGGCGGCTGGTTACGATTTATGATATCTACTCGTGTAGGGTCAAACGGAGCAATAAAAGGCGCAAGATAAGCTAATATCGTTACTACCACTAGAAACCCCAAACTAATCATTGCTAGTTTATTTCGAAACAGTTTTCGGCGCGCAATCGCCCATGGAGATTGCTTTTTGGCCTTTTTCTTTAAATCCTCTGCTTTCTGAGCATTTACAGTTACTGCCATAATTCCACCTCTATTCTACCCTTATCCTTGGATCTACCACACCGTATACGAGGTCCGCTATCAAGTTACCAATCAGTGTTGCAATCGATAGCATTAGCGTAATCGCGAGTACTACTGAGGAGTCCCGGTTATCAATAGAACTAATCAATAATTGGCCAATTCCAGGGTAAGAAAACACTGTTTCGATAATAACGGCACCGCCGATGATACTTGCAATGTCAAATCCAAATAACGTAACAATTGGAATAACCGAGTTACGTAATATATGTTTGTTATAAATGCGTCCTTCAGGAGTACCCTTCGCTCGTGCAGTTCGCACATAGTCCTTTTGAGCACTTTCAATAATGTCATTACGTAAAAATTGCGTATAACTAGCTGTCGTTAATCCACCAAGAACTAAAGCCGGTAAAGCCGCATGCTTCAATTTACTTAGATAGTATTCCATCGTTCCAGGTTCAACACCTGAACTAATACTGCCTGTTGCAGGGAACCAACCTAACTGGAACGAGAAGAAAAATATCGCAAAAATGGCTGCTACGAAGCTAGGTATCGCTAACATTAAATAGTTTAAGCCTTGAATACCATAATCTCCAATGGTATATGGGTTACGACCCGCATAACGCCCCATGAAAAAGGCCAGTATATACGTAATGATTAACGATAAAGCCGAAAGCAGAATTGTATTCGGTAACCGTTGACCAATGACCTCTGTTACTGGCATACGATGATTAAACGACCGTCCAAAATCCCACTGCAAAATGTTACCTGCCCATCGTGCGTATTGCACATGGACGGGATCATTTAGGCCGAGTCGGTCTCTCATCTCTTCGACATATTCAGGAGAGGAGTTTGCAGGATCGATTTGCCCGGAAAGGGCATCCCCTGGCATAGCTAATGCCAGGGCGAATACCACAATGGAGATCATAATCATAATCGGTATCATGATGAAAATTCTTCGTATTGTGTAAAGTAACATGATCATTTCTCCTTGCTGAGCACTTATTCATGCAATCTTTCCGCAATAAAGTCCAGTACTACAAATGACTCAAATTAATTTTCTCTGTACCATAGGTGCGGATCAGTAATCGCATCACGAATGTCCGGTGTTACACCGTGAACATCACTAGAGATTCCATAAACGTCAATTGGAGAGTTCAAAGGAATAAGTGGTAACTCTTCATTCACAAGCTGATGCCACTCTTGATAGACATTTGTACGATAGTCAATATCTAATGCTTCATCACTTAAACCATCAGCAATTAGCTCTTCTGAATCTTCATTAACCCAACGTGGGAAGTTCCAGAAGTCATCTACACTCCAAAGACCAGTTGGATCTGGATCAGGTGAAAGACCCCATGCACCCATGAACAAGTCAATGTCTGGATCGTCTTCTTCAACTAAGTCATAGAAAAGGTTAAATTCAAACAGTTGACCATCTTGCAATTGTGCATTGATTCCTACGTCTTGAAGGTTTTGGACGATATACTGCGCACGTGGCTCCGAAATATCGCTACCAGACATCGCCATGAAGTTCACAGTAAACTCTTCTCCATCTGCGTTCTCTACAAACCCATCTCCTGTTACATCTTCAAATCCTGCTTCAGCAAGCAGTTCTTTTGATTTATCTTCATCATACTCGTACTGATTAAGGGTAGACTCATCTGGGTATGCCCAGCTAATTACGGATTCAGGTGCGTTAATGACCGTTCCGTATCCTTCACTGAAGGAGTCAATAATCCCTTGACGATCAAGCGCATGTGCAATGGCTTGACGAACTCTTACATCTTCAAACTTAGGATTATCCATGATGTTTTCTTCGCCATCCCAATGTCCTAGTTTGAAACCAACATAGCTGTAGGATAATGCTTCGACTTCTTCAAGGTAAACGGAATCGTCCCCTTCAAGCGTCACCGCTTGACTTGGTGGCAAATCAATAATATCAACTTCACCCTGAACTAGTAGCTCTGCAGCCATCGATCCATCAATGATTTTATAAACGACACCTTCTAGGTTAGGAGCACCTCTCCAGTAGTCTTCGAATGCTTCGAACTCTACTTGTTCACCAGGTACAATGTTAGTTACTTTGTATGCACCAAGTCCTACCGGCTCACGACGAACCTCATCAGCATCTTCTATTTCAGCTACCTCAAGATGCTCTAAGTGAGCTTTTGGCATTGGATAAGTCCAAAGGCTATCTACAGTGTTAGGCGCAGGATCGACAACAGTCACTTCAATTGTATAGTCATCCACGATGTTAACACCGGAAATTTCGTCAGCTTCACCGTCTTTTACTTCTTGTGCACCTTCAATAATGTTCACGTTAGACCAACGAGGACCTTCATAGTCCGGGTGAGCAATGACTTCCCAAGCGAATTTGAAATCGTCGCCAGTAAGTTCTTCTCCGTTGTGCCACATAACGCCTTCTTCAAGTTCAAACGTTACGACATAGCCATCATCAGAAACTTCAAACGTATGCGCTAAGCTAGGCTCTGGCAACAGATCGTCACCCGTTTTTACTAAAGCGTCTCCATTGAAAATTTTAAGTGCTAAACTGTCATCTTCACCTTCATAGTGAGCCCAGTCAAACAACCCTGCAAACGGCTGTGTAAAACCGTAAGTCACTGTTCCACCTTGAGGAGCGTCATCTTGAGCAGTGTCATCACCGCTGTCTCCATCCGCATCTTCGTCTGCATCTGCATCATCATCTACGTCTTCTTCTTCTGGATCCGCATCAACCGGATCTTCTGAATCGTCTCCACAAGCTACTACCAGAATAGAGATTGAAAGTAACATCGCGAGCAACAAAAGTAACGATTTTTTCATTCTAGTAAATCCCCCTTAATGTTAATTTTAATGAATAAACTCGTTATTGATAGAGTAAACAAGAAACCGTTTGGCCTTGGTTCACCTCCTTTAAATGAGGCTTTTTCTCACTACATTCCGGCATCGCTTCTGGACATCTTGGGTGGAACGGACAACCTACCGGAGGATTCATGGGACTAGGTACATCCCCCTTTAAAATAATCCGCTCGCTTTTGTTTCGCGGGTCCGGTTGAGGAATAGCAGAGATTAACGCTTTTGTATAAGGGTGTTTTGGGTTGCGATAAATCTCATCTGCATCTGCTACTTCCACCAGGTTTCCAAGATACATAACACCGATTCGATCACTCATATGTTTTACGACACTTAAGTCATGGGCGATAAATAATAATGTAAGGTTAAATTCTTTTTGCAAGCTCTTCAAAAGATTTAACACCTGAGATTGTACAGATACGTCCAAGGCCGATACGGGTTCGTCTGCAACAATGAGTTTAGGCTTTAAAGCCAAAGCCCTTGCTATACCAATTCGCTGTCGCTGACCTCCGGAAAATTCATGTGGATACTTGAAATATGCGTCTTCAGGCAAGCCAACTTTTGTTAATAAGTCCATCACTTCATCACGAACTTTTTTTTCTGAAACATTCCGGTAATTCAAAATCGGCTCTGATACGATACTTCCTACCATCATTTTCGGATTCAATGAGGCATAAGGATCTTGAAACACCATTTGAATATCTTTCCGCATGTTACGAAGCTTTGATCCATAAATATTTGTGATGTTTTCCCCTTCGAAAAAGATTTCTCCACTCGTTGGTTTGAACAAACGAGTGATGGTTCTTCCAGCTGTCGATTTTCCGCAACCAGACTCTCCAACAAGCCCAAATGTTTCTCCTCGCTTCAAATCAAAAGAGATGTTATCTACTGCTTTTACATCTCCAATTCTCCGGCGAAAAAACCCACCGCGAACTGGGTAGTATTTTTTTAACTCTTTTATTTCGAGCAAATGTTCTGACTTTTGTTGTTGCGTCATGACCGCACCTCCGCTTTTTTACCTGGTTGACTTGTTTCATAAAGTAAACAGCGAACAGCGTGTCCTTTATCTGTTTCTCCTAGCTGTGGATCAAACTGATTACATTCAGGCATTGCTTCCGGACACCGATCGACAAAACGGCAACCAACCTTGGGCATCTTTGTTAAAGAAGGGACGATACCTTTGATCGTATTTAATTCTTCCATCTTCTCTTCTAACTTTGGAATTGAGCCAAGGAGAGCTTTTGTGTAGGGGTGCTTAGGATCATGGAAAATACGGTCCACATCCGACTGTTCGACAACTTGTCCAGCGTACATTACGACTACTCGATCAGCCATTTCAGCTACTACCCCAAGGTCATGTGTGATCAACAACACAGCCATCCCTTTGTCCTCTTGAATCTTGTTAATCAATTCAAGTATTTGAGCCTGAACGGTAACGTCCAAAGCAGTTGTCGGTTCGTCTGCAATCAATAACTTAGGCTCACACGCTATAGCCATCGCAATCATGACTCGTTGCCGCATTCCCCCTGATAATTGATGAGGATATTCATGGACAATTTGTTCTGACCGAGAAATTCCTACATCCTTTAACAGCGTAATACTCTTCTTCCTTACCTCTTCATTTGAAATGTTCATGTGGTTGAGCAATACCTCATCCATTTGGAACCCGATCGTCATTACCGGGTTTAGAGCCGTCATTGGCTCTTGAAAAATCATACTAATGTCTTTTCCGCGAATTTTATTCATTTCCTTATCTGACAAATGAGATAAATCATTTCCTTGGAAAAGAATCTTACCTTTATCTATTTTTCCATTATGCTTAGGTAGCAAATGCATAATAGAAAGAGACATAACACTTTTCCCACAACCTGATTCCCCAACGACGCAGACAACTTCTTTCGGTTTTACATCGAAGGATACACCTTTTACGGCATGATGAATTTCACCGTCGATGTTGAAGCCTGTATGCAAATCGTTTATCTCTAAAAGCGCACTTTGCTTGCTCATAGGATAATCAAACCCTTCAATATTTTCTGAAAATAATAAAAATTTACGTTAATTAAAATACTATTATAGTTTTTAATAGATTGTCAATGTTTTATTTTATTTTCAATTTCCTAACAATTGTGTAACATTAGAAATTATTTTAATTGTCTGATAAATAAAAGTAAAGGTGAACCATCGATTTTCATAAATTTACCTGATCCAAACGACAAACAACCTTCTAGATCTTTAACTTTTAAAAAAACTCCCAACCCAGAATTTACTATATCAAAATAATAAGGCCATGCCATTCAGAATAAGAATGTAATACACAAATATTACTTGATATGTGCATAAACCTTGTCCCATAAAAAACCAGACAAGATAGTATATGAATCAATAGTCCTGACTAATTCCTCCCTGCAATTATCGTTTATTCTCATATATCCCTACGCTTACTCTAAATCATGATAAATGGGTTAGGAAATCTGAATGAACTAAAACATGACTTTTCTTGATTGTTCACGGAACATTATACACCGTATTTCAATTGTATGCACAGAAATTTCAAACTTTTTTGAAGCTAATTTGTCTTATGTTATAAAACCATACTTTTTTCCTATAAAATTATGGGAACCGGTACATTAATTCTTTACACTCATTTGCCGTGAAGGTAGCTGTTCACAAATACTTTCTTACCTTCTCAAGAAAAGCGCAAGGCGCCCGATTACCCGACGAAATGCAGATGTTCTGTCCGATAAAAAGTGCTTTTTACTTTTAATCGGGCAGGTTATTTGACACGAGCCGATGGCGCCTAGAGCTAAACATTGAAACTTAGATTTTTTTGCTTTTTTAGTTCTTTAAAAAAGCCACCCATATTGGGCGGCTCTTTTTGAAGCTTATAGAAGTTGTTTTTAATAATTACTTTTTGGATCAAAGGCATCACGGAGTCCATCTCCAATAAAGTTGATCGCTAAAACAGTTAATAAAATTGCAATTCCCGGTGGAAGCCAGGATTCCCAGTTGTTTTCAAGAATTCGCAAATTGTTCGCCTCAGTAATCATATTCCCCCATGTAGGCGTAGGTTGAGGAATGCCAAAACCAATAAAACTTAGAGCGGATTCGATGATAATCATCAACGCCATCATTAGCGTTGCGTTAACGATAATTGGACCAACAGCATTGGGTAAAAAATGCTTAAAGATAATCCTCGCATCTGATGCCCCAATGGACCTAGCTCCGAGTATAAACTCCTTCTCCCTTAATGATAGAAATGTTGCTCGAATGATCCTTGTTAAATTGGGCCAAGTGGTTAGTGCAATGATGGTGACAAAAATAAAAATGTTAATTTTCTCCACGATCGCAATGATCGTTAATACAAGGAGTAGAAATGGTAGTATCATCATCAAGTCGGTAGCTCTCATAATCAGACTATCAATTTTTTTACCATAATATCCTGCTAATGAACCTAATGTAACACCAAGAAGAACGGTGAAAAGCATTGCAAAAAATCCAATAGTTAATGAGATCCTTGATCCATATACGAGTCTAGAAAAGTTATCTCTCCCAGAACTATCTGTTCCTAACCAATGATCTGAAGATGCTTTTGCTTCAATGTTATAATAGTTATGCTCTGTCGGACTGTGGGGTGCAATCACATCGGCAAAAATCGCCACAATAACAAAAAATGCAAGAATTAAAAGTCCGACAATGGCTAATTTGTTTCGTAGGAATCGGCGCATGGCCAATTGAAAAGGGCTTAAGCTTTTCTCTATACCATTATTTCCAGTAGGTGGTGTAGCATCTACTTTTTGATTCATTTGTGTTTCCATCAGCTTTCACCTCAATCATAACGGATGCGCGGATCCACAACTGCATAAAATATATCAGCTAATAGATTTCCGACTAATATCGAGATTGCAAGAATTAAGTTAATTGCCATTATCACAGGATAATCTCGATTGGTAATGGCATTTAAAAATAATGTTCCAAGCCCGGGGTAGTTAAATACATTTTCCGTTATTACAGCCCCGCTTAGAAGTAACCCAAACTCTACACCAAGTAAAGTAATAATTGGGATTAATGCATTTCGTAACGTATGCTTGTACAAAACAGAATGATTCGTTAACCCTTTTGCTTTTGCTGTTCGGATAAAGTCACTACCTTTGATTTCTAGGATTTCAGTACGCATGTATCGCATATACATAGCTGTACTGGCCAGACCCAGTGTAAACCCGGGCAAAACAAGGTGTCTAAGTTTATCTAAGAACAATTCGAATCCGCTTAACCCGACAGCTGAAGTAGAGCCTTGGGCAGGAAACCAGCCAAGTTGAAAACTTAAGAGGTAAATGGCTAGTAATGCGGCAAAAAAGTTCGGTGTGGCCAGACCTAAAAAGGCAAAGGTCGTAGCTCCATAATCAAATAGAGAATATTTTCTCGTAGCGGAATAAATTCCGATTGGAATTGCAATCACTAATGTTACTACTAAAGCAAATATGGATAAGTAAAACGTATTCATAATTCTCGATTGAATGAGATCACTTACCGCTCTTCCTGTATATTGCATGGAAGTTCCTAAGTCACCTGTAGCCACTGACGTTAACCAATTCCAATATTGTACAGGAATAGGATCATTCAACCCTAACGCTTCTCTCCTCATTTCCAACACTTCTGCTGGTATATTTGGATCAAGCATTTCACCAGACAACACATCTCCTGGCGCTGCTTTAGCGAGTCCAAATACAAGCACAGTTACAAGAAAAAGCATTGGAACGAACTGAAGTACTCGACGAATAATATATTTGTGCATTTGAACTCCCCCCACCAGGTAAAAAGCAAGTGTGCGACCGGGGTCGCACACTCCCACTTCTTTACCTCGACGCTTCTATCTTTATTGTTCTAAATACCATAAGTGAGAATCTTGGTAGATTGTTGCCGGTAATTCTTTTACGTTTTTCAAATCAGAATTGTAAGCATAAATGTTATCAGCAGAGAATAAGAATACCATTGGCACCTGTTCTGATACATGATTTGCCCACTCAGCGTACACTTCAGAGCGGTATTCTTGCTCGAATGCATCTGGTGGTGTAATTGCTTTTTCTAGTAATTCATTGCTTGTTTCATCGTTCCAACGCAGATAGTTATATGCCATATCTGTTTGCCAGATCGCAGCCGGGTCTGGATCTCCAGTAGCCAAGCTCCAGCCAGCAAGATATAGATCCCAATCTGTGTTATCATCCTCTACCATATCAAAGTGGGCATTCGCTTCACGAGGGTTACGTAAGTCTATGCGGATTCCCACAGCACCAAGCTCATCCGCAATGATTGGCGCAGCACGTTCCCTCACTTCATTCCCTGTAGGATAATCAAGGTTTAGCGTCCATTCGTTTCCGTCTGGATCTTCACGGAAGCCATCTCCTGTTACATCTTCATATCCTGCTTCATCAAGAAGTTCATTTGCTCGATCCGGGTCGTGCGGATACTCATTTACCGCATCAGCATCGTAAGCCCAAGATGCCTCTGGGAACGGTGCTTCCATGACAGCTCCCATACCATGAAGTAACCCGTCTACAATCCCTTGTCTGTTAATCGCACTTGCAATCGCTTGACGTACGCGAACATCAGCAACTTTTGGATTTTCAACCCAGTTATCAGGGTTAATGACACCACCTTCTACGTCATCACTTGTGCGGTGGTGATGTTTAATACCGAGATACTGATAACCAAAGTCTTGAGTCATGTAAGTTGTCACATTGTCAAGACCATCTACACGATCAAAGTCGGCTGCTGGTACACCATTTGGCTCTGCGATCATATCTAGTTCGCCGCTTTCAAGTAAACCAGGCATAATCGATTGTTGAATGACACGCCATGTAATACCGTCTAAGTGTGGCGTACCTCCCCAATAATCTTCAAAAGCTGTAAGAGCATATTGCTCACCTTCAATGAATTCTGTTAATTGATAAGGTCCGCTACCAATAACTTCTCCCCCAAGACGAGAAGGATCTGCGTCTGGGATATCAGCTACAGCCATTCCCTCAAATGGATGTGCAGGAATGATATAAAAGCTAGTATCGAATAAAATTTTAATATTTGATTCATCGTAATGGAAAGCTACTGTATGGTCGTCTATGACTTCCACACCTTCAAGCGTGTCTGTTTCGCCACTGCTATACGCTTCATATCCTTTTAATTTATTTACATAGTTGGTACGTACACCACCTGCAGCTACGTAATCAGGATCGGCAATAGAAGAATATGTGAAGTAAACATCATCTGCCGTTAGATCTTCACCATCATGCCATTTGACACCTTCTTCTAAAAAATATGTGATTGTTGTATAGTCATCGTTAATCTCCCAATCATGCGCAAGGCTAGGTTCATAATCTAAGTTTTCATCTAGTCGTACAAGTCGTTCATGGGTGAACTCTAAAATATTCGCCTCGTAGGCATCGGAATAGAAAATTGGGTTAAATTGGTGACCCGGCGCAGAATACATACCGGCTTCAATTGTTCCGCCTGATTGCGGCTCAACCGTACCTTCTCCCTCTCCTTCTTCACTATCTCCCTCGTCAGCTTCTGAATCGCCGTCGTCTTCTTCATCTGTCTCTACTTCTTCATCTTCTTCTGTTTCACCAGAAGCTTCTTCATCGTCTCCACAAGCAGCCAATACAAAAACCATCGATAAGGCAAGAATCAATGTAAGCCAAAATTTACTAAACTTCATGAATATTACTACCCCCTTTTAATTTTTGAATATTACAAAAATTGAAAACGTAGAATCTGTTCCTCTCCCTTGCCTCACCTCCTTCAAGTTGATTTAAAAAGCTCGCACTTTTAATTGTACAAGTGACAGGCTACAAACTGACCATCATGTTGATGGACCAGTTCAGGTCGTTCAACTTTACATCTTTCATGAGCTTCAGGACAACGAGTATGGAACGCACACCCAGTTGGTGGATTAGATGGACTTGGTAACTCGCCTTTAAGCTTTATTTTCTCACGTCTTTTCTCAATGTCTGGTACTGGTACCGACGATAATAATGCTTTTGTATAAGGATGAAGGGGATTATTATAAATGAGTTTTTTCGGTCCAATTTCAGCCATCCGTCCTAAATACATAACCCCCACTCGATCAGAAATATGTTTAACCACACTCAAATCATGAGCAATAAAGAGGTAAGTAAGGTCAAATTCGTCCTGAAGGTCCTCCATAAGGTTCAGCACTTGAGATTGAACCGAAACATCTAAAGCAGAAACTGGCTCATCCCCGATGACGAATTTCGGGTTCATACTAAGGGCTCGGGCAATTCCAATACGCTGACGTTGTCCACCTGAAAATTCGTGAGGGTATTTTTCCCTTGCTTCAGGACTGAGGCCGACTTTCTTTAACAAATCAACGACTTTATCTTTCCTCTCTTTACGCCCCATTGACCTTTGCACAACCATCGGTTCCTCAATAATCTCCCCTACACTCATTCTAGGGTTTAGAGAGGCAAACGGATCCTGGAAAACCATTTGCATATCACGCCGATACTTTCGCATTTTTCGTTGATTGATGTCTGAGATATCTTCTCCATCAAACATGACCTTTCCGTCTGTAGGGTCTAAAAGACGAAGGATTGTTCGCCCTAACGTTGATTTTCCGGAGCCTGACTCTCCAACGATTCCTAAGGTTTCACCTTTAAATACATCAATACTCACATCATCAACCGCTTTTACATGTCCAACAGTCCGTTGAAGTACACCGCCTTTAACAGGAAAGTATTTTTTAAGGTTTTGAACTTCTAATAGTTTCTCTCTCTGCATTTCCATTGTCATGTCCTCCTTCTCCTCCCGCTTGCTCATAGAGATAACAGCGCACTTTATGTTTCGAATTAATCTCTAATAGGTCTGGATTTGCTTCATAGCATTGATCCATCACATGTTTGCAGCGAGGAGCAAATCGACAACCTTGTGGAAATCTATGGGCTGGCGGTACTGTACCTGGAATCGAATCAAGTCGTTCAACTTCCGAGTCCATATTCGGAATACTTCCCATCAATCCAACGGTATACGGGTGTTTTGGATCCTTGAATAGCTCTTCTGCTTTCGCTTCTTCAACGATTTGTCCCCCATACATAACCATCACACGGTCAGCTACTTCCGCAACAACTCCCAGGTCGTGAGTAATAAGGAGAATAGATGAATCGAACTTTTCTTTCATATCAACCATTAAATCTAAGATTTGTGCTTGAATAGTGACATCCAAAGCTGTTGTTGGCTCGTCAGCTATCAATAGTTTAGGGTCACAAGACATAGCAATGGCAATCATTGCACGCTGACGCATGCCACCGGAGAGCTGATGAGGGTACTCATGAATAATGTCTTCAGCCCTGGCAAAACCTACAACTTTTAACAATTCAACGGCTTTTTTATATGCATGTTTTTTGGTCATTTTTTTATGCTTCATCAAAGTTTCTGCAATCTGGTTTCCAATTGTGAAAACGGGATTTAAGGAAGTCATCGGCTCTTGAAATATCATACCGATATCATTTCCCCTTACTTTTCTCATTTCCCCATCCGAAAGGTTAAGTAATTCTTTTCCGTCTAACTTGATTGATCCTTCGACAATTTTCCCAGGTGGGTCAGGAATCAGTCTCATCACAGATAAGGAAGTAATACTTTTGCCGCTACCCGATTCACCAACCAATGCAAGGGTTTCTCCCCTGTCGATATGAAAGTTGACCCCGTCTACTGCCTTTGCTACTTTGGCTCCCTCCATAAAGAAGTGCGTTTTTAACCCTGAAACTTCTAATAAATGTTCACTTCTTTGCATACAATCACCCCATAATTCCCCATCAATCGAGTCTTTTTTTATTGAAGTAATAAATCTATCAAATATGAAAATTTATTCACATTTGAGAATATGTTTTTACATACCATTCAAATGTTCCATTTTATGTATCACACATATATCTATTTAATGACAATAATGTAACACAGTTAAAATAGTAAGTACAGAGTTTTCTAAAAATTGATTATATTTAGATATTTAGGATTCCTAAATATTTGGGATATTTATGATATGTATCTATGGGTATATTTATAATCATCAACGTATTCGTAGAAAATAGAGGTATGCTTATACAGCTGTGTGTATTTATATTATTATTTAAAACTTAGTTTTTTATTTCCTTCGTCTGCCTCTACCTTAATACCTACTTCCTATTATTAAGATTAAAATTCCAGCAGTTTTTAAATTAAGAAAGCTCCCTTTATGGTCGTTTAAAGGGAGCTTTCATATTAGGTTATTTTATTACTTCTTTTCCTGCCATATAAGGACGGAGTGCTTCAGGAACGACGACACTACCATCCTCTTGCTGATAGTTTTCTAAAATGGCTGCGACTGTTCGGCCAATGGCTAAGCCAGAGCCGTTCAGCGTATGAACATAATCGGTCTTACCTTTTGTTTCTGGACGATAGCGAATGTTCGCTCTTCTTGCCTGGAAAGACTCAAAATTACTGCAAGAAGAGATTTCACGATACGTTTCATAGCTTGGAATCCACACTTCAATGTCGTACTTCTTGGCAGCTGTGAAGCCTAAATCACCCGTGCACATATTCATAACGCGGTACGGAAGCTTAAGTAATTGCAATACTTTTTCTGCGTGAGAGGTGAGCAATTCCAGCTGTTCATAAGATTCTTCTGGTTTAACAAAACGAACAAGCTCCACCTTATTAAATTGGTGCTGACGAATAAGTCCTCTCGTATCTCGCCCTGCAGAACCTGCTTCAGATCGGAAGCATGCACTATAGGCTGTATAAGAAACCGGAAGCTGATCCGCCTCAAGAATTTCATCACGATGCATATTCGTAATAGGGACTTCTGCTGTTGGAATAAGAAAATAATCTTCTTCTTGAATTTTAAATGCGTCTTCTTCAAATTTCGGTAGCTGACCTGTTCCTGTCATGCTTTCACGGTTAACCATATAAGGAGGCATCACCTCTTCATATCCGTGTTCATCTTCATGCAAGTCCATCATAAAGTTAATGAGCGCTCTTTCTAACCTAGCCCCTACCCCTTTGTAAAACACAAAGCGGCTTCCTGTTACTTTTGAAGCTCGTTCGAAATCTAAAATATTTAGATTTGTAGCAATATCCCAATGAGCTTTTGGCTCGAAAGAAAACTCCGGAAGCTCTCCCCATTTACGTGCTTCTTGATTTTCATCTTCGTCAGAACCGATCGGCACACTTTCGTGGGGAATGTTCGGAATTGTCAATAGTAGTTGATCAAGCTCTTCGTCTACAGTTCGGAGTTTTTCATCTAATTCTTTAATCTTCGTTGATACTTCTTTCATTTCTTTAATTAGGTGATCTGCATCTTTCTTTTCACGCTTAAGTTGAGAGACTTCTTGAGAGACAGTATTTCTTCTATTCTTTAGTTCTTCTGACTCCTGAATGAGTTCTCTCCTGCTCACATCCAAATCACCAAAACGGTCTAAATCACTAATGTCTTCATTTCGAGCAGCAAGTTTTACTTTAATGTTTTCGAAGTCTTTTCTTAACAATTTTACGTCTAACATGCCCTACTCCTCCTTTTTCGTTCAGGTATAGTATCCTGAACATATCAATTTCCATATGAACGCAGGCGTATGCTACTTATACAGCAGCCTCTATTTAAATACAAAAAACTCCCGTCCCCTGAAATAGGGACGAGAGTAAAAGCCCGCGTTGCCACCCTTGTTGAAAAGAAGTTCAGCTATTGCTGCATCTTTTCCACTCATCATCATTAACGGTCGACGAAACCGAAACAGCTTACTAAACGTTCAGCTGTCTGACTCAGGGATGGATTCACGCATTGTTTTCATCGGTTCACAGCATACACCGACTCTCTGAACAAAACAAAAGACGTTACTAGTTCCCTTCATTGTCTTTACTATTAATAGTAATTTTCATAATTGTATTCCTATCATAACCGATAAGCGAGAATTTAATCAAGCAGGCACAGCATTTTTTCGAATCATTTCTGCAAAAAACTGATGCATACGATGATCGTCAGTTAATTCCGGGTGATATGAACATGCAAGAAAATTGTCTTGTTTTGCAGCAACGACCTCGCCATCATATTCAGCCAAAACCTCTACGGAAGGACCCGTTTGCTCGATAATCGGAGCACGGATAAATACGCCGTGAACATCCTCTCCAATTCCTTTTACCTTTAAAGGTGCTTCAAAACTTTCCCGCTGACGGCCAAATGCATTGCGCTCAACTGTCATGTCCATTACCGCTAAATGAGGTGTTTGTTGGCCTTTAATTTCAGTAGCCATTAAAATCGCTCCTGCACAGGTACCAAACATCGGTTTCCCCTGCTCAGCGAACTGCTTTAACGATTCATAAAAGCCGTACTTATCAATAAGCCGCCGCATTGTCGTGCTTTCTCCACCTGGGAAAACAAGCCCGTCAAGCTCTGCTAATTGTTCTGTTCGTTTAACAACAATCACATTTACATCCGCAGCTTCAAGTGCCTTTGCATGCTCGCGAACGGCCCCTTGCAGTGCTAAAATTCCAATGTTAATCATGATGCCGCTCCTTTATTTAGAAGTGACTGGAATTACCAGCCGCGCTCCTGCATACGGTCTGCTTGCTCTAATGTTGAAATTTCAATGCCCTTCATAGCAGAACCTAATCCTTTTGAAAGCTCAGCAATGAGTTTGTAATCTTCATAGTGAGTAGTCGCTTCCACAATCGCTCGTGCAAAACGCTCAGGGTTGTCTGACTTAAAGATTCCGGATCCTACAAATACACCATCTGCACCAAGCTGCATCATAAGTGCAGCATCTGCTGGTGTAGCAACACCGCCTGCAGCGAAGTTTACAACTGGAAACTTACCTGTACGTTTGATCTCTAAAAGTACATCATAAGGTGCACCTAAGTTTTTCGCTTCCGTCATTAGTTCATCTTCAGACATACCGATGACTTGTTTAATTTGAGACTGCATCATTCGCATATGGCGAACCGCTTCAACGATGTTTCCTGTGCCTGGCTCACCTTTTGTACGGATCATGGACGCCCCTTCACCAATACGACGGGAGGCTTCTCCTAAATCTCTCGCACCACAAACAAATGGTACAGTGTAATCACGTTTATTTAAGTGGTAAACTTCATCTGCAGGAGTTAGTACTTCACTCTCATCAATGTAGTCTACACCAAGGGCTTCCAATACGCGTGCTTCTACAATATGCCCGATTCGCGCCTTTGCCATTACCGGAATACTGACAGCATTTGTTACTTCCTCTACAATTGTAGGGTCTGCCATACGCGCAACGCCACCAGCTGCACGGATATCTGCTGGGACACGCTCTAAGGCCATAACCGCAACAGCCCCTGCTTCCTCTGCAATTTTAGCTTGTTCTGCATTGACAACATCCATAATGACGCCGCCCTTTTGCATTTCCGCCATTCCACGCTTTACTCGATCTGTTCCTGTTTGTTTCATCGTGAATGATCCCCCTTCTCATATCCATAAAGTCTCATTATTCGGATTCTGCTTATCCTTATCTATTATAACGGAAAACCGGGTACAATATCGATGGAAAAGAATTAGAAATAGTTGGGGAGAGCATCGCTTTATTGTCTTATTCACAAATATTTCGGCAAAAATTAGCGAGTTCTCCACTTTTCGTTACTTTAGTTTACTTACTTTCATAATTCATTTGTTTAAAAAAGCACACAACTTCAAAATAATATTTTCTCCGTTCTTTTTGATTATTACTTATTGTAAAATGCGTAACTTTATGTAGCTCCGTTGGCCTGCATCTGCTCGCTTTCCGCGGACGAACCGTCAAGCCTCCTCGGGAAAAGCGCCCTGCGGGGTCTCGGCTGGTCCGTTTTTCCGCAGGAGTCTCGCAGATTACGGCCAACTTTGTAAGAACTAAAAGACTCTCTTATCGTAAAATAGACATGAATTATGAAGTTCATCCAACAATTTAATAATAGCAATAAAAGAGCCTTTCAAAAAAACGTGAGGGTCTCTCCCCCTCACGTTTTTCGTCTAAAACCAACCGCTAACTGTATCTGCTACTGATGTCCAAACACTTGCAAAGAAACTACCAATACTTCTAAACATAAGTGTGAACCAGCCAGCTTTTTCAACAGCTTGGTCTGTCACAATATTAATTTGCGATTGATCGGAGCCATCATCTTGGAGGTAGGTAGAGTTTCCATCCTCCGAAATAACTGTCATTGTGCCTACAACTTGCCCTTCTTCTACCGGCGCAATCAATTTACCTTTGTCATCAAATAACGATTCATCCCAGGCCACTTCATACCCGTAGCCCTCTTCTTCGCCATTTAGAACTAACATAGAAACCGCTTCTTCAGTAGAGATGGAGACTTCATCTTCTTTTCCTTTTGTTACTGGAAATGTCTCATTATCTTCAATCGTCATTCCTTCTGGAAAGAGTTCCACCTCTGAAAACTGATTAAAACCGTATTCCATTAACCGTTGAGTTTCTTCAAAACGATGGGGTTCAGAATCAGCCTTCATAACGACACTGACAAAACGTTGTCCATTCTGCTCACCTGTACCTGTAAAGGTATACCCTGCAGCGTTTGTGAATCCTGTTTTTAATCCATCCATAGCTTCGAAATCAAGGTCACCATACATTGTCCCTGGAATCATCCAGTTCCAATTTTGCATGTTAATCTCATCTTCTGAGCCTTCCTTGAACTTTTTCTCAGAAATACTTGCTGTGTCCAAAACTTCAGGGAAGTCATTAATTAAATGGAACGCTAATGTCCCTGTAGCACGAGCAGACATATAGTTATCTTCATCACCATTGGTTCCTTCAGGATGATTCCCCTCAAGTAAGCGATTAGGTAAACCTGTTGAATTTACAAATTGAAAATCACCTTCGTCAGCATTAGCAATCTCTTCAAGGTTGTCCATGCCAAATTCTTCGCCCGCTTCTCTCAACGTCTCTCCAAGACCGAGCTCTTTACCTTTTTCGTTCATTTTCTTAACGAAATTTCCTTCAGAGCCAGCAATTAATTCAGCGAGCGCCATCGTAGCTGCATTTGCCGAATAAATCGCTACTGTCTCATAAAGTTCTTTTACAGTATAAGTCTCATCTTGTCTTAATGGCACATTAGACAATGAACGATCATGGGATAACTGAGCATTATAATCGCTGATCGGTACTTCTTGTTCCCAGGAAATTTCTCCGTTATTTACTGCTTCCAAAATTAAATATTCACTCATCATTTTTGTCATACTGGCCGGTGGTAAAGGTTGATCAATATTACTTTGATACAAGATCTTCCCCGTTTCCGCATCGACTAACAAAGCCGTATCTACACTTGCATCAAAACTAGCTTCAACGTTTCCTCCGTATGAAAATACACTCGAAAAGACGAGCAACAATGTCATCATCATCAATACAGTTGATTTAATCTTTCCCATTCTCTCTCCCTCTCCTTGAAGCAAATCTATTTATATAACAAAACTTTTTAACAACAACAAACGTCATTTTACCACAAGTGTTATAAAAAAAATAGATAGGGGAGTCCCCTATCTATCTATGTCTAAATACCTATTCACTAACACTTCTTTATAACGAGTAATTTGGTGCTTCCTTCGTAATCTGCACATCATGCGGATGGCTTTCCTTTAGTCCGGCATTTGTGATTCGGATAAAACGGCTATTTTCATGAAGATCGATGATAGAAGGTGTTCCACAGTAACCCATGCCTGCATTGATACCTCCAATTAACTGATGAATGGTATCATTTAACGGCCCTTTGTAAGGGATTCTTCCTTCAATTCCCTCAGGAACAAGCTTCTGTTCTCCTTCTTGGAAATAACGGTCTTTACTTCCTTTTTCCATCGCGCCTAATGAACCCATACCACGGTATACTTTAAACTGACGGCCTTGGAATATTTCTCGTTCTCCTGGGCTCTCTGAAACTCCAGCCAATAAGCTACCAAGCATAACAGCATGTCCACCCGCAGCAAGAGCTTTAACGATATCTCCTGAGTATTTAATTCCACCGTCTGCAATGATTGTCGCTCCGTGTTTTTTTGCCTCGGTCGCACAATCATACACAGCTGTAATCTGTGGTACGCCGATACCTGCCACTACACGTGTCGTGCAAATGGAACCAGGTCCAATACCAACTTTAACAATATTTGCACCCGCTTCGATCAAATCGCGAGTCGCTTCTGCTGTCGCTACATTTCCTGCCACAATATCAAGATCAGGGTATTTTTCGCGGACTTCAGAAACTTTATCTAGTACTCCCTTTGAATGACCGTGAGCGGTATCAATTACAAGTACATCAATCCCTGCCTCGACAAGAGCTTCAGTCCGGGTTTCAGAGTCGCCCCCTACACCAACTGCCGCTCCTACAACTAGTCGGCCTAATGAATCTTTTGCAGAATGCGGGAATTCAATCGCTTTTTCAATATCTTTAATCGTGATGAGACCTTTTAAAGTCCCTTGATCATCGATTAGAGGGAGTTTTTCAATTTTATACTTTTGAAGGATTTTTTGGGCTTCATCCAGTGTCGTACCTACAGGTGCTGTAACGAGGTCATCCTTCGTCATCACCTCTTTAATTCGAATCGAATAGTCATCGATAAAACGAAGATCTCTATTCGTTAAAATACCAACAAGTTTCTCATCTTCATCTGCAATCGGCACTCCTGAAATACGATATTTCGACATTAAGTGTTCTGCATCAAACACTTGGTGATCTGCCGACAGGAAAAACGGATTAGTAATTACTCCGCTTTCAGAACGCTTTACGCGATCTACTTCCTCTGCTTGTTCTTCGATAGACATGTTTTTATGAATAATGCCTAACCCACCGGCACGAGCCATGGCAATCGCCAATTTAGCCTCTGTGACTGTATCCATTCCAGCACTAATGATTGGAATATTCAATTCCAGTTGATCTGTTAGCTTTGTCTTTACAGAAACGTCCCTAGGCAAAACTTCAGAACGTGCAGGCATTAACAATACGTCATCAAAAGTTAACCCTTCTTTAGAAAACTTTTCCTCCCACATGGACTTACTCCTCCTTAATATTTTCCCAAAATATTATTAGTAGCGTAACAAGTGGGTACACTACTGTCAAGATTTTTTAATGGGTTCCAGAACTTACAAAGGAATATCTATCCCCTAAACCAAGCGTTTTTATCAAAGGAGGTAATGATCTTGACAAGTCACCCCTTTTTACTTCCATTTCAATCCATTGACTATGTTAAAAAATATTTAGAACAAAAATATGCACGCCGATATTCTTCAGATGCCAAATCCTTAGCTTATCAAAACGGCTATTCCTTTTTATATTATATAGAAATGGGTAGACAATATGTAGAGCAAGCCCATAAAGCTTCCCTAGCAACTCAGCCTGTATTGCTGTTTTACGGCTGTGTACAGTGGATGAAAGCCTGTCTTCTTACAGTAGATCCTTCTTACCCTAGCACAACACAAGTGTTAGCTCACGGGGTAACAACCCGCAAACGAAAAAAGCAGGATTATTCGTTTTTAAAAGATGAAGTAAAAGTTCAAAAGGAAGGTCTTTTCCCTTATTTTTCAGAGCAAATGTTTCATGTGAAACAACTCACTGGTGAAAAATATAAACTTAGCAATGTAATAAGGAGACTGCCTGAAATGGCTTCTCTTATTCAACACATTGAAGGAGAGTACCCATTAACGCCAATTACTTTAAATACCGATGCAGCACTGATTCCTTCTGATATTCTAACTAGCTTAGACATGGAGATACCCCGTTTCAACGTCTGGCTGCAATCCTTTGGAATCGATCATGCAGGAATTGAAGAAAATGACGCTTATATCCATCTGCCTAATCCAGAACCTTTAAAAAAACATCCATACATGTTGATAAAAAGCGAGGTTAATCAATGGTATTTACCAAGCGAAAGAGATAATTATCTACCACTTCCCGAGCTGTTTTGTCACTATTTAACCCTTTATAATTTAAGTATGATTTGCCGCTACGAAACGGAATGGTGGTGTGAACTACTGCATTCATTCTCATCAAATGATTACCCATACATTGAACACTTTTTGACGGTAACAAAAAAGAAACTCCCCGCACTAATCGAAGACTTACTAAAATAGAGGGGGAGGCCTAGTAGTTCAACGCATATAGAAACTACACTGAATTGTGAAAAAACCTCCTAGCAAAAGTATAAGAGCCTTAGTCACTGGCAATCAGTAGTTAGGGTAACATTAAAAAACCTACTTGCGCTAATTAACGACCAAGATCATTCGAAACTTTATTGTAAAATAATAAATAGTCTCCACTGTAGTAAGAACTCACTTTACTTAATACTAAATCCATACAGCGTTAACTCGCATGTTTTTAAGTCTCAAGGATGCTTTTTCTTTGAGACGCGCGGCGTGAAGGTAGCTGTTCACCCTTTACTACCTTACCTTTTGCACACACGCACTCGCGAGTGCGTATGCTTTAAATTCACTTTGTTTCAGTTGCTAACGTCTTTTCTACATTGTATTTTTCTTGATTTAAGGCTTGAGACAAGTCATTCCAAATATCTTCTACACTTTCCAAACCAACAGATAACCTTAACATCGAATCCGTGATTCCCATCCCCAATCTTTTCTCCTCTGGAATCACTGCATGAGTCATCGTAGCAGGATGCTGAATTAACGTTTCCGCATCTCCAAGACTTACCGCTACTTGAATCATGTTTAATTGATTCAACAGCTTTTGAGCTTCAACTTTTCCACCCTCTACTTCAAATGTAATCAGCCCTCCAGGTTGACGCATTTGTTTATTCGCTAAATCATATTGAACAAAATCAGGGTCTCCAGGATATACGACTCTTTTTACTTTTGGATGTGTTTTTATTTTCTCATAAAGCTTTGCTGCATTTTCACAGTGACGATCCATTCTTACAGAAAGTGTCTTCAATCCTCTTATTAGCAGCCAAGCATCAAATGGAGCCATAACACCACCGATGTCTTTTAATGTCGTTCCTCTAACTTCCTGGATAAATTCCTCTTTTCCTACAGCAAGGCCTGCAATAACATCGCCATGGCCACCAATATATTTCGTTGCACTATGAATAACCACATCAGCGCCAAGGTTTAACGGTTGTTGTAAGTAAGGAGAGCAAAACGTATTATCTACAACAACCTTCAATCCATTTTTCTTTGCTACACGGATGACCATTTCAAGATCAATGAGTTTCATAGTAGGATTAATCGGAGTTTCTACGTAAAGAACTTTCGTATTGTCACGTATCTGTCCTTGAATTGCCTCTTCACTATCCATAGAAATAAAATGATGTTCCACACCATATCGATCTTCAATAAGTTGTAAAAAACCATAAGTACACCCATAAACACCTTCTGATACAAGAACATGTTCCTTCGTTTTGAGTAACGCTAATAGGACCGATGAAACCGCAGCCATTCCCGAAGCAAAAGCCAGTCCAGCCTCTCCGTCCTCAAGGTCTGCAATCTTTTTTTCTAACATATCCACTGTAGGGTTCCCTAACCTCGAATAAATGTAACCGCTTTCATCACCGGCAAAACGAGCTTCCCCTTGCTCTGCTGAGTCAAATGTAAAAGTTGACGTCTGGTACATTGGCGGTGTTAAACTTCCATAATGCTTTTCACGATCATAATCACCGTGAATGAGACGTGTTTCTAGCTCTTTTTTTTCCATCCACTAACAACCCCTTTTTTATCTCTTTCTCTTTCTATTATACTCATCCTCTTATCTTGGGGAAATGAAATTGAAGAAAGATCCCGCGTTAATGTATTATCACTTTACTATAATCCTGCATAGGTAGGAGGAAGTGCTATTCTCTTTTCAATCCCAGAACTACTGGCTATGGAGCCAGTAGTGTCCTTTTTTTGGGGGCTTTTTTCACCAAAACGCAAAAAAACACTCGCCCTAAAGCGAGTGTTACCTTCATTGCCCAGCGACGTCCTACTCTCACAGGGGGAGAGCCCCCAACTACCATCGGCGCTGGAGAGCTTAACTTCCGTGTTCGGCATGGGAACGGGTGTGACCTCTCCGCTATCGTCACTAGACAAGTATTCTTTTGAGAAAACCTTGTTCTCTCAAAACTAGATAACAGCTTCAACTTGAAACCTTTGTGAGTTTCTTAAAGACAAACAACATCGTTTTTTGGATAAGCCCTCGATCGATTAGTATCTCTCAGCTCCACGTGTCACCACGCTTCCACACGAGACCTATCAACCTCATCGTCTCTGAGGGATCTTACTTACTTAACGTAATGGGAAATCTCATCTTGAGGGGGGCTTCATGCTTAGATGCTTTCAGCACTTATCCCTTCCACACGTAGCTACCCAGCCATGCTCCTGGCGGAACAACTGGTACACCAGCGGTGTGTCCATCCCGGTCCTCTCGTACTAAGGACAGCTCCTCTCAAATTTCCTACGCCCACGACGGATAGGGACCGAACTGTCTCACGACGTTCTGAACCCAGCTCGCGTACCGCTTTAATGGGCGAACAGCCCAACCCTTGGGACCTACTTCAGCCCCAGGATGCGATGAGCCGACATCGAGGTGCCAAACCTCCCCGTCGATGTGGACTCTTGGGGGAGATAAGCCTGTTATCCCCAGGGTAGCTTTTATCCGTTGAGCGACGGCCCTTCCATGCGGTGCCGCCGGATCACTAAGCCCGACTTTCGTCCCTGCTCGACCTGTATGTCTCGCAGTCAAGCTCCCTTATGCCTTTGCACTCTGCGAATGATTTCCAACCATTCTGAGGGAACCTTTGGGCGCCTCCGTTACTTTTTAGGAGGCGACCGCCCCAGTCAAACTGCCCACCTGACACTGTCCCCGAACCGGATCACGGTCCTGGGTTAGAATGTCAGTACAGCCAGGGTAGTATCCCACCGATGCCTCCACCGAAGCTGGCGCTCCGGTTTCCAAGGCTCCTACCTATCCTGTACAAGCTGTACCAAAATCCAATATCAAGCTACAGTAAAGCTCCATGGGGTCTTTCCGTCCTGTCGCGGGTAACCTGCATCTTCACAGGTAATATAATTTCACCGGGTCTCTCGTTGAGACAGTGCCCAAGTCGTTGCACCTTTCGTGCGGGTCGGAACTTACCCGACAAGGAATTTCGCTACCTTAGGACCGTTATAGTTACGGCCGCCGTTTACTGGGGCTTCAATTCAGAGCTTCTCCCCTAAGGGATAACCCCTCCTCTTAACCTTCCAGCACCGGGCAGGTGTCAGCCCCTATACATCGCCTTGCGGCTTGGCAGAGACCTGTGTTTTTGATAAACAGTCGCTTGGGCCTTTTCACTGCGGCTCTCCTGGGCTATAAACCCGAAAGAGCACCCCTTCTCCCGAAGTTACGGGGTCATTTTGCCGAGTTCCTTAACGAGAGTTCTCCCGCGCGTCTTAGAATTCTCTTCCCGCCTACCTGTGTCGGTTTGCGGTACGGGCACCTCTCACCTCACTAGAGGCTTTTCTAGGCAGTGTAGGATCAGGAACTTCGGTACTATAATTTCCCTCGCCATCACAGCTCAGCCTTACGACAAGCGGATTTGCCTACTTGCCAGCCTTACTGCTTGGACGCGCACATCCAGTGGCGCGCTTACCCTACCTTCCTGCGTCCCCCCGTTGCTCAAACGGTGAGGAGGTGGTACAGGAATTTCAACCTGTTTGCCATCGCCTACGCCTTTCGGCCTCGGCTTAGGTCCCGACTTACCCTGAGCGGACGAGCCTTCCTCAGGAAACCTTAGGCTTTCGACGGAGGGGATTCTCACCCCTCTTTTCGCTACTCATACCGGCATTCTCACTTCCAAGCGCTCCACCAGTCCTCTCGGTCTGACTTCACGGCACTTGGAACGCTCCCCTACCACTGTCCGAAGGACAATCCATAGCTTCGGTGATACGTTTAGCCCCGGTACATTTTCGGCGCAGAGTCACTCGACCAGTGAGCTATTACGCACTCTTTCAATGATGGCTGCTTCTAAGCCAACATCCTGGTTGTCTAAGCAACTCCACATCCTTTTCCACTTAACGTATACTTTGGGACCTTAGCTGATGGTCTGGGCTGTTTCCCTCTCGACTACGGATCTTAGCACTCGCAGTCTGACTCCCGAGTAAAAAGTAATTGGCATTCGGAGTTTGACTGAATTCGGTAATCCTGTAGGGACCCCTAGTCCAATCAGTGCTCTACCTCCAACACTCTCACCTCGAGGCTAGCCCTAAAGCTATTTCGGGGAGAACCAGCTATCTCCAAGTTCGATTGGCATTTCACCCCTACCCACACCTCATCCCCGCAATTTTCAACTTGCGTGGGTTCGGGCCTCCATCCAGTGTTACCTGGACTTCACCCTGGACATGGGTAGATCACCTGGTTTCGGGTCTACGACCACGTACTTGATACGCCCTGTTCAGACTCGCTTTCGCTGCGGCTCCGTCTCTTCAACTTAACCTTGCACGTAATCGTAACTCGCCGGTTCATTCTACAAAAGGCACGCTGTCACCCTTTAACGGGCTCCAACTACTTGTAAGCACACGGTTTCAGGATCTCTTTCACTCCCCTCCCGGGGTGCTTTTCACCTTTCCCTCACGGTACTGGTTCACTATCGGTCACTAGGAAGTATTTAGCCTTGGGAGATGGTCCTCCCGGATTCCGACGGGGTTTCACGTGTCCCGCCGTACTCAGGATCCACTCCGGAGGGAACGAAGTTTCGACTACAGGGCTGTTACCTTGTCTCGCGGACCTTTCCAGGTCGCTTCATCTACTCCGTTCCTTTGTAACTCCAATGGAGTGTCCTACAACCCCAAGAGGCAAGCCTCTTGGTTTGGGCTGTTTCCGTTTCGCTCGCCGCTACTCAGGAAATCGCATTTGCTTTCTCTTCCTCCGGGTACTAAGATGTTTCAGTTCCCCGGGTCTGCCTTTTATACCCTATGTATTCAGGTATAAATAACACGCCATTACGCGTGCTGGGTTCCCCCATTCGGAAATCTCCGGATCGAAGCTTACTTACAGCTCCCCGAAGCATATCGGTGTTCGTCCCGTCCTTCTTCGGCTCCTAGTGCCAAGGCATCCACCGTGCGCTCTTATTAGCTTAACCGTCGATGTCGTTGGTCTTTTTCTAAGACACTCGGTTGTTCTCTCAAATAATCAAACAACCGGTGAAACTCACAAAAAAGTTTTTTCAAATTAGAAATTTGATGTCGTTACTGTTATCTAGTTTTCAAAGAACAGGTTTTGAAAGGATTAACCTTTCAAAACTAAACAAAAAGACCAAAGCAAAACCTTTGTAAAACTCGTTGAGCTTTAATAGCTCCTTAGAAAGGAGGTGATCCATCCCCACCTTCCGGTAGGGATACCTTGTTACGACTTCACCCCAATCACCTGTCCCACCTTCGGCGGCTGGCTCCAAAAGGTTACCGCACCGACTTCGGGTGTTACAAGCTCTCGTGGTGTGACGGGCGGTGTGTACAAGGCCCGGGAACGTATTCACCGCGGCATGCTGATCCGCGATTACTAGCAATTCCGGCTTCATGCAGGCGAGTTGCAGCCTGCAATCCGAACTGAGAATGGCTTTATGGGATTCGCTCGGCCTCGCGGCTTTGCTGCCCTTTGTACCATCCATTGTAGCACGTGTGTAGCCCAGGTCATAAGGGGCATGATGATTTGACGTCATCCCCACCTTCCTCCGGTTTGTCACCGGCAGTCACCTTAGAGTGCCCAACTTAATGCTGGCAACTAAGATCAAGGGTTGCGCTCGTTGCGGGACTTAACCCAACATCTCACGACACGAGCTGACGACAACCATGCACCACCTGTCACTCTGTCCCCCGAAGGGGAAAGCCTTATCTCTAAGGGTGTCAGAGGATGTCAAGACCTGGTAAGGTTCTTCGCGTTGCTTCGAATTAAACCACATGCTCCACTGCTTGTGCGGGCCCCCGTCAATTCCTTTGAGTTTCAGCCTTGCGGCCGTACTCCCCAGGCGGAGTGCTTAATGTGTTAACTTCGGCACTAAGGGTATCGAAACCCCTAACACCTAGCACTCATCGTTTACGGCGTGGACTACCAGGGTATCTAATCCTGTTTGCTCCCCACGCTTTCGCGCCTCAGCGTCAGTTGTAGGCCAGAAAGTCGCCTTCGCCACTGGTGTTCCTCCAAATATCTACGCATTTCACCGCTACACTTGGAATTCCACTTTCCTCTCCTACACTCAAGTTCCCCAGTTTCCAATGACCCTCCACGGTTGAGCCGTGGGCTTTCACATCAGACTTAAAGAACCGCCTGCGCGCGCTTTACGCCCAATAATTCCGGACAACGCTTGCCCCCTACGTATTACCGCGGCTGCTGGCACGTAGTTAGCCGGGGCTTTCTGGTTAGGTACCGTCAAGGTGCCGTTCTATTCGCACGGCACTTGTTCTTCCCTAACAACAGAGCTTTACAATCCGAAGACCGTCATCACTCACGCGGCGTTGCACCGTCAGGCTTTCGCCCATTGCGGATGATTCCCTACTGCTGCCTCCCGTAGGAGTCTGGGCCGTGTCTCAGTCCCAGTGTGGCCGATCACCCTCTCAGGTCGGCTACGCATCGTCGCCTTGGTGAGCCACTACCTCACCAACTAGCTAATGCGCCGCGGGCCCATCTCACAGTGTTAGGTAAAACCCAACTTTTACAAAAGAATCATGCGATCCCTTTGATCATCCGGTATTAGCCCCGGTTTCCCGGAGTTATCCCAGTCTGTGAGGCAGGTTGCCCACGTGTTACTCACCCGTCCGCCGCTCGTTCCACAAGTTTCACCCCGAAGGGATCCGCTTGCTTCCCGCGCTCGACTTGCATGTATTAGGCACGCCGCCAGCGTTCGTCCTGAGCCAGGATCAAACTCTCCGTAGAAAGTTCGATGTCTCTGACATCATAAATAATTCATTGACGGAATATCTCTCAATATCCCACGTTTCGCTTGGCTTTTTGTTTAGTTTTCAAAGGTCAATTGTTTCAGGCGCCTCGTTTAAAGCGACTCAATAATCATACCATCTCATCATATCCCCGTCAATACTTTATTTCAAAAAAAGTTTTCGTGAGGAATCTATTAAAATGTTATGTTCACCGCTTCTCTCAAAGCGACAAATATAAATATACCATAGGGTCACTTATTACACAAGAGTTTTTTAAAAGATATTCACTCTTTTTTAAAACGTTATAACAAAGAGGTTAGCTATTCTCCGATACATAATAAATTTTACTCTTCTCCTGCTTCACATTCAATATATATATGAGGAGTCGATGATAGCTTGAATAGTTCATCATTACTAGACATTCTGAGTATAGGGCGTGTTGGTTCATGATCCTGTAGATATACGATTTCCCCAACTTCACCATTTGATAAACGTACCTTTTTACCAATATCTAAATCTAATAATAATCGGCTCAACTGTTTAACGACAACCGCATCCAATTTTCCAAACTCATCTTTCACAAGCTTTTCAAACACTTGGTATGATGTTTGTCTTTTCCTATATACACGATCGGTAGTCATTGCATGATAAATATCAACGACTCCAATAATCTTAGCAAATAAATGAATTTTATCTCCTTTTGCTTTTAATGGATAACCATTTCCATCTTCCCTTTCATGATGCTGAAGTACACCTAACAAAGCTTGTTGCGAAATCCCTTTTACTTCCTCGAGCATTCGGTAACTATATAATGGATGTTGTTGTACTTCAGCAAACTCCCTCTCCAAAAGTTCTCCATTTTTCATCCAAATATCTGAGTGGATTTTAGCCATGCCTGCATCAGACAATAAACCTGCAATTCCTAATTGAATCAACTCCCCTTCTTTAATCGACAGCTTTTTCCCTAATAGAAAGCTTATTAATGCCACAGATACCGAATGGAAATAAAGATAATCTTTTTTCAAACTTAGTCGATAGAGGTCATTTAGCTCTTTTTTAGTCGGAAGGACCTCAATGAGGCCAAGGAAAAGTTGACGCACAGCAAGAGGGTCCACTTTTGCACCTCCTTGCCAATGGTGAAACAACTTTTTATATTCATTAACTGCATCCAAATACCTTGTAGTAAACGAAAGGTTTTTTTCTTCCTTTACGTCAGATGGCACTTCCTCTTCTGGCTTTTCTTCATATAATACTCCATTTGGAGTATACATCCGGCCATTTTTCAATTTCGCTTCTATTGGAACATCATTAATAAAGAATACATGAAGCATGTCGATATGTAATTGACTTAATGTCGTATTTTTTTTCACGATCGGTGTCGCACCTTGTTTATAAACGTCTTCAGAAATAATACACCCTGGAATTAAGTCTTCTGTTCTTACACGCATTCACAAACTCTCCTTCGTCACTTTGTCTACTCTTATTGGAAAGGATAGGGGACAACTTGTCAATCAGACTATTCTTTTTTCTACTATTTAGAGAATACATTTCTTGTCACGCATGGCAAGTTCAAAAGTAACAATGTTGCGTCTTTTTATTGCTCTATTGAAATTAAACTTCCTTAAAGTAAAAGACGTTAGCTTCCTTCGGATGTTTTTAAGCTTCAAAGATACTTTTCTCTTAAGACGAGCGGTGTGAAGTAAGCTATCCACTTATACTTTCTACCTAAAAAAAGAGCGTCTCAAAAGGTTTTTAACCTTTTGAGACACCCTCGATTTTCAATCACAATGACGATCTAATGAGCCGGACAATGTTTACGTGTTTACGTCCCATTATTCCTCAGTTTCTGCATCATTTTTTTCGTTTTCGCCATCTAATGTTCCTTCTGTTTCATCGTCATCTTGGTCATCTTGATTTATTACTTCTCCATCGACTTCAGAAGCAAGTTCCTCATTTCCCTCTTCAATTTCTTCATCTTCAATGTTCACGCGAGCAACAGTAGACACGTGCTCCTGTTCGGCTACACGGATCAATCTAACACCTTGTGTATTTCGGCTCGTTTGTGAAATTTCGTTGACGTGCATACGGATGACCACACCTGAGTTCGTAATAATCATTAAGTCATCATCATCTGAAACAACCTTTAAGGAAACGAGCTCACCGTTTTTGTCTGTAATGTTACACGTCTTTATCCCTTTACCACCACGACTTTGAATACGATACTCATCAATGGTCGTACGTTTTCCGAAACCATTTTCGGTAACGATTAATACATCCTGATTCTCTTCAATAATATCCATGCCGACAACTTCATCGTTATTTTGCAGGGCGACGCCTTTGACGCCAGTTGCCGTTCTTCCCATGAGTCGGACATCATTTTCATGAAAACGTATGGACATTCCTTTTTTCGTACCTGCAATCATTTCCTGATTGCCGTCTGTTAGACGCACGCCGTGGAGTTCATCTTCTTCCCTCAGATTTATTGCAAATAACCCAACTCGACGAATATTTGCAAAAGAAGACAATGCAGATCGTTTTGTAACTCCATGTTTTGTCATAAAGAAGAGGTATTTATCTTCTTCGAATGCTTCGATCGGAATAACCGTACTGATGTACTCATCTTTTTCAATTTGCAGCAAATTGATAATCGGGATCCCTTTAGCTGTACGACCAAGCTCAGGAATTTCATATCCTTTTAAGCGATACACTTTCCCTTTATTTGTAAAGAACAGGAGTACATTATGAGAATTTGTGATAAAGAGATGCTGCACAAAGTCATCATCATGGGTTCCCATTGCTTGAATACCTCGTCCTCCGCGCTTTTGACTGCGGTAAGTAGATACTGGCATTCGTTTAATGTATCCGTTATGGCTTAATGTGATGACGACATTTTGACGAGGAATTAAATCTTCGTCTTCAAAGCTGTCTTCTCCAATTGTAATTACTGTACGACGGTCATCACTATAACGATCTTTGATGTCTGTTAGTTCTTCACGAATGATTTCTAACACTTTTTCTTCATCAGCTAAAATCGCTTTTAATTCTTGAATACGTGCAAGTAACTCTTGGTATTCTGATTCTATTTTGTCTCTCTCTAAGCCTGTTAAACGCTGTAAACGCATGTCCAGGATTGCTTGTGCTTGCTCATAGCTTAGTTCGTAGTTTTCCATTAAACCTTGACGAGCGATTTCTGTTGTTTGAGAACCGCGAATTAAGGCGATGATCTCATCAATGTGATCAAGAGCAATCCGCAGACCTTCTAAAATATGCGCCCTGGCTTCTGCTTTCTTCAGTTCAAATGCAGTTCGACGACGAATAACCTCAATCTGGTGATCAATATAATGTGATAACACAGAACGTAAGTCGAGAACTTTTGGCTGTCCATTCACTAAGGCAAGAGTATTAATGCCAAAACTTGTTTGCAAAGCGGTCTGCTTGTACAAATTATTTAACAGTACGTTGGCGTTCACGTCTTTTCTCAGTTCAATTACAATTCGCATTCCTGTTCGATCAGACTCATCTCGCAGGTCTGTAATACCATCAATCTTTTTATCTCGAACAAGTTCAGCAATTTTTTCAATAAGTTTCGCTTTATTGACCTGGTACGGCAACTCATTCACAATAATCCACGGTTTACCGTTATGGTCTTCTATTTCTGCTTTCGCACGAATAATAATAGAACCTTTCCCAGTTTCATAAGCTCTACGAATTCCCGAAATACCGACAATTTCAGCACCTGTCGGGAAATCCGGTCCTGGAATGTATTCCATTAAATCCTGATTCGTTAAGTCGCGATCTTTACTTAAGGCCAAGACACCATCAATAACTTCCTCCAAATTGTGGGGTGGAATGTTTGTCGCCATACCAACAGCAATTCCTGAAGTACCATTGACAAGAAGATTAGGGAATCGTGCCGGTAGAACAATCGGTTCCCGTTCACTTCCGTCATAGTTATCCTGGTAATCGATCGTATCTTTATTAATATCTCGAACGATTTCCATTGAGATTTTAGCTAATTTTGCTTCTGTGTAACGCATAGCTGCAGCTGCATCGCCATCGACTGAACCAAAGTTTCCGTGTCCATTAACGAGCATGTATCGATAGCTAAAATCTTGAGCCATGCGTACCATTGTTTCATAGACCGCAGAGTCGCCGTGTGGGTGGTACTTACCGATAACTTCTCCGACGATACGTGCAGATTTTTTAAACGCTTTATCCGGTGTCATCCCGAGCTCGTTCATCGCATATAATATTCGACGGTGAACCGGCTTAAGACCATCTCGTACATCTGGGAGAGCCCGGCTGACGATAACACTCATAGCGTAGTCCATAAATGACGTTTTCATTTCTTGACTAATATTTATTTCTTTCACTCTTGATTGGTCTTGCTCAGACATTGCGCTTACCTCCGTTTTCTCTAAGTCAAAACGGGTCGGTATGATCCGTTCAGCTTCTCCCTATGTGGCCCGGTTATCCGAGTAGAGAGAAATATTCTTTGGATTTTCACTGACAAAATTAAATCTAAACTGTAAGAAGAAGCTCCATGCAATGTTTTGAAAAATCAGATTGCACGGAAAGGCCCTTATATTATGATGTTATTTGACTAGTTACACGTCCAAGTTCTTAACGTAATGAGCATTTTCTTGGATGAAGTCTCGACGTGGTTCGACTCGATCCCCCATCAATGTTTCAAACACTTCATCAGCCATCATCGCATCTTCAAGGGTAACTTGAAGAACAGTGCGGAAGCTTGGGTCCATTGTCGTTTCCCATAACTGTGTAGGATTCATCTCTCCTAAACCTTTGTAGCGCTGGAGACCAGGTTTAGGACTTTCTGAGATTTCACTCATAATGAGTTCCATTTCTTTATCGTTATATGCGTAGTGCACCTGCTTGCCTTGCTGAATTTTGTATAGAGGTGGTTGGGCAATATAAACGTATCCTTCTTCAATGAGAGGTCTCATGTAGCGATAGAAGAAGGTGAGTAAGAGTGTGCGGATGTGAGCACCATCGACATCGGCATCGGTCATAATGATAATTTTATGGTAACGGGCCTTCGAGATGTCAAAATCTTCTCCGACTCCTGTACCAAGCGCAGTAATAATTGCCCGTATCTCATTATTAGATAAAATTTTATCTAATCGGGCTTTTTCAACGTTTATAATCTTTCCTCTAAGCGGAAGGATCGCTTGGAAATGGCGGTCACGTCCTTGTTTGGCAGATCCTCCTGCTGAGTCACCCTCAACGATATATAGTTCACTAATAGAAGCATCCTTCGTTGAGCAATCCGCTAATTTCCCAGGTAATGAACTTACTTCTAATGCAGATTTGCGTCGAGTTAGCTCTCGTGCTTTCTTAGCTGCATCCCGAGCCCTTGATGCTAAAATCCCTTTTTCGACAAGTTTCCGTGCTACCTGAGGATTTTCTGCAAGAAATTTGGTTAAATGCTCTGTAAAGAGGGAATCTGTAATGGTACGCGCTTCACTATTTCCAAGCTTCGTTTTTGTTTGACCTTCGAACTGCGGGTCAGGAATTTTAACAGAGACGATCGCTGTTAAACCTTCTCTCACATCATCTCCAACGAGGTTCGGATCATTTTCTTTAAACATGTTATTCTTTCGAGCATAATCATTAATTACACGAGTCAGGGCCGTTTTAAAGCCTGATTCGTGCGTACCGCCTTCATGAGTATTAATATTATTTGCAAACGAGTAAAGGTTGCTGGCAAAACCTTCATTGTACTGCATAGCAATTTCGAGGGAGATTTCTGCTCTTTCACCTTCTAAAAAGATCGGTGGCTCATGAATTGGCTCTTTTGTACGGTTTAAGTGTTCCACAAAAGAAGCAATTCCGCCCTCATAATAATATTCCGATTCTTTTTGTTCTCCTCGTTTATCTGCAATAAAAATTCTTAGTCCGCGATTAAGAAAAGCAAGTTCCCTCAGTCGATTAGCTAAGATGTCGAATTCATATTCTGTTGTCTCAGTGAAAATCTCGGGATCTGGTTTAAAACGGATAATCGTTCCTTGCTTTTTTGTTGAACCAGTGACGGATAAATCTTCTTTGGGTACACCACGGTGATATTCTTGATAATATATGCTGCCTTCTTTATGCACTTCAACCTCTAATTTGTTGGAGAGGGCGTTTACTACGGAGGCACCAACACCGTGCAGTCCTCCTGAAACTTTATAGCCGCCGCCGCCGAATTTTCCTCCTGCGTGCAATACGGTCATAATGACCTCGACTGCGGGGCGTCCCATTTTTTCTTGAATACCTACCGGAATCCCTCGACCGTTATCCTCAACAGTAATACTATTGTCTTCTTCGATTGTGACGCGAATCTCATCACAATGTCCGCCCATCGCTTCATCAATACTGTTGTCTACAATTTCCCAGACGAGGTGATGGAGTCCACGGCTACTTGTTGATCCAATATACATTCCTGGACGTTTTCGTACAGCTTCTAAGCCTTCTAATACTTGAATTTGACTCTCATCATAGGATTGCTGTTGTTCAATGGTCAATTTCTTCACCTACACTTCTCTGCAGTTCACAACTGCATGGAATGATATATTTCTTTTTCATTCATTTGATCATCCAATGAATTACTCATTTTCTCTATATTGGTCAAGCTCTTCATCATCAAAGTCTACTGCAGTATGTGCTCGTCGCTTTAGTGTCAATGAAGAGATAGGTGATAAGTACACACGTTCTTCAGTGACAACAACAGATTTGATGATGTCTGATGATATTTCGGTTGTATCCTTGTCTTTACTGCACCGGGTTAAAAATGTTTGATTATCTTGAGACAAGCCTCTACTTTGGTGGTCGAGGATTGCCACAACATCTTTTGAGCGGATAACTGTATCTCCGCCTAAATGTATAAACATTAAGACCACCTCATTTCTTTTGCTCTACCGTACCTTGATCTACATAAAACAGACGGGCGTTTTGCAATGTTTCATGATGAATGCCATCCACACTTGTCGTCGTGACAAATGTTTGCACTTTTCCTTGAATCGCACTGAGTAAATGGGATTGACGGTGGTCATCTAACTCAGATAACACGTCATCTAGTAGTAAGATGGGGTATTCGCCTACTTTTTCATAGATTAATTCGATTTCTGCTAACTTTAAAGATAATGCCGTTGTCCGCTGCTGTCCCTGTGAACCATAAACTTGAATATCTCTGTCATTTACAAAAAACTTTAAATCGTCTCTGTGAGGTCCAATTAACGTTGTGCCTCTTAACATTTCACGATCTCCAAGTTCAGAAAATTCATTTCTCATCTTACTTTTCATTGTCGACAAGTCCATGTCTTCTGATACGTTGCAGGTTGGAATATATCGAATCTCCAGCTTTTCAAGACCTCTGCTTATTTCTTTATGAATTTCTTCGGCCCATTGCTGGAGTTTTTTTAGAAAGGAAAAACGTTTTTCAACAACGTGAGCAGCTGATTCGATAAGTTGATCTGTTATGACGTCGAGCATGGCCCGATCTTGATCTCCACTATTTCGCTTCATCTGCATGTTTTTTAATAATTGGTTTCGCTGTTTTAATATTTTATGGTAACGAGCCAGATGATATAGATAAACGGAATGAATTTGTCCCATCTCCATATCTATAAATCGCCTTCGAACTTGTGGGCTCCCTTTCACTAAGTTCAAATCTTCCGGGGCGAACATGACAATATTACACGTACCAATATAATCGCTGAGCCGTTTTTTCTCTAAATGGTTCAGCTTCACTTTTTTGCCCTGATTAGAAAACACCACTTCCATATGAAGTGGGCCTGTACGTTTTGTAAGCTTACCTTCGATTTTTGCAAAATCTTCATCCCACCGAATTAATTCTTTGTCTCTCGGTGTTCGATGAGATTTTGCCATCCCTAGAACATAAATGGCTTCCATCAGATTTGTTTTACCCTGAGCATTTTCTCCAATGATGACGTTAACTTCATTTTCAAATGTCAAATTAACTGCTGGATAATTTCGATAGTTTTTGACTGTCAGCTGGTCAATTTGCAAGAGAATCCCTCGTCTGAATCGTTCGACATTGTTTAATCCAATTCAAAAGTTTCGCCACCTTCTAATCGCACAATATCTCCTCGGTACAACTTCCGTCCACGGCGGTTTTCTGCTTCATTGTTTACATATACAACATATTCGCTAAGAAACCACTTCGCCATACCACCTGTATCAATTGCACCAACTTCTTTTAAAAGTTGTCCCAGGGTGATAAATTCACCTTCGATTTTCACCGTTTGTTCCATCGATGGTCACTCACTTTCCACATTTCACTTTGAAACGTTCACGTACATAAACACGCAAATAGTCTCAATCTATATTGTACTAAAAGTTTTGTTATTTCGCCAACTCTCATTGAACTTTTACTAAATCGATTATCAAAAGGACTCCAATCACGTTCGACAAATTTCTTTACCAAGGACCAAAAAAGACCGCTTATTCAAAGGTCTGGGGCTCAAATAACGCACGAGACGAGCGGCGTGAAGGTAGCTGTCCTCTTATTAATTCTTATACAAAAACTTTTTTGTCCACAATTTTACACAAAATTGTGCGGGGTCAGGCACCACGTTACAAGTAAAAAACCTGTTGATTAAGCGAGTAGGGGCCTAATCAACAGGTTTGATTTTTAGTACGTTCTAACTGGTGAGAATAAGTGGAGCGTGTTGTCATGATCGACAGGTTTTAATACAAACGGACTCATGGCTCCTGTGAATGTTACATGAATTTCTGATGAATCGACAACTTTTAACGCGTCGATTAAGTTTTTACCGTTAAACGAAATGCGTAATTCTTCACCTGTCAATTCAATGCTTTGAAGATCCTCAGTTACTTTTCCTACTTCAGGTGTGATGGAGGTAATTTCAACTTGTCCATTTTCCATCGTTTTCATGTTTACGACATTGTTTTTCCCGTCTCTTGACAAAAGAAGGGCTCTCTCAGTTGCTTGTAGTAAAACTTTCGTGTCAAGTTTCAATCCTGTTTTGGATGTGTTTGGGATCATGTTACTGGTAGCCGGATAGTTGCCATCAAGTAAGCGAGAAAAGAATAAGATGTTTTTCGCTTTAAACAGGATTTGATTTTCAGTCACGATAATATCAATCCACTCATCTGAATCATCAAGGATCTTACTTAATTCGCTTAAGCTCCGTCCAGGAATGATTACATTTGAAAATTGCAAGTCGTCGGTGTTCGTTTCCGCCATCGCTTTTCGGACAGCTAAGCGATGACTGTCTGTAGAGGTACATGTTAATTCACCGTCTTCAATCTGCCAGTGTACTCCTGTAAGTACTGGACGCGTTTCGACTGTCGAAACAGCAAAGACCGTTTGTCGGATAATGTTTTTAAGTAAGTCAGTCGGTAGTTTAAAAACACTGTCCTCTTCAATTTGCGGTAGCCGTGGATATTCTTCCGGATCAAGTCCATTTAAATTAAAAACAGAAGATCCTGACTTAAGTGTAGTTGCAAATTGGTCTTGTACAGTCAGTTCAATTTTGTTTTCAGGTAATTTCTTTACGATATCAGCAAAGACTTTCGCTTGCAGAACGATGCTTCCTTCTTCTTCAATTTCGACATACTCGTTCTCATCATCTTCCTTAGGGATAAAACATTCAATCGAAATATCAGAGTCACTTCCGGTTAATGTTACACCTTCATCTGTTGCATCAATCTTAATTCCTGTAAGAATCGGAATCGTTGTTCTAGAGGAGATCGCTTTGGATACATGCTGAACACTTTGAACAAATTGCTCCCGATGAATAGTGAATTTCATAGACTATTTTTCCTCACTTTCATTTTCCAAATCTTAATTTAAATATCTTGAGCATATTTATTATTATTTAGTAATAAAAACTAGAAGTAATCGTAATAGGGCTTGTGAACATGTGGATAAGTATAAAAGACTCCAGAATTAGCGAGTTATCCACCTGTGGACAAGTTGTTGATAAACTGAGCGAGATTATGCACAGTCTTCACAATTAGCCAGACTTCAATTGCTCAGTTATTTCTTGTACTTGTTTTTGTAATTCATGATCTGAGCTGAGTAATCTTGAGATTTTTTCATGAGCATGAATAACCGTAGTATGGTCTCGTCCACCAAATTCGCTTCCGATCTTTGGTAATGAACTATCCGTTAGCTCTCTCGATAAATACATCGCAATTTGTCGTGGGAATGCGACGGTTTTTGTCCTTTTTTTCGCCTTCATCTCTTCTACCTTTACTTGGAATGTATCAGCAACTATCTTTTGTACATCCTGAATCCTAATGGTTTTAGGTTTAGAGTTTGGAATAATGTCTTTTAAAGCTACTGCAGCTAAGTCGGCATTCATATCTTGATTAATCAATGACGAATAAGCGACAACACGAATGAGCGCTCCCTCTAATTCCCGGATATTCGTATCGATTTGATTGGCAATGTAAAGCATTACTTCATTTGGAATATCAAGATTTTCTGCCTTCGCTTTTTTACGTAAAATGGCAATTCGTGTCTCCAAGTCAGGAGGTGTGATGTCTGTAATCAATCCCCATTCAAAGCGGGACCGCAAGCGATCTTCTAATGTAGGGATCTCCTTTGGAGGACGGTCACTTGAAATCACAATTTGCTTTCGTTCTTCATGCAGTGCATTGAATGTATGGAAAAATTCTTCCTGGGTTTGTTCTTTTCCAGCAAGAAACTGAATATCATCAATTAGCAACACGTCCACGTTTCGATATTTGTTACGAAAGTTTACAGCCTTGTTATCACGAATCGAATTAATAAACTCATTTGTAAATTTTTCCGATGACAAATAAACCACTTTAGCATTCGGATTGTGATCGATCACGTAATGACCAATCGCGTGCATCAAGTGGGTTTTGCCTAATCCAACGCCTCCATATATAAATAAAGGATTGTAGGCTTTAGCTGGTGCTTCGGCCACTGCAAGGGAGGCTGCATGGGCAAATCGGTTGCCGCTGCCAATGACAAACGTATCAAATGTATACTTTGGATTGAGCATATGCTTTGGCGTATCATCGTCCGATTGTACAGCAGGTTTTTGAGGTTGCTTCATCTTTTCAATTAGTTCCAAATTTTCTTCTTGCTCATCTTTCGGGATTACAAAACGAACATGAAGATCAGCGCCTGTTAGTTCTTGTAACGTTTCAGAAATGAGTCCTGAGTAGCGATTCTCCAACCAGTCTCGGGCAAATTCATTAGGTGCAATAATGATCATCGTATCTTGCTCAATGGCCTCAGCTTTTGTCGACTTCAACCATGTTTCAAAACTTGGTTTACTCACTTTATCTTCAATATTTTTCAGGGCTTGTTGCCAGAGATCACTTAAATTCTCCACCGTCTACCTCCTTTATCACATTAATCTGTACCACAACAGATGAGCCGACCACCTTACCGAAAGTCGACTTGTACAACAGTTGTATAACACTATAAATAAGGGCGTATAAATATTAGTTGGGTACTAGTTGTGGAAAAACAATATAATAGTAGAAACTCAGAAATTCACGCCATACACAACTATGTGGATAAAACCATCAAGACGACGTGAATAACTATCCACATAGTTGTACACAGTTGTGGATAGTTATTATTTTACCACAGGTTCTCCACTGGAAAAACAAAATAATGATATCAGAAAGTCAGCTTAATGACAATGAGTTACCGTAGTTATCCACATTATTCAAGGGGTTGTGTCCAAGTTTTTTCCACACCACTAGATCATGTGTAAAACTTGTCGAAAAACTTGTGTGGAAAACAAGAAAATTGTTGGAAGTTGTCCACAGGCAATATTTTAGTCGATTGATTCGTTATAAAAGCAGAAAAATGGTCAGATTGTGGATAACGCTTCACTTTTAAAAAAAAATGTTCAAATTTCAATTGTAGGACTACTTATTCAAATCATGATCGATGGGAAGAATTTTCGTGAAGGTTATCGTTTGCAAAGAAAAAAGGAAGATTCTGTTTAGGAAGAACTCTTGACAATTAGAGCACTAATTTCTTATACTTTATAAGACTGTCTATAGGAATTTTCCCAGGAGGTGTTAATAGATGGGTAAACCAACTTTCAGCCCAAATAATCGTAAGCGTAAAAAAGTTCACGGTTTTCGTAGTCGCATGAGTACGAAAAACGGCCGTAGAGTATTGGCGAATCGTCGCCGTAAAGGAAGAAAAGTACTATCTGCTTAAAAAGGCCACTGACCGCTCAGTGGTCTTTTTTTCCTTATTATTTCTATCACGTATAAGCTAGATCAGAATCGTGAATCTTGGTATAGAGATTATAATTAAGCTGTGATGCTTTTCAACATGAGAGGGAACAGGGAGTGACTGGTTGCCAATCGCTTGTCCTTGTTCCCATCTTTCATGTTCAAATGAACATAAATTTTCGAGAGGCTGGATTCTTGTCTAGTTTTTCATTCTCTCATTGTATATAATGAAATTTGAGTTTCATCCGCACTATTATAAAATTCAGAGGATAAGAAGAGAGATTGAAGAGACTCGCAAGCTATTTCCCTTGGACTTTTTGAATATCTCTTAGAAGTAAAATAAACGTGTCGGGTGAACAGAGGTGGAAAAGATGAAAAAAATCTACCGACTAAAAAAAAATGCAGATTTTCAGCTCGTGTTTAAACGGGGGACTTCAGTAGCGAATCGACAATTTGTTGTATACCAGCGAAAAGCTGACGATAACAGTGAATTCCGCGTTGGTCTTTCCGTAAGCAAAAAGGTAGGGAATGCGGTGACACGTAACCGCGTAAAGCGTCTAATCCGTGAAGTGATCCGCGAGTTAAAGCCCCGGTTGAAAATGAAGAAAGATTACGTCATTATCGCACGAAAACCAACAGCCGATATGGACTTTCATGAAGTGAAAAAAAGTTTGATTCATGTCCTGAAACGAGGAAAGCTGTTGGATGAAAAGCGCCGGTCATAATTGGGAAGTGAGGTGTGGGGAATGAAGCGGTTTTTTATCGGACTCATTCGCTTTTATCAAAAGTACATTTCCCGTTTTACGCCACCATCGTGCAGATTTTATCCAACATGCTCACAATATAGTATTGAAGCCTATCAACGCTTTGGTGTTTTCAAAGGCACGTGGCTGACGATTAAAAGAATCGTGAAATGTCAACCCTTACATCCAGGAGGAGTCGATCCTGTGCCGGAAAAAAAGGGTAAGACTTCACGCTGAATTTCATAGAGTAACGTGTTTCATTTACTATAGAGACAACATGCTTTAAGAAAGTAAGGGAGGATCTTACAGTGTTAAGAAAATTTGGTTTAGTTACCGTTTTAGTCGGTTTAATGGTCATTATGACAGGGTGTTTTAATGTAAATGAGCCGATTCAATCATCCAGTACAGGTATTTGGGATAGTTATTTTGTTTATCCATTATCATGGTTAATGACAACGATCGCTGAAGCGTTAAACAATAGTTATGGCCTCGCGATTATCATTGTTACAATTTTATTACGTATCTTAATTTTGCCATTAATGATTAAACAAACGAGAAGTACGAAGGCAATGCAGGCCATACAGCCTGAAATGACAAAGCTTCGTGAAAAATATAGCGCGAAAGATCAACAAACACAACAAAAGCTTCAGCAGGAAATGATGCAGCTTTTCCAGAAGCATAATGTAAACCCGTTAGCAGGGTGTTTTCCGATATTAATTCAAATGCCGATTTTAATTGCGTTTTATCATGCTATTATTCGTACACCGCAAATTAACCCGTCTATTGATGCAAGCTACACAGGAGCACCGCAGCAGTTTTTATGGTTCGAGTTAGGGGTTGCAGATCCATACTTTATTTTACCGTTAGTGGCGGGTGCGACAACTTTCATTCAGCAAAAGATGATGATGGTAACAGACAACCCGCAAATGAAGGCGCTCATGTACATTATGCCAGTTATGATCATCGCCTTTGCCGCATTCTTCCCTGCAGCTCTTGCGCTGTACTGGGTAATTGGTAACCTCTTTATGATTGTTCAAACGTACTTTATTACCGGTCCGAATGTAGGAAAAAATAATGATGAGGAACCGGATACAGGGGGAGCGAAGAACAAGTGAAAAAAGTGACTGTTTCAGGTAAAACTGTTGATGAAGCAATCGAACAAGCACTCGACAAGTTGAGTGTGGCGCGAGATGAAGTCGAAGTTCACATTGTTGAAGAAGCTCAAAAAGGATTTTTAGGTATTCTTGGGGGCAAGCCGGCCGTTGTAGAAGTTAAAGTTAAACCAGATCCATTAAAAGAAGCCCTTACTTTCTTAAGAGAAACGATTCAACAAATGGGCGTATCAGCAAGTGTCACTGAGGAAATCATGAAAGACGGTGTTTATTTTAACGTGTCAGGTGAGGAGATTGGTGTTTTAATTGGTAAAAGAGGGCAAACACTGGACTCTTTACAATATTTAGTCAATCTTGTCGCAAATAAGAATTCTCAAGAATACCTTCGAATTGTGTTGGATGCTGAAGGCTACCGCCAACGAAGAAGAGAAGCACTTGAAAAATTAGCGATGCGATTAGGAACGAAAGCGATTCGAACCCGTCAGGAAGTACGCCTTGAGCCAATGAATGCTCACGAACGAAAAATTATTCATACAACGCTTCAAAGTGTGAAAGGTGTGTCCACTTATTCCGATGGTGACGAACCAAACCGCCGGATCGTGGTTGCACCAAAGTAATCAACCAGTCACCTGAGAGTATCACTTAAATTAGGAGAACCATCGCCGTTTTATAACTGGCGATGGTTTTTTTAAATCGCTGTTTTCGCAAACTTGGCTGCTTTTTCAAAATAAGCATCAAGAAGTGAAAGGAGGCTGAAGCGTTGCCCGTTGAAAGCGTCAGCCTGTAGCGGATTTGAGCGAAGATCTTATCTTATCAAAAAGCCTTTAAAATAAAAGAAAGCTATGCGGTTTTTCTCAAGAGTTAAGAAGGTATAAAAATCTACGTTTCGTTGTCTAGCTTCAGGCACCATCGGCTCGTGTCAAATAACCTGCCCGATCAAAAGTAAAAAGCACTTTTGATCGGACAGAACTTTTTCATGTCGTCGGGTAAGGGCGCCTTGCGCTTTTCTAAAACTGTTTAGTAAATTTGTGGCGAGCATTCGCTTGCCTAACGCACAAAATAGCCAGCCTTTGTGTATTAAAGTTTTGTTGATGGAAGAGCAGACTGTGAGTTGTAACTGTTGACTCTTTTCGCAATCAGAAAGCCTCATACTTTGATTTTTAAGGAAACATTTTGTAAAGTAAAGAAAGAACTGTGGATAAATGGGCATCATTTACAAATGGGTGATGTTATTCACATGTGGATAACGCATAATCCGCAGTAAGAAGCTGCTTTCTCTTTGTGGATGAAGCCGATTGTTTTTGTCTAAGATGGAGAAGAAAGTTGCTTTTTTCGTATAAGAGATTATGGTATTCTAATATTTTGGATGCATGTTTTTATCTATGAAAATAATGAATAAATGAAGTTTATATAGAGAGTGATCAAAACGAATATTAAGCAACCTTTTACAGAAAGAGAGGTGAAGGTAAATGGAACTCGATACAATTGCGGCAATTTCTACTCCAATGGGGGAAGGCGCCATTGCTATTGTTAGAATTAGCGGTGACGATGCGATTGAAGTTGCAGATCGACTGTACAAAGGGAAGCAGCCACTAGCGAATGCCGATTCCCATACGATTAACTACGGTCATATTATTGATCCGAAAACAGAGGAAACCGTGGAAGAAGTGATGGTCAGTATCCTTCATGCTCCACGGACTTTTACGAAAGAAAATATGATTGAAATTAACTGTCACGGGGGACTTGTTGCCGTAAATCGCGTGTTACAGCTGATTTTAAATGAAGGGGTTCGGTTGGCTGAACCTGGCGAATTCACGAAACGTGCGTTTTTAAATGGAAGGATCGATTTATCTCAAGCTGAAGGAGTGATCGACTTAATTCGTGCGAAAACCGACCGTGCGATGAATGTCGCAATGTCTCAAGTAGAAGGACGATTATCCGATCGAATCCAGAAATTAAGACAAGCTCTGTTAGAAACCGTGGCTCATGTCGAAGTGAATATTGATTATCCAGAATATGATGCAGAAGAAATGACATTGGAGATCTTAAATGAGAAAGCAGGTTTCGTCAAAAAAGAAATCGACAAACTTCTCAATACAGCTCAACAAGGCAAAATTCTTCGAGAAGGGTTGTCTACTGTCATTATCGGTCGTCCGAATGTAGGGAAATCTTCACTTCTTAACAGCTTGGTTCATGAAAACAAGGCAATTGTGACTGATATCCCTGGAACAACAAGAGATGTCATTGAAGAGTACGTCAATGTTCGCGGTGTTCCCCTTCGCCTTCTCGACACAGCGGGAATTCGGGAAACAGAAGATGTTGTCGAAAAAATCGGAGTGGATCGTTCAAGGAAGCTTGTTGGTGAAGCGGAACTTGTTTTGTTAGTCATTAATCATAATGAACCATTAACGGAAGAAGATGAAAAGCTTTTTGCCATTAGTGAAGGAAGAGATACCATCATTATCATTAATAAAACCGATCTACCGAAAGAAATTAATATGGACCGTGTCAAAGCATTAGCCAAAGATCGTCCGGTACTTACGACTTCATTACTGGAAGATGAAGGGATTGATGAGTTAGAGGAATCGATCAAGCAGCTGTTTTTTGAAGGAGATTTGGAGTCTGGAGATTTGACGTATGTTTCGAACTCAAGGCACATTGCCCTTTTGAATCAAGCTAGTCGAACTATTGACGATGCCCTTTCCTCTGTGGAAGCGGGTATGCCGGTGGATATGGTGCAAATTGATATTACAAAAGCGTGGGAACTACTCGGTGAAGTGATTGGTGACAGTATAAATGAAAGCTTAATTGATCAATTGTTCTCGCAATTTTGTTTAGGAAAGTAATCGAAAATTACACGTAAAGGAGGTTAATGATATGAGCAGCTACCATGGTGGAGAATTTGATGTGATTGTCATTGGCGCTGGCCATGCAGGGGTGGAAGCCGGTCTTGCATCCGCACGTATGGGGGCTGATACACTTATGTTGACGCTTAACTTGGATGCAGTGGCTTATATGCCATGTAATCCGTCTGTAGGAGGTCCGGCAAAAGGGATTGTCGTACGTGAAATTGATGCTCTGGGCGGTGAAATGGCAAGAAATATCGACAAAACCCATATTCAAATGCGGATGTTAAATACAGGAAAAGGTCCTGCTGTCCGTGCATTACGTGCACAAGCCGACAAATTTTTGTACCAGCATGAAATGAAGAAAACAATCGAAGAAACAGAAAATCTGCTCCTTCGACAAGGAATGGTTGAAGAACTAATTATCGAAGACGGAGTTTGTAAAGGTGTCGTTACGCAAACCGGAGCTGCTTACCGTGCAAAAGCGGTGGTGGTAACGACGGGAACTTATTTGCGTGGAAAAGTAATTCTTGGTGATTTAGCCTATGACAGTGGACCTAATAACCAACAGCCCTCAGTAAATTTGTCTTACCACTTACAAGAGTTAGGATTTGACATGGTTCGATTTAAAACGGGAACGCCTCCAAGGGTGAACAGTCAAACGATTGATTACTCTAAAACAGAAATTCAACCAGGAGACGATGTTCCACGTGCATTCTCGTATGAAACGACAAAATACATTACCGATCAGCTTCCTTGTTGGTTGACGTATACTAATGATCTAACGCACGAGATTATTAATAGTAACCTAGAACGTTCTCCAATGTATTCCGGAATGATTGAAGGGACGGGACCACGATACTGTCCGTCAATTGAAGATAAAATTGTCCGTTTCAGCGACAAACCGCGTCATCAGATTTTTCTGGAACCGGAAGGGCGCAACACGTCTGAAGTTTACGTACAAGGATTGTCTACAAGCTTACCGGAAGATATCCAGCTAAGTATGCTGAAAACGGTACCGGGACTAGAAGAAGTAAGGATGATGCGTCCTGGCTATGCGATTGAATACGATGCTATTGTGCCAACACAATTATGGCCATCTCTTGAAACAAAGAAAATCAGCCACCTGTTTACGGCTGGTCAAATTAACGGCACGAGTGGGTATGAGGAAGCTGCAGGGCAAGGATTAATGGCAGGAGTCAATGCAGCGCTGAAAGTACAAGAAAAAGAACCTCTCATTCTGGATCGCTCAGATGCCTATATCGGTGTGTTGATTGATGATTTAGTAACGAAAGGTACGAACGAACCTTACCGATTGCTGACGTCTCGAGCAGAGTACCGGTTGCTCTTGCGTCACGACAATGCCGACTTACGTTTAACAGACAGAGGAAGTGAAATCGGGCTGGTTTCTGAAGAACGTTTTGCACGTTTCGAGGCGAAAAAAGCAGCGATTGCGGACGAAATTAAACGACTTGAAAAAACGACAATTAAAGTCACAGATGAAGCACAGAAGCTTCTTGAATCAATCCCATCATCTCCATTAAAGGATGCGACCAATGCTACAGTCCTTTTAAAACGTCCGGAAATTGGTTATGACGTCATGACTAAGCTTGCACCACCTGACAAACCACTTGATGTCGATATTGCCGAACAGGTAGAGATTCAAGTGAAATATCAGGGGTATATTGCTAAGCAGTTAGAGCAGGTAGAGAGACTCAAGAAAATGGAAACGAAAAAGCTCCCTGAAGACTTGGACTACTTTGCGATTAACGGACTCGCAACAGAAGCTAAACAAAAGTTATCGGAAGTGAGACCGCTATCGATGGCACAAGCATCCCGAGTAGCAGGTGTAAATCCTGCAGATGTTTCTGTCCTTTTAGTTTATATGGAACAAGGTCGTCTTAAAAAAGTTCACGAATCCAAGACAATAGAATGATCGGTGTCGGGAACGTAGAAAAGGTGAGAGTATGAAACCAGATCAATTTCAACAAGAACTTGTAAAACGAGGGCTTTTATTGGAAGACAAGCAATTAGCACAATTTGAACGTTACTTTGAAGTACTCGTCGACTGGAACGAACGTATGAATTTAACCGCGATTACAGATAAAGAGGAGGTCTATTTAAAGCACTTCTTTGACTCTGTATCAGCAGCTTTTCATTTTAACTTTCAAGACGTACACACTATTGTTGATATTGGGGCGGGAGCGGGTTTTCCGAGCCTTCCTTTGAAAATATGCTTTCCCCACTTAGATGTGACGATTGTTGATTCGTTAAATAAACGAATTACATTTCTCCATGCTTTAGCAGAAGAATTAGACTTGGCCGGGGTTTCTTTTTATCATGACCGGGCTGAGACATTTGGTAAGAAAAAAGAACACCGGGAAAGCTATGACGTAGCGATGGCAAGAGCCGTTGCCCGACTCCCTGTTTTAAGCGAGCTGTGTCTTCCGTTAGTTAAAAAGAACGGGACTTTCATTGCAATGAAAGGTGCAGGAGCAAAAGATGAGCTTGATGAGGCTAGGAAAGCTTTTCGAGTTTTAGGCGGAGAATTGGCCGAAGCAAACGAGTTTCAACTTCCTAAAGAACAGAGTGAACGTTCCATTATTACGGTGAAAAAAGTACAACCCACACCAAAAAAGTACCCAAGAAAACCAGGAACACCTAATAAACAACCCATCGTATAGCAGCTCGTTTAAGGTGGTTTATCTTTCACGTGAACAAGAAGTATAACAGTCTTAAGCAAAGGTTTTTATGTAAGTAAGAATTTCAATATTCTTCTAGCAGGATTTTGTCCATTATTTCTCGAATGAAGTTAAGGTAGTTTTCAGAAGGTGGTGTCGCCATGAAGCAGTCGTTTTCACGCTTGTTTGGCTTAAATGAAAAACAACAAGAAGAAGTTGAAGTGAGTGACCGAGAGGAAGTAAGGCAGCTTCCTGTCGCAGAAATTGTTCCTAACCGTTACCAGCCTCGTACGGTTTTTCAAGACGAACGTATAGATGAACTCGCTCAAACGATTAAAACACATGGAATTATCCAGCCAATCGTTGTTCGAGAGCGAGACGGCAAGTTTGAAATTATCGCAGGAGAGCGTCGTTGGCGAGCTGTAACTAAGCTTGGTTGGGATACTATTCCGGCTGTAATTAAAGAATTTAATGATGCTCAGACTGCATCCGTTGCTCTCATTGAAAATTTACAGCGAGAAGGCCTTACTGCTATTGAAGAAGCCATGGCGTACGCTAAACTTTTGGATATTCACGGTCTTACACAAGAAAGTCTGGCTCAACGCTTAGGAAAAGGACAATCAACGGTAGCGAATAAGCTGCGATTATTACATTTGCCTCAAGCAGTACAGGATGCTCTTTTGAACCGGCAAATATCAGAGCGCCACGCACGAGCATTGATTTCTTTAAAAGATAACGAGAAGCAAGAGAAGATTTTAGAAAAGGTTATTGAAGAAGAGCTCAATGTGAAACAGACGGAAGAACAGGTTAAAAGGTTATCTGAACCAAAACCTGAGAAGAAAAAGCCGATTCGAAAAGGCTACTCCAAAGACATGCGGTTAGCTATGAATACGATCCGCCAATCACTGGACATGGTAGCTCAATCAGGGATGGAAGTGGATACGAACGAAGAAGAGCACGACGAGTATTATCAATTTACTATTCGCATTCCCAAGTCGAAATCATAAAACTATTAAACTATTTTTTCTATCCTATGAAAAAAGCATTCGACATTGAATCGAATGCTTTTTTTGAAAGACTTTATAAGCTGACAGCTACCTTCACGCCGCGCGACTCAAGGGAAAAGTATCCTTGAGACATAAAAACATGCGAGCTAACGCTGTTTTTAATAAAAGACCGCTATGTCGTTTTTCTTAAAGGAAAAAATTCAAGTAAAACGAAGGCTTCTGCCATGAGGATCAGAGAAACGACTAAATGTTTATATTTTCATCGAGCGGTATATAAAAAACAAGTGTTTGACCATCGAGTGCCGCTTGCAATCGATAGACGAGGGTATGTCCAGTATCGTTTGCTTCTTTCGTAGTTAATTCACCACTCGAAAACTGGGCAGTCCATTCGTATATCGTTCTGTTTAAAGAAGGAGGGAGCGAGAGTTCTTCAAGATCTAGTTCAGTGCCACAATGAGAGCAGGCGACTGGACTCCCTTCTTCGTCTAATTGGAGATGAATCGATTCTAGCGGTGTTTCACATAAGCATTTCATTATTAATCCGCCTTTCAATTGATGAATTCAGGATGGGTGGGTGGATAGTTCATTGACCATTCGTGAGACACGTTTGGAAACGTTAACCTAAAGATAGGATGCTCATATTTTCACGAATTGTTTTCTTTATATAGGTAAGTTTTTTGAATCAGAGCACAAAAACAAACCTCAACTTCATTACTTTGTTTTCCCAATGTTAAAATGCTAAAAGTAAATAAAAGCTGCTGAATAAGTAGCATACGCCTGCGGAAAGAGAAGACATTGAAGCGGCACCCTTTGTATTTGAGTTCTAGAGTTATTCAGCAACCCCTAAATAAAACTAGTTTTTTTCAATTTTTAAAACGGAAATCTTCCATGACGGCTTTTTCATGATAAAATAAAATGCAGTGACAGAAAATTTTAAACTCAATATAAACAATACAAGTGAACAATCTCTACGAGAGTTATTTTTAAGACGTTGGAACTATTTTATCACAGATTCAACGATCAGTAAGGTAGGTGACGAGATGGGAAAAGTCATAGCCATCGCAAATCAGAAAGGCGGCGTTGGAAAAACGACGACTTCGGTGAATTTGAGTGCGTGTCTTGCCAATGAAGGACAGCGAGTACTGCTCATTGACATTGATCCACAAGGCAATACTACGAGTGGGATTGGAATTGACAAAGGGGATGTAGATGAGTGTGTTTATAATGTGTTAGTGGAAGATACAGAGGCAAAAAATGTGATCTTGCCAACGACGCTAACAGGGCTTGATTTATTACCGTCGACAATTCAATTAGCAGGTGCTGAAATTGAGCTGGTACCGACGATTTCCAGGGAAGTTCGACTTAAACGAGCTATCGATCAAGTTTCTGCTGACTATGATTATGTGGTCATCGACTGTCCACCTTCTCTTGGCTTACTAACGATTAACTCGTTAACAGCGGCGGATTCAGTACTCATTCCGGTGCAATGCGAGTATTACGCTTTGGAAGGGTTAAGTCAATTGTTAAATACCGTACGTTTAGTACAAAAACATTTGAATCAAAAATTGGCGATTGAAGGTGTTTTATTAACAATGCTCGATGCGAGGACCAATCTAGGAATTCAAGTGATTGAAGAAGTGAAGAAATACTTTCGCGAAAAAGTATTTCAAACGGTTATTCCTCGAAATGTACGTTTAGGGGAGGCGCCAAGTCACGGAGAACCGATCATTACATATGACCCGCGTTCGAAAGGTGCAGAGGTTTATACTGAATTAGCGAAGGAAGTGGTGTCGAATGGCTAAAGGTCTTGGAAAAGGTATTCAGGCACTCTTTCCTGAATCATCGGACGAAAAACAGGAAAAAGTACAAGAATTAAAAATCGGAGAGTTAAGACCGAATCCTTACCAACCGCGAAAACGATTTGATGATGGAGCCATTGAAGAACTAAAAGTTTCTATTAGTCAGCACGGAATATTACAGCCTTTAATCGTCAGAAAAAGTATTAAAGGTTACGAAATCGTGGTGGGGGAGCGTCGGTTTCGAGCGGCTAAAGAAGCAAAACTTAAAACAGTTCCTGTAGTTATTCGTGATCTATCTGAAGACGAAATGATGGAAATTGCGTTAATCGAAAATCTTCAAAGAGAAGATTTAAATCCATTGGAGGAAGCAAGAGCCTATCAAAAGCTTCTAGAGCATCTCCAAGTCACACAAGAGGAGCTTTCCAAAAAGTTAGGGAAAAGCCGCCCGCACATAGCGAACCATGTAAGGTTACTCCAGCTGCCACAGCTAGCCCAGCAGTTTATTTCAGAGGGGAAACTGTCTATGGGTCATGGTAGAGCATTGTTAGGATTGAAAAATAAAGAGAAAATCCCAAGTACAATTCAAAAAGTGGTCAATGAAAAACTTAGCGTCCGCCAGCTTGAAGACTATGTACAAAAAATAAACGAAACTGTTTCACGTGAAACAAAGGATAAAAAACGAAAGATCTCACCGTTTATCCGAGAAAGAGAGACTACATTAAAGAACTACTTTGGGACAAATGTACAAATAAGACAAGGGAAGAAGAAAGGGAAAATTGAAATTGACTTCTTTTCTGAAGATGATTTAGAACGAATTCTCACGTTACTGGATCATGAAGATTCTGGACAATAATGTGAGACCATCGCATCCCGGTGGTCTTTTTTCTAAGGCCTTTTCTAAACGATTGTTGCTATTTGTTTTTTTGAGCTTTGAAAAAACGCTCAAAAAGCAACAATTTTTACGAAAACAGCCTTTTTTAATAAAAAATAGTGCGTCTTACTTTAAATGAGATGGTGAAGGGGGAGAAAGTATGATTTATTTAGACCAAGCAGCTTCTAGCTTTCCTAAACCTAAAACAGTAGCTGTAGCGATGGCTGAAGCGGTAAATGAGTATGGAGCGAATCCAGGGCGGAGTGGTCATCGGTTAGGTAGAAAGGCGTCAGAGACGATAGATCGGGCCCGTGAAAAACTTTCTTCGTTTTTTCAATGCCCTGGAGCTGATCGTGTTTTGTTTTATCAAAATGCGACACAAGCCATTAATCAAGGGTTATTAGGATTCTCTTTTGAGAGTGGAGATCATGTGATTGCGACGAAATATGAACACAATTCCGTCAGACGACCATTGGAATGGCTGAAAAAAGAAAAAGGAATTGAGGTAACGTATCTTACCCCTGATTCAGAGGGACGAATTGAAACGAAGACACTTCTTGATGCACTACGCGCAACTACAAAAATGGTGGTGGCTACGCACGCTTCGAATGTGACAGGTACTGTCCTTCCTGTTGAGGAATGGGGAGAAGTTTTGCATAACGAGACTTCAGCTACGTTTATGGTCGACGCATCACAAACGGCGGGTGTCTTGCCGATTGATATGAAAAAGAGCGGGATTGACTTATTGGCATTTCCTGGACACAAAGGTCTTCTTGGTCCACAAGGGGTCGGAGTATTAATGGTAAAGCCAGATGTGAAATTGTCACCAATTTATTTCGGAGGGACGGGGAGTCATTCGGAGACCCCGCTTCAGCCTGATGTATGGCCTACTGGGATGCAAAGCGGCACATTAAATACACCTGGTATAGCTGGTTTGGTAAAAGGGTTAGAAGCTGTTGAGAAAATGGGACTAGACAATATCTACGAGCATGAAACTCACCTTACGGACAAGCTGATCGCAGGGTTGTCTACTCATGAGGAAATTCATGTCGTCCAAGCCGCAGCAAAGCGACTAGGAGTCGTTTCTTTTTATATGGATGGGGCAGACGTCCATGAAATAGCGATGATCTTAGACGAGCACTATAATATTGCTGTGCGGGCCGGACTGCATTGTGCTCCGTTATCGCATTATTACTTTAATACGGCTAAAACGGGGCTGGTACGAGTCAGTGTAGGTCCTTATAATACTGAGAATGAAATTGACACATTTATAGAAGCGATAACAGAGATTAAGGAAGGCCTGTTAGGTTAGGAGAGTAGAGGATGGTTTTACTAGGCACATTAGTAAACGGAGTTGCCATTGCCATTGGTGCATATATCGGTATCAAACTACAGAGAATTCCGGCTGATATGAAGGAAACGGTTATGAAAGCGATCGGATTAGCGGTTATTGTATTAGGTTTAACGATGGCTTTTGAAGGACAGCAATTTCTCTTGATTATTTTTAGTCTGGCTTTCGGAGGTATTCTTGGTGAACGGTTGAATATTGAAGGGAAGCTCAATCAATTAGGTAAGGTATTGGAAAAGAGAATGAGCAAATCATCAGAAGGAAGGTTGGCAGAAGGCTTTGTAGCTGCAACGTTATTGTTTGTTGTCGGCGCCATGGCGATTATTGGTGCATTAGACAGTGGATTACGACAAGATCACTCCGTCTTATTTACGAAAAGTGTTTTAGACGGCTTCTCATCTATTGTATTTGCAGCAACACTTGGCATTGGTGTAATTTTCTCAGCGATTCCAGTAATCTTGTACCAAGGGTCCATCGCACTAGGTGCCGCTTTTATAGTACGCTGGGTACCTGATGAACTACTGGAAATGATGATTAGTGAAATTACTGCAGTAGGTGGTATTATGATTCTTGCCATTGGACTGAACATTATCGGAATCCAGCCGGTTCGAGTAGCCAATTTACTGCCAGCAATTCCGATTGCTGTCGCTTTTGTTTTCATAATGCACCTTGTGGGATAAGGTTGTTGTAATAGAAGCCATGTTAGAGTTTATATAGGAATGACTTAATAAAGGCTCTTTTCGTAAAGCAACAAGTATTGTCTGAAACTCATACTTACGAAGCTATAGAGAGATAGAGATACTAGATAATAAAAAATAGTTGTAAATATGTGAAAAAGAGGTACCCCATAGGTGCCTCTTTTTTCGCGTGAGTTAAGAAAGTATAGAGTGACCGAGCATAGGTCGTATCCTATAATGGGTGGGAATCCCATCGGGTAAGGGCTAGCCACTCACCCGTAACGAGTCTTGGAGGGTTGTGGGTAACCATAATCTTTAAGCATAGACAGTAAGACAGTGGGCCGTAAGCCAAGCGGTTGAAGGGATAGAGCTCCGATATCTTATGACCTGGGAAAGCTGATGATCTTATACTCTCAGAAAGCAACATCTCTCCAAACGATAGGGCGAGTGAGGAGAGGTTTCCCCGGAGTCTGTGACCTCGGCACGCTGGACATCGTTAGGATATGGCAACTCGGGAGATCCTGAATGATCTTTCGGATAGAAAGTATGGTGGACAAGCGATACAAAGTGAGAAAACCAAATGTCATTCAGGAAGTCGGATGGATGCGTAGTACCGATGACATCGGGTAACTCCGACTGAGGAAAGGCATCCACCCTGTATGGGTCTTATCAGGGACACATGAACTACACACAGAGGTAGGAGGAAAAAAATGTCATGGAAACGAAACTGATGAGAATAGCTGAAGTAGCGAAAACCAACCCAGAATTAACCTTTGCTTCAAGTGAATAGTACAGGGAAGAGCCGTGTGCGGTAGTACCGCACGCACGGTTCTTGAGAGGGGATGAAGGTGTGAACCCTCATCCTACTCGACAAAATCCACGTTTCGATGTCTAGCTCCAGGCGCCATCGGCTCGTGTCAAATAACCTGCCCGATTAAAAGTAAAAAGCACTTTTTATCGGACAGAACATTTGCATGTCGCCGATTAGCGGGCGCCTTGCGCTTTTCTTATTTTACTGAGATTTTGAGGAAGGCAGTGTTGGCCAGGTGAATTTCTTTCGCGATGATTCAATTTCTTTTGTCGCACGGACAATCGAATCAGACATGACGTCTGCCATTTCAACGACAACGGATAGTCGTGTGTTTTGCAGAACCATCATTTCCATAAAACCACCGACGTTTACGATGCCAGTCATATGGAAGTCTCCTACAGCGGGTAATTGTTTTTTCACTGCAGTTCCAGGGCGTAAAGGACCTTCGCCAAGACATACATATCCAACACTCGTCGAACGGCCGAGACAGGCATCGATGGCTAATATTAATGGCTCGTAGTAAGTAGCGTTAATCTCATCCAACGTTTCTTGTAAATTTACAGCATGTACAGGTTTAGCCAACGTCCCGTAGACTTTGTAATGACTCGCAAGGTTTTCCTGAAGTTTTGTACCAATAAGTGGTCCCAAGCTATCTCCTGTGGAACGGTCCGATCCAATACATACAATCACCAAATCCCTTGATCTTTTAGCTGCTAAAATTTCTTTCAAATGCATTGATAATTCCAAAGCAGCATTGCTGTCTTTTGCGTATATACGATAAGGGGATGGGCGACGATTTTGAAAAAGTTGTCCACGAAACATCATATAACCCCCTGTTCCCAAATAGTATTAACAGTATACGGAATCTTTCACAAATCTATACGTCTGAAAACGGAAGGAAAAGGGGAAAGAGACCATGTGGCTATCAGGTTTTAAGTGGATGTTTCTTATTATTGGTACGATCATTGGTGCAGGCTATGCATCCGGACGAGAATTATGGCAGTTTTTTGGCAATGAAAGTGGCCTAGCTATCATTCTATTTGCGATATTATTTTTTGTCTGTTGCTATGTGATTATGGCGATCAGCTATCAGAAAAACTCAGAGCATTATCTTCCGGTTTTACAAGAATTGATGGGAAAGAGGCTGACGGGTCTGTATGATGGCATGATCATCCTTTATTTATTTTCAACGACTGTCATTATGATCGCCGGTGGAGGTGCTACATTAGAGGTGCTACATATCCCATATTGGTACGGAGTGTTAATTATTTCCGGACTCCTAGTGCTGCTTTTTGTCTGGGGAATTTCAGGGATGACCTCAATGAATGCGGTTATTATTCCACTGCTCATTGTCTTTCTCGTTGGTACTTTGTTTGTATTTCAATGGACGACAGGATTTGAAATTTCTTTCGACGTTATGGCTCAGCATAACTGGCCTAATGCCTTTACTTTTACAGCGTTGAATATTTTGCCGCTGGTTGCTGTGATCGCTGCAATAGGTAATAAAATTCAACGTACGGGAGAAATTTGGATTGCCAGTATCGGAAGTGCGACGGTTCTTGGAGTGATTTCATTTTTGTACAATGAGTCTCTGTTAATTGTCGCTCACGAGGTTATGTTATATGAGATACCCTTATTTGCGATTTTAAAGCATTACCCTTACTTTATGGTTCTCGTTATGTCAGGTTTACTTTGGGCTGCCATTTACACGACAGCCGCTTCAGGCATGCTTGGATTGTGTACAAGGTTCAAAAACTACCTAGGCCTTCCGTTCTGGGTTTTGGCTCTTATTTTCATTTGCTTAATGGTCCCGCTTACGACAATTGGTTTTTCACGGTTAATTTCAATTTTGTATCCACTGTATGGGTTGTTGAACTTATACATTTTGGCTTCAATTATTTTGTATCCAATTCTCCATCGTTTTGATGATCGCCCTTTACCATAGATAACGGGATTGTTGTATAATATCAGCAAGAAGACCGTTTAGAAGAGGTGAAAGCAATGAGCGAGAAAACATTTGATTTACATGATGTGGTAGAAATGAAGAAACAACACCCGTGTGGTGAGAATCGTTGGAAGATTATTCGCATGGGGATGGACATCCGAATTAAATGCTTAGGATGCGATCATAGTGTAATGATTCCTCGTAAAGAATTTACAAAAAAGCTCAAAAAAGTGTTGGAGCATCATGGAAAGTAGATCTAAAGAGACAGCTATCACGTCAGCTTGCCCATTGAATTGCTGGGATATGTGTAGCTTTTCGGTTGCCGTGGCTGAAGGAAAAGTAGTCAAAGTAAACGGTAATCGAGAGCACCCCATTACCAAAGGACAAATTTGCAGTAGAGGGCGCCAGTTGGAAAAAAAGACTAACGATGTCTCTCGTGTTATACACCCCTTGAAAAAAATCAACGGAACATTTGAACAAATTTCCTGGGAACAAGCTTTAGATGAAATTGCAGTTAAGCTGAGGAAAGTGAAGGAACAGTTTGGTCCCACTGCGGTTTTACATAGTCACGACTATGCGAACAACGGCTTAGTAAAGAACGTCGATGAACGCTTTTTTCGAGGATTTGGTGGGTTTACAAAATTAGAAGGTAGCCTTTGCTGGGGAGCTGGTTTGCAAGCGCAAATTCAAGATTTTGGGAATAGTGTTGCCCATGCTCCAGAAGATATTGAAAATAGTAAACACATCGTTATTTGGGGGAGAAATGCGTCCAGAACGAATATTCATTTGTTCGCGCGTCTGATGAAGGCAAAAAAACGAGGCGCAACAGTAACTGTCATAGATCCGATCCGTAATGATACTGCCAAAAAGGCAGACCTTTATGTAAGTGTTCGTCCTGGCATGGATGGGTTTTTAGCTGCTGGAGTTATCAAAGCATTACTAGAATTAGAGCTTGAAGACCGCACTTTTATCGCCCATCATACATATGGGTGGGATGATTTATTGACACTTGTTACAGATATTTCTTATGAAGAAATCGTCAAATGCACCGGTGTTGATAAAGAAACGATCTATGAAGTAGCCCGCATTTACGGAGATAGTCCAACCGTTACCTATTTAGGTTTAGGAATGCAGCGATACGCCAACGGAGGTAACACGATCCGCCTTATTGACGCAATTGGAGCAGCGAGTGGGAACGTTGGGATTCCCGGTGGCGGAGTTATGTACGGGCATCTTGCTGTAAGTCAATTGTTTGACACAGACTTACTGGCAAAAAGGTGTGTGCCAGCTGAGATTCGTACATTTACGAGAATGAATCAAGCGGAAAAAATTCTTACTGATGATGATCCCCCAGTGACGATGGCTTTTGTCACCCGGGGAAACCCGTTAACGCAAATCCCTGATACAAATGTGGCGAAGCAAGCATTCGAAAGCTTTGATACGTTAGTGGTGGCCGATCACTATTTATCAGATACAGCTAAGCTTGCAGATTACGTGTTACCGAGTACGACAGTGTTTGAGGAAGAGGATTTATATTTTGCCGCAATGTATCACGACTACGTGAATTACAGCCCGGCCATTGTAAAAGCAAAAGGAGAAGCGAAGTCTGACCTGTGGATGTGGACTGAGCTCTCAAAGCGACTTGGATTTGGAGATTGGTTCGATTACAGTAGGGAGGATTGGCTGAAAATTGGAACGAAAACCTTGCGGGGACGAGGGTGGAGTCTTGAGGATACTAAACGGATTGGCTTTTCTAAGCTGCCGATTCCAGACGTTGCTTGGGCTGATTACCAGTTCGATACCCCAAGTGGTAAATACGAATTTACCTCTCAGCTTGCTCAACATAACAACAAAGATAACCAAGGCCGAATAAAGCTGGAGTATCCGCAAGAGGCAGCACAAGAAGAAGAAAACGTTGACTCAACTCACATGTATCACTTGCTGTCATTACACCCCGCACGTTCTAACCACTCGCAAAACTATCATCTATTGAGTGGAGAAAATGAAAATGTGATTGAAGTCTCGGCTCAAATAGCACAAGACCACCAATTAAAAAATGGCGATCGCGGACTTATTTATAATAACCGTGGACACCTTAATGGAAAGATTCGAGTCGATGAAAATCTCCACCCTGAGGTCATAAACGTAGACGAAGGTCGATCAGAATCGATGGGAGGAAGTGTGAATCTCCTTACTTTATCAGGGGAATCTGACATGGGAAAAGGCGGTATTCAATATGACTGCCGGGTATCGATAAGAAAAGCCTAAAAGCTCAAAGTTGAGATTTAGGCTTTTTCCTATTTATATGAGAGAGTCAGGCTCTTGCGCTTTTCCACCATACTCACTATAATTGGAAAGGATGAAAACGTAGTAAAATCACGGTTATATGAATTTAAATGATTGTCCAAATCCCTCTTACAGTTTTTGGACAATAACGATAAAGGAGCATGCTCTATGGCGTTAACAACTGGAATTGTTGGTTTACCGAACGTTGGAAAATCAACATTATTTAATGCAATTACACAAGCAGGTGCTGAGTCAGCAAACTACCCGTTCTGTACAATCGACCCGAACGTAGGAATTGTTGAAGTACCAGATGAAAGACTAAATAAACTAACGGAGCTCGTTGATCCGGAAAAAACGGTTCCGACAGCTTTTGAATTTACTGATATCGCGGGGATTGTAGAAGGGGCAAGTAAAGGGGAAGGACTTGGAAATCAGTTCTTGTCACATATCCGTCAGGTCGATGCAATTTCTCACGTAGTGCGCTGTTTTGATGACGAAAACATTACGCACGTATCCGGAAGCGTCGATCCGATCCGTGATATTGAAGTGATCAACTTAGAGCTCATTCTAGCTGATATGGAGACGGTCGAAAAGCGTTTGGCTAAAGTGGAGAAAATGGCAAAGCAAAAAGATAAAGATGCGATGTATGAGCTCGAAATTCTGAATAAATTCAAAGATGCGTTTGAAAATGAAAAACCGGCACGTAGCGTATCGTTAACAGAGGAACAAGAGAAGTTTGCAAAAGGCATGCATTTGTTAACGATGAAGCCGGTACTGTACGCAGCGAATGTTAGTGAAGAAGAGATTCTTGATGCGGAAAGTAACCCGAACGTGCAAAAGGTCCGCGAGTTTGCTAATAATGAAAATTCTGAAGTGATTGTTGTTTGTGCGAAGATAGAATCTGAAATTGCTGAGCTTGAAGGTGATGAGAAACAGGAATTTTTAGATGACCTTGGTATAGCCGAGTCAGGTTTAGACCAGTTAATTAAAGCGGCATACAATTTATTAGGATTAGAAACTTACTTTACAGCGGGGAAACAAGAGGTGCGTGCTTGGACGATTCGTCAAGGTACAAAAGCCCCTCAAGCAGCTGGTGTAATTCATACCGATTTTGAACGTGGGTTTATCCGTGCCGAAGTCGTTTCCTATGAAGATCTGGTAGAAGCAGAAAACATGAGCGCCGCCAAAGAAAAAGGAAAAGTGAGACTGGAAGGAAAAGAGTACGTCGTTCAGGACGGCGACGTAGTACATTTCCGTTTTAATGTATAGCAACATCCTTGAAGAAGAGAGCAAATTGGAGGCTCTCTTCTTTTATTTTGGGCTCTGTTAAAGTTCTGTGTTGTTAGAGAAGTGCATTGAAAAGTTTGGTGTGTGATGTTACGAGCGAAATGCGGCGACTCCAGCGGGAAAAGCACGAGGCTCGAGCAGTGCCCGCGGAAAGCGATGTCACAATATCAACAACAAGCTTTAACAGAGCCATATTTTTAATAAAAACGCCCAAATCAAAGGCAACATTTGATTTTGAGCGTTAAGTAATATATTCGTAGATCTTTCCCCTTGATTCATTGACAAGAGAATAGTAGTAGCTGGAGCTTTTGTATTTACTTTTTTTAGTATAATATTCAGCTAAAATTTCAGCATACTTGGCTACGTTAAACCATAGCTGCTTTTCTTCAAAGTAAGGAATCGCTTTATTTTTGAGGAGGGTTTCAAACTCTTGTGACATATCATTGTTCACTTGACCTTTTAAAACGTTAAAGTGGATTAGAAATTCTTCCAACTTATATTTTTCGGCAATAGAAAGCCCGACTTCAATCCAATGCTCAGTGTGATCAAAATCATGAAGCTTATAGCATGTTCTCGCTAAACAAAGGTACGTTCGAACGTTGTCCTCATAACGTTCTGGCTTTGCATACTCCGTCGTTTTTTTGAAATAATTATTTGCTTTTTGATACTGATCTTGCATTAAGAACAAGTAGCCTAAATTATGATAGATCGTACTAATGTGATCCTTATTATTTAATTGTGTCGAAGCTTCAAGAGCATTTAATAAATGCTTTTCTGCCTCACAAAAGTTATTGATTCGAGTCAAATTTACACCTAATAAAATTTCACAGTCGATCGAACGTAAATAATTGCAGCTCTTTACATATATTTTTGCAGCTTTTTCAGCATAGTTAATTGAGTAATATGTCCGGTGTAAATTCATATTGACTAACGCCAAATGGTAGTAAATTTCCGGATCCTCAATCCCTAACGAATCTCGTACATGCTCTGCTTGCTTGTATAAATACAGAGCCTCTAAATAATCTTCTCCTAAGCAGTAATAAAGTCCGTAAAAAAGGTTGTAATAGTAGGCTAGGCTTGAATCTAGCTTTTTACTAAATGGCTCTAGTTCATCTATTTGATTTTTGGCTTCAGCCATTTTCCTTATTAATAATTGATATCCTAATGTAAAGATTCGATACTTCAGTAAGACTTGAGGGTCCTGAATACTCGTTATTTGTTTTTTTAGCTTCGTAAATAACCGCTTCGCCTCTTTCTTGTCACGATTACATATCAACGTGTACCAATTATCTAATTCTTGCGTAATTGAGGTTATTTCTCCTTGCACGTCAATCTCTTTGATTGAAATATCTAATCGTTTACATAGGTGTTCGAGCATATCCGCACTTGGAGTTTCATGATCGTTTTCAATTTTACTTAAATGTGGCACAGAGCAGATCCCTTGAGCCAATTGATCTTGCGTCAAGCCTCTTAATTTCCTAAAATAGAAAATTTTTTGACCAAGCATAGGGATACCTCCACCTTTTAAATAAAGTCAATCTATTGAAATTCCAATATAATTTTGCCCATTATACTAATTACCTCACTAAAAGACTACTCTTAACGTGCTAGAAAAAGGAAAAAAAACACACTACCTATTTAATATTTACAATCATAAATCAAAACGGAATTTTCAGTCAAATATCCAAAAACTTGTGAAAGGTACGTAAAATTTAAGTTAATATTCGATAAAAATTGAGGGCTATTTCCCAATAACAAAACGCTTGAACCTTTGATACACTTGGGATAGCGGCAGGTTGATGCAACTAAGATAAAGAATCATTTCTTTCCGCAAGTTTTGTAAAATGACCAGGAAAGGAGTTGGGTGTTATCGAAAAATGGTCAAAAGTATCATGGAAATAAGGTCATTTAGGCTACATCTAGGTAAAAAATTCGGAATAATTAAACTACTAAAGGCGGAGGTTTTAGAGATGAAAAAGAGTTTTATATGGTTAGTTATGCTGACAATGATTTTTACGATGTTTGTGACTCCTACTTATGCCAACGATCCAACATTTACTCAAGCTGATAATGATGAGAGTTTCATTGAAGGGGAATTGATTGTTTCAGTTGAAGGTGAGTCTAGTTCTAGTGTTGGGATTCAAAGTACGTATAGCGTGATGAGTCAGTCAGATGAATTAGAAAATAAAGGATTTAAAGTTGTTGATTCTTTATTAGAACAATCTGATTCAGATTCAATTCGAGCTTTCGGCGATGATGAATTTAAAACAGAAATAGTAGAAAACATGGGGTTAGTATACTTAACAGAGTATTCTACTGAAGACTATGATTCTATTGAGGAAGCAGAGGCTTCATTAGAAGAAACGTTAAAAGAGTTAGGGGTAGAGGTGCGATACATCGAAAAAAACTACGAGATGTATGCTCTTGAAGACGTATCAACAGAAGACGTTGAAATTAACATGCATCCAAACCAAGAGTGGCACTATGAAATGATTAATGCACCACAGGCGTGGGATATCACAACTGGGTCAAGCGATGTCATCCAAGCTGTGTTAGATACAGGGATCGACCACAACCATCAGAGCTTGAGCAATTTAGTAGATACTGACTTAGGAAGAAGCTTTGTTGGCGGCAGCACGATGGATGTTCAAGGTCACGGTACTCACGTTGCGGGTACGATTGCAAGCTATGGAAATGTTTCTGGTGTCATGCACAACGCAACACTCGTACCTGTTAAAGTACTAGGTGACGATGGTAGAGGTTCTATGTATGGCATCACACAAGGTATTCTTTACTCTGCTGATATTGGCGCTGATGTCATCAATATGTCTCTAGGCGGTGGCGGATACAATCAAAGCATGGATGAAGCAACGCAAACCGCAGTCAATGCAGGATCTATTGTAATCGCAGCTTCTGGTAACGAATATCGCAATAGCATCTCTTATCCAGCAGCATACGACAGTGTCATTGCTGTAGGGTCTGTAACGTCAAACGGAACAAGATCCTCGTTCTCTAACTATGGTGACGGTCTTGAATTAATGGCACCTGGCTCTAACATTTACAGCACCGTCCCTAACAATGGTTATGATTCTTTCTCAGGTACTTCAATGGCATCTCCTCATGCAGCAGGTGTAGCTGGTTTAATGAGAGCAGTTGATTCTAGCGTTTCTGTCTCTGAAGCGCGAAGTATATTACAAGATACAGCGCAAGAGGCAGGAAGCTTTTTTGAGTACGGACATGGTATTGTAGATGCTAACGCTGCAGTACAAGCTCTTGGTGGAGGTTCTCAGCCAGATCCGGAAGCAGGAGAAACAAATACATCTGTAACGACAGATCGTTATTACGTGAGCCGTGGTCAAAACGTGACGGTTTCTACACAAGTAACGGATGAAAATGGACGAGCACTCGCGAATGCAGAGGTTGATTTGACGATTACACGTCCAAATGGCACGACGTTGACGAATACAGTTACAACGAACTCATCAGGTGTAGCTAGTTGGACACTTTCTACATCTTGGTCAACTGCAACAGGGACATACAGTGTACAAGCAGATACAGCACTTTCTGGCTATGAAGGTAGCTCTGCTTCAACTACATTCTTCGTATATTAATAAAGAAATTGACGGACCCAGGAGAGATTTATCTCTTGGGTTCTTTTTTTGAAACGCTGGTTTCGAAAACTTTGTTGTTCTTTACAAATAAGTACGAAGAAGCGAAATCTACCCTTTATCATGCCCAAGCTTACCAGATAACAGAACCTATCAAAAAAATAACCATCCTTATCTTGTCTTTCGGTTAATCTCCTGCTATAATTGACAATTGCGAGCAAAAGAGAAATCTGCTTGCTCCTTGCTCCTCGAAACAGAGGAGCCGCTAGACCAAAAGGAGGTGACGAAACATGCGCAAGTACGAAATCATGTACATTGTACGTCCTAACCTTGAAGAGGCTGCTACGAAAGAAATTATCGAGCGATACAACAAGGTTTTGACTGATAACGGCGCGGAATTGGAAAAGGTTGAGGAAGTAGGAAAGAAACGCCTTGCTTACGAAATCAACGATTACAAAGAGGGTTACTACGTGATCTTAAACGTAAACTCTAACCCTGAAGCCATTTCTGAGTTCGATCGTTTGGTGAAAATCAACGAAAACGTTATGCGTAACATCGCTGTACGCGACGATGAATAAAAGAGAATCATAAATGGGGAGGAGTTCGGATGATTAACCGCGTTGTACTAGTCGGAAGATTAACAAAAGACCCTGAGTTAAGGTATACAGCAAATGGTATTGCCGTTGCTACGTTTACGTTAGCAGTTAACCGTCCCTTTTCGAACCAACAAGGGAACCGTGAAGCGGACTTTCTAAACATCGTTGTTTGGAGAAAGCAAGCGGAAAACGTAGCGAATTATTTGAAAAAAGGCAGCATGGCCGGTGTTGATGGCAGGATGCAAAGTCGTAGCTATGATAATAACGAAGGACGCCGCGTCTTTGTTACAGAAATTGTCGCTGATAGTGTACAATTTCTTGAAACGAAAGGCAGTGGTGGCGGCGGTGGAAACCGTGATCAACAATATGGCGGTGGAAACTACGGTCAAAATAACGACGGTTATCAAAACAATCCTAACCAAGGCCAATCTGGTCAAGGTAGACAATCCGACTTCTCTGATGACCCATTTGCTAACGACGGTAAACCGATCGACATCAATGATGATGATCTTCCGTTCTAAGCTTTAAAAAATAACGAGTTTATATAAAAATTTACAAGAAGGAGGGGTTCAAATGGCTCGTCGTGGACGTCCAAAACGTCGTAAGGTTTGTTACTTTACAGTAAACAAAATTACGAAAATCGACTACAAAGATGTAGATTTGCTTAAGCGATTCATTTCTGAGCGTGGAAAAATTCTTCCTCGCCGTGTGACTGGTACTTCTGCAAAATACCAACGCCAATTGACTCGTGCTATTAAACGCGCTCGCACAATGGCATTATTACCATTTGTAACTGGTGAGTAATCGCTAGTTAAAAGACCCTCAGTAGTGACGGAGCTACTGAGGGTCTTTTTTGTACTTTAGTTTTCCTTAATGAGTAGGGGCGGGGTGTGGTCGGTGTCGTTATTTAGCGTAATTTGTCGAATCGCTGATATCGTAATCATTTCCGCTGATATCGCAATGAATTCCGCTGATAAATACATTGACGAGCAGATTCAAAACGTAAAATGGCACTTAAATAACTGTTTTTTCGCTCTTAACTATAAAAAAAGCAGAAAATAGACAAAAAACGCCACTATTGAAGAGGCGTTTGAGGTAAATAACACTATTTGTTCTCATGTTAGAATTGATGGGGAATGGAATCTCAATACCATTAGCATCCAATACTTGTTTAGAATTAAAAATCTACATTTCAATGTCCAGCGCTTTTCTTCTGATGCACGCTTCTTTTTAGTAGACTGTTTTCGTAAAGTTTGTTGCTTTTTGGGGAAGCATGCGTTGCCTAACGCTCTAAAAACAAATAGCAACAATCTTTTAGAAAACAGCCTTTTAGTAAGAAGAATTAATCCTTAATTAAAGGTCAGTGTGCCATACTTGCAAACCTCACTTCCTTTAATGACGTCATGACCAATAACCACTCGCTACACCGAAAGCTAGCTTAAGAGTAAGAGTGGACTTTGTCCTTTACTTTTAACTCATGCTACAATAAGATTCGATACCTACTAGTAACAGTGATTGAAACGAGGGAACAAGATGAATGAATCATCCAATGCTATAAAAGAAGGGGTTCTCTTCTTAGGGATTTACTTTCTTCTGATTTTGAGCACACTCTTTATTCCGTTTGTTGGGTTATTAACGGTATTTTTATTACCGATACCCTTTATTTTATTTGGGAAAAAATACGGGTTAAAGCCGAGCCTCTATTTATTGTTAGTGAGCTTTGTCCTGCTGTTGATCCTAGCTTACCCGTTAGCCATTATCTTTACGATCACGTTTGCCTCTACAGGAGTCGTTATTGGTGAATTGTACCGACGTGAAAAACCAGCCTTTGCTGTACTTCTTGGAGGCTCGTTAACCGTTATTACGGCGTTGATCGTTAACTTTATCGGGAGTATCGTTCTGTTAGATATTCATCCGATTCGTGCGGTGCAAGATGTACTGACTGATTCGGTTGAGCAAACAGAATCGATGTTGGCGGTTTTTGGGGATCAACAGGCGACTTTTGAAGCAGCGCAAGAGTTAATTGATCAACTTATTGTCATCACACCTTCTTTATTTATTTTAATAGGGGTTGCGTTTGCGTTTATTGTTCAATGGCTCGCTTCGATTACCGCGAGGATGCTGAAATCCGAAGTAAGCACATTTCCACCACTTAGAGAATGGTCCTTTCCAAAAGCGTTTATTTGGTACTACTTAATAATGTATATTTTCATTTTAATAGGCGTAGATGAAGGCACCACGATGTATACAATCGTTTATAATTTATTTCCGATCTTAGAAATGGTCATGGTAATTCAAGGACTTGCTCTTATTTTCTTCTTTTTCCATAAAAAGAAGATTCATATTGCAGTGCCAATTTCCATTTTATTTCTGAGTGTCCTTTTCCCATTTATGCTGTATCTCGTCCGTATATTAGGTATAATTGATTTAGGATTTGAGTTGAGGAAGCGATTAGACTCAAACAAGTAGGAGTTGTGAAGAATGCCTAATTTCTTATTGAAGCGGTGGCATGGCTATCACGTCATAGCACTGTTGAGTATCGCGATATTGTTTACCGGTATTCTAACCTATTATCAATGGCAGCTTGGATTGATCGGCTTTCTAAGTATTGGCCTTGTTTTTGTCTTTGTGATCCGTGCAAAAACACAATTTGAAAAAGAATTTACCAATTATGTGTCTACATTAAGTTACAGGGTAAATAAAGCTGGCGAAGAGGCGGTAACCAAACTTCCTATTGGAATGATCCTCTATAATGAGGAAAGAAGCATTCAGTGGATTAACCCTTATATGTCAGCATTGTTAGCGAATGAAACACTAGGGGAACAGCTTTCTGTCGTATCTGACAAGCTCCCTGATCTTTTAGAAACTGAGCAAGGTGAATTTCTTATTACTCTTGGAGAGCGTAAATATCGGGTAGTCCACGAGTCGAACGAGCGACTCCTTTACTTTTTTAATGTCACGGAAGAACAGGAAATTAAAGCATTGTTCGAACGTGATAAAACTGTGATTGGTCTAGTCTATTTAGATAATTATGATGAAGTGACCCAAGGAATGGATGACCAGTTAAGAAGTAAATTGTTGACTCATGTAACAGACGTGTTAAACTCGTGGTCAAAACAACATGATATTTTATTGAGACGAATATCCTCAGACAGGTTTATCGCAATTTTTAATGAGGATGCTTTGTATCATTTAGAACAGAATCGATTTACACTTCTTGATGAAGTTCGGGAAGTGACAGGACAGGAAAAAGTCTCGCTCACTTTAAGTATAGGAATTGGAAGCGGCCACTCTTCATTGCGTGAATTGGGTGCCCTTGCTCAATCAAGTTTAGATTTGGCTTTAGGCCGAGGTGGAGATCAGGTAGCTATTAAACAAAAGAACGGAAAAGTTCGTTTTTATGGCGGAAAATCAAACGCGATGGAAAAACGGACCCGTGTAAGAGCCCGTGTGATCTCTCATGCTATTCGCGATTTTATTAAAGAAAGCGATAAGGTCATTGTCATGGGGCATAAAAATCCTGACATGGATTCAATTGGTGCCGCCATCGGGATGTTAAAAATTGCACAAGTAAACAACAAGGATGCCTTTATTGTTCTTGATCCGGATAATGTGAACTTAAGTGTACACAAGTTACTAGAGGCTATACAAGATCATGATGATCTATGGGCCAACTTTATCACTCCCGAAGAAGCACGAGAGGAAATGACCGAAGATACGCTCCTCGTGGTCGTTGATACACACAAACCGTCTCTATGCATTGATACGAAGCTGTTAGATCGTGTAGAGCGAATCATTGTGATCGACCATCATCGTCGAGGTGAGGAGTTTATTGAAGATGCTGTCCTCGTTTACATGGAGCCTTATGCTTCATCGACAGCCGAACTGATCACAGAGCTTTTGGAGTACCAGCCGAATCATCCAAATTTGGATGTTCTTGAATCAACTGCACTATTGTCAGGGATTATTGTCGATACAAAAAGCTTTGCTATCCGGACTGGATCGAGAACGTTTGATGCGGCTTCTTATTTAAAAAGTCAGGGAGCAGACACGACCCTAGTTCAGAAGCTGTTGAAAGAAGATCTAGAGCAGTATGTGAAACGAGCAAAGTTAGTGGAAAACTCTTATATATACTCTGCGGGGACAGCAATCTCCAAAGGGGAAGAAAATCAGACGTACAATCAAGTGCTTATTGCCCAGGCAGCCGATACGCTGTTAACGATGAACAATGTCATAGCATCCTTTGTTATTTCTGAGCTCGATGATGGGCGGATCAGTATTAGTGCCCGCTCTTTAGGTGATGTGAATGTCCAAGTGATTATGGAAAAAATGAACGGCGGCGGTCACTTGACGAATGCAGCAACTCAGTTATCAGATGTGGACATTGATGAAGCAGAAGATATTTTAAAAGAGAAGATTGATGGTTATTTCAAAGGGGGACAATCGTCATGAAAGTAATTTTTCTACAAGACGTTAAAGGAAAAGGGAAAAAAGGAGATGTTAAAAACGTCTCTGAAGGCTATGCGCGTAACTATTTATTAAAAAATAACCTTGCGATTGAAGCGAATAATGCGAACATGAAAAGTCTCGAAAAGAAAAAAGAAAGCCAAAATAAGAAGGCTCAGCAAGAAGTCGAAGATGCTAAAGCATTTAAAGGTAAAATCGAAAGTACAACAGTAGAACTGAAAGCGAAAGCTGGTGACGGTGGACGTTTATTCGGAGCTGTTACAAATAAACAAGTTGCAGAAAAGCTGAAAAAAATGGATATGAAAGTCGATAAACGTAAAATCGTTATGAAAGAACCGATCCGTGCGTTAGGTTATACGAACGTAGAAGTTAAGCTCCATCCGGAAGTGACTGCCACGGTAAAGGTACACGTGACAGAAGAATAATACACAGTTTGTGAAAAAAGGGGAAGAGAAAATGAGCGATTTATTTGCGGATCGCACCCCGCCACAAAATGTCGAAGCCGAGCAAGCCGTGCTGGGTGCCATCTTTATTGAAGATGAAGCCCTTGTCACGGCTTCTGAGCGTTTAATGCCAGACGATTTTTACCGAGCTGCACATCAGCGGATTTATTCCGTCATGCTCACACTTTCTGAAAAAGGAGAGCCAGTTGATTTAGTCACGGTAACGTCTGAGCTGCAAAACAAAAATTGGCTTGAAGAAATTGGCGGTGTGACCTATTTAAGTGACTTGGCCAATGCAGTACCTACTGCAGCCAACGTTGATTACTACAGCCAAATCGTTGAAGAAAAATCATTACTTCGCCGACTGATTCGTGTGGCAACAAACATTGCTGCCGATGGATATGCAGCCGATGAAGAAGTAGATGCGATTTTAAATGACGCTGAAAAAACGATACTTGAAGTATCTCATAAAAAAAACACGAGTGCCTTTAAAGATATTAAAGACGTTCTAGTCAGTGCATATGATAATATTGAAATGCTCCAGCATCATAGTGGTGAAATTACGGGAATTCCTACTGGATTCACCGAGCTAGATGGTATGACAGCCGGCTTTCAACGTAACGATTTAATCATTGTAGCTGCCCGTCCCTCAGTAGGTAAGACTGCTTTTGCTCTGAATATTAGTCAAAATGTCGCTACGAAAACCGATGAAAATGTAGCGATATTCAGTTTAGAGATGGGCGCAGAGCAGCTGATCATGCGTATGCTTTGTGCTGAGGGTAACATCGATGCCCAACGGCTCCGTACCGGGGAGCTGAACGATGAAGATTGGCAAAAGCTGACGATGGCAATGGGAAGCCTGTCTAAGGCGGGTATTTACATTGATGACACACCTGGGATAAAAGTAAATGACATTCGTGCAAAATGTCGTCGATTGAAGCAAGAGAAGGGCCTTGGAATGATTATGATTGACTACCTTCAGCTCATTCAAGGGGATGCCCGAAGTGGAGAAGGCCGTCAGCAGGAAGTAAGTGAAATTTCCCGTGCTTTAAAAGGACTCGCCCGTGAGCTCGAAGTACCTGTCATTGCCTTATCTCAGCTCTCCCGTGGTGTAGAATCCCGCCAAGACAAGCGTCCTATGATGTCCGACATTCGTGAGTCAGGAAGTATCGAGCAAGATGCCGATATCGTCGCTTTCCTTTATCGTGATGATTACTATGACAAGGAATCGGAAAACAAAGATATTATTGAAATCATTATTGCTAAACAACGTAACGGTCCGGTTGGCACATGTGAACTGGCCTTTGTAAAAGAATACAATAAATTCGTTAACTTGGAACGCCGCTACGACGAAGGCGATATTCCACCAGGTGCATAATGAGAATCCCCCTCTTTTTTTGGAGAGGGGATTTTATTTGTAAGAAGCGTCTAACAGTTAACATACGAACGAAAAATCTTGTATTATCTATAATTGTTCGGATTTTTGTTGACGATCTGGCTTCAAATTGATAAACTTACTGTGGTTTAATGAAAAAGGAATAACTAGGGAACGTTAAATAATGTTTTTAATATAAGTGGAGGTGCTCATCCATGCCATCGGTTGTTGTGGTAGGAACACAATGGGGAGACGAAGGAAAAGGAAAAATTACAGATTACTTATCAGAGCAAGCTGAGTTAGTTGCTCGTTACCAAGGAGGAAATAATGCCGGTCATACGATCGTGTTTGGTGGAGTAAAATACAAGCTTCATCTTATTCCTTCAGGGATTTTTTACAGTGATAAGACATGTGTGATCGGTAATGGAATGGTCATTGATCCGAAAGCGCTCGTGGAAGAATTGAAATATCTTCACGATAAAGGGGTCGACACAAGCAATTTGCGAATCAGTAATCGCGCTCATGTTATTTTACCTTATCACCTCAAATTAGATGCAGTAGAAGAAGACAGCAAAGGCGCGAATAAAATCGGTACGACGAAAAAAGGTATTGGCCCTGCATACATGGACAAAGCCGCTCGCGTTGGAATTCGTATTGCAGATCTTTTGGATAAAGAAACCTTTGAAGAAAAACTTGAACTCAACCTTCGAGACAAAAATCGCCTTCTTGAAAAAGTATACGAAGTAGAAGGCTTCAAAAAAGAAGACATTCTCGAAGAATACTATAACTATGGTCAAGAAATTTCTAATTATGTAACAGACACGTCTGTTGTTTTAAACGATGCGTTAGACGAAGGGCGCCGTGTTTTATTTGAAGGTGCTCAAGGGGTTATGTTGGACATTGACCAAGGTACCTACCCATTTGTAACGTCTTCTAACCCAATTGCAGGTGGCGTAACGATAGGATCCGGTGTAGGCCCGTCGAAAATTAACCACGTTGTTGGTGTATCGAAGGCTTACACAACTCGCGTAGGTGATGGTCCATTTCCAACCGAATTGACTGATGAAGTCGGCGATCGAATCCGTGACGTAGGAAATGAATACGGAACAACTACTGGGCGTCCGCGCCGTGTCGGTTGGTTCGACAGTGTTGTTGTTCGTCATGCTCGTCGCGTGAGTGGCATTACAGACCTGTCGCTGAACTCAATCGATGTATTAAGTGGAATTAAGAAGCTGAAAATTTGTGTTGCTTATGAATATAAAGGGGAAATCATTGACGAGTTCCCTGCCAGCTTAAAAGTCCTTGCTGAGTGTAAACCGGTATACGAAGAACTCGATGGCTGGGATGAGGACATCACAGGCGTCAAGTCCTTACATGAATTGCCGAAAAATGCCCTTTATTACGTAGAGCGCATCTCACAGCTTACTGGCATTCCATTGAGTGTCTTCTCAGTTGGACCGGACCGCAGTCAGACGAACTTAGTTCGTGGCGTATTCGCGTAAAAAACGGCTGTCTTACTGCACGGTGGTAAGACAGCTGTATTTATTTAAAAAAAGAATTTATAAGAGGACTGCTACCTTCACACCGCTCGTCTCAAGGGAAAAGCATCCTTGAGACTTTAAAACATGCGAGCTGACGCTGTTTTTAATAATAGACCGCTATGCGGCTTTTCTTAGGCTCTGTTTACGAACCTTTTGATCTTAAAAGTAGAAGGGTATTTTAGAAAAGATTGTTGTTTTTTGAGCGTGTCATGCTCAAACTTCAATAAAACAGCCAAGTTTGAAACCATTTCTACACAAAAATCATTTAATTGTATCCAAAACAGAATCTATTCTGCACAAAAACAATTTTATTCTACACAAATACTACACAAATACTCATTAATTCTACACCTAAGCGCTCCACAGTATTTAATTTTAAGGTTTTTTTCTCAACGATTATTGCTTTTCTGATTAAGATTCGTTATTGTTGATAAGGATATTTGAGGGTAGATAAAAAACTTTAAATTATTTTTGTGATTTCTATTGCATTGTTTCTTGAACGGTGATATTATATATCTTGTCGCCAAGAAATGAGCCATTAGCTCAGTTGGTAGAGCATCTGACTTTTAATCAGAGGGTCGAAGGTTCGAGTCCTTCATGGCTCACCATTTTCTTTTCTTGCTTAATTTCTTGTGGCCCGTTGGTCAAGTGGTTAAGACACCGCCCTTTCACGGCGGTAACACGGGTTCGAATCCCGTACGGGTCACCATTTCCTTCAAGTAGTTGCTTTCTTTAGAACTTTAAGGTATAATAGAAATTGTTCCTTCACATACTAATAAAGTGAACGAAAGTGGAAAAGGTTTTTACTTGATGTAGGGTTTACACATCATTTGAATAGCATCATCCATATGCTATGTAACGTCGCGGGATGGAGCAGTCTGGTAGCTCGTCGGGCTCATAACCCGAAGGTCGGAGGTTCAAATCCTCCTCCCGCAACCAATTTAAAATCTAAAGACCGGCATATTTTTTTTGGGAAAATAGCCGGACAAGCTGGTTAAGTTTGATAGAGTATAAAATACATATTTTTGGTCAAGGTCCCGTGGTGTAGCGGTTAACATGCCTGCCTGTCACGCAGGAGATCGCCGGTTCGATCCCGGTCGGGACCGCCAGAGTGGCTCGATAGCTCAGTCGGTAGAGCAGAGGACTGAAAATCCTCGTGTCGGCGGTTCGATTCCGTCTCGAGCCACCATTTTTTTATACTCGCTGGCCTAGCTCAATTGGTAGAGCAACTGACTTGTAATCAGTAGGTTGGGGGTTCAAGTCCTCTGGCCAGCACCATATTAAATAAACGTTACACCTATCTTGCAGCAGCAGGGTAGGTTTTTTGTTTGTATAATGCTCTTTTGTTGGCAGTTGTTTTTGAGTTTTTCAAATCAAGTGATCGTGGAGGGCAAATTCATTTATTCGTATCATCATTTGAGTTGAAAAAACGCTCAAAAACAACAAACTTTAGCCATAAACATAGCACGTTCGTACGAGAAAGGACACTGAACGCTGTTTTTTTACATAAAATGACACGAATAATACAGTTCTTTTACAGTTTTGTCACATTAGTCACGACAGTTGTCACTTATGGTAGAATGACTACTGAAAGAAAATAGGTACATTTACTTAAACTTTCATTTAAGGAACAGCCCATTAGGAGGATCTTATGCTTACTTTAGCCCAGGAATCCAACCAAGAGATTGGTCAACATAAACGATACATACGACATTTCATATTAATAGTATTAACGACACTATTTACAATTGGAGTTTCTGCACAAGTCAGTGCGGATCACAGTTTAGAAGAAGATGAATCAGAAGGTCTGACGACGGTTTATCATGTTTATTATGGAGAAGAGCGCATTGGTTTTGTGAGTCATGAAGAAGATGTGAATGAGCTCATAGATTCAGAGATTGAAAAAGTTGAAAAAGACTATGAAGATCTCGTTCTTACGACGTCGAAGGAAGTCGACGTTATTCCCGAGCGCGTATTCCAGGCTCGTGTAATTAATGATGTGACTCTGGATAAATTAGCCGATCTAATAGAAGTGAAAGCCGAGGCTCTTGCACTCACAGTTGGAGATGAAGAGGCAGGATATTTAAGTGCAGAACATGATGTTGAAGATTTTGTTGAATACCTCAAGTTACAATATGTAAGTGAAGAAGAGCTCGAAGCATTTGAGAATGATGAAGAAGACAACAATCTTGAAGTAGGAAATTCAAAGCTTCTTGATGTGAGCGTATCTGAAGAATTTGAATATGAAGAAGTCCTTGTTACGCTTGAAGATATTCAGTCTAAAGAAGACTTAGTTGAAGTAATGGAAACAGGTGCGGTTCAAGAAGCGGAATATGAAGTTGAAGAAGGGGATGTTCTCGGTTCAATAGCTGCAGATCATGACCTTTCAGTAAAAGAATTATTAGACGCAAACCCGGGAATGGATGATGATACACTCATTCAAATTGGTGATACTATTCAAGTGACAGTTCAGGAACCATTATTACATGTCGTTGTTGAGAAAGTGTCAAAAGACGAGGAGTCAATCCCTTATCAAACAAAGACAGAAGAAGACGACAGTATGGATAAAGGTAAAACAGAAGTGAAACAAGAAGGAAAAGAAGGAAAAAAGGTCGTTCAATCAAAAACGATTATGAAAAACGGTCAAACATCCTCAAGTGAAGTTATAGATGAAGAAACAGTATCTGAACCGGAAGACCGAATTGTGGTTAAAGGAACAAAGGAAGTTCAACAAACAACTTCACGAGGTAGTGGACAGCTTGCATGGCCTGCGGTAGGTGGCTATATTTCCAGCTATCAGGGTACACGGTGGGGAAGATTCCACAAAGGGATTGACATTGCGCAACCATCAAACCGTGACATTCTCGCTGCTGAGGGTGGAACAGTCACATCTGCTAGTTATGAAAACGGATATGGTAACACTGTGAGAATCAGTCACAGTAACGGATTGGAGACTGTTTATGCTCATTTAAGTGACATGAGTGTAAGTTCGGGTCAGAGTGTTTCTCGCGGTCAACAAATTGGAACGATGGGACAGACAGGAAATTCGACAGGTATTCATCTTCACTTTGAAGTATACAAGAATGGAAGTCTTGAAGACCCGATGGACTATTTAAATAGATAACTACGTCCTTAACCCTCTTATCAGTCTTAAAGATAAGAGGGTTTTTTTGTTGTACGCTAAGAAGGTCTAGCTGTTTTTCTGTAGACTGGTAAAAGTTGCGCAAGCCTTCTTGTTTTACCACTTGGTGCAGGTTTATTCCTTGATTGGAACTGTGATAGAATGTAAGAGGATAAGTCTATATAAAGGGAAACTCAAAAGGTTTTGGGAAAATAGCTGACATTTGCACTGGACGTTGTGATGATTTAAACCAACGTCCTTCTAAAAGGAATGCTACTCGGTTATTCTGACTGTTTCTCTTTACTTCTTTTTTGAACACGCAATATATAGAATTGACACGTTCACTATAAATGCATATAAAAATGAAGGCTGGTGAAATAATGGACAAGCAACTAATTTTAGTGGTTGATGATGAACAACCGATTGCAGATATTTTAAAATTCGGACTTGAAAAAGATGGTTTTGATGTCGTTTGTGCTTATGATGGAAACGAAGCGATTGAAAAAGTAAAAGAACACGTACCAGATTTAATATTATTAGATATTATGCTTCCATATCGTGATGGAATGGAAGTGTGTCGTGAAGTAAGAAAAACCTATGATATGCCAATTATTATGCTTACAGCAAAAGATTCTGAGATTGATAAGGTACTGGGATTAGAGCTTGGAGCAGATGATTACGTCACGAAACCTTTTAGTACACGGGAGTTAGTTGCTCGTGTGAAAGCCAATTTGCGACGAAATCAAAAAGTTCAGGAACCAGAGCAAGATAATAAAGACATTCAAGTCGGTCCTCTGCTGATCCAGCCAGATGCTTACCTGGTTACAAAGCGTGGTCAGCCTATTGAGCTGACTCACCGTGAATTTGAACTTGTCTATTATTTGGGGAAACATTTAGGGCAAGTTATGACGCGCGAACATTTACTACAAGCCGTTTGGGGATATGATTATTTCGGTGATGTCCGTACGGTTGATGTGACGGTACGACGTCTGCGTGAAAAAGTAGAGGACAATCCAAGTCATCCAACGTGGATCGTTACAAGACGTGGGGTTGGTTATTACTTGCGTAACGCCGACCAGGAGAGTTGATTGCATGAAGAAAATCCGCTTTTATAAGTCAATACATGTAAAGATTGTGATTATTTACGTGTTGTTGATTTTAATTGCGATGCAGGTCATCGGAGTTTATTTTACGAAACAAGTGGAAGAAAGACTCGTCGAAAACTTTGAAGATATGCTTGATGAACGAGCGAGTCTACTAGTATATAACGTTCAGCAGGAAATGTTAGAGGAACGTGGGGAAGATGATCCGACATTAGAAACTGAGATCAGCGCTGTTTTAAGAGAGCTTTTCCAAGTCCAGGATGCTGACGCACAGGTAATTGACCAAAACCGTGTAATTATCAGTACCTCAAACATAGCTGATAGGAATACCATCGGACAACGGACAACGGAATCGAGGGTCAAAAGAGCTTTGATCGGCGCTGATAATGCCAGTATTATGCGTGATTCTCAAACTGGAGAGCGAAAGCGCGTCATGGCCGAACCGGTAATGGATGAGGAGCAAAATGAAGTCATTGGTGCGATTTATATTGAAGCTTCAATGGAAGATATCTACGCACAAATGCAGCAAATTAATCAGATTTTAATGACAGGAACAATAATGGCATTATCGATTACGGTTATTTTAGGGGTCCTTTTAGCACAAACGATCACAAGACCGATTGTGGATATGAAAAGACAAGCTTTAGTCATGGGGAAAGGTGATTTTTCACGAAGCGTAACAGTATATGGTGAAGATGAAATCGGTCAATTGGCGTTGGCATTTAATGATCTGACAAACAAGCTTCAAGATGCGCATGCGACGACAGAAGGAGAGCGAAGAAAGCTTTCATCCGTTTTAACGCATATGACAGATGGCGTTGTGGCTACAGACAAAAACGGGAATATCATCCTGATGAATCGGCGAGCAGAAGAAATGCTGAACCGGAAACAAGAAGAGACATTAGGTGAAAAGCTGACAGATGTGTTGAATTTAAAGAGCCTAATTAAATTAAATGAATTGTATCAATACAATGATTCTCTTCTCCTGGACTTTGATTCTCCTGATGATGAAGTCTTCTTAGAAGCACACTTTTCTGTTATTGAAAAAGAGAATGGGGAGCAAAATGGCCTCATTGCTGTTCTTCATGACGTGACAGAACAGGAAAAGATTGAACAAGAACGTCGTGAGTTTGTGGCAAACGTCTCACATGAGCTACGTACGCCACTCACTTCAATGAAAAGCTATCTTGAGGCATTGGCAGACGGTGCCCTTGATACAGACGTGGCACCACGCTTTATTAATGTGACTCAAAATGAAACAGAGCGAATGATCCGTCTTGTTAATGATCTTCTACAGCTGTCCAAAATGGATAGTAAAGACTATAATCTCACGTTGAATTCCTTGAATTTAACGTCATTTGTCGAACAAGTGATTGATCGTTTCGAAATGTCGACCAAAAATCAGGAAATTACGTTTAAACGTAACATACCGAGTGAGCCGGTATTTGTATATGGAGATCGGGATAAGCTGACACAGCTATTAGATAATATCGTTTCAAACGCCATTAAATACTCACCGGAAGGCGGAACGATTACTTGTACGGTGAAAGTTGATAAAAGGCGTGTGATCATTAGCGTTCAAGACGAAGGCGTAGGAATTCCGAAAGACAGTATCCCTCACGTCTTTGATCGTTTTTACCGAGTGGATAAAGCAAGAACCCGGAGCTTAGGTGGAACCGGCCTAGGTCTAGCGATTGCAAAGGAAATTATTCACGCCCACGGTGGAGATATTTGGGTAAGCAGTGAGTGGGAGAAAGGTACCCAGATGTCCTTTAGCCTTCCGGTTCCAGAGGAGGCGAAAGAAGCGTAATGGCCATAGAGCATTTCAAAACTGCATTGTTGTGGGTATTGATTCTCACAAGTGTTGGACTTACTTATTCAATCTGGACGTTTCAGCCTGAATTTAGCCCCTTGGAACCGCAAGATTCGATTGAAAGTCCTGAAATTGGAGAAGAAGCAGGGATCGAAAACTTAGTCACACCTTCAAGTATTGTAGTACATGATGACGATTTGCATTATTGGCTGGAGCCAGATGAGATCCGGTTTCAGGCTCAAATGGATGCATTAACAGAGATTGAATTTCAAAAGCCACGTGATATATCCATTAGTCGCGTCCCGTTACTAAATCAGGAGGACAGAGCAGTCGATTATACGTTTTCTGCTCCTATTCCAAAAGAAGTTATGGAAAGTATGTTTAACTTTGAGGATGATTTTTTTCCTTTAGAGTCGGTAGACCGAATTTACTTGTCACAAAGCAATACATCCTCCCGAAGTGAAATTCTTGCTCGTTTTATTTCATTCGAAGAGGAAAGTATTGTTCAAGCTGATACGAATTTAACAGCGGGTAACTTGGCAGCACTTTATGAGGGAGAACAAAACCATTTATATTTAGCAGAGGGGATTTCTTTTGAAGAGGGGCTTTTTAACTATGCTTATCTCCCCGAAGATCCTCCGTCCATGAAGAAGCTGACGTTTAATACATCACCGATAAGTGAGCAATCATTTATTCGGATTTTCTTTAGTGATCCTGATTTTGTGCAAACCTATTCGAGGGGGAGCAGAGAACAATCGTATACGGATGGAACTCGATTTTTAAATGTTTCACTGAGTACGTTGGGGAATGTCTTTGAATATAACTATCCCGTTGTCCGTGATAATGCCGACGAAAACGAAAATCATATTGTAACTACAGCGTTGGATTATGTGAATGCCCATGGTGGTTGGACAGAATCGTATACAATGGATAACTGGCAGCACACTGATATCACTGAAACGATCCGATACCGGTTGCTTATGGAACAATTTCCTGTTTTAAACGGCTCAGCAAATCAAGATCTCTATTTTACGAAAGAAGTCGCACGTACAGGTACGCAATTTGAGAGATTTGAGCGTCCTCTGTTTAAGCTGGACTCCGATCCATTAGGTAACGATGATATGGTGCAACTAGAACCGTTAGATGACGTATTGGATTTTCTCTCTTCATCTGAATTATTTGATGAAGAGGACGTTGCAAATATCCGAATCGGCTATTATATGGACAATACAGGTTCGCTCGTCATTTTTTCACCGAGCTGGTTTGTTTACATGAACGGGCAATGGTCAACATTTGATGAGTTGGTCGAGCGAGAAGAAGAGTATTTGGAAGAAGATTTAGTACCAGAAGGAGGTTCGGAAGATGGATTGGAGCAGGGCTAAAACAATCTTTATCGTGACCTTCCTTTGTTTAAATGTCTTTTTAGGTTTTCAACTCATTGAAAAAAGAAATGAGAGTAATATTAATGTTCAAGCTCAAGTGACTCTACAGGAGCGTTTAGAGGAAAACAACATTCGACTTGCTATAGAAGAACCTGAGCAGACGAAAATGGGTTACCATATCACTGGAAAACCGAGAGACTTTGATGAAGAAGAGCTGCAAAATAATATAAATAATCAAGACGTGAGCGTTCGATTGGATAATCATATTCTTTTTTCTTCACTAGAGGAACCATACCCTCTTAGGCCGGCAAATCTTTCTGCTAGTGTAGACGCATTTTTGTCAGATAATATGATGTTTGGTGATGAGTATGTTTTCGGTGAGTATGTGGAAGAGGATGGCGAAATTTTGGTGTACCAGACGTACAACGATCAACCGTTAAACTATTTGGAAAGTGAATATGCCCACGCACGATTGCTAGTGAATGAGGATATGGAAATCGAATCCTACTCCCAGCGATATCTGGAGGTTACAGCTCATACCGACCGAGAACAAGAACTCATTACTCCTATAAAAGCCATCGAATTACTGATTAATGAAAATCAAATCGGTACGGACGTGGTCATTGATGATGTTGAGATCGGTTACTATAATATTCACCAGGCAGACATTGATGCTCCAGAATTTTTCGCACCAATGTGGCGTATAGATGTGAACGGAAAAGACCGTTTCGTGAATGCGCTGGACTGGAGTATCCCATAGATTGAATCAATTGGAGTGACAAGCATTATGAGCTTACGTTTTAGTGTACTTGCAAGTGGCAGTACTGGAAATGCTATCTATGTTGAAACAAACAACCAAAAAGTGCTCATTGATGCTGGATTAAGCGGCAAGAAGCTCGAGGAATGTTTTGAAAAAAATCAGCTCGATCCTTCCGAATTGAACGCTCTCTTAATCACTCATGAGCACAGTGACCATATTAAAGGCGCCGGGATATTTGCCCGGCGCTATCATTTGCCGATTTATGCGAATACAAAGACTTGGAATGCAATGGATCATATGCTCGGAAAGCTTTCAACTGAGCAAAAGTTTCATTTTGAACTAGAAGATACGAAGACGTTTGGAGACCTTGACATTCAATCGTTCGGCGTCTCTCATGACGCAGCTGAACCGATGTTTTTCACGTTTCATCATGAAGGTCGAAAGCTGTCTTTGATTACAGACACCGGGTATGTTAGCGAGCGGATGAAAGGGATTGTCGGCGATGCTGATGCTTACGTATTTGAGTCTAATCATGACATGGATATGCTTAGAATGGGCCGTTATCCGTGGAGTGTAAAACGGCGGATCTTAAGCGATGTCGGTCACGTTTCAAACGTGGACGCAGCTCACGCAATGGCCGATTTGTTAGATACAAACGATAAGGCAACAAATATCTATCTCGCTCATTTAAGTAAAGATAACAATATGAAGGACTTGGCACGCATGACGGTCGAACAAACCCTTGAAGAACGTGGCTATCAAGTAGGTAAAGCATTAAAGCTCTATGACACCGACCCAATGCAGCCAACAGTGTTGGCAGAGGTCTAAACCGGTAAACCAAATTCCTTTTTCTAGTTTCATAGATGACTAAAATGCATCAAATTGGGAAATCGTATAGTTGTATGGAAAATTATCGAAAACCGTACGTAAGAATAGACGGTAGCTGTTGTTTTTTATAAAATATAAACACTAGCATAAGAAATTTCACACAAGACTTTCCTCATGAACGAGAGTCAAAACGAGGCTATAATAGACAGCTGGTTCTTCTTTAAAAGAAACTGTTCAAAAAGTCTGGGAGCACTAAGCCCTGACACGTTACTCAAGCTTCGTGGTCTTTTTTGTACTTTAAGTGCGTGTTCAAAATGGAGCATAACATAAAAAGAGCCGAGTAGGTCGAGGCGGCGAAGTTTTCGAGCACCAGAGCGACGAACAAGACATCATAGCGATCACTACAAGCTGTCTCGACGGATATTCTTCGTATCGTAACTAGTAGAGAAAGAGACATCTGGTGTTAATACGTGAGGAGAGAAATAAGCCAACGAGCTTCCCCAGGCTGGGATGACTTCTGCGTTCGCCACAGGACGTGGCGGTATTTAGCAGAAGACCCTATTCTCCGACGGCTATTTTTAGCGGACTTTTTGAACATGCTCTTTAAGGAAGTTTAACTTCTCTAAAGGATAAAAGTATAAGTGCAACTAGAGCTTCCATCATTAAGGTTTCGTGGCAAGCCGAGTTTTCTTTAAATTAAGTACTTATACAAGACAGATTAAAGGAGGTTCAACCAATGGGGTACTATGATAGTCATCAGCCAAGTCGACAAAAAGAAAAAGGTTCTTCAAAAAAAGTCGGTATTTCATCGTTTGTAGGTGCCATTCTAGGTGCACTCATCGTCGTTTTTTCGGTCCCAGTTTTAGCGAATAACGGTCTTTTACCATACAATGTCGCTCCAAAAGGGGAAGATGCAATGGAAGCGATGGTCGGTGAAGAAACCGAGACGGTACCGGAGCTTCAATCCGTCGATGTCTCCATTAGCTCAGAAGTAATTGATGCTGTTGATAAAGTAAACGATGCAGTCGTGGGTGTCGTAAATGTACAGCAGTCTTCCGGTCATAATTTTTGGGAGCGAAGTGGTGAAGGAACAGGATCTGGTGTGATTTATAAAAAAGAAGAGGATCGTGCATTTATTGTAACGAACCAGCATGTTATAAACAATGCACAAGAAATTGACGTCACGCTTTCTGACGGCTCGAGAATACCCGCTGAATTAGTTGGAGAAGATGTCTTAACCGATTTAGCTGTTTTAGAAGTAGAAGGCGATAAAATAGACACTGTCGCTGAATTCGGCAGCTCTGACACGCTTCGTGCAGGTGAGCCTGCGATCGCGATCGGAAATCCGCTATCTTTTGAAGGCTCAGTGACACTGGGGATCATTAGTGCTATTGAAAGAAGTGTTCCCGTTGATTTAAGTGGAAATGGGCAGCCTGACTGGAACGCAGAAGTCTTACAAACAGACGCCGCGATTAACCCTGGAAACAGCGGAGGTGCGTTACTCAATCTTCAAGGCCAAGTCATTGGAATTAACTCAATGAAAATTGCTCAACAAGCAGTAGAAGGTATCGGTTTTGCAATTCCATCTGCGATTGCTATGCCAACCATTGAAGACTTAGAAGAGCATGGGGAAGTCCGTCGTCCACAAATGGGTGTGATGATTCGCTCACTTCAAGAAATTCCGAGCTTCCATTGGCGAGATACCCTTGGACTACCTGAAGATGTCTCAGGTGGCGTTTATGTCGAAGGAGCCGAGCCGGACTCACCAGCTGCAAACGCAGGTCTTCAAGAAGGTGACGTTATCGTGGCGCTCGATGATACAGAAATGAAAGACGCTCATGATCTCCGAAAATTCCTCTATACGGAAAAATCGATCGGTGACTCGATGGAAGTAACATACTACCGGAACGGTGAACGCCAAACGGCAGATTTGACACTTGAGCAGCAAATATTTTAATTAATGGTTTTTGCAAACTATACGAAAACTGCTTTAAATAGAATAAAAAATCAGAGGACGTGTTCCTCTGATTTTTTTCGTTCTACTTTAAGAAAGTTTAAACTACAAGTGCAAGCCAAGTAAAAGGTAAGGGGAACGTTTCGAGCTTTTTACGAACAGGTTCAAGGTACAACTAAGGGAAAGTTGACGAATTTCGGCATTTACTTGGCGGAAAGCGTTCATTTCTATACAATAGAAATTAGAGCAATCCACAAGACATGGAATTGTGGATAAGTTATATGGATATCATTTCCCATAAATCTGAAAACAGAACGGAGAGTAAGGGTTGTGGGAAAATAGTTATCCACACAGCAGTGTTGATAACTGAAAATAAAGAGTAGAAATTCAAGGATACTGGAGGTCTAGATGATGTATTACTGCTGTGAAGAACACATAGATATGGCGATAGAGGATATTGTCGATTATTATGCACTTCCGCCAAAAATCGACAAACTCACAGATGAAAAACAGTTGTCCACAACCTGTAATTACTGTAGTAACAATGCTTTTTATCAAGTCGACAAATAACTCCACAGAAAAACTGTGGAAATGTGGATAACTATTGTGGAAAAACTTTTTGAGAGGAGTTATACACCTGTGAATATCACAATTATAACCGTCGGAAAACTAAAAGAAAAATACTTAAAGCAAGGCATCCAAGAATACACAAAGCGCCTCTCCGCCTACGCCAACATGCAAGTCGTCGAAGTCCCCGACGAAAAAGCACCTGAAAACATGAGCGAAGCCGACACCCTCAATGTCAAAGACAAAGAAGGCCAACGTATCCTCGCCAAAATCAACCAAGACACCCACGTCATTGCTCTCGCCATTGAAGGCAAGAAATGGACATCTGAACGACTCGCTAAAGAACTCGACAGCCTCGCAACATACGGAAAAAGCAAAATAGCGTTTGTAATCGGCGGATCAGTTGGGTTGAGTGACGAGGTCTTGCAGCGGGCTAATGGAAAGTTGTCTTTCTCCGATATGACCTTCCCCCATCAGTTAATGAGGCTGATTTTAGTGGAGCAGGTGTACAGGGCGTTTAAGATTAATCGGGGTGAACCGTATCATAAGTAAAGGCAAAGTGTGGAGTGGAGGTTATTATAGGGAAAGATATGTTAGAACAAATAATAGGTTAGAAAGCAATAATAAACCTTTGAATTTTTTTGATTGAAGCTCCTGGTTATTGAACCATGCGGTGTCAGAAGCAAGCGGGGTTTTGAGAAGGGGAGGGACACAATTCAATTATATAGGATTCCCTTATACTCGATTTAAGATTACGACACTCTGATTTTAACCAATAAACTTAAAATAATCGATTGCTTTTGATGGATAGACGCCTTCTGTGTTGAGCCATGTCCAATAAAAATCTTCCCTTTTTTTGCCGATTATTCCGTTGATAAGAATTCCTGGCGTTACCATATTACATGGTATTCCGGTTATCTGATAAGTTCGACCAGAGTCTAGATCGTTAGCTGTTATAATTTCCTCGTATACTTCTGTAATTTGGAACACACTATGAACTGATTCACTGCATTTATTGAGATTAATTTCTAGTGTGGCTATATCTTCTGTAACATTCCAGTCGTTGTGGTGGATGCGTGGAAATTCACACAAAAAGAGGTGGTTTAATAGCTGTTCACACCTTTTAAGTTCGGGAGCGGCCTCTTCTGCATACTTATCAACTAAATCATACCAGGAAGTTCCTACTCGCTGGTCGAGCCATCGGAAAAACCTTTTTAGCTGTAACAGAAATATTTCTGAATCGTTTTGCTTGGTGGTAATTTTCATATGGTGGGGGTAATGTCCGAATATTAATTCTTCTAAGAATGAAGGGGGGCAGTCTTTCCACGAGTTTGGGCAATCTTCTTCCAGGTTATCGGTTAGATGTTTGGCAAAGATACGGAGAAATTCGTTAACTTGTTCAATGGATCGTCTTTCTTGCTTATATGCGATTAAATCGTCTCCGTAAAAATCTACTAGACCACGGTATCGCATATCAAATTGAGAACTGATTTGGAGTTTTTCTAAAAATACCTGTTTTTCGCCTGGGTCAGAAAATGGCTGCAAAGTTACCCTTACTTCAGGCTTCCCTTGGCAACAATTTTCCTTGACCAGTCCACTTCCACAAGTACAAAAAGCTGTATTCTGCATATTAACATCATCTACTTTCTATTAAATTTTTTTAAAAAAGGGAAAATAAACAGGATGGTTGTTAGGGGTGGATAAAATCGGAGGTATATCCTTATTTTATCATATCATTCTAGAATTGGAAGTATATTTTTGAAATTTCGGAAAAATAACGAAGTAATAACAAAACGGTATTTTATTAAGACTCTTTTCTAAAAGATTGTAGCTATTTGTTTTTTGAGCGTTAGCCAAGCACATGCTTGCCCTTTTAGCATAGATTGCAGATCCTTATAGAGGAGCTCTCATAAAGGAACAACGCAACTAAAATGTTTAATTGCAGCTCAAAAGCTCACAAAAACAAGTGACCTCTTTTGTTCTGTGAGCTAATCGTTTTCTTATCCGTTTTTCTTTAATCGTTCAGTAAAGATGCGTAAGGGTCTCGTTATTTTCCATGATTTACTGGATAACACGTTTTTTAATCGTTTTTTCAAATGCTCCTTTTCTTCTTTGACGATCGTGAGTCTTTGTTCCAGTTGGTTAATTTTAAGCTCTTTTTCTTTCATTTCCTCTGTTAATCGTTGCTTTTCCTCACTCAAATGATCACCTTCAATGGACGTATTCATTTTCAACACTAATTTTTCTAAATCCTCTAAGGCTGGTAGGAGGAAGTTGGATACTTCGGTTTCGATTCTCTTTCGACCAAATTTTTGAAAGTAAAAAAGAATTAATGCGTACAAAAAAAAGATCTCTTCAATATTTGTTAGCTTTCCACCTGTGTCATGATCATCGAGATAACAATTCTTTACCTTTGGATAAGGGATTAATAAACTCGTCATATACCTTGCAATATCGATAAAGTGCGGACCAACCGTATAAGATGTCCAATCGATAATACGAGGTGTTTCATCTGCTTTATTGATCATTTGGTTTTGAAAAGCGAAGTCACCATGCAGTAATGAGTAGTGCTTATCAGGCACCATATACTTGTATAGCTGATTATTCATAATGACGGCTTCTAATCGATGAATGATTTGAATGACAGCTTTAGGGTAATTGTGATTTTTGGTGATTAAATGCAGTGATTCAAAAATTTTTTGATTATACGCTTCTTTATGGATATGTGTAAAAAAATGAACAACAGAAATGGCTCTTCCTTTTTTGTATTGGAAGACATAGTTAGGAATTGGATAGCTGTCAATAACCTCTCGATATTTAACAGTAGAAACCTGCTGAGATGTCTCGATAACCTTCTGCAAATGTTCAGAGGTTATTGGGAGAGAATCAATCATTTCGATCGTTAAATAAGAGATTTGGTCAATAATTTGTGAATCAACGTATTGAGGTACTAAGCTCTTCAACTGCGGAAAATCTGCACACAAATTTTTATAGAATGTCTCCTCACGACCAGCTCCGGTACTTTTATTCTTATACAAGGAGATCTTTGTGAAATATTTTTTATCGCCGTGGTCATGAACAAAGGCACCTAGATTGTTTTTCCCATCTATAAAAATATACTTAGAGCTAACTTCATTTGGGTTTTCCGCAAAGCTCCTCTGAATATTTTCAATTAAAGAATCAAGAGGTAATTGATGCTTAAGTTCTAAAGCGGTTCGATATGCTTTTTTGGCTTTCTTATATTCTGATAAAAATGAATAGGTTCTCCCTAATCGAAGATGATAGTCTGCCTTTTTAGGGGACATTTTGATTAAGCTGTTGGCAACTGTTTTTGCTGCATTCCAGTCTCCCAAAAAATCGTATAGATTATGGAACTCAAGAAGAATGGTCTCGCTATGAGGATGTTGCTTTTTCGCCTCAACAAGGGTTGCTTTTGCTAAGCTCGTTTGACCAATGATCCGCAGGCTTCTGGCATAGGCAGCATAAACCGTATCCTCGCATACCCCGGTTTTTTCATTGATATATTGCTTATAGCAATCAATAGCTTTTCTCCACTCATGTTCTCGTTGATATTTTTGGGCTAAACTCAATAAATTCGATTCCATAGACGCTTCACCTACTATTCTTCAGTGTTAAAAAATTTCATTATACTAATTATGATAACCTAGACTGGAAATGATAACATAGTAGAATAGTTTTACGAAGATAAAAAAGAGTGATTACGGTCACTGAAATTTACCAGTGAATGACAGTCTTTTTACCAGTTGTCTGATGAAAAGAGTATAAACAAAAAGTGTACATATCCAATGGTGCGAAAGAGCCGGTTTTTGGCGTAGCTACAGGTGCTATGAAACCAATAGCCAAGAAAATAAAATTAAATCAACCTTTAGCTGAAGAACTTTATGCCACAGGGAACTATGATGCAATGTATTTTGTAGGCATTATTGCAGAGCCAAAAGCAATGTCTGAGTCGGATTTTGATCGTTGGATGGATTCAGCATATTTTTATATGTTATCCGATTATGTGGTCGCAGTAACTTTAGCGGAAGCAGATATTGCACAAGAAGTTGCTGATAAATGGATCTCAAGTGGTAAAGCGCTGAGAATGTCAGGGGGCTGGAGTTGCTATTGCTGGCTTCTAGGGAATCTCCAAGACCATGAATTTTCCGAAAGCAAGATTTCCAATATGCTTGATATGGTGGAAAATACGATTCACGATTCTCCAGAACGAACGAAATCGGCTATGAATAATTTTCTATACTCAGTGGGGATTTCCTATTTGCCGCTCAATGAAAAGGCAGTCGAGACCGCAAAGGCAGTAGGTACAGTAGAAGTCAAAAGGGACAAAAAAAAGAGCAGTTTCCTAAATGCTTACGAAAGTATTCAAAAAGAAATGGATAAAGGGAAGCTTGGTTTCAAACGCAAATATGTAAGATGTTAACATTCACTTCGTATTGGGGAAGTAAGAAGGAATTTTCTTCTTGTTTCTTTTTTGCCTTTTAAATAACCACGGTTCACCGTACGAAAATGATGCATAGGCTTTGGTTTTCTGCATGCTTCTAAAAGCCTTGTGGACGTACCTCTCAAACTTCTAGCTTTTAAGTAGTATAACCACGATTTTAATAGTTAAATATGTGTATTAATCTATTAAAAATTCTGATAAACTAGTATTAGGTTATAATTGATTAGAAAAGATGTGTGACTAGTTTTGCAAGGGCTTTCTTTATTGCGTATGCAGCAGCATCCTTTCTGAAAATCTTTTGTATAAGGACGGTAAAAATGAGCAGTGAAACTAAAACAGATGTAATTTTAATTGGAGCCGGAATCATGAGTGCGACTTTAGGGACACTCTTAAAAGAATTAGTACCGGATTGGGAAATTACAGTGTTTGAAAAGCTAGAAAGCGCTGGAGAAGAAAGCTCCAATGAATGGAATAATGCGGGCACAGGGCATGCGGCATTGTGTGAGCTTAACTACACCGTTGAACAACCGGACGGATCCATAGACATTAGCAAGGCTATAAAAATTAATGAACAGTTCCAGGTTTCAATGCAGTTTTGGTCTTACCTCGTAAACAGTAATCTAATACGTAATCCGCAGGACTTTATCATGCGATTACCTCATATGAGTTTTGTACATGGGGAACAAAATGTAGATTTTTTAAACAAACGTTTTAAAGCGCTTTCATATAATCCGTTGTTTCAAGGGTTGGAATATACAGATGACCCTGAAAAACTGAAGGAATGGATTCCGCTTATTATGGAAGGCCGTACTTCGAATGAACCGATTGCAGCAACAAAGATCGACTCTGGAACGGATGTTAACTTTGGTGCTTTAACGCGCACGTTATTTGACCATTTAAAGAGTAAAAATGTCGATATAAATTATAAACACAGTGTTCATGATGTCAAACGTACGAGCGATGGCTTGTGGGAATTGAAAGTACGGAATCTCGATAGCGGTAATGTCGAACGCCATACTGCTAAATTTGTCTTTATCGGGGGCGGGGGAGGAAGCTTACATTTACTGCAAAAATCCGGTATACCCGAAGGAAAACATATTGGAGGATTCCCAGTAAGCGGGCTATTTATGGCATGTAACAATCCGTTTGTTGTAGAGCAGCACCATGCAAAAGTATACGGTAAAGCTAAAGTTGGTGCGCCTCCAATGTCAGTTCCCCACCTTGACACAAGATATATCGACGACAAAAAATCTTTGCTATTTGGACCATTTGCTGGCTTCTCACCAAAGTTTTTAAAATACGGTTCAATATTTGATTTGTTAACCTCTGTAAAACCGAATAATGTCTTAACGATGTTGGCGGCAGGAGCAAAAGAGATGTCATTGACAAAATACTTGATTCAGCAAGTGATGTTATCGAAAGAAAAGCGTATGGAAGAGTTACGTGAGTTTATCCCGAACGCCAAAAGTGAGGATTGGGATTTAGTCGTAGCTGGCCAGCGTGTGCAAGTAATCAAAGATACTGAAGCTGGTGGTAAAGGAACGCTTCAATTTGGTACGGAAGTGATTACGGCCGAAGACGGTTCGATTGCAGCATTATTAGGCGCTTCACCCGGTGCTTCTACCGCTGTTCAAGTTATGCTTGATATCATCCAAAAGTGCTTCCCGCAACATATGGAAGAGTGGGAACCGAAAATCAAAGAAATGATTCCTTCTTATAATGAATCGCTAATGGAAAACACAGAGCTTCTGCATGATATTCATACTTCAACAGCACAGATACTTGGCCTAGAAGATAAAAAACATGCAAATGAGAAAAGTGATACTCGTATATTACAGGAAGTATAAATTGCCGTTTAGGCAATTTATACTTCCTTTTATTCTAAGATCAGAATTTATAAGAGGACAGCTACCTTCACGCCGCTCGTCTCAAGGGAAAAGCATCCTTGAGACTTTAAAACATGCGAGCTGACGCTGTTTTTAATAAAAGACCGCTATGCGGTTTTTCTTATTTCAAGCCCTTTGGTCAACTCCAACATCGGTTCATCTCTTTTTGAAGCTGCTGCTACGTCGTTCTTGCTTTCACCTCAATGATTCGTACGAGTAAAAGGGCAAGCCAGCTGATCGTCACGTGAGAACGAACCCGTTCTTCAAGGCGATGGTACATAGGACGAGGGTGAAGTTTTGTTTGAAACGCACCTTCAACTAGGTGATGCTGTTTGGGTAGGTTCAATAAGTTTGATTTATCGCTCTCACCCAGCTATGAGTGTGACTTTATGAATTAAGATAAGATAGCACAAGTACTGTCAAATTGAATGTGATATTATGGTAGAATTGTTTTACGAAGTTATAAGGAATAGGAGTGTTTTATATGACAAAATCAGCGATTGTTTATTCAACAAAAGATTGTGTGGAGTGTACGTTGGTGAAGCAAATGCTTACTGAGGCAGAGGTTGAATTTGAGGTAAGAGATGTTATGACGGATCGTAAGTATCAAAAAGAAGTGGAAGCTTTCGGGTTTATGGGTATCCCCGTAACCGTAATAGAAGGAAAAGCTGTAAAAGGGTTGACTCCAGAACTGCAAGAGTTAATTGAAAAGCTAAAAGAGGAGAAGTCGTGACATTGTCAGCGGCTTCTTCTCTTTTATAATTTTTTCGATTGAGTCTTTTTTCTTGGTTTTCCCTCCACATATACCTTTACATAAAAGGGAGAGGGAAGGCCCTCCCCTCTAGTAATATACTTAATGAATAGACTACAATACCATCCGCAAGAAATCCTGCGTTCTCGGGTGTTGAGGGTTATCGAAAAGGTCCTGGGGACTGCCTTCTTCCATGATTTTACCATCATCCATAAAAATGACGCGGTCGCCCATTTCGCGTGCGAAGCCCATTTCGTGAGTGACTACGACCATCGTCATTCCTTCTTTGGCAAGATCTTTCATTGCTTCAAGTACACCGCCAACTAATTCAGGGTCTAGTGCTGAAGTAGGTTCATCAAATAGCATAACTTTAGGATTCATCGCAAGGGATCTTGCTATTGCAACACGCTGCTTTTGTCCACCTGATAAGCTTCCTGGATAGACGTCCGCTTTGTCGGACAAACCGACTTTATCTAATAAAGAGTGGGCGAGATCATCTGCTTCTTCCTTGGACATGTCCTTTACTTTTAACGGACCTAACGTTACATTTTGCAAAACAGTCTTGTGGGGAAAGAGGTTGAAGTGTTGAAACACCATCCCCACTTGTGAACGCAGCTTGTTAATGTTGATCTTAGGATCTGTTAAGTTTTCTCCGTCAATCATGACTTCGCCAGAGGTTACTTGTTCTAATAGATTCAAACATCGTAAGAACGTACTTTTTCCAGATCCGGATGGACCAATGACACAGACCACTTCTTTTTCTTTAACCTCTGCATTAATTCCCTTTAGGACTTCCAATTCTCCAAAGGCTTTATGTAGATCAGTAACTTTTATCATTAAACATCTAACCTCCGTTCAATGCGTCGTAAAATTAACATGGAAGGAATCGTAATGATCAAATAAGCAAAGCAAAGCATAACGAGTGGGACGAATGGACTTCCGGTCGTACTAATATATTGTCTGATCAAATACGTTACTTCATTTACGGAAATAACAGCAAAAATTGACGTGTCCTTTAAGCTGATAATGAACTGGTTTCCTAATGGTGGAATCATTCGTTTAAATGCTTGTGGCCAAATAATATAACGCATCGTTTGCGTTGCACTTAAACCAATTGAACGTCCAGCCTCCATTTGGCCTTTATCAATCGACTCGACACCGCCACGGACAATTTCAGCAATGTAAGCACCAGCATTGATCGCAATCGCGATGATCCCAGCAGTCACAGCATCGAAATTTATCCCAAAAAAGTCAGAGACCCCAAAGTAAAGAAATAAGGCTTGTACTAAAATAGGCGTACCACGTACTAACTCGATATAGGTTGTCGCAATTCCATAAATGATTTTACTCTTCGACAGCCGCATTAAACCAAAGATCGTCCCTAAAATGAATCCAAAAAAGATACCGGCAAAGGTTATATAAATGGTTAATTGTAACCCTCTATAGAGAAATGGGAGGGTGTCTGTAAAGTGTGGGCTAATGATTCCTTCAAGCATTGTTTTAACGACCTCCCGTTTTAATATATAGGGCGCAACAAGTCAATCACTTGTCGCGCCTAATGTAAAGAGTTAAGAAAGGATAAAAATTTACGTTTCGGTGTATAGCTCCAGCGACAACCATCCCTTCGTGAATAAGCTGCGGGTTGTCTCGGGCGGACACACACCGGAGCATGACTAGCAGAGGAAAAGACAGCTACGAGGTCACTTTAGACTGTCAGAAGAATCCAAAAAGCGGCTTCAATCTGTCAGTCGAAAGTGCTTGCACTTTCTGTATAAGCCATTTTTTGATGAATGACTTTCGCCTTTTTTGGCGATAAGTCAAGTTTCCTATGTCGTACGATGCCAAGGCGCTAGCGCTTTTCTTTATTGACGTCACTTTTTCATATTATTCTGGACGCTCACCGAACCATTCTTCATAAATATCACCGTATGTGCCATCTTCCTTCATTTCTGCTAACGCTTCATTCACTTGTTCAGTTAATTCAGAATCGGATGGAAAGGCAATTCCGTATTGTTCACCTGTTAGTACGTCACCTACAGTTTTCATTTCACCAAGTGCTTCTGTATCAATGTAATACATGACATTTGGAAGGTCATAAATGACAGCATCTACGCGACCAGCAGTGAGGTCTTGATAGGCATTCACGATATCTGGGAAGGTCTGGATTTCAGCATCTGTGTTATCTTTCAAGTACGTTTCACTTGTTGTAGCAGCACGTGTCGCTACCGGTCTGCCATCGACATCATCAATAGATTCGATTTCAGTTTCATCTTCTCTAACAGCTAAAATTAATCCTGCATCATAATAGGGATCAGAGAAGTCAAAGCTTTCGGCTCTTTCTTCTGTAATCGTCATGCCAGCAATACCGATATCATAACGACCTGTCCCCATTCCTGTTACGATCCCATCGAATTCTACTGTTTCTAAATCAATAGTAAAGCCAACTCTGTCTGCAATTTCATAAATAAGATCGACGTCAAAGCCTTCCATCTCTTGTGTTTCAGTGTTTAAGAATTCAAATGGAACGTAGTTAGTGTCAATAGCAACAGTGTACTCTGGCATGTCCCCATCTGCAGCAGAATCACTTCCGCAGGCTACCATAATCGATGCAGCCATTATCAGTGTGAACAATAAAAATAGTTTACTTTTCAATTTCTTTTCCCCCTTAAATTTAATTAAATGATTTGAAATAGAACCAATATTGGAAAAATTCCAAACAATTTTAATTAACAGAAAACCCTTTACTGTTAAATTCAACATAATTTGCGAATTTCCTTCAATAAAGTTTCCTCGATTAGGACTTAAAGCATAAAAAAGGTGTACATCCTCAAGGAAAGCAATAGAAATAACCCGAATATAACGAACCCCTTTAAGGCACAACGACCCAAAAGAGCATGATGATATTGACTCATATTTTAAGTCATTTTCATACTTATGCTCGTAAATTTTAATTAGAAGACAAGATTTCTTCAACTAAGGACTTAGCCCCTGGGTGTAAATTCCGGGGGATAATCTTTCATATAAGGAATGTCATTTCTGACGGATTGTATTGTATTCATATCGATATTGCCATATATGATCCCTTCATTCGTAGCAGAGCCTTCCTTCAAAACCGTTCCCCGAGGGCTAATAAACTTACTTTTTCCACAAACACCTTCACTGACAGCATTAACCCCTAACACATAAACAGAATTATCTAGCGCTCTGGCAGGCAATTGAATATCCCACCTTTGTTGCGCTTTAATACTCCAAACAGAAGGGACAACAATCAAATCGGCTTTTTGTAAAGCGAGCAGTCTTGCGGGTTCAGGGAATTCGATATCGTAGCAAATAAGCACACCTAAATTTCCTGCTGCTGTTTTATATACAGGGTACTTTTTTTCTCCAGGTAAAAAGGTTTTGTTTTCCGTTCCCCAGATCAGGGATTTTCGTTGAATGCCACAAATTTTGCCATCAACATTAATGATCGCAGCTGAGATAAAAAGGCTTTTATCAAGTTCTTCTCGTTCAGGAAAAGGAACGATTAAGACAACTCTTAGTGCTTTAGCTAATTGCTGAAACATCGTCACTGTTGTTCCTTCAACATGTTCAGCCAATTGATGGAACATTGACGTTTTTAATCCATAACCGGAAACCCATAATTCAGGCAAACAAATAAGTTTAGCTCCATTCGCAGCTGCTTCTTTAACAAAGGCTACTGCTTTTTTTCTATTTACATCAACCAAAGCTTTTTCTGAACGCATTTGGATCGCTGCAATTTTTATCATTACTAAACCTCCTTAAAGTAGTGTTGAATTTTTTTAGAAACATAGTCAATTAAAATTTACTCATGGAGGTTAGGGAGGATGCAGGAATCTTCATAAAAAAGATTTTCTGCGTAGTAGGCCGTAATCTGCGAGAATCCTGCGGAAAAACGGACCAGCCGAGACCCCGCAGGGCGCTTTTCCCGAGGAGGCTTGGCGGTTCGTCCGCGGAAAGCGAGCAGATGCAGGCTAACGGAGCTCCATAAAGCCCCTCTTAATTTAACACCAAGCAAGTTGGAAACCGTAGCCAAGTTGAAATGTGTTTATAAGATCTCGTAATTAATAAAAAGATCTTCTGCGTAGTTGGCGGGAATCTGTGAGACTCCTGCGGTAAAAGCGGGCTAGCCGAAACCCCGCAGGTGTTAATGGACAAAAAGTTGTTTAACAATAAAGGCGTTTAAAGAATAATAAAGTTGTTAAAAAACGCAAGTCATTCTATTCAACAATCGGATTTAACTTAATAAGGGGGGGGGGGGTTCTTAGAACTCAAAACAACGTCAGTTAATAAATGCGTTTAGATGAATCCTATATTTTAGAAAATGCATAAAGCTCAAGTCTTGAAAAAGAACATGTGTTCCTTTATATTTGTATCTAGAGACCTTATAAACAAATTAAAGTTCTTTGAGAGTAGGTAGGTATACAGTGAAAATTGAGAAACCCAAGATTCCTGAAAATCTAACGGAGAGAAGATTTACAGATATTTATTATGAAAAGATCCAGAATTTGAAGTGTGCCTCGTTACAGATTCTCAATTTGATAACGAGTCCATAGAGCGATTACGGCTTTATCAAACGGTTATCAAAAACTGCAACTTTGTTAATACCGACTTTAGCTGAATTGATCTTACCGATGTGCGCTTTGAAAATTGTGATTTATCCAATGCTAATTTGAGTAATGCCTCCATGAATCGAGTTGAGTTTCTTAATTGTAAGTTGCTAGGCAGCAACCTAACAGAGTCTTATATCGGTAATACAAGGTTTGGGGAATCCATTCTTAAAATGGTTATGTTCGGTAACTCAAAACTTGAAAAGGTGACTTTTGATGATGCTGCGTTAGAAAGCGCTGACCTTTATGACTGTAAGCTCAAAAAAGTAGAATTTCTTTCATGTAATCTTAATGGCGCAAGCTTTGAAGAGACATCATTAAAAGGAATTGATATAAGCTCATCCATTCTTTAACTGTTTCAATGGAGAAATTAAAAGGATGTAAAGTATCAACGTCTCAAGCGATACAATTTGCTTCGTTATTAGGTCTAAAAATTCAACGTTAAATCTTAAGAACGACTTTAATGTTATATTAAGTGCAATGAAATAGACTCGATCAAAAGTTAAACAACTTTGTTTTAACCCCGCCCTAATATGTGGACGGGGTTATGCGTGTTTTGGTATGAAAATTAAATAACTTTATTGTCACCTTACACCGGACGTATTTCCCGAGGAGAAGGCTTGGCGGTTCGTCCGCGGAAAGCGAGCAGGTGCAGGCTAACGGAGCTCCATAAAGTCCCCCTTAAATTAACACCAATCAACCAAAAGTTGCGTAAAATAGGTAAATAGAACTATTACTTAAATGTAATAAAAGGCAAAATTTTCAATGTTTATAGATTATTAATACTATAATCTGATAAAGTTTAATTTGTATTAAAAGTATTAGTGGTGCGTGTCCAAAATTGAGGACAATCAAAATAATTACATTCGCGACTGGTGGCACCTAATGTGAATTAACTTTTAAATCAATTCAATTAAGAAGTAAGTTTTTGAGGAGGAAATGATTTGTTATTAAGTGTAAAGAATCGAATTATTCTTGTTTTATCTACTATCGTCCTATTTGTATCGGTTGTCGTACATTTCCTACATCGGTTTCTAAATTTATCTGATTTTTTTGGACATGTACATTCTCATCAGATTAGCTACATTACTAACATTTTTCTTTTTGTACCCATTGTCCTCTTTATCATTTGTTTTGTTCTTTATCGATTGAAAAAGGACCATCCGCTATTGCCGCTTTTAAATACGCTTACGATTACGTTTAGTAGTATGTCAATGATCGCTGGTGGGGAAGGGATGGTTGAGTATCACTTTTCGATTTTCATGGTAGTCGCGATGGTCGGCTATTATGAAAGAGTAAACTTAATTTTAATAATGACTGGGTTATTTGCTATTCAGCATTTGGCAGGAACGGTGGTCTTAACTGAATATGTTTTTGGAACACATCATTATACCTTTTCAATGGTACTTATTCATGCAGTATTCTTGATCGGGACGTCAGGTGCGATCATTTGGCAAATTATAAATAAGAGAAAGTTAGTTGCTGACCTCGACGAAAGGGAAGAAAAACAACAAATTTTAAATGGTATTGTTGAGAAGTTATCTCTCACTTCTGAGAAATTAATACAGGCATCATCACAAATTAAAACGAATTATGATTCAAATCGGTTAGCGCTCAAAGACATCGTAACTCATATTCAAGAAATTTCGAGCGCAGCAAATACTCAAAAGGCACAGACGATTGATAGTTCCAAATCAATTCAGGAAATAGCATCAGGAATTGAACAAATTGCGGTAACGTCGTCTAATGTGTCAGAAGTATCGCTTAAGACAGTACAAGAAGCTACTGATGGTAATGCTATGATCCAAAAAACTGTTCAACAAATGAATTCAATTAATGATACTGTTAGCATTTCTTCTGAGAAAGTGATGTTGTTGAATCATCGCTCCAAAGAAATTGGAGAAATCGTTGGTTTAATTACAGATATCTCTTCACAAACGAACCTACTAGCTTTAAATGCAGCGATTGAAGCAGCAAGAGCGGGAGAGCAAGGAAAGGGGTTTGCTGTTGTAGCGGATGAAGTAAGAAAGTTAGCTGAACAATCTTCTGAATCTGCAAGTAAAATTACAGAACTCGTTAACGCTATTCAAGAAGATACAAATACGTCTGTAGATTCTATGAATCAAATTATGAATGAGGTCAGAGGTGGATTAGATATCGTCCAGGAAACAGGAGAAATCTTTGGCAAAATTCAAACGTCTATTGATGGGGTTGCTAATCAAATTAAGGAAATATCATTTTCAACTAGAGAGGTAACAGCTGCATCAGAACAAGCATCGGCGTCATTTCAAGAGATGACCTCTTTTGCAGAAACAGCAACTGACCATGCTGTAAATGTAGCCAATGCTTCTGAGGAACAACTGTCTTCTGTAGAATTTCTTTCCGATCTAATCGCTACTCTTAATGGTGTTACCCTGGAATTGGAAGAGTTAATCAAAAAGACCGAAGAATTGAAGTGACGATATTATTGAAAAAAACTGTTGATAGTAGAGAAGTAATTTAACAAAAGATGCCCGCTAACTAAGGGCATTTTTTGTTTACTATAAGAAGGGTGTTCACGTATCTTTTGAAAGGGACACCAAAGTTTATCTTTCTTGCTTGATGTAATGTTTCACGTGAAACTAAAGGGGACAGTATAGAACGTTCTCTATAAGAATTTGCATTTGCTAGTAATAGGCTAGTTTGAGGTAGCCTAGTTGATTTGAAGTTTTTATAAGGTCTCGTAATTAAAAAACATCTTCTGCGCAGTTGGCCGTAATCTGCGAGACTCCTGCGGAAAAACGGGCCAGCCGAGACCCCGCAGGGCGCATTTCCCGAGGAGGCTTGGCGGTTCGTCCGCGGAAAGCGAGCAGATGGAGGCCAACGGAGCTCCATAAAGCCCCTTTTAATTTAACACCAAGCAAGTTGGAGATCGTAGCCAAGTTGAATAGAAGTGTTTATAAAGGTCTCGTAATTAAAAAAAGAACTTCTGCGTAGTAGGCCGTAATCTGCGAGACTCCTGCGGAAAAACGGGCCAGCCGAGACCCCCGCAGGGTGGTTTCCCCGAGGAGGCTTGGCGGTTCGTCCGCGGAAAGCAAGCAGATGGAGGCCAACGGAGCTCCATAAAGTCCCTCTTATTTTAACACCAAGCAACTCCCCAAAAATTACGACAAAATAGTATTCATTTTTAAACAAACAAATGATTCAAGTAAAAAAAAAATCGTGAATTTAAAGAAACGCATTATATAAATATTGTAAGCGCTTAACTTAAAAACTTTCATTCCAATCTATATAGTCAGAATTTTATGTTAATCAAATTTTGTGATATACTAACCCGAAATTATGAAAAACGATAGGTTTTTTGAAAGTATTAAGGAGGGGCGTTGCTATGAGAAAGCATGGATACCCTGTACAGCAGGGTCTATATAATCCGGAAAATGAACATGAAGCATGTGGAATTGGGATGATCGCAAATATAAATGGTCGTAAGTCTCATGCTATCGTCCAGAATGCGATTAATATTTTGAGTAACTTAGAGCATCGGGGAGGGCAGTCGGCTGATGTGAGCACCGGAGATGGTGCAGGTATTCTGACGCAAATTCCTCATCGTTTTTTTGTGAAGCAGTGTGACAGAGAAGATATCGTACTGCCTAATGAAGGAGAATACGGTATTGGTATGGTCTTTCTCCCACAAGATCAGGATACCCGACTGAAAACAAAACGAATTTTTGAAGAGATTATTCGTGAAGAGGGACAGACGTTTCTCGGCTGGCGAACAGTTCCGGTCAATGATTCGTTTGTTGGAGAGGAAGCGAAGAAAACGAAACCATCAATTCGCCAGGTATTCGTTGGTCGTTCAAAACAGATTACCGATCAGGATGAATTTGAGAGAAGACTATATATCATTCGAAAACGAACGGAAATTGAGATTTCCAAAAAGCTTGCTGGACAGGATGAGTTTTATATTAGCAGTTTATCAACGAGTACGATTGTTTATAAAGGTATGCTTATTCCAGAACAATTGGACTCCTTCTATATTGACCTGAACCACCCGGAATTTAAGTCAGCATTGGCTTTAGTGCATTCCCGCTTTAGCACGAACACATTTCCGAGTTGGAAACGGTCACACCCTAACCGTTACACAATTCATAATGGGGAGTTTAATACCCTCAGGGGAAATGTGAATTGGATGAGGGCACGTCAGGCACTCTGTTCTTCTAAGTTTTTTAATGATGACGATTTGCAAAAAGTGTTGCCAGTGATCGATAAAAACGGAAGCGATTCGTCCATGTTTGATAACTGCTTCGAATTCCTTCACCTTTCAGGAAGATCATTAGCTCATACGGCAATGATGATGGTCCCTGAACCGTGGGCGAACGATGACACAATAAACGAAGCGAAGAGGGATTTTTACGAATATCATAGTACGTTAATGGAGCCGTGGGATGGGCCTGCTGCTTTCGTTTATACAGATGGGAAACAAATTGGTGCGAGTCTCGACCGAAACGGACTGCGACCGGCACGATACTATGTCACAAAGGATGGCATGGTCGTCCTCGGTTCTGAAGTTGGGGCATTAGATATCTTTGCTGATGACATTGAGTATAAAGAACGGCTGCATCCTGGGAAAATGCTGCTTGTTGATTTGGAAAAAGGAAGAATTATTCCAGATGAAGAAATTAAGCTTGAAATTGCAGCAGAGCAGCCTTATAGAGAGTGGCTGAACGATAACTTAATCGATCTTGATGATTTACCTGAGTCTCCGAAAAAAGCAGAGCCTATTGATAAGCTAATCGACCAGCAGCTTGCGTTTGGATATACAACAGAGGAATTAAACAAAATTCTAAAGCCGTTAGTATCTGAAGGCAAGGATCCCGTTGGCTCGATGGGGTACGACTCTCCTCTCGCTGTTTTATCGAAAAAGCCGCAGCTACTCTATAATTATTTTAAACAATTATTTGCCCAAGTGACGAATCCACCAATCGATGCGATTCGCGAAGAAATCGTTACAATGGTTGAAACGACGGTTGGGGCGGAAGGAAATCTCGTTAATCCTGGACCTGAGAGTTGTCGCCATATTCGGTTAAAAACGCCTGTGCTTGCAAACGAACAGTTAGAAAAGCTTCGCGTTCAAAAACGAGATGGTTTTAGGACGGAGACGTTACCTATCTTATTTAATGTCACTGATGATAATGGAATGGAACGAGCGTTAGAGGTGCTTTTTGCAAAAGCCGATCAAGCTATTGAAGACGGTAAAACGCTCGTTACTTTATCTGATCGTGGTGTAGACGCAAACCATGCGGCAATCCCAGCTCTTCTGGCTGTCTCTGGCTTACACCATCACCTTATTCGAAAAGGAACTCGAACGAAAATCAGTATCCTTCTCGAATCAGGTGAACCACGAGAAGTTCATCACTTTGCAACATTGCTCGGGTACGGGGCAGAAGGAATTAATCCATATTTGGCGTTTGAATCGTTGCGTGAATTAAAGAACAAAGGTGACTTGCGTGTTGATTCTTATGACGAAGCGGTTACGAAGTATATCAACGCGGTGACCGATGGCGTCATCAAAGTATTATCAAAAATGGGGATTTCTACGATTCAAAGCTACCGGGGTGCACAAATTTTCGAAGCTGTCGGTATTCACCCAGACGTGATCGAGAAGTATTTTACACGGACTGCTTCTCGTTTAGGTGGTATTGACTTGAGTATCATCGAAAAGGAAGTACTGATGAGGCACGAGCGCGCCTTTGCAGATAATCGCGGAAAAAACCAAGCATTGGATTCTGGAGACGAGTTCCAATATCGCGAAAACGGTGAAGATCATCAGTATAATCCCCATACCATTCATACGCTGCAGCACGCATGTCGTTCGAACGACTATGAGCTGTTTAAGAAATATTCTGGACTACTTACAGATGAAAAAAATAATTTGCAATCACTCCGCGGGCTGCTTTCGTTTAAGACAAGAAAGCCTGTCCCACTTGATGAAGTCGAGTCGGTAGAAGAGATTTGTAAAAGGTTTAAAACAGGTGCGATGTCTTACGGTGCTATTAGTCAGGAAGCCCATGAAGCACTTGCAATCGCCATGAACCGTATTGGTGGAAGCAGTAACTCCGGAGAAGGGGGAGAAGCTCCAGATCGTTTCACCCCTGACGCCAATGGTGACTCGAGACGCAGTTCGATTAAACAAGTCGCATCTGGCAGATTTGGTGTCACGAGTCATTACCTTGTAAATGCCGATGAAATACAAATTAAAATTGCTCAAGGCGCAAAGCCTGGTGAAGGCGGACATTTGCCTGGGAAAAAGGTGTATCCGTGGGTTGCTGAAGTACGAGGTTCTACGCCGGGTGTGGAACTCATTTCTCCACCACCACACCATGACATTTACTCAATTGAGGACCTTGCAGAACTCATTCATAACTTGAAGAATGCCAATCCACGAGCGCGCATTAGTGTAAAGCTGGTATCAGCTGTGGGTGTAGGTACAATTGCAGCTGGTGTAGCAAAAGGAAGAGCAGACCTCGTTTTAATTAGTGGATATGACGGAGGAACTGGAGCGGCACCGCGATCAAGTATTAAGCATACAGGTCTGCCCTGGGAAATTGGCTTAGCTGAAACACACCAGACATTGTTATTAAACCAACTAAGAGACCGTATTGTCGTCGAAACGGACGGTAAAATGATGACCGGAAGAGACGTCATTGTTGCAGCACTTCTTGGTGCCGAAGAGTTTGGTTTCTCAACCGCACCTCTTGTTGTCCTCGGGTGTGTGATGATGCGAGTGTGTCACATGGATACGTGTCCGGTTGGTGTGGCGACACAAAATCCTGAGCTCCGTGAGAAATTTACTGGTGAAGCGGAGCATGTTGCGAATTTCATGCGCTTTGTTGCTACTGAAGCTAGAGAGTTGATGGCAGAATTGGGCTTTAGAACATTCAATGAGATGATCGGCAGAACGGACATATTGGAAACAAACGAAGCGGTTGATCATTGGAAAGCGACTGGTGTCGACTTATCCGCCCTTCTTTATCAGCCAGAGGTGCCTGAGCACGTAGGAAATTATGCAACGATTGAGCAAAACCACGGATTAGATAAAGCATTGGATACTCAAGAATTGATTCCACTATGTAAAAATGCTATTGAAAACGGGGAGCCAATTGAAGCAACCGTCGCGATTCGAAATATTAACCGGGTTACAGGAACGATTCTTGGAAGTGAAATTACAAGACGTTACGGGGCAGACGGGTTAAAAGAAGATACGATTCGCTTAACATTCAAAGGCTCTGCAGGTCAAAGCTTTGGTGCATTTATACCAAAAGGGATGACGCTAAAACTCGTAGGAGATGCCAATGACTACGTAGGAAAAGGTTTATCCGGAGGGAAGATCATTGCCCATCCTTCACTTAGAGCTACATTTTGTGCCGAAGAGAATATGATTATCGGAAACGTCTCACTGTACGGAGCATCAGCTGGAGAGGCTTACATTAACGGTATTGCCGGTGAACGGTTCTGTGTCCGAAATAGTGGCGTTCAAGCTGTTGTTGAAGGGGTCGGTGATCACGGTTGTGAATACATGACAGGTGGAAAAGTTGTTGTATTAGGCTCTACTGGAAGGAACTTTGCGGCAGGGATGTCAGGTGGTGTCGCATATGTTCTTGATGAATCGCTCGAACCATTCGAAACGAAATGTAATCAAGCGAATGTTCACTTGCAGCCTTTAGCTGATGAAAAAGAAAGAGTAGAGGTCTATGAGATGATTGAAAAGCATGTTTATTACACAGATAGTACCATTGGAAAACGTGTGCTAGAAAACTGGGAGACTTTCTTACCTAAGTTTGTCCGTGTTATTCCAAAGGATTATCTCGAAATGCAAGATCGAATTGAGAGTTTGAAAGACATTGGCCTGGAAAAATTCGAAGCAGAAATGCAAGCTTTTGAAGAAAGTAAAACCGACGCAAAAGCTTTAGCTTTAAAATAACTTAGCAGGGAGGGTGATTCGATGGGAAAAGCAACAGGATTTATGGAATATAAGCGGCAATCACAGCTTGAACGGGAACCTTCAACACGAACGAAGGATTGGGAAGATTATACGAAACCGATGACAGAAGAGGAAATAAAACAACAAGGGGCGCGTTGCATGGATTGCGGCGTTCCTACTTGTCACACAGGGACAGAGATCAACGGTGTTACTACGGGATGTCCCGTCTATCATCTCATTCCTGAATGGAACGACCTCGTCTATCAAGGCCAGTGGAAAGAAGCACTTAAACGAGAGCATGAAATGAATAACTTTCCAGAGTTCACCGGATTTGCTTGTCCGGCACCATGTGAAGGGGCTTGCGTTTTAGGGATAAATGAACCGCCTGTTGCGATTCGGACCGTTGAGCGTTCGATTATTGAAAAAGGCTTTGCTGAGGGCTGGGTAGTACCCGAACCACCAACAAAGCGGACTGGGAAAAAAGTCGCTATCGTAGGCTCTGGTCCAGCCGGACTTGCTGCTGCGGCCCAGCTTAATAAAGCAGGACATTCTGTCACCGTTTTTGAACGTCATGATCGTATAGGAGGCTTGTTAACATACGGGATTCCTGAGATGAAACTCCCCTATGAGATTGTTGAGCGTCGCGTGAATATCTTAGTAGAAGAAGGGATCGAATTTGTCACCAATACCGAAGTGGGGAAAGACTATCCGGTGGCAGATTTAGAAAACGACTTTGATTCGATTATTTTATGCGGCGGTGCGACAATTCACCGAGACATTCCTGCTGAAGGCAGAGAATTAAAAGGTGTTCACTATGCGATGGATTTTCTCCATGCAAATACGAAGAGTTTATTAGACTCAAATTTAGAAGATGGGAACTATATCTCTGCTGAAGATAAAGATGTGATCGTCATCGGTGGTGGAGATACTGGGACGGACTGTTTGGCGACATCGGTTAGACACAACTGTAGAAGCCTAACGCAGTTTGATATTTATGATAAAAAAGTCGATAACCGTGATGAAGTGGGCAATCCGTGGCCACAATATCCAATCATTCATCGTATCGAATACGGTCAAAAGGAAGCAGCTGCTGTGTTTGGTGACGATCCTCGTGCCTATGCAGTCATGACGAAAAAGTTCGTTGGCGATGAAAACGGACACGTCAAAGAAGTGCATACGGTTAACGTGGAATTAACAACCGATGAAAATGGAAATCGACTCCGTAAAGAAATTCCAGGAACGGAAAAAGTTTGGCCGGCAGACCTTGTGTTATTGGCAATCGGATTTAGTGGTCCTGAACAAGGCCTCATTGAGCAGCTTGAAGTAGAAACGGATAAACGTTCGAACGTAAAAGCGGAGTATGGAAAATATACAACGAATGTTGAAGGCATCTTTTCAGCTGGCGACATGCGACGTGGACAAAGCTTGATCGTTTGGGCGATCAATGAAGGACGAGAAGCAGCTAGAGAATGTGATCGTTATTTAATGGGGACGACGGAGCTTCCTTAATGATCTTAAATAGGTAGATTATAGAATCGAAGAAAGGAGAGGGGATTATTTGCCCTCTTCTTTTTTTGGACTTTATTGTAAGGTTTGTTGCTTTTTGATCCAAAAAAACTGTCACGCAATTGCGTGACAAGGCCAAGCATCCGCTATCCTAAGACTCAAAAAACAAATAGCATATTTTTTAAATGATAAGATAATTTATAAGAGGATAGCTGCCTTCACCCGCTCGTCTCAAGGGAAAAGCATCCTTGAGACTTTAAAACATGCAGCGGAAGCTAACGCTGTTTTTCTTATAGAAAATTGGTGGCGTTTATCACCGGTAAATGGATTTTTTTATCTGTTTTGCTTGGAAGATAAACAATTCTTCCTAACGTTTTTGCTTTACTACTTATCTATTTCTATAACTACCAGTTAAAAAATCCTAGAAATATGCATCAAAATATTTTTTATAAGATATATATGTGATTATATGATCATTTCCAACCTAATACGGAGGGAATCGAAGGTTAATGTTGAAATGGTATTCAGAAATGGAGGGAAGTCTGTTGGCTGATATTAACAAGTTTCACGATAGCTTATCTATTCGAACAGAAAAAGGAACACCTATGTTATATGCAGGAAGCATTTTCTGGTTGGTAACCGGATTATCTTATTTTTTCATTACAGAAGATGTAAGGTTTTGGATTTATATTTATGGAGCAGGGATGGTTTTTCCACTAGGTATTTTCGTTTCAAAACTATTAAATATAGATTTATTCGCTAAAGATAATCCATTATCCACGATAGCTGGTTTAATAGGGGCTGTTCAACTATTTTTCATTCCTGTCCTTCTATTGCTTATTTCAACTAACCAAGAAATTATTCCGTTTGTCCTTGCTATTTTACTAGGGGCTCACTTTTTGCCTTACATGTGGGTATACAAAACAAAACTATTTGTGGTTCATTCTTTGCTCGTTATTTCCATTGCTTTACTATCCTTCTTCCTGCCTCATGGGCTCCTCATCCTATCAATGGCACTAACATTAGAGTTTTTTATCATTGGCCTTCTATTAAAAAGAGAAGTAAAAGAAATAAAAAAAGTTAAATAATGGTTGGTTAAAAGGCTTGGGGGTTCCCTCAAGTCTTTTTCATAGTTAAAAAAATAAACCTGCGTTTCGATATCTAGCGTAATCGAAAAGACAATTAATCAGTAAGCCAAGCTACACTTATGTATTCATAAGTGTAATTGAATGTGTAAAATTTTTGCATAAAAGTGGACATTGGAACTTCTTGTGATCATTTGCAATTTAATATATTTAGAGTATGTATACTAACGGTGTAAGATAAAAAACCCATTTAGGAGGTAAACACATGAGCAAAACAGTAGCAATTGAAAAAGAGGTAGCGGTAAAGGATTTTGATTTGGAAGTGGACTTTTTAGACTTGGATGAGGTTGGAGCAATTCCTGAGACAACAGCTAGTAGTGGTACGTCAAGCTGCTCGGCGTCTTCAACTTGTGGTTCAAGCTCTTGCTGTGGATCTTGCTAAACTGTGATGACAAAAATCATGTGAAATGAGGATGTTAATTATGAAAGACTTACTTATTTTCAACTACAATTCAAAACAGGATGCATTGTTGGTAAGAGATTTAAAGTGGATTTTAAGAACGGTTGATTGTTATTACTTATCCCGTTCTTGGGAGGGTGGACCAAATATAAGAGTAACCTTTGGTAGAAATACAGACCCTACTAAGATACAAGAAATTCACGAGTTAACGAAACTTACTATGAAAAATATTCTTATCGATGAATCAGAAGAAAAGCAAGTTGCAGAAAAGTATAAGAAAAATGCATCTGTTTTGGCAAAGTTAGAAGATAAGGGTCAGGTATCGGTTATGGAAAAACATGGAGCTACAAAGGTGATCGATAATCAATTTTTCTTTCATAATAGAGAAATAACCGATTTATTTAATGAAATTAGATTTGATCTACAAGAATTGGTTATGGAGTTGTACTTATATTTAGAAGATAATCCAATTGCAGCAAAAGAGGTATTTCCAGTCTTATTTCATTATGTGTCAGAGACTTATAAAGTAAATGACGTAAATAAAGGTTATTTCTCTTTCATTTCACATGTACATGGGTTTTTTGAATTATCGGTAAATCAAAAATTATCTTACAATGAATCACAATTTGAAGAAAACTACCAATCCCAAAAACCCTTTCTAATAAAATTTGAAAAAGAACATACCTGGTTTATTCAAAAATGGTTTAACAAATGGCGGGAACTTTTTCTTCTATTAGAAAAAATAGTGGATGGTGTCATAGATGCAGAGTATATCGAGACAATGAAAAAGACGTTTGCTTCTCTCCAAACGAATTATAGCAATGATTTTCATCATCATTTCTCAAAATATGCATTGAAAGAAGGGTTTGTATATGATGATTCCGCAACTGCTTATCGCTTCCTAATAAACCTATTATATATGTCTTTACCCTTTTTAAGAGTCAGTGCTCTAAAGAAACAACAATATATATACATGGCTTATCGATACACTGAGGATACGTATAACGTAAATTGGAGGGAAGAAATTGGTGTTAAATAATGATGTAACCAAAAACCCGCTTGTTCTGTATAGAGGAAGTGACATTAGTAAAGAATGGTATTTTAAAATGAAATCGACTTCCGGACAATTGACAAAGCTGATAAGTGACATAAAGGTTTTAACAAAAAAAATTGAACTTGAAAAAGATGCTTTAACAGCACAGCTATCAGATCATTTTGCGAAAAATAAAAACAAATTGGTGTTAAATGTTAAACGAGATGTGCATAACCTGAGACTAAAAAAAATGAAAAGATATGATGAAGAAACATTGCAAGTGCTTAAGGAAATAGACCTAAGCGTCATTTTACAGTTGTTAAATATAAAGGAGAAACTAGAAACTGAGTTTACAACTGCATATAAGGATGTCCTAGATCGTAATCGTGAAATTCTCCAATGTAACATTAATGATGAAGAATTATTAAAAACAATCATTTTTTTTAATGAGATGATTTATGAAAAAGTGGGGAAATACATGAACACCGATACAAAAAGCCATAACAAAAAGTTAAAAAAACTAGATTACTTTTTGGTCAAACTAATGATGAGGGCTTCTATGAAAACAAGTCCTTTTTCATATTTGACAAAGATTGGATCATCTTCCCCGAGCTTTACATCTATTCATTCTGCAAATGTAGAAGTCAATCACGCAATGGTATTCAATATGTTTTATGGTTTTTTAAGAAGTAATGAGGATGCAATAAAAAAAATTCCAGTAGAAGTAGCTAACTTTGGTAGGAAAGCGTCTAAGATTTACTATGTCTCGCAACATAGTACGACTAACTCGAAAAAGGTATATGAAACCAGTGATAAGTTTGTTGAGTTCCAGTTAGAACCAAGTGTAATTGATTTTATTGAAAAATATAAAGGCAAAGAATTGACTTATGCCCACTTTAAATCCTATTTAAACTCACTTCAATTGTACCAAGGACAAGAAATAAAAGTATTTAAAAAACTTGTAGAATTAAAGGTTTTGATACAGAAGGTAAATGTGGGTGCTAATAGAGATATCCTTACAAGCATGATTGGTTTTTTAAAGGGTTACAAGTTAGATCCGAAGTTTATTGATGCTTTACATACCATTCATGCTTCTATGAATCGTTTTGAGAATGGCGGAATTGAGGAAAGAAGGTCAGCTTGGTCAGAGGTGAAAGCTATTAGTAATCAATGGGCATGTCATGGGATGAAGTTTGGAAACGAGCTTTTATTTGAAGATGTTGTGTTTAATAAAAATGAAAAAGACCTAGTTTCTCATAAAGTAACTGATGAATTTATTACTTGTTTATCTGACTTTATTCTTTTGTTTGACGTTAATATACGCGTGCAGTATGAATTAGCCGAATTATTTAGGCTGCAATATGGAAATGAGATTGTCGGCTTATCGAATAGTAAAATGTTGAATGAGATTTTCTTTCGCAATATTAACTTTTTTTACCCTTATTATCAAAGCATTGAGTATCGTTACGATAACGCAATAGCTAAAGAAATTCATATATTAGATGATTTAAGAGACGGATTTATAAAAGAATTAACGGTGATGATGGACCAATTTTCAGAGTCAGAACTAAATATTAAGCCCTTAATAATGAAATATGCAAATAAAATTCCAAATCATTTTAAAAGTAACAGTGAAACAAGTTTGACTTTATTTGCTCAACACACAGATGAAAAAGTAGTTATTAATGACGTTTACGATGGGCAGGAAAAGTTCTTATCACGATTTAAAGACTTTTTTGAAGTCAGTGAACAAAATGAGGACTATATAGCGTATTTAAACAAAAATTATACCAATAAAAATTACTATGAGGTGGATGAGTTATTTGGATTTAATGGTGGCATACATGAAAGAGAATATCGTAATAAAGTAAATTTAAATATTGGCTACCAAAAATTCAAAAGTCCAGACCTACCATCCATAGATGAATTTTACGTGAAATATGATGGTGATACACGCAAACTTAAGCTCTTAGATCATCAGTTTAAAAATGCAAAAATTGCTTATAAGTCATCGCTCGTCCCTATTTTTCTTCCTGGTGTCCTTTCTATAATGTTGCTTCTATTTCAAAGTGGAAGGTTAAACTTTGACGTTAATCGGATTGGGCTAATGCGCGAACAGTTGCCGCGATTAACTTTTGATCAAATTGTCATGTACCGAAGAAGGTGGAATTTAAATCATGACCAGTTACTTCAATTAATAGAAAGATCAGCTCATGAAAATGAACGCTATAAAATGCTACTACACTATTTTCAATTTAATAACCTTCCAAGACAATTTTTCTTGAAGTTCTATAAAAATGAGGATCAGTTTTCCAGGGAAAAGCCGATCTTTATAGATTTAGATATTCCATTACTGTTCCGTCTGTTTGTAAATGAATGTAAAAGCAGCGTTAGTCAAAATACAAAAATGTATATTGAAGAAGCTTTACCTGGACCAAGTTCACCTTTAAGAGAATATATGGTCGAGTATACCGTCGATAAAACACCTAGTAATGTTTACGTTTAGTTCATACTTAAATGGAGGGTGAAGGATGAATATTATTGATGTGAAAGGTTTAAGAAAGTCATATGGTGATCACCAAGTGCTAAAGGGCTTAGACTTTCAAGCAAAAGAAGGAGAAATCATTGGAGTTATCGGAAAGAATGGTGCTGGTAAGTCTACGTTTCTTGAAATATTGATGACTATTAAAGAATTTGATTATGGTGATATTACAATTTTTAATGAGAATTTACAGGGATTGACTATGGAGCGTTTGGAGAATTTGAGAAAAGACATTTCTGTTGTATTACAACCCACCCAATTTTACAAAACATTAAAAGTAGAAGAGTTACTCCGTTTATTTCAATCTTACTACCAGTCCAAAACGGAAATTGACGAAATTATTGCTGACTTTAAATTGGAACCACATAGAAAGTCGTATTTCGATAAGTTATCTGGAGGTTGGAAGCAAAAAGTGAGTTTAGCAATTGCTTTTTTATCTGAGCCTAAGCTGATTATTCTCGACGAACCGACTACAGGGCTAGATCCACATATGCGAAATGTATTGTGGTCTTATATTGTTGAGTATAACCAAAGGGTGGGAGGAACAGTTATTTTAACAACCCATTACATGGATGAAGTTGAGATGTATTGCGATAAGGTCATGCTTATTAATAATGGGGAAAATGAAATTTATGATACAACAGACAAAATATTGTCATTAGGATACAAGTCCATTAATAGTTTTTACCTTTCTAAAGTTTCAGTATAAATGTTAGGAGGAGACAATATATGTTAGCCACACAGTTAAGATACGACTTACTTATGTTTTCCAGGGAGATGTTTTATCTAATCTTTTCAATTGTTGTGCCACCAGTTACTTATGTATTCATGGGACAATTGTTCGGGGATACTACGTATGCCGGAGGATTAAGTTATGCACAAATGTATACCCCCTCTTTCATACTATTAATTACATTTTCTGTTGTTTTTTTTGCTTTCGGATTCGATCAAGTGATGAATCGTACAACAGGTGTTGAAAAGAGGATCAGTATCTCACCAGTATCATCCAGGATTTTACTTCTCTCAAGTATTATTAAATCAATTATTATCACAAGTTTCGGGTTTCTATTAATCAATGTAATTGGAATCCTCATCTATGACTTACAGTTTCAAGTATTAACATTCATGAGTTCCTATGGGTTCTTTATTATCCTTAACGCATTTTTATTGGTGATCTCTTCAGCTATCTACTCTTTATTTAATGAAATGAAGAGTGCGTTAGTCTTTTCAATTCTTTTGTTTCAATTTGTGATGTTTACAGGTGACTTCTCAATCCCTGTGAGTCAAATGCCTGATTTTGTACAAATCATTGCTAAAATGAATCCAATTTATCATATGAATCATTTATTTATTGATGTTTGGAATCAGCGGCTCGTATTTGACAGTAGCACATTCATTTCAATAGGTGTTGTTCTTGGCGTGTTCATATTCGCACTGTTATTGATCCGTTTTTCCAACAGAAAGCAGGTTTAACATGATGGAGCTAAAAGCGAGGAATACAATCAGGTACTATCATGAAGGAGAGTTTTTATATCTATTCGGAAAAAAGAACAAATTTAAAATCAAGGCAAATGAAGACGATTACTTATACATCCACTCTATGATTAGTGAATTGCGAGAAGGAATAAGGGAGGATGCTGTAACTGAAAAATACAATCGTTACTTGTCATTTCTTACGTTTTTGATAGAAAAAGACGTTGTATATAAAATCAATAGCAAGATACTTCGCAGGCACTGTAATTACGAATACTTCCCTTGGCTTGAGGGGATTACGCTAAGTATGGAGGAAAGTTTACTAAGGCTATCAAACATTAACCTTGTATTACCAGAAGAACACATAGCTACCCCTACAATAATAAAAAAATGTGAGGACTACAAGCTGCAATATCAACTGAGTAGGAATACAAAACTCTTTCAGGTCTTGGAGGGGGAAAAGTTGTTATCTTCCTATCATACTTATATAAATGATTACAATGAGATTGTAGTTTCTCCCCACCTAGATCTTGATGGGAGTATGGTCGAGAACACCATGATATCAGGAAAGATCTTGGCACAGTTTATTTTCCAAGCATTACTCACTTCTTCATTAAGTAGCAGCAATTCTATGTTTTTTATTAAAGAAAACCTCGAAGTGATTAAAAAGGAATACTTTGAGTTGAAAACTGAAAATAAAACAGCACAAAGGTACGTTGAAAACAATGACACAATTACTTCGTTAAATGCATTGGAGAACTTCCTAAAAAAATATGATTCAACGGTTTCATCTTTTAACATGAATAAGAAGTATAAAGATTACTTGCAGCTACCGGTTCAAGTCTTCACTGTACAACGTAAGCAAAAAAAAGGTGAGGAAGAAAATGTGTATATAGCAGACGTTAATTATGAAAGATTAGCAAAGTTTGTTGTAGAGGTCATATTTGTTGAAGCTTTACGAAAAGAGCATGATAAGGACCTGTACCTTTTACAAAATTCAAATGTGATTCATAAGACAAAGGTTAATGAGGCTGTAAGACAAAGTGAATTGATGTATATTGAGCCAGGTAGCTTACCGGACTCTTCAATGATTAATAGTCTTCTGAATAAGCAAAAGCTTCGATTATCATTCATTTTAAATTTAGCAGAAAATAATGAACTCGAACTTTATATTAAAGATAGAGTTCGCGATGATTACTTCAAGTTTAACTATACGATTATGAATAAAGAATATATTCCACTTGTTATTTACACTTGGATAAGTGCCTATACAAACAACATTGATTTTAGAGATGCTTGCTTTCATAAAGTAAAAATAAAAGCTGATCGTTTGAATTCAATCAATTATGAATCAATTTCCAAAGGAGAACAAAAAAAGAACAACAAGCTAAAAAATTTAAATATAACTAAAATTTTAGGAGAGATGGGCTATGGCTATGAAATTATGGAGGGATAGAAAATGAGCATACAAATGGCGGCTTCTCCGATCATTATGAGTAACATAATTCCAGTCTCTCATAATAATAAGTTTATTTTTATAGGACCCAGGCGTCATGAGAACCACTTTTGTTTTCGATGTTTTAAAGATCGGTTGGTAGAGGTTGGGCTTGATAAGCATTACATGGGCTACGATACTACTGACGACCTAAATGGTAGTGAACAAGATATTGTTAATGAATTTAAAAAGAAGCTAGCTTCTGATATTGAGGTACCCTCCATTTATATATTTAATCGGGAAACGTATGAAGTGGAGATCCACAGCACGTTTAAAAGAGGGGACTGTGGTGGATGTTTCTATGATCGTGTCGATATCTCTCATAAAAAGGCAGAAGGTGGATTCACGAAAACTTATTTGCGTCAAGAAACCTTTTCATCAGTGGAAGGAAGGTTAGAAAAATTTAAAACCTTCCTTTTCTCTAATAAGACGTCACTCATCAATCACCTAACCCGAGCCGGAGACTCATACGGTACTCCCATGGTGCAATCGGAGGTGTTGTACAAAGGAATTTCCATGCTTTCTTACGGAAGGACATCCACGTATAGGAAATCCAAGTATACGTCGATATTGGAGTCGATGGAGAGGTATGCGACAGCGTTCCCTTATTCAACAAAAGATAACAATCCACTGAGAGAAGAGGAGTCTTCTCTTATTGATTTAACACTTACTGAAGTCATGCACCTTTGCAACTATAACAATAGTCAAAATTACACTAAGAACGATCCTATTTATTACCAGGGAGTAGAGGCATTGCATAAAGGAACAGAAGTATTGATCCCGGAACAATTGATTTACTTTAACTCTCATCAAGTAAGTGGAGAGAAACGTTACATTTATGAGAGCTCAAATGGTAGTGCGTTAGGCTCTTCGGTAGATGAAGCTAGTTTACATGCTATGCTAGAGCTATTTGAACGTGATGCATTTCTTGCCACTTGGTATGGGCGAATTCCACCTGTTCGAATAGACCTGGATGAAATTACCTCAACGAAAGTTAGTTATTACATTGAAGCATTAAAAAGAAAAAGGATTAAAGTTCATCTTTTTGAAATTTCAGTGGAGTTAAAAATTCCAACAATTTGGGTTCTTTTAGAAAAAGAAAATCCTAAGGAAGATGAAATGGCTTTTTACACAGCAGCAGCAGCTTCGTTTGATCTCGAGGATGCACTTGAGAAAGCATTGATTGAGGCTACGACAGCAATTTCTGTTTTCAATAATATGTTTAAAAGATCTGACTTTCTAGAAAGAAAAAGATATCTATTAACGCATCCTCATATGGTGTCAGAATTAGAGGACCATTTACTTCTATATTCAAACAAAGAAATGAAAGAAGTTCTATCATTCGCGTTAAATACATCTCATTCAATGACGGATAAAGAACTGACCGAATACTATGTTGATTATAGCGGACAATCATCAAAAATTATTAAAAAATTGCAAGAAAAAATACTTGAAATATCTCCAAAGGCTTATCGCGCTACGATTAAAAACCCTAACCTAACTGTTACAGGGTTTGTTAACGTTAAGTATATTGTACCCGAAATGTTAACGATGACATTTGGTCATCAGAATAGAAGAGTAGTGTATTCTCGAGTAGAAAAAGCAATCAACGAAAAAAAACGTGGTTGTTTAAATAATAAATGGATAGAAAATACCCCTCATCCTTTTCCATAGGAGGTATATATGATCGATAAGCAGTATTTAGATAGATTTGGGGAGAGAAGGTTCGAGGAGTTTCAATATGGACAAGAGCTAAGTAGCTATAAGTTGCCAATGACACCAATTGCTTATATAGATATGGATTTTTTAAAGCAGCATGAACAGTTGGCTGAATGGGACAGCTTTCTATTTCAAATCTTTTCAAGTGTTGAGAGGATTTACAGAGTCGATTTTAATAGTAAGTATTATTTTCATTCCGTTTCTCCGACAGCAAAAAATATCCCAAGTGTAAAACTAATCATGTCCTATCAAGGTCATCTTTATATGTTAAATCCGTTATTAGATAAAATCGAAGTGAGTAAAAATACTTTTATTAGCGGGTTGGAAGAAAATAAAATGTACCTAATTTTACTAAGTGATGGTCGAAAATTGCAAATCGACTATGGCGAATTCTACAAAATGCTTTCTATGCTTAATATTGGACACGCTTTAATGAACGTAGAGTCGATCTTAACAAATCAAGGTGTTAGGTATAAACATGTAAATGGTGAATGTTCCTTAAAATTAGAAGAAGTCGATTACATGTCCATTCCGATTGTTTTAGAAGTTAGAAAAGAAGAGGGGCAATTAAGTGATATTCATACAGCTCCTGCTTTGATTGCAGATCCTTTTGAACAGTTTCAGCTTCGGGTGTCTAATCAATCTTTATCTGGAGATGTCTTGTTTAATCGAACGCTTGAAAAGGAAAAAATGGATGAACTTATTTTTCAATTAAACGGTTTGGTTAGAAAAACAAAAGTTGAAGTTTCCTTATTTATAAATGATGTTTATGGCTATAAAAGTGGATATTATCGATACGACAATGGCAAGCTCATTAAAAAAACGGGTAATTGTAACAAAATGGAGCCAAATAAGATTCTTGAAGAGTACAAGGCTTACACAAACATTACCGGTTTAAATATGTGGTTTTTCTTTCATTTTAATAAAAAGGAGAACGTAAAGTCGTTCAGCCAATTTTTCGTGGACATGGGATATATCGGGCAATATATTTCTTTATATGCCGGTAAATGGGGAATCGCTTCGAGAGGAATGAAAAATTACAATGACGAGTACTTAAAAGAGTATCTGGATTTGAAAAAAGAAGATTTAATTGGCTATTCTCTAATGGTTTTTCCTCGTTCAGGAAGCAGCCACTCGTCTTTTTTGGATCTTTAAGGAGGGTTAAAGATGTGGACTTCAAAGCATATATTTATCCATGATTATGAATTAATTGATGATTACTTAAAGGAAATACTGTTACCCTTAGCTGAGAAAGAATTAACTAATGAATATTTCTTCATCCGTTACTGGGATGGTGGTCCTCACGTTCGTTTAAGATATAAAAACAATGAGGATAACATTCATTTTGAACGTCAATTACATTCATTACTTGATCAATTTAAAGAGAGACATCTAGATTGGGTGTTTAAATCTATAGTGGACGATGAGCGAGTAAGAAAAACGGAGGGAGAAGGAACTGGGGTTACCTATCCTAACTTTAGCATCCAATCTATTAATTATTTTCCTGAGTTTGAACGTTACGGTGGAGAGAGCGTAATGAATATTTCAGAAGAAATCTTCGTAATATCTTCAAAATTCGCCAGTAATATAATCCGAAATATTCCGAGGAATAAGAGATATGCAATAGGGTATGACCTTATGTTTGAGTGTGGGAAGCTAGCTGAAGAGATGGGCTTAATCGATAATAGGAGCGACTTTTTTTATGAATACAACTTAATTTGGAAAAATTTTCATAATCAACCTGAACATAAAGAATTAGCTTCCTTTTTATATCAAAGAGCAAAAAGTATGGAAGTAAAAGGACCACTTAAGCCATACAAACCTTATTTAACATTGTTGAAAGAGAAAATATCCAATATTGTCCAAAATCAGTCCGCTTATAAAAAGAAAGACGTGTACTTTATATTAATCTCACACATTCATATGTTAAACAATAGGTTAGGAGTATCACCTGATCGTGAGTACATCTTTTCAAAAATACTATGTGACTATCATAGGGGCAAAAAACTCCATGCATATCAAAAAGAAGAGGGGTAATGTATGTGGAGCTGGGATTATTCATTAAATATTGATAAAAAATTTATTGATTACCATATGTCCTCAATTAATGCTCATGAATACACATCAACTCAGGTATACGAACACCGCACCCGAAAGGTCAAAGAAAACTATGGTTATAAATCCGCTGATCTCTCTTATCCATTAAACCTGAATGACAGCTTTGAGAAAGTTTTGTTTAATAGGAGAACATGGGTAGACCAGTTCCCTAATGAACGGATGATTAACAAGGATTTTATAGCACGATTCTCCCAATTATCATTTATAGGAGGAAAGAGGCAGAGAAGAACTTATCCATCTGGCGGGGCACAATATTATGTAAATATCCACTATTTATTTAATGAGGACAACGTAAATAATGAATTATGGTCTGATGGTAACATTAGTGAATTAAATACCGACACAAGTCAATTACTAATGAAAAAAAAAGTTCCATGGTCAAAGGTAAAAGAAGCATTTATTCAAGGTTATTTAGCGAGTACAGCTCAGTTTGCGATCGTCCTGAGTGTTAATTTACAATGTATTTCAAAAAAGTATACAGATATCTCTTATAAGTTAGTACAACAAGAAGCTGGCCACATTGGTCAAAACATCCAATTGGTTGCTACTTATTTAGGTATTCAAGCGGTTCCGCTTGGAGGTTTTTATGACCTGGAGTTGAGCAATCTTATTGAAGAACAACAAACTGTCTTGTACGCATTTCTCTTAGGGTAGGTGAGAAAACAATGTACTTTTTGAACCATCGGTATAGAATTAAAAGGTATAAAAATATTTTCTTTATAGAAGATAGTCACGCTAATGAAAGGCTATTAGCGTTTAAAATTAAAGATTTTGATTTTAATAAACTTAAACGCTTAATGTATTTTGGTACTCCTATTCTTGCATCTGTAAATAAAGAAGAACAAGTAGCACAAAAAATCATTCAAAATTATAAAGACTGTTTTACTATTTGTGAAAGTAAACAACAACAATGTCTATTCCTATACATAAGGGAATATACAAACTTTTTTCGTTCAGCTTTTATATCAAACAGCCATTATCAAGAATATATAGATGATATTGAGACGTTTATAAAAGCCAACAGGAAAATGAGACTTGTGTTAGCTTTAAACGGGCGTTACTCATACTTACAGCACGCATTAATAGAGAACCCAGTTTTTGATACAACTATCGTAAATGACGATAAATCCTTACATGAAAAACCTCCATATGATCTTATAATAACTGAATCATTTGGAATTAAGAGAGATGAGGTTTGGCAAGATCAAACAAGAGGCATTTTATTTTTAAATTCGGACACTGAGAAACTATCCATCGGTCCTCTTGTTTTCACTTCGAAATTTGAAATTCCAGACCTGTCGAGTGAAGAAAACTCAGCATCAGGTATACTACCACAAGAAGAACAATTGATACATTTCTTTATTGAAAGGATTCTTTTTATCTATACATTCAAGCTTAATGACAAACTTAATAAGGATTGTTGTCTGCCAGTCCGGCATAGGTTAATTTTAAGTCGCTTGAATTTACAAGGATATAGTCAATTAGTCACCTTATATCCAAGAGATACTGCCATATACGGGGCGAATCATACTGACGAGTAGGTATTATTTTCCTTCATTTACGTATAAAGAAATATTATCTATGATCAATTACGTGGATAATTTCATGTTTTATATTAAAAATGTAAAAAAGAAGGAGTTATGAGGTATGATTGGTTTGAGGTGATTGGATGAAGGATGTGGGGGTAAAGAAAGTAAGTATGACTGAAGTTGCTGCTGACAGACTTGCTACTTGGATTAATGGAGAATTAGGAGATGATCGCCTTAAGTACCTGAAGCTAAAGTTGGGTCTGGAAACGTTGTTTATTAATTTTTCAAAACTATTCGTAGTGTACACAATTTCCTTTTTACTTAACCTTTTGTTTGCAACAATTATTTTCCACCTGTCCTACTATTTAATTAGAAGAACTGCGTACGGATTGCATGCTCAATCTAGTATTGTGTGTACTTTGTTAAGTATCTTGTTTTTTGTAGGAATTCCGTACCTTGCTACTTTAGTTACTATTCCAAATGGAAACATATTAATAATCTACCTTTTCAATTGTATGTTGTTATACTTTTTTGCACCAAGTAACACGAATAAATGCATGATTATAAACAAAAAAAGAAGGTTAAGGTTAAGAAACCAATCGATTGTTATGTGTTTAGTAATCATGATTATTACACTTGTCATTCCAAATGAAACAGTAAAAACTCTTCTAACAATGGGTGCCATTTTAGCAAGTATTTTAACGGTACCCAAAGATATATTTAAAAGGAGGAATAAATGATGATTAAATTATCTGAATATTCAAAACTAAGGAAGGTAATACCAAAGGTGATTTCAGTAATTGGAGTATCCTGTGGAGAAGCAGCGTTAGAACGGAGTTGTTTTATGTTTACATATGAGCCGGAGATCCCAGAAGAACTACAAGAAAAAGAAAAGTAAAATGAGTCAAAGCTCATAAAGAGTCGTAATTATTTTCAAAAAATTTATGTCCATGGTAAAATGCTCCTAAAAGGGATTTGAGGAGCATTTTACTTTGATTACATTTATAGGTGGTTTTGTTCAAGTAGCTGTACTTTGCTTAATCAATTTTTTTCTAATTAAAAGAATGGATAATGTAAAGCCAACTTTGATTATAGCTATAGCCTTAGCTAGTAGTGCAGCAATTATATATACATATATTGGTATTTTAGGGGTAATGATTCCAGTTGTTATTCTAATTGCAGTCAATTTTAGTTATTCGAGGAATATTGTTACGAGCATTACTGTACCGCTCTTTGCTCTTATGGTCCTCGTTATAAGTGATCATTTAAGCTTTCTCCTAGACTTTTATTTGTTTAATCTAACAATTGATGTAGTGGATAATAATATTTACTTTATGGGTATTCACTTATTCTTTTTCATCTTATTTGCAACTGGATTAAGTTTACTAACCGATGTTGTTATTAGGCAAATTAAGCAAAGAGTATACCTTACGAGACGTTATTTTTTGTTTATATTAGTACTAATCGTGATTACGATAATATTTTTTTATATCAACATTCTTATCTCAAACAGAGTAGGTTTTTCAAGAGAGGTTATCCAATTAAATAGCTACCTCTTCCTCGTTTATTTTATCATTTTTATGATCATAGCCAGTATTCTAGTAGCCACTGTTATTAAAGAAATGAAAGTAAAAAGTAAACAGGAAGAGTACAAACAGCTGCGAATGTATTCTGAAAATCTGGAAGAATTGTATGGGGAACTGCAGAAGTTCAGACATGATTACATTAACATCTTATCTTCTATGGCAGATTACATTCGAAAGAGAGAACTTGATAACCTGGAGAAATATTTTAACGAAAAAGTGATGCCAACCAGTCAAGGAATTCAATTAAATAACTACAAGCTTGGTGCATTAAAAAATATTAAAGTAAGAGAATTAAAGGGGATCCTCGTTTCTAAATTAGTAAAAGCTCAGGAACTAGGGATAAATACCACTGTTGAAGCTACTGAGCCTGTGCAAAGAGCAAATATGGACTCTATTCTGTTATGCCGCTGTCTAGGGATTGTTTTAGACAATGCTATTGAAGAGACTGAGGAGTATAAGAATAGTAGTATGAGTATTGCATTTATTAAGAAAGAACACTCGCTACTCATTGTTGTGGTGAATACAATTGGAGGAGAAATTCCAAAGCTATTTAAAGTCTTTCAAAAAGGATTTTCCACAAAAGGTGAAAATAGAGGCCTTGGTTTAAGCAATTTAAAAGAACTAGTTTCGCAATGTGATAACGTAACACTTGAAACAAAAATAGAAGGTAGGTTATTTTTTCAGGAGATTGAGATTTCTGATTAGGGGGCTGTACAAATGTTAGACATTTTTGTTTGTGAAGATGACCCACAACAAAGAGAGCGGGTAACACAATATATCCAAGACTATATCATGATTGAAGAATTAGATATGAATGTAACGCTATCTACAGATAACCCGGACGAAATCATTTCTTATCTACAAACAAACAATGTAAATGGCCTTTACTTTTTAGATGTGGATCTAAAACATGAAAAAAGTGGAATTGTTTTAGGGGCAGAAATTAGAAAATATGACTCCAGAGGTTCTATCGTCTTTGTTACATCTCATTCAGAATTAACTTATTTGACGTTCTTATATAAAGTAGAAGCTCTTGATTACATTATAAAGGATGATTTTACAGATTTACAAAAGCGAGTCATTGATTGTATCGTGACTGCTAACGAACGGTACATATCTGACGGTAGTGAAACAAACAAAAGGTTTCAAATAGAAAGTGGTGACCGCGTTATAAGTGAAGAGTATGCAGATATCTTGTTTTTTGAAACGTCATCAAAGCTTCATAAAATTATTATGCATACCGATTCTCGTCAAGTTGAATTTTACGGAAAGCTAAAGGAGATAGAGGGCCTAGATAGTCGTTTTTATCGTTGTCATAACTCGTTTGTTGTGAATATCGAAAACATTGTTGATATAAATAAGAAAACGAGAGAAATCACAATGGTTAATGGCGAAGTTTGTTATGCCTCAAGTCGTTATTTGAAAGGTTTAAGTAAAAGCTGGTCGAGTAATGAGTAACAAATTATAAAAACGTGAACTTAATGAATTAATTATAAGAATCACTTTAAAATAAAAGGAGGAATACTGTTCAATGGATCGAGATCACGAAATTAAACAACTTGAGTTGACCATAAAAAAATTAGAATTAGAAAACGAACGGTTAAAGAACAGTAATAACAAACATTTAATATGGATGGTCATACCTGTATTAGGGATGCTGTATGGTATTATTTTTGCGTTTGTTTGAGGAATTGTCTAACATAAACGTAATAAAAAATGAGAGGTATTGAACAACCTCTCATTTCTTTAAAGTGATATAAATAACATTTGATGTGAATATTTCTATTTGATGGGTTAAAATACTCGCACTTTCTCCGTACTTCGATGAAAAAACAATTAAAATAGCTCAAAACCATCCAGTAACTTCACGTATTGCTAGGGTGTGGTTAAAAAGCTAAAATAACCGATCTTTCGACTAATTTTCATCATGAAGCTTCTGTCATTTTTTCTTCATCATCCTCATGATTTGCTTCAGACTCAGAAACCATCACTGCACAAGTAGCATCTCCTGTTATATTGACAGCGGTACGTAACATATCAAGAAGTCGGTCAACACCAAGAACTAAGGCGATTCCTTCAACCGGTAAGCCAACAGATGTAAGAACCATTGCTAGCATGATCATACCGACACCGGGAACACCAGCTGTTCCGATACTAGCTAGAGTCGCTGTCAAAATTACAGTTAGAAGATCTCCGAACGACAGGCTGACTGCGTAGACTTGAGCAATAAAGACTGTGGCTACAGCTTGCATGATCGCTGTTCCATCCATATTAATCGTCGAACCTAATGGTTGCACGAAGCTGCTTACAGGCTTTGAAACTCTTAAGTCCTGCTGTGCAACTCGCATAGATACCGGCAAAGCGGCACTACTGCTGGAAGTACTAAAAGCGACAACCATAGCCGGCACAAACTTACGAGCAAATTCAATTGGATTACGTTTAGCAATAAATTTGAGAACGCTACCATACGTAATGACCGCGTGAACAAGTAATGCTAAAATAACCGCACCCATATATAAAAGCATCGCTTGCAGGGCAGATAAACCTAACTCACCAATGGCGGAAGCGATAAGAGCAAATGCACCAAGTGGCGCGAGATACATAACTAGTTTAACAAGGTACATCATAATTTCATTCCCTTGTTCGACTAACCTTAATATCCCTTTTGTTTTATCTCCCAATCGGGCTAAGGCAAAGCCGATTAAGACGGCGAACGCGATAATTTGAAGCATCTCTCCATCAGCCATGGCTTCAATTGGGTTTTGAGGAATAATATTTATAAGCGTTTCCATAATTGGCGGCGCTTCGTTTGCTTCGTAGTTAGCCGCATCTGTCTCAAAACCACCGCCGGCACCCGGTTGAATCAGAAATGCAAGGGATAACCCGATGGTAAGTGCAATAGCGGTCGTTACTAAATAGAAACTGACGGTTTTTCCGCCAATACGTCCTAGCTTTTTCGGATCACTTACACCGGCTGTTCCTAGAATAATTGAGAAAAGGACTAATGGAACGACCAGCATGGTAATCGCATTTATAAATAATGTCCCCATAGGATTGAAGACAATTCGATCAACAATTTCAAAAGCACCGGGGGCAAATAAATTAAAACCGATTCCGGTGATGAGTCCTAAAAATAAGGCAATAAGAATATTTCTAGTTAATTTCATAGCGGCCTCCTTTTTACCGTTTGGTTCGTTTTTTATAGGGGGTCCGTTCTATTTTACATTCTGAAAGCGGATTTGAGAATATTAAAATTATGTAAATAAATTATTTCAGCATAATTTGTACGAATTTTATATGTTTAATGAACTGGAGTAGTTTTGATGAATGCTGGAGCGTTGCCGGCGGAAAGCGTCCGAACGTAGCGACTTCTTACTGATTAAAGGCATATTTTTAAAAAGAGCCTACAGGAAAATTCGCTCTATTAGTATATGGAATAGGGAATTTATGTTAAAATCAGCCGTGCCGGACAAATAAAGAGGTGAGGATTATCGTACATAATGAAAAACCGATCATTGAAATTAACGGATTGACGAAGCAATACGGCAGCAAGGTTATTTTAGATAAGGTTGACCTTACGGTTTACGAAGGACAAATTATCGGCTATATCGGTCCAAATGGAGCAGGAAAAAGTACGACAGTGAAGATCATGCTCGGACTCGTAGAAGACTATTTTGGTGAAGTGAAAATCTTTGGACGTGACATTCAAAGCGATAAAATAGAATACAAGAGACGGGTCGGTTATGTACCTGAAAACGCTGAAATTTACGACAACCTCACTGCTTCAGAGTATTTAACGTTCATTGGCGAGTTATACGGGATTGCACCGGAAGATACGGAACAAAAAGCAAGAAAGCTGATGGAGATCTTTGGGTTGGAGGATGTGTTTCATACAAAAATTGCTACGTATTCGAAAGGAATGAGGCAGAAGGTTCTGCTGATTTCTAGTTTGATGCATGATCCCGATTTGCTGTTCTTTGATGAGCCATTGAGTGGTCTGGATGCCAACAGTGTGATGATAGTAAAAGAAATTCTTGCTCAACTCGCCCGCCAAGGTAAAACGATCTTTTATTCGTCTCATATCATGGATGTAGTCGAGAAAATTAGTAGCCGAATCATCCTTCTTGCTGAAGGAAAAGTGGTAGCTGACGGGAGCTTTGAAGAATTGAAGGAACAAAACACAGAAGGCACGCTGGAAGAGATTTTTAATCAGCTCACGGGTTTTGATGAACATAAGGAGCTTGCTGAAAACTTCGTATCCATCGTGCAAGAGGGCTAGTGTTATGAAGAATTTTAGAACATTAATGTTTCTTGATCGCTTCCAAAGTATTTTTGAAAAATTTGGGATTGACTACCCCGTCATGCGTAGTATTTTACATATAAAATTAACGATGGACCAAAGACGTGTGCCAACTGTAATCGCAGGGCATAGCAAGGAAAAAGAAGGGAACCAGTTCCTCAAATCTTTATGGATGTATGCGTTAATAGGTTTGGTATTGCTTCCGTTTGTGCTTATTGGTGAAGAGTATATTTTCCAAATGAGTCTCTTTTTTGGGATTGCTATGTTTATTATTATGACGTCGATGATTTCTGATTTTTCCGCGGTATTATTGGATATTCGAGATAAACCGATCTTGAATACCAAACCTGTAAATAAACGAACAGTTAATGCAGCAAAAATCCTCCATATCTCGATTTATATGTTTTTACTAACCGGTGCTTTAGCTGCGGCCTCACTCGTTTTTGGAGTTATTAATAGAGGCGTTGGTTTCACGTTATTAGTCTTAGTTGAACTTTTTCTCGTGAATTTATTAATTGTTGTTTTTACAGCGTTATTTTATTTAATCGTACTAAAATTTTTCGATGGTGAGCGATTAAAAGACATGATTAACTACGTCCAAATTGGTCTTTCTGTTGGGCTTTTTATTGGCTATCAGATAGTAGTCCGCTCGTTTGAATTCATGGACTTGGATATTATTTTCTCGCCGGAGTGGTGGCATTACTTTATTCCACCTATTTGGTTTGCAGCGCCTTTTGAAGTCATTTTAAACGGGAACACAGACCCGACGATGCTGATTTTTTCAGCTCTTGCTCTGCTAGGACCAATTCTATCGATCATTCTTTATATTAAGCTTGTTCCGACGTTTGAAGAAAATCTTGAAAAGCTTTCAAATCACGGAACAAGGAAAGAGAAGGCAGAGAGGAAGATAAGCAGGTGTGTTTCACAGTTTTTGTGTACAAACAGAGAAGAACGTGCTTTTTACAGGTTTGCGACATTGATGATGAAAAACGAACGGGAATTTAAGTTGAAAGTATACCCATCACTAGGGTTTTCCATTGTCATACCGTTTGTATTATCCTTCAACTTTTTACGGGACAGTACATGGGCAGAGATTGGTGTGTCAAATATGTATTTAACTATCTATTTCACTACCCTTATGATCCCGAGTGTCATTTCCATGCTTATTTATTCTGGTAAATACAAAGGAGCTTGGGTATACAGCACCATGCCAATTGTAAGTCACGGCTCAGTTTTGAAAGGGACGATGAAGGCGTTTCTCGTAAAACTTTATTTGCCAATTTTTATTCTGTTGTCGGTGATCTTTATTGCCATTTCTTCCTTTCGGGTTCTCCCTGATCTTTTCGTAGTTTTTGTGACTACGTGTATCTATACAGTTATTTGTTATAAAGGGTTTCACAACAAGAAACTTCCATTTACGGAGTCCTTTGAGATGGCTCACCAAGGCGATGGTTGGAAGATTTTCGTGTTCTTTTTACCGGTTGCTGGGTTCGCAGCACTTCATTTTATCGCCCTTTCGATTCCTTATGGCATTTATATTTATTTGGTCATCCTGCTTTTGGTCAATGCGATAATATGGCGAAGATTGTATTAAATTTAGAAGATGAAACACGCACATATAACGATGAATCAAAAAAAGAACGGGTAAATTCGTCGCTGAAATTACCCGTTCTTTTTTTTAGTTCGGTCAATAAATGGACACGTCCCGCAGCAGCGTGCTTTGTCTCCATCATATCGTAAATAAGATAAACAGCAGTGCTTACGAACGTAATAGGAATCATCCCCATTTTCTGGATCATAAAGGTCAAATTCAAAGGAGAGGGGGTTTGGTTTTCCGTGTACAAATAGCTTATCACTAATGAAAAGGGCAAAATACGTGTCGATTTCCTCTACTTTTTCCGGATGTTCGAGCTTCAGTTTTTTAGACGTTTGATAGAGGTTGTGGGCGACTAATGAAAGCATATGAGTGACTTTACTACCTGATTTTGCTGCGATTGCCTCAAAAAGCGGCTGTAAATGAGTATCAATAAAGGTATAAATCATCATTTGTACTTGTCTTATTGACAGGCTAGAGATCGAATGAACAGTAGATTCCTTAAAAATAAACTGCATGCTTCCTTTTTTATCAGGTTTCAGTCCCACTTGTGAAGGGTGAGCATCTAAAATCGTTCCTTGTTCAATTATTGCTTTAAAAAGGTTCATCGCTAAAACAGAGTACTTCTTCCCAAAAATCGTACCTGCAATGACGCGATTTTTCGTGTCCATTTGTTCACATAGTATCGAAATTAGATTTTCAACATGGCTTGGGCTTGCAATTAAGTCTTCAACGACAAAATCCATATTGTGAAGAAACGCATCGCCAACCATTAGTCCTTTGTATTGACTAAGGTTCAAAGAGGCTTGTTGGTCGATCATGGTTTCATCTCCTTGTCTGTGATTGAGAATTATTATCAATTATACATGATTTCTTATCAATTAGAAAGTGGAATTGGTTAATCCCCTCCAATCGGGATATTTGCTCATTCTACTAGCTTCTTAGATAATGATAGTATATTCAAATGACAATGGGGAGGTAAGGGCAATGAAAATAGACGTTTGGTCAGATATTGTTTGTCCTTTTTGCTATATTGGGAAAAGGCGCTTAGAAGGAGCATTGGAACGTTTTGAGCATAAGGATGAGGTAGAGGTAGCGTTTAAGAGCTTTCAATTAGACGCTTCTGCAGAGAAAGGGTCAGGAAAAAGTATGCATGACCTCTTGGCAGCAAAGTATGGTATGTCCTATGATCAAGCAAAAGCAATGACCGATCAAATGACCGATCAGGCGAAAGATGAAGGGTTAGACTATTATTTTGATACAATGATCCCAACAAATACAGAAGATGCTCATCGCCTAAGCCATTATGCGAACGAGCAAGGAAAGATGGATGACATGATTGAGCGAGTCATGTACGCTTTTTTTACAGAAAGTCTCGATGTTAGCGACCATGACACGCTAGTGAAGTTAGCTGAAGAAGTAGGTCTCGATAAAGAGGAAGCGAGGGCGGTGTTATCTGAAGGCAAATACCGTGATCAAGTACTACAAGATCAGCAGGAAGGCACGCAAATTGGAGTTCAAGGCGTTCCGTTTTTCGTGTTTAATCAAAAATATGCTGTGTCAGGAGCTCAACCAACAGACGCGTTTTTGGAGGTGTTAGAGAAAGTCAGGAAAGAAGAACAGGAGGAAGCGCCTGTGAAAGTGTTGAATGACGATGCAGTGGGTCAAAGCTGTAGCGATGATTCGTGTTAAAGAGGCAAAAAAGGACTGTGGGATGATAACCACAGTCCTTTTCTCGAAAGATCAGAAAGGATAAGCGGACAGCTATCTTCACGCCGCTCGTCTTTAACCTATATTTACAAACAGCGGTAAGTCTGTATGTCCCATTTCCCGGACATAAACAAACAAGTTCCCTTTATGGTTAATTTCGTGATCGAGTGCAAGTTGAAGCAGTTGTCCTGCTGGGAGTTTCACCCCTATTATATGAGTGACATCAATTTCTGTCTTGAAGTCTTCATCGCTCATTGTTTCAATCAGACTCACCGTTTCTTTTGTATAACGCTCGGCTAGTTCAGTTATGTTTATCTCAGCGTCTTCCTCGTGAAGCTGTTTAGGTGTCTGTTGAGTAGCAAAAGCAGCAAATCGATAAAAGGATGTAAGCATGTGGATGACGAGTTCTTTCGTGCTCATCGAAGTGGGTGTAGGGTTATACTCGTAGTGATCTTTACTAATTTTACTTACTAATTCTTCGGTAACTTTTCGGTGAGACAAAAAATGATTAATGAAACGTTGGCTTTTACTCATCTGAATCCCTCCTGTGAACTATTGTAATCTATTGTTTGATTACACTTTAAAGGTAGACTTCATGAGGTGGTCAGTCAAGTGAAGTGACTTTTAGGGGTGGAGGTGAATCGTTGGATGGGTACTTTTCCTTTGTCGCGAAGCTAGGATACGATGATTCGCTCTTGTTTTGTTGTTATGCATTGATTAAATAAAGGGGAAAGTCTTGAGGAAAGAAATGTACAATTAAACAGAAGTGCTTGAACCTGAATAGACGTTAGGCTTATTGTCCTGTCTACTCTTTATTATTGTTATTAATTCTGACATAAAATAATCTCTGTCTTCCTGTTTTTCAATATCCTTAGCAGCTTTGTTTGCTTTTTCGAGGTACGTTTTCATGAGTCGATCATTTTTTGTTACTCGGTACGCCCTGGCAATCGCTTCATATGCAAATGCTAAGTCAAAATCCCCGATTTGATTATCTGTGCAAATCTCTAAGCAGTGTTTCGCGTGGTAAAGTGCGCTTTCAGACATACCAACTAAAGCATAAACTCGGGAAATTTGCCATTCTCCACGGACAAACTCTACCGGTGTGCCTATTTCGCCCCAATGGTAGCGAGAGGCATGAGCGGTATGGATCATCTGCAAATCATCTTCTGTCGTCCGATCAACTTTTTCGATCAAATCCCAGGTGGCATTAAAGTTCTGAACCGCTTGTTTTCGGTGCCATTCTTGGACGGTGAGCATTCGATCCTTCATTTTTCTCCCTCCAACACATAACTCATTTTTTAATAAATTCAATGCGACTTCCGAATTCCCTTCTCGAAAGTTAGAATTAGCTTTGTTTTTTTCTGAAAATTAACTTCTTCATTTCGTTCATAAAATGCAAAAAGGGTTCACAAAGATCTAACCCATTTGTGAACCCTTCATCAGCTATTTTGAAGCAATTGCACTAAGCTAAACAGGACAAAAAATTGTCTCTTGCTAATGCTTCTATGCTAGGCATTTTGGAAATATCCATGTTACCACCGCTCACGATAATGCCGCAGTTTTTCATTTTCAGCCTTGAGCCGTGAACGAGCAGGGCGGCTAGAGCAGCAGCGCCGGCCCCTTCTACAAGTGTTTTTTTCCTCTCAAGTAAGTACATCATAGCTGTCGCAATGTCGTTATCTGATACGGTAACGATTTCGTCGACGAAGCTACTAATGAGGGGAAGAGTCCTGGTGCCTGGTTTTTTTACAGCGATTCCTTCAGCAATCGTAGACACGTTTGAGAGGGAAGAAGGGCCGCATTGATAGAATTGATTATAGACAGCACTTGCTGCTTTTACTTGTACGCCGATTATCCTAATGCTCGGGTTGAGGTGTTTGGCAGCAACAGCCATGCCGCTGATTAATCCGCCTCCTCCAATTGGGATGATAAGGGTATCAAGAAGGGGTTGCTGTTCAAGCATCTCGATAGCAATGGTTCCTTGACCGGCCATCACATCCGGGTCATCAAAAGGGTGGACGAATGTGCTATTTGTCCGATACTGTTCCTTACAGGCGGCTTCATAAGCTTCCTGAAAAGTGTCGCCAGTAAGTATGGTTTTAGCTCCGTAGCTTTGAGTGGCGAGGGTTTTTGCCTTTGGTGTTTTTTCAGGCATAAACACCTTAGCTTGGATTCCTCTTTTTGCTGCTGCTAAAGCGACCCCCTGTGCGTGGTTCCCGGCTGAGGCGGCAATAACTCCTTTCTTGCATTCTTCACTAGTTAGTTGTGATACTTTATAGCTTGCACCCCGAAGTTTGAATGCCCCTGTTTTTTGCTGATTCTCCATCTTGAAATAAACCTGTTTTCCAGTCATTTTATTTACGGATGTAGAGGAGATCAGAGGAGTTCTGTGGACTGTCTTTTCCACAAATGCCATTGCATCGATTACTTGTTGTCCTGTTAAGCAATTCCCAATGTCTTCACGCTCCTTGTTCAAATTGTGTGATTTTATTTTCATGGGTTAACGTAACGGCGATTTCATCCCATCCATTGAGAAGCATTTCTTTATGATAAGAGGGAAGGGAAAAAAGTGCCTCTAGTCCATCTTCACCAATGACGGATTGCTTTTCCAAATCAACCGTTAATGAATAGATACCTGCTTCAGCCTTGGTAAGTATCGCTTGCGTTTCTTCTACTGAAAGCTGAATGGGGAGGATCCCGTTTTTGACACAGTTATTATAAAAAATATCAGCAAAGCTTGGAGCAATAATAACTTTGAATCCATAATCCTCCAAAGCCCATGGTGCATGTTCTCGTGAGGATCCGCAGCCGAAATTTTCACCCGCAACGAGGATGCTTGAGCCTTCGTATTTTTCCTCGTTTAATGAAAAATCGTTACGCGGATTGCCTTCGTCATCAAAACGCCAGTGGTAAAACAGGAATTCACCGAACCCTTGACGTTCAATCCGTTTTAAGAATTGCTTAGGAATGATCTGGTCTGTATCGACGTTAGACCGGTTCAAGGGAGAAACGGTCCCCTTATGGGTGCGAATTGGTTCCATTGTGGAAAGGCCTCCTTTAAGAAGAAAGTGGTTGTGCAGAGAAAGTTCGTACGTCTACAAAGCGCCCATTAATTGCCGCCGCCGCTGCCATTTCCGGGCTTACAAGGTGTGTTCGAGCGCCATTTCCTTGACGACCTTCGAAGTTACGGTTTGAAGTGGACGCACACCGTTCACCTGGAGGAATGATGTCGTCATTCATGGCAAGACACATGCTGCATCCAGCTTCCCGCCATTCAAACCCGGCCTCTTTAAAAATGTGGTCCAACCCTTCTTGTTCTGCAGCTATTTTTACGCTTTTTGATCCAGGGACTACTAATGCTTGCACGGAAGGATTGACTTTGTGCCCTCGTACTACTTCAGCTGCCTTTCTTAAGTCACTTAACCTTGAGTTTGTGCATGAACCGATAAACACGTGGTCTACCTTTACTGAAGCGATGGGTTCACCAGCACGGAGCCCCATGTACTCGAGAGCACGGCTGATTTCATCCTGTTTTGAAGGGTTTTCGGCCTTAGTTGGATCAGGAACCGCTTCGTTGATTGGAATACACATTCCTGGATTCGTTCCCCATGTCACTTGTGGTTCGACTTTAGATGCATCAATTTCAACAGTGGCATCATAAGTTGCTCCTTCATCTGTAGAAAGAGACGACCATTTTTCCACTGCTTCATCGAAAGCGAGTCCTTGAGGGACATGGCGTTTCCCTCTTAAATATTCGAAGGTCGTTTCATCGGGTGTGATTAACCCTGCCCTTGCACCGGCTTCAATCGACATGTTACATACAGTCATCCGCTCTTCCATAGATAAAGAGCGAATGGCATCGCCTGTATATTCAATCACATAACCTGTGCCGAAACGGACGCCGTGTTTTCCGATAATAGACAAAATTAAATCTTTTGCAGTTACACCAGTACCCAGCTTTCCGTTTACTTTCACATTGAGTGTTTTTGGAGGTGCTTGCCACAGCGTTTGTGTAGCTAAAACGTGTTCTACTTCACTAGTGCCGATACCAAACGCTAACGCACCAAAAGCTCCGTGGGTAGAAGTATGGCTATCTCCACATACAATCGTTTTACCTGGCTGTGTAAGACCAAGTTCAGGGCCAATAACGTGGACAATGCCTTGGTCAGGATGGGTAATGTCAGCAAGTGGAATGCCAAACTCTTCACAGTTTTGCTGCAATGTTTCCATTTGCTTTTTTGAGACGGGATCGTTAATGACCAATTGGTTTTTTGTCGGGACGTTGTGATCCATTGTTGCATAGGTGCGGTCTGGCCGCCGAACATTCCGTTTTTTTAGTCTCAACCCTTCAAATGCCTGGGGAGAAGTGACCTCGTGAATGAGGTGTAAGTCAATATATAGCAGATCAGGTTTTTCATCTTCCTGATGTACAATATGCTGTTCCCAGATCTTTTCAACAATCGTTTTTGGTTTTTTCATCGTGTCACTCCTTACTTTTGAGCATTAGGCGTAGCAACTCATAATACTTTTTGAGGCGCTTTCTGACTTAATAAATTCCACAATTTTTTCGGTCATCGCTTCGGTACCGATCTTCTTACCGTTAGCAAGCTGAAGGTCAGGCGTATGATAACCTTGATCAAGAACTTCCTTTACAGCAGATTCGATTAGTTGAGCTTCATGTTCCAAATGGAAGGTGTGCCTTAGCATGAGTGCCGTAGATAAAATCATTGCAAGTGGATTAGCCACCCCGTGTCCTGCGATATCAGGAGCGGAGCCATGAACCGGTTCATATAAACCAACGCCATCTTCCCGGAGGCTAGCGGAAGGAAGCATTCCGAGAGATCCGGTTAAAACAGAGGCCTCATCACTTAAAATGTCGCCGAACATATTCTCTGTGACAATAACATCGAATTGGTTAGGATTTGTGATTAATTTCATCGCAGCAGCATCAACAAGCAAGTGCTCTACTGCAACATCCGGGTAGGATGCTTTTTTCTCCTCAACGACTTCACGCCAAAGCTTACTCGATTCGAGGACATTGGCTTTGTCTACAGAAGTAAGGTGCTTACGGCGGAGTTGGGCACACTGAAAGGCTTTGTCAACGATTCGTTCGATTTCTTCTTTTGAATAAGCGAGAGTATCTACCACAGATTGCCCATCATTTTGTCTTTCACTAGGAGTTCCAAAATAGATCCCGCCTGTAAGCTCCCGAACAATAAGAAGGTCGCTACCATTGACGACGTCTTCTTTTAAAGGAGAAGCATGCAGTAAGTGCTTGAAGCCTTTAACAGGTCTTAAGTTGGCAAATAAACCAAGAGTCTTCCGAATACCCAACAACCCTTTTTCAGGACGTAAATGTGAAGGGTAACTGTCCCATTTAGGACCTCCTACAGCGCCAAGTAAAATCGCGTCCGCTTCTTTACACGCGTCAACGGTTTGCTTAGGGAGTGGAGTGCCGTGATTATCCACGGCACTTCCTCCAATTTCTTCAGTTTGATAGGAAAATGTATGATTAAATTCCTCAGCTACTGCAGTTAATACGTCTTTGGCAGCCTGGATGACTTCATTACCGATACCATCACCAGGGAGAAGCACGATTTTTTTACTCATGAAATAACCTCCTCGTTTATATTTAAGCCATTTCTTTCTTGATCGAATGTTCATTTAAGAGAAAGCGATTGACTGCATTTAAAAAGGCTATGGCGGAAGCTTCTAAGATGTCCTGTGCCGTTCCGCGCCCGTTTACTTCATCGCCATTAACGGTCATTTTCACGTAGACGTCGGCTAATGCATCTCGCCCTTTTCCAACAGAGTTTAATTGAAAATCTGTGAGGTTAATGGTTTCTTCAATAAGAGCTTCCAACGTATTGTACAAGGATTCGACACTTCCTTGGCCAGTACGGGCGGTCTCCACCGGTGCTCCTTCAGGCGTCATTAAAGCGACGGTTGCTGTTGGAAGATTAGAAGATCCATACTGAACTTGAAAAGCACGGAGTTCATATTTCTTTACGTTTGTTAACGTCGTTTGGATATCGGTGAGGATCGCGGATAAATCATCGCCAGTGATTTCTTTTTTGCGATCGGTCAGTTTTTTGAAAGTCGTAAAGGCTTCAGTAAGCTTCTCGTCAGTAAGCTGAAAGCCTAGCTGTTCAACCTTTTCTTTAAAAGCCCGTCGTCCAGAATGTTTACCAAGTACGAGATTGTTAGATTCTACACCGACAAGCTCAGGTGTAATGATTTCATAGGTTGATGCATTTTTGATGACCCCATCTTGATGGATCCCGGACTCGTGGGCAAAGGCATTACGTCCGACAACGGCTTTATTTCCTGGTATTTGCATTCCAGTAAGTTTACTCACAAGATCACTCGTACGCTTTATTTCTTTTAAAACTAGGTTGGTTGTATAAGGGTACTGATCTTGGCGGATATTCAAGGCAACTGCGATCTCTTCCAGTGCGGCATTGCCAGCACGTTCACCGATCCCATTGATTGTACCCTCAATTTGAGTGGCACCATTTTCAACGGCGGCGATCGTGTTGGCAACAGCCATTCCCAAATCGTCATGACAGTGGGCAGAGAGGGCAACCTTATCGATGTTTGGGACACGATCCCTTATGGTTCTGAAAAGAAGTCCGTATTCTTCCGGTGTTGTATAGCCAACCGTATCCGGTAAGTTAATGACCGTAGCCCCTGCATCGATGACTTTTTCAATGATATAAACAAGAAAGTCGATGTCAGAGCGGGTAGCATCTTCAGCTGACCACTCAACATGGGAAAATTTTTGTTTTGCATATGAGACCATTTCCACAGCTTGCGTGGCGACTTCTTCCGGTGCCTTCTTAAGTTTATGTGTCATATGAATAGGGGAGGTAGCAAGGAATATATGCAACCGAGGTTCACTAGCATCCTTCAATGCCTCCCAGGCTGTATCGATATCTGATTTTTTAGCGCGTGCAAGACCCGTCACTGATGCACCTTTAATCGTTTGGGCAATAGCTTTGACTGCTTCGAAATCTCCTTGGGAGGAGGCTGGGAATCCAGCCTCCATAATATCTACACCTAGTCGCTCGAGGTGTTTAGCAATTTCGAGTTTTTCAAGTTTATTAATATTTACACCTGGTGACTGCTCGCCATCACGAAGGGTAGTATCAAAGACGTTAACGTGGGGCATTTGAGACCACTTCCTTTTTATCGGCTTTTGCAGATTTCTTTACAAATGGCATCAGCTCCCGAAGTTCTCGACCAACCTTTTCAATTTCGTGCTCGGCTTCTTTTTTATTAACAGCATTGAATTGGGGACGATTTGCTTGGTTTTCGAGGATCCAACCTTTAGCAAAAACGCCTGTTTGGATATCGTTTAGTACCTCTTTCATTCGTGCTTTTGTCTCTTCATTTACGACGCGTGGTCCCGAAACAAAATCACCCCATTGCGCGGTATCCGAGATGGAGTAACGCATCCCTTCAAGACCACCTTCATACATAAGGTCAACAATCAATTTTAGTTCGTGTAAGCATTCAAAGTAGGCAACTTCAGGCTGATATCCTGCTTCAGTCAGTGTCTCAAAACCAGCTTTTACAAGACTTGTAAGCCCTCCGCAAAGAACGGCTTGTTCTCCAAACAGATCAGTTTCTGTTTCCTCTTGGAAGGAGGTTTCCAGAACGCCTGCACGTCCTGCACCAATTCCTTTTGCATAAGCAAGAGCAAGCTTTTTTGCTTCTCCAGTGTAGTCCTGTTCGATGCCGTAAAGGGCAGGGACTCCGGCGCCTTCACTAAATGTGCGTCTTACAAGGTGTCCGGGTCCTTTTGGTGCTACGAGAAATACATCAACGTCAGCTGGAGGAACGACCTGGTTAAAGTGAACATTAAAGCCATGGGCAAATACGAGGGCATTTCCTTCGTAAAGGTTAGGCTTAATACTTTCTTCGTACACTTTCGGTTGAAGCTCATCTGGGAGCAGGACCATGACGACATCTGCTTGTGCGGTAGCTTCTGCGACAGACCCTACTTGAACACCATCTTCTACAGCCATATCCCACGACTTTCCTTTTCGCAGACCGACTACAACATCAAAACCACTTTCCTTTAAATTGAGTGCGTGTGCGTGTCCTTGAGAGCCATAACCGATTACAGCGATTTTCTTTGTTTTTAAAACCTCTTCTTGAATGTCATTGTGATAAAGTACCTTTGCCATTGTGGATCATCCTTTCAAATAAAAGTTTATTTTAATAAAGAATAAGAAGTTAACTCAGTAACAGCAGGCTGTTGCCCTCGTAAAAATGCAGTTAACCCAGTACGGGCAATTTCTTTTATGCCATAGGGACGAAGCAGATCAACTAGTGCTTCTATTTTTTCAGGCTTTCCTGTTACTTGTATGGAGAGACTTTCTTTACTTACGTCAATGATGGAAGCCCGAAACGGTTCGATAATTCCATTCATTTCGTTTCTTAGCTGAGCGCTGCTCACAACCTTGATTAGCGCAAGCTCACGGGAAACAATTGCTTTATCTGTAATATCCGAGACTTTTAATACGTCGATTTGTTTGTGTAGCTGCTTGGTAAGTTGTTCTAGCTTTTGTTCATCGGCAATTTCAACAACAAATGTCATCTTAGAAATCCCCTCGGTTTCAGTACGGCCTACAGAGATACTTTCAATATTGAACTGACGTCTCTGTAGTAAACCAGTAAGGCGATTGAGGACACCACTTCGATTGTGCACTAGAGCAGTAATAATTCGTTTCATGGTTTCACCCCTATCATCTCGTGCAGACCTTTACCTGGTGCGATCATTGGATAGACGTTTTCCTCCTGAAGAACCCGGCAATCCAAGACGACAGGGCCATCATAAGCGAAAACTTCAGGTAGAATCCGGACAAGCTCATCTTGATAAGTAATTTTAAATGCACGGATTTGATAGCTTTCAACTAGTTTTACAAAGTCTGGTTGGACATGGAGTAATGACTCAGAATAACGCTTCTCATAAAAGGCTTCCTGCCATTGTCGAACCATCCCGAGAGCTTCGTTATTGACGATGATTACTTTAACGGGAAGGTTCTTTTCTTGCAGGACAGACAGCTCCTGCATGGTCATTTGAAACCCTCCGTCCCCGACAACTGCGACAACTGCTCGTTTAGGGTCGGCAAGTTGAGCGCCAATAGCTGCAGGAAAACCAAATCCCATCGTTCCAAGCCCTCCAGAAGTGACCCAGCGGTTAGGTTCGTTAAAGGTATAATACTGTGCAGCCCACATTTGATGCTGGCCGACATCTGTCGTTACGATCGCTTCTCCGTTTGTAACCTTATGGACAGTCTTAATTAACCACTGTGGGCACATCTCCTGCTCTGGATTGTTGTACCAAAGAGGGTAGTTTTTATTATTATTGTTCAAGGAATCGAGCCAGGCGCCGTGATCTGGTGATTGGGTAGCTTGGTTGTGTAGATCTTTAAGAGCGTCATCGGCGTTAGCTACGATCGGGATTTGCGTCGACACATTTTTACCGATTTCTGCGGGGTCGATATCAATATGTGCTACAGTCGCTTGTGGCGCAAAGTGCTGAAGATTTCCGGTTAACCGGTCATCAAACCGAGCTCCAATGTTAATGAGTAAGTCACATTCATAGAGAGCCATGTTTGCAGAATAGGTTCCATGCATCCCTGCCATTCCGAGAGAGAGGGGGCTGTTTCCTGGAAAGCTTCCTAATCCGAGCAGGGTAGTAGTGACCGGTATAGAATGTTTTTCAGCGAATCGTTTTAGTGAGCTGGAAGCTTTACCGTGCATAACTCCTGCACCTGATAGAATAACTGGTTTCTTCGCTTGAGAAAGCGCGTCTGCTAGCTTTTTAATTTGTAGCGGGTTAGGCTTTGTCGTCGGCTGATACCCAGGCAAGTAAAAAGCTGTGTCATAGTGGTCTTTGCACTGGTTGGCCGAGATATCTTTCGGAATATCGACAACGACTGGACCTGGACGACCGGTTCCAGCAATGTGAAATGCTTCTTTGACAATTCTAGGAAGGTCACTCACAGATTGAACCTGATAGTTTTGTTTTGTAATCGGTGTTGTAATTCCCATTACATCAGCCTCTTGAAAGGCATCTGTTCCGATAACTGTGCGGGCGACCTGGCCGGTGAATATGACAAGTGGCAAAGAATCCATCATTGCATCAGCAATTCCAGTAACGAGGTTTGTGGCGCCAGGCCCTGATGTGGCCATCACAACACCCGGTTTCCCTGATACTCGAGCATAGCCTTCAGCCGCATGGATAGCTCCTTGCTCATGGCGCGTAAGAATATGTTCGAAGGCATCCTTCGCTCGATAAATAGCGTCATAGATCGGTAAGACAGCACCTCCCGGGTATCCAAATACTGTGTCAACGTTCTCTTCTTTTAATGCTTGAACGAGAAGGTCGGCGCCCGTTTTGGATTTTGTGACTTCGTAAGCGGGCTTTACTTCTAGTTTCACCTTGTCATCCCTCCTAAGAGAATAATGAAAATCATTTAATGAGGTTGCATAATAAAATAAAAAGCCCTTGTCTCTCCCGATAAACTGCTCGTTATGCAGAGTAACGGGGAGAAAAGGACTTTTACTTTTCACGGTACCACCCGGATTTACAGTACCCTTACGAATACTGTCTTATGGAGCGACTTAGAGTAAGTGCTCCGGTTTTGATAACAGGTATTTTTAAAACACCCGATTAAGCCTACTTAGGGAGTGCTGTTCAGCTTAACACTCAGGGATGATGTCGGAATAGGGTATATTTCCGGGCTTCCAGCAACCCCGGCTCTCTGTGAATATACGGATTCTATTCCTTTATTCCCGTCATAGTTTTCGTCACTATATCGTTTTACATTTTCTAAGTGTAAAGTTCTTTAACTCACAACTGAATGGTCTTCTTCTGGTTTATAACACTGAACACCATCTTCTGTGGCAAGGTTTCTAAACTCCGATAACAAGTGGTTGGTCACTTTGCCAGGTTTTCCATCATTCACTTTCCGACCATCCACTTCAACCACTGCAATGACCTCAACAGCAGTCCCTGTTAAGAATACTTCATCAGCAACATACACATCGTGCCTCGTAAATGGTGACTCTTTCATGTCATATCCTTTTTCTTTTGCGAGCTCGATAATGGCATTTCGTGTGATTCCTTCAAGTGCCCCTAGATAAACTGGGGGAGTGTAGATCGTTCCGTTTTTAACGATGAATATATTATCAGCAGAGCCTTCGGTTACGTAGCCTTGGTCATTTAACATCAAAGCCTCGTCGACACCTGCTTGGTTGGCTTCAAGCTTTACAAGGATATTGTTTAAGTAATTAAGTGATTTAACTTGTGGACTTAAAACATCCGGTCTGTTGCGGCGACTGGCAACGGATCCTATTTTCAAGCCTCGTTGATACAATTCCATAGGAAAGAGGGCCAATTCTTCAGCAATGACAATGACCCGTGGCTGTGAGCAAAATGCTGGATCTAACCCGAGATTGCCTGCGCCACGCGAGACTACGACACGAATGTAAGCACTTGATAAATTGTTTTTACAGACGGTGTCAACAATAATTTGCTGAAGCTCCTCCTTTGTGTATGGAATGTTCAGCATTATAGACTGGGCAGATTCATAGAGGCGATTTAAATGAGCATCTAACTTAAACACGTTGCCACTGTAGACTCGAATACCTTCGAACACCCCGTCTCCGTAAAGAAAACCATGATCGTAAACAGAGACAACGGCTTCTTCTTTTTTGACAAATTCTCCACTCAAATAAATCCATTGAGTATTACTCATACATAACCACTCCTTCCTTTTGTGATTTAACGCTTTAAATTGATAAACTCAGAGAATAAAAGAATAACCTTCTACATTTTCTTCTTTTGAAATTTGTAAAAAAGGCCGTGTCATCTCCCGAATAAAAGCTATTTCGTGATTGGGAAAAGCTTATTCTCGTTTTTGATGTTGACGATAATCTTACAACCATAAAAATGCGCGGTCAACAGGTTTTTTTTAATAAATCTGATAATTTTAAAAAGTTTTATTAATAATAGCGCTTACATTGTTGGTGTAATAGGATTTTAAAAATATTATTTTTACAATGTAAAATTTTTTGAAACGCTTACATAAAGGCCGTAAATGGAGTATTCGGAGTTGGATTTGTTTTTGATTAGAATTAAGAAAATATAAAAATCCACGCTTCAATATCTAGCGCAAGCGACTAGCATTACTTCGTGAATTAGTATCGGGTTGTTTCGGGCGGATACACATCGGAGCATGAATAGCAGAGGAAGAGACAGCTACGAGGTCACTTTCTGTATAAAAACTTTTTTGATGAAAGTACAAGGTCAACTAAGACTTTCGTTATTGATTTATGATACGAAAGAGTGAAAGGCGGCGACTCCGGCGGGAAAAGTGTAGGTAGTAAGGAAATGATGGGGGAGTTTTATTTACAGCGGCCTTTTCCATTGTAGAATTTCTTTGAGTAATTCTTCCAATCTTAGCCACGTTCATTCTACATCTTCACGTTTAAACATGTTACTATAGGTACATAGTAGAAGGTATCATGCAGACTGCAGATTCATTACAAGAAGCGATAGAGAGGTTGAAAGCTATGGAGAATAAAGAGACTTCTTCAAATTTTATAAAGAACATTATTTCTAAAGATTTAAGCTCCGGAAAACACAAAGAAGTTGTGACTCGTTTTCCACCAGAGCCAAACGGTTACTTACATATAGGTCATGCAAAATCAATCGCCTTAAACTTCGAAATAGCTGATGACTTCAAGGGCAAAACGAACCTTCGTTTTGATGACACCAACCCATTAAAAGAGGATCGCGAATATGTTGAGTCCATCAAAGAAGACGTAAAATGGCTAGGATTTGATTGGGGAGAACTCCATTTTGCATCCAATTATTTTGATGAAATGTATAATCGGGCGATAATCTTGATCAATAAAGGTCTTGCTTATGTTGAGGATCTATCTATTGATGAGATCAGAGAATACCGTGGAACGCTAACCGAGCCGGGAAAAGAAAGCCCTTCTCGCAGTAGGAGTATTGAAGAAAACCTTGACTTATTTCAACAAATGAAAGCTGGAAACTTTGCTAATGGGGAAAAAGTCTTGCGTGCAAAAATTGATATGAGTTCACCGAACTTGAACATGCGTGATCCGGTATTGTACCGTATTTCTCATACTGAGCACCATAATACCGGAGATGAGTGGTGCATATACCCGATGTACGCTTTTGCTCACCCAATTGAAGATGCGATTGAGGGAGTAACACATTCCATTTGTACGACAGAATTCGAGGAACAACGCCCTCTATATAATTGGGTTGTCGAAAATACCGAAATGGAAGCACAACCTCAGCAAATTGAATTCGGGCGCTTGAATTTGACCAATACCGTCATGAGTAAGCGTAAATTGAAGCAATTAGTCGATGAAAATTTTGTCGATGGCTGGGACGACCCTCGTTTACCGACAATTTCAGGACTTCGCCGCCGTGGTTTTACACCTGAAGCGATTCGTGAATTCATTCGTGCAACGGGCGTGTCGAAAGGAAATGGTGCTGTAGATGTTCAAATGCTCGAGCACTTTATCCGTGAAGATTTAAAAATGAAAGCCCCTCGCACGATGAGTGTGATTCGACCGTTGAAGGTGATCATTACGAACTACCCTGAAGGTGAAAGTGAGCTGCTTGAAGCCGACATTAATCCAGAAAACCCAGAGATGGGCAAACGTCAAATTCCATTTTCTCGTGAAATATTTATTGAGCAAGAGGATTTTATGGAAGACCCTCCGAAAAAGTACCACCGTCTTTATCCAGGAAACGAAGTCCGCCTAAAACATGCGTACTTTATTAAATGCGAAGACTTCGTAAAAGACGAAGAGGGGAATGTCGTGGAGCTTCACTGTACGTACGATCCGGAAACGAAAAGCGGTACGGGATTTACGGGTCGAAAAGTGAAAGGAACGATCCACTGGGTGGACGCAAGTGATTCAAAACCTGCAGAATTTCGTTTGTACGACTCTTTAATTTTAGATGAAAAAGAAAATGATGGTGTAGAAGAGGTCGACAAGACATTTCTTGATCTTGTCAATCCTGATTCGTTAGAAGTGCTACAAGGCTATGTTGAATCGAATATGGATGATGCAAAAGTACAGGATAAATTCCAGTTTTTCCGCCACGGATACTTCAACGTCGACCCGAAACATACGATCGGGGAAAAGCTTGTTTTTAATCGTATTGTATCGTTAAAAAGCTCGTTTAAATTAAAGTAAATAAATTTGTAAAAGCGTGCAGCCTCTAATTTGGAGACTGCACGCTTTTTTGGTTCGTATTATTGTCTTCTGTTTTTAGTCCCCTTTTCTTGAAGCGACGACTGCACTTCACGTGCTGTGTAAGACTGCAAACTACTCAGGGAGCACCTTCTATAATAATAATGTGATTTTAGAGATGTTTAAAGAAAAAATGGGAAATTTCACCTATTTGTGCACACGGACTTTTTATAAAAATAAAGTTACTTTTTTTTAGTGCAATAAAATATTTTATTTATGAAAAGGAGGGGGGAGGTAAAAGCTCTCTTTTTTCTACAGATTTCGAATTATTAAGTGTAAATTCTCATTATAATTTTATGTATACAAAAATGTATACATGTAAACAATTTGTAATCTTTGTGTATACAAAAACGTATACAAGTTTACAAAATCGTACACGTGTTGAATTAACAGTATGTATACAGGTTTGTAAACATGTATACAAAAGTGCACACATGTTTACGTTATTGTACACAACGAATGGATCATTGACGGATGTGCCAACCTACTATACTCTTTTATTAAATGGTACAAGTTACTATTTTTTTCTTTCTTCTTTTGCTATTAGGAAGGAAAAACGAAAAGGTATACGAAACTCTTTACTGTAGAGGTAGTTTGCAAGACATTTTTGTAAAAATCTCTACTACCCTACTATTCTATTGGAAGGAATGATAAATATGAGTCAAACAAGAATTGCGGCTGTTGACGTTGGAAACGATTCAGTGAAAGCGTTATTTGGAAAGGCAGATTCTGAGTTTTACATACCAAACGTAATTGCGAGAGATATTGAAGATCGTCCGGTTATTGGAATTGAAGAATTAAATGAAAAGGATCCATTAGATGGGATTCACATTCGAGTTCACTCCCCTGCCCTATCGGAAAACAATGTAATTTATCGGGTTGGCGATCTTGCTACGAAGTCAGATAATGCAACGGAAATTGATCCTGGAAGCAGTAAATCTGAAGAAGATCAAACATTGGTCATGCTTTTCGCTTCTTTAGCATTGGATGCTGTTAAGGAGGAAAATGCGGATCTTTTTAAAAAGAACAATCAAGTAGTAGAAGCAAACTACACGCTTGGTACAGGTCTCCCTCTTCGTGAAGTGAAAGAAGGAAAAGATGTAGGTTATCGTTCACAACTGTTAAGCTCTGTTCACCAAGTTGAATTTTTAGTAACACCTAAATATCAAGGAATGAAAGTAAACATTAAATTTGATGAAGTCAAAGTTTACCCTGAAGGTTTCGCAGCATACATTAACCTTGTTATGGACAAAGAATTGAACATTATTAACCGTGATTTAATCGACAAACAAATCCTCATTCAGGACATTGGGGGGCTTTCGACTGATATCGCGGTAATTCGCAATCGCAATGTTGATGACGACAAAGCACAAGGCTTTAATCTCGGTGTTTCCGAATCATTAGAGTCGATTCGCGAAGAAATTCGTTCAAAGCACGGTGTAGAGCTAGATAGTCGTCGTGATGTAGTCGACATATTAACAAAGAAAAACGACCGCAATCATATTATGGTTAAAGGTAGCCGTACGAGTGTACATGACATTACTGACCGTATTTTATTGGAACTGGCAAAAAAACAGTACCGTCACTTGCGAAATGTATGGGCGAAAAACTCCCAATCAGAGATTTGTTATTTTGTAGGTGGAGGCGCCATGGTGTTGAAGGACTATATTAAGACACTTAATAACAACCTTGATGGTTACAATATTGATTTCTTTGAAGATGAAAAAGAAAGCATTTGGATGATGGCTAATGCCTATTACAAACTAATCTCTGACTCTGAAAGAAAGAAAAACAAGGCAAAAGAGAGTAAAAAGAAAGAAGCAGAGAAGAAAGCAGTAAAAAACTAACCAGGTGATTCCATGAATAAAAAGGGGACAGGCGGCATTCAAAGAGGGCAGGCGATCACATTTCGTCTCCCTTCGGATACACCTGAGCATCTCATAAAACAATTACAGGACTTAAAAGAGACAGAGAAACGAAACTTTTCCAGTAAAATTGCCGAGTATACGCTGGATGGAGTTAGTCAGTCTATTCAAAAGGAACGAGAGACGGTTACAGTTCCTCTTCCGAAGCAGCTCAATAAAGAACAGCGAAACTGGCTGAAGCATGCTCATTCGGAGGCGCTGATTGGTAACATTATTTATCAGCTCCTAGCTGATCCTGTTCGTGCGACTTCCGTTTTGGCTTCATTGAACAGCAACTCGTTAGATATTGATGAGGCACTGTATTTACAAGAGGATGAGCTGGCTGCTTCCAGTAGGTTTGAACCTGAACCTTCACCAGGCGATGAAACTAAACAGTCAGATGAAGGTTACGACAGGCATGATGAGACGTCATTTGAACGTGACTTAGATAACTTTGATTGGGCTCAAGTCCGAAGTGAGCAGGCAGCTGCGTCAGAAGAAGACGTTGAAAAAGAAGAGGAACCAGAAGATGAAGATGTTGATGATTTACTCGGTGGGTTTTTAGAGCGGATGAATCGCTAAAAACGAGAAACCACTCTAAAAGTGTTGGCTTTTAGGGTGGTTTTAATATGCATACTTTCATGTTTCAATTGTGGGTTTGATCGGTGGGAGTTTAAAGCTACTCTATTCGACATGTTCTAACAATTATTGCCCGAGAAATAATAGAAAAACTGCCTCAACTTTAAGTTGAGGCAGTTTTTCTATTAAGAGGCAATTTTGGAGACTTCTTCTTTCTCTATTGTTTTTAGGTGAGCGAGGATTTGGCGAGTATACCAAATACCAACAGCTATAGTTAAAGTGAGACCGATGATAATTGATGACTGAAAACCTAAATTAAATCCTTCTGGAGCATAAAAAATGTACGTGCATACTACGCTAGTCATGAAAATAGCGGGGACACTACAGATCCAATGAAGCTTCTTGTGTTTAAGTAAATACATCGCACCTGTCCAGAGCATTACCGTGGCAACAACCTGGTTTGTCCAGCCTACGTAACGCCACAAAAATGTGTAATCGATCGTTGCAAGGAAGATCGCAGGAACTGTGACAGGAATAGTAGCAAAAATAATTTTCTTTTTCCCATCGAGATTGGTGAAAGCTTTACTGAGAAACTCAGTTAGCATCATCCGGGAAGAACGTAACGCCGTGTCTCCAGTAGTAATAGGCAAAATGATAACGCCTAAAATCGCAAGAATACCGCCAATAGTTCCTAGTAGAGAAGTAGAGATTTCATTCACAACACCGGCAGGCCCTCCTGCAGCAAGGGCTCCTTGTAATCCGTTCGTTCCGCCAAAGAATGTCATTCCAGCAGCGGCCCAAATGAGGGCAATGATACCTTCTGCAACCATTGCTCCGTAAAATACTTTTCTACCATCTGACTCTTTTTTAATTGTCCGGGCAATAATTGGGCTTTGAGTACTATGAAACCCTGAGATCGCTCCACAAGAGACAGTAACCATTAAGAGCGGCCATAAAGGCAAAGATTCTGGATGAAGGTTGGACATCGTTATATTCGGAATCGGTTGGTTGGTAAATATCAGTGCTCCAGCAATTGAGAGAGCCATGAAGATTAAAATCGCCCCAAAAACAGGGTAGATTTTTCCGATCACTTTGTTTACAGGTAAAATTGCAGCGACTAAAAAATATGCAAAAATGACACCAAGAGCGACGATAAAACTTAAAGGTGTAAGCTCAGCGATGAGTTGAGCAGGGCCAGCTGTGAACGCTGCAGCAACTAAGATCATTAACACGATAGAGACAATGTGGATGAAGACTCTCACAGACTTTCCGAGATACCTACCGACGATCGTAGGATATTGCTCCCCGTTATGACGGAGGGAAAGCATCCCTGAAAAATAATCGTGAACCGCCCCGGCAAAAAGACAGCCAACAACAATCCAAATGAATGCGATTGGACCATAGAGGGCACCCATAATGGCCCCAAAAATAGGTCCTAGCCCTGCGATGTTAAGAAGCTGAATTAAACTTCCTTTCCACCAGCTCATCGGAACATAGTCCATTCCGTCACTTTTTTTATAGGCGGGTGTTTTATTTTGATCGTTGATGCCAAAAACTCGTTCTACTACTTTTGAATAGACCATATAACCAATGATCAGTAGTGTAATGGAGACTAGAAATGTTACCATAATGATTTTCCCTCCTACAAGAAACGCCAGAACTTATCCTACGCGTGATTGTTGTTTTGTGACTTCTGGATAGCAAGAAACACCGTCTGTAGTTACAAGGTTTCTAAAGACAGATAACAGGTGCTGGGTTACTTTTCCCGGCTTGCCATCAGAAATTTTTCGACCATCCACATCAACAACGGCAATTACTTCTATCGCTGTTCCTGTTAAAAAGACCTCATCTGCTACGTAAACGTCATGCCGGGTGAAAGGTGTTTCCTTAAGCTTGTACCCATGTTGGTTGGCTAGGTCGATAATGGCATTTCTTGTGATACCTTCCAAAGCCCCGAGGTAAATGGGAGGGGTATAAATTGTGTCATTCTTCACAATGAAGATGTTATCTGCTGAACCTTCTGTGACGTATCCTTGGTCGTTGAGCATGAGTGCTTCATCAACCCCAGCTTGATTAGCTTCAAGCTTTACTAAAATATTATTTAAATAGTTAAGAGATTTTACTTGAGGACTCAGCACATCCGGGCGGTTTCTACGACTGGCAACTGATCCTACACGAAGTCCGCGCTCGTATAATTCCTTTGGGAACATGTTGAGTTCTTCAACTATGACAACGACTCGTGGTTCTGAGCAGAACGTAGGATCAAGGCCAAGATTACCAGGTCCGCGGGAGACGACAACTCGAATATACGCGCTGTCTAGTCTGTTTTTTTGTACTGATTCTACAATAATCGCTGACATTTCCTCCTTCGTGTAAGGGACAGTCATCATGATTGACTGTGCAGAATCGTAAAGCCGGTTCAAGTGTTCATCTAGTTTAAAGATATTTCCGTTGTAGACGCGAATCCCTTCGAACACCCCATCGCCATACAAAAACCCGTGATCATAAACCGATACGACTGCTTCTTCTTTTTTTACAAATTGACCGCTAAGAAAGATCCATTGACTGCTCACGTAAACCACTCCTTTCTTTAATAATTGAACGCTTTAAAACGACAAAATCAAATTGTACAAAATGACCTTGTTTACTCGATATGTAACAGAAGGCAAAGCCCATGACAAAGGTGATAACCACGTTTGTTTTTTAATGTTGTCGCTAATCATACAATCATTGAAATAATAGGTCAATAGTAAAAACGCAATAATTCTGAACATTCCCAATAAAAAAATACTTAATATAACGTTTACATCCTTGTTTTTACAAGGATTTAGAAGGGAAATAAAAAATATTTGAAAATAGTAATTAAATGTGCGTTTCAAAAAGGAGACCAAAAGGGCGGAGATGCCGAGGATTTTAAAGACCTCGTCACCTTGGCTCTGGTATTCCTTCTGTGTTTTCATTTTTGGGCGAAAGATGCAATTGCCGGTCTCGAGTAATCGATGAGAAATAGACGTTGCTCAACTCTTTGATACCTTGGTTCAAAAATGCACATAGTGCTCCGTTGACTCCAATTGGAGCAACTTCAACTTCGGAAGTGTCAAATACATCTTTTTCACGTAACATCTGCAAAATATTATCAATGATCGACAAGCTAAAGGAGAGAAGCAGAATGGATCATAAGCCTCTAGGTGCTGAATTTTATAAAAAACCGACTTTAGATGTAGCCCGGAACCTTCTCGGTAAGGTTTTGGTAAAGGAGTCGCCAAAAGGGCGAGCATCAGGAATAATCGTGGAAACGGAAGCATACAAAGGGCCTGAAGACCGTGCTGCTCATAGTTTTGGTGGCAGACGAACGAAAAGAACGGAAGTCATGTTTGGGCCTGCTGGATTTGTTTATACGTATGTCATGCATACCCACTGTTTAGTCAATGTTGTCTGTGGTGAGATCGGAGTGCCGCAAGCGGTTCTCATTCGAGCAGTAGAACCATTAGAAGGTGAAGCCTTAATGTTTCAGCGTCGGGGAGACCGAAAACGCCACGAACTTACCAGTGGTCCAGGAAAATTAACTAAAGCCCTTGGAATTACGAAAGGTGACTATGGATTACGATTTGATGAGCCGCCATTATACATTGCACACGGAGAAAGAGAGGTATCGAACGAGCACGTTGTCGCGGGTCCGCGAATTGGTATTGAGAATACAGGGGAAGCTCGTGACTATCCGTGGCGATTTTGGATTGAGGGGAATGAGTTTGTATCGAAGCCAAGAAAAGCGCAAGGCGCCCGAAGCTAGGTGCAGAAACGTAGATTTCTATACTTTCTTAACTCTCGAGGAAAAAAACATTAACTCAAATTAAGAAAACAGAAAAAAAGACGACAAGGCAGTTACACCTCTTCGTCTTCTAAGATTTCTTTCACTCGTCCAACTTGACCATCTTGCAGGCGCACTTTAATGCCATGCGGGTGGGAGGAAGACTTAGTTAACAAGTCTTTCACAACACCGCGTGTCAGTTCTCCTGTGCGTTGGTCTTTTTTTAGAACGATTTGGACGTGCGTTCCAGGTTGAATGTTTTTGCGGTTTTGCCCGTTCATAAACGTCTCCTTCAGTGTTACTAATAGTAAGTGTTATCTTACCATGAAAACGAGAATGACGGAAACTTACAACAAAACCTGTTATACTATCGGTAGCGATAAAGATTCGATATGTGAGGTGAACGTAAGATGAAACTCGACTATACAGTCCAAGGGGAAGGCCACGATACGACGATCGCACATGAAATAAGCGGACAAAAGGCAATGGTGGTGTTTGTACGTCATCTCGGTTGACCGGTTTGTCGAGGTTATCTTACGCAGTTGCGTAAGCGTGTTGTTGAAATTGAGAGGCAAGACTATAAAATTGTCGTCGTTGCTCCATCAAAAGCAACATTTGTGAAGCAGTTTGTAGATGCTTTCGGACCGTATCCGTTTCCGATATACGGAGATCCGTCAAGGCAAGCTTATCAAGGCTTGGGTCACCAGACACCGCCGAAGCTGAAGGTGTTAGGTATAGCTGCCTTTGGGTTTTTAACCGGAAAAGTGAAAAATTTTATTCCGAAAGAAGAGAAAAAGAAAAAAGTTGTTATGCACTCAATGAAAACACAGGACGTGTACATTCAAGGCGGCACATGGTTATTTGATGAGAAGGGTAATTTGCTCTGGAATCACATTGACGGTTCTCCTTATGACCATGCTCAATTAGATCAAGTGATTGAAGAAATGAAAATGAACAAATAATAAATCGTAAGACTGTTAAAACCAGAAATCGTGTATGTTTTCTGGTTTTTTTACGCGAAAACAGGGGGTTAATAGCTTGAAGGGATTTGAACATCTAGGTATAAAATCAGATTTAAACGACGTATTAAATGACCTCGGGATAACAAAAGCAACGGAGATTCAAGAACGGTCGATTCCAATATTGCTAAAAGGAAGTAATGTGGTAGCTCAATCTCAAACCGGTACGGGAAAAACATTGGCATTTTTATTACCAATCCTTGAAAAGATTGAGGTAACTTCGTCTGATATTCAAGGGCTTGTATTAGCACCCACAAGGGAATTAGCGCTGCAAATATCAAAAGAAGTGAATAAGCTTACTAAACACCAAAACGACTTGCAAACATTAGCGGTGTATGGGGGGCAAGATATTGAGAAACAGCTTCATAAACTAAAAAGAGGGGCTCACCTAGTGGTAGCAACACCAGGAAGACTTCTAGACCACTTACGAAGAGGAACGATTCGACTCGATCGCGTATCTATGCTCGTCCTTGATGAAGCTGATCAAATGCTTCACATGGGTTTCTTAAACGAAGTAGAAGATATTATCCAAAAAACACCGGCAAACCGACAGATGATGCTGTTTTCTGCAACGATGCCAAAAGAAATTCGCGATTTAACAAAAAGGTATATGGCAAAAGCGGAGCATATTAAAGTAGCCGCTTCAGAAATTACCGTTCGGGAAATTAGGCAAATCGTGGTTGAAACGACAGATCGCGCTAAGCAGGCGACGCTTCGTGCGATGTTGGACGAGCATCAGCCGTTTTTAGCCATTCTGTTTTGTCGGACAAAACGAAGAGCTTCCACGCTAAATGAAGCACTGCAAGATCATGGTTACAGTTCTGATGAGCTTCATGGCGATCTATCTCAGGCAAAGCGGGAAAAAGTCATGAAACGATTTCGTGAGATGAAAATTCAGTATCTAGTGGCCACTGATGTTGCGGCGAGAGGTCTTGATGTAGAAGGAGTTACACACGTTTATAATTACGACATTCCACATGATGTAGAAAGTTACGTCCATCGAATTGGCCGTACAGGACGCGCAGGGAAAGATGGCCTGGCTGTGACCCTTGTAGCGCCTAAGGATCGAATGCATTTGGATATGATCGAAAAAGGCATAGGGTTTGCCATTGATAGAGTTGAATACAACGTCAAACAGGACAGCCGTCGTGAAGAGGAGAAACCTGCCAGCGGTTACAATCGTATAAAAAAGAAAAGCACGAGGATTGATCGGAATCAAAAGAAGCCGTGGAAAAAGCAAGGTAACGCAGTGAAAAGTAGAAAGCCAGGGTCACGCTCGGCAAAAAAGCGATCTAAACCTCGCATAAAATGACTTGAAAAAAAGGGAGAGGAACCTACGGATGGCTGAATTCCCTTTGAGAAGAAGTAGGTAGCATACCAAAACCTGCCTTTGACTTTTGATTTCAAATCAACGATGATAAAGGTATTGTAAACGTAGAAAAAAGGAGGTGAATACAGATGTTTTTCGAGCATTATCATGATCTTGTCCCACTCATACTTTCAATTAGTTTGTATGTGACGATTGCAGGTTCACAAATGATAAATTTTATGTCGAATGAATGTGTGGTTCGTAATCGCTATATGGCGAATCGGGAAATCCATTCGCTCCACCTGGAACAAGTTCCTGATACTGAACTGATTGAAAAAAGTGAAGAGCGACAAAACTGGATTACAAGAATCGTGAAAAGAAAAGAAGCACCTGAGGATGATGCGGATTATTTTTCCTTCTCGTTGGAAATGATTGAAATGAAACGAGGAGGATTAATATGGGAAAAACATCTGTGTTCACGTACGTAAATAAATATAAGCTTATTTTCATTGCTTTTGGATTATTGTTACTTCTGGGAGGTTGTGGAGCTTCAACTGAGCCGATTGATGCGGATACGACGGGCTTCTTTAACCATTATGTCGTCTGGCCGTTTTCATTTTTGATTAAGTTTTTTGCTGCAATGTTTGCAGGCAATTACGGGTTATCTCTTGTGTTTGTGACATTTCTCATTCGACTCGCTCTTATGCCGCTTATGATGAAACAATATAAAACACAACAAACGACTAGGGCAAAAATGAATGAAATCAAGCCAGCGATGGAAGAAATCAAAGAGAAGTACAAAGATAAAAAGAATCCTGAAAATCAGCAAAAACTACAACAAGAAATGCTGGCACTATATAGAGAGCATAACTTTAATCCAATTACATCAATGGGCTGTTTACCGATGCTCATTCAATTTCCGATCATGATCGGCTTTTACTATGCAATTATGCGTACACCGGAAATTGCCCAGCACAGCTTTCTCTGGTTTAACCTTGGACAAACTGACATGATTTTACCATTCATTGCCGGTGCAGTATATCTGATTCAGTTTAGAGTATCTCTTTCAGGCATGGATGACCAACAGCAAAAGCAAATGGCGATGCTCGGCTATTTCACACCGATTATTATGGCTGTGTTCTCATTTAACGTTGCTGCAGCCTTGCCATTGTACTGGTCTGTCAGTGGGTTTCTCTTGATAGTTCAAACGATGATCTTTAAATATAAGTATAAAGAGAAAAAACAGGTAGCTGAAACGACGACGGTGTAAGTTGTTCAGAGCAGCCTTTGGTATACGATTAAATCCCCTTGCTATTCGTAATAGCAAGGGGATTTTTTTAAAGGGTAAGAATTTATATAGAGTTAAGTATAAAGATCTACATTTCGGTGTCTAGCTCCTGAACGACCTCTCAGAAGATATAATTCTTCAAGGTTACATCAAATAAAAAGAAATGGCTCTCACCAACGGTGAGGGCCATTCTTTTTAGCTAGGTTTTGTCCCATCCTCTTTTTGAGTGTTGTATATAGAATTAATGAGTTTTTGTGTAGAATAGGTTAAGCTTTGTGTAGAAGTAAACTGTTTTCTTGTAGAATAATTTAGAGTTTGTGTAGAATTGTTTTTGCTTCTTTAGTCGTTGCGATTATTTTAAGCCTTCTTGAATTTCACGAACCATTTCAGAAACAGACGTTAATCCGCCCCCTGCTAGGTACCAATAGGCAGGGTCAAGGTAGATAATATTATCTTCTTCATAGGCTGTTGTATTCATAACGAGATCATTTTCAACAATCGCTTGACTAGAGGACTCTTCTCCTTCGCTAACAGCTGAGTCTCGGTCAATGACAAAAAGATAATCTGGGTTCGTTTCGACAATGTATTCAAAAGAGATGTTTTGTCCGTGTGTTGATGCTTCGATATTTTCGTCAGCAGGCTGTACACCAAAGTCGTCATGAAGAATTCCAAATCTGGACCCTGGTCCGTAAGCACTCACACTTCCATCGTTGGCTAAAATAATTAACCCGTTTTTATCATTGGTTGATGCTGTTTCATATAGTTCGTTAATGGACTCATCGATAGACACTAGGGCATCTTCAACAACATCTTCTTTTTCGAATATTTCACCTAAAATTGTCGCGTTTTGCTCGAATGATTCCATGTAATTAGTATTATCTACACCCATATAAATTGTTGGGGCAATGTCACTCAACTCGTCATAAGCATCAGAGGAACGACCAGAGATAATAATTAATTCAGGCTGAATGTCAAAGATTGTTTCAAAGTCCGGTTCAAATAACGTCCCGGCATTTTCAAAGGTACCATCCTCGAACTCAGATAAGTAATCTGGTATATTTCCTTGTGGTACAGCGGCGATGTCTGCATCTAACTCTCTTAACGTGTCGAGTGTGCCATAGTCAAAGACTACAACATTTTCGGGGTTTTTAGGGACAGTTGTTTCACCAAGTTCATGTTCTACAACGATTTCAGACGACTCTTCTTCCTCTGAATTTTCATCTTCGTTTTCTGCTACAGTTGTATCATCGTTCTCAACAGCGGAGGTTTCATCTTCCGTACCACACGCGACCGCAAAAATCACAAGTAGTGTCATGGATAAAAATAAACTCATCGTTTTTTTCATTATCGTCACCTCAAAATGTATTGTTTTCTAACTTGTTTATTCGTTAAGTAAAATAAACGCAAATGCGGTTACAGTTAATGTCTTTCACTTCAATGTCCAAATCATAAATTTCTTTAAGCACGCCATTTTTAATGATTTCATCTCTTGCGCCTTCTTTAACGACTCTGCCATCTTTTAAAGCGACAATATAATCCGAGTAACAAGAGGCAAAGTTAATGTCATGGATGACAATAATAATCGTCTTGCCGAGTTCTTTAACCATCCGTTGAAGCACCTTCATAATTTGAACAGAATGCTTCATATCCAGGTTGTTGAGAGGTTCGTCGAGTAACACGTATTCGGTGTCCTGAGCGACAACCATGGCAATATAGGCACGTTGTCGTTGGCCACCGCTGAGCTGGTCGAGGAACTGATCTTGTATGTCCTCAAGTTCTAAGTAGCGGATCGCATTATCTACGTGCTCCCAATCCTCTTTTGTCAGGTTTCCTTTAGAATAAGGGAACCGTCCAAAGGAAACGAGTTCACGTATCGTTAACCTGAGATTCGTATGGTTCGTTTGTTTTAGAATCGAAATTTGTTTCGCTAATTCACCACTTTTACGTTGGTTAATCTCTTTTTTATCGATGTATACCTCACCTGAATCTCTTGTTATGAGCCGGCTGATCATCGACAGGAGTGTACTTTTTCCAGCCCCGTTTGGACCGATAAAAGCGGTAATTTTTCCTTTTTGTATGTTTACGGAAATGTCATCGACAACGCTTTTATTTCCATAATGTTTCGAGATGTTCATTACTTCTACCATGCTTATCGCTCCCTTAATAAAAGATATAAAAAGTAAACGCCGCCAATAAAATTGACAATGACACTTAATGTGGTCGTGAAAGTGAAGACTCTTTCCACGATTAATTGACCTCCAACGAGTGCGATAATACTAATAAGAATTGATGCGAGAATCAATTGGTGGTGCCGGTATGTTTTCATAAATTCATAGGTTACATTGGCAACGAGTAACCCTAGGAAAGTTATCGGACCTACCAATGCCGTGGCGATGGATACAAGGATCGCAATAATAAATAGCAGTCTTTTAACTACGTAATGATAAGGGACACCGAGGTTGATTGCATGCTCTTTTCCGAGAGCTATGACATCTAAATATTTCAAAAACCGATAAAAATAAAGTGTGATCAAAATGATGGCCACGATCGAAATGGTGAGAAGGTCGGTATTTACGTTGTTAAAGCTAGCAAACATCCGGTTTTGAATTGACATGAATTCATTTGGATCGATAAGCACCTGCATAAATGTCGATAAGTTTGAAAAGAGTGTGCCTAAAACTAAACCGATCAGTAAGAGAAAATAAATGTTGTTATCCTCACCGCTAAGTAACACTTTGTAAAACAATGCGGCAAATAAAACCATAAATCCGACAGAAATTAAAAAGTTCACATTAGGGTTGATCATCGCGACACTCATGGACCCATAGGAAAAAATAATGAACGTCTGAATTAACATGTACAATGAATCGAGTCCGATAATACTAGGAGTTAGGATTCGGTTGTTTGTGATCGTTTGGAAAACGACAGTAGAGAGAGCAATCGCCCCACCTGTGATAACAATCGCTAAAACCTTGGTCCCTCTTCTTGGCAAAATGTATTCCCAGTTCCCGTTGGCTTGAATTACCATAAAAATCGCGGTAACGGTTACGGCTAGGATGGTGAGTATCGTCATTTTCCTTTTATAAGTGGTTGTGTCGTGAGAGTGACTACGATCTTTCGCGGATTTTTTGACTATCTCTTTATAACCCATATGATTTTCTCCTTAATAGCAAGTAAAGAAAAATACCACTTCCGATAACTCCTACGGTTAGTCCGATTGGAACTTCATATGGATAAATGACGATTCGTCCTAATATGTCACAAAAAAGAACAAAAACAGCACCTAATATAGCGGTATGAGGCAAATTTTTACGGATGTTATCGCCTCGATAAATCGTCACGATATTCGGAATTACGAGTCCGAGGAAAGGAATCATCCCGACCGTTAATATGACGGTCGATGTTATGAGGGCTACAATCACCAAGCCAATGTTGACGACCTGTCGATAATTGAGGCCTAAGTTTTTTGCGAAATCTTCTCCCATCCCCGCTACAGTGAATTTATTTGCAAATATGTAGGCAAGGAATACGAGTGGAACGCTAATATAAAGCAATTCATAACGACCTGTCATCATAGTCGCAAAGTTACCTTGCAGCCACGCTGACATATTTTGAATCAGGTCATTTTGAAAGGCAAAGAACGTCGTAATCGAACCGATGATATTCCCAAACATAAGGCCCACAAGTGGTATAAAAATCGCGTTTTTAAATTTAATCTTTTCTAGTATTTTCATAAATACAAAGGTTCCGGCTAAAGCAAATGCAAAGGCAATAAACATTCTTGTAAATGGACTGGCAGTGGAGAACAACATTAAAGATACGAGAATCCCTAGCCTGGCAGAATCCATCGTTCCAGCCGTAGTGGGAGAAACAAACTTGTTTCTTGTCAGCTGCTGCATAATGAGGCCACAAATACTCATACTTACACCGGCAATGATGATGCTTACAAGACGTGGGACTCTACTAGTCCAGAAAATATGTGCTTGATGCTCGGTCATATTGAACAGTTGCGACGGTGATAACTCTGTGACACCGATGAAAAGAGAAGTGCTTGAGAAAACAACAAGCAAAATAATTAAATATCTGAGTTTCATAATTTCCTCCGACAAGATAAAACTATAACGTTTCCATACGTGTACACGAATACCCCTTCCATGTAAATGATTATCATTCTCACTATATATTAATTGAGAAGGATTATCATTGTCAATAGTTATCTAAAAAGTAAATGGGTCTTTCATTTAAGTGTGTGTTCAAAAGGAGGACAAAAAGAGCCGAGAAGTTCAAGGCTGCACTAGTAGAGGAAGAGACAGAAAATAGTACTCCCTTTGTAGGCCAACGGATAAATTCGACAGTGATTTTTCCCTGACTTTTTTAAAAGATTCTCTTTAAGGGAATGCAAAATGAGTTATTTTAGAGCCAAACAATTTAAATTGAGAAACAGACTTCGGTTTGTTTTCTCAATCATTTCGTGAAAGAATATGATTAAGCTATGGATGGCTTGAAAGTTAGTGTTAAGGGAAAGAGGATGATTCAAAAATGACTGAAATTCGCTTAAAAATTAAACAACGTTTTGCAAATACATTTAAATCAGGTTCGCCGTTAATTTTAAAAGAGGCGATCGGAAATCTGGATAAGTTAAAAGAAGAAGGGTCGCTACTATACCTTGAGGACGAAAAGGGAGATTTCTTGGGTCGCGGTTATTATGGGAGGCAAAACAAAGGCTTTGGCTGGGTGTTAACTCAAAAGCCAAATGAACAAATTAACCAAAGGTTTTTTGAGCATAGGATCTCAAAAGCGTTAACAAAGCGTTCGGCCTTCTTTGAAGACGTGAATACAACCGCTTTTCGTGTTTTAAATGGGGAAGGCGATGGCATTGGGGGCTTGACGATAGATTACTTCGATGGCTATTTCCTTCTAAATTGGTACAGCGAAGGCATCTATACGTTTAAGGAACAAGTTGTAGCTGCGCTAAAAAAAGTAACTGCTTTTAAAGGTATTTATGAAAAAAAACGTTTCAATACAGGTGGAAAATACATTGATGATGACGACTTTGTGGCAGGTGAGCGTGGGGATTTCCCAATACTCGTTAAAGAAAATGGTGTGAATTTTGCCGTTTATTTGAACGATGGGGCAATGGTCGGGGTTTTCCTTGATCAACGCGAGGTACGACGCTCAATCCGCGACAAATATGCAAACGGAAAGCGAGTATTAAATACGTTTTCGTATACCGGTGCATTTTCAATCTTTGCTGCGATAGGTGGAGCTGAGAAAACAACGAGTGTTGACCTTGCAAATCGAAGCTATGAAAAAACGATCGAGCAGTTCAGTGTGAACGGTCTCGATTATGAAGCACATGACATTATCGTTCAGGACGTTTTCGATTACTACAAATTTTCAGTTAAAAAAGGTTTCACATTTGATGTGGTGATTCTCGATCCGCCTAGCTTTGCCCGTTCAAAAAAGAAAACGTTTAGTGCGGAAAAGGACTATAAGGACCTTTTGAAACAAACGATTGCAATCACGGAAAAGAAGGGAGTCATTGTAGCTTCAACGAATGCAGCAAAGGTGTCCAGGAAGAAGTTTAAACATTTTATTGACGCTGCATTTAAAGAATCAGGAGAGAAATATAAGCTGCTTGAGGAGCACTCATTGCCAGCGGATTTTGCTGTAGCACCGCAGTTTCCAGACGGTGATTACTTGAAAGTTGTGTTTATTCAAAAGGTGTAGTATCGGGGCGTGGTGGCACTTGTTGAATAGTTACAACATAATAGGCTTGTTTTTGAAAGCTATTAGAGGACAGCTCCCTACGCCGCTCGTCTCAAGAAAAACAACCATGATAGTATTTTCTCTACACCCATTTTAATACAAATATCCATATGCCTTTCTTTCACAAATTCACAAACCAAATTCCAGGAAAATCACAAGCTGAGAATATTTATTTCCCCTATGTGTAAAAGAATGTGATTTGTTAGGTGATTTCATAAATTTGTAGGGAAGAACATTAATACAACAAAAAAGACTCATGAAACCCTTTAGCGGAAGGCGGAATTTTTAAAAGGCTGTTTTCGATTTGGAATGCTTTTTCAATGAGCAACAATCTTTTATAAAAAACCGCCACGCCGTTTTTCTTATCAAATATTACGAATTAAAAGCTATCGAACTCGATTGAATAGAATGATGTTTTTTCTCCAAACCGCGTTTCCTTGGACTTCAAAAGCTTTTTTGTCTTCTTTTAGTCTGCTTACTTTTAGTACGAGAAGATACCGAATATTTTCCAATCACCGTTTTCATCGGTCGAGACGAGGACATCATCGACGCCTCCTGTGACTTCATCGTGGGTGTTTATTTTCAGGTCTACAATGACCAGGTAATTTTCACGAGAAGTCACCATAGGCTCCAGTGCTTGAGGGATACTAACGTCGATTGTAAGCTCATCGACTGAACGAATGTCCAGCTCTTCGATAGACCAGTTTTGTAAAGTTTGACGATCTCGAAAAATGTTTATGAAATCGCGCTCAGTAATTCCTAAATAATAAAGGTAATCGGGGGATACAAGGTGAATGGCCTCCTCGAACTCTTCGTTTTGCAAAAGTGTATAGTAGTTGAAGGCAACCTCTTCGGCTGGGAGGTCAAAGTCTTGTTCTGTGCCGTTTTTATTTTTGCTTTTTTCAAGATCTTCAGCCGTTTTTTCTTGGTTGTTTGAATCTTGGGTATTTTCTTCGGTTTCGGTCGCTTCACCTTCTATGTTTTCTTTTTCATCCTGGTCTTGTTCTTCAGTTGAGTTTTCATTATTTTCAATGGCTGGTTCTGTACTGTCTGTTGTACCAGGTTGGTCCGCATCTTCTTGTTCGACACAACCAGCAGCGAAGACAAAGAGCAAAAGGCAAGGGAGTAATAATAGTCGTTTCTTCATAATCTTCTCCTTCCATCTGTTAGCACATTGTTCACTATATGAAAGGGGAAGCGAGTCTGATTCAGAAATTATTCGAACTGAATCGACATTTTACAGAAGGTTGTACCGGCGCTAACTTGAGGACGTTTTTGAGAGTTATCATGGTAAAGTAAAAAATGGGATAGTTTTTATCTTTGTAGCTCCTTTTTAGCCATATGATGAGGGAACCTTCTTGTGCTTTTACATTGGGTCCATTAATGTCTTTCCATTAATTCTTGGACGGGTTGAGAGCATGGTAGTTCATAGCTGCTTCAATATAGTCGATGACGTCTTTGTGGATGGGGTAAAGCCGAAGATTGGCGGATTTCGTTTCGGAGCGTCTAATTTCCCAAAATTCATTTTGCATGGCTTCTTCACCCTGAAACATTTGCTCGGCCTTTTTCTCAACCTGAATACATAGTTTTTTCAATTCTTGATCGTCAAAAGGGGTATTTTTTTCTTGGTGCCTTTTAAATGATGCCAGAATGGTCAGCCATTCTCGAGTATCTGCATTTTCATCTTCAAGCTTAGGTAGTTCTTTCAACATCTCCACGTACTGCTTTCGGTTTTCCTCTGCAACTTCATCCCGCTTAATCATGGAAAGGAGAATTTCCCAGTCGAGCTTGTTTTCGATTTCTATTAAATGCTTTAAGCCGATCAATTGCTTTTGACGATGGGCGAGTTTCATTTGTTCTTCTTTTAATTGTTCGACCTGTTTTTCAATGGCCTCTACTGGCTTCGTATGATGAATGAGCGTTTTAATTTGTTTTAGGGAAAAGCCTAGATCTCGCCATATTATGATTTGCTGTAATGTAAAAAGGTTATCTTCGTTATACATGCGATGCCCATAATCATTTTTATCACTTGGGATTAAGAGGCCAATTTCTTCGTAATAATGAAGAGTTCGCACGGAAATAGCGGTTTTTTTAGCGACTTCGCTTACTTTTAACATAATACCCCACCTAAATTAGTTGCTCCTCACGCTACGTGAGGGGATATACTCAAAGAGTATTTCTAGATTAACTGAACAAAACCTTTTTTGGAGGAACGTGCCTATGCCACTTTTAATGGAATTGTATTGGGAACTCTTCATTGCAACTGAGATTCTGGCCATTGTGTGTGTTGTTGCTTTTGTAGTCTTTCGTTACATTATTGTAAGACCGGCCCTTAGTAAATGGAGTGTTGCGGTTTTTATTCTTTTAAATGTGTTCGACAGTGTGATTGCTTTCCTAGTTTATCGTGAAACTGGAGAGCTTTCTGTGTTTCAAATTGTTATTTTTATTTTCATCCTTTATGCCCTTACTTTTGGACGTAGCGATTTCAAAAGGCTTGATTTATGGATTCGGATGCAAATCGATAGATGGACGAATAAAAAACTCGTTCATGAAAAAGAACATCGGGAGCATGAAGAGAGAAGTTACGGAGCAGGTCAGTCAAAAAACGCTGCAAGGGAGTGGGTCATGCACGTTGGGCTATTTACGTTCGTTCACATAATCTTTTTTCTCTTATTTCCAAGTGAATCCATCATGTTGACTGATGTATTGAGTCAAGAAGGGATAGAAAATTGGATGGAGGACCCTGAGAGCTATGGGTTGTTTAGTGAGCCGGCAATTAACCAAGTTACACTCATTTGGGGATTAATTTTCGTCATCGATACCGTTGTCTCATGGCTTTATATCTTGTTTCCAGAGAAGAATAAAAAGCGAGATGTTAATCGGGGTTGAAAAGTAGGATATTAAAATGACAGGAGTATCCAACTGTTGGGTGTGTCTTAATTACTGAAACAATTTTACACAAAATTGTGCGGGGACTGTCCCTGTACGGGTAGTTTTGGGGTGGTTAGCTCTTGACGAAAGTGTTGGAATGGTTTACTCTATTTACTATATATTTTGAACATTTTGTGACAGATTGTTCGTTTGGTGCGAGGCAGCGGCCCTGTTTTCGGCCAGGTGAGCATTTGTGTTAGACATGATGTTGATTGTGGTCAGTCAATAGCGCTCCTGTTGGATCAACCACCGTCACATTCTTTGAAGGCCTATTTTAGGTCTCTTTGGATGGGCGGTGGTTTTTTGTTTAGAGCTAAGAAAGTATAAAAATCTACGCTTCAATGTCTAGAGCATGCGAGGTCACTTTCTGTATAAAATTTTTTTTTGATGAAAGTACAAGGTCAACTAATGACTTTCGCCTTTTTTGGCGATAAGTTAAGTTTCCTATGTCGTACGACGCCAAGGCGCTTGCGCTTTTCTTATTCTCAATAGCTTGATCCAGCAACGACGATCATGACAAAAGCTTCGAGTTGTTCAACAGATAGGCGTCGAAGAGTAAATGTGAGAGGGAGAGACAGCTTAGTTAAAACAATAGAGTTACAAAACTTCTTAAATACTTACGCTTTTTTATTAAAAGGCGTTCAACACTATGCTGGACCCCACGCAGGTGTTGGATTGTGTCTTTTAAAAGGTCGATAATTAGAGGAGGAATGGAAGTTGCAGACAGAAAAGAAAATCAAAAATCGATGGCTCATTGCGCTATCGGCAGTAGGAATTCATATTTCAATAGGGGCGGTCTATGCGTGGAGTGTTTTTACTACTCCACTGATGGAGCAGTTTGGCTGGTCTTCGAGTCAGGTTCAAATGACGTTTAGTATCGCCATCTTATTTTTAGGACTTTCTGCTGCATTCTTAGGCCATTTTGTAGAAAAGTATGGCCCGAAAAAAGCAGGGATTCTTGCTGCTTTTTGTTTTGGTATCGGTGTATTTATTTCAGGATTTGCGGTAAATATGGAATCACTTATTTTACTTTATCTTTCCTTTGGCGTACTTGCAGGAATTGGTCTAGGTGTTGGTTATATCGCCCCTGTTTCTACACTGGTAAAATGGTTTCCCGACCGCCGGGGGCTTGCGACTGGACTAGCCATCATGGGCTTTGGTTTTGCTGCAGCAATTAGTAGTCCGATTATGGATGCGTTAATTTCATCTGTCGGTATTGCGAATACCTTCTTCATTTTAGGCGGGGCTTATTTTATTGTCATGCTTTGCTCATCTTTATATCTTGAAAAACCACCAGAAGGCTGGATGCCTGAAGGGTTTAAAGATAAAGTGGACAGCGGAAAAGTAAAAGTGAAAAAAGATTTGGCGCAACTTAGAGCGAATGAAGCGATTAAAACACCTCGCTTCTATTATTTATGGGTCATGCTCTTTATCAATGTGACGTGTGGCATTGCAATTTTATCTGCTACTAGCCCGTTAGCTCAAGAAAGCATTGGATTGACAGCGACACAAGCTGCTGCACTTGTTGGGATTCTCGGTATTTTTAACGGGATTGGCCGACTTGGATGGGCTTCTATTTCCGACTATATTGGTCGCCCAAATACGTACACAGCGTTTTTCGTAATTCAGGCTATTCTATTTGTCCTGTTGCCATTCACAACAGCTGCGGTACCGTTCCAAATCATGCTCATGATCATCTACACGTGCTATGGTGGAGGATTTGCTTCGATTCCAGCTTACATTGGTGACCTTTTCGGCACTAAGCAGCTTGGAGCGATTCATGGATATATCCTTACAGCTTGGGCCGCGGCAGGTCTTGTTGGCCCATTGTTTACCGCTTGGATGTATGACACAACAGGAAGTTACTCAAATAGCTTGGTTTACTTTGCAGGAATGTTTGTGGTCGCGTTTGTCATTTCTATGGTGATTCGCATCGATATTCGCAGGTTAGAAAGGAAAAACGCAGCACAAGAAAAATCTGATCATATGAATCTAGAGAAAAAGGTCACTGCCCAAGCAAGGTAACACCTTGAGATGTTATAATTAAAGTATTACAAAGTGCGACTTCCACCCTCTTTAAGTATTGAGGTGAAAATTTCAAAAAGATAGAAGGATGCGGCTATGAATAAATACGAAGCAGAGTTTAGTAATCTTGTGAGATCTTTTCGAAAACGCCATATGGGAAAAGGTCCACGCCAAATTAAAACAACATTTTGCCGCAATTGGGCGATTTCTGAAATGGAAGGAAATTTATCTCCTGTTGAAAAATTCATTGCAAATGCAGATGAGGGTAAACAAATGCTGAGAGCGGCTCGTACAGAAATGGTCAAAGATATGTATAGAAACCATCGACCGGTTGAGATGGAGGAATACCTAGGAGCAAATTTTGTAGATTTGTTTGTAGATATCGACATTGAAAAAGACTTTGGCATGTCTGTCTTTATTTTTGATGAAAACTTAGAGGAAAAGTTTGGTTCTGGACGTGAAAAGTAGCTGAATGAATTCAGCTAGCGAGTCGTTTGAATGCGCTTACATTTAAGGTAGAAGCCATGTAAGTTCTACAAATATTAAAAAGGGTGATTGAAAATGGGGAAAACAAAACATCAAGGGCCAATGAAGCTTCCAAAGACGCCAGATCCGAAACATTGGGTCAGCATGGTTCCCTTTGGACTTGGTAAAGTTAAACCGAAGCATATTCGCGATACGATGAAGGTTGTTTGGGAGAACAAAGACAATCTCCCGTATGCGTCGAGGATTTTAACACAAGGTGTGTGTGATGGCTGTGCATTAGGGGTTGCCGGTCTTTACGACCAAACGTTATCCGGTCCGCATCTTTGCACGACACGCTTAAACGTGCTCCGGTTAAACACAATGCCAGCGATCAAAGATGATGTGCTGTTTCAAGACGTCGATGAGCTGAAAAAAATGAACAGCTCTGAGCTTCGTCAATTAGGGCGAATTCCTTACCCGCTTTCTCGCAAACCAGGTGAAAAGAAGTTTACGAGAATATCATGGGACGAAGCACTTGACAGGGTAGCAGGGAAAGTGAAAAGTATTGATCCAAAGCAGCTTTCCTTTTTCTTAACGGCACGCGGTATTACGAATGAATCGTACTATGCGGCGGCAAAAGCGGCTCGCTTTATCGGAACAAACAACATCGACAATGCGTCCCGTATTTGTCATTCACCGAGTAAAACGGCCCTTAAACGTTCATTAGGTATAGGGGCTTCAAGTTGTAATTATCAGGACTGGATCGGTACGGACGTTCTTGTTTTCTGGGGATCTGTAGCCTCGAACAACCAGCCCGTATCCACTAAATATATGTATGCGGCAAAGCGTAAAGGGACGAAAATCATTATGATTAACCCATATCGAGAGCCGTCCATGGATGAATATTGGATTCCGTCGATTCCAGACAGTGCATTGTTTGGAACAAAGCTGGCTGATGATGTTTTCCAAGTGAACATTGGGGGCGACATTGCCTTTATGAATGGAGTCATGAAACATTGGTTTGAAATGGAAAAAGAAAACCCTGGATCGGCAATCGATCACAGTTTTATTAATGAACATACTAACGGCTTTACAAAGCTCAAAGCTCATGTGGAAAAACAAGATTGGCAGACACTTGAAAAGTCATCCGGTCTTACAAAAGCGAGGATGCTAGAGTTTGCTCAACTATTAGCTAAATCGAAAAGCGGTGTGTTCGTTTGGTCGATGGGTCTTACGCAGCACCGTTTTGGAACTGACAACATCTCTCAAGTAGCCAACCTCGCGATGATGCGCGGGTTCCTTGGTCGGGAGCATTGTGGTGTGATGCCGATTCGAGGACACTCTGGCGTGCAAGGGTCTGGGGAAATGGGGGCGGACCCGTTCGTTCTTCCTGGTGGCGATTTTGACGAGCAAAACCGTACGCGAATACAGAAGCTTTGGAAGTTTGACATTCCAGAGTGGCAAGGGGATATCGTCGGTGTTTCGTTAGAGAATGCGGTGCTTCCTGAAGATCACCAACGAAAACTAAAAGTCTTCTATACGTCAGGCGGCAACTTCCTCGAAACGATGCCAGACCCTGATTTTGTAGAAGAGTGCTTAAAGAACGTCGACATTCGCGTTCACCAAGATATTATTTTGAACACGTCAACGTTAGTGGATGCTAAAGAAGAAGTCATTGTTCTTCCAGCGGCCACCCGTTATGAGCAGGAAGGCGGCGGAACGTCTACTTCCACAGAACGAATGGTCTATTTTTCACCTGAAATTAAAGGCCACCGTATTGAAGAAGCCCGGGCGGAATGGGAAATTTATGTCGATCTTGCCAAACGAGTTAAACCTTATAAGTCAGAGTTGATCGATTTTCAAAGTACCCAGCAAATCCGTGACGAAATTGCGTTAGCTCACCCATCTTATGATGGAATTCAACACTTAAAAGAAAAAGGTGATGTGTTCCAGTGGGGAGGTGCCTGGTTGTTAGAAGGTGGCAATTGTCCAACCGAAGATGGAAGAGGAAACCTGCTTCCAATAGAAATACCAGAGCTGCGTAAACCAGAAGGACACTTCTATGTGACGACTCGTCGTGGTAAGCAGTTCAACTCGATGATTTATAAGGATACTGATCCTAACAACAATGCTGATCGTTTTGATATCCTTTTAAACGAAGCGGATGGAAAAGAGTTAGCCATTCGCGAAGGGGAAGCGATCGTTGCTTATAACAAATTCGGTGTTTACCATGGGCGTGCGAAGTTTGATCAGACACGTCGTGGCAACATCCAGGTCTATTGGCCGGAAGGAAACGTCTTGATCCCGAAAGGTGTCTACGAGCAATACGCAGGTATTCCGGAGTACAATACCGCTGTTGTCGTGGAAAAAGCAGAAACGTTCCACGCGCAAAAAGACACAAAATATGTAGAGCGTCGAATTGATGAGCTTGAAACGGAAATAAGCTAAAGTGGAAATTAGTTTGAGAAGGAGCCAAATCTATGGGCGATGTAATGAACAATCAACCAATCTTAAAATATGAAAGTGGTAAGCTTATAGAAGCCGAAGACATGGTCGCAAATGAAAGTGCCTTAACCGTTCAAGTGAATGGTGAAGAATTTGCTACGATGGTTTGTACACCATCTCATATGGAAGAACTAGTGATGGGCTTTCTAGCGTCAGAAGGGCTGATTCGTTTGCCAAATGAGATTGATTCGTTATCTATCGATAAGGATAAAGGCTTCGCTTATGTAATACTAAAAAACAAAAAAATTTCCTCTGCTAATTTCGTCACAAAGCGAGTGATTGGCTCGTGCTGTGGGAAAAGTCGTCAGTTTTATTTTCATAATGACATGAAGACTGCGAAAACGGTGACGACGAAAACGACGATTACCCCGGATCAATGCATCGCTCTTATGAAAGCGATGCAGGATGGGTCATCTGATTTTCAAAAAACAGGAGGGCTTCATAACACCGCCCTATGTTCTAAAAACGAGGTGCTTGTATCGCGTTCTGATATCGGTCGTCACAATGCCTTAGACAAAATCTACGGTCATTGTATGTTCCATCAAATTTCGTTGAAAGATAAAGTAATTGCATTTAGTGGCAGAATATCATCTGAAGTGTTACTTAAAGTGTCGAAAATCGGCGCAGGCATTTTGTTATCCAAGTCTGCGCCTACTTCCTTGGCTATTGAGCTCGCCGATGATTTAGGTATTACCGCAGTTGGGTTTATTCGTGGCAATCGTTTCAACGTCTATTCGCATCCGGAGAGAGTGATCAACTTGAATGACAATGATTGCAGCTCACAAGGCTAGAAAAAGAGAAAGGAGTGGTTCCGTGCAGAAGCGAACGCAAGAAGTCTATGACTCGTTGTCTCGCCCGTTGAAGGATTTAAGAATTTCAGTGACAGACCAATGTAACTTCAGGTGCTCTTATTGCATGCCTGCAGAAATCTTTGGCCCTGATTTTCAGTTTCTCAAACAGGACGAGCTGCTTTCATTTGATGAAATCACTCGCTTAGCACGACAATTTGCTAAACTCGGAGTGGAAAAAATCAGAATTACTGGTGGGGAGCCGCTTCTTCGCAAAGAGCTCCATCTACTCATTGCGGAGCTGAAGAAAATAGACGGAATCAAAGACATTGCCTTAACGACTAACGGCGTCTTTTTAGTGAAGCAAGCTGAGAAACTTAAAGAGGCCGGCTTGGATCGAATAAACGTTAGCTTAGACGCTATTGAAGATCGGGTCTTCCGAAAAATGAATGGGCGAAACGTACCTACAGCACCCGTGTTAAAAGGAATTGACCGTGCTCAAGAGGCAGGTTTGGATATAAAAGTGAACATGGTAGTTAAAAAAGGAGTAAATGAGTCGCAAATTATTCCGATGGCACGTCACTTCAAGGGCTCAGGTGTGATCCTTCGATTTATCGAATTTATGGATGTTGGAAACACAAACGGCTGGAATTTTCAAAGTGTCGTGACAAAAAAAGAAATTGTCGAGAAAATCGATGAAGTTTTTTCTTTAGAACCTGCCGATGCGAATTACTTTGGAGAAGTCGCCGACCGTTTCCGCTACACAGATGGAGATGGAGAAGTCGGTGTGATTTCTTCAGTATCCGATTCTTTTTGCTCGAGCTGTACGAGAGCTCGGCTTTCTGCAGATGGAAAATTATTCACTTGTTTATTTGCCCAGCGAGGAGAAGATTTACGCTCTGTGGTACGTTCTCAAATGGAAGACGCTGAGCTTTTTGATTACCTCATTTCCTTATGGAAAGATCGTGATGATCGCTACTCTGATGAGCGTACTGAAGAAACTGTAAAAGCGAAGCAAAACGGACCGAAAATTGAAATGTCATATATCGGTGGGTAGGTGCTATGCAGTAGTACTCGGCATTTACCGCATGGCACTTTACTGAAAAAAGTGTAGCTAAACCGAGAGTGCTATTTTATTGCACAGATTACGGCCAACTACACAGGATATCTTTTTTTAGCGCGCTTTTAAACACAATTCAATTAGGCTACTGTCTCTAATGCGTTTTATTGCGAATGAATCGTTCACTTGCTAGTTTCAGGCCATTATCTTGCCATGTAGGCGTATGCTACTTATTCAGCAGCCTCTACGTAACATCATTTGACTTGAAAAAACGCTCAAATAGCAACAAACTTTACGAAAACAGCCATTTAATAAAAGCGGCATGGTGGTCTTTTTGATTAACTAATTAAAGAACAGCAATCGAAACGATTGCTGTTCTTTTTGTACCTTTATTTTGCGTTATTGTCCCCTTCAACCTTTTTAAGTGGTTTCGTAGTAGGGCCTTCAATAACATTCCCATCGATATCGTAACGAGAGGCGTGACATGGGCAATCCCATGTTCGTTCACCGTCGTTCCATTCGACTTCACAGCCCATGTGCCTGCAAGTGGTATCTACCAGATGAAGCTGGCCATCCTGATCTCTGTAGCCACCCGCTCGCTTTCCATTCACGGTGACCACACTGCCTTCATCTACTTTTAAGTCTTCTGGTTTACGACGAACCAATTCGATTTTCCCTTTGATAAGGTGCTTGGCAACATCTGCATTTTCTTGTACGAGCTTTTTTAGGCTTGGATCGGCGTAAAAACGGTGCGGCGTGAATAATTCACGATACGGATTTTCTTTTTCTAAAATGGCATCTCGGATCATTTTTGCTGCATTTGTGCTGTTCGTCATTCCCCACTTGCGAAAACCAGTGGCGATAAAAATATTCTCTTGATTCTCGGTTAAGTGACCGACATATGGTAGTTTATCCAACGTTATGAGGTCATGCGTTGCCCACCGGTAAGCAATCTCTGCGTCGGGAAAGAGTTCATGACTGAATTTTGCTAAAGCTTCATAGTGCTTGGATGTATTGATTCCTTGCCCGGTTTTGTGTTTTTCGCCGCCAATGATCATCAGGTTTTCGTTCCCTAGTGGAGTAAAGCGAATTGAGCGTTTCGGGTCCTCAGCGCTAATATACATACCGTCCGTTATTGGCTTTTTCGTCTTAACCCCTAGTGCATAGGATCGTTCTCCATACATACGGGCAAAGTAAAACCCTCTTTTATCATAGAAAGGGAAATGAGTCGCACATACGAGGTAGCTGCACGTAATTTTATGTCCTTCTCGTGTAATTACTTTTGGATTATCTCCAGTTGCTACATCACTTGCCGTGGTATTTTCGTGAATCTTCCCACCTTGTTTTATAAATTCATCGATAAGAAAACGCAGGTACTTCACTGGGTGAAATTGGGCTTGGTTACGAATGGTGATTGCTCGTTTAACAGAGAATGGGAGAGAGGTTTCATCGACGAGTCCACCTTCTATTCCAAGCTGCTCGTAGGCCTGGTCTTCTTTTTTCAATTTTTCAATGTAAGTATCATCGTTTGTATAAACATAAGCATCCTGTTGGCTAAAATCACAATCGATTTGATTTTTAGAGACAAGATCACGGATGAATGCGAGTCCTTCCTCATTTGCATCATAATAATGGCGCGCTTTTTCCTTGCCAAAATGTTGGATAAATTCATCGTAAATCAGCCCGTGCTGCGAGGTAATTTTTGCTGTTGTATGTCCAGTAGTACCATTCATTAATGTGGTTGCATCTATTAATACGACGTCTTTACCTTCCTTTTGCAATAAATAGGCTGTAGTAATACCTGCGATACCACCACCGACAATCGCGACATCACACTTTGTATCTTCTGATAGGGAAGGGAATTCTGAATTTTGACTGTCTGCACGCCAATATGGTTCTGGAAACTGCGGCATATTTATTTCCATTTAGAGAGCCTCCTAACATTCTTATATAATACAGTTAACTTGTCCTACTAGACTTAAAACATGTATTTTAATTGAAGTTAGACTTTTCGGAAAATGTGTACTGCACACTGGGTAAAGAATTGAGTTAGTGGGATCATTTTCACACATATTAAACGCAATAGGACATACCTTTGATAGTACGAGATTGACTAGAAAGAGGTCATAAACTATGGCGTTTTTTAAAGGACTAAAAGAATTTGCAATGCGTGGCACTGTCATTGATATGGGGATAGGTATTATTATTGGTGCTGCTTTTGGAAAGGTCGTCAGTTCATTTGTTTCGGATATTATTATGCCTCCTGTTGGACTTTTACTTGGAAGTGTCGATTTTTCTAATCTGTATGTAAACCTTTCTGGCGGGCATTATCGTTCTTTAACAGAGGCCCAGGAATCCGGTGCAGCGACAATTAACTACGGTGTTTTTATTGAATCGGTTCTTCATTTTATCATTATCGCTTTTGCCGCATACTTTCTTATCTTGCAAATGAATCGGATCCGCCGTTTGCCGGTAGAAGCGACACGTTCGAAAACGTGCCCATACTGTTTTTCGGACATTCCACTGCGAGCGCTGAAATGCCCGAAATGTACAACCATATTGGAAAGGAAAGAAACCCAAGCTCCCAGTAGAGAGGAAGTAAGATACAGAGTGAATATACGTTAATAAGCTGAAAGGAAAAGTGTGTCTCAAAAGGTTCATGTTGAATCTTTTGAGACACACTTTTCTTTAAGCGCAAAATCCTGACTCATCCCACAATTTTACACAAAATTGTGCGGGGACAGTCCCCTGAACGAAGTCGCTTGAACGAGTGCATGAACGTGGGATTTGATAAGATAAGGGGAGGTGCTTATTTTCTTGGAAGGGGTGATGGTGGTGACTAGATTTGACAAGGTACAGCCTTTGGGAGAAAAGGCGGTTCGAGTTGGCTTTCGGGAGAAGGTGTCTGAAGAGACGAATCGTGTGTTACGAGCATTTTGCAAGGTATTGGAGGAGGAGGGGCACCCGGGAATTGTTGAGTGGGTTCCTGCTTATACTTCCCTGACGATTTATTACCGGCCTCATATGATGGGTTATGAAAACATGCTCGACTTAATAGATGAGCTTTCCTTACGTGTTTCTGATATTGAACTGCCACCTGAGCGAGTAGTTACCATTCCAACGTTCTATGGTGGAGAGAGAGGACCGGATTTGCAATCACTTGCTGCTTACCATTCCATAAGTCAGGAAGAGGTAATCAGGATACATTCGCAAAGGAGTTACCTTGTGTACATGCTAGGTTTTGCTCCAGGTTTTCCTTATTTGGGCGGCCTTTCAAACAAACTTCATACCCCGCGTCTGGACAAGCCGAGACAAGGAGTTCCAGCAGGATCTGTAGGAATTGCGGGTGAACAGACGGGAATATATCCATTAAAATCCCCCGGAGGTTGGCAACTTATTGGTCACACTCCAGTCAGGCTGTTTGATTCAAGAAAAGAAGACCCGTTTCTTATTCGCGCAGGTGATCGGCTCCGCTTTAAACCAATTATCGAAGAAGAATATAAAGAACTATGCAAGAGAGCGGAAAATGGGGAAATCGTTGCTCTGTACAATTCAGAAGAGGAGGAGGGGTTTACTTATGAAACACCGGATCGACTTAAATAGTGATTTAGGAGAAAGCTTTGGTAATTATACAATTGGTCAAGATAAGGAAGTTTTATCTCTTGTAAGCTCTGCTAACATTGCATGTGGTTATCATGCTGGAGACCATAATGTAATGCATGAGACTGTTAAAAAAGCAGCTGACAATAAGGTTGGTCTTGGTGCGCACCCTGGTTTACCTGACCTCGTTGGATTTGGCAGAAGATACATAGAAGTAGATGCTGATGATGTATACAACATGGTTGTTTATCAAGTGGGAGCATTGCAAGCCTTTGTTACCATCCGCGACACGAAGCTGCAACATGTGAAACCGCATGGCGCGTTATTTAATATGGCAGCAAAAGACCCTGTCATAGCTCAAGCTATCGCAAAAGCTGTTCAAGATGTAGATTCCTCTCTTATTTTATTTGGGCTAGCAGGAAGTGAATTGATTAAAGAGGGAAGAAAGCGGGGCCTTCACGTTGCACAAGAAGTCTTTGCTGACCGAACCTACCAGCCCGACGGAACACTTACCCCGCGTACACAACCGAATGCCGTGATACATGATGAAGATGAGGTCGTTGAACGAACGCTGAGAATGGTCCGAGAAAAGATTGTGCGAGCTGAAGACGGAAGTGAAATTTCGATTCAACCTGACACGATTTGTGTACATGGTGACACTCCTCAGGCACTTACATTTGTCACACGTCTTAAAAATGAACTCTTGAAAGCTGGTGTTGATATTAAGCGGGTGGGAGAACGATGATAATGGAAGGTCTTGAAGTATTAAAACCCGGATTATTAACTACGGTTCAGGATCTTGGGCGTCATGGGTACCAGCAGTTTGGTCTCAGCCCATCTGGAGCTATGGATGAGTACGCGCTTCAAGTGGCAAACATCCTAGTCGGAAACGATCGAGCAGAAGCAGCACTTGAAATGACGATTATGGGAACTTCTTTTAAGATGCACGAAGACTTAGTCGTTGCGTTTACAGGTGCCGACTTGCAACCACATATCGACAATGTTCCCGCTTTCATGTGGAAGAGCTGTCATGTGAAGGCAGGACAGCAAATTTCCTTTCGCCAACCTATAGATGGCGCTAGGCTTTACATGAGTGTGGCTGGCGGTTTTGCACTACCAGAAGTGATGGGGAGTAAGTCAACCGCGTTGCGAATTGGAATTGGCGGGCTTGACGGTCGCGAGCTGCAAAAAGGAGATGTGCTGAAAGTAAATGGCGGAAAAGATCATGTACGCGGAAAAAGGAAACTGATTCCTTCAGCTACTCCTCATTACGAAAAAAACACCACTGTTCGCGTTATTGTCGGACCTCAAGAAGATGCATTTACTGAAGAATCTTTGGATACTTTTTTCTCAGAAGTATATAAAGTTACCCACCAGTCTGATCGGATGGGGTACGGTCTAGAGGGAGCAAAACTCAAACACAAAATTGGAGCGGACATTTTATCCGACGCTATCGCTCCTGGTTCAATTCAAGTTCCCGGAGACGGAAAGCCGATTATTTTAATGGCGGACCGGCAAACGACAGGAGGATACACGAAAATAGCGAACATCATTAGTGTTGATTTGCCCAGGGTTGCGCAAGTACCACCAGGAGGGACAGTCTCATTTGAACGAGTGAGTGTGGAAAAAGCACAGGAGCTAGCGCGCAAACAGGAAAAGTTCCTTACACAACTAGCTGTTTATTGTAAATGATTTTCGTATGAGAGGGGACTTGCTCGGAATATCAGAACCTGTCCATATTTTGATGTTGACTTATGCTAAAATAAAAGGTGACTACATATCGAAAGCGGAGGGATTTTTAATGAAAATTCAACCAGTACAAACGTCAAACGCACCCAATGCGATTGGCCCTTATTCACAAGCGGTTACAGTAAACGGCATGGTTTATACTTCTGGACAAATCGGTTTAGATCCCGAGTCAGGGGAAATGGTTGAAGGGGTAGAAGCACAAACTCACCAAGTCATGAAAAATGTCCAAACTGTGCTTGAGGCGAGTGGCAGCTCCCTGTACCAAGCGGTAAAATTAACGATTTTTTTACAAGATATGAACGATTTCGCAACGGTAAATGAGATTTATGCTTCTTATTTACGTGAGCCTTTTCCTGCGAGAAGTGCTATTGAAGTAGCAAAACTTCCGAAAAACGCATTAGTCGAAGTGGAAGCTGTCGCTATTCAAGGATAGAAAGCCTTTAATGGCATAGATTGTTGTTTTTGATTTATAAAACGAAAGAGCGAAAGGCGGCGACTCTAGCGGGAAAAGCAACAAGGGTCTTCTTGCGACGAGGAACCGCAGGAGCAGCTGAAGACCCCGCAGGGTGGTTTCCATGAGGAAGCTGAAGCTGTTTTTAATAAAAGACCGTTAGGCTGTTTTTATTAATAGCAAAATTTGCTTTTCAAAAACTGACATGATATAGTGAAGAAGATTGAAAATCTGGAACATCGAAAAACATTTTTTCCGGCCTCGTAAGGATTTTGGAGAAAGATGGTTTTGCGGTATTCAGTTTTCACGAATTTTCTTTTCTTTAAAGGAGGCCGTCAATTATGACAGGTAAAGTAAAATGGTTCAACTCTGAAAAAGGTTTCGGTTTCATCGAGCGTGAAGACGGAGACGACGTATTTGTACACTTCTCTGCGATCCAAGCTGAAGGTTTCAAAACTCTTGAAGAAGGTCAAGAAGTTGAATTTGAAATCGTTGAAGGCGACCGTGGACCACAAGCTGCAAACGTTGTACGTCTGTAATACAACTCGATTCCAATAGGAATGAACGGGCATATTCCAACGTATAGGGAATATGCCCTTTTTAGTACCTTCAAGAATAGATAGAACACAGCTTCGTCTATACTATTATTAGGTGTTCGAAGGCGAGGAGAACCAAATTCAGGAATACTAGGAGCACACCGGTTAAAGCCGTCACTTTCGTGTTCAGGGTTTCTTAAGTTATGGTTGTCGGAACTTTTGGGTATTGTAAGTAAATGTAATTTCGGCTCTGCCATTCCTTAACAAAGCTCGGTCCAAACCGGGTTTTCTTTATGCCCTTTAATGGGGCGCCAAAGATGTAAAATTTAGTAGCTAATAATATAGGATAGATCTCGCTCAAGTGAGCATAACTGGATATTAGAAGCTTCTCTTAAGGAAAAGAAGAGAGCTGTTTATTATATAAAAGTGGATGTTCAAAAAGTTTAGGGTTTTTGTCGTCTTTTTTGAACTAAAAAAATAAGAATTAATAAAGGAGTTCGGTTTTTTTGACAGTTTTTGCAGAATTAAATATTCAACCGATGATATTAAAATCACTAGATCAAATGGGGTTTGAAGAAGCGACCCCGATTCAAAAGCAAGTACTTCCGATCGCAAAGACCGGTAAAGATGTGATAGGTCAAGCCCAAACAGGTACAGGTAAAACAGCCGCTTTTGGAATTCCACTCATTGAAAAAATGGAGCAGGAAACCAAACACCCTCAAGGTATTGTGTTAGCCCCTACTCGTGAGCTCGCTATTCAGGTTGCAGAGGAATTAAATAAAATTGGCCGATATAGTAGCGTCCGTGTATTACCAATTTATGGTGGACAGGAAATTTCACGACAAATTCGCGGACTGAAGAAGAATCCGCAAATTATCGTGGCAACACCAGGGCGACTGCAAGATCACATGAGAAGAAAAACGATTTCACTAAGCAACATCAATACAGTGGTATTAGATGAAGCCGACGAAATGCTAAGTATGGGCTTTGTTGAGGAGATTGAGGAAATTCTTGAATCTGTCCCAACTGAGCGACAAACGTTGCTGTTTTCAGCGACAATGCCACCACGACTGAAGTCAATCCTTAACAAGTATATGAACAACCCGGAACAAATCAGTGTGAAATCAAAAGAAATGACAGTTGAAAACATCGACCAACGCTATGTTGAAGTAAATGAGCAAAAAAAATTCGATACGCTTTGCCGACTCATTGATATTCACTCTCCAGAGCTTGCGATCATTTTCGGCCGTACGAAGCGTCGTGTAGATGAGCTTTCCGATGCATTGTTCCAAAGAGGGTATGAAGTCGAAGGTATCCACGGTGACTTGCCGCAAAACAAGCGTGATAAGGTTATTCAAAAGTTTAAACAAAAACGTATTGAAATCCTCGTTGCGACAGATGTTGCTGCTCGTGGTCTTGATGTGAGCGGTGTGTCTCACGTGTTTAACTTTGATTTGCCTCAAGACCCTGAAAGCTATGTACACCGCATTGGTCGTACTGGGCGAGCAGGAAAACACGGCATGGCGTTTTCATTTGTAACACCACGTGAGAAAGAGCATGTAAATGTGATTGAAAAAACGACGAAGAAAAAAATGACATATGAGAAAGCACCTTCACGTCAAGATGCTAATGTCGGACGGCAACAACAAGCTTCTGAACAGCTTCTTGAAGTTGTAACAGGTGGCGATTATGCAGATCTTACAGATAAAGCGGAAGAATTACTTGAGAATTACGACGCTGTAACGCTTGTGTCTGCTGCTATGAAAATGGTAAGCAAAGAGCAAGCTGAAGTGAAAGTAACTCTTACAAGCGAACCGCCAGTCAGAATCAAGCGAGGTAAAGGTCCTAAAGGAAAAGGTGGAGGATCCTACCGTGATGGCGGTAGAAACAACAACCGTCGCCAACGTTCCGGTGGAAAAGATCAAGGTCGCCGCGGCAATCGTTCGGAAGGTCGTAAGAAAGAATTTTCTTTCGCCGGTAAACGACGAAAAAAATAATCGGGAAAACCTTATAACAAGCTGTTAAATCCTTTGTATGGTTTTTCTCCAAACAAACACTAACCATGGGCTGTGAAATCAGTTCATGGTTTTTTTGTACTTTAAGAAGGTTTGGTGAAAAAAACGGTGGAAGCAATTACCGAAGTTCCAGCAACAGCGGTTTTAAAAAAAGTAAGTGGATCGGCCCTTTTAGGGTGGCTTTTGTATGAGGGAACCACCTAAGCTGTCGATTCAGTTAGCTTTCTTTATGATTTTTTCTGCAGTACAATGGGGGTAAGATGAGATACTGAGATTGAAATGAGGGAAAGTCAAATGGAACAAATACTTTCTGATATCGTGGTTGTACTAGTCGTTGCATCGATCATTTTTTTGGGAGTGCTCCTTATTAGCAATTGGGTGTTCCTAAACCAATTTAGAGAAGATGTGCTTAAACTAAAAAACATCACAGAAGAGACGAATCAAGAGACAAAACGGCCAGCAATAGTGGAGCGTTACTTAGAACGGGTAAATGCAGAGCAAGAGCTTAATTATAAACAAGCTTTTGTTACGCACATAGGGTTTTGCCGGCTGAAAACAGATCAGAAATGGACGCCAGTAAAAGGAGAACAATTTTTCAGAACAGATGAACCGTCCTTTACTTGGATGGCTTTCCTGAAAATAAATCCAGTCGTACGTATGAATACGATCGAAAAGCGATTAGCTAACGAAGCAAGCATTGTGACAAGGTTATGGTCTTTTCTACCTGTGACTAAACAAGGAGGTCCTAAAGTAAGTCAATCACTTGGACTTCGTTACTTGTCTGAGATCCCATGGTTCCCACAGGCTATCATTCATAATTCGTCGATCACTTGGGCTGAGGTGGATGAGCGGCACGTTAAAGCAACCCTTCGAAACGGAAGTGAAGAGGATACGGTCATATATACTTTTAATGAGGACGGCCTGATTGAAAAAATGACCTCCGAAGGCCGCTACCGAAACGACGAAAAAGAAAAGTGGTCCGTGCACTATACGGGTTATCAAACGATCCATGGCGTAACCGTCCCATACCAAACGGACTCGTTCTGGCATTTGGCAGAAGGCGATTTTCACTATGGACGAATTCACCTGAAAACCGTACATTACGAATAGCAATGATCTAAAAAGCATGTGTTCCTTACTGGGGGTGACATGCTTCTTTACATACTTGGATGAAAAGTCGATAATTCAGGGCTTCAAAAGTGAATATTTACCAGATGTCGCTTTTGTGGTAAACTTTTAATGTCGGAATTTTCCGACTCAAACTGCATATAAAAGGAATGTTTTTTATGAATTTTGCTGATCCGACAGTGGAACAATTTTTTCAAACATATACGATATCGAACTTCACCGTCTCTGATGATGAGAAAAGAGTGCTTTTTTCAACAAATTTAAACGGAAAAATGAATGTGTGGGCAATGGATTTACCGAATGGATTTCCTTATTTATTCACTCATACAGAGCAGTCTTGCCAATTTTTAAAGGAGGACCCTAACAAAAAGTTTGTCTTGGCAGGGTTTGATCATGATGGGGATGAGAATTACCATTTATACGCTGTTCCATATAAAGGTGGAAATAAGAAAAAGCTGATTGAAGCAGATAAAGAAGAGAAGTATTACTTTGCTCATTTAAATCAAGAAGGAAACCATCTTTATTATGTGACGAGTAAAGGAAACCCAAGCTTTCTAAACGGATACCGCTTTAACATTGAAAGCGAGTCGGAAGAGCTTTTATATGAAGGGGCACAAGGGCCGACATTTATTAATACGGTTTCACTAAACGAAAGGTATGTTGTTTTGCAACAGTTACTTGCGAACACATATGTTATCGGTTATTTATTAGATACACAAACAGGTGAAAAAGTTACGCTTAGTGAGGACCCGGAACGTGTTCATGTCTTTAACCATAGTATCTTTGTATCTGATACAGAGCTTTTGTATGTGACGAACGATAGATCTGAATATGCCTACATTGCAAAATATGATATTTCTACAGGTAAACATAGCAAATACCTCTCTTTAAAAGAGGAAAGTGTCGAAGGGATCGAGTGGCATAAAGAGTCAGAAACGTTGTATTTATGGACAGAGAAAGGTGTAGAGGATCATCTGTATTCTTTAAAGAAAGACAATGATAGCCCAGTACGCCTTGATAGCCCATTAACTGCTATTGAACAAGTGAAGGTTGGAAAGAGTGGGCAGGTTTATATTCTTGGGACCAGTGCAACGGAGCCTACAAACTTATATCGTTTAGAAAAGAATAATAAATGGAGAAAACTCACTGAAAATAAAGTACTAGGTATTGAAAAGGAAGAGCTGGTAGAGCCGGAAGTTGTGACTTATCCATCTTTTGATAAAAAAGAAATTGAAGCGTTATGGTTTAAAGCGAAGCCTGAACAAGACAACGGACACGTGATTTTTTGGCCGCACGGGGGTCCACAAGCGGCCGAAAGAAAAACATTCCGTGCCATGTTCCAATGCATTTTAAACCAAGGGTATTCTATTTTTGCTCCTAACTTTCGAGGAAGCACAGGGTACGGTTCTTCATTTGTAAAACTTGTTGAACAAGACTGGGGAGAAGGGCCGCGTCTTGATTGTGTTGCAGGGGTTGAGTGGTTATTTGATACGAATAAATGTGACAAAGACCGGTTATTTGTACTTGGAGGCAGCTATGGTGGCTATATGACGTTGTTACTTGCCGGAAGACATCCTGAATACTTCCGGGCAGTGATTGATATATTCGGTGTATCGAATTTGTTTACGTTCGTCAATTCTGTTCCAGACCATTGGAAACCAATTATGGAGCGTTGGATTGGTGACCCAGAGCGTGATAAAGAACGATTTGAAAAGGATTCACCGGTGACGTATCTTTCTACGATGACCAACCCAATCCTCGTTATCCAAGGAGCGAACGATCCAAGAGTAGTAAAAGAAGAATCTGACCAAATCGTCGATGCACTACAAAAACAAGGAACGGCTGTTGATTACCTCGTGCTAGACGATGAAGGGCACGGATTTTCCAAAAAAGAAAATGAAATTAAAGTGTATAAGGAGATTTTGGATTTTTTGGAAAAGCATCGCGTACCAGGAAAATAAAAGCCGAAAAAAGCCTGGATGGAGTCCAGGCTTTTTCAAATTGAACGTTATTATTTAGGCTCTATACTGAATGTTGTGGTGGGGATTGGCACATGCAAGATTAACCCATTCCTTAAAAAAGGACAAAAAAATAGCATCGAATCCACTCTCTTTGATAGTCTAAAGTCACCACAACCAGACTGTAAGCGAGGGATTCAAGTGCAACCTAAATTTATCATAAACTTATTAGGGATTTAAGACCGATATGTAGATGTATGGGATTCAGGAGAAGGTGGCTTTTGGTTTGAGCTTCGGACGGAGGTTCGTATGCAACAATGCCCGAAGTGCAAGGCCAAAACCAAGAAGGTTCACGGGTACCGAGACCAGCTTTTTCAAGGGACCCGGCTCGGGCGGAAGGCGGTGACGCTTTCCGGAGACCTGTCTTTTACTCAGGCAGGAAGGATAACGGGAATGAGTTCTTCACGGGTCATCCGTCTTTTTGATAAGCATGAAATACCAAAGCGCCGTGTTCTTCCGTGTGCGATTGCACTGGATGAGTTTAAAGAGATGCAGGGGGCGAACGCTTCCAAACGGTCATTGTGGATGTAGAGGCAAAAGAGATCATTGATGTTCTTCCGGACAGACGAACCGAGACCATTCAGTCTTACTTTAAAGACTGTGATGTAGAGTGACAATAAAGTTATTTAATTTTAGAACCTCAAATATGCATAGCCCCGTCACGATTTTAGGACGGGGTTAAAAAAGTTGTTTAATTTTTGATGTTCATCCCCTATAAGGGGAGGCTTTTATTCCTTATTGATTTTCAAGTACACTTGAATTTTCATTCTTTTTAACTGGTTTACTTAGCTGCGGACTCCTTCTTCATGAACTCATCTGTATTATGAAGATAACCAACATATTCCTGTTGGGCTCTACTAGGCTTTGCTATTAATAATGATATAACTACACAGAATATCCCTGATATAGGAAAGCCCCGTTACCTATTAAACGATTAATGCTTTAAAGTCCAACATAAGGATACATGAACGCCCCTGTTACATACGTGATAGGGGCGTTATTGAGGTCTAACCAGTATGTTTCATGTTTTCCATCTCACTTTGGTTTCCTTTTTGGCGTTTTCGGTTAAAGAATCGCTTTGGCCATCCAATGATATCCTCCATAATCATGTAAACCGCAGGGACCAAAAACAAAGTAATAAGGGTTGAAAACAGTAGGCCAAAGATAATGACCACAGCCAGCGGGACCTGGAAGCTGCTTGAACTTCCTGTGGCTATCGCAAGAGGAAGCATTGCCGCTGCAGTAGCAAAAGTAGTCATAAAAATAGGTCTCATACGGTTTTTACCCGCTTCTTCAAGTGCCTTTGCTCTGTTCATTCCTCCCTGCCTTAATTGTTTCGTCCGATCGATAAATAACACGGAGTTATTTAGCACAATCCCCATTAGTATAATAATTCCCATAGCTGACATGAGGTTCAAATCCATTTGGGTAATAAACAGCCCGAGTAAAGCCCCGGTAATGGCAAAAGGAACTAGAGACATTACCACCAGTGGATGAATGAGATGATTAAATTGAATTGCCAGCACCAGATATACAAGAAGAACAGAGAGAACAAAAATATAGAAAAGCTCTATAAACATATCCTGCTGATGTTCAATCTCCCCTCCAAAAGAGTACCCATACCCTGCCGGCATTTCATAGGAATCAAGGATTTCCTTTATATCAGAAGAGACCGATCCCAAATCCCTACCTTCAAGACCCGCCATAAGAGTAACAACATGCTCTCCGTCCCTTCGGCTGATGGTCTCTGGCACTTCTTCATTTTCTAAAGAAATAAACTCACCTATCTCCACATTCCCTTCTGAAGTGTTAATAGTTGTTTCTAAAAGTTCTTCACTGCTTTGAATCGATGTATGATTAGCGTAGTATACAGGCATTTCATTTCCGCCTATGTTTAATGTGAAGCCGTTAAAATTGTAAAATTGATCTTCCAGGATGGGATAGAGTTCATTTGTGCTCAGGTTATAGTCACTCAAGGCCTCTTTATTTGGTACCACGATTGTTTCTACCTCAAAATCACCCATGGAGTGGTGAAGACCTGAAATTCCTTCAACCCCCTTTAGCTCATCTTCCAAATCTATGGCAATGGATTGAAGACCGGAAAGATCTTCACCTTGAATTCGAACAGCAATTGGATGTCCGCCGCTGCCGGCATCAACGGCAAAAGCAACTGTGTCAACCGGGTAATCCGATTCCAACGTCTCCAGATGATCCATGACTGCTTTGTTTACGTCCCCCTGCGGAAGGGTTACAGCGTCGTCACGTGTCATGTTAATTAAAACATAAAGACTTTTTTCATCAAGTGTCAGCACGCTATAATTATCCACATCCGGTACATCCGTTAAGCCCAGGTGGATCGCCTCTGCAATTTCTTCTACCTCTTCTTGAGTGACATCATTCTCCAGATCAATAATGATTTCCGACTGTCTGTCCAACAAATCTGGAATAACGCTGGTAGGAATGAATGGAATTAACACAAAAGATGTAATAAAGATAAAGAAGAATCCTGTGGATACCGTCCAATAGCGCCATTTTCGGAAAGTCATCCATTCTATGAACAAACCGTATGTTTTAGTGATCCTGCTTTCTTTCATTTTTGTTCTTCTATCACGGTGTTTTAATATTTTGGCTGCAAGAACCGGGATAAGCGTAAATGACACGAGACATGAACTAAGTAAAGTCAGAACAATAACGACGGATAAGGCAAGGATAAACTTTCCTAAATCGCCACTTAAAATCCCGATCGGTAAAAATACAACTACTGTCGTTAACATGGAAGAAATAACAGCCGTGCTTACCTCTTTTGTACCCTGGAGTACAGCCTCTGTCCGTTCATATCCAGCTTGGAGTTTCCGGTATATAGACTCTAAAATCACAACAGTTGAATCTACCATCATTCCTATCCCCAACCCAAGGGCGATCAGGGTAATAATATTTAAGCTGTACCCAAAAACGTACATAAAAGTGAGGGTCAGTAAAATCGAGAGCGGGATCGATACAGCAATAATAGATGTAGCTTTTACGTTTCGCAGAAACGCAAACAAAATAACCAGTGACAACAGACCTCCGATTGCAACATTGATTTGAATATCAGAAAGAGAATTCGAGACCATATCCGCTGCCACAAAAAACTCCTGTAACTGAGCCTCCCCGAGTATGCCTTCCTCTTTCATCTTTTCTACTTCTGTTCTGACCGTACGGGCAAGAGCAACAGGTGTCGTATCGTCAGAGCGGTCAATCGACACACTTATAAAATCACTTCTCCCGTCTTTCCACGCTGTTGTTTGTGTTTCACTTTCATCCACACTTACCTCTGCGTAATCTCCAAGTTCACTGATGCCGTTTTCTGAAAGGATTTCAAAAGACTCAAGAGCATTTAAATCCTCAAACGTCTGATTCCATCTTAACCGCGGCGATCCCTCTTCTTCAGGCAGCCGGCCGATCGCCACACTTCTCTCCGCTTCCGTCAAGTGCTGTGTGATCGTTCGTATACTGAGTCCTTCCTCCTCCAGCGCATCCTCATCAAAAGTAAGCGTCACTTCTGATTCCGGAGCTCCCGTAATGCTTACATTCCCAACTTCTGTTAACCCCATTAAACGGGGTTTGATTACGTTCTCCGTTAATTCTCCCAACTCTTCAATACTCGCGTCACCGTAAAAATCATAAAACATATCGCTGCCGCTGGTTGTGGTGAATAAAAAGGCACGTGCATCCTCAAGGGGTGTCAATTGACTTACAAGTTGTGAAAGGCCCACCTCCACCTCTTTTATGACCTCTTCTCCTTCGCCTTCAGTAAGCGTCAGCTGAAGGTTCGCCTGGCCGAGTGTCGTCGTCGATGTGAAAGACTCGATCCCTTCGACCTGAGAGATCCACTCCTCAACCGGGCTGGTTACACTCGATTCCATGTCAAGAACATTTAACTCGCCCCCATCCAGCTGAACTGCCGCAATATCCATCGTGATATTAGGCATCATTTCCAGTTCCAGACTTCGAAACGCGAAGACCCCCGTTAATACAATCAGTATGGAAAATAACCCGACAACGATCTTCCGATTAAGTAAAAATGCTAGGCTTTTCATTTTTCCCCTTCTCTCTTAAAGTTTTTCCACACAAAGGCGTATATTCCATTTAAAACCATTAATTTATAGACATTGTAATAAATAAACGACTTTTTGTAAAGTTAATTTAACAAAAAGAATGAAATATATGACATTACATAGTTTCAATCACCTCATAAACAAGCTGAAAACACTTAAAAACCGGCTGGGTTCACCGTTGTTTTATAACGGAGCGGCATAAATTATTAGGGTTCTAATAAGGTATTTAGATTGTTTTATAGTTTTATTTTTGGTTACAGTTCTCTAATTTCCCATAATATAGAAAGAATATTTGGTATACTCATAATTGTTAAAAAGTAACCATGGACTTTTTTAACAATTATTTTTAGGAGGGATCTTTCATGAAAAAAGGAATCGTAACATCTGCACTTGCTGTCACAATGTTGTTTGGAGGAGCTACGTATAGCTCTGCTGCTGCCGGAACAGCGGACGTTGAGGAAAAGTCCATTGAGCTTTCACAGGTGGAAATTCAAGAGGATGTTCAGCCGGAATTCTGGGCAGCTCTTGGACGCGGTGTTGCCTGGGGCGTTGGCTGGGCTGTTGGTGAAAATGCCATCGGAAGTAGCTCTTCAACCGCTGAAGCCGATTATGAAAAGGTTAAATCCGCTTTTGACCTTTAATTCCCGGAAGTAAGGGTGAATCAAATGAAAAAAAAGGTCATCTCAACAGCTATGGCTATGACAATTGTTTTGGGAGGAGCAACGTACAGCTCCGCTGCTTTCGGATCCGCACCTGAAACCGAAGGGTCTGTCCCTGTCATTCAGGAAGACTATGAAACCGGTGCTACTCCTACAATGTATTCATTTATAACCGGTCCGCCGTCTCATCAGCTGATCTTTCATTCCGGTCAGTCTCTCGAATTAAAGGCTGCTATCGAATATGAAAAGATGAAAACAGCTTTTGACCTTTAAAGGAAAAGGAGGAATTCAGGATGAAAAAGAAGGTTGCATCTTCAGCGTTAGCGTTAACGGTTTTATTTGGAGGAGCTACATACAGCTCGACGACTGTAAGCGCATCAGATATTGAAGAAAAATCTATCTATACCACCAAGGTTCACGTTCAGGACGAGTATGAACCTCAAGTATGGGCAGCTCTTGGACGGGCAGCTGTAAGCGGGTTGGGGTTTGCTATTGGCTACAATGCCGCGAGTGGCCCTTCAAGCAATGATGATGTTTATGATTATGAAGACGTAAAGAAAGCCTTTGACCAGTAAAACCCATCTAGCATGCAGGAAAATCTCCTGCATGCTAGTAACTTAAATTAGGAGGAGTCCGAGATGAAGAAAATCGCCTCTTCGGCTTTGGCTTTAACAATGATTCTGGGCAGTGCGACATACAGCTCGGCCACTGCTGAGCCCGTTGTGGATGAAGAGCATTTTAATATTGCATCCTTCCAAACGTCAGAGGAAATTACACCTGATAATTTTATTGCCACGTTCCTGGGCAAACAGGTTGGAAAGTACATTGGGGATAAGGTTTTCGGAGCATACTCCGAATCCGATCTTCTTTACAGTTATGAAGAGATTGTTAAAACCTTTGATCAGTAAGGCAGGGGATTATCTTGATAAAAAAAATTATTGGTGTTTTTCTGTGTACCCTGTTCGTCAGCCATTTTTCAATAACATTACTCTATAACAGCCCCTCCAATCCTGTTCAGGCAAAGAATCAACCGGTTATCAATACGTATATGAATCCACTGTTTGAACAAAATTGGCGACTGTTTGCCCCTGACCCCGTCACAACAACAACTCACTTTCATGTGAAAGCGAAATTAGGAGACCGGGAAACAGAGTGGATCGACCTGATTAACTATATGGTAGATAAAAACTATCAAAACCGGTTTACCCCGTATAATGCGATGCTCCGAATCCCAAGAGGGGCCTGGCAGCTCCCAAACTACCAGGATGATGCAGTAAGAGAAATTCTAAGAAAGATTGATCGCGGGGAGTTAGAGGAAGAAGGATACGAAGATTTATTGGAAAATGCCCAGCAGGAAGAGCTCCAGGAAAGATCCATTGATATCATAAACCGTTTTGCTGAAGCTCATTTAAGCAGCATTTTCCCTGAAGAGGATATCATTGAATTTCAAGTACTGATTACTGAAATACAGCCGGTTCCTTTTTCTGAAAATGGAAACCTGGACTATGTGTTAAAAGAAAGTCATTACAACTTGGAGTGGGTTGAATCGCAAGGGGTTCTGCCGATGTACTAAGCAAAGAGGTGATTATTATGATTGAAAAAATCAGGTCTGTGTACCGGATAAAACATATGCTGATCGGAGCGAGCCTGTTACGAATTGCATTTGGATTTATCATCATTTACAACTATGCCATTCATTACTCCCAGCGTCACTTTTTGTGGGGCGCAAATGGTGTAGTCGGATACTCTCCTTATGAGAGCCTCTCTGTCTACTCATTAAATACGTCCCCCCTTGCCTTTGATATCTTGTTCCATATCGGGACTCTTGTGGCTGTCGCATTCACAGTCGGATTTAAAACCAGGCTGACTGCCATTTTAAACTTTATCTTTGTGTGGTCTTTAATGGAGATAAACGGGTTGGTACTGGACGGCGGCAGCAACATCTCGCGGATCCTCCTGTTCTATTTGATCTTTGCCACTACAGCTGCTTATTTTTCAGTGGATTCTCACCTAAAAGAAAACAAAGAGAGTAAAACAGTTGATAGGAACGCCTTTTCATTACGGGTTCTTGTACATAACCTTGCTATCCTTGCCTGTCTGGCGCAAGTCTGCATTATGTACTTTACATCAGGCTTGCACAAGGCGATGGGGGGGCTTTGGCAGAACGGAACGGCAATCTATTACATTTTGCAGGTTGAAGAATTTACACATCCATTTTTCGCGAATTTAGTGTTATCTTCTGACCTGTTGCTTGTTATCGGTGCATATTTCACCATCGTTGTACAGCTTGCTTATCCATTTCTGCTTACAAACCGGTATACCAGGTACGCCGCCATGGCGGGAGTCATCAGTATGCACCTGGGAATTGCTGTGGTGATGGGGCTATTTACTTTTTCTTTTATTATGATCGCAAATCAGATGCTTTTCCTAAAAGACAATGAATACAAATCTCTCTTTAAATTCGTAAAAGAAAAAAGAGCGAAATTTACTAAGAACAAACAAACAGCACTCACCGGCCGGGGAAAAACGGATGCCGACCTGACAGCCGGTGCTCAAATAAGTCCGATTATCGTCTTATATGACGGCTGGTGTCCGTTTTGTAACAAAAGCATTCAAACATTTAAAAAGCTCGACTGGCGCGACCGGGTATCGTTTACTTCTTTCAGGGAGCCGGGGATCGCAAAGCAGTTTGGTGTAGAAGTTGCTTCCCTTGAAAAACGAATTCACTCCGTCCAGCGCTCTACGAACACCGTGGAAGAAGGCATTAACAGCATAAACAGGATCTGTAAAAACGTACCTCTTCTATGGTTTCTCGTTCCCATGCTCAGCTTTTCTTCCATGATTGGTCTTGGCCAGCCGGTTTATGACTGGATAGCCAAGCGCCGTACTATCTTTCCTACAGGTGGCTGTGAAGAAGACAGCTGTGAAATGCCTTTGAGTAAAAAAAACCAGTAGTTTAAATAGAAAAAGGACGGTATACACCGTCCTCCCCCTTTACACTCGCCGCAGCAAAAATAAATAACCTGATGAGACGATACTTTGGATAAAAAATACCACCATAATGAAGTAAATGTAGTCTTCCTGAGCAAGTACTTCGACACTTCTAACCAGGATCGCACCGAGGATTATGCCGACGACGAGAATATAATATGAGGAATTTTTAACTCTGAGCAATAACAACTGCCCTCTTTCATCTTTAGCTTCTATTTTTCGTTCAAAAGATATTTTGTACATTTCAGAAGCAATAACCAGGAGTGCAAGGACCGTCACACTTACAGATAAAATCGTTTCCATGTTAGTTTTCCTCCTTATATTCAAAAACGTCTAAAATTGATTTTTCAAGGGCATTTGATATTTTAAAAGCGAGTTCCAGAGAGGGGTTATACTTTTCTTTCTCTAAAGCAACAATGGTTTGACGACTGACACCGACTTCTTTGGCCAACTGTTCCTGAGTCCATTTCTTATGAGCCCTCCAAACGCTTATGTGATTATAAAGCATTTTTTACCTCCATAGTTAGGTTAAGATAAGGTAATTGTAACAAATAAACGACTTTAAGTAAAGTTTATATTACAAAAAGTCGTAAAAACATTACATTTTTCTAATATTTAACTATCTGGGGTGTAAAGAAACAATCAGACTAGTACTAATGGATTATTTATCCTTCTCACACTAGTCTTAGTTTGAGTGAAATTTCAATATTTTGCTATAATCATCTTACTGACGATACATTTTTTTACACTTTCAGAGTGTGAAAGGGGAAGTAAGATGGAGCTGATTGGAAAGAGGATCCGGGAGGCAAGAGCAAAAAATCAATTAACACAGGCTCAACTGGCAAATGGAATCTGCAGCCAGGCTCAAGTCAGTCACATTGAAAAAGGCGCATTAACCCCTTCTGCGGTTGTTCTCTATGGTATAAGTAAAAAACTTGGTGTTGATATGAATTACTTCTTTAATATAGGTACCGATGATAAAAGACAGGGGAATCCCACTTTCAAACATATCCAATCCATTGTTGATAATCTTAAGGATCTGAGAGATTACAAGTCTCTCAGCCTTATAATTGAAAACGCCATGGTAGATATGGAATCGAAAACGAGTCAGGAAAAACAATTTTTGCTGTGGCATAAAGCTATATGTTTGTATTACGTAGACAATGATTTTTTCAGCGCGGAAAGATTATTAATGGAGGCACTGGCATTGACAGACAGTCAGCATCTGCAGGTCTCGGAAATTGAAAACAGTTATGCCATTATCCTGGCTCAGGAAAAAAAGCATGAAGAAGCACTGGATCTCTTTCATTCATGCCTTCAGGGATCTCGTCGTAAGGGGACGATCAGCCGGGACATTGAAGTAAAGATATTATTCGGTCTTTCCCAGTCCTTAACTCATCTTGAGCTTTATAGCGATTCGCTTTTTTACAGTAATCAAGCCATTACAATTAATATACAAAGAAAATCTATGTACCTCCTGGTAGAATGCTACTATCAATCCGGATTTAATCTTTCGCAGCTGAATAAATATAACGATGCACTGGAGTTCTTAAATAACTCTTCTTTTATATTTAATATACAGAAAAATGAAAAGCTCGTTGATATTGTCGAGGAGCGTATACGTGAAATAATACTATTTAATAATTTACAAGGAGTCGAATAGATATGAAAAGAACATTGAGTTTGACTGTTTTAACCCTTACACTGCTTGCAGCTTCCCTTGGGTTACAACAGGTGACCCACGCGGACGAGGACCTGGATTCTGATCACACCCGGACGGCTAAAGGTCCTGATTTTTGGGAATATCTTTTTGAGAATCTCCCTGCACCACCGGACTTGGATGACGGTCTACCGGAACACATCCCAGAGCACCACGGAATACCCGGTTTTGAGTTCCCTGACCATATTCCGGAACACCATAAACCAGAGTGATAATAAAAACAAAAATGCAAAAAAACAGGCCTATTCCGGCTTGTTTTTTTGCATTTCCCATTGTTAAGACACACTGCTATAAAACTGTCAGCTTCTGCTTCGGGAAATCTTACGGTAAAGGGCAATCACTTTCCGATTTTCTTTTTCCCCATTTTTCGTCTCTTTTCATAGGAATGGAATAATTCCTTTCCATCTCACTAATAAGTGAGGAAAACTGCCTGTCCTTTTCATCAGGTGTCCAGTCAGATGTTAAAATCTCTTCATATCTTTCATGTATCCTTATTGAAGGCATGAATAACACAACAAAAGTCATCAAAAGGATGTCGTATGGGATCAAGAGCTTCACGCGCCTTCGGAATAAAACCTTTTGGCTTTTCGTATGGAGAATTCGTTTGAAAGCATTCGTCTTCTGTCGCAATATAATCGACAACTAAGTCATATTCATCCCGTGGCAAATCATCGTTAACGACTTGGATTGAGTGGACGGTACCTATGACCGGGATTTCAGGGTTTCCAAGTTCTTTTAGAATGGCATACTCACGATCAGCGTACCCCTCACCTTTACCGAGGCGTCGCCCATCTCGATGTAAAGCAACAGACCCAACGAGGAGGAGGTCGATTTTTGGTAACGCAGCAAGTGGAGTCACCTTACCGTAGGAGTGAATATGCTTTAGGCTGGCGGCTTTTCGTTCTTCGCCAGGCGGGACATTGGCAGGGTCGACTTGAATGAATCCGTCTTTTAATCGTGGTGTGGGGACTAATAATATTTTCCCGTCTTTAAGTACTTGGGTACGTATCGGTAGTTGCGGTGAGTCAGGATTAACTTTGACGACGTGTGCTTCTTTATAAACATTCAGTTGAAAAATGTGTTTGGCTGCAGCTTCGGCTCCTTTGAAATTTGGGATCCGACCTTTCAAAGGAAACGGGAAACGACCGACTTTTCCTTTCTCCATGTTTCCCCAAACTTTTTCGCGAATATCTTTCTTCGTTTGGCTCATTTGATCTACTCCTATCAGTGCGTGTTCAAAAAGGAGCATAAAAAGAGCCGAGTAGGTCGAGGCGGCGAAGTTTTTGAGCACCAGAGCGTATGGTGTTAATACGTGAGGAGCGAGAAACAAGCCAACGAAGAGATACGACAGCTATTTTTAGCGGACTTTTTGAACATCCCCTATCAGTGAACGTTATTTTTTCTAGTATAGCCGAATCATAGATTGTTGGACAAACCAGGTAAACGACGAGGTAACTATAAATATAGTTCTAGGTCTATATTTGTTTTTACTGTTTGTAGAGACAGTTAGGTCGAATGGAGGGGAAGGCGTGCTGCGGAATTTAGTCATTTCTTAAAATTCGACACCTCTCCCATTGCTACAGTCTTATTTTTACCAGAATAATCAGAATTTTAAAGGGGATCGTCTTTTTTTCCTTAATTGTTAACGTAACGATGAAATAAGGGGGTTGCCTTTTAGAATGGGAGATGGGTTAAGAAAGCTTACGCTTGTATTTTTGGCATTTTTACTTACATTTTCTACGTTATTTCCTAGTTTGGCAGGGGCTGAGCGGGAAGAGGTTGTCGATTTACAGGTTGAAGACGAGGAGTTGGAAAAAGAAAGGGAGGCTGCTTTTTTAGATGGTAGTGAAGAAGAGGATGCTGTAGAGGAGGATGAATTGGCTACGGTTTTATCGGGGCTTGGGGTTGAAGTTCCGGACTTTGATGATAGCGATATGTCTGAGAATGTTGAAAATGACGTAGTTGATACGTTAAAGGAGAGCGAGACGGTGGATGTCATCGTTCGCTTAAAGGATTCAGAAGAGCCAGAGCTTGAGAAACTATATGTGCAAGCCCGCGGGTTGGATTCGCGCTCGGAGCGAATTGGGTTTGTTCAGGAAAAGTTAAAAGCGAATGCTGAAGCGTCTCAGCAAGGGATTGAACGAGCTTTTCAGGCATTGGAAGAGCGCGGGGATGCTGAAGTGAAGCAGTCATATTGGATTATTAACGGGGTTGCGGCTACGGTAACTGAAGTTGGGTTAAAGGAGTTGCAAAGCCGTGAAGATGTTGACAGAATCACGTTGGACCGGGAGATTGAATTACCGGAAATTACCGTTGAGGACTCTGAGCCACGTTTGCCGGAATGGGGGTTAGAGAAGATCAACGCTCCTCAAGTGTGGGGGGAGTATGGCCTTAAAGGTGATGGGATTGTCGTTGGGATTATGGATACCGGTGTTGAAGGCGACCATGAAGCGTTAAAGCATAATTACCGAGGTCGTGATGGAGATCATACGTATTCGTGGGAGGACTTTTCAGGACAAGGGTATGGTACACCTCAAGATGGAAATGGGCACGGAACGCACGTAGCTGGATCTGCTGTTGGTGGTGGCTCCGGCGAGCCTGTTGGGGTTGCACCTGAAGCTGAATGGATTGCAGCGAAGATATTTAACGATGCAGGGGCGACAACGACCTCTGCGATTCATGCGGCGTTTGAGTGGTTTATGGCACCTGGAGGAGATCCAGAAATGGCCCCTCATGTAGTGAACAATTCATGGGGAAATGCAAATACGTATAACATGGATTTTTACGAAGGTGTTCAAGCGTGGGTTGCGGCTGGGATTTTTCCGTTGTTTGCTGCTGGAAACAGTGGGCCAGGTTCGGAAACAATCGGTTCACCGGCAAGCTTTCCTGAATCGTTTGCGATCGGGGCGACTGACGTAAATGATCAAATCGCTAGTTTTTCAAGTCGTGGACCGGTGTTCTGGGATAACGAGGATGGTGAGCGTACGCGCTATTTAAAACCGGAAGTTTCGGCTCCGGGTCATGAGATTTACTCAGCGTGGCCGGAAGTTCTTGGAGAAGGGACGTACAATACAATCAGCGGGACATCGATGGCGACCCCGCATGTTGCAGGCGCTATTGCCCTTTTATTGCAAGCGAAGCCAGAGCTTTCATTAGACGAAGTAGCTGAGCTATTAGAGGAAACCGCTCGTACAGAAGGGCATATGGGGACATTGCCAAATGATTTATACGGGCATGGGATTATCAATATATATCAAGCGGTTACCGAGGCTTCGTTTGCTGGTCAGTTAACGGGAACCTTATCAGATGAAGAGGGTGCTTCAATTGAAGGGGCCGTACATATTCCTTCCGAATCGATTGAATATGAAGTGGGAGAAACAGGCCAGTTTTCGTTTAGTTTGCGAGAGGGTACACACGATGTTCGAGTGGAAAGTTTCGGTTATGAAACGTTAGAGACAGAAGTGACAATCGTTGAAGGAGAAGAAACGGAGGTCTCGTTTACGCTAGAAACTTCCCCTCGCCACACGTTGTCCGGGTCGGTCGTGACAACAGAAGGAGAGCCGGTATCTTTTGCCTATATCAGGGTTGAGGATACACCTTTATCGGCAGTGAGGACCGATCAGGCCGGGGAATTTGCAATCAATGACTTACCTGCAAATAACTATGTTCTTCATGTAAGTGGAGAAGGGATCGCAGGAGAAATAGTAGAAGTGACACTGAATAGTGATGAGGAAATGGAGGTTGTTGTAGACACAGCAGATTCCACTGCTGAGCGGGATTGGAAAACGGCGAATAATAATCCTAGTCGAAATGCAGTTTCTAGTCATGCTGTTGACGCAGAAAGTTTGTCAGAAGCGTGGAGCTATGACAATGAATCTAAAGGTCAGATTCTTTTTTCCACTCCGGCAGTTGGAGAAGGTGTAGTCGTATTTGTGACTGACCGAGGCTGGATTACGGCGTTAGATAAACGAACGGGTGATGAAACGTGGAGTGTAAGAATCGGTAACACGAATCGCTCATCTCCAACGATTGAAGAGGGAGTGGTTTATTTATCCGGAGGCAATGATGGTCATGTATATGCGTTAGAACTCTCAACTGGACGAGTGCTGTGGAGCGTAGATGTTGGATCCCCAGCAATTTATGAATCTCCGTTATACGATAACGGGACGGTTTATGTAAGTTCAGGGTTATCTGATGATGCTGCTGTGACTGCTTTAGACGCAGAGACGGGATCAGTTCAATGGCAGCAGTCTTTAGGTGCACCATCATATTTTGGAGGAAGTATCGGAGAAGGGCTGTTGTATATCGGCAGCTATGATAACCGGACGCTAAGAGCACTCTCGTTAGAAGATGGAGAGGAGGTTTGGCAAATCACATTAGACAATCAAGGGTTTGCATCACGGCCTGTTTATGAAGATGGGTATCTTTATGTAGCAAGTACGAATTTTGGAAACGGACAAGGAGCGCTTTACGTCATTGAAGCTGACTCTGGTGATGTGAGCTGGCAAAACAGTTCAGTTGGTGACACACAAGCAGGGTCACCCATTGTTTATCAAGATCTTGTCTTAATTGGTTCTGCGGCTCAACCGGTCGTTCGCGCGTTTGACCTAGAAACCGGAGATGAGATTTGGGTGAATCGTGATGTCGGCACGACCTTGCATAACGGCGCAGTGACAGCAGACGGGACGCTATACATTGCGAATACAAACGGTATTTTATACGGCTTGGATGTACGCACTGGTGAGCGTATTTATGAAACGACGCTTTCTGATTACAGTACATCGGGAATCGCTGTTACATCAGGAAAATTATTAGTTCCGCACCGATCAGGTATTTACAGCTATGATGCACCAGGTGTGTTGTCTGGAGATGTCGTAGATAACTCTGGAGATCCGATCGAAGGCTTTGCGCTTGTGACAGATACAGGTAAAAAAGCGGAAGCAGATGAAGATGGGAATTTTCGATTGGAGCATGAGCCCGGTGAGTATACCGTCCGAGTTGGTGAATATGGTTATCAGCAGCATGAAGAAATAGTGACTTTTATTTCTGGTTATGAAGAAGAGCGTACCTTCACGTTATCGGAAGCGGGTGCTGGATCGATTACCGTGACGGTCGTCGATGATAGGTCCGGAAATACACTGGAAGGAGTCGAGCTTTCTTTTGGCGATACATCCATTGAAGGTGACACCAATGAGGAAGGTGTGTTTCAGGTTGATAGTATGTATGAAGGGACATATGAATTAACTGCTTCATACGGAGGGTTTGTACAAAAACAAGAAGAAGTACTGATTACGGCAGAAGAGGAGACAGAAGTGACGCTTTCACTTCAGCCGATCGATATTGCTGTGTTAAATGACTATGAATCTGAAATGACGACGACGCTTAACGTGAACGGCTATACAGCTGAAGAACGGGAGTGGGATGTGGTCGATGATATAGGAGAATACGAGATTTTGCTATTGAATGGTGCGTATGGATCAGGCGGATGGCAGCCTGATGAAGAAACTTTCACGGAGCTTGTAGATACGGCAAAAGATCATGACGTAAGCATCGTGTTTGTAGACGCTTGGGGAGGCAACTATGGGTCGATCCGTCAGCTAACGAACTATCTGGGGAACCCGAAAGAAATTGCTCACCACTTTGGGTCAGGAAGTGTTCGTATTCAAGTTGATGAAGAACACCCCATTTTTGAAGGCTATGAAGCTGGTGATCGTTTTACCGTGTATGATCGCACAGGTGATTTTGCTTGGTTTAATAACTATTCAGGGCGTCACTTAGCGAGTGTTGGAAGTACATCTCAAGGTTTTATGGGCTCTGGCGTTGCTTATCAAGCGGTTTCTGAAGACAGTGCTCATTTACTCCTCGCAAGTCATGGTGCGGCACCATGGATTTCACCACTTCAAGGGTGGTTATCTGAGCAGCAAGATATTTTCTTTAACGGCATTGATTTTCTGTTAAATACAGAATTTGGCCAGCTACATGGTACAGTCGAAAATGAAACTGGAGAACCGGTAGAAGCTCAGTTTGAAATTATAGAAACTGGGGTGACCTTTACGGCTGCAGAAGCTGGAGATGACATGCAGTTTAGCGTCTATCATGATGAAGGAACATATACCCTTGAAGCGCGGGCTTCTGGATACGATGCAGTGACTGAAGAAGTTACCTTTACAAACGGAGAATCTTCAGAAATTGAAGTTGTTCTTGGGGGAAGTGACGGTACAAGTATCGTAGGTTCAGTAACTAATGGGCAAACGAATCAAGCGATGGATGAAGTGAAAGTGACGCTTTTGGATGAAGAAGCGGAGACAGTAGAAGAACGTTTGACCGGGTCGAATGGCCGCTTTACGTTCTCTGATTTAACGGGGGAACAGTACACACTCACCTTTGAAAAAGAAGATTATTTTACACATGAAGAAACAGTCGACTTAACACGGTTAGATGAAGAACTTTCGGTAAAGCTCTATCCTGTTCCTAAGATGGCAGTTATCGGTGATTATTTTAGCGCTTCGTACAACTTCCAAGCCGTATTTTCCGAAAAAGGCGTTGAGGTTGACGACTTGGACATCAATGAAGCCATTGATCAAATCGGAGACTATGATGTGATTTTTGTGAATGAAATTTCAGGAAATCCGGCGCAGGAGAGGCTTGATGAGTTTTTACAAATGGCAGACGAACACGAAACGAGCCTTGTGTTTGGTGATACCTATTGGACACAATCAGGCTTGAACCAGCTTAAAGAACGCAGAGGAGACCCTGCCGTTCGAGAACAAGTACGAGATACTAGCTCTGCTGCGGGCTATGTCGTAAATGAAGAGCATCCGATTTTTAACGGGCGAGAGGCGGAGGATTTTATCGAGCTTCTTCTCCCATCGCGAAGTTCAATCGCATTTTTTGATGAATACAGCGGGTATCCGTTAGCTGATATCAAGCATGAAGATCATGATGGTACTCACGGTTTAGGAATGGCGTACAAACCACGAACGGCCAACAGTGTGGAGGTGTTAATGTCAGGCCATGGATTTTCTTTTACCCATCATGCCGATCATTACACAGACGAAGCGAAAAATCTATTAACTCAGACGATGATTTGGGCTGCGTATGAACGGTTTGAGACGCTCGAAGGAACCGTTACTGACACAGATGGTGAACCATTATTAGCTTCTGTGGAAGTTGTGGGGAAAGAATTTGGAACAGAAACCGATCCTGAAACAGGCGCATTTTCAATCGCGATGAACGAAGGGACGTATGACATTGAAATCAGTGCCTACGGTTATGATACGGTGGTTCAAGAGGTGGACGTAAGTGAAGAAGCGGAGCCATTTACAGTTGAGATGGACGTTTCTACCGACGTTGCAAGCATTTCTGGTGTGATTGTTGATGAATCGAGTGGTCAAGCTATTGAAGATGCCCATATCGACCTCGTCAATGTTCCACGTGAAACGACAAGTAGTGAGAACGGCAGCTACGAATTATCGCGAATTATGCCAGGAGACTATGATCTTGTTATTGAAGCGGATGGATTTGTAATGAGAGAGTTAAGTGTGGAGCTTTCACCTTCTGAGGATAAACAGCTTCAGCTTGACTTAAAACCTTCTCCAACAATTGGGGTCATTGTTGATACGACATCATCGAGTGCGGTTTCTTTAGAAGAATACCTTTCGGAGAGAGGCTATCTCGTTGAGCATTTCTTCTATGATGAAACAGATCAATTAAGTGAAGTGGATGTCGTGATTGCGAACTCTGACTTTAATAACGATTTAATTCCATCAGAAGAGGTATTCAAATCGTTCTTAAGTGAATTGGATGCATCAAGAACACCAGTAATTTGGACAGGTCAGCATGGTGGAAGGGGAAGTATTCGTTTTCTCGAGCAATATGAAGGGGATCCTGGTGAAGTGACTGGTGGATCTCAAGCAGGTATGCAGGGGATTGTTTTCGAGGATCATCCTTTAGTTGAAGGGTTATCCAAGAGTGAAGCCTTTGAATTAAATGCACGATCAAATTACTATTACACCTTTGACGATTACAGTGGAGCGACTATTGCCGATGTTTTGGATGCTGAAGACGAAAGAGTCGGGGCGATGGTTGGCTACAAAGGGAGGACCGCTGACTCTGTTGAGATTTTACTAGCTAATATGACCTTCAGTCATTCATGGAACCCAGCTATTTCTGAATTTGACGAGAGCCGCGAAACGATCTTTAACAATGCGATCACATGGGCACTCGAAATGGATGAAGCATTAGTTGGTGAACTTCACGGTGCGCTTGTGAATGACCAGGATATGCCGGTATCAGGCGAAGTGACGATTGAGGAAACAGGAAAAACTATTCCGACCGATGAGGATGGACACTTTTTCCTCGGTCTTGAAGATGGAACATATGAATTGACCTTTACGGCATACGGCCATGAGAATGAAACGGTGACTGTGTCAATTGAAAACGGTGAACATTTAGAACAAACCTTTGTTATTCAATCTCAAAATGCAGGATTACTCTCTGGACAAATCACCGCTGCGGAGTCTGGTGAAGTGGTGGACGGTGCTACAGTCCAAGTTCTCGGGACACCACGTCAAGTGACATCAGATGAAGACGGAAGCTTTAGTTTATCGCTGCCTGAAGGGGAATACGACTTGAGGGTAACTGCAACCGGCTTTGCTCCTGAACAGCTGACTGGTGTGACGGTTACAGCTGATGAGGAGACCGATGTCACGGTTTCAATGAGTGACTCTGAAGCGATAGCCATTCTATCTAATCCAACGAACTTTAATCGACTCAATGGATTTTTAGAGGAAGAAGGTTATATGACAGAGCATTACAATAACGCAGACTATCGGGAGCTTCAGGATCAGCTGGAGGACTATGCATTAGTTATTTTTAATGATAAACACACATCGATGTCTAATGATGACTTTGAAGCTTTTGTTGATAAGGCTGATGAAACAGAAACAAGTATTTTATTCCCCTCCCAATTCGGTGGTGGAACGATTCGTGACCTTGTAAGTGTTTACGGGGACCCGGAAAATGTACATCAAGGATTTGAAAGCAGTACGATCGAAGTCACTATAGAAGAGAATCATCCGATATTTAGCGGGTACGATGTCGGTGATACCATTGACATTTTAAATAACGGAACGAGCAACCAGCAGTATTCTGTTTATGAAAACTATAGTGGTACGACGATTGGATCGCTTTCTCACGCAGAAGAAGGAGTGTTAGGGCACGGAATCGGCTTTGATCATCGTACTGCGAATAGTGTGCACCTGTTGATGGGTGGCTTCGCAGCAAGCACTTACGGTGCACCAGAAACCCGTTGGACAGATGGGGGTCGCCAGCTATACCTTAACGCGATTGACTGGGCGGCTTCAGCCAGCTTAGGAGAAATTACTGGAACTGTTACTGATGAACGAGGCGAGCCTGTAATAGGCGCTTCAGTGGCTATTTTAGAAAATGATATGCAACTGTCTACTGGAAGTAATGGCCAATTCCGTTTTGGTATCGGTGAAGGCACGTATACACTTGAAGTGAGAGAACGAGGCTATGAAACGGCTCAAAAGGAAGTAACCGTTGAAAATGTAGGTGATACGGTAGAAGTAGAGATTGTCCTGGAGGAGCTGGAAGGGGCAGCGATTACCGGGCAGGTGTTTAATAGTGAAACAGAAGAAGAGGTAAACGGAGCTAGTGTTTTACTCCGATCACTGGATGATGATGAAAGCATCGATGAAGTTGTGACAGACGAGAATGGCGAATACGTATTTTCCGACCTGTGGGACGGTGAGTATGAAGTGGTCGTAGAACGTGACGGCTATGTGTCTGTTCATGAGGAAGTAATGATCGACGGGGAAGATGTCGAAGTAAATATCGGGTTACACCCTTACGAATTGGCGGTTATCGGGGATGTCAATCATGCATTGTCCGATTTCTTAGCCGGCCATGAACTGTTCGTCGAAGAGCGTGATTGGGACGTAGCAAGTGATTTATCCGCATACAACACGGTCATTGTCAACACAAATCAAGGTTCAGAGTCGGAATTGGAAGTGTTAGTTGATGCGGCTGATGAAGCTGCTGTCAGCCTCATATTCTTAGGTACTTACGGAGTTGGTGAAGGGTCAATGGCACTTTATAAAGATGTGTATGGGGCGCCTAGTCTTGACCAGCACGGTTACGATCAAGGGGCTGTTTACTTGAATGCTTCATCCGAACATCCGATTTTTGAAGCTTTTGAGGGTGAAGCCATTCGCATTCACAGCGAGACAAGTCCATATGCGACTTATACAGACATGCCAGGGGAAGTTATCGGTCAGCTCGTTGTAGATGAAGAGGAGAAAGGCGATGCCCTCGCTTATGACTTTAGAGGAGAAGAGCATCTCCACGTATTCTTATCGAGCTTTGCTGTTACTAACATGATTGGACCTGAATACGGCTGGACCGAAGATGGCCGTCAGTTGTTTGTAGAAGCTTTAGAGTGGGTGATGGAAGCAGAAACTGAAATTGAAGAACCGGAAGCTCCATCAGCACCAATTTGGGATGATACAAAGCTTCGTACAAATGAAAGCCCAGTTACCGTTAAAGGAACAGCAGACCCGCAGACAACAGTTCATGTTTATGAACAAAGGGGACAAAGACTTATGCTATTAACCTCAGTCGAGTCAAACGAGGAAGGAAGATACGAAGTGACACTCGATTTACAAAACGGCAACCATTTCCTTGTAGCAGTGGCTGAAAATGAAATTGGAGAAACTGAAAATGAAGAACGTATGCAGCTTATTATGACTGGAAAGCCGCAGACGCAAGAACAAGATGAAGGATCTGAAGAAGAGTCGTCACTGGAAGAAGCTGATGAAGAATTACAAGAAAAAGGAGAGAAGAACATGGAAGAATTGGAAGAAGCAAGCTAAAGACAGATAATAAAGAAGCCTCGGCACGGACGTTTGTACAAAGCGTCCCAGACCGAGGCTTTTTGATATTTTGGAGTTGTGTGGAGTTTCACTTCCTGAGATTTTACTTGTTGCTGTAACAATTTACCACGATTTTACCACACAAAAAGTAGTGGAGGTAATAATTTACTTGGCTACTAAAAAAGACACAAAAAGGTTCCTTAAGTTACATTCGTAAAAAACCATTTAATATCGCTTCTTTAACACCGAGGTCAACTTTTCCATTTGTCCCGTCCACCGCCACAATGTCAAGTTTGTCATTTTCGAGATAACCGACCCAGTAGGGAACATAAATGAGACTCGTTTTTAGAATGTCGACTTTAATGTTCTGTCGTTTTTTTTCCTTAGAAAAAACTTCCCAATAGACGGTTTCTTTCGCTTTATCCGGCTGTGGATCGTCACTTACGTTTAGCAATGTCGTTCCCATTCGGGCTTCGTGAACATCATGTAACTCGACGTTTTCTGGTAAAATAGCGCTTAATCCATGTGTGGGTTCGATCGCAACCCTACCTTCAATTGGCTTTTTGACTTTTGCAGTAGTAAATCGATACCGGTAACACCAATAAGGGAGGTAGACGAGCTCGATTGAATTGAGCTGCTGTTTGCTTGTAAAAGCCCTCTTAACTTTTAGAATATAGTTACCAAGGTGGGTTTGCATTGCTTTTATGGCTTCATTCTTTTCAAATTTCAATGCAAGTTTTTTTCCTTCCATGATAGAACTCGCTCCTCCTTAGAATGTTTATAGTTTTAAATAGATTGTAATAACAAGAGAATAACGATCGTTACAAAGAAATAACCGACCAAAATCAAAGGCCACTTTTTCATTGTTGTTTCTCCTTTAGCTTCTTCGTTAATTTCTTCAGCAGTCATTTGTCTTTCGCGTAGAACCTCTTGTAAGTCTTTTTCAGTGGAACCAAAGGTAAGACCGTCTGTTTTTTCTTTAGTTGGTTTTTTACCAGCCAGACTCACGAGGTAACCAATGGCGATTGAAACAACAGCACCAACTAGGTTGTTATAGAGCCAAGAAATATCTAAGAAACTTTCTGTTGCCCATACAGCTAGCATCCCCGCGACAACACCAGTGAAAGCTCCTGTTCCGTTCGCACGCTTAAAGAAAATTGCCAGGATAAATACACCGAGTAGTGCACCATAGAAATAAGATCCGATTTTATTTACGGTTTCAATGACAGGGCCTAGGTTTCCCGCAAAGAATGCAAAGATTGTGGCGTAAATACCCCAGAATACTGTCGCCCATCTTGATGCTTTAAGGTAATGAGCTTCTGAAGCGTCTTTTTTGTAAAATTTCGCATAAAAATCTCGGATAGAAACCGCGGATAGAGAGTTCAAAGCAGAGTCAAGGCTTGACATGGCAGCTGCAAACACCCCTGCAATTATTAACCCGGAAACGCCAACGGGTAAGTACTCGACAACAAACAAAGGAAACAATTCGTTCAGATTATCCACATCCGGGTGGCCAACTTGACCATAAAATGCAAATAGGAGAATACCAATGAATAAGAATAAAAGCATTTGTGGGAACATGAAGATTCCGCTAACAATGAGTGACATTTTACTTTCTTTTAATGACTTACTTGTAAGTACACGTTGAATTTGGCTTTGGTCTGTCCCGAAGTAAGCCGCGTGCATGAAGAAACCACCGATTACACCTGCCCAGATACTGTACTCTACACTTAGATCAAAACTGAAATTTAGAGATTCGAGTAACCCTGCCTCAGTTCCCGTTCCGATTGCTCCCATAAAGCCGTCAGGAATGTGCCCAACCATAGTGAATATAGCTAGGAATGCTCCGAGCCAAAGGACAAACATTTGAATAACGTCTGTCCAAATAACTGCTGAGATCCCGCCTAGAACCGTATAAGCTATGGCGATTATTGCCATTATAATGATCGTAGTGTTTAAATCCCAACCCGTAACAACAGCTAACACAAGTGCTGGTGCGTATAAAACCACACCTGTTGCTAACCCGCGGGCGACCAAAAATAACAGTGCAGTTAACGAACGGGTCTTTTTATCAAAGCGCTTTTCTAAGTATTCGTAAGCTGTATAAACTTCTGTACGATAGAAGAATGGAACTATTGTTACCATTAAAAAGGCCATAACGAGTGGTACGTTAATAAACGTGTTAATTCTCTCTAAACCACCGTCATAACCCCAGCCTGGGGCACCGATAAATGTGATCGCGCTGGCTTGGGTGGCCATTACTGATAAACCAACAGCCCACCAAGGGATGTTTCGCCCACCGAGAAAGTAATCTTTCGTCGTTTTTTGGTTTCTTCCAAACAAAGCACCAAATAAAGCGATTCCTAGAACATAAATAACTAGTACAATAAAGTCAATGGTCGTAAAACTGCTCATTTTCTTTTCCCCCTAATTGATAGTGATCTATTCTTTCTTTAATTTCAGTGTTTTCATGAGACGAGTCGTTGCTTCAAATAATAAAGCTTCTCCATTCTTCATGGCTTGTTCTAAGGACATTGGGCTGTTAACAATTGAATGAACCACAGATATGCCCTCTTTTTCAAGCTCCTCAATCCCATCGCCAATAGAACCTGTTAGTGCAACAACGGGAATTCCATATTCTTTTGCTAAATTCCCCAAACCAACAGGTACTTTACCGAAGAGAGACTGTCCATCTACCTTTCCTTCTCCTGTAATAATTAAATCTACAGCAGGAAGGGCTTTTTTTAGATTGGACGTTTCAACAATCAGTTCTAGTCCTGGTTTAAAAGTGACATTTAATAGAGAATGAAGTAAAAAGCCAATTCCTCCAGCGGCCCCACTCCCGGGTGTATTCACTTCCTGACGATTCGTATGTGTAGCTACTAGAGTAGAGAATTTTGTCATTCCAGCTTCTAAAGGAACGAGGAGATCTGGTGTAACGCCTTTTTGAGGTCCGAAAACAGCTATTGCCCCCTCCGTACCTAACAAAGGGTTGGTCACATCAGAAGCTACCACGAAGTTTACGTGCTTTAATCGTGGATCTAATGTAGAGGAATCAATGTGAGAGATACGTTGTAAATCACCGCCAACTCTCTCGAGAAAGGAACCTTTTTCGTCAAAACAATTCAGACCTAACGCTTGAAATAAGCCTACTCCTGCATCAACTGTAGCGCTTCCACCAAGACCCAAAATAATAGTTTTAGCTCCTAAATCAAGGGCTTCTTTTATTAACTGTCCGGTTCCAAAGGTAGAAGTCTTTAGTGGGTTAAGCTCTTCAGAAGTGAGCAATGGTAATCCTGACGCGGCAGCTGTTTCAATGACAGCCGTTTGACTCTCACCTATCCAGCCGAATGAAGAATCAATTGAACGACCAAGAGGGTCCTGGATGGTTCGAGTGATTCTCTCCCCACCAGTACTAAGAATAATAGCATCAACAGTACCTTCACCACCGTCTGCCATAGGGAATATGTTCGTTGTTAATGCAGGATTGAATGTTAGTATAGCTCTCTTTATGGTATTGGCTGCTTTCACACTTGAAATGGAGCCTTTAAATGAATCTGGTGCAATTAATACTCTCATAAATAAAACACGTCCGTTTCTCACTTGAATACATAATTAATTCATTACAGTTATCTTACACAGTGTGTAAAACGCTTACAATGGTATGTGAAACAAAAAAACACCTTATAAATCAGGTGTTTTTGGTATGTGTACTGAAATAATCGGTTTCTTCATTTTCTATGATTGCAAGGGCTAATGCATAAAGTATCCCGTCTCGAAATTTTCGAGGGTCGTAGCCAGTAAGGTCTGTCATCTTTTTTAACCGATATTGCAACGTGTTTTTATGAACATGTAAAGATTCACTAGTTTTTAATAAGGACTGTTCACATGAGATAAATGTTTGTAGAGTCTCAGTCAATGTGAAATGTGTTTTATCTCTTAAGAAGGGAAAGAATCGCATAACAAAATCGTTTTTTACAGACGAGGGAATAGGGTGAATGAGCGATTCGATACCAAGATCTCTGAAATTCACAACTGGTTGTCGTTTTATCCGGGCAAAGCTGAGGGATTGCATTGCCTCCTGAAATGATAGCCTTGTTTCTTCAATCCCATGGGCTGCTCGTCCGATTCCGATTGTTAGGCTGTGATGATTTGCTAGTTTTAAAAGGGTTTGATTTAAGCTTATTCCCTCATTTTCTTTATGTAAAAGAAGGAGTTGTCCGTTCCGCCAAGGTATTAAGAGATTGCTTTTGGAGGTATTGAGATGGGTGGAAAGTTTATTTTTTAAATTTCTTATTTGTTCTTGGCGAAGTATTTCATCGTGAGAAATATCTTTCTCTTTTTTTTCGAGTATCACAACAGTCCATTTGTTATCTACATCAATTCCGAGTGTAACTGCGCGAGCCCGGAAATAATCATTATCATCAACGGGGTTTAAAAACCATTCCTGAATAAAACTCTCTGTCGCTTTTACCTCAAGCTGGAGCTGATAGCGAAGGTGTTCCTCTTTGATCATTACTTCAGTCATTTTTTGAATGATCCGACCGTATCCTTGAATATCTTGCGGATCACCTGTCATCCCGATCACACCAATGATGTGATCTTCAAAGAATATCGGGAAATTGCCTCCCGGTTTTGCCCCTTGCCACTGTTCATTGGGATGGATTGTTACGGGATGTTTCGTTTCAAGGACTCTTTTTGCTCCTTCATGAAACGTTCCGATTCGTTTTTTGTCGATACTTGCGATTATTACCCCTTTGGAATCCATGATGTTAATGTTATGTCCAAGGGCCATTTCCGCTTCTTCTACAATACGCTGGGCGACGGCGTTTGAGAGAATGACGCTCATATGATCACTCCGTTTTTTCCTAAGATAGACATAAGGAAAAGATGAAGAGGTTCATCTTTTCCTGCTATGTTTACCTTCTATTTTTTTATCCAGGCATAACTGTAAGGATCGAGTGTTAACGTACGTTCGACTTGTCTGTCATTAAATAAGTTCTTGCCACTAGTTGGAAGTTCGATAGTAACTTTTTTATTGTCAATATTTACTACGGTGAAAACTGTATCTCCAGTTTGTTCGTTTTTACGTTCAAGTGCAAACACCGAGGTATTGAGATCAAGCACGCGTTGTTCGGCATAAGGAGATAAAGCCGGTTCCTGTTGGCGAATCTTGATCATTTCCTGTATACCACCGTAGATAGCTTTTCGGCGGTCTTCATTTTTAAGTTCATCTACGATTTGACTGTACTCGAGCTTCTCACGGTTTATCCGGCGATTAATGCCTGACGCAACAAGTCCTTCGTAGTAGTTTTTCGATCCGAGTAAGGAATGGTAGTAAATAGCTGGAACACCCATGAACGAAGTAAGGATCGAGTGAGCGGCCAGCATCTTTTGCACTGCGTCTGCGTCCGTTTCATTTTCTTGCTTGTTTACAAGTGCTTCAGAATAGTTAATATTCAACTCATACACAGACTGGGAGCCATCCGGGTTACTCTTATACGACACACGCCCGCCGTTATCTTCGACTTTATTCACTAGAAGTTGTTTTTCTTCATCAGTTAAAATTCCTTCTGTTGGGCGCATGCCAATCCCGTCGTGACTCGCGAGGAAATTAAAATACGTAGCATCGTTTGATACTTTTCTAATTGTTTTTGCCCAGTCTGTTAGCTTTGTACTATCGTGAGTGGTAAGTGTGTATAGTACAAGGGGTGGCAAAGAGAACTGGTATACCATATGTGCTTCGTTTTCACCGTCACCAAAGTAACTGATATTTTCTTTATGGGGCACGTTTGTTTCGGTGATGATCTGTGTGCCTTCTTTGAAATAATCTAATAGTAAGTGCCAAAGCTCAATAATGGCATGCGTTTCTGGTAGATGTATAGATGAACTGGCTGATTTTTTCCATAAAAATCCAATTGCATCTAATCGAATACTCGTACCACCTTTGTTAGCATACTCTAACAAAATATCTGTAAGCTCCAGTAATACTGGAAAATGACGAACATTCACATCTACCTGATCTTCGCTAAACGTTGTCCAAGCCGTTTTTGTACCTAAAGCGACTTTATATTCATGGTAAAGAGGTGAGGTACGTGGACGAACCACTTTGCTCGTATCAAAGTTCTCATCTTTCGGAATAAAATAATGACGGTATTTAGGATCATCATTTAAGTATCCTTGAAACCACTTACTTGATTTAGATATATGGTTCGCTACAAAGTCAAACATCAGCCGGTAATCACCGGAAAGCTTTTCAATGTGCTCCCAGTTTCCCAACTCAGGATTAATTTTACGGTAATCGGTTACAGAAAACCCATCGTCTGAAGTATATGGAAACATCGGTAACAAATGAACGTCCGTTATTGTGTCACCGATTTGATTTTTCAAAAATTTATAGAGGGTTTCAAGAGTAGGCTTGCCATCTTCGTAAATGCTGTCGCCATATGTAATCATGTAGACGTTTTTCTCAGAAATAGGAGTAGGAACATGCCACTTTTTATTTTCCCATTGTGAAATTAAGTTTTCTAATCCATTTTTATGGAAATCCTCGTATTCATCTCCATAAATGAACTGAAGTTTTTCATTTGCTTGCGCAAGCAGTTGTTGTTTGTCCACTGTCATCATCCTTTGGTGTTCGTTTTGTTGTAATGAAAAGGGAGTAGGGGCCATATTCTTATTTTTTTCTGTTACATACCTTTTAGGGGGAACCGCTACCGAATGATCTTAACTGGGTGCAACTCATTTTCATTTAGATTATATACATTCAAATTTTTACCTTTTCGCTTGGAAAGGCGAAAAGAAAGAGAGGAACGACAGTAATGAGGAAATTAGGTACGGAATTTCAAAGCATTTTGATCGTTCTCAAATGTATTTAATTACTTGGTATGAATCGTACCTTTCTAGATATTGGTTCGTCAAGTACATTCATTAACTTAAAAACTACAAAGAAAAGGACCGGAGAACGGTCCTTTTCTTATAATATAAGCGTTTAAAATTGAAAGGCAAAGGTGTTTCACGATGCTCATCGAATGGCTCTTAAAAGACTACAACTATTTGTTTTTTGAGCGTTAGGCAAGCGAATGCTTGTCCTGTCACGCTCAAAAAGCCAAGGAAAAAGATCAAAGGTTATTGAGTAAAAAACAGTAGAAAAACCTTAAGACAAAATTTTATTCTGCACAAATCATTTAGCTTCATTCATTGACTTCGAACAACTCAACAATGTAGCTTTAAATAAATTAAAAAATCATATGAGCAATCAAAGTAATGATAGGTAGAGTAATTAAAGTACGTAATAAATAAATGATTAACAGATCTCTAAACTTAACCGGGATTTTAGACCCTAAGAGCACACCACCGACTTCTGACAAGTAAATAAGTTGAGTAACAGACACACAAGCAATAATAAAGCGTGTTAATTCACTTTCAATGCCGGTAGCGAAAATGGCAGGCAAGAACATATCAGCAAACCCAACGACGAGTGCTTCAGATGCGGCAGCAGCTTCTGGAATTTGCATCACTTGCAAGATTGGAATGAATGGTGCCCCGAGCCAGGAGAAGATCGGTGTGAATTCGGCGAGAATTAAGGCAATTGTACCAAATGCCATAACGACCGGTGCTACACCTAACCACATATCGAGAACATTTTTCGTGCCGTCTTTAAAGAATTCTCCTACACCTTTATTTGTGTCTGCACGTCTTTTTGCTTGCTTGAAGCCCCAGCTAAATGGCGTGTAACCCTCTGGAATCGCTTCGTTTAGCTGGCTCTCTTGATCATTTGCATACGTATTCGCCTTTTTTGATAAAGGTGGAATGCGCGGCATGATGAGAGCAGCGACAAGACCAGAGAACATGACCGTTGCATAAAATGGTATAAACATGTGACCTAAGCCGACTTCCATAATGACGACTAAGCTAAACGTAATGGATACAACAGAGAAGGTTGTCCCAATAACAGCAGCTTCACGTTTGGAGTAGTACCCTTCTTCGTACTGCTTACTCGTAAGCAGTACCCCGATCGTGCCGTCCCCTAACCATGATGTTAAGGAATCGATAGAAGACCGACCAGGGAGTTTAAATAACGGACGCATCAATTTCGTTAAAATAGCTCCGAATAATTCCAAGAGACCAAAGTTTAACAACAAAGGTAAAAAGAGTCCGGCGAATAAGAAAACGGTAAAGAGCAGCGGAAGAAGTCCGCCTTCCATGAGTAACAGTCCACCAGTATATTCGTTGTGAACCGCCTCAGGGCCAAGCTGGAAAAACGTCATAATCGCTAATACAGTCGCGATTAAACGGACGACGAGCCAAAAAAGGCTTACATCGAGTAGCTTTTCTAGATAAAGAGAGTTCTTAAATGTATCTGGGTTGGATAACTTCATGATTTTTGCAATGACCGATCCTACGAAACTAACAGAAATAATAATGGTTAAAATAGCTGGAAGAACTGTAGCTAATGCCTCTTCTAGTAGACTTGCTAATATCGCTACTGGAATTGTAACTTCTCCATCTATTGGAATTGGAATCATAAACAATCCGATACCGACTAAAGAAGGAAGTAAAAACTTCCAAATGGCACTAGATGTATCAGGGTTCGTCTGTTGTTTTGACTGATTCATTATATTCACTCCTACGTATATTACTTTCGTTGGTGTTGTTTGTTTAGTTCCGATATTTATTCACTGTTATAAATATTAATACATAGTGATTAAAAATACAACAATTTTATTAAATAAACACTATTTTACAATAATATTTAGTGAAAACATTTCTAAAGATAACGCTTACACAAATGGGGGGGAGAAGCCGCACTGCTAACAGCTGGCAGCGCGGCTTCCTCATTTCATACATTCATTGAGTAGAAGACTTAACTTGCAGCTTTTGCTTTCTCTTTTTCTTCTTTTGCTACTTTTAAGAATCGACGTGTTTCAGCTACAACAACGCCTGACAATCCGAGTAAGCCAATTAAGTTTGGTACGGCCATCAGACCATTAAATACATCAGCGACACCCCAAACAATACTTAGTTCAGTAATGGCTCCAACGAAAATCGCGAGTACGAAAACGAAGCGGTAATATTTGACGGCTTCTTGTTTAAAGAGATAACCAAAACATTTTTCACCATAGTAAGACCAACCAAGAATTGTAGAGAAGGCAAAGAAAGCGAGCCCTACTGCGACGATGATTGATCCAGTATTTCCTAAGAAGAGCTCGAATGTAGCAGAAGTTAAATCGGCTCCTTCAAAATCTCCACTCGTATACATACCACCCATGACGATCGCGACACCTGTAATGGAACAAACGACAATGGTATCAATAAATACCTGGGTCATCGAAACGAGGGCTTGACGCCCCGGATAATCCGTTCGTGCTGCGGCAGCTGCAATTGGTGCAGAACCGAGACCGGCTTCGTTTGAGAACACACCACGAGCAACACCCCAACGAATAACAGCACCGATGGCACCCCCGGCTACAGCCTCTCCTGTAAAGGCGTCAGTAAAAATAAGGCTGACGGCTGCTGGTACTAGATCGAAGTTATTAATAATCAACACAAGTCCTGCGATAACATAAAATAAAGCCATAAATGGGACAAAGTATGCAGTCACACGACCAATACTTTTAATTCCACCTAAAATAACAAGACCCGCTAGAACAGTTAACACGACTCCTGTTAACCAAAAAGGAACATTAAATGTCGATTCCATTGCACTAGCCACAGAGTTTGACTGTACAAGATTTCCGATACCGAAGGCTGCAAAGGCACCGAATACTGCGAAAAGTACGGCGAGCCATTTTAATTTAAGCCCTTTTTCCAAGTAATACATCGGGCCGCCAGACATCTTGCCATCTTTACCTTCTACGCGGTATTTTACCGCTAGAATAGCCTCGGCATATTTTGTTGCCATGCCAAACAAAGCGGTGATCCACATCCAGAAAACAGCACCTGGTCCACCTAAAACTACGGCGGTCGCTACCCCGGCAATGTTTCCTGTCCCGATTGTGGCAGCTAATGCTGTTGTCAATGCCTGAAAGTGGGAGATATCCCCTTTTGATTTTTTATCTTGTTTGCTAGGACTGAATGAAAGCTTTAAAGCATAAGGCAAAGTGCGAAATTGTAAAAAGCTGAGTCGAAGAGTTAAGAATACTCCTGTACCGACGAGAAGTACCAACAAAGGCACACCCCAGACTACATCGCTTACTGCACCAATAAAATCGTTTAACTGTTCCATCTTTATCCCCCTTTGTCTCTTTATCACTCTATTATATATCGAAAATTCAGAAAAAAGAAGGAGCCTGCTTTATATTTTTTCAGAGAATTTTGTAAAATAACTTCTTATTTAAATCAAAAATCAGATTGAATGATGTCGTTTTTACTCGAAGTTAGTGTAAATGAAGGAGTGCGAATGGATGGGGTGTATCAATCACTACCTGTCATGGTAGCCATAAAAACTGGAGACCCCACAAGAAAAATTGCTGCACACCTTGAATTCACAGGTACTTTCCGATGCTCAAAGGTTTCACCTCTTGGGCTCTTCTTTGCTCGATTTTATAAAAGTCAACTAAAATCCTTCTATTGGAATTTATATAGGTATAAAAGATTACTTTTGTTATGTAAAGCGCTTTCATTACTGTTTGTTATTGACTCTTTTCCGGAGTTCGCTGTAATATAAACAACAATCACATAAAGTTCAGAAAAAACCGAATGACAAAATTGTCTTTAAAAGGACATTTCGATAACTTAATAATTCATCTTCTTATCAAGAGAGGCAGAGGGATATGGCCCTTTGAAGCCTCGGCAGCGGGTTCTGATGACGATCAGAATACTGTGCCAATTCCATCAAGCTTACCAAAACCAACAAGCTTGAGAGATAAGAAGAGAGGTATCTTACATTCTTACCCCTCTTCTTATTCAATAAGAAGAGGGGTTTTTAGTTTACTTAAAATGTGAAATTCTGATGTGAAAGGAGCTAGCGCACCATGATAACCTTCGACAATGTAACAAAAGAGTATGAAGGAGTAGAAGGCACGGTCACGGCTGTAAAAGATGTGTCTTTTAAGGTAAATAAAGGTGACATCTATGGCGTTATCGGATTCAGTGGGGCTGGTAAAAGTACACTAATCCGATGTGTTAACTTACTTGAAGAGCCGACAGCAGGCATTGTTTCTGTTAATGGCCGCGATATGAAAAGTCTTTCTGCAAAGGAACTGAGGGAAGCTCGAAAGAAGATCGGGATGATTTTTCAGCATTTTAACTTGTGTGAATCAAAAACGGTCTATGCAAATGTCGCGATTCCTTTACAACTGATCAAAACGCCGAAGTCAAAAATAAAAAAACGAGTTGAAGAGTTGCTTTCCTTCGTTGGGCTAAGTGACAAAGCTGATAATTATCCCGACCAGCTTTCTGGAGGTCAGAAGCAGCGTGTCGGAATCGCCAGAGCATTGGCTACATCACCTGAAGTTCTCCTTTGTGATGAAGCGACCTCCGCCTTAGATCCACAAACGACTAAAGCGATTTTAGAGTTATTGAAAAAAGTAAATCGCGAATTCAACATTACAGTGCTCATTATTACTCACGAAATGCCGGTCATTCGTGATATATGTAACCGGGTAGCGGTGATGGAAGGTGGCGAAGTTATTGAATCCGGAAGCGTATTTGATGTTTTTTCCCGACCACAGTCAAAGACGACGAAGAACTTTGTAAGTTCCGTGATGCAAGATAAGCTTCCTCGCTCGGTCCTAGAAACGCTGAAAAACGATGGTGATTCTCATCAAATCTACCGGGTTTTGTTTGAAGGAGAAATGGCCAGTCAACCTGTACTTTCTAAAGTGTCAAAACGTTTTGATATCGAAGTGAACGTGTTGTATGGACATATTACAGAGCTTCAAGAAAAGCCTTTCGGAAATTTAATCGTCGAGTTCCACGGTGACGAAAGCCGGATACAAGAAGCCGTCTCCTTCATCGGTAAGGATTTGACGATAAGGGAGGTCGACATTCATGAGGAGTACTGATTGGAGCACCTTTTGGGTTCGTGTATGGGAAGCAACACTAGAGACGCTCGCGATGACGGCCTTTCCGCTACTGTTTGCAAGCTTAATCGGAATTCCGTTAGGCGTCGCCGTCGTTGTTACTCGAAAAGGTCAATTGTTTGAAAATAAAATTGCGTTCCAAATTTTGAATACCATTGTCAATGTTGTTCGTTCAGTACCTTTTATCATTCTGATGGTGGCAATTATTCCGTTTACTCGTCTTGTTGTAGGAACAACGATTGGTACAACAGCCGCGATGGTGCCACTCGTTATTTTTGCTGCACCATTCATTGCGAGGTTGGTTGAAAGTAGCTTACTAGAAGTAGACCCAGGCGTTACGGAAGCAGCTAAATCGATGGGGGCTACACCTTGGCAAATCATCTTCCGCTTTCTCATTCCAGAAGCATTAAGTTCACTTGTTTTAAACTTAACGATTGCTACAGTCGGATTAGTCGGAGCATCAGCAATGGCTGGAGCTGTAGGAGGCGGTGGACTGGGTGATTTAGCGATTGCCTATGGCTACCAGCGCTTCCACTCAGATGTCATGCTTGTCACGGTTATTCTTCTCGTTATTATTGTTCAAATCATTCAAACAGGTGGAAATCGTTTATCTAGAGCGATCCGCCGTCGCTAAAAAGTTCATTACACACACTAAAGGAGAGATCAATCATGAAAAAACTCATGACGACACTTGTTTCTGCAGTATCACTTACAGCAATTTTGGCCGGTTGTGGCGGATCAGATGACGATACCGTAACAGTTGGTGTGAACGGATCAGGAATCCCACTTTGGGAATACATGTCCGATAAAGCAGCTGAAGAGGGAATCACTTTGGAGGTTCAGGAATTCTCTGATTACGTAAGACCGAACATGGCACTTGCAGACGGAGAAATCGATTTTAATGCTTTCCAAACGATTTCCTATTTTGACAATTTTATCGAGGAGCATAATTTAGACCTAGAGCCGATCGCGGGTACGTATATTGCTCCTATGGGGTTATATTCCGATAAATACGAATCTCACGAGGAAATCCCAGAAGGGGCGACAATTGCCGTTCCTCAAGAAGAAACGAACCAGGGACGTGCACTGCTTTTACTTCAAGAAGCAGGGTTTATTGAGCTTCCGGAAGATTTTGATGGGATTGGTGATGCGAGTGCGATCGTAGATAATCCTCACAACATTAATATCGAAGAGGTTCAAGCCGCACAAACGCCAAGGGTAATTCCTGATGTGGATGGGTCTGTAATAAATAATGGAGTTGCTGTTGAAGCCGGCTACATTCCGGTAAATGACGCTATTTTTATTGAAGACTCAGACGGTGCAGCTGCTTACGTTAATATTCTTGCAGTCCAATCCGAAGATACAGATAATGAAACGTTACAGCGAATAGCTGAGCTATACCATGAAGAGGATACGCAGGAGTTTATTATTGATCTCTATGAAAACTCACTCCTTCCAACATTCATCGACGATATGGAAGAGCTTCGCGACTATTAATTTACAGAAGTCTGGCATAGGTGAGGAGAGGGTTCAAGTGACAATGGAATTAAGAGAATTTGTTTTACAGGCTGTAGAAGAAAACCAAGAAACGTATCTAACCACAAGTCACCTTATACATGAACGCCCTGAAATCGGCAATGAAGAGTACTTTGCTTCTGAAACATTAACAGCGTTGCTTATAAACAATGGGTTTGACGTTGAAAAAGCCGTCGCTGGTCATGAAACGTCTTTTGTAGCTACGAAAGCCTCCTGTAAAGAAGGGCCAACGATTGGGTTCTTGGCAGAGTACGACGCACTTCCTGGTCTTGGTCACGCGTGCGGTCATAATATCATCGGAACTGCAAGCGTTGCGGCAGGAATTTCCTTGAGCGAAGTTCTTCATGAAACAGGAGGGAAGGTCGTTGTCTTTGGAACGCCAGCAGAAGAGGGAGGGCCAAATGGCAGTGCGAAAGGGAGCTTTGTAAAGTCAGGCCTTCTTGAAGGAGTGGACGTCTGCATGATGATTCACCCGTATAACAAAAATACACGCTCTGGAAATTCGTTAGCAGTCGATCCACTAGATTTCGAATTCACTGGGCGCTCTGCTCATGCAGCAGCTTCACCAGAGCAGGGAATTAACGCATTGGATAGTGTAATTCAGCTTTTTAACGGCGTAAATGCACTGCGTCAGCATACAACAGATGATATACGAATCCATGGGATCATAACTCATGGAGGTGACGCGCCAAACATCGTTCCTGATTACGCAAAAGCGCGCTTTTACATTCGTGCAGCGACAAGAGAAAGGTGCACCGAAGTCACGAAAAAAGTTCGAGCGATTGCCGAGGGAGCAGCGCTAGCTACTGGTGCAGAGCTTAATGTGATTAAGATTCAAAATGAAGTAGATAACTTTAAGCTAAACGATTCCCTGGATGCTCTTTTTCAAGAGCAGGTAGAAAGCTTGGGCGCGCCCTTTGATCCAGTAAACAACAAAGGGTTAGGTTCCACTGATGCTGGAAATGTGAGCCAGGTTGTACCAACGATTCATCCGTTTTTGAAAATTGGAGCAGAGGATCTCGTTGTTCATACAGATGCCTTTCGGGAGGCGGCAAAATCTAAAGAGGGGGATGAGGCGCTACTATTAGGTGCGAAATCTCTTGCGCTCACTGGACTGCTGTTGTTGATGGAACCAGATCGATTAAATAAAATTAAAGCAGAGTTTGAAACGGAACAAGCAGCACTCGTTTAGAGTAGAAAAAACACCCCTTGTGTGGGGTGTTTTTTCCGTTTTAACTTACAATATTTGCTTAAGCTCCACTGACTGCGAGCTCGGCACTATTAATGTATTTTATTTATGCAGAATCATCTCGCCTCTTTTAATTCCAAAAGGACAAGTCCAACTAAAGTCTCTCTGTCCTCAAAGCTAGCTTTTTAGTACCCTACAGGAACAATCCCGCTATGATCGGTCTGATATCCTTCAGTAGGGCGGTGCGGGATCTCATCCCAACGATCTGCATCGGCTTCATACACTTCTCCATTGGCCAAACCAAGAAGGAGATGCTTAATTCCGATTTCGTTTTGGCGGATTAATTTCCCTCTTGAGCGTTGTCCCAGGTTGCCGTCACGCGTATTACCGGATGTTTCAAAGAAGATCGCAGGGTTACTATAGCCCTCTGGATTTAATCCTTCGTGATCCAACCCAAGCATCATTGCTGAAACGACTCCGCCATGAATGTCAATTTCTAAGCCCTGGCCAACCTGGTAACGGTCAATCGTAATATGTCCAAACTCCGTCAATGCATCGTAGACGTGGACTTGCATTTGACGGGTAAGCTCATCATAAGCGCCATCTTTAATTCCCGGTAAGGTTGGGCCGCCTGGAGCGAGTGAAATACCTAATGACATCGTAACCGTCTCACCTGTGCCATACATTTCTTTCAACCCTTGATGATGAATATCGAGTACATAATCAGGTTGAAGGTCTGTCCAAAATTCGTAAAAAGCTTTAGATTCTTTAGCCTCGAAAGCATGATGTGCCCAATCACGGTTTAAATCAATACGAGTTTCATTTCCGTTTTGATCTAAAAGGGGTTCATCGTTTTCTTGATCCCATAAAACGGTTTGACGGATATTCATTTCACTACCATCTGGGTTATACATCGGGATGAAATATAACGTAAATTCATCGACAAGCGTCTGATAATCTTTCGAACCATTATTCCCTAACTTCTTTAATAGCTCAATAGAAGCTTCTGCTCCGTATGGTTCATCACCGTGGATCCGGCTTTGCACCCACATTTTCTTAGGTCCGTCCCCAACTTTTGCTACATACAAATCTCTACCTTGTTCACTTTTGTTGTACTCAGTTCCATAGTCAGCAAGAGTGAAGACATCAACATCACGCCTGCTTGTTCGCTCAATTTGCTCTAATGATTCAATCATTTCATCGTACGTAAGTATACTAGAAATGTTCGTTTCTCCCTCTGTGGAAGGACCATTCCCGTTGGCGTGTACATTCATTGTTGAAGCGAAAATGAGAGTCCAAACTAAAGTAACGACTAGTGCTTTTACTATTTTATTCATCAAACTCCTCCTCTTAAGTATTTACCCACTATATTTAGGGTGGCTAAATATAGGTTACTAGAAAAGGTATACAGAATTTGTTGAGTGCTGTCGTGTTAAATTTTAGGATGATCCCCTTGTACAGTTACATTTGAACTATGAAAATAACGAAAATTTCATTATGAATACTGGATAGGAGGTCGACATGAAAGAAATTGTTTGATATTTGTAAGATCTTGTCGTCTAATGTCTTAAATATCATTCTTTAGTAGTGCGTGTTCAAAAGAAGCCCAAAAAGACACCGAGCTACTTAGCAGGAAATCCTTTTCAACGGCAGCTATTTTTAGCGGACTTTTTGAACATCCTCTAGTAACAATACGGTGTAGTCAATAGTTTTTGTTCAGAGATAAGGAAGTATAGGTCTGATAGCTACCTTCACGCTACGCGTCTAAAGGGAAAAGCATCCTTGAGACTTAAAAGCATGCGAGCTAACGCTGTTTTTATTAAAAGATAACTATGCGGTTATTCTTAAGCTAATGGATACCTATAATTTAATAGAATTAAATATAAAAAGAAGCTGGGATAATACAGTCTCTCATTAAGTAAAAAACGGTTCCATTTATCCGCGTTCGATAATTGGGACCGTTTTTATTGAACAAAAATGATTGAGGAGGTTTTGTGGGGGGGGGGTCTCAAGTTCACCGCCATTCGGGTGAAATGCAAATTAGCCTTCAGAAATCAGAAGACAGGCTCCACATCGATCTTACGCTTCCCGTTCGCTCCCCCGAGAATCACTGCTCTCGATATGCGAATCGCTTCACCGGCCCAATGTATTGATTCAAAGCAAATGAACCTTCGATCGCTTTTGAAATGAACGTTTTCGCGTCTTTCACGGCAGTTTTTACGTCCTTGCCATTTGCTAGTCCCGCACAAATCGCTGATGAGTAAGTACAGCCAGCTCCGTGTGTGTAGTTAGTGTCAATTTTTTTTGATTCAAGAACTTCGAATTCTTTACCGTCGTAAAGGACGTCCACGGCAGTTTCCCCGATAGCACCGCCACCTTTGATGAGTACGTAGCTTGGTCCCAGCTCTTTAATTTTTGCTGCTGCCTGCTTCATATCGTTAAGTGTTTCGATTGGTGGTAAACCGCTCAATTGAGAGGCTTCAAACAGGTTAGGTGTGACGACGGTTGCCTTAGGTACAAGCGCTTCGCGGTAGCTCACTGTATGCTCGGGGTGAAGTGGTTCATCTACACCTTTACAAACCATAACAGGATCGACGACGACATTAGCTCCTTTTTCCGTAATTGTAGCGGCTACCATTTCAATCATTTCACTAGAACCAAGCATGCCCGTTTTCATAGCATCGATGCCAACACCATCGAGAACTGTCTCGAGCTGGGTTTCCACGACATTAATTGGCTGTGGGAAAACATTATGTGCCCAGCCGTTTTTCGGATCCATGGTTACGATGGTCGTGAGTGCTGTCATCCCATATACACCAAGCTCTTGAAATGTTGACAAATCAGCTTGGATACCAGCCCCGCCACTTGTATCAGATCCTGCAATTGTTAGTGCTTTTTTCATTGTCATTTGTGTGACCTCCTTAAATCTCGCTGTATATTAATTCTATTATATTACAAGCTGTTAGAGTAAAAAAACGTCGAACTATAATTAAAAGCCTGCCCTACTAATAGCAGGGCAGGCTTGAAATGTAAATGAGACAAATAGTTTAGTCGTTCGTTGCCCATTCCCCATTACGGAATACAGGTTCGCGACTGCCGTCTTCTTTAATACCATCAATGTTCATGTCACCAGAGCCAACCATGAAATCGACGTGGGTAATGCTGTTGTTAATGCCGTGAGCTTCTTGCTCTTCTTTTGACATGTCGGGTCCTCCTTCAACACAAAACGCATAGGCGCTTCCTAATGCAAGGTGGTTCGATGCATTTTCATCATACAACGTGTTGTAGAAGAGGATGCCTGATTGTGAAATCGGTGAGCTGTGTGGAACAAGGGCAACTTCACCTAAGTAGCGAGCGCCTTCATCTGTATCCAACAAATGCTTCAATGTTTCATAACCTTCTTCTGCTTGGAAGTCAATCACTTTCCCGTTTTCGAAAGTTAAAGCGAAGCCATCAATTACATTGCCGCTGTAGTTTAATGGTTTCGTGTTGCGAACGGTACCGTTTACCCCATCTTTTTTAGGTAATGTGAACACTTCTTCTGTCGGCATGTTAGCGATAAAGTGAGTGCCATCAGTATTTGGACCACCACCGCCAACCCAAATGTGGCCCTCTGGAAGTTCAACTGTTAAATCTGTTCCTGCAGCTGTATAATGAAGCGCTTTGTATTTTTGTTCGTTTAAAAACTTCGCCTTTGTTTGGAGAGTTACATCATGGTCTTTCCATGCTTGTACAGGGTCTGCTGTGTTAATACGAACAGCCTCAAACATCGCTTCCCAAAGTTTTTCTTCCGCTTCTTCTTCTGATACATCAGGAAATACTTTTTTAGCCCATCCTGCAGATGGTGCTGCTGTTACACACCAGCTGACTTTGTCAGACTGTATGTATTTTCTAAACGTGTCCATCGCCAGACCGGCTGTTTTGTTTTGGGTGGAAATTCGTTCAGCTGGCACGCCTTTAAATAAGTCCGGGTCCGTTGATTTGATCGTTAAAAACGCTGCTCCTTTTTCAGCGAGCGCTTCCATTCCTTTTGCTTTCCATTCAGGAAATTCTTTGAAAGCTTCCATCGGTGCGAGGTCATAGCGGATTCTCGCAGTTTGGTCATCGTTCCATTCTACGTGTACATTTTTTGCACCTGCTTCATAAGCTTCTTTTACCACTTTTCTCACAAAATCAGCAGCGGTTACCGGGGCGTTTACGACAACGTCTTGTCCTTCTTGGACGTTAATCCCCATTCGAACAGCTAATTCCGCATATTTTGCAAGCTTTTGTTCAAAGTTACTCATTTTCGAAATCCCTTCTCTCCGTATGGTAAATTTAAATGTCTTACGGCTATTTTATCAGTTTGCAGTTTATTTTGAAACTTTAGGAATCTAACCGGGTAGATTAGACTACTTAGAATGGATGGACAGTGATTAAGAAATAGGCTGAAAAGGGTATGGTAAAGAGGTGAAGGATAAATGTTTAAAATCGTGTAATTCCTTGTTTTTAATTGTAAATTAAATGGAACGTTCATTAAAATATAAGTATCAAATAAAGAGGTGTGAATCCATGAGAACGTTCGTCAACAACCACCGCTTCATGATGATCTGTCTCCTTACGATGTGGTTAAAGACGTATATTGTCTCCAAGTTTGTTTTTAACGTATCCACGGAAAACATTCTGCAAACGATTATTTTCGTTCTGAATCCTCTTTCGTTCATGTTCATTGTGTTTGCCTTCGGGTTGTTAATGAAAGCACATTTCCAGCGGTGGTATATTCTTACTGTGAGCTTACTTCTTTCTATTGCTCTTTACAGCAATGCCGTTTATTTCCGGGAATTCACCGACATTATTACCCTACCGATGCTTGTAATGAGCGGGAATGCAGGAGATTTAAGTACGAGCGTCTTTGAACTTATTAGATGGTATGATGTATTGTTTTTTGCCGATGTTATTCTTTTTGCCTATCTCATTTGGAAAAAACGAGAATGGCTCACGGTAACTCAAGTTTTATACAAAAGAAATAAGAAAGTTATTCTAGCATTTTTAGTCTCTGCTCTTGTCATTATCGGATTATCTCAGGTTGATCGACCGGAAAATCCAGAAACAATGACGCATTCCTTTGATCGGGAGTGGCTGGTTAAACGGTACGGTCTCTATAATTTTTATGTGTACGACGCGTTTATTCATACGCGAACTGCGGCTCAGGCGCTTTTCTCTGAAGAGGATGATTGGGATGACATTCATGATCATCTTGCTCAACATCGAGCACCAGCGAATCCTGAAATGCAGGGTGTAGCAAGTGATAAAAATGTGGTTATGATTTCTTTGGAGTCTATTGAAAGTTTCGTGATAGGCGAGTCGATTAACGGGGAAGAAATAACGCCATATTTGAATGAGCTAATTGGGGAAAGCTACTATTTTCCTAACTTTTATGATCAGACAGGACAAGGAAAAACGTCTGATGCAGAGTTTTTAGTAAATACATCCATGTATCCGTTGGGAAGAGGAGCAGTTTTTCACACTCATAGTGATAACGAATATATGGGTCTTCCTGACACACTTCGGGATGAAGGCTACTATACAGCTGCTTTTCATGCTAATGACAGAACCTTCTACAACCGGGATATTATGTACGAAAATATGGGGTATGATGATTACTTTTCACAAAGCTATTATGATATTGGTGGTGACAACACTGTAGGATGGGGAATGAAGGATATTGAGTTTTTTGAGCAATCCATGGAATATCTTAAAGATTTTTCAGAACCGTTCTACGCAAAGTTGTTAACGTTGACTAACCACTTTCCATATGAATTGGATGAGGAAGATCATTATATTGATCCCTACTCATCGTCCAGTGATATTTTAAACCGTTACATTCCAACGGTTCGTTATACGGATGAAGCGATTAAACTGTTTATGGAAGATATGAAGGAAGCGGGCTTGTATGAAGAGACAATTTTTGTCTTCTATGGCGACCATTATGGCATCGCCGAGAGTCATAACGAGGCGATGGGGGAATTTTTAGGAAAAGAAATTGACGTTTTCGAAAATACTCAGCTTGCTCGTGTACCTCTCATCATCCACATTCCGGGTCAAGAAGGTGAGGAGTTGGACACAGTAGCTGGAAAGGTTGATGTCAAACCAACTTTACTAAACTTGCTAGGAATTCCTGAGTGGCCCCACGTCATGTTCGGGACCGATCTTTTTTCAGAGCAAAGGGAAGATTTCGTTGTAATGAGAAACGGTACAATTGTTACAGACGATTATCTTTACGTTGGAGAGACGTGCTACGAAAAAGAAACAGGAGAACCCACCTTGTTAGAGTCATGTGATGCCATGCGTGAACGAGGTGAATGGGAAGTGTTTTATTCCGACAACATTATCTACGGGGACCTCCTACGCTTTCGCTAACCAGGAGCAGATTATAATCTGCTCTTGGTTTTTTTAACGCATTAAAATTGTGCGGGGACTGTCCCCGCACAATTTTACAAGATGTTTGATTATGGCCGGGAAGGGCATAGGAATATCTCGTGCTCATTTGCATAGTTATACCTAATACACCAATATTGGCCCTGTGCAATATTTTGAAAATTATGAATAGTTGTGGTATAGTGTTAAATTACACCACTTCAGAAAACCGTATAGCGTTCTTTTATTAAATTCTCAAGGATGCTTTTCCCTTGAGATGGCGGCGTGGAGGTAGCTGTCTGCTTATATATTTTTTTTAAAAAAGGAGGTGATTCTCTCATGGTGGGACCATTTACAGATAAGTATGTTCGATATATTTTATGCTGGCTATTATTCGGTTTGTTTGGCTTTACGTATCTCATACAATTTTCATTGCTATTCGCACTTGCAAGTGTAAGTATCGCATTTTTCTTAACGGTAGGCTTGGATTTTGGGTTCCGGCAAATCATCCGGCAAAAAGCATTTGCTATGGTGAATGAAGAACCGAGAGCTACCGTTCAGGCTTACCGTCAGGAAAAGGATAAGAGGGGTTACCTCGTTTTAACTGATAACTACCTTTTGTTTGTCCCCCTCTTTGGTAAAATACGTACCGTGCTTAAGGGCAAGGAAATTGTTCGGAAAGATGTGAATGGCTTGACTGCGGAGTTTACTGCGAAATTTCCAAATCAGTATCAAAACTTCACCTTTTTCATTCTCACAAAGCAAAAGTTTGTCGATGCCCTAGAAAAAACAACAGATGTTTCGGTCCCTTATAAGCAAGATGAATTAGAGAAGAAGGGATCCTAGTTTATTAAAATGCTCTCAAACATTATTTGGGAGCATTTACCGTGTCGAAAAATGAGATTGTTCATGAAAGGGACAAACCATTAATTAATTGCTCAAAATCAGTGCCTAGAAGGTCGAGGAGTGGGGTACGACAAATCATTGGTTTTGCTGAAAGCTATTCCTACTTATCATTTTCTAACCTTTTGTTGGCATAAAAAACACCTGAACCACTTTATCGGTTCAGGTGTCAGGTGCTACCTTTAGCCACTTGGCACATTTATAAAAGATAGACAGTTGCTATTTTGGAGCTTGACAGCCTTTCAACTACCTAAATGATGAAAAAGAACAGAGTTATTGCCTTCAGCTCATCATTTGAGTTGAAAGTCACTCTTACGAAGACAGCTAGCCATTATCAACAGGGTATGTCCAAAAGCGTTCGGTGTTTATTCGGTCTTTCATCGTTTCATCATTTTCAAGGAATCGTTGCTTCATCATTTCGATAATACCCGCCGTTTGTGATTCATGGGCTTCGACAACTTTGATTTTTTGGTCAGCGTACGCACTAACATCATGTACGATATCGGGTTCACCGATCTCCTCTTCGCACCCTTCAGAAAAAGCGAGCGCGTGAACAGTGGGACGCTCTTCCGGCTTCATCTTTTGAACAGCTTGAATAACAGCCGCTGCTGTTGAATTGTGATCAGGGTGAACAGCGTATCCAGGGTAAAAAGTGATAATTAACGAAGGATTCACGTCATCAATGAGCTCAGACATTCGGTTTACAAGTAAAGCTTCATCGGTAAATTCGATTGTTTTATCGCGCATGCCAAAGCGACGAAGGTCTTTAATGCCTAAAAGGCGGCATGCTTCATTAAGCTCCTTTAGACGGATCTCGGGCAACGTTTCCCGGTTGGCAATCAAAGGGCGCCCCATATTTCGTCCCATTTCACCAAGTGTGAGGCAAGCGTAGGTGACCGGGGTTCCGTTTTGTGTATGTGACAAAATCGTACCGGCAACTCCAAAAGCTTCGTCATCGGGATGGGGAAAAACAACTAATACTTGACGTTCCATTATTTCACATCCTTTTATGTTCAGTTGTTTTGGTGCCTGACCCCCACTGCGTTAATGCTGTACAGCAGTGGGGGTCAGGCACCATTTATTTTCGGAATGGTTTTTCACTTAATTGAAAAGCGATGGCTAGCTTTCCGTCATGGTCGTGGCCTGCAAGGAGGACTTGGTGCGAATCGTCAATTTCCCAGTCGGTTAATCCTTCGGCGTAGGCCCAGCCACTCTCCATTTCAAGGCCTAATCGAAAAGGGCCTTCTCCGGTCAATTTTCCTTGTACGTATTGTATCTTTGCATTTCTTAAAAAAGCTCCGGCAGAAAAAAAGCTTTGATTCTTATGTGAGGCATAGGCCCCATTCGTTGTTTCCAAATGAATATATAATTCTTTTCCAGCAAGCTGGTCGATTGTTTGCTGGACTTGTTGGCGATCAATTGGTTTCATGTTTTACATTCCTCCTGCAACAGTCGGATATCTTATCTTCTATGTTACTAAAAAAACGAGCGTTTGTCTGGACGAACGCTCGTTTTGACTTCATATACTAACTGAATTGGTGTTGAAATGAACTTTTTCTTATCTACGAACCGGCTCTGATAACATGGCCAATTCGTTTTTTAAATGGAGCGCAACTTCTTGCATGCCAAACATACCAGCTGTTTTTTCTGCTTGAGGATTATAGTTCGTATTCGTGTTGACATCATACGTATAGGTTTTCCCATCTGCATTTTCAATAAACTCAATACCGGCAAAGGTGATCCCATTTCCTGCTAAAAAGGCTTCATATTTTTCTATTAGTGGACTTTGAAAGTTCTCGATAATTTCAAATTTAGGTCTTGTGACTGATTCGGTCTCAGTGCCTGTTGTCGGACAAGAGCCGTCTCCGATTTCACAAGCTTCAGCAGGACAAAGTTCGAAGCCGTCAGATGTATCGACACGCACAGCATAAAAGAACTTTCCACCGATAAATTCACAGCGGGTGATGGTTTGAGTAGGGGATTCAACAAATTGTTGAAGAAGAGTGATACCATCGATGGATTCGGAAAATTCCGGTTCAGATACATGTCTCACAAGGGCATCAACTGCGTCAAAACGCATCACACCAAGTCCTTTTCCCGCACGGTTATGCTTGGTGATAAATGGAGTGGGAAATGAGTGGGCTGACTTTATGAGCTGCTCTTTTCCTAAAGCAGCAATCGTATCAGGTGTTTGGATGCCGTAACGTTTTAATGCTTCATATTGCATCACCTTGCTCAATTCAAGGGAGAGTGCTGTACGATTGTTTAATACTCGACGGCCGTGACTTTCGAGCCAGGTGAGTACTGCTTGAGTAAGTTCTGGTGCATAGCGGTGCCCGCGTGTATGAGAAGAGGCGCTCATGCGATTGTAAAAGATGCCTTGAGGTGGCTCTTCTTGTAAATCGATCATACCTTCGCCCATATGCCAGTCTTCAAAAGGAACATTGTGAGAATGCAACGCTTCTTTTAAAGGTGCTGTCCATTCTTCGTTTTCATGGATGATATATACCTTATCCATTTGATCACCTCTCCTTTAATATTATTCCGATAAAAATAATTGGTTTTAATTTAGTTTACCAAGGTTTTCAGTATTTTTCCATGGGCACCTTGTTCTTTTGTTCAAAGTTAAAAAAGTATAAATTTTTCTTTTCGGTGTCTAGTTCCAGGCACCATCGGCTCGTGTCAAATAACCTGTAGTCGTTGCCAGATAAACGATAGTTGTGGCAACATGTTACATAGTTCACTATCTTTTGGCTCGTAGTAAAAAAGAATGGGTATACCTATAAAAGTGGGAATGAATAGAGGAGGAAAAATAGATGAAAAAAGGGATTGTTAGTTTAGGGGAGGCTTTGATTGATTTTATTCCATTAGACGATCATAATGAGGTCTTTCAAAAAAGTCCAGGTGGTGCTCCGGCAAATGTAGCCGTGGGTTTGGCGCGTCTGGGAGCTCGTTCTACCTTCTTAGGTAAAGTGGGTGATGATGTTCTCGGTCGATTTTTAGAAGAAACACTGCAATCATACGGCGTAAATACTGAAGGGTTAACCTTCTCTAAAGACGTTCGCACAGGCGTTGTATTCGTTACATTAGGTGAAGGCGGGGAAAGAAGCTTTGAATTCTATATTGACCCGAGTGCTGATCGTTTTTTAGCGGAAAAAGAAGTTGACACCTCGATCTTTGAAGAACACAATTTGCTTCATTTTGGTTCGATTAGTCTGATTAGCGAGCCGGCTCGGTCTGCGACGAAAAAGGCTGTTTCGTTTGCAAAGGAACAAGGAGTTATTGTTTCTTATGATCCGAATTTGAGGATCAGTTTGTGGAAGGATGAGCAAACTGCGAGGGATACAATTATTTCGATGTTAGATCAAGTAGATGTGTTGAAGATTTCTGAAGAAGAACTTGAGTTTATTACGGGGAAAAAAGATATTGACGCGGGTGTAAAAGCTCTTCGTGACTATCAGGTTCCGGTGACATTGATAACGCTTGGGGCTGAAGGTAGCTATATTTTTGTTAATAATGAGAAAACGCATGTTCCTGCAATGAAAGTGAATGCGGTGGATACGACAGGGGCGGGGGATGCTTTTGTATCCGGTATGCTATATCAGCTTCACCATTACGACAAAAGTGTGGATGACCTCACTGTTGCAGAAGCAGCTGAAATGGCACGCTTTGCAAGTGTTTCGGGTGGTTTGGCAGCAGCGACCAAAGGGGCGATGACGGCTTTACCAACTCTCGATCAAGTGAAGATGATTTTAAATGAACAAGTGTAAAGTGAGGGGGTATCTCTATGACAATGACAGACAATGAAAAAAAGCTGATTCAACAAGCAGAAGATAAAGTGAAAGAGTGTGAAAGTAAGGTTGAAAGTGATCCTCACCGTTTGACGTATCATTTGATGGCTCCGGTAGGGCTCATCAATGATCCGAACGGCTGGATTCAATGGCGAGGCACTTACCATATGTTCTATCAATGGAACCCGTTCGACACCGGTCATGGTGCAAAATTCTGGGGTCACTACACTTCTAAAGATTTAGTGAATTGGAAGCACGAAAAGATTGCCCTTTCCCCAAGTGAGTGGTATGAAAAAAACGGCTGTTATTCAGGCAGTGCTGTCGACTTAGATGGAAAACTCACCCTCTTTTACACAGGGAATGTAAAAGATGAGGAGGGAAATCGTGAATCCTATCAATGTGTAGCACAGTCAGTGGACGGAATTCATTTTGAAAAAAAGGGACCTGTTATTGCCGAACTCCCAGAAGGCTATACGGCACACTTCCGGGACCCGAAAGTGTGGAAAGAGCAGGGTGAGTGGTATATGGTCATTGGGGCTCAGACGAAGGACCTTAAAGGACATGCACTGCTTTATCGCTCAGAAGACGGTAAAAGTTGGAGTTTTTTAGGGCCGGTTGCAGGTTCTGGAGTACCTCCGCTTCATGATTTCGGCTATATGTGGGAATGTCCAGACCTCTTTTCACTAGAAGATAAAAAAGTGCTGATTGTTTCTCCACAAGGCCTTCAACCAGAAGGGATGCACTACCATAACACATACCAAGCTGGGTATTTTATTGGTGAATTAGACTTAGCGGCTCCGAAGTTTCATCACGGGGCTTTTGATGAACTAGACCGCGGCTTTGAATTTTACGCTCCACAAACGACAGTGGATGAGAAGGGTAGAAGAATAATGATCGGATGGATGGGGGTTCCTGAACAGCAGGAAGATCTTCATCCAACGATTGAGAACGGTTGGATTCATTGCTTAACCCTTCCTCGTGAGTTAAAGCGAAAGGGATGTCGCTTAATTCAAGTACCAGTTGATGACCTGGAAGCGTTACGTAGTGGGGAGGTTTCTGTTGAAAAGGCTACAGTGGAACACCAAGGAGTGACGTTTGAAGGGGTTAGTGGAGACACGTTAGAAATTGAAATTCGTGATTTCACCAACCTTCCTGCTTATTTTGAGATTGAATTTCGTAGAGAGGCGCGTCTCATTTATGATCGTGAGGCACGCGTAATGACATTTGAGCGTAAGAGTTTTGCAAACCGTCTAACAGAGAGAAGACAATGTCATTTAGAAGAGCTGCGCTCGTTGCGGATTTTCCTCGATACATCATCAGCCGAGCTGTTTGTAAACGGTGGAGAAGAAGTGTTTACCGCGCGTTACTTTCCAGGTCCGCATGAGAAAAACATCCAGTTTAGCTCATCTGAACCGACGTCTTTTTCTCTTAAGAAATGGACTCTTGGTCTTTAATCAGGAACCCGCATGGTCTGCTGAAAAGTCCATGCGGGTTTTCTTAAAAGATCAGAAAGTAACAATCTCTGTTTCAAATCTAGCTCCAGGTGTAGGCGCCATTGGCTTGTGTCAATTAACCTTGCCGATTTAAAAGTAGAAAGCACTTTTTATCGACAGCACTGCATTTCGTCGGGTACGCGTGCGTCCTGTGCTTTCTTATGTACGTAATGTTATCGAGCCATCGCTTTGCCGAGGGCTTCACGAATTCGAACTTCATCGAAGGGCTTAACAATAAAATCAATTGCCCCGTGCTTGATCGCATCGACAACCATTGCTTGTTGCCCCATTGCTGAACACATGAGCACTCGTGCGTTCGGGTGTTTTTCTTTAATTTCTTTTAGTGCCTCAATCCCATTCATTTCAGGCATCGTAATATCCATCGTAACTAAGTCAGGCTTCATTTCTTCATAGAGTTCGACTGCTTCTTTACCATTTTCCGCTTCACCTACGACTTCGTACCCGGCATTCGTCACGATTTGCTTTAGCGACATCCTCATAAAAGCCGCATCGTCAGTAATCAATAATCTCCCCATGTAAAACCCCTCCTTTTTTACTGATACTAATGTCCTTATTTTCTTTAAATATAGTCATAAAGAATGAAGGTGTCAATGATTTAGGTTGTTTTAGCTAATGACATTGTCATGAAAATCAAGCAGTTATTTAACAATGCTCTATCGCCCTTTTTTAAGTTAGTAGCTTTAATGATGAACGTTCATTTAAAATCAAGAACAGGGAAAAGGAAAACAATGGAGAATATTACTTAGTAGAGGTTGTTGAAAGTCCGATAACCCCGCACAAACAAAAGAAAGGATGTTCGAATGTGTCAAGTGACCGTGTTATTCAACTAAAACGGTTATTCCGTGAACATGCAAACCCTGAACATGCTGCTCCTATGGAACAATATATGAAAAATAACTTTCTTTTTTTAGGAATCAAGTCACCTGAAAGAAAAATGTTAACGAAGACGTTTTTAAAAGAAACAAAATTAGATACAGCACAAAGAGTTCCAGCTGACGAACTTCAAACGATTTGGGATTTGCCTGAACGTGAGTTTCAATATACTGTGATTGAGATATTGGCGCGGCTACATAAGGTTTACCTGCCGGAGGACTTGGCTTTTTTCGAACGGTTAATTGTCTCCAAGTCATGGTGGGATTCGGTTGATAGCTTAGCGCCGCATGTCGTAGGCAGCTATTTTCTCCGGTTTCCTGCACAGATTGAGCGCGCAAGTGAATGGTCAACCCATTCAAATATGTGGTTGAGGCGGAGTGCCATCTTGTTTCAATTGAAATACAAGGAAAAAACAGATGAGGAAAGGTTGTTTCGCTATATTAAAGAAAATGCCGAAGACAAGGAATTTTTTATTCGTAAAGCGATAGGCTGGGCACTTCGTGAATACTCAAAAACCGAGTCTGACCGAGTGGAAAGATTTATTTTCGATGAGTCGCTTTCGAATTTGAGCAAAAAAGAAGGTCTCAAGCATATTGAACGGCAGAGGAAAAGGAATGAGGCATAAAATGATAACGTTTGAAATGGAACGAATTGAAGAAGCACATCGGCACGAACTCCAATCTTTCTTTAAGGCGCATTGGGGCGATGAAGAAATGGTTTATTCTCATGGAAGTTATATTTGCCATGAGCTAGACGGATTTGTAGCGCTCAGCGATGAAAGTATTGTAGGTGCTGTAACGTTTCAAGATGACCAAAATACAAAGGAAAGAGAGATCATTTCTTTGAACAGTCTCATCGAGAGACAAGGAATAGGGAACCGGTTCATGGAAATGGTAGAAAGTGATGCTCATGCAAACCGTATTAAAACAGTTTGGCTCGTCATGACAAATGATAATGTCCACGCTCTCTCTTTTTATCAAAAAAGAGGGTACCAACTAATCAATATTAGACGACATGCGGTAAATGAGGCAAGACAGATAAAACCGGACATTCCACTGCGTGCTGATAACGGAATTTACATCCAGGATGAATGGGTGCTGAGAAAGGAAATGCAGGGGGAACAAGCGGAAGCGCGGTAGGAGTGCAAAATGAATGAAAAAAAGATCCTCAACATGAAAGATGTCACAGTACCCTACAGAAAACCTACGCTCAGGTGATGACCGAAACGCTTTCTGTGATTGATGATCGACTAATGCAAGAGCGTGACAAGAAACGATTAGAGAGTCCTCTTCATGGAGGTCGGCGAGCTTTATACCAAGAGCCAGGAAAAGAATCGTCGAGGAAGAGAAGTGAAAATCGCAGCGGTCCATCAGTGGGAAGTCAACGGAAAAGCGCACAGCTTTAAAGAAAAACGACACTTCATTCATAAAGAAAAACAGCCTTTGGGAGGCGTTCGAACAGTTCCTATACGTATGACTACAGGCCACGACACCACCTGGTTATATTTCCTCCCATAAATACTGACTCAAACCCTTGAAACGATATGCGGGCTAACGCTGGTTTTTCTATGTTAAACTGTTTCCATTAACTTGTTAACAAAGGATGGACAAGTAATCCGCTGCGCTTTGATTGTCCTCCTTTTGAACCCTTATTTAAAGCAGGTGAGGAAATGGTGAATTTATCAAACGACTGGCAAGACCACTTGAAAAACGAATTTGTTCAGCCGTACTATCTTACATTACGAGAGTTTCTTGCAAGGGAATATGAGAGTGAGAAAGTTTATCCTAATAGGCAAGATATTTTCACTGCTCTCCAAACGACTTCTTATGAAAAAACGAAAGTGGTCATATTAGGGCAAGACCCTTACCATGGACCGAATCAAGCCCACGGTTTCAGCTTTTCTGTAAAACCAGGTGTTACAATCCCACCATCTTTACGAAACATTTATAAAGAGCTGCATTCCGATCTAGGTTGTGCGATTCCAAAGCATGGTTATTTAAAAAAGTGGGCGGAGGAAGGTGTCCTTCTTTTGAATTCAGTACTGACTGTTCGTGCGCATGAAGCGAACTCTCACAAAGGTAAAGGATGGGAGCAGTTTACGGATCGAGTGATTAAAAAATTAAATGAGCGAGATAATCCTGTTGTTTTTATAATGTGGGGGCGCCATGCCCAAGCGAAAAAAGAACTGATTACAAATGACAATCATTTTATTATTCAATCGCCTCACCCAAGTCCTTTTTCAGCTAACCGGGGCTTTTTTGGAAGTCGCCCTTTTTCTAAGGCAAATGCATGTTTAAAGGAGATCGGTTGTGAAGAAATAGATTGGGCTATTCCGGTTGAGCTAGATTAAGAGATTTCTACGAGTACCGACTATAAAAGGGGGATAAAACGATGAAATCGATTACTGAAACAACGACATTAAACAACGGTGTTAAAATGCCTTGGCTTGGACTGGGCGTATATAAAGCAGAGGACGGAAATGAAGTTGCAGAAGCGATCAAGGAAGCTGTGAGGGTAGGGTATCGTAGTATTGATACCGCTTCAGTTTATAAAAATGAAGAAGGGGTAGGACAAGCCATTCATGAAATCGATGTACCTCGAGAAGACTTGTTCATTACGACAAAAGTGTGGAATGACCAACAAGGGTATGAAGAAACTCTCAAGGCCTTTGAAGAAAGCCGTCAAAAGCTAGGTGTGGAAGTCGTCGATTTATATTTGGTTCACTGGCCTGTAACTGGCAAATTTCTCGACACGTGGAAAGCGTTGGAAAAGCTTTATAAAGACGGTAAAGTTCGGGCAATTGGTGTGAGTAACTTCAAAGTTCACCATTTAGAAGCATTATTGAAAGAAGCAAAGGTTGTTCCAGTCGTAAACCAAGTCGAATACCATCCTCTTTTGACACAACCCGAGCTGCACAACTATTGCAAAGAAAAAGGCATTCAGCTTGAGGCTTGGAGTCCATTAACTCGAGGACGTATTTTTGAAGACAAACGACTTACTGCTATGTCTGAAAAATACGGAAAAACACCAGCACAAATTATTTTGCGTTGGGACTTGGAGAACGAAGTAGTGACAATACCAAAATCGGTGACACCGTCAAGAATTCAAGCGAATGCAGAGATTTTTGACTTTCAACTGGAACGTGAAGATGTTGAGAAGTTGAATAGCATGAATCAAAATCACCGTTTTGGCGCAGACCCTGATGAATTCGTATAAATCCGCAAATGAGAAGCTCCACCTATACTAGGTAGTGGAGTTTCTTTATAACTTTCCGTTTGAATGGTGTAAAAAAGAAATATGAGTATGTCATTAGCTCAGAAATCATTCATATTCGAAGCATATTATACTTCCGCAGAAGTGTCGTGGTGTCTTCGGGCCTTTATAAGTAAGGCTGTTTTCTAAAAGATTGTTGTTCTTGACACAAAATATATAAACTGCGACATAGAAGTAGATTGATTTCCGCTCCGGACAGTCGCTTTTCGCGGAAAGCGTAGTGTATTTCCGAAGCGGTAGGTGATGTCGCAGTTTATTTCAGCTGCGAAGATTAAAAGCAACAATACATACGAAAAGAGCCATATATAAAAGTGAAATAGTAAACATGGCTGATGCCTTCATAATTCTGAGCAAAGGGGATAATCATTAAAAGAAATTAAGGGAGCGATCCAGCATGAACAAAGAAACGTTACCAATCATTGGTTTTATCGGAATCGGTGTGATGGGAAAAAGTATGGCAAGTAACCTTGTTGAACATGGTTACAAGGTAAACGTATACAATCGCACAAAAGCTAAGGCAGAGACTCTTGTTAACAAAGGCGCTCATTTGTCTGATTCAGTGGCGGAGTTAGCGTCAAAAAGTGATGTCATCATAACGATGGTTGGCTATCCACAAGATGTTGAGGAAGTGTATCTAGGCAATGAGGGAATTGTTGAAAACGTTAGAAGCGGGACGTATTGCATCGATATGACCACCTCCACACCTTCATTGGCAAAGACGCTTTATGAAGAATGCAAGAAAAAGGGGGTCTCCGTGCTCGATGCTCCAGTGTCAGGTGGGGACATTGGTGCAAGAGAAGCGAGACTTGCGATTATGGTAGGTGGAGACATGTCCACATTTGAAAAGGTAATGCCTATCTTTTCTGTAATGGGAGGGAATATCGTACTTCAAGGGCCTGCTGGCAGCGGGCAGCATACGAAAATGTGTAACCAAATTGCAGTTGCGGGGACGATGCTTGGTGCAAGCGAGGCATTGGCTTATGCAAAACAAGCAGGTCTTGAACCAACTCGTGTACTCGAAAGTATTGAAACGGGTGCTGCAGGGAGCTGGACGTTAAGTAATCTTGTCCCCAGAATGATTAAAGAAGATTACAGTCCCGGCTTTTTCATTAAACACTTTATCAAAGACATGAAGATTGCGCTAACGACAGCCGAAGAGATGGGACTTAACACCCCAGGCCTCTCCCTAGCAAAAGAACTTTATGAACAGTTAGCTGAACAGGGAGAAGATAGCTCAGGTACTCAAGCGTTGATAAAATATTATTTGTAGAAGAACGGCATGGTTTATTTATAAGAATAGGTTAAGGCACAACGAGCAGATAAAGTCCGCTCGTTGTGCCTTCTTTCGCGCTTTATAGTATCTCTTAATAAAAAAAGATCTAGGCCGTAATCAGCGAGACTCCTGCGGAAAAACGGACCAGCCGAGACCCCGCAGGGCGCATTTCCCGAGGAGGCTTGGCGGTTCGTCCGCGGAAAGGGAGCAGATGCAGGCCAACGGAGCTCCATAAAGTCCCCCTCGTGGCTTAAAGAGGTACAGATGTCATTAATTGTCGAATGTTTTCCTCCTCTTATTGGCTACTTTTACTGTGCACTATAGAAAGTCCGCATCTAGCAATTATCTGGGCTTGTAACTTCCAATTGTAATCTTCGTAAAAAAACTGAAAAAAATGTCGTATTTTCTACACATATGCCCTAAGCGATATACTATAATGGTGAGAGTGAAGAACGCTTGTAAGGGAGAAATCTTATGTTTCAGACACTCAGAGCAAAACTCCTCATTTTCTTTTTGCTTGTAACTTTTATTCCGTTAAGTGTTGTAGGAGTGATGGGTTACTATGCACAAAAAAGTGAATTAACGAATAATTTAGAGCAATCTTTGTCTACACATACGACGAATATGGCTCAAGAAATAGAAATGTTTATTCGAGAACGGTTATATGATGTTAACTATTTATCAAGAAACCCTATTATTATGGAAGAACAAGAGGATATTCAACAAATTAGACAGCAGTTTAATGAATTTTTAGCCATTCATGATATTTACTTCGGGGTCGTGCTTGCTGATACCGATGGGACGGTAATTGCCGATACGGACGACAACATCGCAGGTAACGATGTAACAGACAGGGCTTGGTTTAACCATTCAATGAAAGGCGATCCGTTTATTTCAGATATTTATCGGTCTTCAATTATTAATGATCCTATCATTGTTCTATCTGCACCAGTCTTTAACTATGAAGATGAAGTTATTGGTGTGATTACGCCCTTGTTTGATTTAGATGAGCTCGATCAGACTCTCGAGACGTTTACGCGGACCCAGCCGATAGGGGATGCACAAGGGTATGCATTTTTGGTTAATGGTGACGGAGAAGTGATTTCCCATCCGGATTCCTCTAAAGTACTAGAGATAAACTACATGGAACGTTTTTCGACTTCACAGGATGAGCTGGATGAGCTTGCGGAAAACAAGAGCTTAACTTCCTATGACGGGGAAGAAGAAGTTCACGCTTTTTCAAAAATCAATCAAGTGCCTGGTTTTGAAAACGATTGGTATATTGGTGTGGCAGTAGACAAATCGGAGATGTACGCACCGCTGACGCGTTTGTTATATCAATACTTAATTGTATTTGGTGTTGTGTTGTTAATTATGACAATTGCTGTATTTCGACTATCCCGATACATCGTCAGACCTGTAGAACAACTCGTTGATACGACTACGAATGTTGCTTTCGGAAAACGGGCAGAGCCGAAATACGTAAATGCTTATGAGGAAATTAACCGGTTAAACAATACATTTGACGAAATGACACAAAAGCTTGAGGAGAGAGAGAAGGGTCATAAGAAATCGTCCCTCATTCTTGAGACCACTGACAACGGTGTGTTTGCGATCAATCGGATAACAAAAGAAGTGACTCTGTTTAATAAGCGCTGTGAGGAAATATTCGGAATTAAGCGAGAGCATATCATTGGCCAAAAGGCTACTGAAATGAGCGCTTCGTCAACAGCATTCAGCAATTTAATCGAGTCAGGAAACCTTATTGAAATGCTAAGTAAAGATGAAGTTCGCCAAACATATGAGGTGGAGTGTACGATCAACGAAACGCCCCATTTCTTTTATTTGAGCATTACCTCGCTTCCGAGTATTTCAAAAGAAAATGTTCATGAAGAGATGCTTGTGGTAATCCATGACCTTACAGAAAAACGGCTGATGGAACGGGAGCTTGTTCGTTCGGAAAAGTTAAAGGTCGTCGGACAAATGGCAGCAGGACTAGCTCATGAAATCCGCAATCCATTAACGACGATTCGCGGCTTTATTCAACTGTTTGATAATAAAGAGGAGTCTTCAAAGAAACGCTATTATGATTTAATTATAAATGAAATTGATCGCGTGAATATTATCCTAACCGACCTGATGAATATTGCAAATCCAAAGACATCAGAGGTGTTGAAGGAAACGAATTTGGAGCTTTTACTGGATGACCTCCTACTCTTATACCAATCTCAAGCTCGCAAGAATGGGATTGAAGTTCATACGTATTTTCATGGGCGGTTACCGACAGTATGTTTGGATGCAAATAAAATACAACAAGTATTTTTAAATCTTGTCCAAAATGCTGTTGAAGCAATGGAGAATGGGGGGAGGCTAACAGTCAGTACTTCTTACCAAAAGCAAGAAGAAGAGATTGTCATTTCTTTTTCCGACACGGGTACCGGAATGGATGAAAATACGCTAGGTAAGCTAAGTACACCGTTCTACACCACGAAAGAGACAGGCACGGGACTTGGATTGACTACCAGCTATCGCATTATTGAAGAAATGGATGGCCAAATCTCTGTTACCTCAAAACATGGAGTAGGAACTACATTTACGATTCGCCTTCCTGCTGAACAGGGACAAGCTATACTTACTAAAAAATAAACAGACATGAAAAAAGAGGCTTCAAAAGGGTCAATAACATTGACCTTTTGAAGCCAGTTTTTTAAGTAAGTTGAAAACACAGCTTTTATCTTTCGAGTTATTGTAATATTCTTTATTTTTGTTTTTGAAACATGGTAAAGTGAAACTACACATAATAGAGTAACAAAGTATAAACTAGTCATGAAGGTCAAAAGTTGTTGTTATGTGTACGGTAGCTCAGAAAAGAATGCAATGGTGTCTTTATGTAAGAATCTAATCAACAGTTCGCAAAACTACTTCAAGACCATTAGCGAGAGGGGCAAACAAAATGAAACAAATGTATCATCAAGTTTGGGATTTAGATGCAATCTTTCCAGGGGGAAGTGAATCGGACAAATTCCAGTCGTTTTTAATAACGTTGGAAGAAGACATTACCCAATTTCAAAAGGATTTGGACTGCACTGAAGTGTCGAAGTCTGAAGAATCGTTATTTAATATTGTTCATGTTCTCGTTCGTGCACAGGAGATTTCAAAACGAGTCCGGGAAGCAGGTGCTTTTGTTAGCTGTTTAACTGCTCAAAACACAAAAGATGACCAGGCGAAGCTTCTCACAGGAAGAGTAAAAAAACTGTCTTCCTCCTATTCTTCTGTAATGACGTCTATTGACGACCTATTATTGGGATTAACTGATGATTTATGGAGTCAACTTTTAGAGCTAGAAGAATTGAAAGCTCTTACATATAACTTGGAAGAAAGACGATCCCTGGCAAAGGATAAGCTATCAGGTGAAAAAGAAAAATTGATCCAATCGTTGTCTGTTGATGGTTATCACGCGTGGGGAGATTTCTATAATACGATTGTTGGCAGAATGACGATTAATGTAGAAGAGGACGGAGAAGAAAAGTCCTTATCTGTTGGTCAAGCGGCAAACAAAATGGGAAGTAAAAACCGTGAGACTCGTCAATACATGTCTGATAAATGGGAAAAAGCATGGGGCGATGAAGCCGAACTGTTTGCAAACACATTGAACCATTTGGGCGGATTCCGCTTACAAACGTATGAAGCTCGCGGCTGGGATAATGTCTTAAAAGAACCTTTAGACATTAACCGAATGCAAGAGGAAACATTAAAGGTGATGTGGGAGACGATCGAAAAAAATAAACCAAAATTTGTTCAATATCTGAAAAGGAAAGCGGAACTTCTCGGTCTGGAAAAGCTTGATTGGACTGACGTCGGCGCACCTCTGACAAGTGAAGTGGAGGAAGTCTCCTATGACGAGGCAGCCTCGATGATTGTTCAGCAATTTGGATCTTTCAGTCCGAAAATGGCTGACTTTGCTCAGAAAGCGTTTAACGAACGTTGGATTGAAGCAGAAAGCCGCTCTGGTAAACGCCCTGGGGGATTTTGCACGAGCTTTCCTGTATCAGAAGAGTCTCGTATTTTCATGACATACGACGGTTCTGCTTCCAATGTTGCTACCCTTGCCCATGAATTAGGGCACGCCTATCATCAGCATGTGATGAACGACTTGCCGCAAATGGCCCAGCGTTATGCGATGAATGTAGCAGAAACGGCGTCTACTTTTGCGGAAATGATTGTTGCTGATGCTACTGTTAAGCAGGCATCATCAAATAAGGCAAAGGTCCAATTGTTAGATGATAAGCTCAACCGGAGTATCGCATTCTTTATGAATATCCATGCGAGGTTTTTATTTGAAACTCGCTTTTATGAAGAACGTAAAAAGGGTCTTGTAAGTGTACACAGGTTAAATGAAATGATGTTGGGTGCACAAAAGGAAGCCTACTGTGATGCGTTAGGTTCATATTCACCTCATTTCTGGGCTTCAAAACTTCATTTTCACATTACAGGAGTGCCATTCTACAATTTCCCGTACACGTTCGGCTATTTGTTCAGTATGGGAATTTACGCACGAGCGGCAGAAGAAGGTACAGCCTTTGAAAAACAATATATTGATTTACTTCGCGACACAGGTCGCATGCAAGTAGAAGATTTAGCAAAGAAACATTTAGACGTCGATCTAACACAGCCTGAATTTTGGCAAAAGGCGATTGACTTAGTCGCGGAAGACGTAGATACGTTTATTGATTTAACGGAAAAATAAAGCTATGCTAGTATGGGAAAAGCGTGGAAGAGGAGGGGAACGAGCACCATGAATATTTCAGCGAAAACTGTAGTGGCTAAGATGGAGCAGGAACTTGCTCAATTAAAACGGGAAGTCGATTCCGGTGTCACTGAAAACGGTCGTTTTCGTGAGCATGTTACGGCACTACGAACGTATTGTGACTTGCTTTCATCAGATTCCAACCGCGAAACCAATGTACAGCATACTTCTTCGATGGCTGCACTGGAAAGGCAGAAAATGATGGGGGACTTAGAGGACAAACCCTCCGTTAAGAAGGATCGTCAGCCTGCAACGAAATCTTCTTTGGATATTTACGATGCAGATGACAAACCAGATAGCGATAACTTGTTGGATTTTTAGCGTACAAAATAATAAGTGGAAAAACCCGGTCTCCTAGAAGATTCGGGTTTTTTGCTGTTTCGAGATGATATTTCCCGTCGGTGGGGGCGTGTTTCTTATGCGCTTTTAATGTTTTGTTCAATGCATGGTTTCGGAAAAATAGGAGATAGTGTGGATAAGGAAGGAGTGAGTAGTGATGTTTAACAATTCAGGAAATACAGGTTTTCCGATTTATTTTCACATTTTTACAGGGGGTGAAACGGAGTCAAAGTTGACCGAAGATCGCTACGAACTATTTGTAAACAATCATTACATAGGCGATCACACTTTGTACGCAGAAAAAGAGGATGTAGCAGGTGTAAAGGATTTTCTTCATCAGCAAGGGTTTAAGCATGTAAATATAGAGGTGAACGGAGACCACATCGTCGTCATTACACCCACCCACGAAGAAGCAGAACGAATGGAAAATGCCTTACGAGTTTTTGTACAGAACCGGTAAAGACTTGGCTTATACTTTCCTCCATCAAAGGGGTTAAATTACTTAAAGTATGAGGAAAGCAGGATTATTCAGACATAGGACAAATGGAGTTTCCTTTACAGGCTTGTATATGATATTCTTTCATTGTTTAGTAAAAGCCGGAAAATTAGTAAAGGAGATCGTATATGAAATTATTTTTGTTGCTAGGAAGTGTGAATGCATTTTTATTTGTAGCATTAGGTGCTTTTGGAGCCCATGCATTGAAGGATAAGCTGGAGCAAGGTGGTTATTTAAAAACCTTTGAAACAGCGGTTCAATATCATATGATTCATGCACTTGCATTAATTGTAGTAGCGATTTTAACGAAGTACTTATCTTCTACCGGACTTGTGCATGGTGCTGGCTGGGCTTTTTTCATCGGAATTATTTTATTTTCCGGAAGTCTCTATGTAATGAGTGTAACAGGCATTAAGGTTCTAGGAGCAATCACGCCATTAGGTGGCATCGCCTTTTTAGTCGGATGGGCTCTGCTATTTGTCGCTGCTATGAATCATTCAGGGTAAAACCGAATGAAAGAAAACAGGATAAAGTCTATCCTTTCAAAAAAGAAGCTGGCTCACTGGGGAGCTAGCTTCTTTTTAGGATGTGGGGATCCATGCTTTATACGAGTAGTAAGTGGAGTCATTGGTAGATAAAAATTCTTCGTGCGAATGAGCTGAATTTAGTTTGCTGCTTATTACATTATCGCGGTGAATACGTTGCCAACTGGGGATCAAATCCCTCTTCAAAAGGGTATTCATATTCAAGCGGCTCATCAAACGTTACATAATCAAGGTTTACCATCAAAAGGAGGTAACGTTTATCTGTTTGCGGATCACTAAGAATAATGTGATCTCTTCCCGCTGCTTCAATAACTCCTTTAAAGATTTTTGCATTCCATCTTTCGTTGTATTCAAACGTCATATAAAAAGTACCGACTTTCCCTCGGTTCAAGCGAAGTATATTTTCGATGTAAGACTGTTCAATTGGAAGCTGACCTGGCATCTGTGCAGTAATACCGAATGGTCCTTGCTGCTGCTGTTGCTGTTGTCCGCCTGCGAAACCTGGTTGAGGTGGCTCAGGTGTTCCGGGAAGAAACTGTTGCTGCCCGTTTTGCATCCCATTCATTCCATTCATCCCATTCATCCCCATACCATTCTGATTATATCCCATCCCTTGAGAATTGCGGTAAGCGTCAAATCCAAATTGTGGGTAAGGATAATACATTACATCACGTCCTTTTGCTAATTAATAACGTTGCAAACATCTGGACAACCACTGAACCTGTGCGAAGGTAATACAGTTTACTATCCCGAGTTTACCGATATCTTCAGCTTTTTCCTATAAAACGGATGAGAGAAGAGTGCCGTTGTAAGTTTTACACCTCCTTAAATGCTGATCTCCATTGCAGTAAATCGGGAAGGTTTATTAGAAAGCTGGCGCACCTGCGCTATTGTATTACTATGAATGAAGTGAATAGGCTATGCTCGATTGAAATGGTTTTACAATGAAAATGCTGAAACAATTTAGTACAGAAAGGAGTTTAGAAAAGCGCAAGGCACCTGCTTTTCGGCGACATGCATAACCTACCGCTTCGGAAATACACTACGCTTTCCGTGGGCTCGCGCTGAGCCTCCTCGTTCGCAAAATGCGCTCACTGTGGGGTCTCAACGCCTTCGCTTTCCCGCTGGAGTCTACGTGTATTTCCTTCGCTGGTATAGTGCTTTGTAAATTCATCACATTGATGAAGTCAAACAATGGCTATTCATTTTTATAATGGATGATTGGAGCGAAGGGCAGTCGACTCCTGCGGGAAAAGCAACAACTGAAGATCCCGTGGAAAGCGACTGTCCGGAGCGGAAATCAATCTACTTCTATGTCGCAGTTTATATATTTTGTGTCAAGAACAACAATCTTTTAGAAAACAGCCCTACTTATAAAGGCCCGAAGACACCACAACACTTCTGCGGAAGTATAATATGCTTCTCATATGAATGATTTCTGAGCTAATGACATACTCATATTTACTTTTAATCGGGCAGGTTATTTAACACGAGCCGATGGCGCCTGGGGCTAGACACAGAAACGTAGATTTTTATACTATTTTATCTCTCATGAAAAAACGACCGAAAATTTTCGGCCGTTTCGCATTTCTCCTCGGAAATGAATTTTAAAAAGTGCCATAAACTTCAGGACAATCAGCATGTTCAGGGCTGTAAAAACAGTGGAGTTTGTAACGTCCAGTAGTTGGCTGCCCCCACCATTCTGGAGGACATGGACCGTCGGGACGGAAAAACCATAGGGAAAACTCCGCAATACCCGTACGCTCTCCGTTAACCAATCGCCGTGCTAATCGTTTATCGCGCTCCCTGGCACGTTGATAAAAGTAGCCTTTTTCTGTTGCTTCAAATCCCCCTGGTGATTGATGAACCATTCTAGGAACCGTATTGATGTCTTCGAAGTCCAAGCAAGGCACTCGTACCCGGTTAACCATGACATTACCTGCCTTAAGCATCCCGATTTCTCCTTCACCTTCAGCCTCTGCGCGAACTAATCGGGCGAGCATATCGATATCGCTTGAAGAAGCTTTAATAACAGCCATTCATTTCATCTCCTTTAAGACTTCTTCCAATTGTGGATAACGGTTAAAGTACGAATTGGCATTCACAAGCTAATGTCATACTATGAAATAACCAGCAAGTCGTTGCTTGACCTATGTGGAATCCTTTCGTTATTTTTACGTAGTTGGGTAAGGGATGAATTAAAAAGGTGATAGCAATTATGGAGGGTAAAAAAAACAGCCGACTGATGCATCGACTGTTTCTTAGTATTTCTTACGAGATATCTATGCAGTTTTTCTTATTATATATAGAGGAATTTTGGAAGAGCATCTTCGTCAAGGTATGTCCCGACGTAGAAAGATCCAAACTCTCCATAGCGAGCACTTACTTCATCAAAGCGCATCTCATAAACGAGCTTTTTAAATTGAAGCACGTCGTGAGCGAAAAGTGTGACGCCCCACTCCCAGTCATCAAAGCCAACGGAGCCTGAAATAATTTGGCGGACTTTTCCGGCATACTGACGTCCGATCATCCCATGGCTGCGCATCATGGAACGCCGCTCTTCCATAGGAAGCATGTACCAGTTATCTTCTCCATCACGACGCTTGTCCATTGGGTAGAAACAAGCATACTGCCACCTTGGTAGGATCGGCTTTAAGCGAGCTTGAATTTCCGGGTCTGTTTCCGGGTCGACTTCAGGTGGCAGGTAGTTACTCAATTCCACAACTGAAACGTAGGAGTATGTTGGAATTGTGTATTCTGCTAGGCGTGTTTTGTTAAAGGCATTTTCTAATTCATTGAGTTCGTCCATTGTCGGGCGAAGAACCATGATCATAAGGTCTGCTTTTTGGCCAAGAATGCTATATAAAGCATGGCTTCCGTTGAATTTTTCCTGTGTGGCACTCCACTTGTCTAGAAGTTGTCTAAACTCTGCAATAATCGATTCGCGTTCCTCTGATTCAAGGTTGCGCCACGCTGGCCAGTTCATAGAACGGAAATCATGCAAGCAATACCAACCCTCTAATGTTTTAGCTGCTTCACTCATTCGAAACACTCCAATCTACTTGTTAAATCATAACTTACGAGGTGATCTCAATGTCAAAAAAGAGCCTTTTGAGACTACCTGTATGTAATCATGTTCATTTATTACATGAATTTTTACTCACTCTTATTATACTATTAGCAAAACGAAAAACCAAACGACTTGCCGCTTGGTCACTGTTTTATCACAAAACTCTGTACTCAAATGGTTTGATGTTTTTTTAAGTATTTCAACTCAAATGATGTTACGGACAGATGAACGATCATTTGAGTTGAAAAACCGTTACAATAGGGATTTACTTCACCGTACTTTTTAAAAATTGCTTAATCGCGAGAAGGTGTTCTTCAGATTTACCGGCTTGCTGCTGACCTTTTCGTTCTTCCTCTAACACCTCATCTAAACTTAGATTCAATCCACATTTCATATTGTTTTTCATATTCGCATAAGCAGTGGGAGGGGCTTGCTTCAAAACGTTGATTAGCGAATCTGGCTTGCCGATATGATGAATCAGTCCTATTCTATATGCTTCTTCAGCACTCACGGAGTCACCTAACGCGAGCTCCAACGCTTTTGATAAACCGACGAGGCGCGGGAGAAAATAAGAAGCGCCGGCATCGGGAATGAGTCCGATTTTCATAAAACTCAGAGCGAGCTTGGCATCGCGATCTGCTACCCTGTAGTCGCACGCTAAAGCAATACTTAAACCTGCACCAACGGCTGTTCCATTTAAATAAGCTAAAGTAGGTTTATTAATAGCATCCATAAGTTTAATCAGCCGATTGTAGGTTCGCTCCAAATATTCTCCATGGTCAAAGTGTTCCATGGAGGCAACAGGAATACTTTTTAAATCAGCCCCGCTGGAAAAAGCACTATCTGTTCCGGTTAGCACAATGACACGTATACTTTCATGTGACCGTGCATCCTGAAGGCACTCATAAAGCTCATCATGCATTTTTTCATTGAGGGCATTTTTTACTTCAGGTCGATTTAGTGTAATTGTCCCGACACCGTTTCTAACCTCGTAACGTAACGTTTGATAGTCCTGCATTTTACTCCTCACTCCTTTAAAGTATTCGTTAAATTGCACGTCCAACGAGTGTGCCGTCATATATTGCCTTTTTTGCATCCAACCCTAATGCGTGTTTGGCGCCACCGATGATGTGGACATTTTTACCTTGGTCTTCAAACTTTGAGGCTAGGCTATTATTCACTAGCTGTCCACTTGCAAGAATGATTGCCTCTGCTGGAATCAAACTTTCTTTACCATCGACTTCGACAACAACACCGGACTCATCTATCCGTTTATATGTTGTGATCCCGCCAATCATCCGTATATGATGTTGCTTTAATTCCAATATGGTAGCCCAGCGCGTTGTTTTTCCTATTCCTCTGGCAAAACTTTTACTTCGTTGCAACAGAGTGAGTGATTTCACACCTTTTTCCTTCAAATATAAGGCGAGATCACAAGCGATTCCACCACCACCAATAATGATTGCGTTTTCATTAATGTTCACATTTCCATCAAACACGTCACGATAGCTGTAGACATGCGAGCTGTCAACCCCAGGAATATCAGGGATACGAGGTGTGATCCCCGTTGCGATAATGATTTCATCAGCTTCTTTTACAGTCTGGTCGTTTTCATTGATTCGGCTTCCGAGAACGACTTTTACTCCTAACAAGCGGAGTTGAACCTCGTAGTATCGGAGCGTCTCGTAAAATTCTTGTTTTCCCGGAATCCGCTTTGAATAATTCAGCTGTCCACCAATTTCATCTTTTTCATCAACAAGTGTAACAATATGGCCTCGTTCTGCTGCTACTCGTGCTGCTTCCAAACCGGCAGGTCCCGCTCCAACGACGAGGATTTTTTTCGGATGAAAAGTGGGGGAGAGAGTTAACTCAGTTTCTCGACCGGCTTCAGGGTTTACGAGACAAGTGGCTGCTTTTCCTTCAAATACGTGATCAAGGCATGCTTGATTACAAGCGATGCATGTGTTAATTTCTTCCGTACGTTTTGCCTTTGCTTTCGTTAAAATTTTTGGGTCAGCGAGAAAAGGTCTGGCCATAGAAATCATATCGACACTGGCTTTTTCCAACAATTTTGCTCCATCACGAGGGTCGTTGATTCTATTGCTAGCGACGACCGGGATTTGAACGGCTTCACGAATTTTCTCAGCAACCGGTACAAAATGAAGCCGTGGAACCTTCATTGAGATCGTCGGCACTCGTGATTCGTGCCAGCCAATGCCGATGTTAAGTAAATCAGCACCTGCAATTTCGAGAGCTTTAGCCCAGGAGATGGTTTCTTCTGCCGTTGTACTATTTTCAATGAGATCTAAACCAGACATACGAAAGATTACAGGGAAATCATTGCCGACCTGCTTACGGACGGCTTCTGTGATTCTGAGGGAAAAAGCGATACGCTTTTCAAAGCTGCCTCCCCATTGGTCAGTTCGTTGGTTCGTAACAGGCGAAACAAATTGATTGATCAAATAACCTTCAGAGCCCATAATTTCGACTGCATCAAAGCCTGCCGCTTTAGCCCGCCTGGCTCCTTGAGCGAAATCATCAATCGTTTGGATTATTTCCTCATTTGAAAGAGCCACGGGTGGATCAGGATTAATAGGTGCTTGAAGAGCAGAAGGTGCCACCGGATCACGGCCAATCATCGCCTTATACGCGTACCGTCCAGCATGAAAGAGCTGCAATGCTATTTTCCCTCCTGCTTCGTGAACGCCGTCAGTTAGCGGTTTCCACCTGTCAATATCATCGTCGGAGTCTATCATCATAAAGTCGAGACCGCCACTTCCCTCAGGACAAACGGCGGCTCCGCCAGTTACGATAATTCCGACTTCATGACGGGCTCTAAGTTTGTAGAATTCCGTAAGCTTTTCAATTCCATTTTCTAACCCTTCAAGCCCTACGTGCATGGACCCCATCATTACGCGACTTTTGAGGGTAAGATTTCGAATCGTGAACGGTTGAAATAAGGCATCACATCCCATGAAACTCCTCCTTTTAATGATAAATGAAGTCAAAATAGTGTGACAATGAGTGATTATTCATTCATTATACTGGAGATTGGATAAAGGAACAATGAACTTGTAAAAATAAGGCTATCGAAGCATACGAAAAAGAGCAGGTGTGTTCTGAAAATTAGAACTTTGTGAAGAATTGATCATAACAATTTATTTTTTTTATGTTAAGGAGTATCCTTATAAATAATAGTCATGGTACGAAAACAAGGAGGAATCACTGTGAGCGACTTATTTACTTCCATTTCGGAAAAAGTGAAGGCGGAAAATCCGACGATTGTTTTACCAGAAGGTACAGACGAACGTATTTTAGAAGCTGCCGTTCGCTTAAAGCAAGATGGTGTACTTACGCCAATTTTAGTAGGGAATGAAAAGGAGATTCAAGGGAAAGCAGAAGAATTAGGTTTGTCCATTGAAGGTCTTGATATTTATAACCCTGAAACATATGAGCACTTCGAAGAGCTGGTTGAAGCTTTTGTAGAGCGAAGAAAAGGGAAAGCAACACACGAGGCTGCACGTAAAATCCTTAAAACTCCAAACTACTTCGGAACGATGCTCGTTTATGTCAACAAAGCACATGGCCTTGTTAGTGGGGCGGCCCATTCTACTGGTGACACAGTTCGGCCTGCACTGCAAATCATTAAAACGAAAGAAGGCGTTGGGAAAACGTCAGGCGTTTTCGTTATGGTGAAAAACGGCCAAAAGTTCATTTTTGGTGACTGTGCGATCAATATTTCTCCAGATAGCAATGATCTAGCAGAAACAGCAATCGAAGCGGCTAAAACAGCCCGCGTATTCGATATTGACCCAAAAGTTGCGATGTTAAGCTTCTCAACAAAAGGGTCGGCTAAAAGTCCAGAAACAGACAAGGTCGTAGAAGCAACGCAAATCGCAAAAGAGCGTCACCCTGACCTCATGTTAGACGGAGAATTCCAGTTTGATGCGGCCTTTGTTCCATCGGTTGCAGCAAAAAAAGCACCGGATTCTCCACTAAAAGGAGAAGCCAATGTCTTTATTTTCCCGAGCCTTGAAGCAGGAAACATCGGGTATAAAATTGCGCAACGATTAGGCGAATTTGAAGCCATTGGCCCGATCTTGCAAGGGTTAAACAAACCAGTAAATGACCTCTCCCGCGGCTGCAACGTGGAAGATGTCTACAAGCTGGCGCTAATCACCGCAATGCAAGGACTAGCTGAATAGGTGCCTGAATAGGTGCCTGACCCCCACCGCTGTACAGTATTAACGCGTTGGGGGTCAGGCACTATAATTTTTCGTTTCGTTTGATTATTCTTTCAAGATTTTTTTCATAAAGGTGCCAGTCTTCTTCGGTTAGTGTCAAGTTTCCAAGCTGTTCCGAATACGGTCGTAGTGTGAGGAGCAGGGAATGAAGGAGGTCAGTCATTGCTAGAGGCTTACCGCTGATTTCTTCTAATGACGCCATCTTTTCCGGTATGATCTCTGGATAGCTAAATTTCGTTGTTGCACCGTTCACCGCTTTATCGTAAAAACGGCGGATCAAGGCTGCTCTTTTACTGCCGCTTCCGTTTACAGCTAAATAAATCTGAACAGCTACACCTCCGCGCAGACGCCGTTGCGAAATCCCCGCAAACTTTTGCCCACCCACACTTAAATCATAACGCCCTGGGCAATACGATTCAGCTATTTCTCCATCTACTATATCTAGTCCTAAATCTTCAAGCCAGTGCCGAACAAAGGACGTCATCGCTTCATATCCACTGTCAATAGATAACCGTTTTTCTTCTTTAAAAATTAATGAAAGATTAAAGATCCCTTCATCTAAGACGACGGCAAGACCGCCCGAATTTCGAACGATCACATCGTATCCATTTTCGCGTAAAAAATGGATGCCTTCATCAATATAAGGAAGCCGGCTATCTTGGATACCGAGGACAATGGTTCGGTCATGAACCCACGTTCTAGCAATGCCTCTGTTGTTTTCACCAGAGACTCTCTTGCAGAGGGTATCGTCCATTGCAAAGGAGTGCATTGGATTTTTTGTCAATCCAGTTGCGGACTCATCTAGCACATGCCAGCTTGTTCTATTTAATAAATCATGTCTATTTTTCATCTTGTTTTCTCCCTTTGAGAGGTTGTTCAAAAGCTTATAATAAATAACTTCGTCGTTGATATTTTGCTACATGAGTATATCATATTTGCCTTCAAAGCGTGTTTAGACCCATTTAAAAATTGGACAAGGTTACCGTTGCAAACACGGTGAAGCTCATAGTAAAATACTCGTTAGTGAATGAAAACAACATTGTTTTTCAGCACGAAAATACAATAAAGTGGTGGTTAATGTGGCAAATGAATTTCGTATTTGTGACGATTGTCAGGCCACAAACATTAAGACACTCGTACCAAAGTTAAAAGAGCTCGATCCGGACGCTGATGTAAAAATCGGCTGCCAATCGTATTGCGGACCTGGCAGGAAAAAAGTTTTTACATTCGTTAATGATCGGGCATTAACTGGACTTAGTGAAGAGCAACTCATCGAAAAAGTACTGAAACGAATGAAAAAATAAAGCGAGATGCTGTCTCAAAGCTTGATTTTGTTTAACTTTGAGTCACCTTCAAGCCGCGTGACATCGTGTATAAAGACAGGAGGGGTGCCAAAAGATGAGCTTTTGCCAGCCCTTTTTTCTTTGTTTACCAACAAATTATATTTTTTTAAGGCTCTGGGTAACATTTTAAAGTTGGAGCGACATCTAGCTCCAGGCGTCCTCTCCGTTAGTCGGGCGCCTTTCAAACACTTCAAGAGCAATTCCAACTCAGCTAGCTTCAACAGACACCAATTTAATAATCACAATAACTTACATATTTACTAAAGGATCGTGTATATAAAGAGGGGGCTGAAGCTTGCCTGCGGAAAGCGAAGCCATGAAAGCGGCACCCTTTGTATATGAGTTCTAGCGTTATTCAGCAATCCCTACTTAGCAGAAGACCTATAGCAAAACAGCTATTTTTAGCCGACTTTTTAAACAATATCGATAAGTTGTTAGTAAGTTTTGTATAATAGAATCAAAGAACGAGGTCGAAAAAAGAGCAAAAACAGCAGAACTGCATACCATCTTGATTGGAATGTATGAAAGGAGCTACATAATGACGGGCCGTTATAAAAAATTAGAAGAGGAAAAAGTGTTCAAGGACCCGGTTCACCGCTATATTCATGTACGCGATGAGTTAATTTGGAAGCTTGTTGGAACGAAAGAATTCCAACGGCTGCGACGCGTGAGACAGCTTGGGACAACCTATGTGACGTTTCATGGGGCGGAACATACAAGATTTAATCACTCATTAGGTGTATATGAAATTATGCGACGAATGGTGGAAAACATTGAAGAAAAAGAAGACTGGGATCCGGAAGAAAGACTGGTCTGTTTAAGTGCAGCGCTTCTTCACGACGTCGGACACGGACCTTTTTCTCATTCATTTGAAAAAGTGTTTCATACAGACCATGAGCATTGGACAAGGGAAATTATTTTAGGGAAAACGCAAATCAACGCCGTATTAAAAGGCATGGGTGAGGGCTTTCCAAAGAAAGTAGCCGATGTGATTGCAAAAACCTATTCTAATAAGCTTGTTGTCAGCTTAATTTCTAGCCAAATTGATGCCGATCGGATGGATTACTTGCAGCGTGATGCGTTTTATACAGGAGTCAGCTACGGCCATTTTGATATGGAGCGTATTCTTCGTGTGATGAGGCCGACAGAAGAACAAGCTGTTTTCAAAATTAGTGGGATGCATGCTGTGGAAGATTATATTATGAGTCGTTATCAAATGTACTGGCAGGTGTATTTTCATCCAGTCACTCGGAGTGCCGAAGTAATTTTGAGTAAAATCTTACATAGAGCGAAGCATCTCTATGAAAAAGGGTATACATTCAAAGAGAAGCCTCGTCATTTTGATTCACTTTTCGCAGGTAGTATAACGTTAGAGGATTACTTGAAGCTCGATGAGTCCGTCATCATGTATTATTTTCAAGCGTGGCAGGAAGAAGCCGACTCGATTTTAAAAGACTTGTGCGACCGGTTTATGGATCGACGTTTATTTAAATATGTAGAATGCGACCCGAGCACGCAAATGAACATTTGGCCAGAGCTCCTTCAGCTTTTTAAAGAAGCCGAGATCGATCCACGTTATTACTTGGTCATCGATTCATCATCTGACTTACCTTATGATTTTTATCGCCCAGGGGAAGAAGAAGAGCGTCTCCCGATTCACTTGCTCATGCCTAACGGTGATTTACGGGAATTATCAAGAGAGTCAGATGTTGTGGAAGCCATTTCAGGAAAGAAACGAACAGACCATAAGCTCTATTTTCCGAAAGACTTTTTAGAAGATTACAGCAAGCACGGAGATATAAAAAAGCGGATTCAAACTTTGTTAATGACTCAGGGGGGATAACCATGCTAAATGAGCATGCTAAACTGCTGTCACTTATTCAGCAGGCAGGCGAGATCGTAGGACGTAAAAAGCTTCAGAAGATCGTTTACATCGCCAAAAAGCTAGAATTTCCATTTTATGAAAAATATCAGTTTCACATTTATGGACCGTACTCAGAAGAATTGTCGCTTCGAATGGAAGAAATGCGCGACTTAGGGTTTATATCCGAGGTAAAAGAGAAAAAAGGCGGCTATCATCAATTTCGATATGCGTTGTCGGAAAAAGGAGAGGAGTTTCTGACAATTTCAAGCTTTGACTTTCCGGAAACAAAAAAGGTACTCGACAACCTAAACAGTCAAAGCTCACGTTTTTTAGAGCTCGTCTCAACGGTTCTTTATTTTGAAGATCTGTCGGCAGAAGAAATTAAAGAAAAAGTCTTTACGGTCAAAGCAAAGCAAAACTATACAGAAGAAGAAGTGAACGAAGCATTTAACTTCATTAAACAATTGCGCGAAGTAGAGGCAGAGTAAGCGGCTGTTCTTTGTACTTATACAAGAGATTCTTAAAAGATCAGAAAGTATAGAGCGGACAGCTACCTTCACGCCACTCGTCTCAAGGGAAAAGCATCCTTGAGACTTTAAAAAATGCGGCGGAAGCTAACGCTGTTTTTAATAAAAGACCGCTATGCGGTTTTTTTTAACTGAACAAAAAACAGCATAAAGAAGGCGAGAATGACAATCGATATAACCCAATACAATGCGAGGGTTGCGTGCCCTGATTCTACCGCCAAATAAATCGCCGTAGGGATCGTTTGTGTCCGCCCGGGAATATTGCCGGCAAACATGAGCGTAGCTCCGAATTCTCCAAGTGCTCGGGTGGTTCCGAGGACATATGCGATGAGCAGAGCATTCCTTGATAGTGGAAATGTGACATAACGAAATGTTTGCCAACGTCCGGCACCATATGTTCTCGCTACGTCTTCAAGGTCAGAGTCGACAGCTTCAAACCCAGCTTTCATCGTTTGGTACATGAGTGGGAAAGCGACCACAGTGGCGGCAATGACAGCGGCGGTTACCGAGAACACGATCGACTGTTCAAACACCGCTTCATAGGCTCGGCCTAACAAGCTTTCCCTGCCCAAAATACTCAAAAGTCCAAATCCGACAACGGTAGGCGGGAGGACTAAAGGCAGCATAAGTAAGGTCTCAATGACCGTTTTTCCTTTGAAATTTTTTCGTTTTAGAAGGCTAGCGAACAGAATTGCAAGCAAAAAGGTGAGAAGGCTTGCAACGGTTGTTACTTGTATCGAAGTGTAAATCGGCGGCCAAAAGGACATTATATTCACAACACTTTACGAATCATTTATCATTCAATCGTTTGAAAACCGTAGCTCTCAAACTTCTCCTTACTTTCAACTGAAAATAGCCAGTCAATAAATGTCTCAGCTTCTTCTTTATAACGGGTTCCTTCTAGCAAGGCAGCGGGATAGATGATGGGTTCATGCAATGACGTGTCTACTGTAAACTGTTTTTTGATCTGATCTGACCTCATTGCGTCTGTTTCATAGACAATTCCCGCATCGGCATTTCCCGTTTCCACATAGGTCAAGGCCTGACGGACGTCCGAAGCGTATACAACATGCTCCTCTACTTCTGTCCATACGTCATATTCAAGTAATGCCTCAAGAGCGTAATGCCCTGCAGGCACAGTGTCAGGGTTTCCAATTGTAATGGATGTGATCTGCTCAACGGCTAAAGAGGAAAGGTCGTCCATCGTAAAACGGTCATCTCTTGTGACAACGACAAGACGATTCACAAGCCAATCTTTTGAATCGTATACATGGCTGTTTTGATGTAATATCTCAACATCAAAGGCTGAAGCAGACAGGAAAACATCAGCAGGGGCTCCACGTGTAATCTGCTCTCTTAAGTTTCCGGAAGAGGCAAATTGAAAGACGAGCTCAATATGAGGGTAGTTCTCTTCAAATTCTTCCTTCATCTCAGTTAAAACAGGAGATAAAGAGGCAGCCGCGAGAATATGAAGTTCAGTTTTTCCCTCTATATGAGAATCTGAGCTGCATCCAACCAAGACTAATGGGAATAGCAATAACAGCATGAATAATGTGCGCATAAAAAGTCTCCTATGTACTCTTTCAAGATGCATGTTCGCTATCTTTTATTATAGCGTCAAGTTCAGGTTTTGAAAATGAGAGAGCTAAAAATACAAGGGTTCCCAAAAGGTAAAAACATTACGCTTTTGGGAACCCATTCTATTAAATACAAGTATTACTCTGCAAGGTCACTGATCCTCTTTCCATTGACAGCGTAATGGTTCGGTGCCATTTCTTCAATGATCACGGCGACTTTCTCTTTAGGAGCATCTGTCGTTTCGGAAACAGCATCGGTTACTTTTTCGACTAAAGCGCGTTTTTGATCGTCAGTACGACCTTCTAGCATTTTTACTGTTACATAAGGCATGTGAGTTCGATCCTTTCCTTTTCAGACATTATCGTTTTCTCTATTTACTTTACCCTTAATTTCTAAACTCGTCACCCATTTTACCCCGGTCACTTTTGTCATACATGCAAGAAGGAATTTGAATATGATAAACTAAACAAAACAGTGTTGAAATGGAGGATGGATCATGAAAAATTTGTTTGACGACAACAAAGGAAAAAAGCGCGGACAGGGCTTTAATATATTGAGTTCAGATTCAACAGACGGTCATGGCGGTTACGGTGCGGGTGTCCTTAACTTAAACAACATGTCTCCTGTGTTTATTGATGTGGAAGAGGGAGAAGCGTTCGTTGATATGGGTGCGTTGCATGCGCGAAGCTCTGTGGAAAAAGGGATAAAATTTTTAAAAGAAAAAGACCAAGTACCTAACGGAAAGCCGTACTGGCTCGTATGGGTGACTGTTGAACATAAAGCAGAAGGTGCTTACTACGCAGGTGTTGCAGCATGTGAAATGACAGTTGACCGTGAAATTCGTCGCGGCTACAAAAGCTTACCTGAGCACGTAAACAACATGGATAAGTCACTGAAAGGTCGAATTATCGTTGAGCAAATGGATGCCAAGTCAAAAGGCGTTCTAGCTGCATTTTTGGAAGAAAAAAATGCCGATCTGTGGAAACGTTCATCTGATGAACTGAAAGAAGGCTTGCAAGGATAGCCGGAAGTCGATGGACAGATTTTGATTGTAAATAACCGCGAACTCAATTGTGAACGTATTGTGAACAAATAATGAACTGCATGAATCTGTCTTGCGATTTTTCGATGAACTTTGTAAAATTAACGTACGTGTCAAGAACACACGCATACTAAGACAAAAAACAAGCGAAGGGGATGCCAACCCTTCGCTTGTTTTTTTAGAGAAAGTATAGAAATCTACGCTTCAATCTGCCGGTCGAAAATGCTTGTCGCACGACGCCAAGGCGCTGCACTTTTGTTCTATCTTCCCCCCTAGGTTTCTCATTGTGATTAATCAAACCATTCAAAAAATCGATCCATAAGGCGTGTTCTTTCCTCGGGATCATCCTCTTCTATGATCGAACGTTGTGGATCGTTGTCACCAAGGTGATCGGTACAATACTCTGTCGGTTCCGTTCCTCGTAAAAAGTAGGTTTTACGCTGGATTGGGCAGTGTTCGGTCGCTAACTTACCGTTAAGCGGATTAATGTCTACAGCTACTACGTTGCTTGGTTCATGAAACGGTAGCATCAATTCATCACTTAGCGCTTGCTCGGTAAATTGGGCCCAAATCCGTTTTGAATGGGCACTCTCTGGTCCGGACAACGCTTTTTGCTCATCATTTCCTACCCAAACCCCGGTTAGAAGCTGAGGTGTATAGCCAATCATCCAGCTGTCAAAGGAGGTAGAACCGCTTTTTCCAGCGACAGGACGGTTAAGCAAATGCATTAAGCTTCGCCCTGTAACCGCAGCTCCTGCGGCCGTTGCTTCCAGTTCTTGTTCGAACATCCCGTGCATTAAATCGGTCATAATAAAGGCCAGTGAAGGATCAATAGCCTTTCTCCCTTGCGAATCAGCTTCAAATAAAATGTCCCCGTTTCGGTCAATAACTTTCGTTACAAGCTGGGGTTTCATTTTATAACCGCCATTAGCAAAAGGACTGTAGGCGTTTGTTAATTCCAGGACACCGACATCAGCTGCACCGAGAGCTGTTGCAGGTACCTCTTTCAAAGGACTTTCAATTCCGAAGCGAGCGGCAGTTTCCACAAGCTTGTCAAATCCGAGAAGGAAATGCGTTTTCATCGCGTAAATGTTATCTGATACAGCAAGAGCTTGAAGCATAGTCATATAGTCGTCTTGATATTGATGATTGAAGTTTTTAGGTGTATAGGTTTTTCGTCCGTCATCATACTTGAACGTTGTTTCCTCACTTTTTAACATCGTACCTGGGCGGAAACCGTTCTCCAACGCTGCGTAATACAAAAAAGGTTTGAGTGTGGAGCCTGCATGGCGTCGGGCCTGCGTAGCACGGTTGAAAGAACTTTCCCGGTAATCACGCCCACCTACTAAAGCTTTTACGTGACCATTTCGAGGGTCCATTGAAACAAAGGCCACCTGCAGCTCTTCCTCTCCGTCCATCTCTTTAGCGATCCAATCCTCAGCTACTTGCTGAGTTTTAACATCTAAAGTCGTTTGAATTTCCAAGCCCCCGGAATTAATGACAGCAGGGTCGAGTTCAAGTTCGTCCGTCAACCATGTTTGGACAGCATCTTGAAAATAGGGTGCCATTCGTTTTCCTTGTACATCTTCTTGATGAGACAACTCGAGAGTTTCGTTCATTGCTTCTTGTAATTGTGTTTCGGTAATTTTCCCGTCATCAGCCATTGCGTGAAGAACGACGGCTTGTCTTTCTTCTGCACGTTCCGGATTAATAAAGGGAGAATATAAGCCGGGACCCTTTGGAATCCCCGCCAGCATAGCGGCTTCAGCAATCGAAAGATCCTCTGCATGTTTGTTAAAATACAAGTTAGCTGCGGCTTCAATTCCGTATGCACCATGACCATAATAAATTGTATTTAAATAGCCTTCTATTATTTCACCCTTTGAATAATGCATTTCGAGGCGTAATGAATATACGGCCTCGTTTAATTTACGCACCCACGTTTTATCATGAGACAAGTAGAGATTTCTTGCGTATTGCTGGGTAATCGTACTGGCACCCTGAAGTTTAGAACCGGCAAGGACATTCGTCATTGCTGCACGACCGATTCTTAATACATCGAATCCGTGATGATCGTAAAACTTCCGGTCTTCAATAGCGACCGTCGCATCAAGAACGGTATCTCCCATTTCATCAATAGGGATCCAGTGTCGATTTTGGCCTTGATGGTGCTCCCCAATCACTTCACCGTCAGCAGAATAAATGACGGTAGTTTCGGGAACAGAAAGGGAAGGAGCGCCAAGTTGGTACACATAAGCAAGAATGGCAACTGTAATGGCCATTTTGCCTACAATTGAAAAAAGGCCTACTCTCAGTGCTTGTCTCCACCATTTAATTTTCTTGTGGTATTCCGTTCTTGTACCGATTTCCATCCCTTTCACCTCACTAGCAAGAACCGTTATTATCCCTGTATTTATAAGGAAAATAAAAGACGTTATTCCACAGTTTTCCACAAACGAAAACGGGTTATACATGTTAGGAGAAAAGTGCGGGTGAAAGGAAAAATCATTCCCATTTTGAAAGAGATGAATTATACTTCAAGAGGTTATTTTTTCTCAGACGTTTTGAACGACCTTAAAATTATGAAGAGGTGAACGATGTGTCTATTTGGTTTACAGAAAAACAAACGAAAGATTTCGGTATTACCGCTAGAATTAAGCGAACTTATCATAGTGAACAAACAGAGTTTCAACAGCTAGACATGGTTGAAACAGCTGAATTCGGAAACATGCTGCTTTTAGATGACATGGTCATGACGACGGAAAAGGACGAATTTGTCTATCATGAAATGGTGGCACACGTGCCGTTATTTACCCACACGAATCCAAAAAATGTCCTTGTTGTCGGTGGCGGCGATGGAGGCGTTATTCGTGAAATTCTGAAGCATCCGCAAGTCGAGAAAGCAACACTCGTTGAAATTGATGGAAAAGTGATCGAATACTCAAAAGAATATTTACCGTCCATTGCAGGAATGCTCGACGATCCCCGAGTAGAGGTTAAAGTGGATGATGGGTTTATGCATATTGCCAAAAGTGAAAATATCTATGATGTGATTATGGTTGACTCGACTGAGCCAGTCGGACCAGCTGTGAATTTATTTACAAAAGGGTTTTACGAAGGGATATCTAAAGCGCTGAAGGAAGATGGAGTGTTTGTCGCGCAAACGGACAACCCATGGTTCCAACAAGATTTGATCCGTAATGCTTACCGCGACGTAAAAGAAACGTTCCCGATTACCCGCTTATATACCGCAAACATTCCAACATATCCGAGCGGACTTTGGACCTTTACGATTGGTTCTAAAAAGCATGATCCACTTAAAGTAGCAGATGATCGTTTTCACGAACTCGATACGAAATACTATACAAAAGACATTCATCGTGCCGCATTTGTTTTACCAAAATTCGTTGAAGACCTGACGAAATAAGGAGGAGCCGCCATGTTTTTTGACCAAGGCTATTCGGGTAAAGTATTTATCATGGGAGATCGCACCTACGAAGACAGTCCAGTTGTTATTTTTGGCATGCCGATGGATTACACCGTAAGCTTCCGGCCAGGTTCGCGATTTGGTCCTAATCGTGTCCGTGAAGTATCGATCGGGCTTGAAGAATACAGCCCCTATATGGACCGCCATTTAGAAGACGTAAATTATCATGACGCAGGTGATATGCTGCTACCATTCGGAAACGCGGCTAAAAGCCTCGACATGATTGAACAGTACACAGATAAACTTCTCACTGATGGTAAATTCCCGGTCGGACTTGGCGGCGAGCATTTAGTGAGCTGGCCGATCATTCGTTCGATGTCAAAAGAGCACGATAATCTCGCTGTCATACATATCGATGCACACGCTGATTTACGAGAAGAGTACGAAGGGGAAACATTGTCCCACTCCACACCAATAAGAAAAACGTGTGAACTCATCGGCCCGGAAAATGTGTATTCATTTGGCATTCGCTCAGGCATGAGGGAGGAGTTTCAATACGCAATTGAAAGCGGCATGCACATGAGCAAGTTTGAAGTCGCAGCACCGTTAAAAGAAATACTACCCACTTTATCAGGGCGCCCGGTATATGTGACGATTGATATTGATGTTCTGGACCCGGCATTTGCTCCAGGGACCGGAACGGCAGAAGCAGGGGGTATCTCTTCAAAAGAGCTGCTCGATGCAATCGTTGCTATTGCTGAATCAGATGTAAATGTAGTCGGTTGTGACCTTGTGGAAGTTTCCCCGCCATATGACCCATCTGACCAAACAGCCATCGCAGCAAGTAAGTTTATCCGTGAAATGATTTTAGGATGGACAAAAAAGAAATAAATCGTTAATCGAAGATATCAAAAAGGCCGCTAAAAAGAGCGGTTGGAGAATATGATCTCCTGCTAAATATCACCACGTCCTTCTCGACTCCTACACATATTAAGTGAACCTCCTCGTTTTGTAGGGGGTTCTTTAGTATTTTAAGAGTAAAGCATAAACGTTTCGATACCTAGCTTCAGGAGTCATCGTCTCGTGTCAAATAACCTGCCCAATTAAAAGTAAAAAGTGCTTTTTATCGTACAGAACTTTTGCATTTCGTCGGGCACACGGGCGCTTTATAAAGAGGACAGCTACCTTCACGCCACTCGTCTCAAGGGAAAAGCATTCCTGTCCCGAGGAGGCTTGGCAGTTCGTCCGCGGAAAGCGAGCAGATGGAGGCCAACGAAGCTACATAAAGTCCCTCTTAATTTAACACCAAGCAACAACCTTAACAGACTTCTTATATTTGGACAGCGTCGATACCTTGAATAAATAGGGTGAAATCAGCTATAATGTGTTAGTTATAGAGGATAGAAACCATGATAAGCGAAAAATGAAATATAAAGCTCAGAATGAAAGTTCGGTGACAGTAATGGAAGGGCTCGCAGTTCATATCAATATGAAAACAAAAATACAAGATCAAGGACACTCCGATACAAACACGATAAACACGATGGGTCGGATGCTGACTAAAGGAGACATAACCTATTTACGCTTTGAGGAGCCCCAAGAGGAAGGGGAGAGTGTCGAACGGACAATGCAAACGGTTAAAATTCAGCAAGGGGAAATGACAGTGATCCGCAAGGGAGCGATGAATATGAATCAGCGCTTTGTATCCGGAGTAGAAACTGAAGGAACTTATCAAAGCCCTTATGGCCCAATGAGAATGCGAACCAATACGAAAAATGTTCGTTTTTTATGGGATGAGACATCCAAACAAGGAGAAATACAGCTCCAATATTCCCTCACATTGCAAGGGGATTACGCAGGCGAATACGACATGCGTGTTTCGTTAAAGGAGGAACAATAAGTACAATGAGCCAAGTAGAAGAAATGAAGCAGCTATTAAAAGATGAAATTAAAAAAGCCGTAGTCAAAGCGGGTCATGCTACAGAAGAAGAGATCCCAGAGGTAGTAATCGAAACTCCAAAAGATAAGGATCACGGAGACTATGCGACAAATATGGCGATGCAATTAGCACGTATTGCTAAAAAGGCGCCGCGAATGATCGCAGAAGAAATGGTGGCTAACTTTGATAAAGAGCAGGCTCATGTCAATCAAATTGACATTGCTGGACCGGGATTTATGAATTTCTTTATGAATAACGCTTACTTAAGTGATGTTGTTCGAACGGTGCTTGAAAAACAAAAAGAATACGGAGCGACAAGCTTTGGACAAGACAAATCCGTGCAAGTGGAATTTGTTTCGGCCAACCCAACAGGAACGCTTCACCTCGGCCATGCTCGTGGGGCTGCAGTAGGAGATTCCCTTTGCAATATTTTAGATAAAGCTGGCTACGAAGTGGCTCGTGAATATTACATTAACGATGCTGGCAATCAAATTGAGAATTTAGCGTTAAGTCTCGAAGCAAGATATATGCAAGCCCTTGGAGAAGAAATGGAAATGCCGGAAGACGGTTATCAAGGGAAGGATATTGTTGGTTTCGCAGAGGAAATCGTTGAGGTGTACGGTGATCGCTTTAAAGAAATAACTAGAGACGAACGCTTATCCTTTCTTCGTGAATATGGTTTGAAGCGTGAACTTGATAAATTAAAAGATGATTTAGCCGCATTTCGTGTAAACTTTGATAACTGGTACTCTGAAACGTCGCTTTATACAACTGGAAAAGTCGAAACGATTCTTGAAGAACTACAAAACAACGGGGAAACATATGAAAAAGACGGAGCCCTTTGGTTTGAATCGACCAAATACGGAGACGATAAAGACCGCGTACTTGTAAAAGGGGATGGATCTTACACGTATTTAACTCCGGATATTTCTTACCATAAAGATAAATTTGCCCGAGGCTTTAAAGAGTTGATTAACATTTGGGGGGCAGATCATCACGGCTATATCCCTCGAATGAAAGCAGCAGTAGAGGCATTAGGTTACGACCGTGATCAGTTAAAAGTACAAATCATTCAAATGGTGAACTTGTTCCAAAACGGTGAACGAGTAAAAATGAGTAAACGTACAGGTAAAGCTGTAACGATGCGTGATTTGATGGAAGAAGTTGGAATTGATGCTACTCGTTATTTCTTCGCGATGCGTGCAGCGGACACTCATATGGACTTTGACATGGACCTTGCCGTCTCAAAGTCCAACGAAAACCCAGTCTATTACGTGCAGTATGCACACGCCCGTATTTGTACAATGCTCAGACAAGCGAAGGAAGTCGGTTTTGAAGCCGATAAGTCGGAAGATCTCACACGCCTTTCCAGTGAAAAAGAGCTGGATCTTTTGAAAAAAATCGGTGAATTCCCATTAGTCGTCAGTGATGCAGCAGACAAACGTTCACCGCACCGTATAGCGAATTACGTGTTTGACCTTGCTCAGGCACTGCACAGCTTCTATAATGCGGAAAAAGTGATCAACGAAGCCGATGCGAGCTTAACGAAAGCCCGTCTCGCTTTGATGGAAGCCGTTCGTATCACGTTAAGCAATGCATTAGACCTAATTGGAGTATCAGCTCCAGAAAAAATGTAGCTTTTGAGACACCCTCTCCTGAATCAGGAGAGGGTGTATTTTTTAAAAGATAAGAATTTATAGAGCAGACACCGGCTTCTCAAGGGAAAAAAAGCGAGCTAATGCTGTTTTAATAAAGGCACTTTTCGCAATGGTTGTTTTTTGGTTTATAGAACGAAAGAGCGAAAGGCGGCGACCCCGCAAGTATGGAGGGGGGGGCCACACGAGTTATCATGAACGAAACTAGCTCCTTACTCGTAAATTCGTAGGTTAATTTGGTAAGAAAACCAAATCAGAGCTACATTACGGAAAGGAGCTAGGTATTATCAAGGATACCTTAAAATTTGTAGGTTTAGATGTCAAAAGAAAAAATTTCCGTCGCTATTGCTGATGAGGGCCGAGGGGAGCCTATGCTGAAGCGATGCCCGCGGAAATCGTCCGCCCCTGTAGCGAATTCGAGCGATAATTTTATCAATAAAGCAACAATCTTTCAAAAAACAGCCTTTCAACTACTCAAATGTTAGAAAAGGACGCAAATTTTTGCCTTAACCTCATCATTTGAGTTGAAAAACGCTCAAAAACAACAAAAAGAGTAATCATTTGAGTAATATATCGTCGTGAGTAGGCTCTTCATCAGCTGTTCAAGCAATTTATCGGCGGAAATTGGTAAGATATCAGCGCAAATCAACAAGGTATCAGCGGAAATCAGTAAGATATCAGCGCAAATCAACAAGATATCAGCGGAAATAGCTCAGATATCAGCGATTCGACAAATAACGAGCATCAACATTAAACTTTACGAAAATACCATTAATAAAAAACCCAAAATCACGCCAAAATCCCCACAGTCCACGCCTTAGTTCATCTTTAGCCATACTTACCTCAATCTGCTAGGATAAATAGTCCGTAAAAATAGGGGGTTCTAGTACATACTAAAACCAATGATTAAAGTCAGAAGTAAAGGGTGAGGATTCAATGCAAGAAATCTTATTAGCACTAATAGCAGGGCTTGTTGTTGGGGTTGTCTTTGCGATTATCAAACTTCCGATTCCGGCACCACCTGCTATTGCAGGTATTGTGGGCATATTTGGGATTTATCTTGGTTATAAGTTGTTTGGACTCATAGCTGGATATATATCCTAGACCAATTTTCATAAACAGTAAGCAAAAAAGACAATCTAAATAGAGTGAGTAATACATTGATGATGGATGGTGAACGTAATGCCTTGGACAGATAATCCAAATCACGCGAGTCTTTATTATGAAATCAAAGGGAGCGGTCCGCCGATCTTATTTATTCATCCACCAGGAATGGGGCATGTGACTTTTCGGCATCAGGTGGAAAGCTTGTCCGATTCTTACACGGTCATTTTGATGGATGTAAGAGGAAATGGGCGGAGTGGCTTGGATGATCATCCCCTGTCTATGGCACTGCTTGCAGATGACATCCGGCGTGTTCTTGACGACGCGCATATTAAAAAGGCCTTTGTATGCGGTTATTCAAATGGAGGCTCCATTGTCCAGGAATTTGCGATTCGCCATCCTAATCGGACGAGGGGCATCATGCTTTTAGGCGGGTTTCCCGAAGTGAATAGTTTCTTACTACGTAATGAATTTCGCTCCGGGATCATCGCAGCTCGACTGAAGAAAATGCGCATCATATCTGAAGTACTAGCTGCAGCACATGAAAAGGGCGGCAAGCGTAGAGATCTAGCTGAATATGTGAGGAGAACATCACCTTCGTTTTTAGCCCAACTTTATGATCTAGGTCTCCACTACAAATCTACGGATCGTCTCCGTCTTATTGCCTCACCGGTGTTGCTCGTCTATGGACAGTGGGATTATTATGTTCATCATTACCGGTTTATTTTTCAAGAAAAGCTTACTGTCCCGTACGATGTGATTTATATTGGTAAAGCCACACACCAATTACCTACGAAACATGCAAAAGTTTTGAATCATGTTCTTGATGAATTTATGAAAAAAACAGCGAAGAGAACACGACAAAGGAAAACAAAAAACGCTTGACCCGCACTGGTACCGCCCCCAGAAAGTTAGAGCGTTTTTATTATAGGGATTGCTGAATAACTCTAGAACTCAAATACAAAGGGTGCCGCTTCCATGGCTTCGCTTTCCGCAGGCAACGCTTCAGCCTCCTCATTCGCGAAAGGCGTGCTCACTGCGGGGTCTTCTGCTGCTCCTGCGGTTCCTCGTCGCAAGAAGACCATTGCAGCAGCACCCTTGGCTCTCTCAAAATCAAGTGCAAGGCTTTTAGCAAAAGAAGAGGTATTTCCTTGCAGATTCTCTCCATGAGAAAGAACATATCCTCTTGCCATGTAGGCGTATGCTACTTATTCAGCAGCCTCTATTATAGAAGCTTACGACCCATATACGGCGGCTTCACTTTCGGTTGTCTTTGAGGCCTTCGATTTCCCTGTCCTCAGCAATCGAAGGCCATTTAAAATAACGACTAACGTGCTGCCTTCGTGGCCAATGACCCCAAGTGGTAACGTAAGCTGCTGAGCGAAGTTTGCGGTTAGTAATAAAAGAATAACGGCAACTGAAAAAATCAAATTTTGTTTGACGACTCTATTTAATCGTTTGGACAGTTGAAAGGAGAGCGTTATTTTTTCTAGTTCATTATTCATGAGTACGATATCTGCTGTGTCGATGGCAACATCAGTTCCTGAACCCATTGCAATCCCTGTGTTCGCTTGTGCTAGTGCTGGGGCATCATTTACACCATCGCCCACCATAACGACAGAACCGTACTTTTCTCTTAAACGCTCCACTTCTTTTACTTTTTGTTCGGGAAGGCACTCGGAAATAAAACCATCGACGCCGATTTCTTTGGCGATTGATTGTGCTGTTGTATGCTGATCACCCGTTATCATAATCGTTGTTAATCCTATTTTAGAAAGAGCGTCTATTGTGCTTGCTGCTTGGGGCCGGACTTTGTCTTTTAAAGCTATGAATGTGATGAATGTATCATTTCTAGATACAAAAACGAAGGTATGGCCTGCTTGTTCCAAATCAGTAATTTTCATGTTTACTTCTTTAAAAATCTCGGAGGAGTTCGAAATGTTCAAGAAGTTTTTACGGCCAATTCTCCACTCAACTCCATTAATTTCAGCTTTTACCCCGTATCCAGGGACGTCTTCAATGGCATTTACTTTTGGGAAAACCTCTGTTTTCTGCTTGCAGTAGTGGTGAATCGCGCGGGCGAGTGGGTGGTTTGAATGTTGTTCTATAGCAGCAAGGGAAGCGAGAATCATGGGTAATTGTTCGTCGTTCATCGCATAAACACCGGTTACTTCGGGCTTTCCTAGTGTGAGCGTTCCTGTCTTGTCAAAAGCGACTACGCATGTTTTTGACAATTGTTCTAAATACAAGCCTTCTTTAACGAGAATGCTGTGCCTGGCGCCGGTAGAGATGGCTGATAAGAGGGCAGGCATGACGGAAGCGACAACTGCACAAGGAGAAGCTACAACGAGAAGCACCATCGCGCGATAAAAGGTCTCTTGAAAAGGGGTGCCAAGAAAGAGCGGAGGGACGATGAGCATGAAAGTAACAACGAGTAATACGATGAGAACGTAAGGACCTTCAATCCGTTCAATAAATTGTTGACTAGGTGGGCGAGAGGACTTTGCTTGTTGAACGAGAGTAATCATCTTTTGAAACAAAGAGTCGGCGTTTCGTTTTGACACTTTGATGGTCATGGAACCGCTCCCGTTGATCGTACCATTGAATACGTCATCTGCTTTTGATTTCGTAACTGGCATCGATTCACCAGTGATCGTCGCTTCATCGACCAGACTATTTCCAGTTATAATAACTCCGTCGGCTGGAATACGTTCACCAGGTTTCACAAGAATTCGGTCCCCGATTTGGAGGTTTTCTACTGCTACTGTTTCTGTTCGACCATTATCTTTAAGTATAGTGGCTTCTTCAGGGGCAAGCTTCATAAGCTTTGTAAGATCCTGTTCACTTTTCTGCAAAGTGTATGTTTCCAGAGCTCCACTTAATGAAAAAATAAAAATTAAAATAGCCCCTTCACCCCAATAGCCTATCGATGCGGCACCGATAGCGGCGATGATCATAAGAATTTCAACATTGAGCGATCTATCCTTTACGAGATCTAAAACGCCTTCCTTTGCTTTATAAAATCCCCCGATACTAAAAGCCCACAAATAGAAAAATATAGCCCATGAACTTAGGCCAGAACGATCAAATAAAAATCCAGTTACTAGGCACAAGCCTCCAATAATAGCAAAGATCAATTCTCGATGAGGATATAACAATGAAAATGAAATTTTTGTATTTTTCATGATTATTCTCTCCCTTCTAAATGAGAACAACAATCATCATAAGAGGAGGTGAAAAAGTGCCGATAAACAGCTGTCCACCGTAAAAGGAGGAGATGTGGTTCTTTTTTCCTTCTGTTTTGAAACAGAAACAATAAAGAAAAGAGTAAGGCTCCCTTACCCGACGACATGCAAATTTCTGTCCGATAAAAAGTGCTTTTTACTTTTGACCGGGCAGGTTATTTGACACGAGCCAATGGCGCCTGGAGCTAGACATTGAAGCGTGGGTTTTTATACTTGCTTAACTCTGCACAAAAGGCTGCATAATTGGCAGCCCTCAAGTGTTTATATTTCGTTAGGCAAGCGTACGCTTGCCTAACGTTCAAATAGCAACAATCTTTTAGAAAAGAGTTTTTTAATAAAAGACCGCTATGCGGTTTTTCTTAAAAAAACAGCTTTCCATTAAAAGTTGCTTATGGTTTGTACGCAATGGTTCCTCCAGAAAGGCGATTGACACCCCTTATTTTTTCAAGGTCATTAAGGAAGTGAAGGAGAGCTTTGTCTTTTTGTTTCGCTTCAATCATGACATCAAAATCAGTGTCAAAGGCCCTCATCGATTCAAGGAATGGTCGTACAAATGACAGATCCAACCTGTCAGCATGGGCTCGTGAACGGTTTCCGTCCTTAGGTGAAGACAAGTGTATTTTTGGAGGGAGCTTGGTATGTTCCCATGTTTTGATCATTTGCGGCAAAATGTCTTCTAGTGTACGTTCTCCCTGGTGGACGACGTGATGGTGATAATCAAACACAAAAGGGAGCTGCTCTTCTATACATATGCCTAATACGTCGTAAGCGTGATAAGATTTATCGTCATTTTCAAACATTAACCGATCTTTCAAATGTGCAGGCAATACACGAACATTTTTATGAAACCGCTCAATGGCAGCTTCCTTATTCCCATAAATCCCCCCTATATGAAGAACAAAACGACACTCTGGTAAACACATCGCATTTGCCATCTTATTATGAAAGTGGAGGTCCTTAACTGAACGTTCAGTTACCTCACTTTTATCTGACGTAAAGAGAGTGAATTGGTTGGGATGAAAACTAACCCGAATTCCGTGGTCAGAAATCAATTTTCCGAGCTGTCTCCACTCCTGTTGAAAAGGCTCAACAAAATCCCACATAACATCCGGATGGGTAGCAAGAGGGACCATAGCTGAAGAGAGGCGAAATAAGTCAAATTCTTGTGCTATACAATAATGAATCGCCCTTTTTGTATGGGCTATGTTTTTGGCTGTGACCTCCATTAATTTATTTTTCCGTTCTGTTTTCGTCAGCTTTTTTGCTTGAGCCCAGGTTATTGTGTGTGAAGGAGAGCATTTATGCAACGAAGTAGCATGAGCAACAAACCCAAACCTTATTTTCATAAGCAGCCTTCCTTTGGTGGATCGTTTATATGTGTACCGATTACATTAATGGTGAAAAAGTAGTAGCGACTAGTTCCTTTAACCGTTTACCTAATGATCGGTCATTAAGGTGGTTAATCGTTACCCTTTCACTTCGGTTCAAGTCTTGATCTACTTGCTCCATGACTTGTTGAGTCCAGTCTTCGTCATGGATGAGACAGTTCACTTCATGGTTTAAGTGAAAGCTTCGCTGGTCAAAATTAGCTGTACCAATATCACAAATTTTGTCATCTATTATGATCGCTTTTGAGTGATAAAAGCCCTGGAAATATAAATAAATATCAATTCCTGCATTGATTAGTGGTTGGAAGTAAGGGTAGGCCGCATGGATGACGAGTGGATGATCAGGCTTTTTAGGCAAAATAACTTGGATATCCACACCGCGTTTAGCTGCATTGATTAAAGCATCTTTAATCTCTTTGCCCGGGATAAAGTAAGGGCTTCCAATAAATAGCTTATGTTTAGCGCTGTTTATAAGCTTTAGGGTAACTTCTTTACCGTGGTCACCGTCTAAAGATAGAATTTGAATCTCTTTTCGACCCGGTCGTTGCTGAGGGTAATAGCGCTCTCTTTGAACGAGGTCTTCGGATGATGCGCTTTTCCAATCAAGTAAGAATTGTCTTTGTAAGTCTTCCACTCCTTCACCTTTTACAGCAAGATGGTAATCCCGCCATGGCCCGAAGTTTGGGTCCCTTCCTAAATATTCATCACCGACGTTAAACCCGCCAAGGTAGGCAATTTCACCATCGATTACTGTCACTTTTCGGTGATTACGTTTATTCATGCTATAAAAGAAAAACGGAAAGGAAGGTTTATTAGAAATCACAAAATGGATGCCAGCTTTTTTTAACAGCTTTCGATTCTTTCGAGCAATCTTCATTCCCATGAAGTCGACCATTAATCTGATTTCTACCCCTTCATTAGCCTTGTCTTTCAGTTTATCCAACATTTTTTGACCAATATTGTCATCTCTGAAAATATAAAAAAGGATATGGATATGGTGTGTCGCTTGTTCTATTTCTCCTAAAAGGTGCTGAAATAATTTATCACCGCTTGCAAAAAATTCGACATCGCTTTTTCTTATTGGAGGCTCTTTAAAGGGCTGAATGTTTTTCCGATGAAGAAGTCGAGCAATTAGAAAATCGATAAAAAACCATAAAATAATGACGATAACAGCGATAGAAATGATATAGAGAATGGTCAACGACGAGACCTCCTAGATAGAAGTGATTCAAAATTTTGAGGGAAGTTTATCTATAGTTAGTAGTTTGGCCTATTCGGTTGAGATGATACAAAAGCTATATTCCTCTTTGGCTAAGACGGTAATTATCCTCTTAAAAAAAGGACTTGATCGAATATCGAATCGCTCATTCTCACGTATTTCATTACGATAGAAGAATTTTCTACAAAATTTCACTCGAGTGAATGCTCATTCACTTCTCTTATGCTATAATAAAATACAAAATTCATTCTATTTTCAGAAAAGGGGTTCTCTTTCGATTATTTAGGGTCACCTTTTGAAAAAAGCAGAGACTGAAAGGAGCTGTTTTACATCATGGATCCAATTCTTATCAATTGGCTGATGTTCATTCTTGTAACCGGTTACGCGGTCTATTTGTTTGCAAGTTTAGTCAAAACGAGAATGGAGTACATCAAGCTTGGTCAAAAGGCTGAATTTAACCGAACCATGCAAGAACGTAAGGAAGCGGTGTTTACCCAGGTTTTTGGTCAGAAAAAATTATTGAAAGATAAAAAAAGTGGGATCATCCACATCATGTTTTTTTACGGGTTTTTGCTCGTACAGTTTAGCGCGATCGACGTGATATGGAAAGGTCTTGCGCCGGGCTCCCATTTACCTTTAGGACCGGTTTATCCTTTCTTTACGTTTTTCCAGGAACTTGTTGTTGTTATGATTCTCATTGCTGTCGTATGGGCCTTTTATCGGCGTTACGTTGAAAAGCTTGTGCGATTAAAGCGAAATTTTAAAGCAGGACTTGTTCTCATTTTCATCGGGGGTCTGATGATTTCTAAGCTGTTTGCAAAAGGAATGGAAATCATCTGGCTCGAGAAATCCACAACCGTCGCAGAACCGATTGCATCGACAATCGCCACTGTATTTACACCGATAGGAGGAACAGCTGCAGGAGCGCTTTTCTTTGTATTTTGGTGGATGCACTTATTGTTCTTATTAACCTTTTTAGTGTACATTCCGCAGTCCAAGCACGCTCACTTAATTGCCGGACCTGCCAATGTTTTTCTTGGTCCCACCCATAAAACAGGTCAACTCAAGCCTATTAATTTTGAGGATGAAGATGCAGAGAAGTTTGGTAAAAATGAGATCGAAGAGTTTGACCAGAAGCAGCTTCTCGACCTCTATGCGTGTGTTGAATGCGGACGTTGTACAAACATGTGTCCGGCAACGGGAACAGGGAAAATGCTCTCGCCAATGGACCTAATTCTAAAAATGAGAGATCACTTAACGGAAAAAGGGGCGGCAGTTACATCCCGAAACCCTTGGATGCCGTCATACGCATTTACTCATACAAAAGGAAATCAGCTCGCTGCTACATCTGAGGTCTACGATGTGAACCTGATTGGTGACGTTATTACAGAAGAAGAATTATGGGCTTGTACAACTTGCCGTAACTGTGAAGATCAATGTCCAGTGGCCAATGAGCACGTAGATAAAATTATCGATATGCGCCGTTATCTCGTTCTGACAGAAGGGAAGATGGACCCGGAAGCTCAGCGTGCGATTACAAATATCGAACGCCAAGGAAACCCATGGGGAATTAACCGTAAAGAACGTGAAAAGTGGCGTGAAGGACGCGACGATATTTATGCACCAACAGTAAAAGAGCTTAAGAAGGCTGGAGAAGAATTTGATTATCTTTTCTTCGTCGGTTCCATGGGCTCGTATGACAACAGAAGTCAGAAGATTGCTCAATCGTTTGCGAAAGTAATGAACGAAGCCGGTGTAAAATTTGCGATTCTAGGAAACAAGGAAAAGAACTCTGGAGATACACCTCGTCGAATCGGAAACGAATTTTTATTCCAAGAGCTTGCAACCGCTAACATCCAGGAATTTGAGAAAAATGACGTAAAAAAAATCGTCACCTTTGATCCTCACGCATACAATACGTTAAAAAATGAATATCCGGATTTCGGGCTAGAAGCAGAAGTGTATCACCATACTGAACTGCTTTTTGAACTTCTTCGAGAAGGGCGCATTAAACCAACAAAAGAAGTGAACGAAACGATAACGTATCACGATTCTTGTTACCTTGGCCGTTACAATGATGTGTATGATCCACCTCGCGAAATCTTAAAAGCGATTCCAGGAGTCAATGTCGTTGAAATGGAACGTAACCGTGAAAACGGGATGTGCTGTGGAGCAGGCGGAGGCATGATGTGGATGGAAGAGGATACGGGTACTCGCGTAAATGAAGCAAGAACAGAACAGGCCCTAGCGACTAGTCCGTCGGTAATCGGGAGTGCTTGCCCGTATTGCTTAACGATGCTAAGCGATGGAACAAAATCGAAAGAAGTAGAAGAATCAGTTAAAACATTGGATATTGTTGAAATTTTAGAAAAATCTTTAGAAACAAAAAAGGAATCAGTCTCCGTTTAACGAAATAGTAATACTGTCGTGAAAATTAAATTGATTCGGGTGTCTGTGACACCCGAATATACATGAAGAGGTTTTTTATCAATAGTTGAAAGCGCTTAACCTGTAGGAGCAAGAAGTTCGTACAGCAAGTGCTCTTAACGATGCAGCTTACCTGAACGAGCGTTCAATCGACTTGTTAAACAGATGAATGTGAACTATCTAAAAGGAGGAATTGGAAATGGCAAAATCTGTAATTATAAGTGGGGCGAGAACACCAGTAGGTAAATTAGGTGGAAAATTATCTGGCTTTAGTGCATCCGAACTTGGAGGAAAGGCAATTGCTGAAGCTTTGAAACGAGGCAATCTTGAAGGAAAAGACGTTCAACATGTGATCATGGGCTCAGTCTTACAAGGGGGCCAAGGCCAGCTACCTTCTCGTCAAGCGATGTATCAAGCAGGAATTCCGTGGGAAACAGAAACAGAAACGATCAACAAAGTGTGTGCTTCTGGAATGAGAAGTGTCACATTAGCCGATATTTTAATTCGTTCTGGGGAGCACGATACAGTGGTTGCCGGCGGAATGGAATCAATGAGTCAAGCACCTTATTTCGTAAAAAATGCCCGGTTTGGCTTGAAAATGGGGCCGACAAAATTTGAAGATATGATGATTCATGACGGACTCACGTGTACGTTTAAAGGTGTTCATATGGGTAACTACGGAAACAACACAGCAAATGAGTACGGTTTAACGAGAGAAGAACAAGATCAATGGTCTTACCGAAGCCACCAGCGTGCTGTCGAAGCGATGGAGTCAGGCAAGTTCGCAGAAGAAATCGTGCCAGTCGAAGTACCACAGCGTAAAAAAGACCCGTTTGTCGTAAACGATGATGAATCTCCTCGAGGTGACACGTCCGTTGAAACGCTTGGCAAACTAAAGCCTGTATTCGGAGCGGATGGAACGATTACCGCCGGAAATGCACCCGGTGTCAATGACGGAGCTGCAGCGCTAGTCGTCATGGATGAAAACAAAGCAAAAGAGCAAGGCCTTGAACCATTAGCTACCATTTTAGCCCACACTCAGCTTGCAGTAGAGCCTGAAAATTTCCCGAAAACACCAGGTCTCGTCATCAATAAGCTTCTTGAAAAAACAGGGAAATCCTTAAGTGACATTGATTTATTCGAAGTAAACGAAGCCTTTGCTGCTGTGTCCTTAGCAAGCGGAAAAATAGCCGACCTTGACCCAGAAAAAATTAACGTCAACGGTGGAGCCGTTGCTCTAGGTCACCCAATCGGTGCCAGTGGAACCCGCGTCATTTTAACTCTTGCTTATGAGTTGAAGCGAAGAGGCGGCGGTATTGGAATTGCTTCGATTTGTAGTGGTGGTGGTCAGGGTGATGCGGTGATGATTCAAGTATAAGAGAGGATGTTCAAGGAGTGCGGGAAAAATAGCCTACGAATCTCAGCGTTGGCTTGTGACTCTAGTCCTCACGTATAAACCCAATACGTTCCGGGCTTCGCCACTGCACCGCCTTGATCTTCTTGTCTCTTTTTGTCCTCCTCCTTGAACGTACATTGAGAGGATGTTCAAGGAGTGCGGGAAAAATAGCCTACGAATCTCAGCGTTGGCTTGTGACTCTAGTCCTTACGTATAAACCCAATACGTTCTCATAACCGTTTTCATTTCAATACTGATAGAAAAGGAGTCGTTCACATATGGAAATCAAACGTGTCATGGTTATTGGCGCGGGTCAAATGGGCTCAGGAATCGCCCAGGTCTGTGCTATGAATGGCTACGATGTCATTTTGCATGATTTAAAAGAGGATTTTGTTGAAAAGGGAATCTCAGGAATCAAAAAACAACTTGAAAAACAAGTCAAAAAGGAACGAATCTCAGAAGCAGATATGGATCGTTTTCTTAGGAGAATTCAACCCTCTGTTGACTTAACCAACGCAGAGGATGTCGACATTGTCATAGAAGCGGCTGTTGAAAACATGGACGTCAAAAAGAGTGTTTTTTCTCAGTTAGATGAGATCGCACCAGAGCATACGATTTTAGCAACCAATACATCCTCACTGCCGATTACGGAACTTGCTTCAGTAACGAACCGTCCTGAAAAAGTGATTGGTATGCACTTTATGAACCCGGTGCCTGTTATGAAACTAGTAGAAGTAATTCGTGGTTTAGCAACAAGTCAAGAAGTATTTGAGACTGTTTATACAATGGCTGAAAACGTAAAGAAAACAGCCGTTGAAGTGCAAGACTTCCCTGGGTTTGTTTCTAATCGGATCCTCATGCCAATGATCAACGAAGCGATCTTCACTGTATATGAAGGAGTATCTTCTCCAAAAGACGTAGATGAAGTGATGAAGCTTGGTATGAACCACCCAATGGGCCCTCTTACATTAGCTGACTTTATCGGACTCGATACATGCCTTTACATTATGGAAACTCTTCACGAAGGGTTCGGTGATGATAAATATCGCCCTTGTCCGTTATTACGAAAATACGTAAAAGCAGGCTGGCTTGGTAAAAAATCAGGACGTGGCTTTTACGAGTATAGCTAAACAATCATCGAGAACGGCATAAGCTGTTCAAAAAGTTTAGGTTTCTCTGCCTTTTTGAACACGCACTAATGGGAGTGAAATAAAGTATGGAACTACGATGGAACGAAGAACAGGAAATGATGCGAAAAATGGTCCGGCAGTTTGCTGAAGAGAAAGTGAGTCAAGCCGTGCCGAAGATGGAAGAAACTGATGAATTCCCGGAGGAGCTCGTAAAAGAAATGGGCTCTCTTGGGTTAATGGGCATCCCGATTTCTGAGAAGTATGGCGGGGCAGGGATGGATTACCTTTCTTATATTATGGCAATTCATGAAATTTCTAAAGTAAGCGCAACGCTTGGTGTTATTTTGTCGGTACACACGTCTGTTGGGACGAACCCGATTGTTTACTTTGGAAGTGAAGAACAAAAGAAGCGCTTTTTACCTAAACTTGCCAGTGGTGAGTATTTAGGTGCCTTTGCGCTAACAGAACCAGGATCAGGCAGTGATGCTGCGGGAATGAAAACGACAGCAGTCAAAAAAGGTAATCATTATGTTCTTAACGGCTCTAAAGTATTCATTACAAATGCAGGAGCAGCAGACACGTATATTGCCTTTGCAAAGACGGATCCACAGGCCGGGACGAAAGGGATCAGTGCTTTTATTGTTGAAAAAGATACTCCCGGTTTTGTCGTAGGAGCAAAAGAGAAGAAAATGGGGCTTCACGGTTCCAACACGTCGTCACTTTCTTTTGAGGATGCGATGGTTCCGGCAGAGAATCTTCTCGGAGAAGAAGGAGAAGGTTTAAAAGTAGCTTTAGCAAATTTGGAGTTTGGACGAATCGGCATTGCCGCGCAAGCTCTTGGGATTGCTGAAGCAGCGTTAGAAAATGCAACATCATACGCAAAAGAACGTAAGCAATTCGGAAAGCCCATTGGGGCGCAGCAAGGGATTGCTTTTAAGTTGGCAGACATGGCTACAAATGTGGAGGCCGCGCGTTTATTAACCTATAGAGCTGCAAATATGCGTCATCAAGGTCTTTCCTGCAGCAAGGAAGCGTCGATGGCAAAAATGTTTGCATCGGACGCAGCGATGAAAGTAGCAACAGAAGCGATCCAGGTTCTCGGCGGATATGGTTATGTAAAAGAGTACCCTGCGGAACGCTATTTCCGTGATGCAAAAGTGACACAAATTTATGAAGGAACAAATGAGATTCAACATCTTGTTATTAGTAAAGGTTTATTAAAGTAGACAACGAGACTCTGTTTCCAAACGGCGGAATGCTGGTTTATTTTTTAAAACAATGTTTTTGACGTTTGGAACATCAGAAGCGAATTGGGGGATGCGAAGTGAATTTTTTACTTAGTGAAGAACAACAGATGATTCGGAAAATGGTCCGAGATTTTGCAGAAAATGAAGTTGCACCAACAGCGGCAGAGCGTGATGAAGAGGAACGGTTTGACCGGGCGATTTTTGATCAAATGGGTGAGCTTGGTTTAACGGGGATTCCGTGGCCGGAAGAGTACGGCGGAATTGGTGCGGATTATTTGAGTTATGTGATTGCGGTGGAGGAATTGTCTCGTGTATGTGGCTCAACAGGGGTTACCTTGTCGGCGCACATTTCATTGGCGGGTTGGCCGATTTATACATTCGGAAATGAAGAGCAAAAGCAAAAGTATCTTCGTCCGATGGCAGAAGGAAAGAAGATGGGGGCTTATGGTCTTACTGAGCCTGGTTCCGGAAGTGATGCGGCGAATATGAAAACGGTAGCGAAAAAAGATGGTGATGATTATATCATTGATGGGTCGAAAATTTTCATTACGAACGCTGGAGAGGCAGAAATTTATGTTGTTTTTGCGCTTACAGAGCCTGAGAAAAAGCATAAAGGGTGCTCTGCGTTTATTGTTGAAAAAGGGACACCTGGATTTTCAATGGGGAAAAAGGAAAGTAAGCTAGGGATTCGTTCGTCGCCAACATTAGAAATCATTTTCGATCAATGTCGTGTGCCGAAAGAAAATATGCTTGGTAATGAAGGGGACGGCTTTAAAATTGCGATGATGACGTTGGATGGCGGTCGAAACGGGATTGCTGCTCAAGCGGTTGGTATCGCCCAAGGAGCACTTGATGCGTCTGTTAACTATTCGAAAGAACGTAAGCAGTTCGGTAAACCGATCGGTGTTCAGCAAGGGATTGCTTTTAAGATTGCTGATATGGCAACAAAAATCGAAGCTTCTCGTTTGTTAACTTATCAGGCGGCTTGGCGTGAAAGTGAAGGTATTTCATACGGAAAAGAGTCGGCGATGTCAAAGCTTTTTGCCGGTGATACTGCTATGGAAGTAACGACTGAAGCAGTCCAGGTGTTTGGTGGCTACGGTTACATTAAAGAATATCCGGTTGAACGCTATATGCGAGACGCAAAGATTACGCAGATTTACGAAGGAACGAATGAAATTCAACGACTTGTCATCTCGAAAATGCTGTTAGCAGACTAGGGAGGTCTACGTGCTCAAAAAAATTTCGGACTTTTTTGAACACCCTCTAGTAGAAAGGTTGGAAAGAGAATGGATAATATCGCACAACGGATACAAAACAGAGAGTTGCGCGCTCTTGCAAGAGGGATTTCGTATATAGAAGATAATCATCAAGAAAAACAGCAGCTTCTCTCCACTCTCTTTCCTCATACTGGTCGCGCTCATATTATCGGCATTACAGGGTCCCCTGGAGCGGGGAAAAGCTCGTTAGTGAATGGTTTAATTAAAGTTTGGCGAAAGCAGGGGAAAACAGTGGGCGTCGTTGCTGTTGATCCGACGAGCCCTTTTTCAGGTGGGGCTTTGCTCGGAGATCGTGTTCGGATGAGAGACCACGAAGAAGATGAAGGTGTTTTTATTCGCAGCATGGGTACGAGAGGAAGTTTAGGTGGGTTATCAGAAGCGTGTAAGGACGCGATTCGACTTATGGACGCTTCGGGTTTAGATATTGTCATCATTGAAACAGTGGGTGTCGGTCAGTCTGAACTCGATGTTATGAAAGTAGCCGATAGCGTTACCCTCGTCTTATATCCTTCAGGTGGAGACGTCATTCAGGCATTTAAAGCGGGCATTATGGAAATTGCTGATTTGTTTGTGATTAATAAAGCAGATCTTCCAGGGGTGGATCAGTTAAAAGGGGAAGTAGAAGATCTGCTTCACTTAACCGCAGAACAAAAGAACTGGCAGCCTCCGATTCTTCAAACGATTTCAACAGAAGGGAAAGGGATGGAAGAAGTCGTGGGAAAGCTGACGGAGCATAAAGAAGCGCTTATTTCTTCTTCTGATCAAACTGAACGAAGGCTCAATCAACTTGAAGATGAAGTTTCCAGACGCCTGAAAGAGCGATTTGCCGAAGAAGTGAAGCCGTTTATACAAAAGGAGCTTGAGAAACAGATCTCATCAAAGCACGCGGCAGACCCTTATGAAGTGGCGAGTATTGTTTACTCGTTATGGAAGGAAAAACAAAAAGCAACGTTTCAGAGGGAGGAGGGGGAGAAATGAAGAAAAAACAAGTGCCGTCGATGGTAAAAGACCAACAGCTTATTAAGAAGCGCCGTAACCAAATTGCCAAGGCTGCTGTTCAGTTGTTCAATGAAAAAGGATACCACCGGACAACAACACGGGAAGTCGCACAAGAGTCCGGGTTTAGTATCGGAACGTTGTATGAATATATCGGATCGAAAGAAGACATTTTGTATCTCGTTTGTGACGCTGTTTACGATCAGGTTGTTGAAAAGTGGGCCCAGCTCATGGATGAAAATTTATCTGGGATCGAACGGCTAAAACAAGTCATTGAGTCCTATTTTCGTGTTGTCGATGATATGCAGGATGAAGTTCTCGTTATGTACCAAGAGTCTAAATCCCTCTCAGGAGAAGCCCTCAACTACGTACTGCAAAAAGAGTTAAACATGAAGACGATGTTTGAAAAAGAACTGAATAACTGTATTGATGCAGGTTTCATTTCGCTTACAAAGGAAGAGCTGGACCTCGCATGTCATAACATTTTAGTTTCTGGTCACATGTGGACTTTCCGTCGTTGGGTTGTTCAAAGGGATTATGATATTGACCGCTTTTGTAAATTGCAGCTTCGTCAGTTGTTTGACGGATTTGGGCTGAAAGATGCCTCCAATAAGCAACCAGAATTAGGATCATAAATAACGCTTTTTAAAGGAGGATTCAAAATGATTGAAAAACGGTACAAACCAAAAAATCCGGTCCGATTTGTTACGGCTTCCGGTTTATTTGATGGGCATGATGCCTCTATCAACATTATGAGAAGAATGCTTCAAGCGACAGGTGCCGAAGTCATTCACCTTGGCCATAACCGTTCTGTTGAAGAAGTGGTCGACGCCGTCGTTCAAGAGGATGTGCAAGGGGTGGCCATTTCCTCGTACCAAGGAGGGCACGTCGAATACTTTAAATACCTCTATGACTCTTTAAAAGAGCGCGGAATCAACCATGTGAAAATTTTTGGCGGGGGTGGGGGCGTGATCATCCCTGCTGAAATTAACGAGCTTCATGACCACGGAATTACCCGAATCTACTCTCCTGAAGACGGTCGGAAAATGGGACTTCAAGGGATGATTAATGAAATGGTAGAGACGTGTGATTTTCCGCTGGACGATGTGAGCAATGTCGATATGAAGAAGCTTGAAAACCGGGATGCGAGTCATATTGCTCGAATGATTACCGTCGCTGAAAAACGCGCCTTTAATAGCGAAGAAGTAGCAGCAGCTGCAGAAACGTTGTTTGAAGAGACAGTCAATCAAAGTGACTTCGACCGCGTGCCGATTCTAGGAATTACCGGGACAGGTGGCGCAGGGAAAAGTTCCCTTACTGATGAACTCGTACGCCGTTATTTACGTGCTTTTGATGATCGTACCTTAGCGATTTTAAGTGTCGATCCGACGAAAAAGAAAACAGGCGGAGCGCTTTTAGGAGATCGGATTCGTATGAACGCGATCCATCATCCTCGCGTATACATGCGCAGTCTTGCTACGCGTGACAGCCGACAAGAACTGTCAAAAGCGATTGAAGAATCGATTCGTGTCGTAAAAAAAGCCGGATTCGACCTTATTATTGTTGAAACGAGCGGGATCGGTCAAGGGGATGCAGCGATAAGTGATGTGGCCGATGCATCGATGTACGTGATGACGAGTGAATTTGGAGCCCCATCGCAGCTTGAAAAAATTGATATGATTGATTTTGCTGATCTCATTGCTATTAATAAATTTGATCGTAAAGGCTCTGAAGATGCTCTTCGTGAAGTGAGAAAAGCTTATCAGCGTAGCCATACACTGTTTGAACAAGGTCCGGAAAGCATGCCAGTGTTCGGTACGATTGCCAGCCAGTTTAACGATCCCGGAACAAACCGGTTGTTTTATGAGCTCGTCCGTGTCCTAGCTGAAAAATGCGACAGTTCGTGGGAAACGGATTTGGGTAAAAACGATAAATTGACGCAAAAGGATGCGGTCATCCCACCTGAGCAAATTCATTACTTGCGTGAAATCGCGCAAACTGTCCGCGGCTATCACGAAGAAACAGAAGAAGAAGTAAAAAAAGCACGGAAGTTGTTTCAGATTGAAGGAACTCTCGAAGCATTAGATGAACAAGGAACGGAAATTTCGGACCGTACGGCTTTACTTGAACTTCGTGATCATTACGGAGCGTCAATGAGTCCAGAGACGAAACAAACATTAGATACGTGGGAAGATACGAAAGAAGTCTATAATCAAGATGAATTCGTGACTAAAATCCGTGACAAAGAAATCGTCACTGAGCTTAAAACCCGTAGTTTATCCGGGATTGATATCCCGAAAGTCTCGTTACCAAAATATGTTGATTACGGTGAAATTATCCGCTGGGTAAGACGAGAAAATGTTCCGGGCAAATTTCCTTATACAGCCGGCGTGTTCCCGTTTAAACGAAAAGGGGAAGACCCGAAGCGTCAATTTGCCGGGGAAGGCTCACCAGAACGAACGAATCGACGCTTTCATTACTTGTCGAAAGATGACGATGCGAAACGTCTCTCCACCGCTTTTGACTCTGTGACTCTTTATGGGGAAGATCCAGGGTACCGTCCTGACGTTTACGGAAAAGTGGGCGAAAGTGGCGTTAGCATTTGTACGCTAACCGATATGAAAAAGCTATACGATGGCTTTGATTTATGTGCGCCGTCCACTTCGGTTTCGATGACGATCAATGGACCGGCACCGATTATTCTCGCAATGTTTATGAACACAGCAATCGACCAGCAGCTAGGGTATTTTGAGGAAGAAAACGGCCGCAAACCGAACGAATCTGAGAAAGCAGAGATTAAAGCAAAAACTGTCTCTACCGTTCGCGGCACCGTTCAAGCTGATATTTTAAAAGAAGACCAAGGACAAAACACATGTATTTTCTCAACCGAATTTGCGCTGCGGATGATGGGTGACATTCAGCAGTACTTTATTGATAAGAAGGTAAGAAACTATTATTCTGTGTCGATCTCGGGCTACCATATTGCAGAAGCTGGAGCGAACCCGATTAGCCAGCTTGCCTTCACATTGGCAAACGGCTTTACGTATGTGGAGTATTATTTAAGTCGTGGCATGAACATCAATGACTTTGCGCCGAATCTATCGTTCTTCTTCAGCAACGGCTTAGATCCAGAATATACCGTTATCGGCCGTGTGGCGCGCCGCATTTGGTCTGTCGCAATGCGGGAAAAATACAGTGCGAATGAGCGCAGTCAAAAACTAAAATACCATATTCAAACATCCGGGCGTTCTCTTCATGCTCAGGAAGTCGATTTCAATGATATTCGTACGACGCTTCAGGCATTACTTGCAATCTATGATAATTGTAACTCTCTACACACAAATGCCTATGATGAAGCTGTTACTACACCGACTGAAGAGTCTGTCCGTCGTGCGATGGCCATTCAGCTTATTATTACGAAAGAAATGGGTCTCGCAAAAAATGAAAATTCCTTGCAAGGTTCGTTCATTATTGATGAGTTGACCGATTTAGTAGAAGAAGCTGTACTAATGGAAATGGAGCGACTAAATGACCGCGGAGGCGTGTTAGGCGCGATGGAGACTCAATATCAGCGTGGAAAAATTCAAGAAGAGTCACTTCTTTATGAAACGAAAAAGCATAACGGAGACTTACCAATTATCGGTGTGAACACGTATATGAACCCGAATCCACCATCCGAAGATGACTTTGAAATGGAATTAGCTCGTGCAACAAAGGAAGAAAAAGAGCAGCAAATCACACAGCTTCGTTCGTTCCAGGACACGAATGCCACCGAAGGCGAAAGAGCGTTAACTCGCTTGCAGGAAGTAGCCCTTTCTGGAGGTAACTTGTTTGAAGAACTTATGGAAACCGTTCAATATGCAAGCTTAGGGCAAATCACCAATGCTCTATATGAAGTAGGCGGTAAATACCGCAGAAATTTATAGTATGGCTAGCTCTTTTTGTCTGAGCTGTCTCAATGAAATACGTTGAGGCAGCTTTTTTTAAAGATAATTTGTAAGTAGACAGCTACCTTCACGCCGCTCTGAAGTCACCTTTATAAGCGAAAACACAGAAAATACGAGCCAAACCCGGTTTGAAGTCCAAAAAACTCGTTTACAATAGAGATAGAAAACAAGAGGAAAGTTTAATTAGAGGCTGATGCGTTGCCTGCGGAAAGCGAAGCCATGGAAGCGGCACCCTTTGTATTTGAGTTCTAGATTTATTCAGCAATCCCTAATTAAAAAATGGTGATAATTAGTCAGTTGAGAATTTGCATTTTTCTTCCTTAAATTGGTTGGATAGACTGGCGTAATAACCCCGTTTATGTTTATAATGAAAAGTGCAATTTAACAACACAACAAATCGATGAGACTTGAACACCGCAACGTATGAATTGACGTTACACATAAACTACCTCTTTAAAAGAATGAGGACGAAAGGAAGTGCCGGTTGTGAGTTTAAAACAATATGACGAAACACAGCTGAAAGAATTATCAATGTTAGAAATTGCGTATGAGATTTTAAAGGGGAAGAAAAGTCCTGCAGAGTACCATGACATGCTAAAGGAAGTATCAGAAGCGAAAAAGCTTTCGGATGAAGAGTTGAAGGAACGGATTGCCAACCTTTACACTGAAATGTCTTTAGACGGACGCTTTGTTAACCTTGGTGACAACAAATGGGGACTCCGTGCTTGGTATCCTTTCGACCAGACAGAAGAAGAGCTTTCTCAAACGAATAAGCCACGTAAGAAAAAAGCTCGTGCTGCTAAAGAGGAAGAAGGCTTTGACGAAGAAGATATAGAAGAGGACTTCGATGAGTTTGAAGACTTAGAAGATGAACTAGACGAACTCGCCAATGAAGAAGACGAAGATTTTGACGATGAAGATGATGACTTTGCTGGAGAAGAAGAGGAAGATTCAGAGGAAGACCGCTAATCATACCTTGACATCGCCCTCCTTTCTAGGTAGAATCATTTTTGGGCTAAGCAAGTTCGTAATTAAATAAATGATTGAATATAAAACAGAAGTGCCCCTCAATGTATCATGGTTGAGGTGTGCACTTTTGTTTTTTTGTATTTTAAGGAAGTTAGCACAAGCCAAGTTTCATAATAAGGTGGGAACCTTAGCTGTCTAGAGTACTTTCTGCTAAGGACCGATACGTGTGCGGAAGGTATCGCGTTTGGTCATCAATAACATTATAAGTTGCTTCTTCATCTTTTGAGGCAATCAGGGTTATCCTAATGACGGAATTCTAGACTATATTTTCGTCCCCTAAATAAACCAAAAAGCAAAGGAAGGGAACGTCATGACAACGAAATATATTTTTGTTACAGGAGGAGTTGTATCTTCTTTAGGAAAAGGTATTACAGCTGCTTCTTTAGGCCGTTTATTAAAGAACCGTGGATTGAAGGTAACGATTCAAAAGTTTGACCCGTACATTAACGTCGATCCTGGGACAATGAGTCCTTACCAGCACGGAGAAGTGTTCGTAACAGGAGACGGTGCAGAAACAGACTTAGACCTCGGCCATTATGAACGTTTTATCGATATTAATTTAAATAAAAACAGTAATGTAACGACGGGGAAAATTTATTCCAGCGTACTAAAAAAGGAACGTCGTGGCGACTACTTAGGCGGTACGGTTCAAGTGATCCCGCACATTACTAACGAGTTGAAAGATCGCGTTTACCGGGCTAGCAAAGATGGAAACCCTGACGTTGTAATCACTGAAATCGGCGGTACAGTTGGCGACATTGAGAGTTTGCCGTTTCTCGAAGCGATTCGCCAAATTAAGAGTGATGTAGGCGTAGGGAATGTGATGTATATTCACTGTACGCTAATTCCGTATCTTGCTGCTGCTGGTGAAATGAAGTCGAAGCCAACACAGCACAGTGTAAAAGAACTGCGTAGTTTAGGTATTCAGCCAAACGTCATCGTCGTTCGTACCGAGCGCCCAGTTCCTGAAGATATGAAGGATAAAATTGCGCTTTTCTGTGACATCGAAAAGGATGCGGTCATTGAAGCACGTGATGCGGATACGTTGTATGAAGTTCCTTTGGATCTCCAACGCCAAAACTTTGATGACTATGTGTGTAAGTTCTTAAGCCTTCCGGAAGGTGACGCGAATATGGAGGAATGGAACGCACTTGTAGAAAAGGTGACGAATCTTTCTAAAAAAACAACGATTGCTTTAGTTGGTAAATACGTTGCCCTTCAAGATGCGTACTTGAGTGTGGCAGAGGCATTAAAGCACGCAGGGTTTACCTTTGATGCTGACGTAGATATCAAATGGATAAACTCTGAAGATGTCACAAAAGAAAATGTTGAGGCGTATTTATCAGAAGTAGATGGTATTTTAATACCGGGAGGCTTTGGAGATCGTGGAATTGAAGGAAAAATTACCGCAATCGAATATGCACGAATAAATAAAGTACCATTATTAGGGATCTGTCTTGGCATGCAACTGGCATCCGTTGAGTTTGCTCGACATGTTCTGAAGATGGAAAATGCGAACTCTGCTGAACTCAATCCAACGACACCGTACCCTGTTATTGACTTACTTCCTGAGCAAAAGGATATAGAAGATTTCGGTGGCACCCTTCGCCTTGGCCTGTATCCTTGTAAGTTGAAGGAAGGAACGAAAGCTTATGAAGCCTATGGTGAAGAAGTGGTATATGAGCGTCACCGCCATCGTTATGAATTTAACAACGAATACCGAGAAGCAATGGAAGAAGCCGGGTTTGTTTTCTCCGGAACAAGCCCGGATGGTCGCTTGATCGAAATTGTTGAATTAAAAGATCATCCGTACTTTATTGCTTCCCAGTTCCACCCTGAGTTTGTATCACGTCCTACACGTCCGCAGCCGTTATTCAAAGAGTTTATCGGTGCGAGTATAAACAACGGTGAATAACTCACGTTTAAAAGCTGATTCCTAATGTTTGGAATCAGCTTTTTGCGTTTTAGAAAAGTTGTAGAAAAACCATTACCGGTGTTCGTCCAAAATTTCCTTTGTTGTAAAATAAAGAGCGTAGTAAGCGTAAAGGGCCATCAACAGGCGGGGCTGTCCGATCCGCTCGCCGTCCTCGCCTGGTATCAAGCCGCGGTCCACGCCAAGATCGATCGCTACGTCGGTTAAGTCCTCTAACGAAGGACCTTCGTCTCGTTTTTCACCGGTAAATACAGCGACCGTCTGTATTTGCTGTTCCCTTAGACTATCGGCTACCATACAAGTTGTTGCTTCATGTGGAGAGGGGCTGAATAAAATAACGGTATCAAGTTCGTCAAGTGATTCAAGGTCTGACTCTTCGATTATCAAAGCATTTTCAAACCGATCAACGCCTCTAATTCCTTGAACGAGAATTCCAGCCATATCTCCTGTCCCGTACAGTCCGATCCGTCCACCGCTAACAATCGACTGGGCAATGAGTCGTCCTCCGTCTTCAATGGTTTCTTCTTCACTTTTATGTAACTGATTGATTAATCCTTGCAGTTGCGTTGCAAAAATTTTCTGCATAAAGTATCACTCCTTATAATTGATAGTTGAATGAATTTCATAAAGTAGGGATTGCTGAATAACTCTAGAACTCAAATACAAAGGGTGCCGCTTCCATGGCTTCGCTTTCCGCAGGCAACGCTTCAGCCTCCTATGTCTATTGTACGACAAGAGAGCCTTTTTAGCCCACTACGTCGTTGGACGAAATCTGCGAGACTCCTGCGGAAAAACGGACAGACGAGACCCCGCAGGTGGTTTTCCCGAGGAGGCTTGGCGGTTCGTCCGCGGAAAGCGAGCGGAGGTAGTCCAGCGGAGCTGCAAAGAGATATTATTTTGAATGTGTTTTTTTAAACAAACGAATTATGAAAGTGGTTCAATTAAATAAATATTAAAAGAGGTTTAAGAACCTAAGTAAAGTGGTATAGCTTCCAAGATTGTGTCTGTAATGATTATTTCCTTGTACTTGAATGATTTTACGTGGCTCAACGGTTTTTAAACATTAAACCCAGCTATTTAAATGAACAATTGTAATTATAAGCAACCGATTTAAGAAAGGCACACCCGCGCAGTTGGCCGTAATCTGCGAGACTCCTGCGGAAAAATTGGCCAGCCGAGACCCCGCAGGGCGCCTTTCCCGAGGAGGCTTGGCGGTTCGTCCGCGGAAAGCGAACAGGTGCAGGCCAACGGAGCTACATAAAGTCATTCTTAATTTAACCCCAAGCAATGAAACGATTTTAAACGCTCAAAAAAATAACGCGGACTTCCTCAAAAAAAGAGGGATAATCGTTCTTTTTATCGAATATGGTTAATTGTGATAAAAAATGCAGGGGAATTTCAGTTAAGAGAGGGGTAACAGATTTGAATAAGAAGCTACTTATCGTAGATGATCAGTATGGCATTCGCGTCTTACTCCATGAAGTTTTTGAAAAAGATGGGTATGACACTTATGAAGCATCAAATGGTAAACAAGCTTTATCAATAGTAAATAAACAAAATCCTGATTTAGTTTTGCTGGATATGAAAATTCCAGGAATGGATGGTCTTGAAATTTTAAGGGAAATGAAAAAGATGGGGGCAGAAGCAAACGTGATCATGATGACGGCATATGGCGAGTTGGAAATGATCAATGAAGCGAAAAAGCTTGGTGCACTGGCACACTTTGCAAAACCGTTTGATATTGATGAGGTAAGGAAAAAAGTAAAGGAGCATTTGGCAGTATAATAGAAGCGAAGAACCGGAAGCTGGGTAAAAAACGACTCCGGAAATTGTAACCGATTTCAAAAAAGTTGTGAACCTGGCTTGTCATGATTTCTTATGAATATAGGGTGAAATTCCAATTGGTTATGCTATAATAGACAGGGTAATCAACCCGTTGGAGTGGATCTCTGAAAGAGAATGCTGTGATTGCTGAGAGGATCATGGCTTTTTTGCACGAGTAAGAGTTTATAGTCATTTAGTGTGTGTTCAAAAATGAGGACAATCATTCTCGGAATTTTTGAACACCCTCTAAATATAGTAGAATCTTGTCGTCTGCAAACGTCCGATAAGTACAAACGGTAAGGATAAAACCATTAGTGGTTGCAAATAGTATCATTATCGTCTGTATTCCAATACTTACACATTCCAAGGGCTGATGATAACGCTCGTGAATTTTCAAAGGAGGATATTTAGAATGCCTTTAGTATCAATGAAAGAAATGCTTGAAAAAGGAAAAGCAGAAGGGTACGCTGTAGGTCAATTTAACTTAAATAACCTAGAGTATGCTCAAGCTATTTTACAAGCAGCTCAAGAAGAAAAGTCTCCAGTTATCTTAGGAGTTTCCGAAGGTGCAGGACGTTACATGGGTGGATTTAAGACGGTTGTAAAAATCGTAGAATCTCTCATGGAATCCTACGAAGTAACGGTTCCGGTAGCGATCCACTTAGACCACGGTTCAAGTTTTGAGAAGTGTGTTGAAGCGATTTATGCTGGATTTACTTCTGTTATGATTGACGGTTCTCACCATCCACTAGAGGAAAACATCGCCCTAACGAAAAAAGTGATAGATGTTGCTCATACACTAGGAATTTCAGTTGAAGCTGAGCTTGGTCGTATTGGTGGACAAGAAGATGATCTTATCGTTGACGATGCAGAAGCTGCCTATGCGATTCCTGCTGAATGTGATCAACTTGTTCGTGAAACAAAAGTAGATTGCTTCGCACCTGCATTAGGTTCTGTTCACGGCCCATACAAAGGTGAACCAAACCTCGGCTTCGACCGTATGGAAGAAGTTTCTCAATTAACAGGTGTACCATTAGTTCTTCACGGTGGTACGGGGATCCCTACAAAAGATATCCAACGAGCAATCTCTCTTGGAACTGCGAAAATTAACGTGAACACTGAAAACCAGATCTCTTCTGCGAAACGTGTTCGCGAAGTATTAGATGAAAATCCTGAAATGTACGACCCACGTAAATACATGGGGCCAGCACGCGAAGCAATCAAAGAAACCGTTATTGGTAAAATGCGTGAATTTGGTTCTTCTAACAAAGCGTAAGAAATCCAACAAAGAAAAAAGTTGGCTGCGGGTTTGATCCCGCTCCCAACTTTCTTTTTCCTGTTATTCGTCTTAATCTTTTGATAACAGAAAGCGTTAACACCAGAGGACTAATTATAAATGAAGGGGAAATGAAAATGAAATTCTTTATTGATACTGCTAATGTAGATGAAATCCACGAAGCTCATGAGCTAGGGATTCTTTCCGGAGTAACCACAAACCCTTCTCTTGTTGCAAAAGAAGGTGTTGATTTTCACGAGCGTTTAAAAGAGATTACGAGCATTGTTGAAGGATCTGTAAGTGCAGAGGTCGTATCGACGGACGCAGCAGGAATGATCGAAGAGGGAAAAGAATTGGCTGCCATTGCACCGAACATTACAGTGAAAGTACCGATGACATTGGACGGTTTAAAGGCGGTTCGGACGTTTGCAGAATTAAATATTAAAACAAATGTAACATTGGTTTTCTCAGTAAATCAGGCACTTTTAGCAGCACGAGCGGGCGCTTCATATGTATCACCGTTTTTAGGCCGTTTGGATGATATCGGTCACAACGGACTTGAGTTGATTGAGGCGATCACTGAAGTTTTCGACCTTCATAGTATCGACACGCAAATTATTGCTGCTTCCATTCGTCATCCGCAACATGTGACAGAATCGGCGTTGCGGGGTGCTCACATTGGAACGATGCCGCTTAAGGTTATCCAACAGCTAGTGAAACACCCATTAACAGACTCGGGGATCGAAAAGTTTCTGCAAGATTGGGAAAAAGCGAATCAATAGCTTGATTTTACACAATCAGGCACCTAACATTTAGGTGTCTTTGTCTTTTTCCATAGGCCAGAGGCGCGGAAGTCACGAAGCGTAGTCTATTACTACGTGAGGACTGGAGAGACGACGCAACGAAGAGACTCGACAGCTATTTTTCCCGGACTTTTTGAACTTCCATTATTGGAACGTGTTCAAAAAGGAGGACAAAAAGAGCCGAGAAGATCGAGGCGCGGAAGTCACGAAGCCCGGAGCGTAGGTTATTACTACGTGAGGACTGGAGAGACGACGCAACGAAGAGACTCGACAGCTATTTTTCCCGGACTTTTTGAACTTCCTTTAATAGAAACAGACTGTTTTTATATGAAATGGTTATAATGGATTAAAGAAAAACAATTGCGAACTTGATTAGATTTACGGAAGGGAAGCTGGTTATGGAAAAACTCATGATCGAAGGTGGACATCTGCTCGAAGGCACAATCCCTATCAGCGGTGCGAAGAATAGCGCTGTGGCAGTTATACCTGCTGGAATTCTAGCTGACTCCACTGTTACTATCGATAATTTGCCAAACATTTCCGATGTAGGTATTTTGGCTGAACTGCTGGAGGAAATCGGGGGCACGACAGAACTTGATGGTGATACATTAACGATTCATCCCGAGTCCATGTTTGCGATGCCGCTTCCGAATGGCCATGTCAAAAAGCTGCGCGCTTCGTATTACATGATGGGGGCTATGCTTGGTAAGTTTAAAAAAGCAGTAATCGGACTGCCTGGAGGATGCAATCTGGGGCCTCGCCCAATTGATCAGCACATTAAAGGCTTTGAAGCCTTAGGAGCAAAAGTGACGAATGAGCAAGGTGCGATATATTTACAAGCGAACGAGCTCGTCGGTGCCAGAATATACTTAGATGTTGTTAGTGTCGGTGCTACGATTAATATTATGCTGGCAGCGGTTAGAGCAAAAGGACGTACGGTTATTGAAAATGCCGCAAAAGAACCAGAGATCATTGACGTAGCAACGATCTTAAGCAATATGGGAGCAAAAATTAAAGGTGTAGGGACAAATGTTATCCGAATTGATGGTGTTGACCACCTTTCCGGATGCCGGCATTCGATTATTCCAGACCGGATTGAAGCCGGAACATTTATGCTAGCAGCGGCAGCAATGGGGCGATCGGTCTTAATCGACAATATCATTCCTGATCACTTGGAATCGTTAACGGCAAAGCTTAGGGAAATGGGAGTTCGAATCGAAACGAATGATGATCAGGTATTCATTCATTCAGAGGGGGCTGCTCTTTCAGCCGTCGATGTGAAAACCCTTGTATATCCAGGCTTCCCGACTGATTTGCAACAGCCATTTACGAGCTTATTAACGAAAGCTACAGGTTCGAGTATGGTAACGGATACAATTTACAATGCGCGATTTAAACATATCGACGAACTTCGTCGAATGGGGGCTGACATTAAGGTTGAAGGCCGATCTGCATTAGTTAATGGGGGTAAACCACTACAAGGAGCCCGTGTTCGCGCGAGTGACTTAAGAGCTGGTGCCGCTCTTGTTATCGCTGGACTGATGGCTAACGGTGTCACTGAGATCACAGGCGTTGAGCACATTGACCGCGGATACTCAACGCTGGAAAAAAAGCTGAAAAGCGTCGGTGCTCACGTGTGGCGTGAAACCCTTGATTCAAGGGAAGAAGAAGAGGTAAAAAGTTCTTAAAAGCCAGATGGTGGACGAGATTTAGTACAATAAACAAAATCATTTCTTGAATGGATAAATACCATCAACGGAATTGGGGGAGAGATTGTATGGAAAGAAGTTTATCAATGGAACTAGTTCGTGTAACAGAGGCGGCAGCATTAGCGTCAGCTCGCTGGATGGGAAGAGGAAACAAAGACTCTGCAGATCTAGCAGCAACCGAAGCGATGCGGGATGTTTTTGATACGGTGCCGATGAAAGGTACTGTCGTGATCGGAGAAGGCGAAATGGATGAAGCTCCGATGCTTTATATCGGTGAACGACTTGGTAATGGCTACGGTTCGCGCGTGGATGTGGCTGTCGACCCGTTGGAAGGAACAAACATTGTCGCGAGTGGAGAGTGGAACGCTTTAGCGGTTATTGCGATTGCGGATAAAGGAAACTTACTCCACGCACCTGACATGTACATGGACAAAATTGCAGTAGGTCCTGAAGCAGTAGGGAAAGTCGATATCGACGCACCTGTTATCGACAATTTAAATGCCGTAGCAAAAGCGAAAAATAAAGACATTGAAGATCTTGTAGTCGCGATCTTAAAACGTGAGCGACACGCAAAAAAAATACAAGAGATCCGTGAAGCCGGTGCGCGAATCAAGCTTATGAACGACGGAGATGTAGCTGCTGCGCTCAACACTGCTTTTGAAGAGGATACAGGTGTTGATATGCTCATCGGTTCCGGGGGAGCTCCTGAAGGGGTGCTTGCAGCCGTCGGATTAAAATGCCTCGGTGGTGAAATCCAAGGTAAACTTCTTCCGCAAACAGAAGAAGAACTCTCTCGTTGTAAGAAGATGGGGATCGCAGACATTAACCGTGTCTTACAAATGGATGACTTGGTGAGTGGTGACGACTGTATTTTTGCCGCAACTGGAGTAACAGACGGAGAGCTGTTAAAGGGTGTCCGATATCGTGGTCATACTGGCCGTACTCAATCTATGGTCATGCGTGCCAAGTCGGGAACTGTAAGGTTCGTTGACGGAAAACATAGTTTAAAAAAGAAACCGGATTTAGTTATTCGCTGAGGTGCTTTGTGCGCCTCAGTTTTTTAGATCGTAACAGAGGTCGCTCTACTCTACGTTTAAAATCGCTTTTAACGTTAATACTAGATAAGGAGAAAAGAATAGTGTAAAGAAACGTGAAGTTTCAAAGTAATGCTTGAAAATGTACCTTATTTATGATTAAAATAAAGTGTGTCTATGTAATTTCATACTTAAACTAGTACTCAGGTAAACTTCTTCTAATATGCACCTGTACTTCAACCTCAAGTCACTTCTCGTGAACTCCGATTTTTACCCTTCTTCGGTCATGTCCAATACAAAAAATAGAAGCTAATGACCTATTGAATGGATTAAAGACTTACTTAAATAGTAGTGCGTGTTTAAAAGGCGCATAAAAAGAGCCGAGTAGATCCGAGGCGGTACTTATCAGAAGTTTCTTTAGCACGACAGCTATTTTAAGCAGATTTATTGAACGTCATTATAAAAAGATTATAGAAAAGGTGTGATTAAATTTATGGGAGTCACCTTATCTCAATTGGAGCATATGAAGCTCAAAGAATTGTACGAGCTAGCAAAAGAGCATAAAGTCTCTTACTACAGCCAATTGACTAAAAAAGAACTAATTTTTGCGATTTTAAAAAAGCAAGCTGAAAAAGAAGACCTCATGTTTATGGAAGGGATTCTTGAAGTAGTCCCAACAGAAGGCTTTGGTTTCTTGCGTTCGAATACGTATAAGCCAAGCTCTCAGGATATTTATATATCCGCCTCACAAATCCGTCGCTTTGAACTACGAAACGGCGATAAAGTTTCCGGAAAAGTGAGAAAACCAAAAGAAAATGAACGTTATTACGGGTTGTTACAAGTCGCAGCAGTAAATGGACAAGAGCCTGAACTCGCGCGCAGCCGGCCTCATTTTCCACAGTTAACACCTTTATATCCACAAGAAAAGATGACATTAGAATACGATCCCCGTATGGTCGCATCCCGTGTTATTGACATGATTGCACCGGTAGGGTTCGGTCAGCGTGGCTTAATTGTTGCTCCACCAAAAGCAGGGAAAACCTTACTTTTAAAAGAAGTAGCGAATAGTATTGCCGAAAATCATCCCGATCATGAATTGATCGTCTTGTTAATCGATGAACGTCCTGAGGAAGTAACAGACATGGAACGTTCGGTCAAAGGAGAAGTTGTTAGCTCAACCTTTGACGAAGTACCTGAAAACCATATTAAAGTAGCTGAGCTTGTCTTAGAGCGCGCTATGCGGTTAGTAGAGCATAAAAAAGACGTCGTCATTTTAATGGATAGTATTACGAGACTAGCTCGTGCTTATAACTTGGTTATTCCACCGAGCGGAAGAACATTATCCGGAGGGATTGACCCTGCCAGTTTCCACCGTCCAAAACGATTCTTTGGTGCTGCGAGAAATATCGAAGAAGGCGGCAGCTTAACGATTCTTGCTACAGCTCTTGTTGACACAGGATCACGTATGGATGATGTCATTTACGAGGAGTTCAAAGGAACTGGGAACAGTGAAATTCACCTTGATCGTAAATTGGCAGAGCGCCGTATATTCCCGGCGATTGATATCCGCCGTTCCAGCACGCGTCGTGAAGAGCTTCTTTTGCCTAAAAAGCAAATTGACAACCTATGGGCGATGCGTAAAACAATGAACGATCAACCGGACTTTTTGGAACATTTCCTGAAAAAAGTAAAGCATACAAAAACGAACGAAGAATTCTTCAATTCTTTTGAACAGGAAAAGACAGGAAAAATGCGAATAAAATCGTAGAAGCCTTTCTATGGCAACGTTTTTTAAATAATCAATGGCATGATAGAATTGTAACCACCTGTTGCAAATCGTCGATACACTTGGTATAATTTCGACATGTGCGAAAGTCAGTGTGTACAAAGCGTACGCATTGAATTTGAACTCTGACTCGAAAGATTCAGGGCGGAAGGAGATGAAAAGAATGAAAGCAGAAATCCATCCTAAATATCAAAAAGTTGTATTTAAGGATACAAGCACGGGCTTTATGTTCTTAAGCGGTTCTACTAGAGGATCAGAAGATACAGTTGAGTGGGAAGATGGCAACACTTACCCATTAATCAACGTTGAGATTAGTTCTGACTCTCACCCGTTCTACACTGGTAAACAAAAGTTTGCCGATGCTGGTGGACGTGTGGACCGTTTCAAAAAGAAATACAACCTCTAGTCATTTTTTGGATAGCAAAGACAGGCAAGGATCCGTTCTTGCCTGTTTTTTTTGCCCTTCACTTTGAAAATCGGTCGAAAGTATGGGCAGATGAAGTTTTGCACACCCGTCATTCATTTTGACTATAAAACAGTATGCGTTCGATAGACTGTGTATTGCCTTCATTTTTGGCAGGTAACTTCTTAAAAAGAGCGTTGTGTTTTATATTGAGAGGGTAATATAATGATGAAAAGTGTCAAACATCATATTTTTGGAGGAGTAGGTAAGCTTTGAACGATCAGTTACCTACATTCTTGAAGTTTACATATAATGGGTAGGTTCAAGTGGGAGACAATCAGAGCTGGGAAGATGGAAGGTAACGAAGAGTTAAACAGTTGTGATACCCGGAACTTTTTGACTATCCTCTATAAGATAGCAATAGAAGCAGGGAGAGGTTTTCATGAATTTGACAAGAAAAGAAGGATGGCTGGAAGTCGTCTGTGGAAGTATGTTCTCAGGAAAGTCGGAAGAGCTTATTCGCCGGGTGAGACGGGCAAGTTTCGGTAAGCTCAATGTCCAAGTTTTTAAACCTGCTATGGATAACCGCTACAGCGAAAAAGAAGTAGTATCCCATAACGGAACGAAGGTTTACGCTTTGCCAGCCAAGAATTCTACAGATATCATGAATCAAATCGAACACTCTACTCAACTTGTTGCGATCGATGAAATCCAGTTTTTCGATACAGGGGTCATCGATGTAGTACAGGATTTGGCTGATCAAGGGATCCGTGTCATTTGCGCTGGGCTTGATCAGGACTTCAGAGGAGAGCCATTTGGCTGCATGCCTCAGCTCATGGCGTTAGCTGAAACAGTGACGAAGCTTCAAGCGATCTGCTTATCTTGTGGCTCGCCCGCAAGCCGAACGCAACGTCTTATTGATGGTAAGCCGGCATCCTATAATGACCCGATCATTTTAGTGGGCGCATCGGAGTCATACGAACCTCGCTGTCGCCATTGTCATGAGGTTCCCGGTAAACCGGCACCTTCTTATTATGAAAAAGAAAAAGTCGAATCCCCGTTATAAAAGAAACTGTAAAAAGCCTTTTCATGTAGAATGAGAAGGTTTTTTCGTTATTTGTGGATTATTGTTGTTAATTGTCGAATAGTCGATATCGTGACCATTTCCGCTGATACTTGCTAAAATTCCGCTGAAAAAGCCAATATGTATTGACGATCAACTCTTCTTCAGCAGATAAAACTTAATAAGTTTACTTATTTCGAATAATTCTTAGCTTATAAAGCGTTTTTCCACTTAAATGAGGCAAAAGTGCAACATTGCAAACAAAACTCAAAGCCCCTTGAAAATACCAGACTGAAGCATCTTATTTTTCCACGTTAATTTCCTTAATAATCCTCGCTGGATTCCCGCCCACGACAACATCATCAGGGATATCCTTCGTAACGACAGCCCCGGCCGCAATAACGGCGTTGTTCCCAATCGTTACACCAGGCATGATAACGGCTCTGCCGCCAATCCATACATTATTTCCAATGGTAACCGGTTTTCCGAATTCAGAACCGGAGTTGCGGTCGGCCGGCTCAAGTGGGTGAGAGGCTGTGTAGATATGTACTCCTGGTGCTAGCATACAGTTGTCACCAATTTTCACAGGGCAAACATCAAGGATGACGCAATCAAAATTGGCATAAAAATTTTCGCCTACGTGAATATTATATCCGTAGTCACAGCGGAAGGTCGGTTCGATAAAAATGTCTCCTGAAACCGTTCCGAATAAATCTTTTATCAACGATTCGCGAATTTCGTAATTAGTTTCTGTCGTTATGTTGAATGATCGTGTGAGCTTGCGGCATTGCTCCCGATCTTTAATGAGTTCAGGATCTCCTGGAACATATCGTTCTCCAGTAATCATTTTTTCTTTTTCCGTTGTCATTCATTATCCTTCCTCTCTCCTCAATATCGATTTATTGTAATGGATTGGTATCAAAAGTTCAATGAACACGTGTTATGGGGTGGGATTTCTTGTCGGTGGAGTAGATAAAAAAATAAGGTTTCCTCGACTAAAAACCGCTCGATAAGGTTAAGCTATCGAATAGGAGGTGTTCATCATGAAAGCCGTCTTTAAGAGCCTCGTTTTGCTTATGTTTATCATGACCTTAGGCTGCTCTGATTTAGATACACCCGAAGTTGGGGGCATGAATGAACCAAACAATATAAATGAAAATGAACACAATGTAACATACGGACTGCTTGGACCTGGGCCGGTTAACTATGGTGTAATTAATGACCAGAGAAGACCGCATCAAGAAAATGAATTGAATCACACTGGCTTAAGCTATCGTGATCCAAAAGCAGCCCGGCAGGATATTGGCGAGGACCAAGACATGATTGAAAACATCGTATATGAGACAGAAGGCGTTACCCCAGGGATGGTTGTTATTGTAGGCGGCCAAGCCTGGGTGAATATTATGTTTAACGATAATGGTCAGGGATTAACACAGCAAGACCAAGATCAGAAGGTTAGTGAAGTAGAGGAAAAATTAAAGCAAGCCAACCCTCGCTACGAATATCGCGTGTCTGTTAATGACCGCACTTAACCAACGCTCCCCCTATTTTATATAAAAGAAAGGCACCCCCCCAAAGGGAGGTGCCTTTCTTTCGTCTAATCATAATCACCTGCCTATCCCACAATTTTACACAAAATTGTGCGGGGACAGTCCCCACTTTGACCCCCCTACTTTATTCTGCGGGCGGCTTGTTGGATTGGGTCCCACACGCCGTTGTATGGTGGAGCGTAGCTGATGTCGAGGTTTTCGATATCGTCTATGGTCATGCGGTGGTACAGGGCTGTGGCTGCGACGTCAATTCGCTTGTCGACGCCATGTTTACCGACAGCTTGCAGACCTAAAAATTGTCCTGTTTTTTTATCGCTGAGGATGATGATTAATAGCGATTCACTTCCTGGATAATAGCCAGCGTGCGAATGCCCTTTAAATAGAAGGCTGTCGTACTCTAGGCGAAGATCGTCGGCTTCTTTTTCTCCAAGGCCGGTTTTTCCTACGGTTAAATCAAAAAATTTCATGATCGACGTACCTACCATGCCTTTGAACGGTTGTGATCCGCCGGCCATATTGATCCCGGCAATGCGGCCTTGTTTGTTGGCGTGAGTGCCAAGGGGCTGATAGTCATCTTTCTCTTTAATGATGTGATACTGAGTGGCGCAATCTCCAGCGGCATACAAATCGGTTAGGTTCGTTTCCATATATGAATTTACGTGGATAGCGCCCTTTTCTAGCATATGAACTTGGTTGGAGTCTATCCAGTCGGTGTTTGGTGTTATACCAACTGCAATGATGACCATGTCTGTTTTGTATTCACCTTGATCTGTAAAAACTGAGCTGACTCGTTTATCTCCTTCAAAACGTTCTACGGTTTCTCCGGTGATAATTTCCAGACCGAATCGTTCGGCTTCGCTTTCGATTTCTGCACTGATTTCTTTTTCTAAACCTGCGCCTAGACGGTCGGCTTTTTCAATAATCCGGACGTTTTTCCCTTTTTCCACAAGGTTTTCGGCTACTTCAAGTCCGATATAGCCACCGCCGATAATCGTCACGCCTAAGACGTCATCATTCATGTCAGAAACAATCGCTTCAGCATCGGGAATCGTCTTAAGCGTATGAATACCTGTTAAATCACGCCCTTCAATCGGTGGGAGGACTGGCGAGGCACCAGTTGCAATTAAGCATTTATCGTAGGAGAGCTCAAAAGGTTTCCCGGTTTTTAAGTCCATCCCCTTGACGATTTTTCCAACAGGATCTAAATCAGTGACTTCGTGGTAAATTCGAGCGTCGATCCCGTATTTTTCTTTAAATGTATCGCGGTCACGGGCAATGAGATCGTCACTTGAATCTGTCAGCCCGCCAATGTAATAGGGCAGGCCGCACTGTGCGTATGAATAGATGGCGCCCCGTTCAAGTGTTGTGACATTTGCTTGATCGTCGTTTCGAATGATTTGCATCGCGGCACTCATGCCAGCTGCGTCGCCGCCAATAATGACATAGTTCATTGAAGCTGCCTCCTTAAATTAACAAAATTAGTTCTAAGTTCTAATTCAAAAAAATACGCTATTTACAATATCCCACTCTTTTCGATAAAAAAAACGAGGAGTTTGCTAAAAGTATGTGTTACCCTTCTAGAACAAAAGCACTTTTGACTGGAGAGTTCCACTGTACTATAATAAGACTGTTATGCAGAAGATGAGGTGAAGAAGATGTTTGAACGCCTGCAAGCGGTTGAAGAGCGTTATGAACGATTAAATGAATTATTAATGGACCCGGAAGTGATTAGTGATACGAACAAACTTCGGGAGTATTCCAAAGAACAAGCAGACATTGAAGATACAGTACAGACCTACAGAGAATACAAAGAAGTGAAATCTCAGTACGACGATGCCCGCGAGATGCTAAACGACAGTCTTGACAATGAAATGCACGAGATGGTCAAGATGGAGATGGAAGAACTCTCTGAACAAATTCCACCGTTGGAAGAAAAGCTCCGCGTCCTGCTTTTACCAAAAGATCCGAACGACGACAAGAACGTAATTGTTGAAATTCGTGGCGCTGCCGGCGGGGACGAAGCGGCTTTATTTGCCGGTGACTTATACCGTATGTATTCCCGTTTTGCTGAAGAGCAAGGCTGGAAAACGGAAGTGATTGAGTCAAATCAGACGGGAATTGGCGGTTTTAAAGAGGTCATATTTATGGTGAATGGAAAAGGCGCGTACTCCAAGTTGAAATATGAAAATGGTGCGCACCGCGTTCAACGTGTGCCGTCTACAGAGTCTGGCGGACGTATTCATACGTCAACGGCTACAGTTGCCGTAATGGCTGAAGCAGAAGAAGTAGAAGTCGACATTCACGAAAAAGACATTCGCGTTGACACATTTGCTTCAAGTGGACCGGGTGGACAAAGTGTAAACACGACGATGTCTGCCGTTCGTTTAACGCACGAGCCAACAGGAACTGTAGTATCCTGTCAGGATGAAAAGTCGCAAATTAAAAACAAAGAAAAAGCGATGAAAGTGTTGCGTGCACGTATTTACGATAAGGTACAAAAAGAAGCGCAAGCCGAAATTGATGAAAGCCGTAAGTCTGCTGTTGGTACAGGGGACCGCTCGGAGCGAATTCGTACGTACAATTTTCCGCAAAGCCGAGTAACGGACCACCGAATCGGTTTAACCATTCAAAAACTTGATCAGATCTTGCAAGGAAAGCTTGATGAAATTATTGATTCTTTGATCGTAGAAGAACAGTCAAAAGCGATGGAAGAGGCAGGCGAGTAATCGATGCAGCAAAAAGTGTTTGAAGCCCTACGCTGGGCTTCTTCTTTTTTAGAAGAATACGAAATGGAACAAGGGATCGCAGAGGTACTCCTCACACATCACACTAACTGGTCACGGTCGCGTTGGCTTGCTGAATTGCAGACTGAGCTCCCTGTTGCTGTGCTGGAGGCATTTCAACGCGATGTCAAAAAAGCCGCTACAGGTGTACCGGTCCAACACTTGACCGGAAAAGAAACGTTTTACGGAAGGGAATTCACCGTAACGAAGGATGTTCTCATTCCTCGGCCTGAAACTGAAGAGCTCTTGGAAGCGGTCCTCGCAAAAATCGAAGAGATGTTTTCTCCTAATCTCCCTCTGCGAATTGTCGATGTCGGTACTGGGAGCGGGATTATTGCCATTACTCTGGCTAAGGAACTTGCTCATAGATGCGTTCCTGTGATGATCCAGGCAGTAGACATTTCAGATCAGGCGTTAGTGGTGGCGAAAAAGAATGCGGAGATCCATGAGGCTAACGTGACATTTCTAAATGGAGATTTGCTCGAGCCTCTGACTGAAAAAGAACAGTGTGTGGACATTGTCGTTTCAAACCCGCCTTATATTCCAGAGCGGGACCGCGAGACACTCCACAAGACGGTTCGTCACTTTGATCCTGAGACGGCGTTGTTTGGAGGAGCTGATGGTCTCGACCTTTACCGACGGTTTGCTGAACAGTTATCGAAAGTCGTTGCGACACCAGCACTCGTGGCGTTTGAAATTGGTTTTGATCAAGGGGATTCGGTTTCCGCGATTTTACAAAAGGCTTTTCATGGCTCAGCTGAAGTGGGCGTGAAACAAGACATTAATGGTAAGGATAGGATTGTAATAGTTAAAATATGATGTATACGAGTCGCCCGAGCTTTGTCACAAGTTGTCGGGCGATTATTTGTTTACTTTCTTTCACTGGTGACGAGACTGTTTAGTGAAAGGAAGGTGTCAGAAAAATGAGACAACGAGCCCTTATTTATACGATTATTTCTTTTCTAGTGTTAATTATGAGTTGGGAATCGCAACGGGTGAATCCGGCGTTTGCGAATGATCCGGAGGCGATTCCTGAGGATTCGATTCGCTTACGTATTTTGGCCAATAGTAATTCGCCTGCTGATCAGCTGGTGAAGCGCAATATTCGTGATGCTATTAATGAACAAATGATGATGTGGGTACAAGATATCGATTCGTTAGAAGATGCGCGAACGTTAACGGAATCGCGTTTGCCTGAACTAGAAGCGATTGTGGATAGTGAGCTGGAGGATGCTGGTATCGATGAAGCTTTTGAAGTGTCTTTTGAAGAAGTGAATTTTCCGACGAAGCTTTATGGAAATTACTTATACCCGGCTGGTGAATATGAAGCGGTCCTAGTTTCGTTAGGGGACGGGCAGGGTGACAATTGGTGGTGTGTCTTGTTTCCTCCGCTATGCTTTTTAGACTTTGCCAACGGGGATGCTGTGGCGCATGAAGAAGAAGGGGAAGACCCAGAAGTGGAGGAGGATGCTGAAGAAGTTGAGGTGACGTTTTTCTTTGCTGAATTTTTTAGTGGGATAAAAGAGCGTATTTTTGGATAATCTGTCCTGTTTTCGAATAATCCACAACTTGTCCACATAGAGTGTAGAAATTGGCATTCGAAAGGAAGGGTGGATATTGTGAGTGTAATTGTGCGAAAAGCAGAGGAAGAAGATACATTAAAGCTGCAACGTTTACTAGTTAAAGCAGGTGTTGTTGAACAAGTTTATGATCAAGAACCGACGGAGTTTCTTGTTGCAGAGAATGATCAAGCTGAACTCGTCGCGACAGCGGGCTTAGCTGAAATCGGTGAAGAAGAAGTGTTTCTCCGTTCTCTCGTGATTGACTCGGAAAAAGTGACGGGTGCTTTTCTACTCGAATTTTTAGAAACAGCTACAGCATTTGCGGGGCAAAAAGGCTACCGCTCCTTATACTTATTAACAGCTGGCCAGCAATCGTTCCTTGAACAAATGGGGTTTTCCTTGATAGCGGACGAGCAAATACCGCAGAAGGTAAAGGAATCGAAGCACTATAAACAAAATGTGACTCGAAGTCCGAAAGTTATGCACACAAGAATAACTGTGGATAATTGAATGGGTTGCCCACAAGTTATCAACAAAAATAGAGAGTTATCCACTATTTGTTGTGGGTAACTCTCTTCGGTCGTGTTTCGGGATCTTCCCTCTGTCAGTATTGACAATCGTGAGCATTCATCGCACAATAGATGGCAGCAAGGAGGAACGAATGATGCACTCATCGATGAATACACATTATTGGGTTGTGGATGAAGGTGTGGATAACCTTTGTGAACATCCACAGATTAAAGCTGCAGCGCAACTTTTAAAAGATCAGCAAGTTGTCGCTTTTCCTACAGAGACCGTGTACGGGTTAGGTGGGAATGCCCAATCAGACGACGCGATTGACCGTGTTTTTCAGGCGAAAGGACGACCGTCTGATAATCCGTTAATTGTCCACATTGCCAGTCGGGATCTTGTTTATGATTATGTCTCTACTGTGAATAAAAAAGCTAAACAGTTAATGGATGCGTTTTGGCCGGGTCCGTTAACGATTGTTTTTCCACATAACGGTACGTTATCCACAAAGGTGACGGCGGAACTTCCAACTGTAGCGATCCGTATGCCTGATCATCCGGTTGCTCTTGCGATTTTAACGGAGGCTGCTTTGCCGGTTGCCGCTCCGAGTGCAAACACTTCTGGCCGACCGAGTCCAACGACTGCTGACCACGTATTTGGGGATTTGGATGGAAAAATCGCCGGAATTGTAAATGGCGGACCTACGGGGGTTGGTGTTGAATCAACCGTTATCGACTGTTCGGGAGAAGTGCCGATGATTTTACGTCCAGGAGGTCTCACAAAAGAGAAGATTGAACGTGTCGTTGGACCGGTGGATGTGGATCCTTCACTTATAGAAGAACAGGAAGCCCCGCGATCACCGGGGATGAAATACACACACTACGCGCCAATTGCAAAAGTGACTCTCGTTGAAGGAACGGATTCATTTTTTCAACGTCAAATTGACAAAGCTAAGCAAGAAGGTCTTGGCGTCGGTGTTCTTGTAACGGAAGAGAAAGCAGGCTCGTTTGAAGGAGTCACGACGGTTACGTGCGGAACACGTGACAATCTGGCGTCGGTGGCGCGAGGTTTATACGGTGCCTTACGTCAGTTTGATGATCATGGGGAAGTTGACGTTATTATTGCCCAAGTGTACCCGGAAACAGATATAGGACAAGCGATTATGAATCGTTTACGAAAAGCAGCAGCTAACCGGATTGTTGTTGAAAATGAAGAGTAGAAGATTATAAGGAAGCTAACAAAACCTGAGGTTCAAGAAGTGCGCTGATGAGCAAAACCGACGAGAATTGGATAGCTTTTTGAACATCCTTTTTAAGATAAATGTGTAGAAGTGCGTGTTAAAAAAAGAGCCGAGAAGATCGAGGCGGCGTGCAAAATGAAGGGATTCTACACAAAAGAGCAGGAATTCTACACGAAAGTAAGTTTATTCTACACAAAAGAGCAAGAATTCACCACAAAAGTAAGTTTATTCACCACAAAAGAGAAAGAATTCAGCCAAAAGGAAGAAGATCTTCAGCAAAGAGAAGGAATTCTACTCAAAAGAGCAGGAATTCATCACAAAAGTAAGTTTATTCAACACAAAAGGGAAAGAATTCAGCCAAAAAGGAAGAAGATCTTCAGCAAAGAGAAGGAATTCTACACAAAAGAGCAAGAATTCACCACAAAAGTAATTTTATTCAACACAAAAGAGAAAGAATTCAGCCAAAAGGAAGAAGATCTTCAGCAAAGTGAAAGGATTCTACACAAAAGAGCAGGAATTCATCACAAAAGTAAGTTTATTCAACACAAAAGGGAAAGAATTCAGCCAAAAGGAAGAAGATCTTCAGCAAAGTGAAAGGATTCTACACAAAAGAGCAGGAATTCATCACAAAAGTAAGTTTATTCAACACAAAAGAGCAAGAATTCAGCAAAATGAAAGAATTCTACACAAAAGAGCAGGAATTCAACAAAAAAGTAAGTTTATTCTACACAAAAGGGAAAGAATTCAGCCAAAAGGAAGTAGATCTTCAGCAAAGTGAAACGATTCTACACGAAAGTAAGTTTATTCTACACAAAAGGGAAAGAATTCAGCCAAAAGGAAGTAGATCTTCAGCAAAATGAAAGAATTCTACACAAAAGTAAGTTTATTCAACACAAAAGAGCAGGAATTCATCACAAAAATAAGTTTATTCAACACAAAAGGGAAAGAATTCAGCCAAAAGGAAGAAGATCTTCAGCAAAATGAAAGAATTCTACACAAAAGAGCAGGAATTCATCACAAAAATAAGTTTATTCAACACAAAAGGGAAAGAATTCAGCCAAAAGGAAGAAGATCTTCAGCAAAATGAAAGAATTCTACACAAAAGAGTAGGAATTCACCACAAAAGTAAGTTTATTCTACACAAAAGGGAAGAATTCAGCCAAAAGGAAGAAGACCTTCAGCAAAGAGAAGGAATTCTACACAAAAGAGCAGGAATTCATCACAAAAATAAGTTTATTCAACACAAAAGGGAAAGAATTCAGCCAAAAGGAAGAAGATCTTCAGCAAAATGAAAGAATTCTACACAAAAGAGCAGGAATTCATCACAAAAGTAAGTTTATTCAACACAAAAGGGAAAGAATTCAGCCAAAAAGCAAAGGGACGTATGGTGTTAATATGTGAGTAGCGTAGAAGCTAGTCAACATCCTCTAGATATAAAACCCTTTGGACTTGCATACGGTAGAATAGCAGGTCCAAGGGGTGATTTTGTGTTTGGAGAAGTGTTGACATTAGTGATGATGGCCTTTGCCTTAAGCATGGATGCGTTTTCGATTTCGGTCGGCATTGGCATGATCGGATTAAGGGTACGTCAAATCGCATTCATTGGTATCGCTGTCGGCTTTTTTCATGTCGCCATGCCCTTGGTCGGAATGGTGTTAGGTAAAATTGTTTCGCAATATATCGGCATTTTTGCCTACGTTTTTGGAGCGGCAGTGTTGGTTATTCTCGGATTACAAATGATCTATTCCTCATTTTCACAGAATCGGAAGTCTTTGTTGAAGCCGGTGGGGTGGGGGCTCATTCTATTTTCTGTCAGTGTAAGCATCGATAGTTTTTCTGTTGGGCTTAGTTTAGGGATGCTCGGAGCGAAAACCGTTTTTACCCTTGTGAGTTTTGGAGTTATCAGCGCTGTATTAACTTGGGCGGGCTTACTTTTAGGCAGAAAGGTCGAAGGAATTTTCGGCAGTTATAGTGAAATGCTCGGGGGATTAATTTTGATTGGATTTGGTATTAAAATCCTTTTTATATGAAAATCGATGACATCCAATCAACCAATATTTTAAGCACATGCTATTTTCTGAAATCTTCTCATTCATTCACAAAGTCTTATCCGGCTTCAAAGGGTAATGATGGTAAAATATACGTGTGAGGATCGGAAAAAAGGGAAGAAATAGGATATAAGAAAAGTACATAAAGGTGTATAATGATCGATAGAGAAGGAGTGGCAGCAATGAAAAAAGTACTGTTTGTTTGTACAGGCAATACGTGCCGCAGTCCGTTGGCAGAGGCTATTTTCAAAGAAAAAACCAAAGGGAATTCAATTGGATTTGAAGCGCGCTCTGCGGGGATTCACGCCATGGAGGGCATGCCTATTTCAGAAGGATCGAAGGCTGCGCTTCAAGAAAGAGGGCTAGCTCATGACCATCAATCTCAATCGGTGACACCTAAGCTGCTAGATTGGGCCGATATCGTTTTAACGATGACGCAGGGCCATAAGCGAAGAATCATCGAACTTTTTCCAGAACGTCATCATCAGGTTTATACGTTCAATGAGTTTGTAAATGACGACCCTGATCTACAAAAGAACAAAGAGAAGCTGGATCACGAGCTCGCACAGCTTGAAATGAAGCGGGCCCAATTTCTAACTGAAAATCAAGGAAAAATAGACCAATATAACGCCAATAAGGGCATCAATAAACAGCAGAATCTTAAACGGAAACTACTTGATGAAATTAAACCACACCAAGAAGCGATCGACGAACTTACGGCTAAATTGCCATCAGAAGATATTGCAGATCCGTTCGGGGGAGACAAAGCGATATACTTAGAAACACTCGCAGAAGTCGAAGCGGCGATGGACAAGCTTATCAAAAAGTTAACATAGTAGCTTGTTAAAAAAGGATAAAGTTATTTGCCGAAGAAGTGAGAAAATTAGCAGATGAAAGCAGTAAAGCGGTCCAAGGCATTTCCCTACTGATCATCGGACAACTTACGATCAAGTAAAGGTTGCCAATTCGGAAGTAGAAAATGGGTCACAAACGACAGAAATAATCTCACATCTCAGCTTGTCGAACGCCAAATGACATCTGTACGAAAATCTGCTATTCAATTAAAGGAAGTAGCCGTGATTGCGGAACAAACGTCGGCAGGTGCTGCGGAAGTAAGCTCAGTTAGTCAAGAATAAACGGCCGTTACGTAACAGATTGCCGCAGCTTTTGAAATGCTGTCTCTGGAAGAAGGAAAACTGAAAAAAATCACCAGGAAGTTTCACGTTTAATTAGGTAAAATACAACAGGCTTTTGATATAATAGTATGTAGGATAAGAAAAGTCGAAAAATGAGCTACACTCGAGTGTCCTTTTAGTAGAGGTAGAGACAGATCAAGGCTCTAACAAAAGGACGTCAAGGCTTTAAGAAAAGGTCTTTTCGGCAGCTTTTTTTCGTACTTTTTAAACATTCTATAAACTTGTTTACGTTTTATGGAAAATCACAAGGAGGCAGACTACATCATGAAAGTAGCCATTGGTTCAGATCATGGAGGAGCAAATTTAAAAGATGAAATTAAATCGTTAATGGACGAGCTGCAAATATCCTATGAAGACGTAGGGTGTGACTGCAATGACTCGGTAGACTATCCTGACTACGGGTTCCCTGTAGCTGAAAAGGTAGCCAACAACGAAGTCGATCGGGGGATTGTTATTTGTGGTACAGGAATCGGAATGTCCATTGCTGCAAATAAAGTAAAAGGGATTCGATGTGCCCTTGTACACGATGTGTTTAGTGCAAAAGCAACGCGCGAGCACAACAATAGCAACGTACTTGCTATGGGTGGAAGAATTATTGGGCCAGGCCTCGCTCGTGAAATTGCAAAAGTTTGGCTTACGACTGAATTCGAAGGCGGCCGCCATGCAAAGCGGATTGAAAAAATTGCAGATTACGAGGGATAACATCGAACGTTAAGTGCGGGTTCGGAAGAGGCTGCGCAGCTGTGAGCAGAGCGGTCTCGACCGGCTTTTCCTGGATTTTTTGAAAGGTCAGTATAAGCGGACAGCTAGTCTCAAGAGCGAAACACCCTTAGACTTAAAAACATGTACGCTGTTTTTCTTAACACACCCTCTTTAAAAAAGTTGAAGGAGCGTGGAATGTATGTCCGATCTTCTTTCGCGCATAACAGAGGATCTGAGCACCGTTTTAGACGAACTTAATCAAAAAGCTAGTTTAAAAGAAGGGCAGATTCTCGTCATTGGCACAAGTACAAGCGAAGTTAAAGGAGAGCACATTGGAACAGCGGGAACGACAGAGATTGCTGATGCTATTTGGAAAGCACTCGATCGATGTCAAAAAAAAACCGGTATTCAGCTTGCTTTTCAATGCTGTGAACATTTAAACCGCGCCTTAGTCGTGGAAGAGACAACGGCTAGAGACTATCGTCTCGACGAGGTTGCTGCTATTCCGATGCCGCGGGCAGGAGGATCGATGGCAGCTTTTGCTTATCGTCACATGAATTGTCCGGTCTTAGTGGAAAGCATTCAGGCACACGCGGGGATCGATATCGGTGATACGTTCATCGGGATGCATTTAAGACCGGTAGCGGTGCCGGTTAGAAGCTCTGTTAAAGCGCTTGGGGACGCTCACATTACCCTTGCGCGGACAAGGCCAAAACTAATCGGCGGGGAACGAGCGGTTTATACGAGTGAATCAAGTACTGATGAAAATAATCCGACGTGTGAATAGATAGATGATAGCAAACCCGGAAGCGTCTTGATGACGTCTTTTGGGTTTTTTAGAAAGGTAAGAAATATAAAGCGGCCAGTTCCATTCACGCCACTCATCTCAAGAGAAAAGCATCCTTGAGACTTTAAGACATGCGAGCTGACTTTGTTTTAATAACAGCTCATTTCGCTTAGATTGTTGCTATTTTTTGAGTGTGACAGCCCTTTCATTACTAAAATGATGGAAATGGACGCAAATATTTGCCTTAAACTCATTATTTGAGTAATATATCCACGCGAGTAGGTGCTTTATCACCTGTTCAAGTAATATATCAGCGGAAATGGGTCTTGTATCAGCGGAAATAGGCAATATATCAGCGGAAATCACCATAATATCAGCGGAAACAGCTCGCTTCTCCGCCTCGACCTACTGCTCCGCTATTCTAGGCGTGAATCTATGATGAATCACTTTCGATCTTCGCTAGACTTACCTGAGATCTTTTACCTTACATTTTCAAAAAACATTCTGAAAAATCTTACCTGCATTTTGAAATTCACATTGAAAATAAGGTATACTGTTAAGGGAATTAAACAGACTTTATTTTGCTAGCCGTAATGGTACGGATGACTTGAGGAGGCGATGGAAAATGGCAACATTGAACGAACAAGAACGGATGACATTGATTGAAAGACAAGACCGTGAAGTTTTTACTGCAATGGACGATGAGTTAAAACGTCAGCAAGACAACATTGAACTGATCGCATCGGAGAACTTTGTGTCCGACGCAGTCATGGAAGCACAAGGCTCTGTTTTGACCAATAAATACGCTGAAGGCTATCCTCGTAAACGTTATTACGGTGGTTGTGAGCACGTTGATGTTGTAGAAGACATTGCACGTGAGCGAGCAAAACAGCTTTTTGGTGCGGACCATGTAAATGTTCAGCCTCATTCAGGCGCTCAAGCTAACATGGCGGTTTACTATACTCTTCTTGACCATGGCGACACGGTTCTCGGTATGAACCTTAACCACGGTGGTCATTTAACGCATGGAAGTCCCGTAAACTTTAGCGGCAAACAGTATAATTTTGTTGACTACGGTGTAGATAAAGATAAAAACGTCATCGATTATGATGACGTGCGAGAAAAAGCGAAAGAACATCGGCCGAAGTTGATCGTTGCGGGCGCTAGTGCTTATCCGCGTAAAATTGATTTTTCTAAGTTTCGTGAAATTGCCGATGAAGTGGACGCTTACTTCATGGTTGACATGGCCCATATTGCAGGACTTGTGGCGGCAGGGCTTCACCCGAATCCGGTTCTTCACGCTGATATAGTGACAACAACAACACATAAAACGCTCAGAGGACCAAGAGGTGGAATGATTCTCTGTAAAGAAGAGTTTGCTAAAAAGATCGACAAAGCAATTTTTCCAGGTCTACAAGGCGGTCCTCTTATGCACGTTATCGCTGCAAAAGCTGTCGCACTCGGAGAAGCCTTAGCCGACGACTTCACTGGTTATGCGCAGCAGGTCGTAGACAACGCCGCAGCCCTTGCTGATAGTTTGAAAAAAGAAGGAATTGACCTCGTTTCAGACGGAACTGATAATCACCTTGTGCTCATCGATTTGAGAAACCTTGGTATCACGGGTAAAGCAGCAGAAGAGGCGTTGGATGAAGTAAAGATCACAACGAACAAAAACACGATACCATTTGATCCTGAAAGCCCATTTGTTACAAGCGGCCTTCGGATTGGGACTGCCGCGGTTACATCGCGCGGATTCGGAGTGGAAGAGATGCGTGAAATTGGCCAAGTTATGGCAAGCGTAATGAAGAACGTAGAAGACGATGAAACGAAAGAAAATGCTCAAAAGCAAGTCGCTCAGCTGACTGCACGTTTTCCGTTATATAAATAATGAGCAGAGACGCTTCCTTAGGGGAGCGTTTCTTTTTTGTAGGCTGTTTTCGTAAAGTTTGTTACTTTTTGAGTGTTTTTTCAAGTCAAATGATAGTGGAGGACAAATTCATTTGTCCGTAACTTCATTTGACTTGAAAAAGCTGTCACGCTATGCGTGACATGGCAAGCATTCGCTTGGCTAACGCTCTAAAAACCAATAGCAACAATCTTTTAGAAAAGAGCGTTTTTTTAATGCTCTGAGCAGAATGTTTGGTCATTTGCAGAAATGTTTCCATTTTATGCAGAATGTTGCGAACTTTGTGTAGAATTTTTCTCGTATTATGCACAATTCTTCTCTATCTTTTGAAGATATCGCGGAACATTTTAATTGGCCTTGAATCGCGCAGCTATTTTATGTAGAATTTTCAAAGGGTATAACGAAAAAGGACAAGGTGCATCACTGAAGCCCCTAATCAGAGAATGCATCACTCATATAAAAAGGAGCGAAAATAACCATGAGCAAAGTGTACGTATTTGATCATCCGTTAATTCAGCATAAGCTAACGTATATTCGAAACAAGTCAACAGGAACAAAGGAATTCCGGGAGCTTGTTGATGAGGTCGCAAGTTTGATGGCATTTGAAATTACCCGCGAATTACCTTTACAAGAGGTCGATATTGAAACTCCTGTAGGGATGGCCAAAAGCAAGACGATTGCTGGTAAGAAGCTTGGTTTAGTTCCTATTTTACGTGCCGGCCTTGGCATGATTGAAGGTATTCTAACATTGATTCCAGCTGCCAAAGTAGGACACGTGGGGTTATATCGCGATCCAGAGACATTGAAGCCAGTTGAATATTACGTGAAGCTTCCAAACGACGTAGAAGAGCGTGAATTTATTGTTATTGACCCGATGCTTGCGACAGGAGGATCGGCTATAGAAGCGATTAATTCCTTAAAAAAACGTGGGGCAACAAACATGAAGCTCATGTGTTTAGTAGCAGCTCCTGAAGGTGTTGAAATTGTTCAGGAAGCACACCCGGATGTGGATATCTATCTAGCTGCAATGGATGAAAAACTCGATGAAAAAGGGTACATTGTACCTGGTCTTGGCGATGCTGGGGACCGCTTGTTTGGTACGAAATAATCAAAAATAATCGGAAACAAATGAGGAAGAGAAGACCGTAAGGCAAAGGCTCTCTTCTTTTTTTTACATAATAATAAGAGGGAGCGGTGACTGATGAAGAAGAGAACGAAGGTTATGACGATTTTTGGTACACGTCCTGAAGCAATAAAAATGTGTCCCCTCGTACTGGAGCTGGAAAAGCATGAAAAAGAAATTGAATCGATCGTAACGGTGACCGGGCAGCACCGTGAAATGCTTGATCAAGTTCTTGATATTTTTGGCGTGACCCCAGACGAGGACTTGAATATTATGAAAGAGCGGCAAACGTTAACAGATGTGACGACACGGGCTCTCGAAGGTTTAGATGAAGTGATGAAGCGAGTAGAACCGGATATTGTTCTAGTTCATGGAGATACAACTACCACATTCGTGGCGAGTTTGGCTGCGTTTTATAACCAGGTTTCTGTCGGACACGTGGAAGCTGGGCTTCGCACGTGGAACAAATATTCACCCTTTCCAGAAGAAATGAACCGTCAGCTCACTGGAGTCATTAGCGATCTCCACTTTGCTCCAACAAAAAAAGCCGCCGAGAATCTAATAGAAGAAGGAAAGAAAGAAGAGACGATTCATATTACCGGAAATACTGCTATTGATGCGCTTAAAACAACGGTTTCAGAGAGCTTCCATCATGAGATGCTCGAAAAACTCGGGGACGATCGGTTAATTCTTCTTACAGCTCACCGTCGTGAAAATTTAGGTGAACCGATGCGTAACATGTTCCGAGCGATTAAACGTTTAGTTGACGAACACGATGATGTACAAGTTGTGTATCCGGTTCATTTAAACCCGCTCGTGCGGGAAGTAGCAGATGACGTATTAGGTGATGATTCGAGAATTCACCTAATTGAGCCACTAGGTGTCCGCGATTTCCACAACTTCGCATCGCGATCCCACTTAATCTTAACTGATTCAGGAGGTGTTCAAGAAGAAGCGCCGTCATTAGGAGTGCCTGTTCTTGTTTTGCGTGATACGACAGAGCGGCCAGAAGGTATTGAAGCAGGCACACTTAAACTGGCGGGTACTGAGGAAGCTCACATTTATCATTTAGCGAAAACATTGTTAACAGACGAAAAAGCATACATAGAGATGTCTCATGCTTCGAACCCGTATGGTGATGGGGAAGCATCAAAACGAATAGTAGAAGCAATTCGCTATTTCTTTGCTCTAAGAGAAGACCGTCCCCAACCTTTTCGACCCTAGTAAATTCAATGTTATAAAAAAATCCTGCCCGGAGCACAATACCGGACAGGATTTTTTATTGAAATTGTGCGGGGACTGTCCCCGCACAATTTGAGTGAAAAAGTTCGGGGGACAGTCCCCGTACAATTATTACATGAAAATGAGGTGTTTTACACATGATAATGAGACGGTGAGATGTGCAAGATTGGATTTGAATTGGAGGGTTGTGGAGATGAGGAAACTGACGTGGCGGATGATGGTATGTGTGATGATGATGATGTTTCTTTTTTCTCCTTATGCTAGTGCGGAGGATGGGGGAGCGGTGTATCCTGAGCGGCCTCCGTTGCCGGAAGTGGATCCTGAGCAATCTCAAGTAATCATTGTTGAAGCGGAGAATTCGCCAGATGCGGCATTAAAACTAGTAGAAGAACAAATTCCTGAAGCTGATGTCCGTCGTATGTTTACGACACTATACAATGGTTTTTCTGTTGAAGTGAAGCAGAAGAACCTAAAGCAACTAGAGGCGATTCCAGGAATCAAGCGGATTGATCCTGTAGCAATGTATGAGCCTTCTATGGATGAGAGTATTCCGTTTATCGGAGCCAACAATATTCGAAGCGTACTAGATAGAGACGGCGATCTTTTAACAGGTGAAGGTGTAAAGATCGGAGTCATTGATACAGGGATTGATTACCGGCACCCTGATTTAAAAGCGAACTACCGTGGTGGCTATGACGTAATAGATGAAGATGAAGATCCTATGGAAACCCAGAAAGAACAAGGCGTTCCTACACTTCATGGAACCCACGTGGCTGGAATCATTGGGGCGAATGGTCGATTAACAGGCGTCGCTCCTGGTTCAGAAATTTATGGATACCGGGCATTGGGCCCGACTGGAATGGGGACTACCGAGCAGGTGATTGCTGCGATTGAAAAAGCAGTGGAAGATGGTGTAGACATTATTAACCTCTCACTCGGGAATACGGTGAACGGGCCTGACTGGCCAACAAGTGTCGCGTTAGATAAAGCAGTGGAAAAAGGGGTTATTGCTGTTACTTCAAATGGAAACAGCGGCCCCAATCTATGGACAGTAGGTTCCCCAGGAACGTCTTCAAAAGCGATATCAGTTGGTGCATCAACACCGCCTCTTCGTGTACCTTACCTTATTCTTGAACAAGAGGAGGAAGAAGAGTGGGCAATCCACCCGATGCAACAGGCGTTACCATGGAATCAAAAACGTGATGAACCGATCGTGTATGCCGGATTAGGAAGAGATGAAGATTTTCAATCGACAGATGTTTCAGGGAAAATTGCCTTAGTTGAGCGAGGCTACGTGACCTTCACCGTTAAAGCGAAAGCCGCCAAAAAAGCGGGGGCAAAAGCATTGATTGTTTATAATAATCACGATGGAGAGTTTGCGGGACAGCTTGAGGAAATGGTTGACATCCCGGTTGTAAGTATGTCTAAAGAAGATGGAGAAGCACTACTCAATAATATGACTAAAACGAGTAAGCCTTACATTCGGACCGTTTATCATGAAGAGGAAGATTATATGGCACCATTCAGTTCACGAGGACCGGTCACTTATTCTTGGGGTGTAAAACCTGACCTTGTCGCTCCTGGTGTCGCCATTGATAGTACGGTTCCTAAAGGATATTTAGACATGAACGGGACGAGCATGGCTGCTCCTCACATTGCAGGTGCTGCAGCACTCATTAAGCAACAGCACCCGGAATGGACTCCTGAACAAGTGAAGGCCGCGCTCATGAACACAGCGAAACCGATTTTCGATAAAGAAGGGGAGACCTACCCTCCACACGTACAAGGAACTGGGAGGGTGGACTTAGTCGCGGCTCTTGATGCCGATACACTTGTTTACCCTGGAGCTGTAAGTTTTGGTAAGTGGCTTCGAAACGACCGCAGGATGGAAAAAGTCGTTAAAGTTACAGTGGACAATCAATCTGATGAACGTAAACGATATACAGTAGAACCGCCATTCGATGTTCCGGATGGTGTCCAGTGGAAAGTGCCGTTTTCTTTTTACTTAAATCCAGGTGAAATGCGTGAGGTACCAATCATTATGGACGTTTTACCCTCTGTTTTCGAAGCTGGCATGTATGATGGTGTGATTAATATTAAAAGTAAAGATGAAACGGTTCATGTCCCATATTTGTTTTTCGTTGAGGAACCCGATTATCCAAGGGTGATGGCATTTATGCTTGAACAAACAGCTGAAAAAGACGTCTATCAATACGAAGCCTACTTACCTGGAGGGGCAGAGGAATTCGGGATCGTCCTCTATGATCCTGACACATTCCAATTCCTAAAATACATCGAAGCAAAACAAGACCTTGAAAGAGGGATGCTAGAAGAAAAGCTTGAGATAGCAGGGATGGAACCCGGATTATACAAGGCGTTGATCTTTGCTAAGCAAGACGGTCAAGAAGATACGATTGAGCGTGACATTTTTCTTGGACAAGTGAAATCAGCTAATGGGGAGGAATAAAGGGCGACCTTTATCCTCTTTATCTCTGCGGAGTAATTGACGGAATATTAAAACATTTATTTTCTGTCGAAATCTGCCCACAGTAAAATTAAATTTGTGTATAATGTTAATTGTGATAAATTTCTCAATTTCATAACATTTTGACGTGTATTCAAAAAGATTTATGATCTTAGCTCTCACGGGCTTCCTTTATCTTTTTTTTAACAATTTGTGAAAGCGTTTTTTTAGAAGAACATTCCATAATTGAATTAATTGTTCCTTTTTTCTAGAACTGATTGACATGAAACAGGCACTATTATACGATTACATAGGGTATTTTAACCTTATTGTGTACATAATTGTGTCTACTTATGGAGGACGCTGTTGCGTGTTTATAAGGAGACCTTGATCGGGGTGGGAAAATGCCACAGGAACCACGACTTCGGCCAATCGTCCGTAAAATGGCGTTAGTATCGACGATCAGCTCCTACTTTATCGGATCCATAGTCGTCGGTGTATTTGCTGGCAGGTGGCTAGACAAGCATTATGAAACAGGAGGGTTACTAATAGCCCTCGGCTTTTTATGCGGACTAGGAGCAGCAATATACGGTATTTTTCAAGTGTTGAAACGGTTTCTAGGAGAAGATTCTAAATGAATTATGGAGATGCAGCAAAGCGTTACGCGCTTTACACAATCGTTCTCATCATTCTGTTTTTCATCTTAGCAGCACTGACACCTTATCCAATCTTTTTTCTAGGTTTAGTCTTAGGTGCAGCATTTAGCTTGTTGAACTTGTACAGCACATACGTACAGGTGAAACGCTTAGGTGAAGGAGCTCTAGAGGGAAAAAAGAAATTTGCTTTTGGTACGGTGAGTCGAGTGATTACCGCGGTTCTCTGTCTCCTATTAGCTGTGAGTAACCCTCATATTTTCGATCTTGTTGGTGTGATCATAGGCTTAATGCTAACCTATGCCATCATCATGATAGAACCTATTTTCCATATTAAGCGATTGCAGTAACGAGAGGGATTGCTCTGTATTGAGCAAGCCTAACGTTGCAAGACCGAGAAAAGAGGTGAAAGTAATTGGACCATAATGAAAAAGTGATTGAACTCTTCGGAATTTCGTGGCTATCTTTTAACCTGACAAACATTATTACAGTTACGGCGACCATTCTCATTGTTTTCCTCGTCTGCTTTTTCATGTCTCGAACCGTAAAAATGTATCCGACAGGCGCTCAAAATGCCCTAGAATACTTAGTTCAGTTCGTTAAAAACATTATAAGCAGTACGATGGATTGGCAAAAAGGAAAGACGTTTATCATGCTGGGGATCACCATTATCCTGTATGTGTTTGTTGGAAACATACTTGGGCTTCCGTTTGAGCTTGTGTCTGAGCCCGGACATTATGTCTGGTGGCGCTCGCCTACATCAAGCCCAGTGCTGACGCTATCTCTATCAGTAATGGTAATTCTTCTTACACACTACTACGGAATTAAGATGAAGGGCTTCAAAGAATACGGAAGCGACTACTTTAGACCAGTATTTTTCTTATTCCCTTTTAAAATCATTGAAGAAGTTGCCAACGCGTTAACGCTAGGTATGCGTCTATTTGGTAACATTTATGCAAAAGAAATGCTGATGATTATGTTAGTTGGCCTAGGTACATCTAGCATTGTATGGGGAATCTTTTCCTTTGCACCATTGGTTATTTGGCAGGCATTCGGTATGTTTATCGGATCATTGCAAGCCTTCATTTTCTGTATGCTGACTATGGTATACATGTCACACAAAGTAAATGATGAACATTAATTTTGGTACCACCAGCTCTACCTAATATATGATAGAGCGTAATTATAAACTTTTACAGACATTAAAGGAGGATTTTTAGATGGGTACTATCGCTATCGGAATAGGAATTATAGCAGGTTTGGCAGCTATTGCAGGTGCAATTGGAGTTGCGATTGTTGTTAAAGGAACGTTGGAAGGGATTACACGTCAGCCAGAACTTCGTGGACAATTGCAAACAGTTATGTTTATTGGTATTCCACTTGTTGAGGCCCTGCCAATTATCGCTATCGTTATTGCATTCTTACTATTAGGAAACATGTAACTGTAGAGTCATTTGAGTAACAATTTATTATGGCGGAGAACGTTTGTGTCACATTCCTCTTCGCCATTTCTTATGTATGATTGAAGAGAAGGGGGCGGAACTGTTGTTTGGACAAATAACATGGCTTGATGTCATATACCAGCTTGCAGGTTTCGTTGTTCTCTTGCTCATCTTAAAGAAGTTTGCTTTCGGTCCGATTATGGACATGATGGAAAAGCGAGAGAAGCACGTAGCAGATCAAATTTCAACTGCTGAAAAGAACCGAGAAGAAGCTGAAAAGTATATAGAAGAGCAGCGTGAAGCAATTAAAGGTGCGCGCGCAGAAGCGAAAGAAATCGTAGAAAATGCTCGTAAGATGGCACAGCGTCAGGAAAAAGATATTATCGCCAATGCTGAAAAACAAGCTGAGCGTAAATTGCAAGAAGCGATTGCAAGTATTAAGCAAGAAGAAGAGCAAGCAATCTCTGCACTTCGTGAGCAAGTTTCGTCCTTGTCTGTCCTTGTGGCATCTAAGGTAATTGAAAAAGAGCTGGATGAAAAAGAACAAGAAAAGCTCATTCAAGAGACTCTTAAAGAAGTGGGCGAAGAGCTATGAAGCGAGAACCGTTAGCTTTTCGGTACGCCAATGCTCTTTACGACCTTGCCAAGGAGCGCGGCCAGCTCGAGCCCATTGGTGAGGAGCTGCAAGTAGTAAAGGATGTTTTTGAAGAGACGAACCTTCTTGACGAAGTGTTCAGACACCCAAGCATCACGAGTGAAAATAAGAAAGCGTTATTAAAAGAAAGTTTTCAGAACAAAGTCTCATCAGAAGTGATGAACCTGTTGTTCCTTCTTATTGATAAGAAGCGAATTGAGTATGTTGCTTCGATTGCAGATGAATATAAACGCCTTTCATACGAATCTAGTGGTGTTGCTGAAGCGACAGTCTATACAGCTAAAGCGTTGACTGAAGATGAAAAACAGGCGATTGCCAACACGTTTGCGAAACAAACAAACAAAGGTCGACTACTCATTGATGAAGTCACAGATCCAGAGATTCTTGGCGGTTTTAAAATTCGAGTCGGCGACCGTGTCTACGATGCAAGCGTCGCTAATCAGCTTCAACGTATTCATAAACGTATGATGTACGGGAACGTAAGTAGATAGGGGTGAAGTAAATGAGCATCAGAGCCGATGAAATCAGTTCTCTGATAAAAAAGCAGATTGAAGGTTATCAATCTGAAATGGAAGTTAATGAAGTCGGCACCGTTATCCGCATCGGTGACGGGATTGCCGTTGCTCACGGACTTGAAAATGTCATGGCCGGTGAGCTTTTAGAATTCTCAAACGGTACGATGGGTATGGCTCAAAACCTTGAAGAAGATACAGTCGGGATTATTATCCTTGGACCGTATACTGAGATTCAAGAAGGTGATGAGGTTAAACGTACAGGTCGTATTATGGAAGTCCCTGTAGGTGAAGAACTACTAGGGCGCGTCGTGGATCCACTAGGAAACCCACTTGACGGACAAGGGGAAATCGAAACAGAAAAACGACGTCCAATTGAAAGCCCAGCACCAGGGGTTATGGACCGTAAATCTGTACATGAGCCGCTTCAAACAGGAATCAAAGCGATTGACGCGTTAATCCCAATCGGTCGAGGCCAGCGTGAGCTTGTCATCGGTGACCGTCAAACGGGTAAAACGTCGATTGCAATCGATACAATTTTAAACCAAGCTGACCAGGATATGATCTGTATTTACGTTGCGATTGGTCAAAAAGAATCAACGGTAGCAGGTGTTGTTGAAACGCTTCGTCAGCACGGTGCCCTTGATTACACAATCGTCGTTAGTGCGAGTGCGTCAAAACCTGCACCACTTCTTTACCTAGCTCCATACACTGGGGTTTCCATGGGTGAAGAGTTCATGTACAACGGCAAACATGTCTTGGTTATTTACGATGACCTTTCTAAGCAAGCGGCTGCATACCGTGAGCTTTCCTTACTATTACGTCGTCCTCCAGGTCGTGAAGCATTCCCAGGGGATGTATTCTACATTCACTCTCGTTTACTTGAGCGTGCGGCGAAATTGAGTGACGATAAAGGTGCAGGTTCTTTAACTGCCCTGCCATTTATTGAAACACAGGCCGGAGACATTTCAGCCTACATTCCGACGAACGTAATTTCGATTACCGACGGACAAATTTTCTTACAGTCTAACCTCTTCTTCTCTGGTGTTCGACCAGCAATCGATGCAGGTTTATCTGTATCCCGTGTAGGTGGTTCAGCACAAATTAAGGCGATGAAAAAGGTTGCCGGTACGTTGCGTCTTGACTTAGCTTCCTACCGTGAGCTTGAAGCCTTTGCACAGTTTGGTTCTGATTTGGATAAATCAACACAAGCAAAACTAAACCGTGGTGCTCGTACTGTTGAAGTCTTAAAACAAGGCCTTCACCAACCATTATCAGTAGAAAAACAAGTTGTGATTCTTTTTGCACTTACAAAAGGACTCCTTGATGATGTAGAAGTGGACGATATCCAGCGCTTTGAGGCTGAACTCGTCAGTTACATGGAACACAACAACAAGGATCTCTTAGATCACATTAAATCGACAGGAAAGCTTCCTGAAGACAGTGAATTAAGAAAAGCAATCGAAGAGTTTAAGAAGACTTTTAGCTCTTAAGATTGCATGTTCAATTGGGGAACAAAAAGGCAGAGAAACGAGCGCTTTCTAGACGGACACGCTTCATAGCTCTTCTTTTTGCCAGCCGTTACTAGTGTAAAGAGAGCACGTGCAGTTTTTGAATAAAGGTGGTGAAGAACGGTGGCCTCACTTAGAGACATTCAATCAAAGATTTCGTCTACTAAAAAAACGAAGCAGATCACTAAAGCCATGCAAATGGTATCTGCTGCGAAGTTAAATAAAGCGCAAAACAAAGCGCAAGCATTTTTCCCATACACGCAAAAAATTCGTGATGTTGTATCAAGCATTTCATCGGGGAGTGATTACACACACCCGATGCTTGAAGCCCGTGATGAAGTGAAGAAAACAGCATACCTTGTCATCACTTCAGATCGTGGCTTGTGCGGAGCTTACAATAGTGGGCTGTTACGTCACACGATGAACACAATTAAAGAACGGCACAAATCTCAAGATGAATACGGAATTATTGTGATCGGAAAAGTCGGGCGTGACTTTTTCAAAAAGCGCGGTATGCCAATCTATCAAGAGATTGTTGGCGTTTCTGATCAACCGAGCTATGCCGACATTAAAAATATCGCTGCCACCACTGTAGAGATGTTCGCAGATGGAGTGTTTGATGAGATATACATCCATTACAACCATTTCATTAGTGCCATCACGCAGGAAATCACTGAAACAAAACTGCTTCCTCTTACGGATTTTGATGAATCTGCAGGAGAAGAAACAAGCAGCGAACGTCTCGATTATTTATACGAGCCTGACGAGGAAACAATCCTTAAAAGATTGCTTCCACACTATGCAGAAAGCTTAGTATTTGGGGCTTTATTAGACGGAAAAGCCAGTGAGTTCGGAGCACGTATGACAGCGATGAGCGCTGCCACTGACAACGCTTCTGACATGATCGATGACCTGAACTTGAAGTTTAACCGAGCAAGACAGGCTGCGATTACGCAGGAGATCAATGAAATTGTAGGTGGAGCATCAGCTCTCGATTAACGTTAACCCGTGTTCATTAGGAAGTGAGGAGGAAAGAAGATGAATAAAGGACGCGTCACTCAAGTAACTGGTCCGGTAGTAGACGTAAAGTTTAACCGGGGAGAATTACCTGAGATCTATAACGCGCTTAAAATCCAGCATAAAGCTCAATCCTCTGGTGAAGTGGACGTCGACGTAACGTTAGAAGTTGCCCTTCATCTTGGTGATGACTCCGTGCGTACGATTGCCATGGGATCAACTGATGGATTGACTCGCGGCTTGGAAACAGTAGATACAGGTAAACCAATCGCAGTACCAGTTGGAGATGAGACACTAGGTCGTGTATTTAACGTACTTGGTGAGCACATCGATTTAGGGGAGGATGTACCAGAAAGTGTTCAGCGTGACCCGATTCACCGCGAAGCACCGAAGTACGAAGAACTTTCCACAGAAACTGAAATTTTAGAAACAGGAATCAAAGTCGTTGACCTGCTTGCCCCTTATATTAAAGGTGGTAAAATCGGTCTCTTCGGAGGTGCCGGTGTAGGTAAAACAGTTCTTATTCAAGAGCTAATCAACAACATTGCCCAAGAGCACGGCGGTATTTCCGTATTCGCCGGTGTTGGAGAGCGTACACGAGAAGGAAACGACTTGTACTTTGAAATGAAGGATTCCGGCGTTATCAGCAAAACATCCATGGTATTCGGTCAAATGAACGAGCCACCAGGTGCACGTATGCGTGTTGCCCTGTCCGGCTTGACAATGGCAGAGCACTTCCGTGATGAAAAAGGCGCCGACGTACTTCTTTTCGTCGACAACATTTTCCGGTTTACACAAGCCGGCGGTGAAGTATCCGCCCTACTTGGACGTATGCCATCTGCGGTAGGTTATCAGCCGACGCTTGCAACTGAGATGGGTATGCTTCAAGAGCGAATTACTTCAACGAAAAAAGGTTCCGTAACATCCATCCAAGCGATCTACGTTCCTGCCGATGACTACACTGACCCGGCACCAGCGACGACTTTCGCTCACTTGGATGCAACGACGAACCTTGAGCGTAAGCTTTCTGAAATGGGGATCTACCCAGCGGTTGATCCGCTCGCGTCTACATCCCGTGCCCTTTCTCCTGAAATTGTCGGAGACGAGCACTATGAAGTCGCGCGTGAAGTTCAGCAAACGCTCCAAAAATATAAAGAGCTCCAGGACATTATCGCAATCCTAGGTATGGATGAGCTTTCTGAAGAAGATAAGCTTGTCGTTCACCGAGCTCGTCGTATTCAGTTTTTCCTATCCCAAAATTTCCACGTTGCCGAACAGTTCACGGGTCAAAAAGGCTCTTATGTACCAGTTAAAGAGACGATCCGCGGCTTCCAAGAAATCTTGGACGGTAAATACGACGACCTTCCTGAAGATGCATTCCGTCTTGTCGGACGCATTGAAGAAGTCGTTGAAAAAGCGAAGGAAATGGAATAAGAAGCCGATTTCTGCAGGTTGTACGGGGAATTTGTCAGCTCGAGCTCTTTTCTTGAGAGGGCTGACAACGTACCCTGGCGCCTCTTAAAACGGTGAAGGAGGGTAAACCATGAAGACGATGCAGGTCAATGTCGTCACTCCTGATGGCAGTGTCTACGATGGCGAGGTCAATATGGTCAGTGTGAAAACAACCGAGGGTGAGCTTGGGATTTTACCGAATCACCTTCCACTTGTTACACCATTAAGTATCGGCCCTGTCCGTATAAAAAAAGACTCTCAGGTTCAGTTGGTGGCGGTAAACGGCGGCTTCATGGAAGTTCGCCGTGACGAGGTCAATATTTTGGCCGAATCAGCAGAATTACCATCAGATATCGACGAAGCTAGAGCCCGAGCAGCAAAAGAACGCGCTCAACGTCGCTTAGACGAGGCAAAAAAAGATAACATCGACTTCAGCCGTGCAGAACTCGCGCTAAAGCGAGCGATCAACCGATTAGAAGTCGTTGGTGGAAAGTAATAAATCCGGAGAGCCGAAGAGCTCTCCGGATTTATTAATAGGAGAGGAGGAGGTGAGGCGGCGAGAGTGTCGAATTTGGTCAAAATGTGTCGGATCGCTGATATCTGACTGATTTCCGCTGATAACTCCTGCAATTGCGCTGATAACTGACACATTTCCGCTGATAACTCCTAAAATTCCGCCGATATCTTTCATCGTCCCGCCGCATAACCCAATCCAGAATCAATTTTTTACTAAAAACGGAAGGAAATCACCTCAAATATGACGAATAGTTCAGAGATATTTAAAGCTTTCAGAAAAAATAAGCTGTAGTGAAGCAAAAAAGCACAGCAAGTGACGATTTTAAGCGAAAATACCCCGTCATCACACGCTCCTCGCACGAAAATAGAAAGGACTGATAGCACTGTTTTTAAAACCCATCACAAAACCGCGAAAACTCCTCAAGTACGAAGCTCTTCTTAGGCGTCTAATTCAAATTCATTCTGCAAAAACAATTATCGTACCAGAATACAATAGACTTCATGCAGGATTTAAAGGTGAAAAGAAACTCGAGTACTATCTTCACCTCCTTCAAAGGCCTGACTACCACATTATCCACAACCTTCGACTGGAAAGTGGTCCTTACTTCTTTCAAATCGATTTATTACTCGTTTCTCCAAAGCTCATCATCATTTTAGAAGTAAAAAATCTTTCAGGAAAAATAGTGATCGACCCTCCACTACAACAAGTGATCCAAACAACCCCGTCAGGTGAAAAGAGAACTTATACTGACTTCATCCTCCAGGCAAAAAGCCAGCAAGAACAGTTGATAAGGTGGATAAAAGCACATAAACTAGCTAGTCTTCCAGTGGAATACTTAGTCATTATGGTGAATGAGAGATCCCAAGTTGAATTTTCCCCCCCGAAACCTCCGCGTGCATATGAAAGTATTATACGTCCTGGGTTGATGTCAGCTAAAATTAGTTCCTTCGAAAAAAGCTACAATACTGAAGTTTTCCCAAAAAAAGATGTTAAGAAGCTCTCTAGAAAAATGATTAATAAGGATGCTTCTGATGATTTAGATTTACTTGATCGCTTCCACATCACAGAGGCAGACCTAATGAAAGGGTTTCATTGTGAACATTGTGGATATATTCCCCTCGTTAAAAATGGTAATCGTTGGATTTGTCAGAAATGTCATTTACAAACGGAAAATCCTGCTTTACTCACGCTCAAAGACTATGCTTTACTTCTAGGCCCCTCAATTACAAATCAAGAATTTCGTCATTTCGCTAAAGTCCATTCTACTGATACAGCAAAACGCCTCCTTCAAGCCCAAAACCTTCCCCACATTGGCACGAACAGAGGTCGTGTTTATAACCTCCACAACCTTTAGAGAGGATGTTCAAAAAGTCCGCTAAAATAGAATTCTTAGAATAGGATCTCCTGCTAAATACCGCGACGTCCTGTTGCGAACGCAGCAGTCACCCCATCCTGGGGGAAGCTCGCTTTCTAGCTCCTCCATTCCTCACGTAACCCCAAATGTCTCTTTCTCTGCTAATTAAGCTACGAATAGTATCCGTCGAGACATCTTGTAGCTCCGGTGCTCGAAGACTTGGACGCCTCAACATTCTCCGTTTTTTTTGTCCACCTTTTTGAACGCATAAAAAAATCCATTCACATCGATAGCTTGCAACTAAAAGGGTATTCCGAAACAGCAATAAATGTAATCTTCTTAAAACACATCTTCCTGCTCATCCGAATTATTCCTTAACTCCTATGATATTCAAGGACAAAGGTGCATAGGATTTAGTGAGACGGCAGTAGTCTACGATGAAGGAGAGGTGTTTAGCGGGCTGAAAGAAATAAGAAAATAGGCTGTCAGCTGCAGGTGGGATTATAGCAATAGTTGGAAAAATACAGTGATTTACGAGACTTGGTATTCATTGAGTGGAGTTGGAAAATGAACGAGTGGAGGGGAGTGAATGTATGGATTTAGCGCTGTATTATGACAATTACATTTATGTTGTCATCTTTCTGGTGTTAGGTGTGGCCTTACCTGTCGGAGCGCTAACATTCGGGAGGCTGGTTAGACCGAAGAACCCCTACAATGAGAAGTTAATGACCTATGAAAGTGGGATTAAGCCAAGTGGGGACGCTCAAATTCGGTTTCACGTCGCTTATTACATCGTTGCATTAGAATTCGTCATTTTCGATGTTGAAACCGTATTCTTATATCCTTGGGCGGTCGCTTTGGATCAACTCGGCTGGGTCGGCTTGAATGCCATGCTAATCTTTATTTTGGTTCTAGGGTTAGGACTTGCATATTCTTGGAAAAAGAAGGTGCTAGAATGGACATAAAAGGGTTTAAAGAGTTAGATCATTACGACCCGCGAGTCGCTGAAGACATTAAACGAAACGTCTTTTTTACGAAGGTTGAGCAAGTAAAAGCGTGGGCAAGGACGCGTTCATTATGGCCTCTTACATTTGGGCTTGCATGCTGCGCCATTGAAATGATGGGGACAGGTGCTGCGCGTTATGACTTTGACCGTTTCGGTGTTATTTTCCGTGCTTCTCCAAGGCATGCAGATTTGATGATTGTTGCAGGAACGGTTACGGCAAAAATGTCACCTGTTCTCAGACAACTTTACGATCAAATGCCTGAACCAAAGTGGGTCATTGCTATGGGTTCATGTGCTACTTGTGGAGGACCGTATAAAGATGCGTACAGTGTGTTGAATGGTGTGGATAAAATAGTTCCCGTTGATGTGTACATTCCAGGATGTCCGCCAACGCCGCCTGCACTATTAGACGGTGTAGAGTTACTTCGTGAACGAATTCAAAAAGAAGCAAAAGGAGAGCAGGTGGTTGATAAATGAGCGAACAGCTCCTTGACCAAATCTCTCAAAGTATCAAAAAAATCCAAGGTGAAGACGCCATTGAAGAAGCAAAGATGAACTTTGGAAAACCGATGATTGTATTAGACACTTCCCATTGGACATCGCAAGTTGTCCAAATGCTGCATGATGATCCTGAATTGAAATTTGATTTTCTCAGCTGTCTCTCAGGGATAGATTATGAAGAGCATATGGAGGTTGTCTATAACTTTTATTCCATTCCCCAAGACCACTATCTTTACGTAAAGGTGAAAACGTCACGTGAACAACCGTCTGTTCAATCCGTCCAGCCGATTTGGAAAACAGCGGATTGGTTAGAAAGAGAGACTTACGACTTGTTAGGTATTGATTTCCCCGGCCACTGGAACATGAAACGTATTTTACTGGAGGATGATTGGGAAGGACACCCACTCCGTAAAGACTACGTCACTGATAAAAAAGCATTAGGCTTGGATTAGGGGGTGCTCTTGAATGTCGATTCGTTCGGAACAAATGACGTTAAACATGGGTCCGCAACACCCGAGTACACATGGCGTATTTCGTTTGAAGCTTACTATCGAAGGTGAAACGATCAAAAAGGCGGAGCCGATAATCGGATATTTACATCGTGGATCTGAAAAGCTTGCGGAAAACCTTCTTTACACGCAATTTATCCCTTACACAGACCGTCTCGACTACTTAAATGCGATGACGAATAATTACATTTACTGTGCAGGTGTGGAAGAGCTTCTCGACTGGGAAATTCCCGAGCGTGCTGAATACTTACGCGTCCTCGTCGTCGAGCTTAATCGTATTGCCAGCCACCTTGTCTGGTGGGGGACGTTCCTTTTAGATATTGGCGCTCTAAGTCCGTTTCTTTATGCGTTCCGAGACCGTGATCTCATTTTGGACCGGCTCAATGAAATAAGCGGCGCAAGAATGACCTTTAACTATATCCGCATCGGAGGAGTCAAGTGGGATGCGCCGGACGGCTGGATTGACAATGTACTGGAAACGGTAAAAGAAGTGCGTGAAAACATTAAAGAATACGATAACCTCGTAACCGGCAATGAAATTTTCCAAGCACGAACGATGGGGGTCGGGAAAATAACGCAGGAAGAGGCAATTAATTGGGGGTTATCGGGACCAACTGCTCGAGGGAGCGGCATCAAATTCGATCTTAGAAAAGAAGAGCCGTATTCGATTTACGATCGCTTCGACTTTGATATTCCAACCTTTGAAGAAGGAGATGTGTACGCTCGCTATAAAACGCGGATTGCTGAGATGCATGAGTCGCTTAAAATTGTCGAGCAAGCGTGCGCGCAAATTCCTGATGGGGAGATTATTCATAAAAAAGGCAAGCGAATTATGATGATCAAACCGCCAGCAGGTGAGGTGTATAAGCGCTGTGAAGCATCGAAAGGAGAAATTGGCGTTTACGTTGTTAGTAATGGTAAAACGAAGCCGCACCGCGTGAAGCTTAGACGCCCATCATTTGTTAATGTCCAAATTCTCCAAGAGCTTCTTGTTGATGAGCCGATTGCGAACCTAGTTGCTATTTTCGGGAGTCTGGATGTCGTGCTCGGGGAGGTCGATGCGTAATGGACCTGTTGTTTATGGTTATTTACGCAGCGTGTATTCTCGCACTCCTGCTCGGAGCAGTGACATATGCAATCCTTTTTGAACGAAAGGTCATCGGCTATATGCAAGTAAGACTTGGGCCAAACCGTTACGGACCGTGGGGGATGCTGCAAACCATTGCCGACGTTTCGAAGCTTCTCTTAAAAGAAGACGTCATCCCACGAGCTGCGGACCGACCGGTATTTGTGATGGCCCCTGTCATTGCCTTTGTCCCGTCGTTTGCGATTTACGCAACGATTTCTTGGAGCGAAACGATTTATGGAGCAGATCTCAACATCGGCGTGCTGTACTTTATTGGTATTTCCTCCATCACAACCCTTGGCGTCATTATGGGCGGATGGAGTTCAAACAATAAATACTCATTACTCGGTGCAATGCGCGGAGTAGCACAAGTGATAAGCTACGAAATTCCCCTCGTGCTATCGATTGTTGGGGTCGTCATTTTAGCTGGCTCACTAAATTTTCGCGACATCGTTTTTTACCAGGAAAGCATCGGCCTTTGGTTGATCATTCCGCAGTTTCTAGGTTTCCTAGTTTATATGATTGCTGCGATTGCCGAGTTAAACCGCTCACCGTTTGACTTGCCAGAAGCAGACTCAGAGCTCGTATCGGGCTATCACACGGAGTATTCCGGATTTCGATTTGCCTTCTTTATGCTAGCTGAATATGTTTATGCAATTGCGATCTCTGCACTTGCGACCACGTTATTCTTAGGTGGTTGGTTAGGACCTGCCTTTTTACCGGGAATCGTCTGGTTCTTGTTGAAAATGTGTTTGTTTATGTTCATCTGGTTCTGGCTGCGTGCCACATTGCCTCGCGCAAGGGTCGACCACTTAATGGCTTTCGGGTGGAAAGTGCTCATCCCGATTGCGCTGCTCAACATTGTGATTACGTCGATCATTAAAGTTTGGATGGGGTGATAAGATGTTTCGATTATTGAAAGGCTTCGGCGTCACATTGAACTATTTTCGAAAAAAGAAATTTACCATCCAATATCCTGATGTCAAAGTCGAAATGCCTGAACGATTTCGGGGGATTCACCGCTTTTTTCCAGAAAAATGCATCGTCTGTGATCTGTGCGTGAAAGTCTGTCCGACAGACGTGATCACACTCACCGGGAAAAAAAGTGAGGTAAACCCGAAGAAGAAAGTGATCGATACGTACAATATTGACTTTCAGGGCTGTATTCTCTGCGATTTTTGCACAGAAGTTTGTCCCACCGATGCCATTGTAATGACAGCGAAATACGACAATCTCTCGTCCTACACGAGGGATGAACACTTTAAAGATATGGGCTGGCTCACTGATAACCACGTCTACGGTTATTACAAAGAGCCTGACCCGGAAGAAGAAGCGAAAGCGGCTAAAGAGAAAGCAGCAAAAGCGAAAGCGAAAGCAAACGCAAAAGCCAAACCAAAACCCGCAGTAAAAGACGAAGCACCACCAAGTAAAGCAGCACCAAAAGAGAAAGCAGAAGAAGCACCATCAAGTAAAGCAGCACCAAAAGAGAAAGTGGAAGAAACACCATCAAGTAAAGCAGCACCAAAAGAGAAAGTGGAAGAAACACCACCAAGTAAGGCAGCAGCACCAAAAGAGAAACCGGAAGAAACACCATCAAGTGAAGCAGTACCACCAAAAGAGAAAGCAGAAGAAGCAGCTCCAAAAGAGAAAGCGGAAGAAGCACCGCCAAATAAAGCAGCACCAAAAGAGAAAGCAGAAGAAGCAGCTCCAACTCAGGAAAAACGAGATTTGAAAACCGAAACTGAGGGGTCAGACCCCACGTTACCTGATTCACAAACTTCAAAAGATCACGGTGATGAGATTGAAAGTGAGAAGAGGGGGGATGGCAAGTGAGTGCGGAGATGATCTTTTTTCTCGTCTTAGGTTTGGCTGCCATCGTGGGTGCTGTCCTCGTTCTTATTTTAAACAAGATTTCTCACCGTGTGCTGGCAATGGCATTTTCCTTTTTTGCAGTCGCGGGGCTTTACTTTTTGCTGCGAGCGGAGTTCATCGGGATTATTCAGATTATGGTCTATGTAGGAGCGATTTCGATCCTCTTTGTATTCGGTATGATGATGACCGATCATCGTTCGGTTAGCTTTGGTCCTGAACGGGGAAAAGCTCATAAAATCGTTAGCTTTATAGGCGTTGGTGCTCTTTTAGGAGGCATGCTTTACGGCGTTCTTGGACTCGATCTTCCTGCTAACAATGAGCCATTTATCGGCACAGCTGAAAAAGTGGGGCTGGAGCTTTACGGTCATTATGTAATTGCATTCCAGGGAGCTGCGATCCTTCTGTTAGCAGCCCTTGTCGGAGCAATCGTGCTTGCACGGAAGGAGGAGGAATGACATGGTGTCGCTTAATCTCTTCTTAGCACTGGCTGCAATTTTGTTTTGCATCGGGCTGTATGGCATTTTAACGAGGCGCCATTTAGTCATCGTCCTCGTCTGTATTGAACTTATGCTCAACGCAGTTAACATCAATTTGATTGCTTTTTCGAGTATAGGGCCATTCGCTAACATTACCGGGCAAGTGTTTACGTTGTTTGTCATTACCGTGGCAGCAGCAGAGGCGGCCGTTGGATTAGCCATTCTCATTGCTCTTTATCGAAATAGGGCATCCATTGACGCAATCAAACAAGACTTAATGCGCTGGTAAAGAAATTTCCAAAATTAAACGACGATCGGTTAACTGTTTCTTTGAAAATCTTAGAGGCTGTTCATATTGAACACGCACTAAAGAGGAAAAGGTGATGGTATGTTACAGTATGCCTGGTTCATCCCGGTTTTTCCGCTGATCGCCTTTATCGTGCTGCTTCTGTTTGGCAGGGGGTTAAAAGAAAAATCCTCTTATGTTGGGATTGCAGCACTGGCGCTGTCGTTTCTTTTCTCCGTCTATGTTCTATTCGACCGAATTGGCGGTGAAACGTACACGTATACCGTAAACTGGATGACATTTGGGGAAAATACGGTTTCGATGGGATATGAAGTAACAGCTTTAAACGCGATGATGCTCATAATCGTAACCGTTGTAAGTCTTGTTGTTCACATTTTTTCAAAAGAGTACATGAGTGAAGATAACCGGATCCACGTATTTTACGGATATTTAGGCTTGTTCACATTTTCGATGCTCGGACTTGTGCTAGCACCTAATATTCTTCAACTCTTCATTTTTTGGGAGCTTGTCGGTCTCTGTTCGTTCTTGCTCGTCGGCTTCTGGTATTTCAAACCCGAAGCGGCCTCAGCAGCGAAGAAGGCGTTTCTCACAACGAGAATTGGAGATGTAGGGCTGTTAATCGGGCTCATTCTTCTCTTTAATGCAACAGGAAGCTTTGAGTACGGAGCAGCGTTTGCAGCCATCGAAGGCGGCCTTGTATCCGATACCCTCGTTACGGTCATTGCCATCTGTATTTTCTTAGGGGCAGTCGGGAAATCGGCACAGTTTCCGCTTCATGTATGGCTACCCGACGCAATGGAAGGTCCGACACCGGTCAGTGCTCTCATTCACGCCGCAACAATGGTCGCAGCAGGTGTCTATTTAGTGGCTGTTATGTACCCAATCTTCCTTGCCTCAAGCACGGCGATGACGGTAGTCGCCTATACTGGGGCGATAACAGCGATCTTTGCGGCGACAATTGCCCTTGTAAATACAGACATCAAACGCATTCTCGCCTATTCAACGATCAGCCAGCTCGGGTTTATGATGCTCGCTTTAGGAACGGCAGGATACGTGGCTGGGATGTTTCACCTCATGACACATGCGTTCTTCAAAGCACTCCTGTTTTTAGGAGCTGGCTCAGTTATTTATGCACTTCATCACCGGCAGGACATTAACAAAATGGGCGGTCTGTGGAGCCGGATGAAAGGCACTTCGGTTACGTTTTTAATCGGTGCCCTCGCCATCGCAGGAGTCTTCCCGTTAGCCGGATTTTGGAGTAAGGAAGAAATTCTCGCATCCGTTTGGGCAAACGGAGATTATCTCTTATTCACGATGGCCGTTGTTACTGCGTTTTTAACAGCCTTTTATATGTTCCGCCTCTTTTTCAAAGCATTTACAGGAACATTCAGAGGCGAACACGTACCACAAGAAAATTCAAAACTGATGACAGGACCACTGACAATCCTTGCAATCCTTGCGATAGTAGCAGGACTGATCAACGCGCCATTTACCGGTCACGCCTTAGAAGGCTTTCTAACAGAAGGAATGAATTACGGAGCACAAGCCCATGGCGAACTGTGGCTGGCAGCGCTTTCGTTACTCGTCGCATTCGGTGGAATCGCCTTAGCCTGGATGATTTATGGAAAAAGGCCGAATCAAGAGAACACGACGATTTCAAGCAAGGTACCGCGAGTTCACGCACTGCTTCTTAACAAATACTACATCGATGAGCTTTATGAAAAAGTGTTTGTTCAACCAACGATCGGGATCAGCCGTCTTCTAGGAGCAGTCGACCAGAAAATCGTTGATGCTGCCGTGAATCTTCTTGGGCGCTCAACTCGAAGTGCCGGAAAAAGCTTTGGAAAACAACATAACGGGCAAATGCAAACGTACGGCTTAGTTAGCGTCGTTGGCGGAATCGCAATCATTGTGGTTGCCTTTGTTGTAAGGGGGTATTTCGGATGATCCCAAATTTACTCACATGGCTCGTGTTTTTACCACTTGCAGGGGCGGCTCTCGTTTTAACAATACCAAAAGAAAATAAAAATGTGATTCGCTCTCTTGCTGCTGGAACAGCTGTGTTAACACTCATATTATCCCTGTTTGTTTGGGCAGGCTTTGATCGAGGCGTAACGGGGATTCAAATGGGCGAGAGCTACCCGTGGATCGATTTTGGCTTCTTACAGCTTCACTATGAGCTTGGAGTCGACGGCCTTTCCATGCCCTTGCTCGTGTTAACGACGATTGTCACGACTTTAGCGATCTTCGCATCGATGAGAATTCAAGAGCGTGTCAAAGAGTACTTTGCTTGGACACTAGCGCTCATGACCGGGATGCTCGGCGTATTCGTGGCACTTGATATGTTCTTGTTTTTCCTCTTCTTTGAACTAACACTCATTCCGATGTTTTTTATCATTGGAATCTGGGGTGGGAAACAACGAGAATACGCTTCGTTTAAATTCCTGCTCTACACTGGGCTCGGTAGTGCAGTCATGTTCCTCGCCTTTATTGCCATGTATTACAAAGGGACAGAGGCGATGCTATTTCAAGAGTCCACGTTTAACATGATCAGGCTCGCTGAAATTTATGCGAACCCGCTCAATCCAGAAGCACTGACGAACACTTTTAAAGCAGGGCTATTCATTGCGATTTTCATAGCTTTTGCTGTCAAATTACCGATTTTCCCGTTTCATACGTGGTTGCCAAATGCTCACGTAGAAGCACCGACAGCTGCAAGTATGATTCTAGCAGGCGTGCTGCTAAAAATGGGTGCTTACGGATTACTTCGCATCGGGTTTGGCATTTTACCGGACCAAGCAGCGAACTTTGCGACACTCATTGCGATCCTCGGTGTTATCAACATTATTTACGGCGCCTGTCTGGCCCTCGTGCAAACGGACTTGAAAAAACTCGTCGCGTATTCAAGTATTAGCCACATGGGGATTGTCTTGCTCGGTGCCGCATCCTTCACGGAAGCAGGCATGCAAGGCGCTATATTCCAGCTTGTGTCTCACGGATTTATCGCAGCACTGCTGTTCTTTATGGTCGGAGCCATTTACGAGCGAACAAAAACCCGTACGATCTCAGAAATGGGTGGCCTCTCAAAATCCGTTCCTGTCCTCGCAGGATTCATGCTGGCAGCTGCAATGGCTTCTGTTGGACTTCCGGGACTATCTGGTTTTGTGAGTGAGCTACTGGCGTTCCTCGGTATTTTCGGGGCTTCTCCAGAATTAATCCCAGCAGCGAAAGCGATCGCGGTGATCGGAGCACTAGGAATCATTTTGACAGCAGCCTATCTATTATGGGCAATGCAACGAACGACATTTGGAAAAATGAACGAAAAATATAATGGCATACAAGACGCACGGCCGATGGAGTACATCCCTATGATCGGACTCCTTGGATTTAGCCTCCTCATCGGCATTTACCCACACATTTTAAGTGATGTCATCAACACTACAGTAATCGACCTCGTGTCGAGGATAGGGGGTTAAAGACAATGTCAGCTTTTGATGCCAACTGGTCTTTAATGACTCCAGAAATTGTATTAGCTACACTTGCCCTCCTCATCTTTACGCTCGATTTTATGACTGGGGTAAAGGGGAAAAAGCCGTTTGTCGGCCGCCTGAGCATCATAGCTCTACTAGTGACAGCCGGCTTGGTTCTGATTCAAAGGGAAACGGGCAGCATTGCTGATATTTTTATCGTAGATTCGTTTTCCTCGGTATTTAAAGTCGTCATTTTAATCGGTGTCGCACTCGTGATCGGCATTAGCATGTACTATGTTGAAAAAAATGATGACATCTACCAAGGTGAACTGTATTCGCTCATGCTCTTTGCCACATTAGGGGTCATGCTTATGGTTTCCTCGGCCGACTTGATCACATTGTTTATCGGCCTTGAACTGTTAAGTATTTCATCCTACTGCATGGCAGGCTTTAAAAAGTACAAGAAAAAGTCAACCGAAGCAGCGATCAAATATATCATTCTCGGTGGAACAGCTTCGGCGTTTATCTTATACGGAATGTCATTTATGTACGGACTAACCGGAACGACGAGCCTCGTTGAAATCGGTAGCCAGATTAGTGCTTTATTCGCAGCAAACCCGTACATTGTGCTGATGAGCCTATTGTTTATGGTTGTTGGATTTGGCTTTAAAATATCAGTCGTGCCATTCCACATGTGGGCTCCTGATGTTTATGAAGGATCACCAACCCCAGTAACCGCATTTTTGACAGTCGTTTCTAAATTAGCCGGCTTTGCCATTCTTCTTCGTGTCTTCTTTGTCGGCTTTGGAGGAATTTTCGATGAATGGGGATTTGTCATCGCCATCATCGCAGCGCTCACAATGATTATTGGGAATGTCATCGCTTTAACGCAAAGTAATGTGAAGCGACTAATGGCTTATTCGGGCATTGCCCAGGCGGGGTACTTGCTTGTCCCAATTGCCGCCTTGATCACACTAGACCTAACCGTAAGTATTATCATGTTTTACGCGATTGCCTACGTGATGATGACCCTTGGAGCCTTTGCGATTATTACGCTCGTCACCGAAAACTCAGGTTCAGAAGACATCTCAAGCTTCTCAGGTCTATATCAGCGCTCTCCCTATTTAGCAATTGCGATGAGTGCGTTCTTGATATCGTTAGCCGGATTACCAATCTCTGCTGGCTTTGTAGGAAAAGCATGGATCTTCGTAAACGCAATTTCCGCTGACATGCTCTGGCTTGCGGTGATTATGATTGTCACGAGTATCATTTCATTCTTCTACTATTTTGGGATAATCAAGCAAATGTTTATGCGACAACCCAAAGGCGATGCAACAGAATTAAAAGCACCCTTCGCGCTATCAAGCGTGGTCACAATTACACTCATCGTTACCGTCGGCTTAGGCGCCCTTCCATTCTTCTTAACCAATTTGTTTAGCGGCCTGCAGTGGATGGCATTCTAGTTATCCATCCTTAAAAAATGACAAATACGGACAAAAAAAGGCCCCTCTCAGCGGATTTATGTAATAGCCATGTTGGAGAGGGGCTTTTTTGTACTTTTTCAAAAAGAAGGATTTAAAGAGTGGAGAAGATCGAGACGCATCTCGTATCAAATTACCTGCTTGATTTAAAGTGAAGAGCACGTTTTATCGGAAAGAACAATTGCATGACGTCGGGTAAACGGGAGCTTTTCTTGTAAAAAACAAGTTTACATTAGGCTTCTAAGTGTTATGTATATTACAAGTCGACCATGAGCTCATTCGACAATGAAAGAGAAGACAAGAAATCGAATGGAAAAGAAACTAGAAACGTGTTTGTCGAAAAATATGTGAACATTTTCTCAAGATTTTTTCAGAATGGGTAAAAAAGCCATAGCATTTCAATAAGATTTTCGTTAAGATAGTGGTTGTGAAGTTTTGTATATACCAATAACGTTAAAAATTATCATGTTTGTACATAAACTTCAACCCACAAAACATTCGAAACGAAAAAAATGATCTATGGTAGAGGCTGCTTTGGAGGTAGGAGAGGCTTGGAACATTTCGGACAGCAAGCGCTAGTGAGTATATTTGTAAATCTCGTCGTTCTTGTCACCGTTTGGTGGTCATTGCAGACTTTTAAATGGGATCTTTTTGTCAATGATGCAGACGGACCGAAAGCAAAAGCACTCGTGATCCTCGTTGCAGTAGCCATTACACATTTGGTGAGTAGCTTCCTGTTGAATTATTTCAACTGGTCCACGATGCTAAGACATCTGTTTTAAGCTTGGCTAGATGAACATAAGAGCAGCCAAACAGGTTCGGCCAAACTGCGAAATCTGTCGTGTTTTAGCTGATAATTCCATGTATGTCAACCCCAATAAAGACCAACAATGCTAGTAAGAAGACACTGTAATGGGGGAAAAAACATGGGGAAATACACGGTTGTTTTAAGCAGTATCGCAGTGGTATGTATCCTTTGGTTCGGAATCGCTCAAGAAAATTCAGTATACTCAACACACGATTCAGAAGCACAATCACAAATACAAAAATTACAGCAAATCAACCATAAAATGACGGAAAACTCAATTCGAACAAACCGATGGCATATATATGCTCGTAATGATCGTCAGGAAACATTACCAGAAGAAAAGATGAACGGTTTTGTTGAAAGCCAGATGGATCACTTGAATATGTTTGATTGGCATCATGCCGAGCAACAAGATGGCACTCAGGTTTGGAAAGGTGTTAGAACGGATCAACAGTCAGCTTTAACTGAAAGCATGAAATTGCATGCTTTGCCGGTTGGAAAAGATGAATACCGAACTTATTACACTTATGAAGCATCAATGATCCCCAACTCAACAGACGCAAATCCCGCGTTCTCTTTGCTAATTAATACGGAAAAAATGCCAGAATGGCTAGAGCAATCTGAATTTTTTACACGTGTTGAAGGAGCATTACCAGAGAATCATGAAACAACACTAGAAAAATGGGGAGAAACGATTGCAAAAGTATTTTCCGCTAAAATCGTTGAAGAATTACAAGAAGCATCGTTCGTTTCAACATCCGCATATACCCCATTATGGGATTCACAACTCGAAACGAACGGCGAACCAATGAACTTACAGATCGCTTTACGAATGAATGAAAATGGATTGGGCGGTGAAACAACCGTCACAATTGGAACGCCAATAATTACGACTGAATATTAATAAGTATAGAAACTGGACGCGGAGGGGAATACGTTGGAAAAAATCATCGTCCGCGGTGGAAGGCAGTTGAGCGGCACAGTACGCATTGAAGGTGCGAAAAACGCCGTATTGCCGGTCATCGCAGCATCCATATTAGCTAGCAAAGGGAAGAGCAAGATTTATGATGTACCAGCTTTAGCTGATGTATACACGATCAATGAAGTTTTACGAAATTTAAATATCGATGTCAATTATCAAGATGGTGCAATCGAAGTAGACGCAGAAAAATCGTTGAAAACAGAAGCACCGTTTGAGTATGTCCGAAAAATGAGAGCATCATTTCTCGTCATGGGACCTTTATTGGCAAGAGTCGGTCATGCACGTATCGCTTTACCAGGAGGATGTGCAATCGGATCACGCCCTATAGATCAGCACTTAAAAGGCTTTGAAGCTATGGGTGCCAAAGTCGAAATCGGTAACGGGTTTATCGAAGCCAAAGTCGAAGAGAAGCTTATTGGAAATAAAATTTATCTAGATTTCCCAAGTGTAGGGGCGACAGAAAACATTATGATGGCCGCTTCTATGGCGGAAGGCACGACAACCATTGAAAATGCTGCCGAAGAACCTGAAATTGTTTGCCTTGCAACATACTTGAACTCCATGGGAGCAAAAGTTCGTGGAGCAGGCACAGGCACGATTCGTATCGAAGGTGTAAATGAACTCTCAGGCGCTGAGCACACGATCATCCCGGACCGAATTGAAGCAGGTACCTTTATGGTCGCTGCTGCGATTTCAAAAGGCAATGTCCTGTTAGAAAATGTTGAACCCGAGCATTTGCGTCCACTTATTTCCAAGCTCAACGAAATGGGTGTCATCATTATCGAAGAAAGTGATGGAATCCGGGTCATCGGACCTGAATCACTTAAATCAGTCGACCTGAAAACAATGCCTCACCCAGGCTTCCCAACAGACATGCAAGCCCAAATGATGGCGCTTCTATTACGTGCTGAGGGAACAAGTGTGATTACAGAAACGGTATTTGAAAATCGCTTCATGCACGTCGAGGAATTCCGCCGCATGAACGGAAACATCAAAATTGAAGGTCGCGCTGCAATCGTCACCGGACCCAACGAATTACAAGGCGCTGAAGTCTCTGCCACAGACTTACGTGCAGGTGCAGCTCTGATCGTATCCGGACTAGTCGCAGACGGCTACACACGCGTAACAGAGCTCAAGCATATCGACAGAGGTTACGTAAACTTTGCCGGCAAGCTAAAAGCACTCGGAGCAGACATCGAGCGCATTTACGAAGCAGAAGAAAGCGAGCTCGAAAACCTCGAAGCTCCCGCACCATTAAAAATGGATCCAAATTTCGCATAACATGCAATGATAAATTATGATACGTAAAACGGCTTTAGGATGATAATCATCCTAGAGCCGTTTTTAGTTTAATAGCACGTGCCTGGGCGATTCTTACTGCTTTCTGGGGGAGGGAATCAGATTCAGTTCAAGTTTGACTAGATCACGGGTCAGTTGACCAGATCACGTAGCTTGTTACCACTCCCAATAGGAGGAGCCAAGTATCGGCTGGTTGCTGGTGGTCTAGCGCTCAACTTTCTGGTCAAAAACCAGATTCTATTCAAGTTTGACTAGATCACGGGTCAGGGAGCAAGAACGGATCTTCTTTCTTGGGTGAAAAACCAGATTCCGTTCACCTTTATCCAGATCTACCGCTCCGTTGACTACATCTCGCCAACCTCATTCCCATCCCCAATGACGAAGGCAGCACCTCAGCAAAATAAAGTTTTATCTTCTTGTCAGAAACAAGAATATTTTCGGGGAAATAATCGAATAAAGCTGAAAGGTAGTGATCTAAAATAATGAAGAAACTTTCACAATTTAAGTCTTCTTTTTTTCATCTTTATAAATATACTTCTATCATTAGACAATTTAGCGAGGACTTACTAGATTCAGTAGCTGGAATGATCTATCAACAAGCTTGATAACGAACTAAAATACGGTTTCAGACCGTTTTCATCCAGTATTTCTCTATCAAATGGACTAGTATAATTCCTCGTCTACTTGTTCTAACTAGTAATAGGAAAACATAGATATTTAACAGAGAACAAGTAAACATTCTACAAATAAGGTTAAGCTTGTACAAATAACAACAGAAGGGACGGGAGACAGGCGCAATGAAACAAATGGTAATAGTAGGACTTATATTAATGGGGATTATTTTAGTGATCCCTTCCATCCTTGTAGTATGGTTTACTTCAGAAGAAGAGGCGCCAGTAGCCCAGGAGGCGCCCGCCTTATCAGAAAGCGCTGAGCCGGTCTCAAGTGACATGGAAGACGACAGCTTAACTGTATCGGTATTTCGTGCTCAAAAAGAGGAGATTGAAGAAGTTGGGTTTGAGGACTACATTGCAGGAGTTGTTGCTTCAGAAATGCCGGCTTCCTATGAAAAAGAAGCGTTAAAAGCACAAGCCTTAACAGCGAGAACTTACATCATCCGTCACCTTACTGATCCAGGTGATATTAATTTGCCTGATGGAGCAGATGTAACGGATACCGTCAACGACCAAGTCTACCATAACAATGAGGAGTTAAAACAGCGTTGGCCAGATGATTACGATTGGATGATGGAAAAAATACAAGAGGCCGTCCATGAAACAAGAGGGCAAGTCATTACATATGATGGCAGCCCGATTACTGCTACGTTTTTTTCAACTAGTAACGGCTATACAGAAAACTCTGAGGAATATTGGCCAAATGAGATTCCTTACTTAAGAAGTGTTGAAAGCCCATGGGATACTGATTCACCAAGATTTGAAGGAGAGAAGGTGGTATCAATCTCAGACTTTGAAGCCGAATTAGGCGTCAATGTTGCTGAAACAGGGGAAATTGGTGAAGTCATTGAGCGTACGACAGGTGGGCGCGTAGCCAAAGTCCGTTTCGGAGATAAGGAATTTACCGGCAGAGAAATTCGCGATAAACTCGAACTCGACTCTAGCGATTTTGTTTGGCAGCGTCATGGCAACGACATTGTTCTCACAACAAAAGGATGGGGTCACGGTGTAGGAATGAGCCAATTTGGTGCTGATGGCATGGCAAGAGAAGGGAAAAACTACCAAGATATTATTCATCACTATTATCAAGACGTAGAAATCACCAATGCTGAAAACCTAATCGAAACAATCGTCGCCAAAAATTAACCGTTTAAAGGTGAAAAGTTCAAAAAGTTCAGGGGACAGTCCCCTGAACTTTTGTGTGAAAATATGGGCTGAAAACCTTACGGGGACAGTCCCCCGAAAATTTTTCAGAAAAATGTATAAAGTCTTGACAATTTGATCAGAATGATTGCTGAGGTGATGATCAAATGAATCAAGAAGAAAAACAAGTTTCCAAAGTGGAACGATTTAAGGCGAATCTCAAACGCCTAATGAAGAAACGTTGGACTATGCCGGCCCTTTATTTAACGCTTGCTGCAGTCGTAATTACTGGTTTTATCTGGGTAACCTCTGATAGTGAGGATCTCTCGCAGGATCCAGCGCAAGACTCTGAGTTTGATATAAACCAACCAGGGGATGAAGCATATGATGAGGATGGCCTGCCAGTTACTGTACAAAATGAAGTGTTTGAAATGCCGGTCCTTGACGAGAATGAAGTCAGCGTAGTTGGTAACTTTTATGATTATGAAGCTTCGGTTGATGACCAAGTAGATGCCTTAATTCAATACAATAACTACTACTACCAAAATAAAGGCGTCGATTTGGCTTCTGAAAACGGTGAAAGCTTCGATGTAACTGCTGCAATGAGTGGAACAGTTGTAAAAGCTGAGGAAGACGCGTTGTTTGGACAAGTTGTTCACGTTGAACATGATGATGACATTCTGTCCATCTATCAAAGCCTAGAAGGTGTTCTAGTAGAAGACGGGCAAACTGTTAAACAAGGAGACGTAATTGCTAGAGCAGGACGTAACCTTTATAACAGTGATGCTGGACAGCACCTACACTTTGAGATTCGTAAAAACGGTGTTCCAGTCAATCCACTAGAATATATGGAACAGCCACTTACTTCTCTACCAGAAGTAGATGAAGAACAAGCAGATCAAGAGTCAGATAGTGAAGAGTTGCCAGAACTACCAAAAGAAGCGTTAAGAGAAGACTCGTAATCCGTCGCTGAAGTTGGAAATTGTTAGTGAAACTCCAACCCACTATCAATAGCCACCTAAACATGAAATGAAGAAAACCGTTAGGCAAATTGCAAATGAAGCAGCACAATAACTTGAAATGAACAGAGCTTTAAATCATGCAATGCACCAACAGGTTCATAATTCCAACTAATCACAGGTGTAAAGTAAACTAAAAGTGAATCTCATGTGAGATCCCAACAAAAAACGGCAGCTCCTACCGCGTCCAGGAGCTGCCGTTTTCATGTTCACAATTCGCTAAATTACGTTTTTGTGCATATATACGCAAGCTCGCTAATAAAATTTAACAAACCTTACCACATTGACAAGGTCGTTCAAGGAGATTGTGAGTGCTGACAGGCAACCTGTTTGAACTTGGGAACGCAACCACCAACACCACGAGGATACATCACAAGGGTGGCTGTCTTTTTTCTCCGTCTTTTTGGACCTAGAAACATTAGGGAGGCGAGAGGTGTGCACGATTACATCAAAGAGAGGACAATCAAGATAGGTAGGTACATCGTCGAGACGAGAAAGACAGTTCGTACCATTGCAAAGGAATTCGGCGTTTCCAAAAGTACGGTCCATAAAGATCTGACCGAACGGTTACCAGAAATTAACCCGGAATTGGCTAATGAAGTAAAAGAAATCCTCGAGTACCACAAATCGATCCGCCATCTCCGTGGGGGAGAGGCAACGAAAGTAAAGTACAAAAAAACGCAAGTCCCAACAAAAAAAGTTGTAGAAACGAAAGTTTAACGGCAATTTGCACGAGAAAATTTCTGTTTTTTCTATGTCCGGCATGTGGAAAAGAAACTCCTGAATAATCCGTTATCCCTATACTATTCGTAGCATATTTGAAAGGTTGTTTATAATCTTCTTTTCAACAACCTACATTATCAGGAATTTTTTGTGCGAAAATTTCAAACCTCTCACCTTCTTCTGACAAAATATGATAAAATAATACATTGGATACGATAAAAAAATGTACGGAAGATAGAAGGGTCTAAGCGACATTAATTCAGGGAGGAAAATGAAATGTTTGGTAGGGATATCGGAATTGATTTAGGTACAGCAAATGTACTCATCCATGTCAAAGGGCGAGGCATTGTATTAAATGAACCATCAGTCGTTGCGATTGATACGAATACAAAAAGAGTGCTGGCTGTTGGTGATGAAGCCTTTCGTATGGTCGGAAGGACACCGGGTAATATCGTAGCATTACGCCCGATGAAGGACGGGGTTATTGCAGATTTTGAAATGACAGAATCGATGCTTAAACACTTTTTAGACAAAATTAAGGTGAGGAATTTCTTTTCAAAACCAAGAATCCTCATCTGTTGTCCGACAAATATTACATCAGTTGAACAAAAAGCCATTCGCGAAGCGGCTGAAAAAAGTGGTGGAAAAAGCATTTATATCGAAGAAGAACCGAAAGTTGCCGCCATTGGTGCAGGTATGGACATTTATCAGCCAAGTGGGAACATGGTAGTAGATATAGGCGGTGGAACGACCGATGTTGCCGTGCTTTCTATGGGTGATATCGTCACCGCCTCTTCTATAAAAGTAGCAGGGGACCGATTCGATCAAGATATTTTAAATTACATAAAGAAAAAGTACAAACTAATGATCGGTGAGCGAACAGCAGAACAAATCAAATTTAACGTAGGTACGGTTTTCCCTGAAGGAAGAAGCGAAGAAATGGAAATCCGTGGTCGTGATATGGTGAGCGGCCTGCCGAGAACGATATCTGTAAATTCTACGGAAGTGCGCGAATCTCTTGAAGAATCGGTTTTCCATATTGTACAGGCATCTAAAGCGGTTCTTGAACAAACACCTCCAGAACTGTCAGCAGACATCATTGACCGTGGTGTTATCTTGACGGGCGGTGGTGCATATTTGCATGGGATTGACCAGTTATTAGCTGAAGAGTTAAAAGTACCTGTATTCGTTTCAGAAGAACCGATGAACTGTGTAGTTAATGGAACAGGCATTTTGCTTGAAAATTTAGATCGATTATCAAAACGTGCCATTAAAGCTTAACCTTTGATCTGCCGATATAAAAAATAGAAACAGAAGTACGTGGGTAAAGAGGTGAAGGATTTGCTAAGAGGATTACACACCGCAGCTTCCGGAATGATTAGTCAGCAGCGCCGTCAAGAAATGCTAACGGACAATCTGTCAAATGCGAACACCCCTGGCTTCAAAGCGGAACAAGGTTCGATAAGGGCGTTCCCTAACATGCTCATTCAAGCGTTAGGTACAAACCATTCTATGCAATTTGGAAGTAACCGTGTTGGAGAGCTTTCTACCGGTGCTTATTTGCAGGAACGAACACCAAATTTCACACAAGGTGATATGCAAGAAACAGGAAACAACACAGACATTGCACTTTTACAAGGGAATGTTCCTGTCGATGAAGAAACGGGAGAAGCAGCAATGCTTGCTTATAACGTTGAAGATAATAATGGCGATATTCGATATACGAGGAACGGTAATTTTACAGTAGATGGATCGGGTTTCCTTACTTCATCACAAGGTCACTACATCCTTGATGCCGATGGAGAACGTATTGAAGTGGGGAACGACCAATTCCGAGTTTCGACTGAAGGGGAAATATTAATTGGAGCAGATGAAGAGCCTTTTACCCAAATTAATGTTGCCGTTATTCCTGACCCTACTCAGCTAGTGAAAGAAGGCAACGGCCTTTTGAACTACGAAGGGGAGGAAGAAATAGAGACGGCTATCGATAACGAGGAGACGGCTTACCAGCTTCAACAAGGATTTATTGAACGTTCAAATGTCGATGCGTCACAAGTCATGACTGAAATGATGACAGCAATGCGCTCTTTTGAAGCGAATCAGCGTGTTGTTCAAGCCTATGATCAAAGTATGGAACGTGCTGTGAACGATATTGGACGCTTAGGGTAAGGTTTGAAAATCAAAATGGACAAGCTTCATTTTTTAAAAAAGGTAGGTACGCACGATGAATCAAGCAATGGTAAACTCAGCTGTAACAATGGGGCAGCTTCAGCATAAACTCGATACAACTGGAAATAATCTTGCTAATTTAAATACGACGGGATATAAGCGACGGGATGTCAGTTTTTCCGATTTACTCTTCCAGCAAATAAATAATCAAAGCGTAGAGCATCACGAAGTTGGCCGGCAAACACCAGACGGAATCCGCGTTGGATCCGGGGCTGCCGTTGCTCAAACGGCAATGCGATATGAACAAGGAGCTATCAATACTACAGACCGTGAATTAGATATTGCGTTGACCGAACCTAGCTACTTTTTTGAACTTATCCCGGGTGAAGTCGGAGAGCGGCGCTTTACTCGCGACGGAGCGTTTTATTTAACCCCGAATCCAAACATAGAAGGGGAAAACCTTCTCGTTAACAGTAAAGGTGACTATATTCAATCCGCAGCCGGTACACCGATTTCTCTTCCAGCTAACTACGCGGATATCAATGTAAATGAGCAAGGTGTGATCGAAGTAACTTTAAATGATGGAGACAACACAGTCGTTAATGCCGGACAACTTCAGCTTACTGAAATAACGAAGCCTCAGCTTCTGGAAAATCACGGGGAAAATCACTATCGTTTTCCTGATTTAGAAGAACTCAATCTTGATGAAGCTGATGTACTCGCAGAAGCTGTCGGTAGACAAGTGTTCCAACAAGGCGCTCTAGAGATGTCTAACGTCGATATGGGAAAAGAAATGATCGATATGCTTGAAGCACAGCGGAACTACCAATTCAACACTCGAGCCATTTCGATTGGAGACGAAATGATGGGGCTTGTCAACAACCTCCGTTAAAGCTACAATGGCTAAGAAGAGTCCATTGTAAACAAGGAGTTAATCATGAATAAAGAGAACGATGTGCAACCTACGAGTCGCGAAGAGATCCGTAAACAAAAAGAAGCGGCTAAGCAAGAAAAAAAAGCCGAAAAAAAAGAAAAAAAAGAGACGAAATCAAAACGTGGCCGTATCCGTCTAATTCCAATCTGGCTGCGCTTAATTATTGTCATTGTTATCTTGTTCCTTAGCCTTATAGCTGGTGCCATGATCGGGTACGGTGTTGTCGGTGACGGCAACATGATGGGTGTATTCGAACGTGATACATGGTTTCATATATACGATATTATTTACCATGGTACGGAAACAGGGCAATAACAACACCCTCTCCCGTCTTAAATAGTATGAACGTAGCTCATAGCCAAGGTGCTGTGAGTTTTTTTATCGGACTGAACATTTACATGTAAGCGATATGCGGATCCAGTGATAAAAAAATAATATGAGTATGTCATTAGCTCAGAAATCATTCACATTAGAAGCATATTATACTTCCGCAGAAGTGTCGTGGTGTCTTCGGCCCTTTATAAGTAAGGCTGTTTTCTAAAAGATTGTTGTTCTTGGTAGATTGATTTCCGCTCCGGACAGTCGCTTTCCACGGGATCTTCAGTTGTTGCTTTTCCCGCAGGAGTCGACTGCCCTTCGCTCCAAGCATTCATTATAAAAATGAATAGCCATTGTTTGACTTCATCAAGCAATATATAAATGTGATGAATTTACAAAGCACTATACCAGCGAAGGAAATACACGTAGACTCCAGCGCGAGCCCGCGGAAAGCGTAGTGTATTTCCGAAGCAGTAGGTTATGTCGCAGTTTATTTCAGCTGCGAAGATTAAAAGCAACAGTACATACGAAAAGAGCCATAATTAAAAGTGAAATGTTAAACATGACTGATGCCTTCATAATTCTGAGCAAAGGGGATAATCATTAAAAATAATTCTAAACAAAACAGGTTTTTTCTACATTTAAAGTTCTTTAAGAGCTTTTACAAATCGGAGAAAAAAAGATAAACTAAAGGTAATAAAGAGTTAAAACCTACATATATGAGGAGGTACTAATTTATGCTTTCAATAGAAGAAATTAAAGACATTATCCCTCACCGATACCCATTTTTATTAGTGGATCGAATTCTTGAGGTGGAGGAAGGTCAACGTGCCGTTGGAATTAAAAACGTTACTGCTAACGAAGAGTTTTTTAACGGTCATTTCCCCGATTATCCAGTGATGCCGGGAGTTCTCATCGTTGAGGCTCTCGCACAGGTGGGAGCAGTTGCTATCCTAAAAAAAGAAGAAAACCGCGGGCGACTCGCTTTCTTCGCAGGAATCGATAACTGCCGCTTCAAAGGCCAAGTGAAACCAGGCGACCAACTTCGTCTCGATGTGGAAATGACACGTCTCCGCGGGAGAATCGGAAAAGGAAAAGCCGTTGCAACAGTCGACGGAGAAACCGTTGCTGAAATGGAAATGATGTTCGCGATCGGCGACAAAAACGAATAAAAACCAACTAAAAACTATAAGTGCGTGTTCATAAGGAGCATAAAAAGAGCCGAGTAGGTCGAGGCGGTATTTAGCAGGAGATCCTATTCCACGACAGCTATTTTTAGCGGACCTTTTGAGCAACCTCTATAAGAAGCCCTCGATCCCCATCGAAGGCTTTTTATTTATGTCAAAACCTCCCGAATAACAGTACTAAATCCAAATTCAATCAAACGTTTGATTAAAACCGCAAAGTTCGGGGGACTGTCCCCCGAACTTTGGTTATTTGCTATTGACATCCAATTTTCGACATTCATAAGCTACAAAGCGGTGAGGAAAATCCCACAAAATTGTGCGGGGACAGTCCCCGCACAATTTTGAAAGACTATGTAAGGGTGTGAAAATACAGCTTTTTATGTTTTGTTTAGCATAATTAGTGATATATGGCACGTAGAACCACCAATCACAGTTCGGCCTACTTTGAGCTGTGTTTTACATTTATTTAATTGTGTATAGGAGGCTGATTTATGCGTAAAAAAGTCTTCAACAGTATCGGTATCCCTTTTTCTTAGTTGATAAAAGTGGTGCCTACACTGGTGTTGGAGAGGGTATTGGAAATTTCATAGGATGTGATGACACTGATGATGTAGTGGATGACGATGTTGATGAAAGCCAGCCCAGGACGACGATGAAGAACAAGTCATTCCGTTTGCAAAATAAAATTGAATGGCAAATGTTAATTCCGTCCACAATAAGTAAAAGCCGCCTCAGCAATGATTTGTTAAGTTGTTAATTTGATCCATGGACAGCCAGAGATACAGATAGATCAAGCTTTAAAAAACGAGGAGGAATTGTGATGAGGAAAAAAGTAATGTTATCGGTACTTTCAGGTGTATTAGCTGTTGGGGTTCTAAGCGCTTGTGGAGACATGGAAGAAGATCCAGGTTTAGAAGAAGATCCCGGCTTGGAAGATGACAGTGGTGACGATGGTTTCGGTGATAATTTAAATGATGACGACGAAATGGATGAATAGTCCCGAATTAGCTCAAACTATAGTTACTTGGATGCGCTTTTAGAAAATAGCATTGATTCTGCAGCTTTGATTCAAAGTTGCTAAGCAAAATCTCGTCGGCTGCAAATAACACAATTGTCTTTAAGCTTTCTAAAGGAGGAATACGATTATGAGGAAAAAAGTGCTTCTTTCGATGTTAGCAGGTGTGTTATCCGTAGGTGTACTCGCGGCATGCGGAGATGTAGAAGATGACGGATTTGAAGAGGATCCAGGTTTTGAAGACGAAGGTGACATGGATGAGGACATCTAAATAACAGTAAACATCACATTTTTTTCCAAACACAATTTTACACAAAATTGTACGGGGACTGTCCCCATAACCCTTAATTCGGATAGATGAAACAGAATTAAAAATTACATCATAGAAGGAGGGACGAGACATGAAGAAGAAAGTTTTACTTTCGCTTTTAGCTGGTGTCTTATCTGTAGGAGTTCTTGCAGCATGCGGAGAAGTTGAAGAAGATCCTATGCAGGATGACCCGGGCATGGAAGATGATGGCGGCGATATGAATGATGAAGCTGATTTTTAATCGTATTTAGTGCTAAGTAAACGTACAACGATGTGGGGTCTGACCTACATCGTTGTAAGAATCGCGAGTTTGAGAAAATCTCAAATAGTGCAAAAAACTTACGAGATCTATTGTCAGTAGCTATTTAATCGCGTTATGATGAATCCGACGTTGAGTTACTACCAACGTCAAAGGCAACAAGGGAACGAAATAATATCCCTAATACAACCAATACCATTTAAAATGGTACAATCAGGAGGAATTTAATCATGAAAAAGAAGCTTATGCTTTCAGTACTTTCAGGAGTATTAACAGTTGGTGTTCTTGCAGCATGTGGAGACGCTGAACAAGACCCAGTAGAAGACGACATGGGTGACGACACTGGTATCGAAGAAGATGCTGACTTAGAAGATGACGGCATGGATGACGATGACCTAGGTGACGACGAATTTGAAGAAGACGATGAGTTCGGCGACGATGAAGACGACGAGTTTGACATTGACGACGAAGAAGAAGATATGTAATTCGGGCTTAACCCACCCGTATTAACACCATCAACATCTTAACCCAAAACTCTCTAAAAACCATGCTCTAAGTGTATCGAAGGCTTAACCCCCCTTCGACCACTTGGGGCAAGGATAATCAACCCAAACTGTAATATAAAGCACGTTCACCCTATTTTCTCTCCCAATTCCCCCTTAATTGAAGATAAATATAGGAACGTGAAAAGACCAGGGCCTCAACCACCCTGGTCTTTTTTTATGGCTCTTTTTCGAATAGATTGTAAACGAAGGAGCGAAAGCGGTGCCCCAGCGGCAAAGCAACTGCAATGAAGAGCACTTTCTTCACGAATACGCTACGAGTTGTCTCGACGGATGCTTGATATGGGTGAAATTGGAGGGTGAACAATGTGTTTTGAATTAAGGGGAAAACAACATATTATGGACCTTTAATAATTTGATAAAATTGGAATTAGAAAAAAATAAAGTAAGGAGAGATCATTCTGAAGCAAATTATTGACAATAGAGGAGAAGAACATGAGTGGATGCTTATAATTGCTACAATTTGTTCTTTTATAACTTTAAAAAAAATCGAAAAACTGGAGCGTTATAAAAATAAATTAAAAGGTACTTTTACACCTTAGGGGCGATTATCGATTTAATCCCTCCTATATTTTAGAGGCTGCTGAAAAGTAGCATACGCCTACATGGCAAGGGGATATGCTCTTTCTCATGGAGAGAATCTGCAAGGAAATAACTCTTCTTTTGCTAAAAGCCTTGCACTTGATTTTGAGATACACATGTGGGAGCCAAGGGTGCTGCTGCAATGGCGGAGACTCCCTCAGGAAAAGCAACAATGGTATTCTTGCGACGAGGAACCGCAGGAGCAGCAGAAGACCCCGCAGTGAGCACGCCTTTTGCGAATGAGGAGGCTGAAGCGTTGCCTGCGGAAAGCGAAGCCATGGAAGCACCCTTTGTATTTGAGTTCTAGAGTTATTCAGCAATCCCTATTTTAATTACAAATCGAACGAAGTGAAGGAAGAACCGATGTCTCACTTGTGCCCTCAGGTGAAAGAGTCAGCCTGTAGCAAATTCGAGACGTTCATCTTATCTTGTCACAAACAGCCTATTTAAAAGGTCAGATAGTATTAACGGACAGCTAACTTCTCAAAAGGTAACCATCCTTGAGACTATAAAGCATGTGACGGGAGCTAAAGCTGTTTTTCACGAATACTCCGACGAATACAGATTCAAAGCGAAACTCGCAGACAGCCTTAATAAAAGGCCTTACACGTCCAAAAACATCCTCACTCAATCATTCCCCTCACCCTAAAAAACATTGTAAATAAATAACAAATAACTAGTGCTTAAATCAATAATTTAAATTGTTTACTATAAAGTACAAAACTAGTTGAATCTCTTAATCTATCAGAGTAAAATAAAATTACAGATAATCGACCAAATTTAGCCAATTTATGACTGGGAAATGGTCAAAGAAAAGAGGCGGGTGAAAAGATGTCAGTATTGTCGTCGAAAAAAGCGGTCGTAACCGCATCCGTGGCTGTTGCAGGAGTAGTATTTGCCTCTCCAGCATCTACTGAAGCATCGTTTGGGGAAAGAACGTTACATTTTGGAATGAGCAATGACGATGTAAAAGCACTTCAGGAGACGTTGAAGGAAAAAGGATTCTTTGATTATCACACGGCAACAGGAAACTATCTTGAAATTACTAGAAAAGCCGTTACTGACTTTCAAAAAGCGAATGGACTCACAGCTGATGGTATTGCTGGTCCGAAAACATTCGGAGCACTGAAAGATGGCAATGCTAGCTCAGAGTCATCCAATGACGGCTCCTCAGATAGTAATAGCAAAGCGGTTCCCGATACTCATTTGCTGCGTCAAGGTACTTCAGGAAATGCTGTTACCTTGCTCCAGGAAAAATTAAATGATCTCGGATACCTCTCTGCTTCACCAACCGGCAATTTCGGTTCACAAACAAAAGAAGCTGTCACGGCCTATCAAAAAGCACATTCGCTTCAAATTGATGGTATCGCCGGACCACAAACGATCGGGCGTATAAATGAAGGAAACAGTAAAAAGCATAGTCCGGAAACACCGTCATCTTCTGAATCTTCAAGTTCAGGAAATGAATCCTCATCCGGCAACTCAAGCTCATCGCTTCCTTCTAGCGGAATTCTACGCTTTAATGACCGCAACACGTCAGTCGGTGCATTACAAGAGCATCTGAAAAAGCATGGATTTTACGATCATAGTGTGACAAACATCTATGGCACGAAGACAAGAGACGCTGTAAGAAAGTTTCAAAAAGAAGCAGCTATTCAAGTTGATGGCATTGCGGGTCCACAAACCTTTAAAGCATTAAAAAGCTGGAATGGCACAAGCGGTAGTGGGAACTCAGGCTCATCTGGTAACAGCGGCGACTCTTCCAACTCGAACTCCGGTAGCACTTTAATGGTCGGGTCAGAGGGCGGAGCCGTAACAGAGCTTCAAAATCAGTTGAAAACGCTAGGTTTATTTAATGTAACACCTACAGGCTATTACGGATCGATTACTAAAGAGTCCGTGAAGAAATTTCAGAAACAGTGGAATCTCGTAGCAGACGGTATTGCCACAAAGGCTACAAGAGATAAATTAGAAGAAGTTTCAAGTATCCATAAAGAAGACGCGGGTAGTGGCTCCTCGTCAGGAAGCTTTGAAGTCATGAACCTGATTGCTGATGCTTCTAACTATATTGGCGTCCCTTACGTTTGGGGAGGCGTATCTCCATCCGGTTTTGACTGTAGTGGATTTATTCAATACGTCTTTAAACAGAATGGTAAAAATGTACCTAGAACAGCCGCACAACAGTACAATTTTGGTAAAAGTGTAAGCACTCCAAAAGTGGGTGATGTCGTTTTTTTCGAAACCTATACATCAGGCCCTTCACATAACGGAATATACATTGGAAACAATCAATTTATCCATAGTGGATCATCAACTGGCGTCACCATTGCCAATTTGAATACAAACTATTGGAATTCACGCTATTTAGGCGCAAAACGATTGCATTAATCGATTTTATTAATGCGGGGTGAGCTCGAGTACTTCTCTTAAACTTGAGCTCAACCCCTTTCCCACAAAAAGCTCGAATCCTCTCTCTTCAAAGCGACCCCTTCTCATTCACCAAAGCATATTTTCTTACAGCTCTTCCGTTTATATTAAAAATCTAGAGAGGTTTTACGGACCTTATCTTTATTCTTCTCCCATTAAAGAAAAGCGCAAGGCGTCTGGAGCTAGACATTGAAATGTGGACTTCTGAACTCTTAAAAAAGGGCACCCTTTTTGTCCAAGGGTGCCCGATAAATCTGTATTATTAGCTTTATTGTAAGGGTAAGTTATAAGTAGGAAATTAGTTGTGTTTATTTTAATGGATGTTCAAAAAGTCCGCTACAAATAGCTGTCGTATCTCTTCGTTGGCTTGTTTCTCGCTCCTCACGTATTAAAACCATACGCTCTGGTGCTCGAAAACTTCGCCGCCTCGACCTACTCGGCTCTTTTTATGCTCCTTTTTGAACACGCACTTTAAGGTTGATAACTTACATGCGCCCTGCGCCAAGGTAGCGCTGGCTCCAGTAAGAAGTGTTCTTGTCAGAAACTGTTACACCTGTAGAAGATCCTGAATGGATAAACTGACCATTTCCTAAGTAGATCCCTGCGTGAGATGGACCTGAAGTATAAGTTTCAAAAAATACAATGTCACCGCGTTGTGGTGAAGAAACGGATGTGCTTGCGCTGTGGATGCTAGCTACTGTACGTGGAATGCTTTTACCGTTTTGATTAAAGACATATTGTAAGAACCCACTGCAGTCAAATCCAGATGGGCTTGTCCCACCCCACACGTAAGGTGTTCCTGTTAAGCTTTGCGCTGTAGAAATCAAGCTGTCCACACTGCTGCTGCTAGAAGACCCACTAGAGCTATTATTGTTGCTTGATGTTGATTCAGATTTTACAACAGAATTTCCATTTAACGCACGATATGTTTGAGGACCAGCAATACCGTCCACTGCAATTCCTTCCGCGCGTTGGAAGCTACGTACCGCATCTGCTGTTTTAGGTCCAAAAATGCCATCTGTAGATCCAGCACTATGTCCTACAGAATTTAACGCATCTTGTAAGTTACGTACACTTGCTCCTCGTGCGCCTTGACGTAAAGTACTCTCATATGTAATCCAGTCACCAGATCCGGAAGATGCTGTTGCACCAGTTACACCCATTGAACTAAATGTTTGAGGACCAGCAATGCCATCGACTGCGATCCCTGAATCACGTTGATAATCACGTACTGCTGATCGAGTGATTTCTCCAAAGTACCCCGTTGATGTATGAAATGTGAAATATCCTTCAGAACGTAAAAACTCTTGTAACTCTTCAACATCTCCATGTCTCATGCCTTCACGTAACGTTTGATCTCCTAAAGCAGCGTCTGCGATCGTTGGCGTTACGAAAAGCCCGCCTGCTAAAACTACACTTAATACAACCTTTTTCATTTCTTTTCCCTCTCCCCATAAACTCTTTGTTGATTTATTTTTACATTAGTAAGTTTACAAGAGGTTACACAGCCCTACAATACTATTTGAGGATTGGTTATATAACATTAAAGACTCTGTAAAAAATGTAATATAAACAAACAATTTAGCGAAAATTTGTACTCATTTGTCGTTAAAAGTAAATCTTTAGTCCCTTTACATCCGCCTTTTTTGCAGTGTCGAAAATTCAACTTGCATGAAATAATTCATTTTAGACTAGTAAAGTTTTGGACATACTAACATTGATGATTATTAGGCTGGGGAGGAGCACAAGATGTTATTAATTCCTATCTCTTGCGTGCTTTTATTTATATTAGGTGTCATGGAGCGGAAAAGACACCAGCGTCATGTCGATAATATTCCGATTCGTATAAATATAAACGGTGTGAGGGGGAAATCAACTGTCACAAGGCTCATCACTGGCATTATGGTGGAAGCGGGATATAAAACCATCGGCAAAACGACGGGGACTCAAGCAAGGATGATTTATAACGACCGGGAAGACCCGATCATTCGCGACCCTGAAGGCCCGAATATTCGTGAGCAGCTGAAAGTAATGAAACGAGTCTCTGAAGAGGGAACAAAAGTGCTCGTCAGCGAGTGTATGGCCGTTAATCCTGATTATCAAAAAGTATTTCAAGACATTATGCTCCAAGCAAATATTGGTGTCATTGTTAATGTATTAGAAGATCACATGGACGTCTTAGGGCCGACAATTGATGATGTAGCGCAATCATTCACTGCAACTATTCCTTATAACGGTCACCTTATTATTAATGACGGTCCTTATAAAGACTTTTTTCACGAAATAGCAGCAAACCGGAACACAGAAGTGATTGTTGCTGATGCTTCTCAAGTGAGTGAAGATTATTTACGCAAATTTGATTATATGATGTTTCCGGATAATGCTGCTCTACCTTTAGCGGTTGCCGAAGCTCTTGATATAAAGCGAGATACGGCGTTAAAAGGGATGCTAAATGCCCCACCAGATCCCGGTGCCATGCGAATTCTGAAAATGGGTGATATTGATCAGCCTTCCTATTTTTTCAATGGATTCGCAGCCAATGATCCTTCCTCAACTTTAAACATTTGGAAACGAGTGAAAGAACTCGGCTTTCCAGCAGAGCATCCGATTGTAATTATGAACTGTCGAAAAGATCGAGTTGAGCGCTCGGAACAGTTTGCACGGGACGTATTACCTAACCTTGATATCGGTACTCTTGTTGTCATTGGTGACTTAACGTCCCCCATTGAGCAAGCTTACCAGGATGGAACGATTGAAGCTGATGACTTTGTAAACTTAGAAGGAAAAGGAACCGATGAGATTTACGCTGCTCTTAGGGAACGTATGAATCGCTCATCGATTTTTGGTGTAGGTAATATTCACGGTGCTGCTGAACCTCTTGTCGAACGCATCCAAGCGGAACAACACGAAGAGCATGCATCATAGAAAAAGGGGGTACGCCCATTGTTTGGAGCCGATTTATATATCACCTTAGTTGTCGGAATTGTACTCAGTTTAATTTATGCAGAAAAAGCAGGGGCCTTACCAGCTGGAATTATCGTACCTGGTTATTTAGCACTCATTTTTGATCAGCCATTTTTCTTAATGTCGATCTTTTTTATTAGCTGTGCTATTTATTTTTTAGTAGTCCATGTTTTTTCGCGTTTCACAATTCTTTATGGCCGCCGAAAATTTGCAGCCATGCTGTTAACCGGTGTTGTTATGAAGTTGGCATTTGACTATTTTTACCCCGTATTCCCCTTTGAAATTTATGAATTGCGTGGGATTGGGGTTATTGTCCCTGGACTTATCGCTAACTCGTTTGAAAAGCAAGGGGTTTATATTACAGTAACAAGCACGATGGTTTTAAGCGGTTTAACCTTTTTAATTATGACGATTTACTACATGCTTTAAGGCGGGTTGTTTATGTCAAAACGATACTTAACAAATAAAGAAAAACTGCTAGCCTTAACAAAAAAACATAAAGCAAAAGTGGACAAGCATGCCTTTGTGTTTCTTCTCGCTTTGACACTCTTACTAGCAGCAGGCCATTTCGTAAGCTTTGCCCAAGTACCTGATGTAAAAAAAGACGAGGACGCTATTTTTACCGGAACGGTAGTAGGTGACATTATGCTTGGTCGACACGTGGAGGAAGTGACGAAACGAAAAGGTTTCGATGCTTTGTTCGAATTCACTAAACCTTATTTTCAAGCTTCAGAATATGTGAGTGGGAATTTTAAGCAAACAATTATCGATGTGCCACCAGAATCGATGGAAGATGTGAATGGAGATTCCCTCGAAAACATGACAGAAAACGAGAACAAGCCAATTAACTTTTCGACGTCATATGAAAGTGTCCAGGCACTGGTTGACCAGGGCTTTACAAACATGAACTTAGCCAATAACAATCAGTTTGACTATAATTACCTCGGTTTTCGCAATACGTTAAACGTTTTTGATGAATATGAAGGTGAGATAGATTACGTCGGAGCAGGTGTGAATACAGAGCAAGCGATGGCTCCATCAATTCAAGAGGCAAACGGAGTGACGGTGGCGACAATCGGATTTACCGATGTTTATGCCCCAAACCATGCAGTAGACCAGGATCGATCAGGAGTGCTTACGACCCGAAGATTGGCTGATGTTTATGAGGCGGTTCGAGTCGCGGAGGAACAGGCCGATTTTGTTATCGTTCATGCCCATTGGGGTGAAAACTTCAACAGCTCCATGTTCTCAAGGCAAAGAGAACTCGCTCACTATCTAGTTGACTTAGGAGCGGATTTAATCGTCGGTCACTACCCCCATGTAATCAGTCCGATTGAAATTTATAACGATACGCCCGTTTTGTACAGTGTCGGAAATTTCATATCAGATCAAGGTTGGTCGAGAACAACAGATGCTTTGATTACACAGTTTAAATTGTTTGAAGACGGTCGAAAACGACTAGAATTTTCCCCAATGATCATTCGTGAAGCGACCCCGCTTCCGGCCATTAAACCATTCAGCATAATCCAGCAACAGCGGATTTTTCGAACCTTGACAAAGGGGCTAGATGATGACGTAAATACGTGGAGAGAAGGTGGAACGCTTTACCTTGAAATTGATGGTTAGGTAAAAGAGTCGAGCGTAAACTTTTTTCCAGAACCTGTTTATTAAGAAAGGAGTGAGTCGATGCGCCTACGTAGAGTGACGAACATTATCGGAACCATTTTAATTATTTTCTTTTTAATTGCAGCCTTTAATGAAATTGAATTTCCTCAAGAAGAAGGACTTCAAGAAGACGTCGAATTGTCGGAAGAGGAAATTGCAGTTGGAACAGAAGCCTACGGAATTAGCGCCGCTCACCCTTTAGCGGTGGATGCAGGAATGACCATTTTAAAAGAAGGCGGCAATGCGGCTGACGCCTTTATTGCCGTGTCTTTTATGCTTAACGTCGTCGAACCATATGGATCGGGTATCGGAGGTGGCGGGTCGCTTCTTTATTTTGATCCTCAAATAAGTTCAGTGCCGAGTTATATCGACTACCGAGAAACCGCCCCTTTCAATATCGCAACAAAAGAACAATACGGCAGTGCTTTTGGGATACCTGGTTTTTTAATCGGCATGTCGACGATGTATGATCAATACGCCACTGGAAACTTCAGCTTCGCAGAGCTTTTACAGCCGGCAATTGATGTAGCTGAGGAAGGATTTGAAGTTGATCGTTATTTAGCAGGCAGGTTTCACCATGCTCAATACCGTATGAATCCTGCCGAAATTCCACACTATTATAATGGGCCAGAAACGATTCAATCCGGAGAAGTTCTCGTCCAAACAGAGCTTGCTGAAACGTTACGCACGATACAAAACATAGGCCCGCGTGAATATTTCTTAGAGCAGTTGGCACCGGCAATGGAAGCGCGCTATCCTGGACTATTAGTAAGTGATTTCCAGCAATACGAAGTTAAACAGCCAGAGCCAGAAATGGGAGAATTTCAAGGCTTTAGTGTCTATAGTGCACCAGCTCCTTTAGCTGGGCCGACATTTATCCAACTCTTGCAAGCAGCAGAACATCTTAACTTAGAGGAAATAAGAGAAAGTGCCGCAAGCGATGAAGCGTGGTATGTCACCTACACAGAACTCATGACAAGGCTCCAAATTGAAGCTTATAATGACCGACTTCAATTTATTGCAGATCCCGACTTTCACCAAGGAACAGAGTGGGAAAGTCCATTTCAGGATAACCTTAACCGAATCACCTCAGAGGAGTACGCACAGGAAATGGCAGCTGATGCTTTGGACGGCGTAATCGCCGAACAAATGGAAGATGACGCTCCTGCAATAGAAAATGACCATAACAACACGAGTCATTTCGTCGTGGTGGACAAAGAAGGACGAATGATTTCTGTCACGCATACGCTAAGTAACTTCTTTGGATCCGGTCAATACCACGCGGGCTTCTTCTTAAATGACCAATTAAGCAACTTTAACCAATCTCCGGAGTCGATTAACCGTTATGAGCCAGGAAAACGGCCTCGTAGTTTTATGGCGCCTTCGATTTTGGTCAAAGAAGACTTAGGTGTCATTGGTTTAGGATCGCCAGGTGGAGCACGAATTCCGAATATGCTGGCACAAACGATGATTCAAAATCAATTATTTGACTTTGGATTTAAATCCGCAATTGAACAACCGAGATTTCATTTTGATGACCGAATCGATCGAACCGGTGAAATCGGTGTTTTTGTAGACTACAAATTTCCAACAAATTGGCAGGCTGAACTCGAAAACAGGTTAAACAGCAATAATGAAATGGAAGGGTGGATTGTCCAAGAAGATTCAAGTGACATGTTCTTCGGCGGAATCCAAGCAATGATTATCGATTACAACAACAATATCATTTACGGTGGCGCTGACCCTCGCCGTGGTGGAAAATGGGAAGCCAGTGACCCGGAAAAAGAGAAGGAAGAAGAACCAGAGCAAAACAGCTTGTTCGATGGAGAGGAGGAAAACAACAATGAATAAACGCCTAAGAAAATACGGATCCTTTATTTTTCTCATCATTGTCTTCGCATTCATGGCCTTCTTCAGACATGACATCGAACTAACAGATAATGAAGAGAAAATGACCGAGAATTATTTCGAACGCCACAACGGCACTGATGATACCACCGAAGACGATCTCATCACTTCACCTGAAGAAGACGTCGGAACAGAGAGTTGAAGTGCCAGAGGTGAAGGTTCTTTTGTGTGGGAAAAAATCATTGTTATTGTAGTAATGAAATTTTAAGTATAAAAAAGCAGCGACCACTCCAATCGCTGCACCTTTCATTCTCAGTCAAACAACTGCAATTGATCAATCCGCCGTACCGCTTCGAGCAAACGTTCCTCGCTCGCAAGCAATCCCACGCGCAAATACCCTTCGCCGCTGGCACCAAATCCGTTGCCTGGAGCTGTTACTACGCGCGCTTTGTCCAACAATAAGTCGGCAAATTCTTCAGAAGTGTACCCTTTTGGCACGGGAAGCCAGACAAAGAAAGTCCCTTTTGAGGAAGGAACCTTCCAGCCGATATTATTTAGCGCACCAATGAATGTATCCCGCCTTTTTTCATACGTCACTACAAGATCGTGAACCGCGCTCTGGTCACCAGTTAACGCCTTTGCTGCCGCTTGCTGAATCGCGCCAAACAAACTTACATAAAGGTGGTCCTGAATGAGATTCAAGCTTTCAATCACAGATGCGTTCCCAACAGCAAATCCGACGCGCCACCCCGCCATGTTGTAGGTTTTAGACAAGGTATACATTTCAACGCCAACGTCCTTTGCACCTTCTGACTGTAAAAAGCTCCGCGGTTTCTCCCCATCAAAGCCAATTGCGCCATAGGCAAAGTCATGCACAACGCAAATATTATGCTTCTTAGCCACATCCACTGTCTCGTCAAAAAAAGAACTACTCGCCGTTGCTGAAGTCGGATTGTTAGGGTAATTTAAGAAAAGTAACTTAGCACGGTCAAGCGTTTCCGCATTGATTTTCCCATAGTCAGGTAAAAAATCATTCTCCTCAAGAAGAGGCATCAAAGCAGTATCTGCATTGGCGAGCGCAATCCCGGACATGTAATCAGGATACCCTGGGTCCGGGAGCAATGCTACATCCCCCGCATTAAGTAAACACTCGCTGATTTCAACAAGTCCTGTTTTCGCACCAAATAAAACAGCAACTTCAGTATCCGGATCTAAATCAACATCGTGCTCACGCTTGTAAAACTCCGCAACCGCTTCCTTTAAAAAGCGATAACCTGTAAAAGGGGAATACTTATGATACAAAGGATTATCAGCTGATTTTTTCAACTCATCCACAATATGACCAGGTGTAGGAAGATCAGGATTCCCTTGGCCTAAGTTGATTAAGTCATATCCTTGGCTCTTCAGCTCCTGGACTTGTTGAGCCAACCGGGCAAAAAACTGCTCGGGCAGCCTCTTTAAAGATTCAGATCGTTCAAATTTATGCATCCCGTTCACTCCAATTAAATTGACGTAATACTTGAAATTTTAACATAAATCTTATACTCTTGATCACAACACGCAAATAAAAGGAGTTTACCTATGAAATTGAAAGCCGCACTAATTCAAATAGATATCGCTTTCGGAGATCCAGAGGCAAACCGAAATAAAGTGGAACACTATTTTCAAGAAGCATGTAAACAGGAAACAGATGTGGTTGTCCTCCCTGAGCTGTGGACAACAGGCTATGATTTAACACGGCTCGATGACATCGCTGACCGCGATGCCAAAAGTTCGATTACCTTTATCTCTGCACTAGCTAAACAGTATCAAGTCAATGTCGTAGCCGGATCTGTGGCAAAACAAGCAGATGACGGTGTGACCAACACGATGCTCGTTGTCGACCGCAATGGCGCACTTGTAAAAGAATACAGCAAAGCCCATTTGTTCCGACTTATGAACGAAGAGAAGTACCTAAATGAAGGCAATACAGATGGATTATTTGAACTCGACAATCAAAAGTGCGCCGGCGTAATCTGCTATGACATCCGATTCCCAGAATGGATTCGCACGCACATGTTAAGTGACAGTAAGCTGTTATTTGTAGTCGCAGAATGGCCCAAGCCCCGCATCGACCACTGGCGAGCACTACTCATTAGCCGCGCCATTGAAAATCAATGCTACGTAATGGCCTGCAACCGCGTCGGAGCAGATCCAAACAACGAATTCGGCGGCCACTCCATCATCATCGACCCATGGGGAAAAATCATCGCCGAAGCCAACGATCAAGAAGAATGCATTCTCCGCGGAGAAGCAGATCTCGCCGAAGTCGATACCATCCGCGAGAAAATGACCATCTATGAAGACCGCAGACCCGAATTGTACAAAACATAATTTCAGAAACGAACATGGAAAATGGATTCTACACAAAAGAAAACGAATTCTACACAAAAGAAAACGAATTCTACACAAAAGAGAAGTATTTCTACACAAAAGCGAATTAATTGAACAAAAGGCAAGCTTAATTCAAAACAAAGAGAAGTAACCAACAAAAAGAGAGGCCATTCTAGAGAAGCAAAAATGAATTCAACACAAAAGAGGAACTATTCTACACAAAAGCAGATTAATTCTACACAAAAGAGAAGTATTTCTACACAAAAGCGAAATAATTGAACAAAAGGCAAGCTTAACTCAAAACAAAGAGGAATCACCAACAAAAAGAGAGGTCATTCTAAAGAAGCAAAAATGAATTCTACACAAAAGAGGATTAATTGAACAAAAAGCAAGCTTAATTCAAAACAAAGAGAAGTAACCAACAAAAAAGAGGAACTATTCTACAGAAAAGCAGAATAATTCAACACAAAAGAGAAGTATTTCAACACAAAAGCAGATTAATTGAACAAAAAGACAAGCTTAATTCAAAACAAAGAGAAGTCACCAACAAAAAGAGAGGCCATTCTAGAAGCAAAAATGAATTCTACACAAAAGAGGAATCATTCTACAGAAAAGCAGATTGATTCAACACAAAAGAAAAGTATTTCTACACAAAAGCGAATTAATTGAACAAAAGGCAAGCTTAATTCAAAACAAAGAGGAATCATCAACAAAAAGACAAGCTTAACTTAATACAAAGAGAAGTCACCAACAAAAAGAGAGGCCATTCTAGAAGCAAAAATGAATTCTACACAAAAGAGGAATCATTCTACAGAAAAGCAGAATAATTCAACACAAAAGAAAAGTATTTCTACACAAAAGCGAAATAATTGAACAAAAGGCAAGCTTAATTCAAAACAAAGAGAAGTAACCAACAAAAAAGAGAGGCCTTTCTACAGAAACAAAAAAAGCAAAGTATTCTCTATCATCGATCTAACAGTTGCTTTAATTCATATGATCTGGATTTTGTTCCTCCATTGTGTGGTAGCTTAAGACTCTTAAGCAACCTACTTGCATCACGCGAGGTGGGGATCATACAAAAATTTCTCAACTCTTTATTTGTAATTGTATCACCCACCAAAAGGAAATAATCACGAAGAGAGTCTACAATCGCGTGCTTAGAGCTAAAATTACACTTTTGACAAATCCACTTTTCACGCATTTTGAGCATGGGGAGTGAAAAGCATTTTGGGCAATGTACGCCTTTAATTAGATCACTAAGTGGAACGGAGTATTTCTCAATCCCCTTCTTGCGGTAATCTGAATGTTCATTCAAAAGCAAATTATCAAGACGTTCTAAATCGTCTTGTGACAAGAGTGTTTTCTTATAAAGTGAATCAAGCTCGCGTATAGAATATTCAAGATAGGTGCTCCTCATTACACGGGATCTTTCAATGTAATTGGGGGAAAAAGTGATCTCACAGTGAGGGTTAGCCATAATCACGAGGTACTCAATTGGGAGAGAAGGTAATGAATGTTTTTTTAACCAACGGTGTAGGTGCTTTTTTTGTTGTTTAACCTGCAAAATAGGATCATCATACGCTTTTTTAGTTTTTTCAAATGAGGTCCGAATGAGCTGGTGAGGTTCCTCCTTAAGGTAAACAGATTCACCTGAGAAATGTTTAATTTCCAAAATCAATAAATAGTTTGGAAAAACGATGAGTGTGTCTATCTCAAAGGCATTATTGTCTGAGCGCATTAACCGCAAATTATGGTAAATATAGTTTGAAGACCGAGGAATGTTCTTTAAATAAAATTCTACTGATTTTTCACCTCTGAACCCTGCATGTAAGCTGGCATGATCATTTTCTAAATAAGAAAATTGAGGGTGAAAGGGAGGCAGCCTTCGAATCATTGACAGTACAACCAAGAGGTCAAGAGGAGTCTTGCGAGGTTTTCTATTATTCAAATTCATCATCCTTTCTTCTTAATAGATAAAATAATTCGACATAAATGATAAAATTCCTTCAATGTTTTTAAAAATTTTTGAAGCTCAAAAAGCATTTCCACACAAAAAGGAACTTATCCTACAAAAAGCAAAAATGAATTCTACACAAAAGAGAGATTATTCTACAGAAAAGCAGATTAATTCAACACAAAAGAGAAGTATTTCTACACAAAAGCGAATTAATTGAACAAAAGGCAAACTTAGTTCAAAACAAAGAGAAGTAACCAACAAAAAAGAGGAATTATTCTACACAAAAGCAGATGAATTCAACACAAAAGAGAAGTATTTCTACCCAAAAGAGGATTAATTGAACAAAAGGCAAACTTAACTCAAAACAAAAAGAAGTCACCAACAAAAAAAGGAGAGGCCATTCTACAAAAACAAAAAAAACTCTACCCAAAAGCAATATATTTTAGCACCAATAATCGTTAATACTACAACAAGCAAAGACAATTCCCCAATTTAAAGAAAAACCCCTTAATCGCATGATGAGCACCCTTATCTTTATGATCGTTCAAGCTCAGAGAAACATTTCCAAACAAAAAAGCAGCACCCCACCAAGGGACGCTGCTTTCAAACCTTATCTATACTTCGGCTGCATTTCACCAGATTCAATTTCATCAATATAATGACACGCAGCATTGTGACCATCAAGCATTCCTTTACCAGTGTTGCGTAGCTCTGGTACTTCATCCTTACACTTGTCCGTTGCGAACGGGCAACGAGTGTGGAAGCGGCATCCTGTTGGTGGGTCAATTGGTGATGGTACGTCACCTTTTAGGATGATTTGATCACGCTTCTCATTCGGGTTTGGTACCGGAATTGCAGATAATAACGTCTTCGTGTATGGGTGCTTTGGATTGTCGAACAATGATTTTTTATCAGCAATTTCAACAATTTTACCCAAGTACATTACCATGACGCGGTCTGAGATGTGACGAACAACACCTAAGTCATGGGAAATAAACAAGTACGTTAAGTCTAAATCCTTCTGCAATTTCTTCAACAAGTTCAATACTTGCGCTTGAATGGAAACGTCCAATGCGGACACGGACTCGTCACAGACGATGAGTTTTGGATCTACGGCTAACGCACGGGCGATACCGATACGCTGACGTTGACCACCACTGAATTCGTGAGGGAAGCGGTCAAGTTGGTGTTTACCAAGACCAACTGTTTCCATTAACTCGAGCATGCGCTCTAAACGCTGCTCTTTTGGTACTACATTTTGAATCTCCATCGCTTCGTTCAGCACTTGACGAACGGTTTGACGAGGGTTGATGGACGCGTAAGGATCTTGAAAAATAATCTGCAGATCTTTACGGCGCTTACGCATTTCCGTTTTACTTAAGCCGAGCAAATCTTCTCCGTCAAATGTGACCTCACCGGAAGTAGGCTCGTCTAGGCGAAGGATGGCTCGGCCAGTTGTTGATTTTCCGCAACCGGACTCACCTACGATGCTTAACGTTTCGCCGGCTCTAACACCGAACGTAATATCATCAACGGCTTTAACGTCATTGACGCGACGGCCGAAAATTCCACCTTTGATCGGGAAGTACTGTTTTAAATTATTTACTTGCAGCAGATTCGTAGTCATTTCTGACGTTCACCTCCGGACCGTCCCACTTGTCGGTATGAATCCAACAACGGACTTGATTTCCGTTTTCTTCGTTTTCTAAATGAGGTAAGCTTTCGCGACAAATGTCACTTGCAAACGGACAACGCGGTGCAAAACGACAGCCTTCTGGCATAGCGTCTGGTGTAGGCACCATCCCTTTGATTGTACTCAAGTCACCCTCTTGGTCAATGTCATGACGCGGGAGAGATTTCAATAAGCCAACCGTATAAGGGTGCTTCGGATTTGAGAATAGTGTATTTACATCAGCATATTCTACGATTTTACCAGCGTACATAACCGCAACGTAATCACATGTTTCAGCTACAACGCCGAGGTCGTGCGTGATCAAAATAACACTCATGCCAAGTTCGTCTTGCAAGTTGCGCATTAACCGTAAAATCTGTGCTTGAATTGTCACGTCCAACGCTGTCGTTGGCTCATCGGCAATCAAGAGCTCTGGACGACATGCAAGTGCAATTGCAATCATCACACGTTGACGCATCCCGCCGGAAAGTTCGTGCGGGTAATTCTTCAGACGTGTTTTAGGAGAAGGGATTCCCACAAGCTCGAGCATTTCTAGCGATTTGGCCATTGCTTGCTTTTTAGATAAACCTTGGTGAATCATCACCGCTTCTGAAATTTGATCTCCTACGGTAAAAACCGGGTTCAAAGAAGTCATCGGCTCTTGGAAAATCATTGAGATCTGATTTCCTCGAATGCCTCGCATTTCAGCCTCTGATTTATTTAGCAAGTTTTCACCGTTAAAGTTAATTTCGCCGCCTTTAATTTTACCCGGTTCTGCAATGAGACGCATGATGGAAAGAGAGGTAATACTTTTACCGGAACCTGACTCTCCTACAATTCCTAATGTTTTACCACTAGGCACATCAAATGTTACGCCGTCGACAGCTTTTACTTCTTTATCTTCCATAAAAAATGATGTTTGTAAGTCGTTTACTTCAATAATACTGTTGTTTGCCATAGAAGTACCCTCCTTCCTTAATCCAATTCAATTCGTTTATTTAAGAATCGATAGCTAATGTCAACAATCAAGTTTACGAGTACGAACAATAGGGCAATCACTAATACAGACCCTTGAACAATTGGGAAGTCACGAGCGTTAATCGCCTCAATGACGAGTCGCCCCATCCCGTTAATCGTAAATACCGTTTCTGTTAAAACTGTTCCGCCAAGTAACGCACCGAATTGTAGACCCACAACGGTTACAACCGGAATCAAAGCATTACGAAGGGCGTGCTTATAAATAACGTAGCGCTCTTTTACCCCTTTGGCACGAGCCGTACGAATGTAGTCTTGGTTAATAACTTCAAGCATACTGGAACGCGTCATACGAGCGATAATCGCCGCGCCGGCTGTTCCGAGTGTAATAACTGGCAACACAATATGCCCTGCCGTACCCCAACCGGATACCGGGAACCACTGAAGAGGCGGGAGTGCAAAATATTGAATAAGCATAAGTCCCAACCAGAAGTTCGGCATGGATAAACCGAATAGGGCAAAAATCATAATAAACGTATCAATAAACGTGTAGCGTTTCGTTGCAGAAATAATTCCCGCAATCAACCCCATAAAAATACTGAGTATCGTACTATAGAGGGCCAGTTCTACGGTTATCATAATCCGACTGCCGATTTCAGAGCTAACGGCATTACCGCTTCGGATTGAGTTTCCTAAGTCACCTTGTAAAATACCACCTAAAAATTTACCGTATTGGACAATGATAGGCTCGTTTAAACCAAGTCGATCTCTCATCTGTTCGACTTGTTGTTCACTGGCACTCTCACCAGCAATGATTTGTGCTGGGTCACCAGGAATCAAGTGCATCATAGAGAATACTAAAATCGTAACCCCGAGAAGAACGGGGATCGTTTGAATTAAACGTCTAATTACATATATAAGCATCGTTTCTCACCTCTCTTAAGCTTTCAATTTAGGATCAAGTGCATCACGTAAGCCGTCACCGAAGATGTTAAACGCTAATACAACAATGACAATTGCTAAACCAGGGAACAAAGCAATGTGAGGGCTGTCCCACATATAGTTACGACCGGCACTTAGCATCGCGCCCCACTCTGGCATTGGAGGCTGTGCACCTAAGCCCAAGAACGAAAGCCCGCTGGCAGTAAGAATCGCAGTAGCCATACGAAGTGTCGCTTGGACGATAATTGGCGACAAAATATTCGGTAAAACGTGTCTGAAAATGATACGCATGTCAGTAGCACCGAGTGCTCGAACTGCATCGACATATTCAAGTTTACGAACCGCAAGCGTTGAACCACGGACAATACGCGCAAATACCGGAACGGAAAAAATACCGACGGCAATAATTACGTTTTGTAGGCTTCCACCTAATACCGTTACAATCGCAAGTGCTAACAAAATACCAGGGAAAGCAAGTAACACGTCCATCATTCTCATAAGAATTGCATCCACTTTTTTTCCGTAATACCCGGAGAAAAGACCAATAATAACCCCGAAGATTGCCCCGATTAATACGGAACTAAAACCGATGTAGAGTGTTATAGACATTCCATGGATAATTCGTGTAAAGATATCTCTACCTTGGTGGTCTGTCCCAAACCAATGCTCTGAAGATGGGCTTGCCATCCGGTTTGTTAGATCAATAGATGTTGGTGAATGAGATGTTAATAGAGGCCCAAAAATGGACACTAAAATAAAGAAAATTATTAAACCTCCACCGACCATCGCAGCTTTATTTTTGCGTAATTTTTTGAAAACGGTCTTTAAATTTTCAATTGACGGTGATGGGGGCTTTGTAGCTGGTCTATTATTTAAAGTAGTCTCAGCCATCAGATCATCCTCCTGTTCCAAATTATTTGAATTTTTTCATGGTTGTTGCGATTCGCATAACACAAGAAATTATATCATTTCAACAAAATATTACAAGCGTGTAATACCTTGAAATTATTGTCATACCAATAGTTGATTGCGCTTACATGGTCGACAAAACCCGACAAATCAACGTTTTTTCCTCTCTTTTATTACTATACTATTAAAATATTTTTTTGTAGATCTCGAAAAATTAAAATGTTAAAACTATTTCCACTTGTAATTTCCAAAAGTATGGTGTAGGTTATTAATTGAATCATTGCATTCATATTACAAGGGGGTAACTACAGTGAAAAAAAGCAAATGGTTTAAATCCATTGCCATTCCTTCTGTTATGGCGCTAGCATTAGTAGGTTGTGCAAGCGAACCAGACGAAGGTGGAACAGATGGCGGCACAGACGGAGAGGAAGACGGCGGTACAGAAGAAACAGCTGAAGGCGGCGACCTAGTCATTGCAACTGGATCAGATGCAGAGGCCATGGACCCACACGGTTCCAACGACGTTCCTTCAAGTAACGTTCAACATAATATTTTCGAAACATTATTAACTCAAAGTGAAGAAATGGAACTTGAGCCACTTCTAGCAACTGATTGGGAAGCAGTAGAGGAAGATGTTTGGGAATTTACATTACGCGAGGACGTAACATTCCACGACGGATCTGAGTTTAACGCAGAAGTTGTAAAAGCCAACATGGAACGTGTCCTAGATCCAGACGTTGCTTCTCCACGTCAATTCCTATTTGAAATGGTAGAAGAAGTAGTCGTTGTAGATGACTACACTGTTCAATTCCACACAGAATTCCCGTTTTCTCCACTACCATCCCACCTAGCTCACACTGGTGGTAGCATGATTAGTGCAGAAGCGATTGAAGCTGATTACGAAGCAATGGAAGACGGCGAACAGCCAGGAGACTACATTAACAAAAACCCTATCGGAACAGGTATCTTTGAATTTGAGAACTGGGATTCCGGTAACGAAGTAAATCTCGTTAAAAACGAAAACTACTGGGGCGAGGAAGCAAACGTCGACACTGTAACATTTAAAGTTGTACCTGAAGACCTAACTCGTGTAGGTGAACTTGAAACAGGCGATGTTCACATCACTTACCCAGTAAGCCCAAGTGACCGCAGCCGTGTAGAAAACTCAGACGGCGCTAGCGTTTACGAGCAGGCAAGCTTAAGCACATCTTACATTGGTTTCAACAATGACAAAGAACCATTTGATGACCCAACTGTTCGTCAAGCACTTTCAATGGCAATCGATAAAGATGCCATCATCAATAGTGTAGTAGAAGGCGCAGCAGACCCAGCTATCGGACCAATCGGTGAGCAAGTATTTGGATTTAGCCAAGACGTAGACAGCATTGACTACGACCCAGAGCGCGCACAAGAACTTCTAGCTGAAGCAGGCTATGAAGATGGTTTCGAAACAACAATTTGGACAAACGACAGCCGTGAGCGTCAAGACATCGCGGAAATCGTTCAAGCTCAACTTGCTGAAATCGACGTAGACGTATCCATCGAAGTACTTGAGTGGGGCGCGTACCTTGATAACACAGCTGAAGGACAGCACGACATGTTCATCCTAGGTTGGGTTACTGTAACAGGTGACGCTGACTACGGAATGTACCCACTGTTCCACTCTTCTCAACACGGAGCAGCAGGTAACCGTACATTCACTGACAGCCAAGAGCTAGATGACATACTAGTTGAAGCACGTGAAGAATCAGACGAAGAAGTTCGCGCTGATCTATACGAGCAAGCAATGGAAATCCTAGTAGACGACGCACCAATGCTTTACCTTTACCACCAAACGTACCTTGTAGGTCTTAGAGACGAAGTACAAGGCTTCTGGAAGCATCCAAACGGCCTGTACCAACTACATGATGTAACACTTAACTAAGCAACACTTACAAAAGGCAGCCCTTGTGGCTGTCTTTTTTTTGAAAGATAACAAACAACCATGGCTACGCTACTCGTAGCCACCATCTACAATGAAAATAACACCTTCGCCCATAGATTAGTCTAAACCAATATATCTCGATCATAATAATATAGAGTCACTTCAAAATCGTGAGTGTATGATGACTAGGCCCTGATTACATTCTCCTTATTACCAATAAAATTGTTAAAGGGAAGGATATATTATTTTATAAAATGATAAACAAATTAATTAGTTTAGTCCTTAAGAAATGGAGGGCTTACTTTAGTATTGTCTTCTGGCCAAGTTGTTTTCATACAAATTTATAGAGCGGACAGCTACCTTCACGCCGCTCGTATCAAGGGCTTTTGGTAGAATTCCTTCACTTTTGTGTAGAAAAAACACTCCATTGTGTATAATAATCACTCTTTTGTGTAGAATTCCCCCACTTTGCGAAAGGTAAGTTTCCTTTTGGTAGAATTCCTTCACTTTTGTGTAGAAAAAACACTCCATTGTGTATAATAATCACTCTTTTGTGTAGAATTACCCCACTTTGCGAAAGGTAAGTTTCCTTTTGGTAGAATTCCTTCACTTTTGTGTAGAATTCACTTACTTTGATGAAGTTGTAAAGCATCCTTGAGACTTTAAAACATACGGCGGAAGCTAACGCTGTTTTTAATAAAAGACCACTTTGCGGTTTTTCTTATGGGAGTGTGATCTTGTCAAGAGTATACGGGATGTAGTCACCAGCTCGAGCTAAGTAGTCAACCTGGGGCAAGATCTAGTATCTAGTTTAAGGGTTTAGGAAGAAAAGCATCCATCACCAGAAATCTACTTGATTCGAGCTTGCATAACAATCTACTTAATTTAATCAAACGTTTGTTTAACAAGTCGAAATGCAGATCTTTTTAGCAGATGAATGTATCCTAGATTAGTCATAAAAATAGCTACTAATCGATGAACCGGTTGTCTGGTGTGGTCCTACTACCTTTTAAAGTTCTCACCTTATGAGTCAAAAAATCATATAAAAGAAGCTCTACATTGAATAGTGTAGACGAATAGCCCCTAGAATTTAATAAAAGAATCAAAGTTAATTTTAAAGGTGGTAACCTACCGGCTCTGTCTCCCTAAGAAAATGAAGGGAAAGCGCTTATGAACATTCAAAAACTTTATCCTCCCACTTAGGCTATTTTCCAAGCGGCAATTGTTTTCCAGACTAGCTTCGGCGGAGTGAAAGGCGGCGACTCCAGTGGGAAAAGCAACAGCTGAAGACCCCGCAGGGTGGGTTTCCCGAGGAGGCTGAAGCGTTGCCCGCGGAAAGCGTCCGCCTGTAACAGAGCCGTATTATAATTGACTAGATCGATGAACCACAATAAGCCCCTCTTTGACTAGAATCCAAAGCTAAGCTAAGCTAAGCAATCCCACCAAAAAACCGCTCCTCCAATGAAGAAGCGGTTTCCCGACATTCACAACCTACCTTACCCAACAATCATATTCGTAATGACGATCATTACGAGTGCCATGAACCAAGCGATGGTGGTTGGGATTGACCAAACGAGCAGTTGTTCTTTTACGTTTTTAATTCCGAGCATGCGGTTGACCACCCAGAATAGACTGTCGTTGAAGTAAGAGAAGATCATAGCACCGAGTGTTGCGGCTTGAGCAGCTAGGACCATGTTAATATCCATTCCTGAAACGATTGGTGCGGAAATGGAGGCAGCGGTGATCATCGCCACGGTTCCACTACCTTGAATGAGACGGACAATCGTCGCAATGAAGAAAGGGAGTAGCACCGCGGGAAGAGCGGTATTCGCAATTTGTTCGGCGATATAATCGCCGCTGCCGCTCACGCGGAGGACGTTCCCTAATGCTCCACCGGCACCGGTGACAAGAAGAATAATCCCGGCTGTTTTTATGCCTTCTTCCATACGGTCTATTGCATCAGCCTGTTTCACTTTACCGAATAAACCGTAGATTGCGAAAATTAAGCCGATCGCAACGGCAATGACTGGTGATCCGAAGAATTGCACGTACTCTGCAACAGTTCCTTCTACACCGAAAGCGGACACTGTCGTATTCGCAAAAATTAAAATGATTGGAACAAGGATAGGGGCAACTGAGCGACCTAATGATGGCAAGTTTTTATTTTCTTGCATTTGATAATATTCTTCTAAAGAGTTCGGCATGTCTGGACGGTGGAAATCTAAGCCGTCTTCAGTTGGCAGTTGATAGATTTTTTTCCCGATCCATTTAGCGTAAAATACACCGACTACGATCATCGGTCCTGCAAAAATTAAACCGTATAATAGCATCATGCCGACATCGACATTGAATATTCCTGCTACACCTAGTGGACCTGGAGTAGGAGGGACGGCGTGGTGAGTGGCAGCGAGACCGACACCTAATGCGACCCCTAAACCGACAACGGATTTCCCTGTTTTCGTTGAAAGCGCTTTTACAATTGGCATTAAAATAACAAACGCGGAATCTACGAAAATAGGGATCGAGACGACGTAGCCGGCTAATGCCATGGCCCATTCTTCTTTTTTGCGGCCGAGCCATTTAATAAATGTGTAGGCCATGCGTTCGGCGGCTCCGGAAACTTCTAATATTCGCCCCATCATGACCCCGAGACCGATCACGATCCCGATTGTACTTAGCGTACTTCCGAAACCTTCAGTAATCGCATTGACAACATCAGGTGCTGGCATGCCCCCGATGATCCCTGTAACTGAAGCAGATATCAATAACGCAACAAACGCGTGTATTTTCGTTTTTAATACGAGAGCAATAAGGAGAAACACCCCAATTACCAGCCCTAGTATCATTTGAGCTCCTGAAACTTCCATGATTCACATCCCCCTAACTGATTTGGGATGACCCCGCCTTATCTTATATGGAGGCGGGGTTCCCTGGTGTTATTTTCCTGTAAAATGCGGTGCATATTTAGCGGAAAGTTTAATACATTCTTCCATGCTGACTGAGCTTGCAATGCCTTTACCTGCGATATCGAACGCGGTTCCGTGGTCGACGGACGTTCTTAGGAATGGTAATCCATTTGTAATGGAGATTGTTTTTTCAAAGTCTGTCATTTTGGCTGCGATGTGTCCTTGGTCGTGGTACAACGAGAGAACCGCATCGTATTTTCCTTGTAATGCCTGGTGGAAAACAGAGTCGGCAGGTACTGGGCCGACTGCGTCAATACCAGCTTCAACGGCTAGGTCAATACCTGGGCGAATTTCGTCTACTTCTTCCATCCCGAATAATCCATTTTCACCACTGTGGGGGTTTAAACCGGCCACTGCAAATTTACGGCTGGATACTCCTAATCTTTGCAGGGCTGCGTCACAACGTTTAAGGTAGTCGAGAACGCGCTCTTTTGTCATTTGGTCAATCGCGTCTTTTAATGAAAGGTGGCGCGTCAAAAAGAAGATTCTCATATTTTTTACCTCAAACATCGTTAAAGGATCTTCCGTGTCCGTCATTGCTGCGAGCATTTCTGTGTGTCCGATATGGGGGACGTCTGCGGCTTTTAATGATTCTTTGTTAATTGGCGTTGTGGCAATGACGTCGGCTAGGCCTTCATTTGCGAGGCTGACTGCTTTTTCGATATATTCGAAGGCGGCTTGCCCGCATTGCGCTTGGACTTCGCCAAACGTGAACGAGTCAAGATCGACATTGTTTAAAGAAAGAACGTCAATGGTTCCGTATTGGTACTGAGCTTCGTCAATTGAGGAGATTTCGTTAATTGCGACATCGGCTCCGATGATTCTAGCCGCTTTTTCCATTATTGCGGTGTTTCCGATCACAACCGGCTTTCCGGCGTTGTAGACGTCCGCTTTTGCAAGTGCGCCAACTGTTATTTCAGGACCGATCCCAGCCGGGTCTCCCATAGGAATTGCGATTACAGGTGTTTTCGTCATAAATCATTTCCCCTTTATAATTTGGTTTGTAAAAATTTCACACATTCATAGATTGCTTTTTTATCGCCAATCATCCCGCCTTTGGTAATGATCGGGAGGCGATTGAAGTGTCCGCCGATCAGTCTTCCGTAAGCAGCAAGCGGTAAAACTTCATCTTCCAGCTCAATGCCACTGGCCCGACTGATCGAACATAGAGAAGCGGTTACATCTCCGCCACTGGAAAAACAGCCGCGGATACTGGAGCTCTTATCTTCAATAATTTGTCTGCTTATTTTCGCTAATCCATCGGTAATTCGTTTAGCGAGCGCTTCTTCATTGACATTTTCCCGCTCGGCAATCGCATTAAAATTAATTAAAGACTGACCGGGTTTGTGCGTCGTTAAAATTAATACGCTCTCGTCTTGTGCTTCTTTCAATGCTTCTGCTGTCGCTCGGTCAATTTCTTCATCCCAACTACTTGTAAAGCTGGCTAGTCGTTCAGGATCTACATAAACAGGAGAAGCACCCGTTTTTTCAACCAGGTAGTGAAGCTGCTGACCCGTTATCTTCGTGGCACTCCCGACTGATACGAGAATTTTCTTCTGAGCAACCTTCTGATTCATCACCGTCTTCGCGTAGAAAGCCGTGAGCGGACCAGGATCAACAGAAATCATTGTCCTATTTTCGATTTTACTCATCGCATCTGCAATCGTTTCAATTTGCTCATTGGTTGTCGCATCACAGACAATGATGCGCTTTCCTTCATTAAATAAAGCTTCCAGGCGCTCCTTTAACATGTCGGCAGACGCTAATATGTCTTGGAGTCCGAGCTGGCCGATTTCATGCTTTGACTGTTGCTCAGTCAAAGTTGGAATGCAGGATTCCTTAAGCGGATGAACGGGATCGCGAGCAACGTCGGTCTCCTGAAGCGGGATACCATCAACCAGGAGGTATCCACCAATCACAATGCGACCTGAATCAGGAAAAGAGGGGACAATAACAGCGACTGAATCCTCGCCTAATTCACGAAGCATGGCATCAACTTCAACGCCAATATTCCCACGGAACGTACTGTCAATCCGCTTAGAAAATAGCTGTGCACCCCAGTTTTTAAAATGACGGAGAGCGTGAACCGTTCTTTTTCTTGCAATATCAGGAGCAGCATATCGACTGTCCGTATCGACAACGATAGCATCGTAGTTTGCTTCCTCTGGAAAGTCGGCGCCTTGCACCATCGTGGCAGAATGAATTCCTTGCTTACTAATTCTGACCCCCATGGCATTCGCGCCTGTTAAATCATCTGCAATCACTCCGATTTTCATCTCTTACCCTTCTTTCTTAGCTGTGGCCGTTACCACTTGATCGTGGTAAGCTTCAATGTTGATTTCTTCAACGTGTTCGTCGGTAATGATCCCTTCAACCTCTTCCAACGAACAAACAGAAGCAAAAGATTTCCTATTAAACTTACTCGAATCTGCAATAACCCACGTTTCTTTTGCTGCATGGCGCATCATTTGCTTTATTTTAGCTTTTTCTAAGGTTGGAGCTGTAACCCCAGATTGCGGGTGGATCGCATGCGCCCCTAAAAATAATAAATCTGCATTGATTGATTGCAAAAGGTCCTGAGTGTGGGGGCCAAACATCGCCCCGACCTGATTTTGTAGCTCACCGCCTGTAACAATGACATGAATGCTGCTGTCTACAAATTCAGCCGCAATAAGGATGTCATTTGTGATGACCGTTAAATCATCTCGGAATTTTAGCACACGGGCGATCTCCAGCGTCGTCGTCCCAGAATCTAAAATGACTTTATGTCCTTCTTGGACAATCTCAGCAGCCCGTTTCGCAATCGCTCTTTTCTCCGATAGAAATTGATTTTCCTTATTTGAGTAAGGCGTTTCATTAATCAATCCCTTTACCGGAACCGCACCACCATGCGTCCTGATTAGCTTGTTCTCCTTTTCAAGAAACATCAGGTCCCGGCGAATCGTCATCGTAGAAACACCGAGCAAATCGACCAAATCATCAATATCGACCTTTCCTTGTTCTAAAACAAGCTCTTCAATTTTCTGTCTTCGTGTATCGATGTTCATTTTTTTCACCCTCTATGTTCGAAATGAACACTTTATGATTTTTATTATCAACCAAGTGTTCGTTTTTGTCAATAATCTACTCTTAAATGATCATTCCAAACAATTATTTGCTAAATCGCGAAGAATATAAGCTGACTCTTCTTTGACCAAATGCCACCCGCGAGTGCCCGCACATCATCACAAAATCAAAATCCACCCTCGCTCGCGCGCAAACGACAATCCTCTCAACTTAATCAAACGTTTGTTTAACACATCGAAAACCTCCGAAACTCCAGCATATGCGTCGAAACAAAGGCAGCGCCGACCGGACTCGGAGGATCGTCCGCCACCCGAGGGCAAAAACCAGAAAAATGGGTGAGTTGACTAGTATCTGAGCTTAGTTGACTAGAAAAAGCGGCTCATTGACTAGAACCGAAGCCGTTTTGACTAGAAAAAGCGGCATTTTGACTAGAACCCAATCCGATTTGACTAGAATAATCGCCAATTTGACCAGATCGCAACTCAACTCCCAACCCAAAATCTAGTATAATTAACCCCAAACTCTATTATTCAAAGGAGCTCTAACTATGAAGTCCAACACCCTACTCACGCACTATGTCCCATTCCTTGCGTGGTTGTCGATGATCCAATATGCTTCATCTCAGCCTTATCAAGACCAGGATGTCACGCCGATTCTTGGAAACATCAACCTGTCGTGGATCGAATCGGGCTTCCAATGGGTGCAATTTACATATGGTACGAGTGTGATCAGCCTCGAAACTCGCTCAACTGAGGCGTTCGTCGAGTTTTTTATCCGCAAAGGAGCTCATGTTTTTGTTTATTTCGTTTTGGCAATTTTCGCCTTTCGGATCCTCATGCTATGGATGGAGCACATCCCGAAAGCATCTGTTCTGGCTATTCTTTTCATCACCGCTTATGCTGCTTATGATGAGATCCGTCATTACTTCCACCCGGATCGGAGCGGGATGGTGGAGGATGTGCTGCTAGACATGTTCGGCGGAGCGCTCGGTGTGCTGGCGTGGATCGTTTTTATTCGCAGGCGAAAATGACCTCTAAAGCAAACAAAAGCTCAGGATGAAAAATCATCCTGAGCTTTTGTTCTACTTTAATGCGGCAAGCCTTAGTATTTTATATCGTTTAGCAAGTTATATTTTGTTAAAAGCTCGTGGTCATTTTTATAACGGTTCTTTTATAAAAGGTTCTTGCTACTTTTTGAGCTTGACAGCCTTTCGACTACTCAAATGATGAAAAAGAACGAAATTATTGCCTTAAACTCATCATTTAAGTTGAAAAATGCTCAAAAACAACATATAGAGTATTTATTTGAGTAATATATCGTCGCGAGTAGACGCTTTATCATCTGTTCAAGCATATTATCGGCGCAAAGAGGTAATTTATCAGCGGAAATAAGCATGATATCAGCGAAAATAGCTCGGATATCGGCGATTCGACAAGAAGCAACAAAATTTACAAAAACAGCCTTAATAAAGGCTGTTTTTGTTAGTGTTCTTCGAGTTCTTCCTCTGTTGCGCGTTCTGCTTCTTGTGTTCCGTCTTGTGTGCCGATTTGCCATGCGCCGTTTCGTCTTGGGTCTCCGCCGCCGAAGAGGCGTTCGATGTTGTTTCCTTGTTCGTCAAACTCCAATCCAAGGCCTTGGATTCCTCCGTAAAAGAGGGGGGAGTTGTGGACGCGGAAGGAGTATTGCATTTCATGGCGGAGGATGTTTTTTAGTTCCTCGTCAATATCGCGTTCTAAATAGATGATATTGTCTTCGGTATAGAAGCGGCTTCTTTGGATTGCTTCTTGTAGGGTAAGTCGTTCATCGGTTTCTGAGTCAATGCCGTACTCATATTGCATGATCGTTTGGAACAGCATCGCAGGAATACGACGTCCGCCAGGAGAGCCGATGCCTAACATCGCTCGTTCGTTTGATGCATCTTCTAATATAAGTGGTGAGACGAACGTACGCGGGCGCTTTCCTGGTTGGCGGCTATTCATCGCTTCAGGGTCTAAACTGAAGTTTTCCAGCTGGTTATTAATAAAGAATCCTTCGACATGTCGTCCGGACCCGAAAAATTCTCCGAGTGAATTTGTTGCTGATACCATCATGCCGTCTTTATCGACGATGACAAAGTGAGATGTATGCCGTGAATCGTGAATCGCAGCTGGGGACTCATAAATGTCATTGTGAGAAATGCTAGTAAAATCAATGCCATCTAATAACTCATCAGTAAAAGCAGGGCTCGTTAGCTGTTGGTGATCGACTTCTTCAAACTCAGGGTCGGCAAGAGTAGAGAGCCGGCTGCTATACGCTGCTTGGGTTATTTCATTCACGAGATGAATGTAGACCGGCTTCCATTTTTCTTCATTAACTAAATCGCCTAACTTTACATTGTCGTCAATCTCTTCAAAGCCAGGAATAGCTTCTAACTCCGTTTTCAAATCCAAACGTTCAGCCATTTGCAGCATTTGGATGAGTGTAATGCTTGAAGCGGGTGCGGCGGAACCGTAGACGCGATGGCCTTCAAACTCGCCAACAGCGGGCTCATCGACTAACACCTCATAGCCGAGCAAATCCTCTTCAGTAAATCCGATTTCGCTCATCATTCCTTCAGCAACAGGGCCTTCGTAAAAGCCGGCAGCACCGTGGTCACTAATCATTTGCAATGTTTTGGCCAAGGATTCTTGTACTAATGTTTCATTTCGCTCAATGGCGAGTTCTTGAGGGTAAAATTGTTCTCTGTCTTCTGGGTCTAATAGTAAGTAGCGACTGGAACTAGCGATGCGGTCACTTAAAACACTGTCGATCATAAAGCCGTTTTCTGCGTAATCAATGGCGGGGGCTAATAGCTTTTCCCAATTCCAGTCACTATTTCCGCCGTACTCCTCATAGAGTGTTTCCATTCCTTTTACCATTCCCGGAACGGCAACTCCGCGTTCGGTGTCAACGTTACTTAGCGGAGCCATCTCGCGGTAATCGTAGCTTGTTGCTCCTTTACCAGGTTCGTGGACGAGCATCATGCCGCCGCCACCAATGCCGGAACCATAAGGCTCAACAACATTTAAGGTAAAAGCAACAGCGATTGCTGCTTCGACGGCATTTCCTCCGTTTTCAAGCACTTTTGTACCTGCTTCAACGGCTAACGGATGAGCCGCACTTACCCCGAAAGCATACTGCTCTTCTTCTTCTATTTCTTGAAGACCCTCTGTAGCAGGTGAAATCTCTAAAACTTCTTCTTGGCCATCGCGGTCGCGATATGGTTCATATGCATTTTCGATATCAAAAAATTCTTCAAAGTAGACATTCCAGCCGATGAGTCCTAGGAAAATAACGGCGGCTGCTATGTTGGTTATTTTGAGAGCTGTCATAGATTCTCGTCATTCCTTTCAAAAATCCCGGCTGTGTCAAGGTCGAGAATTAGCCTTCCGTCTTCCACGCGCCATAATTCTTGGTCGAGCTCTTTTTTGAGCGTGCGAAAGATGCGGTAGTCCCGGTATGGTTTCAGGAGGCCATGCGTTTCTCGAGGTTTGGAATCTAATAGACTCATTGGAATAAAGGAAAGCTCATGACTGCCGTCTGTCAGTAGATCCAATTGAGCAATTGTCGTCTCCTTTGTCCGGCTCCAGCCTTGGTCAAATATAAAGTTCCCTAGTCCGTACATGACAAGCGTATTATTTGGAATTTCTTTTCCGTCTTCTTGAATGACGCCGTTAATGACTTGTACAGGTTCTAATACGTGGGAGTGGTGACCGATGATCACGTCAGCGCCGTTATTTGCCATTAAGTAGGCCAAATCCTCTTGGCTGGAATTGTAGCCAACCTGGTACTCGTCGCCCCAGTGAACGTGAACCATGACAATATCCGCATTTTCTCTTGCTTCTCGTAACCGGCTGCGAAGTAAACTAAAGCTGGAGGCGGAACCTGTTGTAAACACGCCATCCGCATATTGCTCGGCACGAAACCCCGAATAAAAAACATCAGTGATGCCAATTAAAGCAATTTTAGTGTTGTCATCTAAATCGTGATAGGAAATCCGAGCTGCATCGTAAAGCTCTTCTTCCTCTTGAGCAGGTGTGTCTGTGATCTCTCCATTCGCTTCGGCAATTTGTTCTTCGCTGAGGGAATCAGCGATCCCGAGTCCATGGCCCATCCCTACGATATCGACGTCGACGTTAGCCATATGGCGGAACGTTTCGTCTAATGACAGCACCCGGTAATCCATCGTATGGTTATTGGCTAGACTTACAGAGTCGAAGCCCGCACTTTGTAAAGCCAGCTCTGTACCAGGGTAGGAGTAAAGGTAAATGAATTTTCCTGGATACTCGTGCATCTCCATTTCTTCTTCTATGCTTTCATCTTCAGCATCCATAATTGGACTTTCTAAATTGCCAGTCACATAATCGGATTCATCGAAAAACGGCTTCGCATAGTCAAAAACGCGAGAAATATCTTCGCCGCTTCGAACTGCCGCATCATGTACGTGGCGACCGAACATCATATCCCCAACCATGGAAATCCGATGTTCAACATTGTCGGCCCGCGTATTTTCAGGGACATCGACTTTTCCCCATATCGGTTCTGTGAACATAATGGCGCTTACGATCACAAGGGCAATGATCGTATGGAATGTAGCCTTCTTTCGGTGAAGCTGGACCCAAGCCCGCATTCTATCTTTAAAAGTGTGATTAGTCATAGGACGTTACCTCTCTAAAACAAGTGATAAATCGTGATGAAGACAAACGTTAAAAATGAAATAACAAATGTCGAGCTAAACGTCGGGATGACGCCTTGCTTATGAATCGTATTAGCAATTAAGCCAGGGACAATCACGCCGATCCCCCGTAGCTCGTAAACTTCAAACGGGATTATCGGGTAAAAATAATCAAATCCCATTTTTAACAAAACACCGACCGTTAACATCGCGGCAAATTTCCGCCTACCATAGAGAACAGTTATGCGGCCAAGAACTTGAGTAACGAGCAAATACGTGACTAAACTAATAAACGCAATCACAATGACAAACATGATTTGATCAAAAATCAGCCCGATATAGCCGGGGACGATTAGCCCGGCTGGCATGATCCCTGTTTTTTCTACGTAAATTAAACTAAGTAAAATTCCTACAATAATCGCAATATATAAATCAGTACCGAACACTCGGCGACAACTCCTTCAATAAATGGTTGTCAATGAACAACCTCTTTTCTAGTTAAGCTTCTTTTGTTGTAACTGCTACCTTCCTCTTTACAGACCGTTTCTCGTTCGTTTTCTCATGATCATAATCCCGAAGCTGCGGCGTAATTAGGGCCGTTTCTTCAATCACTTGCGCTAACTCATCGCCGCCACCATGAATGTTGCCGATTCCATAGACAACGGAGTTACCCGGCAATTCATTAAGGTGGTGAAGAACCGTCTGAGTCGGCTCTTTTTCCAAGTTTACGAGGTTTGAAAAAGGAAGCTTGTCTTCTTTGTACGCTTGAACAATCGGACTTACACCTCTACCAATTAACACGAGCGTATCAGCTTTCAAGTGTGGCAACACATCTTGGACAAATTGCAGCGTACGATCCACCCGATCATCCCGGCAATTCATTACAACCGTTCGATGCTCCATCGGATAATCGAGCTCTTTAATACGCTCCCAAATATTCAATGTAGAAGTCGCATCATTTGCCGCAAAGCCATTGAAAAAGTACTTCGGTGCCACTTCTTTACCAAATCGGTGTACCCGCATCGCACCCGGGTCAACAGGCGCATTCAGCATCCCAGCCAGTGCAACATCACGGTCAATATTCAACACATCCGCCACCGCAAGAGCTAGCGCCGCATTTTCCGGAAAAATCATAAACGAAAACTTTTTTAAGTATTCTTCATCTATTAAACTGTCATCAGCTACAACGACCTCTGTATTCTTTTTCTTCGCGATTCTTTCAAAAAAGCGTTGGTACGTCGTTTGCGGGATAATGACATAGCCGTTTTCAGGAATCGTTGAGCTAAACGCAGCGGCGATGTCATCTAAGGTAGGGCCCATCACATCAAGGTGATCTTCCATCACATTGGCAATTACCGTAACATTCGCTTTAACGAACCGCGCTTGGAACACTTTTTGATATTCCGGATTGACAGCCATACACTCTGACACAAACGCATCCGCTTTTTTCTGAACGACTTTTTTCACCATTCGTTTTTGTTCACTAATGTTCGGTCCTTGCAACCCGCGGACAATCGGCTCTTCTTCCTCTTGGTCCCAATACATCATCCGAGCAGACGTCCCTGTTGTTTTCCCAACGACCCGTTCACCGTTTTCTTTTAAAATCCCCATGATTAACCGAGTCACTGTAGATTTCCCACGAATCCCATTAATAAGAACCCTCGTCGGGATCCGCTTAATCTCTCTATCAAGTGTAAAACGTTCTACTAATCCTAGAGCAAACACAAGCAGTGCAAAAAGTATTAAATACATAAATTCACTCAAAATCAACACTCCAGTCGATTAACTTTCAAACAAAATAATCATATCAGTAAAACCCCATAAAAAAGTTGGTAACATCTACAAACTTCGTGTGACATTGTCAATATTAGGGGAGAAACGAGAAAATCAGACTATTCAAAGATCCGCACTTTGTAGTCAAAGTAGGTCGGGTTTTGGTCAAAGGGCTGCGTTTTGAAGTCAAACGGGCTCGGGTTCTAGTCAAAATGCAGCTTTTTCTAGTCAAATCGGCTTCGTTACTAGTCAAAGAGCTACTTTTACTAGTCAACGGAGCTCAAATACTAGTCAACTCCCACGTTTTACTGGTTTTTGCCCTCGGGGGGGTGGACGCTCCTCCAAGGACGATCGGGGAGCCAATATAGCAGAGAGGAGCTCTAGTCAACGCGCCACTTTCTAGTCAAATCGACTTCGTTACTAGTCAAAGAGCTACTTTTACTAGTCAACGGAGCTCAAATATTAGTCAATTCCCACGTTTTACTGGTTTTTGCCTTTCGTCGGTGGATGCTCCTCCAGAGCCGGTCGGAGCTCCCAAAACCGAGATGAGCTCTAGTAAACGAGCGCCACTTTCTACTCAGCGCTGCTTTTTGAAGTCAAAGCAGCTGTAATCTAGTCAACGCCAGCGAAAATCTGATTTTTGCTCTCAGAAACGATGCGATGAATAGGAGGATCGGAAATCAACTCAAATATCCATAATTAGCAGTCAACACCCATACAAATCTAGTCCTCCTCCCAAAAAGCCATCTGCCGATAAATAAACGCTTCTATTCACAATTTTTACAATTCTTTTAATTAAGTCAAATAATTCCTTAATATTAAGGCGATATGCTTGAAAAAAATACACACATAGGAGCGACAGACCTTATGATTCTCATTCCGATGTCTCTAGCTTTACTTTTGATTTTAGGATGGTGGGAAAGGTGGCATCATCAGCGAAATATTGACAGCATCCCGGTCCGGGTGAATATCAATGGGATTCGCGGAAAATCGACGGTGACGCGGTTGATTACAGGCGTTCTTTTTGAAGCGGGTTATCATACGCTCGGCAAAACGACAGGAACGTCTGCGCGGCTGATTTACGAAGATAGGGAGGACCCGATTGTCCGTGATCCCGAGGGGCCGAATATTCGTGAGCAGATTAAAGTCTTGAATCACGCATCGAAAGAAGGTGTTGATGCGCTAGTAAGTGAGTGTATGGCGGTCAACCCGGACTATCAAGAAACATTTCAGGATATCATGCTTCAAGCCAATATCGCGGTCATCGTAAATGTCCTCGAAGATCATATGGACGTATTAGGCCCGACATTAGACGATGTAGCGGCGTCGTTTGCGGTGACGATTCCATACAACGGGCACCTCATTATCGATGACGGTCCGTATGTAGACTACTTCACCCGAATCGCTCACAAACGAAACACCGAAGTGATTGTCGCTGAACCGAATCAAATCTCTGAAGGCTTTCTGCAAAAATTTGATTATATGGTGTTTCCTGATAATGCCGCGCTTGCGTTAGGGGTTGCGAAGGCACTTAATATTGATGAAGAAATCGCGAAACACGGGATGTTACACGCACCTGTTGATCCAGGCGCAATGCGAATTATGAAGCTAGGAGAAGAAAGGGCGCCATCGTTCTTTTTTAATGGATTTGCCGCAAATGATGCATCATCCACTTTGGCCATTTGGGAGCGGATTAAAGCACTCGGCTATCCGTCAGAGGAGCCGATCGTCATTATGAACTGCCGCAGAGACCGTGTTGATCGCACGGAGCAATTTGCCCGTGACGTGTTACCGGAAATGGAGATCGCCACTCTGATTGTCATTGGAGAATTGACCGATCCGATCGAGGAAGCGTATCAATTCGGTATCATTCGAGCAAACCGCTATCTTAATATGGAAGGAAAAAGTACTCAACAAATCTATGAAACGTTAGAAAAATACATTGACCGTTCTACTATTTATGGTGTTGGAAATATCCACGGAGCTGCTGAACCTTTACTCGAAAAAATCGAGGAGAAACAAAATCGAGCTGCTGTTTTAATAGGAGGATAACGCGTTGTTTGGTGCAGATTTATATATCACATTAGTTGTAGGCATTGTTTTAAGTTTGATATATGCAGAAAAAGCAGGGGCCCTCCCGGCTGGCATTATCGTTCCCGGTTACTTGGCCCTTATCTTTGACCAGCCGTTCTTTATCGTATCGATCTTTTTTATTAGCTGTGCCATCTACTTTCTCGTCGTTCACGTCTTTTCAAAGTTTACGATTTTATACGGAAGGCGAAAATTCGCGGTCATGCTACTTACAGGTGTCGTTATGAAGCTCGCCTTTGACTATTTTTACCCAGTCTTTCCTTTTGAAATTTATGAACTAAGAGGGATCGGGGTCATTGTCCCTGGCCTCATTGCGAACTCATTTGAAAAACAAGGAGTACTCATTACAACAACGAGCACGATGGTCTTAAGCGGATTAACATTTCTCATTATGACCCTTTATTACATGATTTAATAGAAGGTGCGATATGCAAATGACTCGGAAAAAAAGAAGGTATACGTATAAAGAGAGATTATTAAGTCTGACGAAGCGTCATAAAAAAAGAGCGGACTTCCATGCGCTGATCATGCTATTTATTCTAGGCTTGATACTCGTAAGTGGGCAGTTGATTTCGTTTGCTCAAGTCCCTGAGGTCGAAGAGGAAGAAACGTTGGTAACCGCTACGCTACTAGGTGATCTAATGTTTGGAAGGTATATGAATGAAGTGACAGAACGAAAAGGATATGATGATCTTTTTACATACGTTACCCCTTACCTTGAAAGCTCGGATTATGTGACTGGTAATTTCAAACAAACCATTACAGATCGTCCGTTAGGCATGGGAGGAGAAGAGATTTTAGATGGGATACGCGAAAATGAAAGCAAAGCGTACCCTTTTGAAACGTCCTATGAAAGCATTCGGTCGCTCATTCGCCACAATTTTACGAATGTATCTCTTGCAAATAACAATCAATTTGACTACGACCTGTTTGGGTTTCATAACACATTGGAAGTATTTGAACACTACGATGAGCTGCCGATTATAGGGGCGGGGAGCAGATTAAACGAAGCTCAAGAGCCTCACATAACGGAAGTGGGAGAGCTTACGATCGCAACGCTTGGGTTTACGGATATCTATGCGCCAAACTACGCAGCTGACGACGATCGTGCCGGAGTGTTAACGACACGCCGACTGCAAGATGTGTTCGTTGCCGTTGAGGAAGCAAGAACAGCCGCTGACCTCCTCATTGTTCACGCGCATTGGGGAGAAAACTTTGACAGCTCTGTCCACTCAAGACAGCGGGAAATCGCTCATCGAATCGCTGACTTAGGAGCTGATATCATTGTCGGTCATTATCCGCACGTCATCAGTCCTGTTGAAATTTACGATGACACGATTATTTTATACAGTGTCGGCAACTTTACGTCGGATCAAGGGTGGTCGAGAACATCTGACTCCCTCGTCACTCAATATAAACTCTATGACGATGGGAAAGCCGTTCTAGAATTCGTCCCGATGTCGATACGCGAAGGACAACCTAAACCAGCGAACGGTTGGGTTCACAAACTGCAACGCGAGCGGATATACAGGATGCTTTCGAAAGAACTTCCAGATACATTTGAAATTGAGCGGGATCACGATCGAATGCGAATTTTACTCGATCACGAGCATGTTTTGGCTCATTAGCCGACGAGTGAAGATAGGAGGATCGATACGATGCGTCTTAGATTTTTTACAAATATTATCGGAGTAATCATGATTGTTGTATTTGCGATCGCTGCCTTTCTGGAAATCGAATTTCCAACGAAAGAATCATTACAGGCAAATGTTGAAGTCAAAAGCGACATTGGTATTCAAGATGCATATGGCGTGAGTGCAGCCCACCCATTAGCCGTCCATGAAACGATGAAGATATTAGAAGCAGGAGGAAACGTAGCAGACGCGTTTGTGACGCTTTCCTTTATGTTAAACGTAGTTGAACCTTATGGCTCAGGAATTGGTGGGGGAGGAGCGCTTCTCTACTATACCCCTGACGATCGCGTTCGGTACTATGACTACCGAGAAGTCGCACCCGCTGTAGCAAGCCACGAACAATACGACAGTAACTTCGGCGTTCCAGGGTTTTTAATGGGCGTCCATCATCAGTACGAGCACTACGGATCCGGAACGTTTACGTTTGCTGAGCTCATTCAGCCAGCAAAAGAGTATGCCCGTGAAGGAATTGAGATCGATTCATTTTTGGCAGGGCGGTTAGCACCAGCCAGTTACCGAATGAACCTAGGAGAGGTAGGACACTTCTTTACAGACGGTCAGCCGAAGCAACAAGGTGATATGCTCATTCAAGAAGAGCTGGCACAAACGATTGAGGCGATCCAGCAAATCGGACCAGAAGCCTACTTCAAAACTGAACTGGCTCAGGCTATGCAAGAAAAGTATCCGATGCTCACACAGCAAGACTTTGATTTGTATGAAATGAATGAAAAAGAGCCGGTCGTAGGCGAGTACCGCGGCAACAAAGTCTATACAGCACCAGCCCCTCTAGCAGGACCAACACTCCTGCAATTGTTAAAAGGCTCAGAGTACCTCGACTTTGGTAATAACGAGGGGGAAAAAGAAAACTATTTGTCCTATACAGAACAGCTGACGCTTTTGCAAGTACAAGCATACAACGAGCGGTTACAATACATAGCCGATCCGGATACACAACAGTCTCCCTATGATATTCAAGTACAGCTTGATCAAATGATTTCTGATGATCATATTGAAAGGTTAGTAGAGTATGCCCTTAACGAAAATCCTAAAGGAGAAGTCGATGATTCACCCGCAACAGAACGAGACCATAACAACACGACGCACTTTGTGATTGTCGATCAAGCAGGTCATATGATCTCCGCAACCCATACACTCAGTAACTTTTTCGGTTCCGGAGACTATTACGGCGGCTTTTTCCTAAACGACCAATTGAGCAACTTTAACCCTTCAGAAGGTTCAATCAACGGTTACGCACCCGGAAAACGTCCGCGTAGCTTTTTAACACCGACCATTGTCATCGATGAAGACCGCTCTGTATTAGGCATTGGTTCACCAGGAGGAGCACGAATCCCAAACATGATTGCCCAAACGCTGATCCACCAAGAAGTCTGGGGTGAACCTTACTCACTTGAAGGGGCCATCAATCAACCGCGTTTTCACTACGATAACCGATTAGATCGAACCGGTGAGCACGGTGTTTTTGTAGATATGTACTACCCATCATCATGGGTGGATGAGCTCGAACAAGAAGTCATGCACTACGGTGACATCCCGTGGCTAGCACGAAAAACGAGCGGAGACATGTTCTTCGGCGGAATCCAAGCACTAAAAATCGACCGCAGCTTAAACCTATTACATGGCGGAGCAGACTCACGCCGCGGAGGCACATGGCAAGTCGCCGACACAAACGAACCTTACAGTAAACAAGCCAACGAACACCGAGAGGGGAGCGAATAGACAATGAAAACAGTAACCCAAGCCCTAGCAAAATACGGATCCCTACTCTTTCTCAGCGCCGTCTTTATCTTCATGGCCGGCTTCAAACACGACGCACAACTAACAGAAAACGAACAACACATGGTAGACCACTACTTTGCAAATCACAACGAAGAATCGTCGCTCGTAGTAAGCGATTCGTAAAACAGGAAAGAAGGCAAGCTGACCTGAAAAAGAAGATTGGCTTGCCAGAAAAATCCAGACCCTATCCCTCTCGTTGCTGGAAAAGAAAGCCGCTCAGCCGGTACCCTGCTTTCCCTAGTTGAAAAGGAGAGCAAATCTGAATCTCGGAGCTCCCAATAAAACCGAGATGAGCTCTAGTAAACGAGCGACACTTCTAGTCAACGGAACTCAAATACTAGTCAACTCCCACGTTTTACTGGTTTTTGCCCTTGGGAGGAGGACGCTCCTCCGAGAACGGTTAGGGAGTCAATATAGCAGAGAAGAGCTCTAGTCAACAAGCGCCACTTTCTAGTCAAAGAGCTGTGTTTTCTAGTCAAATCGGCTTCTTTACTAGTCCAAAATCCGCTTTTGTAGTCAACTGAGCTCAGATTCTAGCCAACGAACAACATTTACTAAAATATCCCCCGTCTACTAGAACCTAAAATGAACACACAAAAAAGCAGCCCACATAGGAGCTGCTTCTTCACCGTTTTTTTATGACTCTTCGTCTTCATCCTCATTCATCACAACTTGCTCATCATCGTCCAAGCCAAGGTGGGTGCGCAATTCACCTGACACTCTCGAGCGTTCGTCCTCGCTCACGATGTAATAATAGATGTTATCGATTCTGCTGCCCGATCCGTCAATCTCCAACGTCTCTGAGTTGTGACGCGCGCTGCGGTAGTTTGATTGGATTGTGACCATTTTATCAAACGATAGATCGGTACTCACGTTATTCCCTAGCGCATCAAGAATCTCGCCTGCTTTTGTAACAGATGAGAATTGAGCGCCTTCGTTAATGATCGCATCGACCACTTCTCTTTGGCGTTCGTTACGCCCGAGGTCGCCGCGTGGGTCATTTTTTCTCATCCGAGTGTAGGCTAAAGCTTCATCTCCACCTAGCTCAATCGGACCTTCTGCAAACTGATGTCCACTTTGGTTGAACGCAAAGGTATTCTCCACCGTCACACCGCCGAGGGCATCGACGATATCTTTAAAGCCATCCATATTAATGGTCATAAAGTAATCGATTGGAATATCAAGGAAGTTCTCGACAGTGGCCATCGCCATATCTGCTCCGCCGAACGCATATGCGTGATTGATTTTGTCATCAACCCCGCGTCCGACCATTTCTGTGCGCGTATCTCGAGGGATACTCAACATTTTCATCGACTCGTCTGCTGGGTTCACTGTGACGACCATGAGCGTATCTGTGCGGCCGCTATCCGTGCGATTATCATCGGTGTCGACGCCTAATAATAGGAAGGAAAGAGGTTCTTGTTCTTCAATGTCAACCTCAAGCTCGCGCCTCTCCGACTTTTCTCGGTCACTCGAAACATGCATGCGATTATCGACGGTATCTTGAACGCTTTTATACATATAAAAACCATAGCCTGCGATGGAACCAACAAGAATAAAAACAATAAGGCCACTAATTAATAAGAATTTTTTCATATGAGCAATTTCTCCTAATCTCTAAAGTGTTTTCTAAATTTTAGTATATAATGTTTCGTAAAGTTTTACAATTCCCACTTTTGGTAAAAAAACAAGCGCCTTTTTTCACCAATATATTTACAATTTCGTCATAATCAGATAGCATAGACTAAGTGTGCACAGACAGAAATTAACATCCATTACAGGAGGATCTATATGGAAGAAACGATTAGTTTAAAAGATATATTTCAAACGGTAAAGAAACGACTCGGTTTAATCGTTGCTATTACTTTAGTCGCAGTTGCAGTAAGTGGCATTATTTCATACTTTTTATTAACGCCAATGTACCAAACGTCAACGCAACTACTTGTTAACCAGTCCAATGAAGAAGGACAAGCCTATACTTCGGGAGAGCTAAGAACCAACTTAGACCTTATCAATACATATAACGTCATTATTACTTCTCCACGTATTTTAGACCCAGTATTGGATGAACTGTCATTAGAAAGATCTTTCAATTCATTAAGAAACCAGATTTCCGTAGGTAGTGATGGCGATTCCCAAGTCGTTTCGATCCAGGTAGAAGATGAGAATCCGGCTATGGCTGTGCAAATTGCGAACACGATTGCACTCGTATTTCAAGAGGATATCGTAGACATTATGAACGTCGACAACGTCTCGATTTTGTCAGCAGCAGAGCTTTCAGAAAATCCTTCTCCAGTTAGCCCGAACCCGACACTCAACATGGCGATTGCCTTTGTAGTAGGACTTATGTCTGCTGTCGGACTTGCATTCTTACTTGAGTTCTTGGATAACACGATTAAGTCAGAAGATGATTTGGAAGATGCGTTAGGTATTCCAGTCATTGCTACAATCCCAACGATTGACCAGAGTAAAGCAGCATCGAAACAGCTCTCACATACGAGACGAACAAGAAATGGACGTGAGAATATTGGCGCGTAGAAAAAATAAAAAAAATCAGCTAACGGATAAACAAAGAAGTCTCATTACCCAATACGATCCGAAATCACCTGCAGCTGAGCAATTCCGGACGTTACGTACAAATATTCAGTTTGCAAGTGTCGATAAAGAAATACGCACGATTATGATCACTTCTTCTACACCTGGTGAAGGCAAGTCAACCGCAATTGCCAACCTTGGTGTTGTTCTCGCGCAACAGCAAAAGCGTGTTCTACTCATTGATTCAGACTTAAGAAAACCGACTGTTCACTTTACGTTTCAGCTACCGAATCAAATGGGGCTCACAAATGTATTAACAAGACAAAGCAGCTTTGAAGAAGCGGTTATTGAGACACCCGTTCCGTTTTTAGAAGTACTGCCTTCAGGCCCGGTACCACCGAATCCGAGTGAATTAGCCGGTTCAAAAGCGATGAAAGACCTATTAAGTAAAGTGAAAGACACCTATGATTACATTTTACTAGACGCTCCTCCAGTGAATGTCGTAACAGATCCGCAAATTTTATCGAATCAATGTGATGGCGTTATTTTAGTCGTACGTAGTGGAAAAACAGAAGAAGACGCTGGTAAGAAGGCGGTTGACTCGCTAAAGAAAGCCAATGCGAATATTCTAGGTGCCGTATTAAATGACCGTGACATGAAAGAAACGAATTATTACTATTATTATGCCGAAAAATAAAACCCAAAACTTTCATATTATAATCCAAGTAAATTTCTAGCACAATTCCCCTATTCTGGTCGAAATATAGTATAATCATAGATGGTCATCTAGTTCCTTTAACCCACATAATATAAAGAAAGGGGTCTTTCATCTATGATTGATCTCCACTCACATATATTACCAAATATAGATGACGGCTCCTCAAGCGAAGCCGAAGCTATTACATTAGCTGAAATGGCAGTTGCTGAGGGGATAACTAAAATCGTAGCGACACCACATCATAAAAATAACAAATATGAAAACAAGAAATCTACGATAATCGAAGCTGTTAATACTTTGAATCACACATTAAACGAAGTGGATATTAACCTTGAAGTATTACCCGGCCAGGAAAATCGTATCTATGGCGAACTGATCGGTGATTTTCACAATGGAGAGATACTGCCTCTTAACGAGAGCAAGTATCTTTTTATTGAACTTCCGTCATCACATATTCCAAGATTTACAAAACAACTGTTATTTGACATCCAGCTAGAAGGCATGCAGCCGATCATCGTTCACCCAGAACGAAACCAAGAAATTATGAAACACCCAGATCGACTCTATGAACTTGTTAAAAACGGAACGTTAACACAAGTAACAGCTGGAAGTGTTGCAGGAAAGTTTGGGAAAAAGATCAAGAAGTTCTCTGAAGAGCTAATCGAGGCGAACTTGACTCACTTTGTTGCAAGTGATGCCCATGACACCGTGAAGCGGCCTTTTAACATGAGAGAAGCTTATGAACAGATTGAACAAGAGTTTGGCATTGACACAGTCTATCTGTTTCAAGAGAATGCAGAATTGGTTATTGAAAATCAACAAGTGATGATTGAACCACCAAATAAGGTGAAACAGAAGAAGTTTTTTGGGTTGTTTTAAGAATTAAGCAAATATATAAATCTACGTTTCGGTGTCTAGCACCAGGCGCCATGCGCTTTTCTAATACTTTAAGAAAATTTAATTTCTCTAAAGGAATAAAGTATAAGCGCAACTAAAGCTTTCTTTATAAAAGCACTTTTCGCATAGATTGTCGTTATTGATTTATAAAACGAAAGAGCGAAAGGCGGCGACTCCAGCGGGAAAAGCAACAGCTGAAGACCCCGCAGGGTGGTTTCCCCGAGGAGGCTGAAGCGTTGCCCGCGGAAAGCGTCCGCCTGTAGCGAAATTCGAGCGAAGAACTTATCTTATTAAAAAGGAATAATCTTTTAGGAAACTGCTTTAACAAAAGACCGCTATGCGGTTTTTTGTTAAAGCAAATTACTATATTAAGCAAGTGCACAAAGAAGAATTGGACTTGTTTGTAACAGCTTTTCTGGCTTAATGCTAGAAAATAGCTACACTAATTCTAGTCTACTTATATTATAAACGAGATATATTACAATAACGTTTCAATTTCTTTAAAATTAGGTAATGCCTCCTCACCTATATCAACGGAGGTACTCGGCCACGCTGTGGGTTGGTTCCTTAAAGTGGACAACCTTAGACGCTCGTTGTCATCGGTGGGGTGTGAGGGTGGGTTTAATGCCTGTTTTTACTATGTTAAATATATCGTTTATCTATAAGTGTGTATGTCCGTAATGAAAGAATTTGTGAGAAAAGACATAGAGCGTTAAACGATGATGTCGTTTATATCGGGACGAAACGATCCATCGTTTAGTGTTCTTAGAAAGATTGAAGTATATAAGGGGGGATTTCTTTGGGTTATAAACAACGGTTAGGCCTTTTAGTGAGTGTTGATTCATTAATCGTAGTTTTTTCTATTTATTTTGGTTATTGGTTGCTCGTCTCGACGACGAATATGTTTCCTACTGCAATTATCGTAAGCTCAATCGCTTTATTTATTGCCCATCATGTTTTTGCACATCTATTTAAACTTTATAAAAGAGTATGGCAATATGCGAGTATTCAAGAGCTTTTGGCTATTTTTGCAGCTGTAAGTCTTTCTGTTGCAGCTGTGGGGGTTATTCAATTAATTGGCTATCAAACGGTCTTTGCAAGAACGTTACTCGTTACGTGGATGCTACATATTCTGTTAATCGGTGCATCAAGGTTTTCTTGGAGAATGTACCGGGATGCGAAGATGAAAGGAAATAAAGATAAAAAGCGAACCTTAATTATTGGTGCCGGTAACGGAGGGTCACTTGTTGCACGCCAGCTGATGAACAGTGAAAGATCGGAGCTTTATCCGGTTGCTTTTATTGATGATGATTTTACTAAGCAAAATTTAGAAATCATGTCGATTCCGGTTATTGGGCGTACAAAGGATATTGGAGAAGTCGTTAAATCAAAGAATATTGAACACGTTATAATTGCGATTCCATCCATGACAAAGTCAGAGCTGAATCAAATTTTCACAGAATGCTCAAAAACAAAAGTGAAAACGCAAATTATGCCTTCTGTTGAGGATATTATGTCTGGACGTGTATCTGTAAATCAAATCCGTGATGTACAGGTGGAGGACCTTTTAGGACGAGAACCGGTAGAGCTTGACACAAAACAGATCGGTCAAAAGCTAACGGGAAGTACAGTACTGGTAACGGGTGCAGGTGGCTCGATTGGTTCGGAAATCTGTCGACAAGTTTGTGCATTTGAGCCAGAAAAGCTTATTTTGGTAGGGCATGGTGAAAATAGCATTTACAGTATCGAAATGGAACTGAAAGGAACGTTTCCACATATCCAATTAGAGACTGAAATCGCCGACGTACAAGACGCAATCCGTATAAAATCAGTCATGAAAAAATATTACCCTAATGTTGTCTATCATGCAGCTGCCCATAAGCACGTGCCATTAATGGAGAAAAACCCACATGAGGCCGTTAAAAACAACGTCATTGGTACGAAAAATACCGCTGTAGCAGCGGATGAAGCAGGAGTTGCGTCATTCGTCATGGTCTCCACTGATAAAGCCGTTAACCCTACGAGCGTCATGGGAGCGACAAAGCGCATTGCGGAAATGGTCGTACAGCATATGGACATGGTTAGTGAGACCAAATTTGTTGCTGTGCGTTTTGGTAATGTTCTCGGTAGTAGGGGAAGTGTCATTCCGCTTTTTAAAAAGCAGATTGAAGCTGGTGGTCCTGTGACTGTTACTGATCCAGAAATGACGCGGTATTTTATGACCATTCCGGAGGCTTCGAGGTTAGTCCTTCAAGCTGGATCTCTTGCAGAAGGTGGAGAGGTTTTTGTCCTAGATATGGGAGAGCCAGTTAAGATTGTCGATTTAGCAAAGAACTTAATTCGATTATCCGGCTTTTCAGAGGACGAGATTGAAATTAAGTACTCCGGAATGAGACCGGGTGAAAAGCTGTTTGAGGAGCTGCTCGGGAAAGACGAGGTTCATGACGAGCAAATATATCCGATGATTTATCGAGGGAAGACGCCAAGTGTGAATGTAGACGTTGTATATGAGCTCATTCATCAATTTGAAAGTTATCCAAAAACGAACTTACGTGAAAGAACATTAGATATCGCTCATTTTAGATTAACGACAGCCAAATCGTTAAGTTTGGTTAAGTAGCTGTCGTTATTTGATTCTAACAGAAAAGGGTGAAGGTGTTTATGCAAAAAATAAAGAAGGCGATTATACCAGCGGCTGGGTTGGGAACTAGATTTCTCCCCGCTACAAAAGCCATGCCAAAAGAAATGTTACCGATTGTCGATAAACCAACGATTCAATATATTGTAGAAGAAGCAGTTAAGTCAGGAATTGAAGATATTATTATTGTAACCGGAAAAGGCAAGCGAGCGATTGAAGATCATTTTGACCATGCCTTTGAGCTGGAGCAAAACTTGTTTGAAAAAGGGAAAACGGATCTACTGGAGAAAGTACAATATTCTTCAAAAATGGTAGATATTCATTACATCCGCCAAAAGGAGCCTAAAGGGTTAGGACATGCTGTCTGGTGTGCACGGAAGTTTATCGGAGACGAGCCTTTTGCTGTATTGCTAGGTGACGATATCGTTGAAGCTGAAGAACCTTGTTTAAAACAACTAATAGGGCAATATGAACAAACATTGTCATCAGTCATAGGCGTACAAACGGTTCCAGACAGTGATACACATCGTTATGGAATTGTAGACCCAATCGAACAGCTAGGAAGAAGGCATAGTGTCAACCAGTTCGTAGAAAAGCCACCTCAAGGAGCAGCACCGTCAAACCTTGCGATTATGGGAAGATACATTTTAACACCTGAAATTTTCATGTTTCTCGACCAACAGGAAAAAGGAGCAGGCGGAGAAATTCAACTAACCGATGCCATTCAGAAGTTAAACGAAATTCAGCGTGTGTTTGCCTATGATTTTGAAGGAACAAGGCATGATGTTGGAGAAAAGATGGGATTTGTGAAGACGACCGTTGAATTTGCTATGAAGGATGAAGCTCTTAAAAATGAATTAATTGATTTTTTGGAAGCTGTTATTAGTAGTGAGAAGGTAAAAATGTAGTTGAAGTGAAACTAATAAATTGATTTGTGAAAGGCGCAGGTTTTTGCGGTTGCTCCCTTGATAGCGAGTTTATGCTGTAACATTTGGAGGTACTATTACGTGTGCACAAACAGAGATAGAAAAACCTTAATCGTGGGTTTACCTTTTGTGGAAACGATAGTTGTACTTGCCATATTGGCTATCTAAGGAGCAACCGCAGTTCCGTCTGTGTTTATCTACAAGACTATCGGGAAGGTTTATGTCCTGATAATGGCAATATCAGCCATGGTGATCGAAAAGTTCAATGTCGTGTGCATCCAAGAGGCGGTGATAATGATGTGGAAGGTGGAGCGGTTCCGTTTTTTGTGATGTGGTGCGGGAGTGATTATTGTAATCATATAAGGTGATGGAAGCCTTGGGGGATAAGGGTTACGAGTGTTTTTAGTAGTTTTTTAAGGTTTGATTGAATGGTGGTTTAATAGGGAGAAACATGGTTGAAGTTGTGTGAAAGTGAGAACATCGTGGTTGAATAGATGTTATGAGGTGGGTATCAGATAAGATTTAGTGGGTTAGTAGTTGGTTGGAATGAGTTTTAATTAAGTACTAAGTTACTAAGAAATTATTAAAGCATAGAGATTAAAAACATAAGCGAGGTAAATGTTATGTCATATTTAGTTGTTATTGCACATCCAGATGATGAAGTTTTAGGAGCAGGTGCTACAATGTATAAGTTAGCGCAGGAAGGGCATTCCGTAAATGTCTGTATCCTTTCAGGTGATGTTAATGCTAGAAATTTTAGACCAAGTACTGAAGAATTAAATGAAGATGTAAATAGTTCAATGAATATTTTAGGTGTTGATAGAGTCATTACTGGTGAATTTCCGAACATTGGGTTTAACATGGTCCCACATTTAAAACTTGTACAGTTTATTGAAAATGCAATTATTGAAACTGGTGCGGATGTAATTTTTACACATCATCCAGCGGATTTAAATAACGATCACTTACACACTTCTCTGGCTTGCCAAGCGGCATCAAGGTTATTCCAACGAAGAAGTGATGTTAAACCTTTAAAAGAACTACTCTTTATGGAAGTACCATCATCTACAGAATGGGGACTAAATAAAACAATGAATCAATTTTCACCAAACACTTTTATTGAAGTTGGTGAAGACAGTGTTGATAAAAAGATAGAAGCTCTAGCACGGTATCGTGGAGTAATGAGAGATTATCCTCATCCTAGAAGTAATGAGGCAATCAAAGGCTTAGCTGCTTACCGTGGTGGACAAGCAGGGATGGTTTATGCTGAGGCTTTTGAAAGTGTATTTAGACGGGGATTCTAGAATTAGAGAGGATGAGATAAGGTGAAGAAAAAAATTGCATTTGCAACTTGTGTACAATTAGGACTAAGTTGTATTGAAGAAATATACCGTATTGGTGGGAGTCTTGATTTAATAATTACTCTTAAAGATGAAAAAGCGAAGAATAAGTCTGGAAGAATTTATTTAGATGAAATTGCAAACGAACAAAATGCCCCCCTCTTGAAAATTGATAATATCAACGATCAAGAGGTTCTTAGTGCTTTAAAAGAACACCAAATTGATTGGCTGTTTATTATTGGTTGGTCCCAAATTGCTAAGAAAGAAGTACTGGAAACACCTACGTATGGTTGCATCGGTATGCACCCTACTTTATTGCCAGTTGGAAGAGGAAGAGCGGCAATACCTTGGGCTATTATTAAAGGGTTGAAAGAAACAGGTGTAACTATGTTTAAGTTGGATGAAGGTGTCGATACAGGGGATATTATTGGTCAAGGGGTTATTATATTAGACCAGAATACTACAGCAACTGAGCTTTATCAAAATGTGGACGATATGCACATTACTCTTATCGGAAATCATTGGGATGATATCGTAAATAATAATATTACACTTACAAAGCAAAATGACACGGATGCTACTGAATGGTCGGGGAGGAAGCCAGAGGATGGTGAGATTTTAAGTAGCATGACTATGGACGAAGCTGATAAATTGATCAGAGCTGTTACACACCCGTATCCAGGAGCCTTTTATAATGATGGAAATAGCATAATTAGAATATGGTCAGCAAAAACAGATAAAAACGATGGTGGAATAAAACTTAGTGATGGGTATTTAATTCCTATTGATTATGAAGTTGAGGGATCGTAATGTCAGGAAAAAAGTTACAAAGTTATATAAAACGTATAATTGATATTGCGGCTTCCTTAATAGTACTTTTAGTATTTTTACCACTGTGGATTACGGTAGCTATATTGATAAAGGTCACTTCTAAAGGGCCTGTACTTTTCTTACAAGATCGCCCTGGACTAAACAAAGAAATCTTTAAAGTTTATAAATTTCGTACGATGAAGCCAGGATCAGAGAAGATGGTTAAGGGTCAAGAAGTAACGACAGACGATGATCGTGTCACTACAATTGGAAAACTGCTTAGAAGAACAAAGATAGATGAAATCCCTCAAGTACTAAATGTGTTAAAGGGTGAAATGAGTTTAGTTGGTCCGAGACCTGAAAGGATTGCATCCCTTGCAGATTATGATGATGTAATTTCAAAAAGACTTAACATGAGTCCGGGTATGACAGGTTTAGCACAAGTGAGTGGCAATATTTATCTTTCCTTAGAAGATAGATACAAGTTTGATATTTATTATGTAGAAAATTTTAGTGTTTGGCTAGATATTAAAATAATCTTGAGAACTGTTGGCGTTGTTTTATTAGGCGAAGATAGATACGTTAACAAGTACTTAATTGATATTAATCATGGAACTAAAGAGGTAGCGGCTACTAAAGAGGAGACTGTTTCAAAATGAAAAAAGTACTTGTAACTGGTGTTAATAGTTATATAGGTACGTCGTTTAAAAAATGGGTTTCGCAATATCCTGATAAATATATAGTAGAGTCAATTAGTTTGCGAGACGAACGGTGGAAAGGACACTCATTTAAAGGTTATGATGTAGTCTTTCACACTGCTGCAATTGTTCATGTTAAAGAAAATGAAACGGATCATTATTATAAAGTGAATAGGGATCTCACTTTAGAGTTGGCTAAGAAAGCCAAAAAAGAAGGAGTAAAACAGTTTATATTTTTAAGTACGATGGGAGTTTATGGTACTGAGACAGGACACATAACAAATAGCACTATTCCTGTACCAAAGACACCTTATGCCAAGTCAAAATATGAAGCTGAGCAACTCCTTGAAAAACTAGGGGATCAGGGCTTTCTCATTGCAATCTTAAGACCACCAATTGTATATGGAAGGAATTGTCCAGGCAACTATACCAGACTTGCAACCTTGGCTTTAAAAGCACCTTTCTTTCCTAACATTGATAATGAGCGTAGCATGATATATATAGATAATTTATCTGAATTCATACGAGTATTAATCGATCATCAAGTCGGTGGGTTATATTTTCCTCAAAATAAGGATTATGTTAATACGACCGAGTTAGTAAAAGCTATTGCAGAAGCTCATGGGAAAACCTTAAAAGTAACAAGCATTTTCAATTGGGCTGTTTCAAAAGGCCTTAAACAGTCAGAGACATTTAGGAAGGTCTTTGGCTCTTTTGTTTATGATAAAGAGATGGCTGGAAGTCCAAGTACCGTGATGAACGGTGAGATTATAGAATACGAGACAGTATCATTTGAAGAATCGATTATAGCTACAGGAAAGAATATAGGTGATTAAATTTATGGGGGAAATAAACAGTAATAAAAATATTTGGGTTTTTCATCATTATGCAACGCCGCCAACAATGAATGGTTTTACGAGACCATACAACTTTGCAATAAATATGAATTCAGAAAACTATAAGACTACAGTATTTGCAGCATCATACCTTCACTTTTCAGATATTAATTTAATCAATGATGGTAAACCTTTTACCGTAGAAGACCATTCAGATGTTTCTTTTGTATTTGTGAAGACTCCATCTTCTTCAAAAAACACATTGGCAAGAGTGAAGAATATGGCAGCTTATTATAAAAATCTACACAGTGTTGCAAAAAGCTATTCTAAACAATATGGTAAGCCTGATTTAATTATTGCATCATCTCCTCATCCATTAGCTATGATTGCAGGCATTAAGATTTCAAAGAAGCTTAGTGTTCCTTGTGTTTGCGAGGTGCGAGATTTATGGCCAGAGGCAATATTTGCTTTTGGAAAAACAAAGGAAAGTACCCCCTTAGGAAGGTTACTAATAGCTGGAGAACATTGGATCTATAAAAATGCAGACGCATTAGTTTTCTTGAAAGAAGGCGACACGGATTACCTTAAAGATAGAAAATGGACTACAGTACAAGGTGGAGATATTGATCTCGATAAATGTCATTATATAAATAATGGTGTAAATATTGAAACGTTTAATAGACAAATTGATAATAATGCTTTAGAAGATCAAGACTTAATGAGTGGGAAGTTTAATGTAGTCTACACGGGAGCCATACGTCACATTAATAATGTGGGAAATATCCTAGATGCTGCAAAGTTATTGAAAGATCAAAAAAATATTCAATTTTTAATATATGGTGATGGTAATCAGTTAGCAATGTTAAAGCAACGTGTTACTGACGAAGGATTGACTAACGTTAAAATGAAGGGGTATGTAGATAAAAAGTTTATGCCTTACGTACTGAGTAAATCCTCAGTAAATATATTGAATTATTCACAAACAAAATATAATTGGACTAGAGGCAACAGTTCAAACAAATTGTTTGAATACATGGCGTCAGGAAAACCTATTATTTCTACTGTGAAAATGGGTTATTGTCCTTTGGAGAGGTATGAGTGTGGGTTGTCATTAGAAAAAGATACACCTGATGAATTGGCTAACGCTATTATGCGTATCTATGAAATGCCCAAAGAAACCTACAATAGGATAAGTCAAAATGCTAAGAATGGTGCGGAACATTATGATTATAAAGTCTTAACTAAAAATTTAATTTCAGTAACGGAGAATTTAAGATCATGATAAAAGAAATTAACTCGCTATTAACTGAATATGGATTAAAATGGACAATTAATCGTTCGTTGTATTCAGCGAAATTAAAGATGATGTCTGTAATTCCTGCTACAGAAAATATCTTTGAAAAAAGAGTACAAGTAAAAAGAATCGACTTATTTGAATTTGATGTTCCATCGATAAAGAGTTTTTTAGATGAGTTAACAGAAGAGAAAAAAACAGAAATAGTATTAGTTGCTGATAAAGCCATTGACGGAATTGTTACTGGCTTTTCTTCAATTGAACTAGACTACGGAAACCCTATTAACTGGCATTATAATCCGCTTACTAGAGCTGAGAGTAAGAAAGATGTTAAATGGTATGAGTTACCTGACTTTGATAAAGAATTAGGTGATATTAAAGTTGTTTGGGAGGCATCACGGTTAACACATTTTTTCTACTTTGTTAGAGCTTATTTGTTAACAGGTGATCAAAAATACTATACTGCATTTTCAAACCAGTTAAAGGATTGGTTAGAAAACAATCCTTATCCATACGGAGCTAATTTTAAATGTGGACAAGAATGTACACTAAGAATGATAAATACTCTTATAGCTTATACAGTATTTAAAAATTGTGGACTTACATCAACTTCAGATGAAGAGAATGTAATAAAACTAGTGGAAGTGTGCTATAAAAAAGTTTTATCAAACTTTTTCTATGCCCATAAATGTATTAAAAATAATCATACATTTTCGGAGATTTGTGGTTTAATTGTTGGGGCATGGTGTTGTGAAAACACAGAAGCTGTTAAGAAGGCCTACGAATTGCTCGATAAAGAAATCATTAATCAATTTGAACCTGATGGGGGCTTTACCCAATTCTCATTTAATTATCATAGATTCACCCTTCAGGTTATTGAATGTGTATATAAAATGAGTGAAAAAACTCAGTTCTATATAAATGAAATCGAAAGAATTAAAAATAGTGTTATTTTGTTATACCAAGTTCAAAATGATGATGGAGATGTCCCGAACTATGGATCGAATGACGGAGCGCTTATATTCCCAGTAACTTCATGTGGGTATCGTGATTTTCGTCCCGTATTAAACACGGTATATGCATTGGTTGAAGGAAAAAGGCTCTATGAAACTGGAGAGTATGATGAAGAACTATTGTGGTTTGGAGATAAAAGAGAATATCCTCTTGAAAAGATAGAAAGAGAAACTGCTGTTTTTAATGATTCTGGATTCTATAGTTACCGCCATGAAGGTGGTTTTTTAATGACTTGTTTGCAGAATTATAAATCGAGACCTGCGCACATGGATCAGTTGCATATAGATTTATGGCATAAGGGATTAAATGTTATTTGCGATAGTGGAACTTATTCTTATGCAAGTGATCTTGGTAAAGACCTTTCCTCAACGAGAGGTCATAATACAGTTAAAGTTTCTGATATTGAACAAATGAATAAAAAAGGTGCGTTTCTAGTAACAGATTGGACTGAACGTAAGGATATAAGTTTTCAAAGCGATTGTTTTAGAGGGACTATGGTTTCAAAGAATGGTTATCAACATACAAGAAGAATCGAAAAAAATAAATTAGGATATTCGGTTACTGATGAAGTTATTGGTAATGGTGAACATTGCGAGTTTTATTTTCACACACCATGTGAAGTCAAAAGAATCTTAACAGGGGTTGAACTGTACCATGAAGGTCAAATCATATGTACCATAAAATCAAAAGGTGCTGTAGAAGTAAAGAAATCATACAGGAGTTTATACTACTTAAGGAAAGAAGAAATAAACAGTGTATTTGTTAGAGTTCCTATAAAAGATAAAAAGTGCAGTGTGAAATTTTATATAAACCTTATGGAATAGAGAAAAAGTATAGAACGGAAAAGTTGAAAGGAAGATTGTTAATGGTCAATATTATTGGACTAGGCTATATTGGATTACCTACAGCTCTTATGCTTGCCAAAAGCGGAATTAAAGTAGTTGGTACAGATTACAATGTAAATCTAGTAAACACTTTAAATGATGGAAAGTTAACCTTTGAGGAGGATGGGTTACAAGAACTATTTCAAGCAGCACGTTCTAAGGGCATTGAGTTTTCAACAGAATATCAAAAGACACATACTTATATTCTTGCAGTTCCAACACCATATATTAAGGAAAGTAAGAAACTTGACCCTAAGCATGTTATATCAGCTGTAAATAGTGTTCTTGATGTTTGTGAAAAAGGCGCAGTGATAATTATCGAATCTACAATTTCTCCTGGAACAATAGATAAATATATTCGACCTGAAATTGAAAAAAGAGGTTATGTTATCGGAGATGATGTACATTTAATGCATGCTCCTGAGAGGATTATACCTGGAAACATGATTTATGAACTTGAAAGCAATTCAAGGACTATAGGAGCAGATAACCTTGAAATGGGTGAGAAAATTAAAGGGTTGTATGCACACTTCTGTAAAGCAGAAATTGTTGTAACTGACATACGGTCTGCAGAAATGTCTAAGGTTGTTGAGAACACATATAGAGATATCAACATTGCATTTGCAAATGAGTTAGCTAAAATTTGTCGCACTGATAATATGGACGTGTATGAGATTACTAGAATTGCTAACATGCATCCTCGAGTTAATATATTACAACCCGGTCCAGGAGTTGGAGGGCACTGCATTTCAGTAGATCCATGGTTTTTAGTTGGTGATTATCCGGACTTAACAAACTTGATTTTAACGGCACGTAAGATAAACGATTCCATGCCAAGACATGTACTAGGACGTGTTAGAGATATTATGAGAGAGCATGGGATTAAAGATATAGCTAAAGTTGGCCTTTACGGATTAGCTTATAAAGAGAATGTTGATGATACAAGAGAGAGTCCAACACTTCAACTTTTAGAACGGATGGATGAACATTTAGCATTTGGCGTAAAGGCATTTGATCCATTTGTTAAAGAAAGAATTGTGGATCATCAATTTATGAACTTTGAAGACTTTTTAAATGAGATAGAAATTCTAGTTGTTATGGTCGGACACGAGCATATTAAAAACAAAATGGACCTTATAAAGAATAAGCTAGTTCTTGATACTAAGAATATTTGTACATTTGAGGGTGCCTATAAATTATAATGCAAGGATGGTGAGTAAAATTGGGTGAAAAAATAATGGTGGTTTTTGGAACTAGACCGGAAGCAATTAAGATGTGCCCATTGGTTAAAGAACTAAAAACAAGACAAAGCATAGAAACCATTGTTTGTGTTACAGGTCAACATAGAGAAATGTTAGATCAAGTATTGGATGCTTTTAAGGTTGTTCCAGATATTGATCTTTCAATCATGAAAGCTAAACAGACATTATTTGATGTTACTATAAGTATTTTAGAAAGAATGAAAAATATATTAGAGGAAATTAAGCCAGATGTAGTATTAGTTCATGGTGATACTTCCACAACATTTGTAACAACTTTAGCTTGTTTCTACTTACAAATCCCTGTTGGGCATGTAGAGGCTGGACTAAGAACGTATAATATTTACTCGCCCTATCCAGAAGAATTTAATCGGCAAGCCGTTGGGGTAGTGGCAAAATATAACTTTGCACCAACAGATGTGTCGAAAGAAAATTTATTAAAGGAAGGAAAAAATCCTTCTACTATTTATGTAACTGGGAATACAGCTATTGATGCTTTAAAAACAACGGTCAGAGATGATTACACTCATGAGCATCTAGACTGGGCAGCCGATAGTAGACTTATTATGATAACAGCACATAGAAGAGAAAATCTTGGCGAACCAATGAGAAATATGTTTAAAGCTATCAAAAGGATTGTAGATGAGCAGCCTGATATTAAGGCAATATATCCAATTCATATGAATCCAGTAGTAAGAGATGCCGCTAACGAAATCTTAGGTAATTGTGACAGAGTAAGAATTATTGAACCCCTTGAAGTATTAGACTTTCATAACTTTCTGTCGAGATCACATCTAATTCTAACGGATAGTGGTGGTATTCAGGAAGAAGCCCCTAGCTTAGGGAAGCCAGTGTTAGTTATGCGTGATACAACAGAGAGACCTGAAGGTGTATCGGCTGGTACATTGAAATTAGTTGGAACGGATGAAGAAGTTATTTATCAAACCTTAAATTTATTACTTGAGGATGAAGCAGAATATAAAAATATGAGCAAGGCCAGTAATCCTTATGGTGATGGATTTGCAAGTAAGAGGATAGCTGATGCATTAGAAATGTAAATGAAGTCATTGTATAGAAAAGATGGAGGGCAAGTCATGACGTTTTTTATTGGTCCAGTAGGTGATAATGGCGGTCCAGCTATTAAAAATAGACTATTAATGAAATATTTAGATAGGGAATCTAACTTTAAAGTCAGCAATACTAATGATAGAGTTAAAAGTAATCTACTAAAAAATATTCTTAGTTTAATTATGACCAAAGATAAGCAAATTATTGTTGCAGTGAGTAGAAATGGTCGTTCTATCTTGTATCCTATTCTTAACATGAAAAAATTTCTTAATCCTAATATTAATTATTCAACAATATGTATTGGTGGCACTATAGTACAAGATGCATTAAAGTACCCACGTACAATAAAAAAAACATTAAAAAAAGCTGATGTTATTACTGTAGAGACAAAAAAATTAAAAGACGAGTTAGAAGAAAAACTAAAATTAACAAATGTTCATTATATGCCTAACTACAAAGAAATAGAGACTGACACTCTAAAACCTCTTCCGAGATTTGATACTAAGGCCTTGAAATTTGTTTTTTTATCTAGCGTTCGTAACGTTAAGGGAGTTGCTACGATGGTAAATGTATTTAAAGAAGTCTTGGAAACTTACCCCACTGCAACCCTAGATATTTATGGACCGATCCGTAAAGATTTCGACATGAATGTTTTAGAGAATATAAAGAATCTACCTCAAATTAATTACAAGGGTGTAGTAGCTAATGAAGATGTAATATCAACACTATCGAAGTATAACGTTTTTATATTCCCAACTGAATATAAAGGAGAGGGGTTCCCAGCAGTATTAATTGAAGCTTATCTAGCTGGTTTAGTAGTAGTAGCAAGTGATATTAATTTTAATACTGAGATTGTAGTTAATAATAATAATGGATGGATATTTCCAACAGGTAATAAAGAAAAATTCAAAGAAATCTTATTAAATTGCTTTAATAATGAAGAGACTTTGAAAGTTATTTCAGAAAATAATAGAAAATATGCAAACAACTTTGATGCTGAAAGTGTAATCGAAAATTATAGAGTTGCTTTGAAAAAATTGGAGTGGAAGATATGAAGAAAGCTGTTGTCTTTTATTTATGGGGAAAAAGAAATGCGGGAGATATGGCAATTTGCTTAGGGACTGTCTCAATATTACAAGAGCTAGGGTATAAAGTAACTTTTGTTTCTAGATTTGCTAAAGGACAAGAAGATTATCAAGAGAGCAAAGAGTATATTCAATATTATCATAATAACGTAGAGGTAAAGCCTGGGTTATTTTCTTTTGATAGAGAAAATTCGAAGGAACAAAAGCTAATTTCCTATATGAATGGAATAATAAAGTTAATATCACCTAATGATAAGCAACTAAAAAAAATAATTTCAGATGCAGATGTAATTTTCCTAAATGGTGGTAACCAATTAAGAGGAAATAGTTTTACTGACTATGCTCGTTTAGCGGCACTTTTTTATCCTTTTAAGTTAGCCAGCAAGTTAAATAAGCCTACTATATGTCTTCCTCAGTCAACAGCAGAATCCAGCAAGTTTGGGTTAAGTATGTTAAAGAATAGATTGGGAAGTTTTAACCAAGTTTTTATTAGAGAAAGCAGTTCGTTCACATTACTTAATGAAAAAATTAAAGGGGTACCGTTCATTAAATCTACTGATGCATGCTTTTTTATAAAGGATGTACAAAAGGCATCTGATAAATTCAAACGAAAATACTCTTCTATTATGAAAACTAATAATAAATGCATAGCAATTGTTTTACGTTCAACAACAATTGGAGATTTAGGAGATTTTAAAGACAACAAAAAACAGCTATTTGCAGATTCAATTAGGAATTTTGTAAAAGAATTTAAAGATGACTATAAACTTTATTTTGTAGTTCAAACTAAAAAGGACAAAGAGTATACCCAATTTGTTATGAATCATGTTGATGTAAATGCTGTAATGATAGAAGAATATGATCCCTATGTTATTCGTGAGTTTTATAGGAATATGCATTTTGTAGTTGCTATGAGACTTCATGCTTCGATTTTATCTCTAACAGCCGGAACCCCAGTTTTGGGTTATTTTGACAAGGAGTGGGGGTTGAAAAATCCAGGTATAATGAACGATGTTGGTATGCCTTGGACAGCCAATGGTAATGAATTAGTTCAAAAAGGAAGAGAGATTGAGTTGAGAAGAGAAGAATACGTTGAAAAAATTAAAAGTTTTATAGATGTCGAGAAAAGAAAAATTAGTAAAGCCTTTATAGAAAATTAAAAAAGTAAATTGTATTTTTTAGTCTCTCCTTATCTTAACATATCAGTAGTTTGTTACATTACTAATAAATTAATTTGGGATGGTAGTAAATGAGAATATATATATACAATAATAACTTCTCGGAACAATCTGTGAGACAAATGGAGACAATTATCACGTTCCTTGAGTGCGATAAAATATTCGTAGATAAGAAATGGGAGAATAACTTAAAAGATTATTCTTTAGTAGAATACATGGATTTCCAAGAGTTTGTGAATATCAGTGGAGAAAAAGGGATAGTGTATTTTAATATTATTGATGGTTACCACTTAAAACAATATAAAAACAACAACGTTAAGTTAATATTTAGACCTAGGGGAATAATACCTGAAGAGTCATACTATAAAAACAAAAATATTTTTAAGAAATTTGTATTAAATTTTATAGAATCAAAAGTCATGAAGTATACTGATTTCTTTATCTTTCTTAGCGAGAATCAGAAAAAACACTATTTAATGAAATATCCAAAGCTCCAAAAAAATATGGACAATTCTACCATTCTGCCAAATGTTAAAATAACAAGTAATAATTTTAGTGATTTATCAAGAGGAGACTCTAAATTAAAAATAGTTTATTCTGGAGGCTTTTCTAAATGGCAAAATATAGATTTAGTTTTTAAGGTAGTAAGTAAAATTATTTTTGAGAATAAAGCGTGTGAATTTACAGTACTTACTTTTGATGAGAACTTTAAAAAAGCCAAAGAATTGGCTGATCTTTATAATATAACTGATAACTTATGCTTGAAGTATGTAACGCCTAAGGGACTAGACGAAGAACTTTCTTATTATGATATTGGTATAATTATACGGGATAATAATATTATAAATGTTGCTGCATCACCGTTTAAAATAATTGACTATATCTCTAATGGGCTCGCAGTAATTGTAACTGAAAATATTGAAGATCAAATAAAGAAGATAATAAATCAAGATTATTTCTTTAGTTTAAATTATAGGGATGGAGATATAACATTTTCTGAAGAGCAACTTAGTAATTTTGTAGTATCTATGACTGACGGTAAAAATAAATTATATATTTTAGATAACTATAAGAGTTATGTTTCTGAAATAGAGAAAATAAATCTTGAAGGGATCTTTAACATAGAGTAGGTGGAAAGGTGATAGGGCTAGCTTTAATTATACATGCATTTATTTTGGTTTTAGGGCTAACAGTTGCATATTTAGACTATAAAACTAGAAATAATGCTAAGTTAACTATTTTCTTAGGTGTAAATCTAATATTCATTTTTATTTACGCAATAGTTCCAATTGTTATGATTAGTAATAACTTTTTTATTGGAAGGACAGACTTTTATCTTGTTTCTACTATAGATAAAGAAAATGAATCATATGTTTTTGCAAGCATAATTATACTGATTGGTTATTTGTGTTTGCTTTTAGGGTATTTCTTTACAAAACCATATAGAAAAACCTATGCAAATGTAGACTTTTCAATTAGTTATTTGCGGATTATTGGGTTTATCTTACTATTAGTCTCATCAATTAGTACTCTATATATATCTTCCAGTCTTGGGGGACTCCTAAACTCATTAAACTATATTAACGCGTTAAGGGCTGGAGATATAAATGTAAATAGTTCATTTTTTTTATTATTACCTTTATCTATAGCTTCATTTTTAATTTACGTATCTCTCCAATTAAAGAAGATTAATGTGCTATCAATAGATTTTTTATTTTTGTTTTTTGCTTTTTTAAATTCAGTATATTATGTATTATTATTTGGTGGAAGACTACCGCTTGCGCTATTTTTATTGATTATTCCAATGTTTTTAATGGATAAAAATTCAAAATTTAACATCAGAAACATTTCTATAATTTTATTTATAGGAATTATACTTTTAAATTATTTAGAAGGCTTTTTTCATTATATTACAGGAGAGGATTATGTAGCTAGAGGTGTATTTGATAATATCCCAAGACTTTTTGCACAGTTTAGTTTTCCATATATCAACACCTTAAAGGTACACGAATTTACCTATGGTAGGGGAGAGTTTAGATATTTTATAGATTTTATTGGATGGATAATTAATTATATCCCTAAGAATCTTTCTAGCGTGATAGGATTAGACCAAATTAAACCATCTTATGTTTTAAATTCTGAAAATCACTTAACGAGGGGAATACCAACAGACATTATATCATTTGGATACTATCAGTTTGCCTTGCCAGGTGTTATAGTGGTCAGTTTTTTGTTTGGAGGACTTGTTGGTTGGTTTGATAAGTTATTTAATGCAGTTAATCAAAACTATTTTATTATTTTAGCAAAGGTAAGAGTTTTTCAAGTTCTCTCTTTTTATCCAATGTATGCAGATATTGAAGCCTTCATGAGGAGAAGGATTGATGTAGTTGTTATTATAATTATATTAATTCTATTATCTAGAAAAACATTGCTTAGAAAAAAAGGTATTAAAAATTCTAAAATGGATTTCTAAGTGTAAGTGTCAAATTTCTATTCCAATCCGTCACACTAAGGTTATCAAATTATGATAAGCGATGGAACGAGATGATTATTAACAATACTTAAAATTATTTTAGAATAACAGAATATTCACCTAGCGGAACAGTTATAGGAGAATTAAATGAAAAATAAGCTCATAAGGTTAACAAAAAAACCATTTGTACGTAATGTAATGATAGTAGCAACTGGTACGGCTGCTGCACAAGCTGTAACAATGGCATTTGCACCTGTTATTACCCGCATTTATGGACCGGAAGCCTTTGGTATTTTAGGAGTATTTATGGCTATGGTAGGCATTATTGCTCCGTTAGCAGCCCTAACATATCCTACTGCAATAGTGCTTCCAAAGGGTGATAGTGATGCAAAAGGCATAATACGCATTTCTTTATATGTTTCAATTTGTATAGCGACGATTACAGCTTTAATATTACTCTTTTTTAATAGACAATTAGTCTACTTGTTAAAGATAGAAGATATCGCACCATTTTTATATTTGATCCCACTAGTAATTTTGTTTTCGGCTTTTCTCCAAGTAGCACAGCAGTGGTTAATACGTACAAAGAAATTTCGGGTCACTGCTAAAGCTGCGTTTTTAAATTCTTTAATTTTAAATATTGCAAAAGTAGGTTTTGGTTGGTTTTATCCAGTAGCTACAGTTCTTGTTATATTAGCAACTCTAGGGAGCGCTATACATGCGTTAATGTTAATTCTAGGGATACGTCGTTTAAACTACACGCAAATAAGAGGGTCATTTGGGTTCACAAAACTTAAAGTGTTAGCTTTAAAGTATAGAGATTTTCCAATTTTTAGAGCGCCGCAAGTTTTTACTTATGCAATTTCACAAAGTTTACCTATATTATTATTATCAAGTTTTTTTGGGCCTGCGTCAGCTGGACTTTATTCTATTAGTAGAACAGTGTTAGTAATGCCAATAACATTAATAGGAAAGTCGATAGGCGATGTATTATACCCAAAGCTTACTGAAACTTTCAATGATGGAAAAGGTATTACAAAAATGATAGTAAAAGCAACCTTAGGACTCTCAGCACTAGGAATTATACCTTTTGGAGTTGTTATAGCCTTTGGCCCCTGGCTTTTTTCATTTGTTTTTGGGTCAGAGTGGTTATTAGCAGGTGAATATGCAAGATGGCTAGCTTTTTGGTTGTTTTTTATGTTTATTAATCGACCGAGTGTTATTGCGATTCCAATATTAGGGCTCCAGGGTAAATTTTTGGTATATGAAGTTTTTAGTATCTTATTAAAAGTAATTGCAATTTTGTTTGGATTTTTTTTCTTTGACAATGATATTCTCGCTGTCGCTTTATACTCAATAGCTGGTGTAATTGCATACCTATTTTTGATTTTCTGGGTAATTAAAAAAAGTAAATCCTTTGTAAAAGGCCATAGAAGTCTGTAAAGATCATATTTATATTGCTATATTGATATAGTATAAAAGTTTACTTATTGAATAACAGTAAATATATAGTGAGAAGAAGAAAAATTATTGAGTTAGGGTGTGTATCCATTTTATGGCAATACTAATCACTGGAGGGGCAGGTTACATCGGGTCACACACAGTAAGACATTTTCTTGATCAAAATGAAGATGTTATAGTAGTCGATAATCTGCAAAGTGGACATAGAAACTCTGTCGATGTCGAACAGTTTTATCAAATTGATCTAAGAGATAAAGAAGCATTGGATAAAGTGTTTAAAAGTCATAAGATTGAAGCAGTTATTCACTTTGCTGCCAACTCCTTGGTTGGAGAGAGTATGGACAATCCTTATGAATACTACCATAACAACGTTTACGGTATGTTGTGTCTCTTAGATGTAATGAAAGAAAATAAGGTAGATAAGATTGTATTCTCATCGACTGCAGCTACCTATGGTGAACCTAAGAATATTCCTATTCAAGAGGAAGATGAGACCGATCCAACAAACACCTATGGTGAAACAAAACTTGCCATGGAAAAGATGATGAAGTGGTTTGATCAGGGTTATGGAATTAAATATGTTTCATTGAGATATTTTAATGCGGCAGGAGCTCATCAAAGTGGAAATATTGGTGAAGACCACGAGCCAGAAACACATCTTATCCCTTTGATTTTACAAGTGCCACTGGGTAAACGAGATAAGATTTACATGTTAGGTGATGATTATCCTACTAATGATGGCACATGTATTAGGGATTACATTCATGTCATGGACTTAGCCTCTTCTCATTATTTAGCATTAGAGTATTTAAGACAAGGTAATTTAAGTGACATATTCAATCTAGGCAATGGAAATGGCTATTCTGTAAAAGAAGTCATTGACGTAGCACGGAAAGTAACAGAGCATGCCATACCAGCTGAAATAAAAGAGAGAAGAGCAGGGGACCCAGCTGTTTTAATAGCTTCATCTGAAAAAGCTAAAAATGTATTAGGATGGAGGCCACAATTTGATTCCTTAGAGAAGATTATTAAGGATGCGTGGAACTGGCATAAGGGATATCCAGAAGGGTATAAAAACAAGTAGTATTTTATTTATATTACTATTTGTAAGACCCGTATGTGTTTTACTACAGCATTTTAATTTGTTATAAAATTCTTCTGGTATTTAATGTTAAATCAGTAGGTAATGAATGAATACTAAAAAATTTGCTTGCTCAATTTCCAAATTATCTACTTTAATGCTTCCTTCATAAATAGAAGAGGTATATAAGGCAATAACACTATATACTTTATCTCAATTTGGATATTCATGATAATATTCTTTTCCTGAAAAGATATTAAGAAGAGAGAGTTCTTTAATAGTAATACCTAATTCTTCATAAAGTTCTCTTTTAACAGTTTGCTCAAAGGTTTCCCCTAACTCCATATATACACCGGGAAGCCCCTAGTTATTTGGGGAAGCAGAGGGACGGTTCGGGACCAGTGAAAAAGTCACCAAAAATATAGTTCAGCTTAGCTTTCTCACATTCCCTTACCTTTAAATGAAAATAAAATAAGTGCTAAAAACCCTGATATAATTGGTTTTTAGCACAGAAAAACCCCCTGAAATGGTATAATAAAGGTACGACCAAATACCAAAATAACCATTAGGGGGTCTACTCATGCTTCGACAAGAGCCAAAGCAAATGAGCTTTCATACTGATTTATACAACAAAATACCAGAAAATCATATGTTAAAAAAGGTTGCTAGAGTAGTAGATTTTAGTTTTATCAATGAGTTACTGGAGGATACATATTGTAAGAACTTCGGGCGTCCTGCGAAAGAGCCGGAAATGATGTGTAAGCTTCTCTTCCTACAATATATATACGATATCTCTGATGAAAGAATGGAAACGGAAGGGAATTTAAACCTTGCTTATTTGTATTTTATTGGGCTCAATCCGGAAGATACCCTTCCAGATAAAAGTCTTCTTTCAAAATTCCGGACACACCGTGTTGGAGAATCCACTCTTGATGAAATCATTAAAGAAATTGTCAGACAGTGTGTAGAAAAAGGAATTATCGAATGTAAGACTGTCAGTATAGACGCTACCCATATTAAGGCAAACACAGTAAAGAAGACACCCGAACGTTTAATGAAACACTTGGCTAGAGAAATCATTCATACATATGAAGAAGAAACAGGACAACCTTTAGAGGGGCACCTGAGGTGCCTGAATATCAAGAAATCCCAGACCATAAAGAAGCAAAAGCTGTGATGAAAGGCTATGTGGAAGAAGTCATCGAAAAAGTAGAAAAGTCTCCTTCTTCTAGTGAGTTACAAACGGGTGAAGCAATCAAGAAAACCAAACTAATCATAAATGATCCGAAGTTTATAAATCAAAAAGGTATACGCTCTATGGTAGATGAAGATGCGAGAGTGGGTCGTAAAAGTAAAACACAAAGTTTTTACGGTTATAAAACGGAGTTTGTGATGACAACAGATGAACGCATTATCACTTCAGTTAGAACAGCAGACGGCTCATATATGGATGGTAACTACGCAAAGGACATGTTAGAAGATACAAAGAAATCTGGTATGAGACTGGAAGAAGTCTATGGAGATAAAGCTTATTTTAGAAAGTCTATCCTAGATGTTGTAGAAGAAATGAAAGCAAAGCCTTACATACCAGTGAGTTCCTTAGTTTATAGGATTGATGAAAGTAAATACAGCTATAACAAAGATTCTGATGAGTGGCAATGTAATCAAGGGAATACGACGGTAAAGAAGAAGCATTATGTATCAAATAGGAAAGACGGAAAAAGAGAAGGCTACAAATACTATTTCGAATTAAACCAATGTAAGGCATGTCCGTTACATGATGAATGTACACAAAAAAGAGCACGAAGAATCCTTACTGTTGGTAAGAATACAACTGAATTCTATGATATTTCTCAATATCAAAAAACAGACGAGTTCAAAGAGAAATATAAAAAAGAGCGTCTATTGAAGGGGAAAACGCTGAACTCAAGAGGTTTCATGGCCTATCTCGTGTACGGGGATATGGTCTATTAAATGTGTCAAAACAATCAAAGTTAGCTGCAATAGCAGTTAACTTAAAGCGGATAGCAGCAATCGTATCCTAAAAATATAGAGGATAATCATAAGATTATCCCCACATTCACCAGATCATTTGTAATATCTGGGATTTTTTAATTTATAAGCAGTTTTTTTAAACACTACTTTATCACTGGTCCCGGACGGTTCTTTGCTTCTTTCGCGGTTGAAAAAGGTCGATCGGGGATGGTTTGGTGCGTGTGGGGACATGGGGACAGGTCTGTTCTTTAACCTGGATTCTCTAAATGTATAACGATAACTTCGCCTAAACACTGAAATGAGAACTTTACCTTTATTAAAGGTGATATCTCTGATAAGGCGATGATTACTAGCACCTTTGAAGAGTACAAGCCAAACGTTGTGGTAAACTTGGCAGCCCAGGCAGGAGTTCGCTATTCCATTGAAAATCCTGATGTTTATATACAAAGTAATGTGATCGGCTTTTACAACATCCTTGAAGCCTGCAGGCACAATCCAGTAGAGCACTTAATCTATGCTTCATCAAGTTCAGTTTATGGCGCGAACAAAAAGGTGCCATTTGAAGAAACCGACTTTGTAGACAATCCCGTATCGTTATATGCATCAACTAAGAAATCCAATGAACTGATGGCTCATACTTATAGCCACTTATATAACATTCCAGCTACTGGTCTGCGCTTCTTTACAGTTTATGGGCCAATGGGAAGACCGGATATGGCCTACTTTGGGTTTACGGATAAATATTTTGCTGGTGAACCAATTAAGATCTTTAATAATGGCGATTTTGATAATGATCTCTATCGTGATTTCACGTATATTGACGACATCGTAGAGGGAATTGAGAGACTGATCGGGAAACCTTCTGAAGAAGATGTTCCTCACAATGTCTTTAATATTGGAAACAATAACCCTGAAAAGCTGATGACGTTTATTGGAACACTTGAGAAAGCGTTGAGTACAGCAACCGGAAAAGAAGTAGAATTTAAGAAAGACTTCGAACCGATTAAGCCAGGAGATGTGCCAGCTACGTATGCATCGACTGACCAGTTATATGCGGCGGTTGGATTTAAGCCGAAGACTTCTATTGAAGAGGGCTTGCAGCAGTTTGCTGATTGGTATGTAAAATACTATAAGGTGAGAAGTAGGTCATAGTATACCAATAATCAAATCCCTGTGAGCACTATTATGTTGGTGCTCACAGGGGTTTTTAGTTAATGTTTTACGAGTTCATCTATGAATTGATGAGCTTTTTCTAATTGTTTAAACTCCTTATTTGTTAATACCTTAGCATGAGCAATTTTATTTCTAATGGGGATAGTCGAGATTAATAGTTTTCGTTGTGCATGCTCTAACTTAATTAGGATATTAGGATACTTGAATAGCAGTGAGATTAAGTCATGAAAATAAGCATTCGAGTAATCATATCTTATTTGCAATGCTCGTTCCCAATCCTTCCCATAATCGTTCTCCATACGATATCTAATAAACCACCGAAGATTATTTTCTAGTTCATAATGCAACCTATAAGCCTCAACCATAAATTCTGTACGCAAGTCCATACATAATCCTCCCAAATATTTACTTCAATTATATAGTAAGTATACTTTAGAAATTAAGGAGAAGCATGGAAGGAAACTGGGTGATTACCAGGAAGAAGCTACCCTCCCACTAGAAACTATTCCAGGATCAGCAGACTTTGGATCGGCACCGTTTAAATACCAGTCAGAGGTGATTGACCTTCCATATTTAGTGAAAGGGCAAAGGAGATCGGGATCTCACCAACACTTTTGAACGCTTTGTTGTTACATCATGTATTTTTAATTAAACGTTTATTTAAAATTGTTTTTTTAGACAAGTTTTGTGAGGGGGAAGCATGGGGACGGTTCTCTTGCTTCCCAGTCTGGACTGATGTTTTGACAGTCTAATAATCTTTCATGATGTATGATCATATGTAAATTAAGTTGTATATAAAATAATATTTATACACAAGTAATAGGAATCCTGTTGAACAGTGACATCCATGCAGAAAGAACGACTGTCAACGGCGCGATCAAAGATAGAAAGGTGGAATCAATCGACCGTCTATTGGAAGTCAACAACCCAAGCCTTTATTGAGAGTTTGCTGACATATGAAGTGCGGGTAGAGGTAGCGCCGTCTATCTTACCAAAATGGACATTTACCGACCGATTTGTTCAAATAGTTGAAGTTGGAAGTATAAATCAGGAAGACTGGATCCCTTTTCTATATAATTGGAAAGAATAGCATTATTTTGAAATCGGCAAACCAATAAAAGATTATGCATATTAATCAGATTAATATGCATGATCCTTACAGTCTAAGGATGGGGTTAACACCCATCCCCTTAAACCGGCTGCTTTTTAAAGAATCAATGTCGATACCATTTTTTTCAGCAATCTACTAACTTTCCCTTGATTTCAACAGCCGGTACTTAATTAAGTATTATGTGTTTTAATGAGGGGTACGAAAACTGGTGAAGTAAGAAAAAATCTATAAATGGAAATTCGGGGTTGAAAGTAAAGTTTGTTTTACGTTACAATAACCTTAAGGTAAAGTTAACTTTACCAATACTGCGGTAAAGGAATTAAAATATTATGCACAATAATATTAAGGAATTTAGAGAAATGTTTGGTTTTTCCCAAAGGGAATTAGCTGTTAGATTGAATGTATCGAGACAAACTATCATTTCAATTGAGAAAGGTGGGTACAACCCTTCACTAGAACTAGCATTTAAAATATCTAAAATATTCAATTGTAAAATTGAAGAAATATTCATTTTTGAAGATTAAAGAATAGGGGTTATTATATGACTAAAGTAAAATTCAAAAGATTACTTGCTACTTGCTTTCCTTTTTTGATTCTACTATTTTCATTATTTTTTTTATTTAGAGGTGATTACTTTTTTGTCTGGGGTTTAGTAGTATTTTCATTGGCTATTGATAGTATAGTTGATCTTAGTGTTATTGGGGTTGATGAACCTGAAGACGAAAGGATAAAACATGTGAAAAATAAAAGTGCTGATTTTTCTTACAGACTAACAGCATCTAGCATAGTGGTATTCGTGGTAATACATAATTTATATACAGAGTTAGATGCCTCTTTTATTTTAAATTTCCTGCTATTAGTAGCCTTTTTATCTTACCCTATAATGACATCTATTATAAATAAAAGCACCTAATAAAAAATTATTAGATGCCATAATTTATTCCTTATTGGGGATGTACTCCAGTATAGGTGACGATTGGTTGTACACCAGTGAAGCGGAAGTAGACACCACTGCCTTGGTTTGTAGCCGTAATTACTCCGGCAGCTCCACCTAAAGCAATTGCTAATGTTTTTGCCACAGCCTTAATAATAGCTGTCGGAGCTGAAAACCAAGGAGCCCAAAGTGCTGCAATTGCAGCACCACCTGCACCCGTGCCCAAGGCTTGAGCAGTAGTTCTAGTATGATTGTCGTTTAAGTAGATTCTATAACCCCACCACAATACGTCAACTCCAGTTCTTCCTGCACTCATAATATTCATTCCATCATCATTTTCAGATTCATTAGAAAATGATATGACATCTCCATTTATTTTTGCTTTAGAGAGTTCTTCATTACTAACCTCTTTTAAAGTTGAGTTAATTTCATTTACTTTATGTTTTATTGTTTGAAATTCTTCATTACTAACTTCTTTTTTAAGGTCACTGACATTTGAAATAACGTATCTTTCATTTTCCAGACTAATATATTTATCAGCTTTTTCTATGACTTCATGACTAATTTCTTGAGCAATATTCATGTTACCGTTATTATCACTGCTACTTGCTTGTACTTGATTTAGGTTTGGCGCCACTAGACTGAATAACATTAAAAATGACAAAGCTATTAAAGTAAATTTAAATTTCATTTTTATTCCCCCTATTTTTAAACCATAAAGAAATTGTTTAAACTTGTTTATACTAGTATTTCAGCAGATTCATGTTGTTTCAAAAAGAAGTAAAGTTAATCATGTAAAAATAACTTAACATAACAACAATCTTCGATACTTACAAAAAAGTCATGCCATATAAGAAGTAGATTAGGTCACTCTTTTCTTTTTTGATCGTAGTAAAGATTATGACATTAATAATTCGAACTTTTTATCACCACACCTCCATTTGAAGTTTTGCGCGCATCATCAATTTATCACTAAAAAATTAACTTTGTAAAAAATAATTACCATAATTATATTATTTTTCATAATATACCATAAAGTATCATGAACTTTAAAAAGGAATAAGAAATTTTATGTAGTAATTTAGAAGATTTAAAGGTTTTTACTTAATAAGAGCTGAGATTTTTCTGTTTACGGCAAACTAAAAATGTAGGTTATGCTCTTCCTTTGCCATAAGTAATTCCTCAACTAACTCAGAATCAGTGATAAACTTGTCCTTGTATCCGTTTTGAATCATTTCAATCTCTAGTCCTGTGGCCAAATGACCGTACTGTGCTACGTTAGACTTTTGAATTTTATAATGATGAAATTCAAGAGATGACGGCTGTTTGTGAAAATAATTCTATAGAATTAAGTTTATTTGTGGGCCAAGAGGGACCTGGGATATCAGTGCCCAACCTTTGACTACCTCGGGGCAATCGATTGCTTTAAGACACGAAGGAGTAGATCAATTAGTTTACGCTATGGAAGATTTGAAACGCGGAGCTGAATTGGGTTTGAGAGGGGCTTTAGTTGCAGATGAAGGCCTATTACTTCTGACAAAGGAAATGAAACGGCATAAAATACTTCCAGATGATTTTGTCGTAAAAGTATCTGTTCAAGTTTCTGCTGCTAATCCAGTTTCCGCAAAAATGCTAGAAGATATGGGAGCTGATATCATTAATGTACCCACATCACTTACACTCCCTAAACTTGTATCAATTAGGCAGGCCATCGATATTCCTATGGATATATATATAGAAGTACCTGATAACTACGGGGGGTTTTTAAGGTACTATGAAATCCCAGAAATCATTAGAGTGTTATCTCCTGTATATATTAAATTTGGATTGAAAAATCATCCAGATGTCTATCCATCTGGAAAGCACCTAAATGATATTAATATTAATTTATGTAAGGAACGGGTATATCTTGCGTTGATTGGCATGCAGATGATTCATCGTTATTATCCTGATGCAAAAATGTCAAATGTCGGTGTTGACGATTTAGGAGTTCCGTTAGTTCAACCTAAGTTCAACATAAAATAAGTAGAGGGGGAAGTAAGGGGACGGTTACTTGCTTCCGATTGCTCTCATGTATGTTTTGAAAGCCTCCCGAAAGGTATAATGCCTTTTGGAGGCTTTTTTTAATTTGGGTTCAAGACTTTATTTGAGTTTTTGAGAGTAAAAAAGCCCAAAATAATTATAAGTGGGATTATTTTAACAATATAGCAGGTCTTAGAAAACATCGTTTAAGTGCCTTACAACATTGTGCCAATGATATGGGAGAGTTCAGCGAAAGATATATTCCTGTTACTTTACCTTCTTTACCATTTATGAATGAAGAATTTGATATTTTACTATCTGCACATTTTTTATTTATGTATGCGGATAGATTAGATTATCAATTTCACATCGAAACGGTAAAGGAGTTATTGAGGGTAACTTAAGAGGAAGTTCGTATTTTTCCTTTAGTCGATTTAGAAGGAAAGCGATATGAATTTTTAGATGAAATTGTAGGTTATCTCCAAGAAAACGGATACGTAGTAGAAGAAATTAAAGCACGGTATGAATTTCAAGAAAATGCAAATTCAATGTTAAAAATTAGAAGCATAGAGAAGCATAGGGACGGTTCTCGCGCTTCCTTGAATGAATGAGGTTTGGTTAATTTAGGAAACCCATTCTCTCGGAAGATTATTTTTCCAGGATGCTGTGTTTGTGAATGCTGTAGCGATGTATCTTTACAAGAAGAAGGATAAGTCACTTATATTCCTATGTTTTTTCGCAGTGTTTTATATTTATCTAGTTAATGTAATTAAGTACACCCAGTTTCCTTTACTACTTAGTAGTGCATACATACCAGAACATTATATCCCTGACTATATAAATCTTATATCGTTTAATCATTTTGGTCTTCAGATTATGATATTGAATATTATTATGACTACTCCTTTTGGTTTTGGTTTGCCATTTATTAAAACCGTTAACTGGAAAAAGGTTATTACAGGTGTTTTTTTACTATCTCTTATATTAGAGCTAACTCAATTAACCTTTCATTTTCTTCTTCCTTTTCATGACCGATTAGTCGATGTTAATGATATTATTGCGAATGTGTTAGGTGGTATTATAGGTTTCCTATTATTTAAAGGGTTTATTAAGTTTTATAGCAATATTTTATTAAAAGACAAATTGGAAGCGAATCCTATTTTAACATATATCCATCAAGTAGCTCTAAATCATAAGAATTAAAATTGGTTTAACCAGAGACTGGTAAAAATTATGTTGAAGAGGAACAGCAAGTATTAGCTTTAAAAGATATCGTTAAAGTAATGGGTGTTTGAAAAGTGCTTCATAACGACAATTGAACCAATTTCATAATCATCATTCTAAAAATGGTGAGAGCTCCACAGGTCGCCCGAGACGAGATTTTTTGACGACCGCATTCACTAAGGGAGCCATATTTATAGCTCATTGTAACGTTGGTTGTCTTACAATAGACATGGAGGGTTCCTCCCATTCGATTTAATTTGCTTGTCACTTACTAAATTCGACTTTTGGGGAGGTACCTTTTTTGCCTCTCTCAGAACTGTTGAGCTACGTGAACTTAGGATTATGAAACTTATTCATATAAAAACACTTTACAAAATTATCAGAAAGTTATAACATTAAATATGTAGACCGATTGGTATATTTTTTGATTTGAAAAGGTGGACTATACAAAATGAAAAAGAACTCTCGTGAGGAAATGATTAAAACTACCGCTTTGTTACTTCAGACGAAAGGTTATTTTGGTACGGGTTTAAATGATATTATTAAAGAAAGTGGAGCACCAAAAGGTTCAATCTACTATCATTTTCCTAATGGTAAAGAGCAATTAGCTTTGGAAGCAATTGAATGGACTAAAAAGAATGTAACAAAGTTTATTAAAGACAAGTTGACTCAATATGAAGACCCAGTAGAAGCAATACAAGAATACATATTAGATAGTGCAGAAAGATTCGAAAAAGAAAATTATTTTCAAGGAGTCCCTATTACTGCTATTGTTCTTGAAACGTCTTCTACGAGTGAGATGCTTAGGGATGCATGTAGAAACGTGTTCGAAGCATGGCATAAAGTGATTGCTGACAAGCTTTTAATAAATGGTTTTGAAAAAGAAGTAGCTTTTGAACTGGCTATGACTGTGAATGTAATGATCCAAGGGGCGTTGGTTATTTGTTTAACGCGAAAAGACGCTAGCGCATTAAGAGTAATTGCCGATAAGATTCCAACATTAATCAATCAAAGATAATTTTTTTAGATTATTATATAGACCGGTCTACTATAAGGTTTAACTAAAATCATAGGAGGAGTAAAATGCATAAAATTGATGAAATTATGAGTGCTAGTGATTACATTAAAAGTCTAATTGGCTATGAACCTGAAGTTGGAATGATTTTAGGTTCTGGTTTAGGAGACCTTGCAGATGATATTGAAGATGCAGTTATTATTCCATATGAAGAGATTCCTTTCTTCTCAAAATCGGAAGCTGAAGGTCATTCGAATGAGTTGGTAATAGGAAAACTAGAAGGGAAAAATGTAGTAGCGATGAAAGGTCGTTATCATTATTACGAAGGCTACTCTCTAGACGAAGTAACCTTCCCAGTTCGCGTAATGAAAGCATTAGGAATAAATAAACTTATTATTACAAATGCATGTGGTGCTGTGAATACTGACTTTAACCCTGGAGACCTCATGCTGATTACTGATCATCTTAATCTAGTTGGTACAAACCCTTTAATAGGAAGAAATAATGCTGAATTAGGCCCACGCTTTCCTGATGTCTCGAAGGTATACGATAGAGAAATGAGAAGCCTCGCCTTAAAAATCGCTAAAGAAGAGGGGATAACATTGCAACAAGGTGTGTATGGGTGGTGGAGTGGTCCAGTCTATGAAACTCCAGCAGAAATTCGTATGATTCGGATATTAGGTGGGGATGCGATTGGAATGTCGACAGTACCTGAAGCAACTGTAGCTGTTCATTCTGGTCTAAGGGTATTAGGGATTTCCTGTTTAACAAACATGGCTTGTGGAATTTTAGATCAACCTTTAAGCCACGATGAAGTAATAGAAGTCGCTGGTAAGGTAAGGAGCAAGTTTATAAAGTTAATTAAGAGTATCTTAACAGAGTTTTAAATAATATTTATGTATTTGAGGTTTTATTTCACCCTCTGAGGTTGACTACAGCTATGAGAAATAAATCTCTCCAATACTCGGTTAAATTTTCCGAATAGTCTAAATTTATATCAGGGGGAGTGTTCCATGAGTATTTTATGGGGGATGTTTGGCTGTAGTCTAATTATACTTATTTCTATTTTACTATCAGAGGATAGGAAACGTATTAATGTTCGTACCGTGATGATTGGATTTCTTCTGCAAATAATATTTGGAATTATCGTACTAAGATGGGATGTCGGACTGCAAATTATCCAGTATTTATCTTTAGGTATAACTAATTTAATAAATTACGGACATGAAGGATTGTCATTTGTATTTGGCCCGTTAGCGGATCGGGATGGATCAGTTGCTGTTTTTGCTGTAAATGTGCTAGGTATGATTATTTTTTTAACTGTGCTCATTGCTTTGTTATATTACTTTGGAATCATGCAGTTTGTTGTAAGAATTATTGGAGGGTTTATTTCAAAAGTAATGCAGACATCATACGCTGAGTCGGTAGCTGCTGCTGCAAATATATTTATTGGTAATACTCAAGCTCCCTTAGTTGTAAAGCCATATATAGCTAACATGTCAAGGTCGCAAATATTTTCTGTAATGGTAGGTGGTCTCGCTTCTGTGTCGGGGGCAGTGTTAATGGGACTTGCAGCAATGGGGATTCCTATTGAATATCTTCTCTCTGCAGCAGTAATGTCTGCTCCCGCTGGTTTAATGATAGCGAAGTTTGTTATTCCTGAAACTGACAAGATCGATTACGAAGAGTGGAAACAATCAGATGATTCAATGAGTGTAAACAAAGAAGACACCAATATTATTGATGTTATTTTTGTGAATTCGAAAGAAGGTTTACATTATGCGATCAATGTTGGATTAATGTTAATCATGTTTATTGGATTAATAGCACTGCTTAACGGGATCATGGGCTTTGCCGGGTCATTAGTGGGGTTAGAGAATCTATCATTAGAATTAATCTTAGGTTATATATTTGCTCCAATTGCCTTTGTGATTGGTATACCATGGAGTGAAGTTGTTTTGGCTGGGAATCTGCTTGCTCAGAAGTTTTTGTTAAATGAGTTTGTCGCATTTGCTACATTTTCTTCAAGTCTAGAAAATTTTTCTGATCGATCAATTGCTATTTTAACATTTGCATTAAGTGGATTTGCAAACTTCGGTGCAGCAGGAAGCATTGTAGGTATGCTATCCAGAATGGTTCCTCATCGAAAAAATGAAGTTCAGAAATTAGCTATAAAGGCTCTTATTGCTGCGACGCTAGCTAACCTTTTAAACGGCGCAATTGTTATGATGTTATTGTGAGGAAGCATAGGGACGGTTCTCTTGCTTCCCAAATCATCGGATTTTTTTGAAATGAGGAGTAAAACAGATGTTTTATCTCCTCATTTTTCTTCTCCACTCTTCAGAACGCTGTATGGCTCTAACCTTGCTTTCTTGATAGCTCACCGATATATATCTACATACAAAACAATAGTATCCAAAAAACCTAGATATCAAGTGCTGTTTGCCTTAACATGGTTATTATTACCGGAGTTCGGAATGAATCAAACAGGACTTTTAAGATCATGATGCTATGGGTTAGTGCTTCAATCATATTAGTGGCATCAATCCACAAATTAGAAGTGGATGTATGACCTTGACAAACTAAAATTATTTTTAATGAAATAGGTAAGGTTACATTAAGTACTAACGGGAGAGCTTTAGTACAAGATTCAGTTGTTCTGCTTACTGTAAGAAAGGGAATCTAATTTAAGAAGGGGTAGGATATTATTTAAGAAAGCATTTTCCGATATTAGACTTTTTAGGAATGCACTAGGAGGGATCAAACATGCTCAATGATAGCCAAATTAAAGAAATGATTAATAAAGCTATTACCTTAATAGAATTGAACTATGTAATCGAGGAAAAGAAGGATAAGATAATTGATGGTTTACGGAAAAATCTTGAGAATGGTGACTATTACCGAATATCTGATGATGATTTACTGACAAAGAAAATAACAGATGATTTATTTAAACTCAGTGACGATAAACATCTATATATTAGAACTTTATCCAAGCGAGGTAATGAAAAAAAATTAAGCTACGAAGAATGGTTAAAACAGGAGAGAGAAGAGGAGATTAGAGGTAATTTTGGCTTTTCAGAGGTAAAAATTATCGAAGAAAACATTGGTTATTTAAGGATTAAAAAATTTATGAACCCAGACCGTGGTATTCATACTGCCATTTCTGCAATGCAATTTATTGAAAACACGAATGCAACAGTGATTGATCTTAGAGACAATGGTGGTGGATATGGCGGACTGGCTGAGTTTATCATAAGCTATTTTTTCAACGACGAGCCAAAGCTTCTTTCAACTACAAAGTTTAAAGAAGAGGATATGAGGATAATGCAAGCATATACACATCCTTTTGTAGTAGGAAAAAGGAGACTGAATCATAAATTATTTATTATCATTAATGAAAAGACAGGTTCAGCGGCAGAATACTTTGCATATGTTCTTCAGGCAAATAAGAAGGCAATTATTGTAGGGGAAAAATCATCTGGAGCAGCTAACAGAAATACTTTCTATCCACTAAATGATACATTAAGAATATCTATATCTACTGGTACGCCCATTATCGAAGCGACAAGTGAAAATTGGGAAGGGGTAGGAGTAATACCTGATATCCCATGTGATCCTAATAATGCATTAGAGAAGATTATGTCTGAGCTAGATGAGAATAATTAAAAACGTTTTTAAGATATATACATAAAGTTAAGCGGGAGCAACAGTTCAATAAGTTCATTACAACAAACAGACTTCCCATAATGGGTGTCTGTTTTTTTACCTTAGCAGGTGCTTTTCTAAAAGCTGAAGTGGGGTTGGATTATAGTTCCAGATAAGAAGAGCACTTCAATAAACGGCTTAGCGTTTGTAAACAATCTAAAATCCAAATGAAGCCAAAATATGCATTAACACTCTTATGCATATTTTGGCTTTTTAAAATTCGTAGTTAGGCTTCAACGAATTCTAATTTAGGAAAACAAGCTTACAATCCAGCCCATTAAAATTCCCACAATACCAAAGTCGGAGTCGCCAAATGTGGTTCCTTCGAATCCTAGTGAGCCAAGAACAGGAAGGAGGAGAGCGGGTAAGAAGCTAATTAAGATTCCATTGGTGATTGCTCCAAGTATAGCTCCTCGTCGTCCTCCCATAGCATTACCAAATACGCCGGCAGCTGCTCCTGTAAAGAAATGGGGGACAAGCCCCGGTACGATTAGTGCTAATCCAAAAGCAGGGAGGAGAAACATGCTGCCAAGGCCTGCCGCGAAGCTAAATAGGAAACCGATGATGACGGCATTCGGTGCAAATGGGAAAACGATGGGTGCATCTAGAGCTGGCTTGGCATTGGGTACGATTTTGTCTGCAATGCCTTTAAACGCTGGTACGATTTCAGCAAGAAGCATACGAACACCGGCCAATACTACATAAACTCCAGCTGCAAAGGTAATAGCTTGCATGATTGAGAAGAGAATAAAGTTCGTGCCATCACTTAATTCTGTTTCAATATACGTTGATCCAGCAAAGAGTGCGACGATGATGAATAGAATCGCCATTGTTAAGGATACGGCAACAGAAGTATCACGCAAGAAACCTAGTGATTTTGGTACTTTAATGTCTTCCGTTGTTTTTTCTTTGTTTCCAAAGTACTTACCAATTGTTCCTGAGACAAAGTATCCAAATGACCCAAAGTGTCCAAGGGCGATGTCATCATTTCCTGTAATCTCTCTCATATAGGGTTGTAGAATAGCAGGAAAGAATACCATTAAAGCTCCAAGTATAATAGACCCTGTTACCACTAGTGGAATTCCACTCATCCCACCCGTGCTTAAAATGACCGCGATCATACATGCCATAAACAAAGTATGGTGACCCGTTAAGAAAATAAACTTAAATGGAGTAAGACGAGCAATGGCAATGTTGGCTACCATTCCAAAGAGCATAATCATTGCTGTTTCCGTGCCGAATGTTTGTTGAGCAACGGCTACAATTGCTTCATTATTTGGGATGACACCCCGGATATTAAAAGCCGTTTCAAACATTTGTGAAAAGAAATCAAGTGAGGAAATAAGGACTCCTGCGCCGATTCCTAAAATAACAAACCCCATAATCGTTTTTAATGTGCCGGAAACAGTGTCTGCAGCGCTTTTCCTTTGCAAAAGTAACCCAAGAAGAGCGAATAGACCTACCAGGATTTCTGGTGTTCCTAATATGTCATTCATAATTAGATCGGTCATTGATTATCTCTCCTCGACAATATGTTTTTGTAAGGCCTCTTTTAATTCTTGTTGATTTAATAAATTGACGAGTGGGATGATCTTTCTAGTGCCATCATCTAGATTATCAGTGATATCTATGGAGCCAATGTAGTAATCTGCTGGTTCCGTTTTTGATGTTGCCAGGTCTGTATGAGAAACTTCTGCCTCAATGCATAATTCTTTAAGTGCTTTCTTTACATTCATTTCAACGATAAAACTACTTCCTAACCCATTTCCACATACAACTAAAATTTTCATTATTTATTCCCCCTGTTTTTTATTCAGAATATTTATCTATTAAACTTTGAAGATCTTCTATTGTTCTTGCGTTGATTAACGTATCGATGTTTTCTTCATCAGATAGCATAGAAGATAGTTGTGATAATGCTTTTAAATGTGTTTCGTTATCGGTTGCAGCTAAAATAAAAATTAATGAAGCTTGATGTCTTACTTCTTTTGAAAAAGCAATAGGCTGATGTAATTTCAATAAGCCCATGGCTAATTTGTTTACTCCATCTTCAGGTCTAGCATGTGGAATGGCTACATGTGGTGCAATAATCACATATGGACCTAATTCGTTAATATTCGTGATCATCGCATCAATGTAGTCTTTTGTGATCAAATCTTTTTCTAGTAATGGCGCTGCAGCTAATTCAACCGCACTTTGCCAACTATCAACTTTGTTTGCTAATTGAATAGATGATCCATCAATAATTTCGTTTAGCATAGGTTTGTAAGGCTCCCTTATGTGTAGATGGTTATCGGAAAGGATATTTTCAATTTCTGTAAGCAATTGCTTTTGATTGTGAACGGTCGCATGTTTCCCAATTGATTTTAGTATTTGATTGGTTTGTTCATTTTGTGAAGTAACAAATGATTGATTTAATGTTCGATTCACATACGTTAATAGTCGCTCTTTTTCCAAATCACTTAAAATTGCATTTACATGAAATGTTGGTAAATGTTGATCTGGAATAGATACAGTAGTGAATACAATTTCTGCATCGCTTCTTATTTTTTCAATCGAAGTGACAACTTCAAAATCGAGAGTAGAAAATAATGATTCTAGCTGACTCTTAAGGATCTGAGATGTTCCAACACCGCTTGAACAAACGATCACGGCAGTTTTTCTAGACACTGGTGTATTACCTTCTTTTCTCATCCAGCCACCGAAATGCATGGCAATATAAGCAAGTTCATCCTCATTAACGATGGTTCCGAAAAAGCTCTCTAAATGATGTACAACTTTTTTCGTAAGTTGAAAGACTTCACCATATTTTTCTTTAACCGAGGTCGTTAAGGGATTCTTGAGTTGGATACCGTACTTCAATCGATAGTAGGCGGGACGAATGTGAATAAGTAAGTTTTGTTCAACCGCTTGATAGTTATCGAATTCGATACATGAATATCGTTGAAAGTCGATCACCATCTTTCGGACGACAGTATGCAGGCCGCCTATCTTATCTAACTGTTTTTCAGATTGATTTCTTAAACTTAATAGAAAGATAGTGAAGTAACAGACCTCATGTTCTGGAATCGTTAGGTTGAATTGCTTACTTAATTGATCAGCTATTACTAAGGCACCTTTATAAGCCGGACTCGCGTTTAAAGCTTCTCTTTCATCAGGATTTAGTGAAATGACGAAACCTAACCGTACTCGGTGGATGAAGAAAGCAAGATGCCATGAAAGTTCAGAGATAGCTTCAGAAGTGAGCTGCAACTCAAATTCTTTTTGAAGTCTACTTACTAACCTGTCACATTGCTTTACCATATCAAGCAAATGAGGATCAAAGTGTGACCAGGATGCTTTCATTTCATTCGATAATTCACTAGACGCAGGGTAATTAAACGTATCTATAAACAACTTACGGATTTGATACTCAGATCCAGTCATGAAATATCCTTTACTTCGTTGGAACAGAACTTCCAACTGATACCTCTTACATGTTCTCTTAACAGCTTTTATATCAGCTAAACAAGAGTTGCGACTCACTTTGGTCATATCCATAAATTCTTGTAGATACAGAGAGTCTGTATTGGTAAGCAAAGCGATTAAGATCAATTTTTCACGTTCAGCTGCTGTGAAATAATAGTCTATCGTACTGTTTAATCGAATGAGATTAGGAATGCGAGCTCTTGAATCCTCTGTCACAAAGACTCCTAAAGACTTAACGCTTTGAACTTCTTCTAACTTTTGCTCTTTTAACCAATCGTTTATTTTTTCAAGGTTGTAATAAATCGTTCGTCTTGAGACTCGTAAACTTTCACCTAACTCCCTAATGGAGATGGGGGATTTAGTTTCAATTAGCAAGTGGAGTAATTGAGAACTTCGTTGATCTAATGACATCAAATCACCTTCTTTGTTTAATGCTAGCTAGCAGTGTGCAAGTTAGGTAACTAATTGAGCCTCTTAACCTTATAGTAACGGGATTTATATCCGTTTAGAAGTCCGAATGGTGAACAATTCACTGTGCAAAATTGGACTGATCTGGTTCGGTGCCTGTCACCATCCGAAATTTGTCGAGGTATAATGGGATGATAGGTTCGGCGTTTCGAGGGACATGGGGACAGCTTTTCATGCAACAAGGGGACGGAATTAGTCAAGAAGAATTCGGGGCTGAAGCTGAATTATTAAAGAATCTTAATATGGACAATTTAGAAAACAACACAGAAGAAGAAATAGCATCTTTAAGCCCTGAAGCCCAAGAAATGTATGTGGCTATTATCTTATTTGAAAAGGAAGATTATTTGAGTGTTGGGACTGGATCAAATGAATTTTCCCCAAAGTTTATGGACCATCTCCTATTCAAACGTACGAATATTATTTATTACCTGATGATGTAAGAGAAATTAATCAAGTTGCTGCTAGAGTCGGTCTTGGTGGAGGTTTAGCGACTGCTTTAGCAGCGTATTTTAAACCCCTCTCACAATTGTGGTGGCGGCGATTGGAAGCTTTGGGATCGCTGAATTAAATGCTTGTAATATGGGGAATGGAGTAACAATTCACAGAACGAGAATAGGTTCTATGAACACGTACTTCTGTGAGCCTGCATGATAAAAAAACAGTGGAGAGTCTTTAGTGTGACTCTCCACTGTTTTTTTGTTATCTATCCTCCATTTTCTTGAAATAATGGAATTGCTGATAAAGAAAAATATTAAGCCTGCAATTAATATCACAAAAGAAGTAGAAACGATTATACCTTCCGTTGACATTACATACCAGGAGTCAATAAACAATGCAATACTGAAGAAAAGACAGGTGATCTGTGAAGCTTTTTTTCCTGAATTACTTTCTTTTTTGTCTTTTGTCGTATCTTTTAAAAAAAGGTTTAGTAACTTAATCTTAAGTCCCGCCTTATAAGTATGATGTGTTTTGAGTTTATCTTAACATCAGATACATGACTTTTCTATTTACAGACGTTTTATTTGTTTTCCCTTGGGGACTGGGGCAGGTCCCGTGTCCCGGGAGAAGCACAGGGAGAAGCACAGGGACGGTTCGTTGCTTCTTTCCCGGTTGGAAAAGGTCGTTCGGGGAGGGTTTGGTGCGGAGTTTTGTTTTAAAATACAAACTTACTTTGAGCGGTGATAGGATGTGGTAGCAGAGGCTAGCATCCCCCATCGCCTTTAATTTTTTTCAGCAGAAATGCTGATGTAATCATACATAGAGATTAAACTTTTTAAAATTTTAAATTAAACAAAAATCCCATTAGAGAAATTAAATTTTCTTAAAGTAAAAAAATACATTTTTTAATGAAGAAAAAGTAACAGTTGAATAGTGGAGGTATTAAAAATGTCAGCAAAAATCACAAGTATTGGCTTAAAAGGCTTGGAAGGGTAGCGTGTTTGCAAAATGAACTCATTGTATTCTTGGAATAGTATATTAAAATCAATTACTGCTTGTTCTGTTAATACATGCTCCTCTTCATCTGGTACTGTTTCTTCATCATCCTCTTTCTCAGAAGTTTTTTCTTCTTTAACCAAAAGAGTATTATCTTAATACTGTTCTTTCTTTTCTTTCTCGACTTCATTACTAGTTCCTTTTGTATTACCAACCTCTTCGTCACCCTTTGCTATTCGTCGGTACACCCAGTGGTTCTGTGTAGTTTGTAATAACTGTATTAAGTTTACACATGAGATTATTGGATTAGACGAATGTACGTACATTATTTTTTTTGAGAGTAGGAAGGCATTGAGAGGCGGTTAATTTCCTTATGATTGATACCTCAGAGGTCGACCAGAAATCGAAGCAGGCTGCGTAGGAGATGTATTCTTGTTTATTAAGATAATTGTAACTTCTGCCGGTTTTATCTGCTAGGAATTAGTATCCATATAAATTACTTGATAATAAAAATGAAGAATTTTCAGCAATTGTTGAAGGTTTTTTTATTGCAGAAAGTCTGTCACGATCATAACTTCAGGCAGGTGACATGAAAAAATGTAAACTATTTGTGAAGATATTTCGCAGAAGCAGTTGACACTTTTCTGATAATTCAGTAACATAGGATGCAACATAACGGGTCCTGGATCCAGTATACCGTACACAACAAAAAGGAGGGGTTTCCTTGAAAGGAATTACTTTTCAACGGCCTTTGTACGAGCAGGTTTATGAAGATATTAAAGACAACATTTTGACAGGCAAATTGGCGCCGGGATCGAGAATTGTTTCGGCCAAGCTTGCTGAACATTATCAAATCAGCCGCACACCTCTCAGAGAGGCATTGCGACAGCTGCAGATAGAAGGATTGCTGGAAAACGATAAGGCAGGGTTATATGTAGTAAAGATTGATGCTGATGATTTTGAGGAGCTATGCGACTGCAGGTTGTACCTGGAGAAGGAAGTGATTCGCCTTGTCGTAGACGATGCGGGTGACGAACATCTGGAGGCTATTGAAAGACTATTATCTTACTCGGAAAAAGTCATCAAGGACGAAGGCAACAACCATAAAGAAATTCTGGAATTGAATGCCAGATTCCACAAACTGGTTATTGATTGCTGTTCAAATAAGAGGCTGATTCAGCTGGTCAATCAGATCCGGTCGGTTCTTCTGATTTATAGAGGCATGATTCTCCAGGACGAGACCCACAACTTGGAAATTTTTAAAGAGCATTTAACGATCTTCCACTGTATTAAAGACCGTAACAAGGAGAAGGCAGTCGAGGCGATTGAGATGCATCTCACAAACGACAAGCTACGGGGGAATAAGATGCTTAAGAAGGGAAGAAAAGAGACTTCCAATGGAAGTATGTAAGAACTGTATCAAGGCGCTTACCTCAAGATTGAATGTAAGCGCTTTACCATAAAGTTAGGAGGATTATAATGGGAGCTTTAAGAGGAATGAAAGTTCTGGATGCATCACAGATCATGGCAGGACCGTACTGCACGATGGTGCTGGCGGATCTAGGCGCGGAGGTTGTGAAGATTGAAAAAGCCAATGGGGGGGACGATTCCAGACAGATGGGGCCATACGTGAACGGGGAATCAACCAGCTTTTTTCAGATTAACCGGAATAAGAAAAGCTTGGGCCTTAACCTGAAGGAAGAAGAAGGGAAAAAGATTTTTTACGAATTGGCGAAAGAAGCAGATGTCATTGTAGAAAACTTCAGACCGGGCGTCTCGAAAAAACTGGAGATTGATTATGATACGATTAAAAAGCTGAACAGTGGAATTATTTACTGCTCGATCTCAGGTTACGGACAGAGCGGTCCGTACTCCCATAAAGGAGGGTTTGACCTTGTTGCCCAGGGGATGACCGGTATGATGAGTATGACGGGTGAACCTGAAGGAAAACCTATGAAATCAGGTATTGCAGTTTATGACATTGGAGCCGGGCTGACAGCGATTTATTCTATTTTGGCTGCTTATATTCACAAGCAGCAGACCGGTGAAGGTCAGTTTGTGGACGTTTCCTTAGTGGAATCAGGCCTTCCGTGGTTTGTATGGGAAGCAGCTGCTTATTTTGCCAACGAGACGATTCCAAAGGCAACTGGCTGGCGTCATCGCGTATCGGCACCATATCAGGCTCTTAAAGCGAAAGACAGATATATGATGCTCGGCTGTGCCAACCAGAGAACCTGGGAGCGCTTTGTCAATGATGTTGTCAATAAGCCTGAATGGCTGGAAGATCCTCGCTTTCTGACAAACTCATTAAGACATGAAAACGTGGAGGAACTAGAAGAATTAATAGAGGAAATCTTCTCAAAGGAAAAGTCAGAATATTGGATCAATAAGTGTGAAAAAGCCGGTGTTCCGGCAGGGCCGATTAATAATTTTGCACAGGCAATGGAAGATCCTCATGTCTTGGAAAGAGAAATGGTTCAGGAAGTTGATCATCCGACAATAGGGAAGATGAAAACGATCGGTTTTCCATCAAAACTATCTGCCACTCCGGGTCAGATTCAAAAACCTGCTCCTCTTTTTGGAGAGGACACGGAAGACATACTAAAATCGATTGGATTTGACGCAAACAAAGTTAATGAACTCCACGAAGCAGGTGTCGTTATAAAAAATGACAGCGCTGTCACTACGGGAAAATAGAAAAGCAACGGACTCTATCTAAATAACCAGAAAACAGGAGGGAATATCTTGAAGAAACTTAATTATCTAGTTGCTGGTATGGCGGTGTCATTTGCGATGGTTTTACAAGGATGTGGAAATGACGGTGTGGAAGGTTCTACTGAGGCAGGAAATGATTCAGCCGGGAGTGATAACGAAGAGTACCCTGTAAAAGACATTGAAGTAGTTGTCGGCTGGGGGGCAGGAGGAGGCAGTGACACTTTTGCAAGAGCAATTGCCAATGAACTGTCGGATATCCTGGATACGAATATCAATGTTGTGAACAATGAAGGTGCCTCTGGAGCCATTGCAGGTGACTACGTCCGGGAGAGGGATGCGGATGGTTACACGATCTGGGCCATTTCATCAAACTATCCGATCAATGTCGCTCAGGGAAATACGCCTCATGGTCTTGACGCCTATACTCCGGTTGGCCGGGTGCAGGATGACATTGTAACAATTCAGACTAAGGGCGGCGAATTCGCAAATATTGAAGACTTCCTCGATCGAGCTCAAGACGAAAAGATTACAGTTGGAGGAACGGGATCCCTTGGTTTTGATGAATTGATCCTCACACAGATGGAACTAGAAGCGGATGCTGACTTTAATTTTGTTCCTTATGAAAGTGCAGGAGAGATGCACGCTGCTCTGCTCGGCGGACACATTGACGCCCAAATTGAACAGTTCAGCCCGACTATTGGACAAGTAGAGGCCGGAGAGGTTGATATTCTTCTTGCTTTCAATGATGAGAGTGTTCCAGGCTATGAAGATGTTCCTTACGCTACTGAGTTTGGATGGGACGTAATAGAAGGGCAGAACCGCGGCTTGGTTGTTCATTCTGATACACCAGAATATATTGTGGATATTCTTGCAGAGGCGCTGGAAGAAGCAAAAGAACAGCCTCGTTATAAAGAATACGAGGAAGATTCTTACCTGCATCTGAGAGAGGGATGGCTGCCGTCAGAAGAGTGGGCAAAAGAACTGGAAAATGTCGTGGCGAATTACGAGGAATTACTTGAAGTGCTGGGTCAATAACATGAAGGCGGGAGTAATCTTCCGCCCTTCTTGTAAAAGAAAGGGGAGAAACGATGAAATATAACATTATTGTCTCTATAGGTACAATAGCATTTTCAGCTTTCTTCTTAATCGTTTCTTTTGGCATTGAAGGTCGTGCTGACAATCAGGTTATTGGTCCGACTTTCTGGCCGATTATGATCTTAACCATGATGGTTCTCCTCGGTGTTTTGCTTCTGGTTCAATCTATTCGGAAAAATAAGAATAGCGAAGCTCAGGTAAAAAAGGATGAAAACGTAGTAGACGAAATACTCGAAGAGACTACAGGGCAGACAAATATAAAGAATTTTTGGCTGCTTACAGCAGGACTTGTATTTTATATTTTCTCTCTGACCATTGTTGGCTTTGTACTGGCAACTGCTTTTATCATCTGCTATTCAGCCTGGCTGCTTGGAATGGAAAAGATTCGGTACCTTATTTTAATGCCGGTAGCTAGTACGCTGGTACTGGTGTTTGTCTTCCAAACTACTCTGAACATCCCCCTTCCTAGCGGGGTAGGAGTCTTTAGACAAATATCGATATTATTTTCCTAAAATCAGTGAGGTGAAAAGGAGGGAATAGATCATGATTGAAGGGATACTCACTGGGATCACCAGTATAATCCAGCCTATACATATCGTTTTTCTTCTGTTTGGATTGTTTATCGGTTTTTTAGGAGGTGCCACGCCAGGTATTAGTGGAACCATGCTGGTTATAATCCTCCTGCCGATCACGTATGGGCTGGACCCGACTCCTGCATTTCTATTATTAACCGCCATATATGCGACAGCCGTTTTTTCAGGATCAATCAGTGCGATTTTATTTAAAACCCCGGGGGCACCGGAATCGGTGGCGACAGTGTTCGACGGCTATCCTATGGCAAAGCGAGGAGAAGCAGGAAAGGCCCTCGGGGTTGCAATCCTCAGTTCCGCTGCAGGAGGTATTATCGGAACAATTATCTTAATTTTCTTAACACCGATGCTTGCCAGTTTTGCACTTGAGTTTTCGGCGCCTGAATTCTTTGCTCTGGCACTCCTAGGGTTAACGGTTGTAGCCTCACTTAGCGGAGGGGCGTTAATAAAAGGTCTGATCGGTGTTTTGTTCGGTCTTTTTATTGCAACGATTGGAAGAGATGTCATAACTGGAACGAACCGCTATACCTTTGATAATAACTATCTGCTGATGGGGATTGACTTTATCCCGGTTCTTATTGGTCTCTTCGCCATCGCCGAGGTTCTCAGGAAATTCCAGGAAATTGAACTGAACAAAAAAATCGGGAAAGTTATTACGAAACTGCCTGATTTGAAGTTATTTAAAAAGATATCAGGAGTCATCGGAAGGTCCTCGCTTCTCGGAATCTTTGTCGGGATTCTGCCGGGTGTGGGTGCGACCACAGCTTCGATGCTGAGCTACAGTGAGGCAGCAAGATGGTCAAAAAGAAAGGATAAGTTTGGGACGGGGATTCCTGAAGGTATTGCAGCACCTGAATCAGCAAACAACTCAGCTTCAATGGGAGCTATGGTGCCATTACTATCACTCGGTATTCCGGGAAGTGCTACCACGGCTGTCATACTGGGAGCGTTTATCCTTCATGGCATCCAGCCTGGACCGATGATGTTTACGGCGCAGAGTGATCTTGTTTATACCATTTTTATCGGACTTCTTCTAGTGAATGTATTAATTATTTTCCTGTCGGTTCCGTTTATTAAAATGTTCTCTCAGATCGTAAAGATCCCTTATATGGTGATCGGCCCGCTGATCATTGTGTTCTGTGTAATCGGAACATATGCGGTGCGAAACAGTATGTTTGATGTATGGATTATGCTTGGGTTTGGTCTCCTTGGTTATTTCTTTGATAAAGCAAAATTCCCGCTGGCTCCAGTGATTCTTGGTGTTGTACTAGGACCTCTCGCTGAAGAAAACTTCCGCAGAGCGCTTCTCATGGGGAACAACGATTTTTCTATCTTCTTTACGAGACCAATCAGCCTGACGCTGGTTTCACTCGCTGTCATCAGCCTGCTGTTCCCGCTCGTAAAAGGGTATTTTGACAAGAAAAAAAGACGGTTTGATAAAGCAGCTTAACAATTAAACTATGAAAATGGAGATGATAAAACATGATTCACGAATTTGAAGGAGTTACACCAGACGTCCACGATTCCGTTTATCAGGCCCCAAACACTCATATAATCGGTGATGTAACTGTGGATGCAGACGTCTCGATCTGGTTCAACACAACGATTAGAGGCGAAAATGATTCCATTAAAATCGGGAGAGGCTCCAATGTCCAGGAAGGGACGATGATTCACGTCGATGAAGGTTTTCCTGTCACAATCGGAAAAAACGTCACCATCGGCCATAACTGTGTCGTTCACGGATGTAAGATTGAGGACGGGGCGCTGATTGGCATGGGCGCGATTATTCTGAACGGCGCTCATATTAAAAGCGGTGCGGTAATTGCGGCTGGAGCAGTTGTAGGTGAAAACAAAGTCATTGAAGAGGACATGCTTGCTGCAGGTGTTCCTGCGAAACCATTGAAGCAGGTAAAAGAGGAGTTAAAAGAACGAATCCTGGACGGGGCAAAGTTTTATCAGAACAATGGTAAGCGTTTTCGTGAAGCAGGAATTGTAAGTGGCAACGAATAACGGACGATAAGTCGCCACCGCTTTATAAATGTTTGGATTATAAAAAATTATAGTAGGGAGAGATCAAAATGTCTGTTGATAGTGACGTTAAAAAATCCGGGTGTGTGGAACTCGAACGTTTCGGAGCCGTTATTCAATTGACGCTCTCAAGACCGGATGCATTAAATGCCATGACATGGGCCATGTATGAACAGCTTGAAGATCATTTAACGGAATTGGCAGAAGATGAGACTGTCCGGGTGGTGGTCATCCGGGGGGCAGGAGATCAGGCGCTGGCAGCTGGAACCGACATCAGCCAGTTTAAAAATTTCACCGGGAGTGATGGGATAGATTATGAAAACAGAATAAACAAGGTAGTGAACAAGCTGGCTGAATTTCCGAAACCGACTATTGCAGCTGTTCATGGCTATGCGGTCGGAGGGGGCATGATTATTTCCACTGCCTGTGATCTGCGCTATGCTACCCCTAATGCCAAATTCGGTGCACCGATGGCCAGAACGCTGGGCAACTGTTTAAGTATGGATAACTACAAGAGACTGGAAGCAGAGCTAGGCGCTATGCGGACAAAAGAGCTTCTTTATACTGCCCGGGTCATTTCTGCGGAAGAGGCTGCATCCCTCGGTTTCTTAACCGGCACATTTGAAACTGAAGGGTTCTTTGAAAATGTTCTTGAGGTTGCACACAAAATCAGCAAAAACGCGCCATTAACTGTAGATACAACCAAGGATGCCTTAACCAGAATTTATAAGGATGACGTTACCGGGCTTGAATTTGATCAAGTGATCGCTAAAGTTTACGGGAGCGAAGATTTTAAAGAAGGTGTGACAGCCTATCTTGAGAAACGGCGTCCTGTATGGGAGGGAAAATAAACATACCTTGGATGTACTATAAAAAAGGTGACGGGATTTACGTCATCTTTTTTTGTACCTACCGAAGGAGATTTAACGGAGGGAGAGAGTTGGATGAAAGTTGTTATTGCACCTGATTCTTTTAAAGAAAGTTTGTCTGCCTCAGAGGTAGCTGATGCAATTGAGGCAGGGTTCAAACAGGTTTTTCCTGATGCGTCATATTTAAAAATTCCTATGGCTGACGGGGGAGAGGGAACTGTTTATGCCCTTGTATATGCGACAGGGGGAGAAATCATTGAAAAAACGGTTAAAGGGCCGTTAGGAAAGCCCGTCAACGCATCTTTCGGTTTACTGGGAGACAAGAAAACAGCTGTCATTGAAATGTCGGCTGCCTCGGGGCTTCATCACGTTCCCCCCGAATTACGTAATCCGCTAATTACGACTACTTGGGGAACAGGGGAACTACTTTTGGCGGCACTTGACCACGGAGCCGAAAAAATTATCATCGGAATCGGAGGCAGTGCTACAAACGACGGCGGTGCCGGCATGATTCAGGCTCTGGGTGGAGAACTTCTTGATCATAGCGGGCATCAGATCGAACCTGGAGGAGGACAGTTACAAGATCTCGTTTCCGCAGATCTTTCCGTCGTTGATGAGCGTATGAAACACGTAAAGCTTGAGGTTGCCTGTGATGTGGATATCCCGCTCACCGGAAGTAACGGAGCATCCGCTATTTTCGGGCCGCAAAAAGGAGCCAGTCCTGACATTATTGAGGTTCTGGATAAAAACTTGAAGCATTATGCAGAAGTTATGGAAACACCAGTCCAAAAAGAAATTCGGAATACACCCGGGGCAGGAGCTGCGGGAGGGCTAGGTTTCGGATTACTTTCCGCCTTTTCTGCCGAATTGAAAAGTGGCGTTAAGATCATACTCGAAGCTGTGCAATTTGAAAGTCAGATAAAAGACGCCTCACTTGTCATTACCGGCGAGGGGAAAATTGACCATCAATCTATACATGGGAAAACCCCGGTGGGGATTGCCGAACTGGCAAAAAAACACGGTATTCCTGTGGTTGGAATGGCCGGTTCGATCTCTCAGGACAGTGAAGTAGTCTATGACTATGGAATTGACTGCCTATATAGTGTTGTACCCGGAGCTGTACCGCTGGCTGATGCACTGGAAAATGCGGCAGCGTATACGACAGTGACAGCCAGAAATTTAGCAAAAACTATCGCGTTTGCAGGAGGAATGCAGACTGGCAGAAAAAGATTGTGATCGAGAACTGACAAGGGGGGGATAAGAATGCTGGAAGGAAAGGTAAAAAAGAAGCTGGTTGCTGTTGTCGGCAAAGACCGATTTTTAGATACAGAAGAGCAGCGTATTGTTTATTCTTATGACGGAACGCCCGGTTTTCAGGCAGAGCCTGATGGCATTATACGGCCAGCTTCAACCAAAGAAATACAAGAGATTGTCCGTATTTGTGCTGCACATCAGATCCCGATCGTACCGAGAGGATCAGGTACGAACCTGTGCGCTGGAACAACGCCCACGCACGGCGGCCTGGTGATGCTCTTTTCCCATATGAATCAGATCCTGGAAGTGGATATGAATAATTTAACAATGACGGTGCAGCCGGGCGTAACAACGCTCGATATTGTATACCGCGCAGAGGAGGCAGGTCTTTTTTATCCGCCGGATCCAAGTTCCATGAAGATCTCTACTATTGGCGGGAACATCAATGAAAATTCGGGTGGACTGAGGGGCCTGAAGTACGGTGTAACAAAAGACTACGTTATGGGAATAGAATTTGTCCTTGCAAACGGTGAAGCGATCCGTACAGGAGGGAAACTGGCAAAAGATGTCGCCGGGTACGATTTAACGAAACTGATGACCGGAGCAGAGGGTACGCTGGGAATCATAACGGAAGCTACCCTGAAGCTTGTCCCGAAGCCGGACAAAAAAGAAACGATGCTTGCTCTTTTTCCTGACATGGAATCATCAGCGAGAGCTGTCTCGTCCATAATAGCTGCAAAAATAATTCCTGCTACGCTGGAATTTCTAGATCAGCCGACTCTGGAAGTCGTAGAAGAGTTCAGTCAGATTGGGCTTCCAACGTCAGCAGGCGCTGTCCTGCTTATGGAGCAGGATGGAAAGTCCCATTTAGTGTCTGAAGATATGGAACAGATGAGGGTGATATGTGAAAAAGAAGGAGCCATATCGGTAGAAAAAGCCCAAAACGAAGCAGAATCTCTTGCCCTTACAGAAGCGAGACGTTCTGCTCTGACTGCTCTGGCACGCCGTCGGCCGACGACAATGTTGGAAGATGCGACGGTCCCAAGGTCCAGGCTGGCGGAAATGGTCCGTTTTATTGAAGCTACAGCGAAGAAATATGACGTGGAAATCTGTACATTCGGTCATGCAGGTGACGGCAATCTTCATCCAACGTGTATGACAGACGTCCGTGATGATGAGGAAATGCACCGGGTCGAAGAGGCATTTGCCGAGATTTTTTCCAAGGCCATTGATCTTGGGGGAACCATTACAGGCGAACACGGTGTCGGAGAAATGAAGTCACCTTACCTTTCTTGGAAACTGGGTGAAGCAGGAGTAGATGCCATGCGGGCGATAAAGACCGCACTTGACCCGCAGAATATTATGAACCCTGGAAAAATGTTTGCTAAGGAAGCAAGAAAACGGATCACGGTGGGAGGTGCTGCAAGTGAGGAAGTCAAGAGTACAGAAAGCGTTTAAGGAAAAAGTCGATTACGAGGAACTGATGAACTGTACACGGTGCGGATTCTGTCTGCCTTCCTGCCCAACATATATTCAGACCGGGGGAAATGAAGCGAGTTCCCCGCGGGGAAGAATAGCCCTTATGAAATCCGTGGTCGAAGGAAGAAAGAATCCCGACGCCGAAGTAGAAGCCCAGTTGAATGAATGTTTAGGCTGTCGGGCATGCGAACCAGCCTGTCCTTCTGGCGTGAATTACGGTCATCTGCTGGAACAGGCACGAGCGGTGATTAATGAGCATAAATCCTACTCATTTCCGGTGAAAGTTTTAAGAAAAGCCACGTTTGACTGGCTGTTCATGTCCCATAACCGGATGGAAAAACTGCATAGTCTGAGGTATATGTACGAAAAAACAAACGTACAGAAAGTGATGAGAAAAGTCAAAGTTTTTAAATTGTTTCCAGGTGAAGTCGAGACAATGGAAAAGGTTGTGCCGGCAGCCTTGCCGCCTTCTCAGGTAAAAGAGTACGACGAATTTGAATTTGCAGACAAGCCTTCAGTAAGACGAGTCGCTTTTTTCCGGGGCTGTCTGATGAGCACCATGTTTGCAGAGACAAACGAATCAACCCGCTTTTTATTGAAACAGGCGGGTTGTGATATTGTGACACCGAAAATGCAGGAATGCTGCGGAGCCCTACATGCCCACGGTGGCGAAACAGATAAGGCAAAGCTACTCGCAAAAAAAAATATTGAAGCCTTTGAAAAGGCGGAAGTCGATGTAATTGTGTCCAATGCTGGTGGATGTGGCGCAGGTCTTAATGAATATCCGTTTCTCCTTAGAGACGAGCCTGAATGGGCAGAGCGGGCGAAACGGTTCGCGGATAAATCGATGGACATCAGCACACTACTGGCAAAGCTGGAGCTGCCGCCGATGGAACTTGATTCACAGCTTGTTACTTATCAGCCATCGTGCCACCTAAACAATGTGATGAAAGAAAAAGGAAACGTCGAAAAACTTCTCGGAAAAATTGAAGGGGTCGAGTATGTCGCAATGAGAGATAAAGAACAGTGCTGTGGTTCGGCCGGAATATACAATCTTGTTCAGCCGAAGATGGCGATGAAGATTCTCGATAAGAAAATGAGTGATGTAAAGGCGACCAAAGCGTCCAGGATCGTCACTTCCAATCCAGGGTGTCTGTTGCAAATGAAAGCCGGTGTGGAGAGGGAAAAACTAACGGATGAGGTACAGGCGGTACACATTGTCGACCTACTTGCAGAAGCGGTAAGAAAAGGGATTAAAGCAGAAGTTTATTAGAGAAATGTATGTAAACAACCTTCGGTAGAATCCGGAGGTTGTTTTTGGGCGTGGGAGGGGTGGTGGATAGAAAAGTGGGCTTCAATTTAATAGAAATTTAGGCGTGTTAGCTGGTCTGAACCTTTACTTTGGGGGGTCCGGCTCCTCTTGGAGGAGGTCTTGCTTGATACTTTCTGGAGCGGTGGTAAGTCTCTAAACCTTTTAAATTACGGATGATCGAGTTAGATCATTATAACTCTCATCTAACTAAGGAAAAGTGGTCAACGTAAAGAGTCCAGACAGGCTAAGAACAAAAAGGTTCTCCTGCTTATTGTTCCCTATGTTATAAAAAGATTAAGAGAAAATACATATATTTCGTCAGGTGCGCCTTATGCAGAGAAAAGAGCTTTTCGAAAGTCATCGTCAAGTTGAATCTATACATTTCATTAAATGAGTTTTAAACTACGAAAATAGCTATAGCCCTTCAATCCAGGGCTATAACCGCTTCATTTAATTCTGCCTGACGAGGAGTGACGGTATTATTATTGACGCGTTTCTTCCTTACTAACTCCCAACTCCCCACAAAGAGCTGCTTCATAACATCCACGAATGTCTTCCAGCGAATATGGTTTTGGACTTCTTGCAAGGAGTCGTGTTTGACCGCTTGCCGCTTCAGCAAGTGTATCAAGATCGTTTTCTGTTACGCCAAACGCTTGAAGAGTGGCAGGAATCTCCACATCCTTGACGAGGTCTCTGAGCTCACAAACAGCGGCTTTTGCTGCTTCAACATCTGTGGCTCCGTCTTCTAATACTCCAAGGGCTTCTGCCATCAACCGCATTTTTGGCAGGGCGTGCGGCCAGACGAAATCGAAAATATAAGGGAGGAGGACCGCATTTGCTTCTCCGTGGGGTACCTTGAACATGCCTCCAAGCGGGTAAGCGAGAGCATGCACCCCGGAAACGCCGGCGTTATAAAAACTGAGTCCCGCGATCATGCTTCCCCACGCCATATTGTCACGTGCCTCGTTATTTGTTCCATCTTTGACAGCGGTACGGATGCTTCCGGAAATTCTGCGGATTGCTTCTACTGCAAGGGCGTCTGTCAGTGGTGTGGCGTTAACTGAAATCAGCGCCTCTACTGCGTGGGTTAAGGCATCCACACCGGTTGCTGCCGTAATTTTTGCTGGAACAGTATACGTTAATTCAGGATCAACAACCGCTACATCAGCGAGCAAATATTCATGAGTCAATACGTCTTTTGTTTGCTCTAAGGAGAAAACAGAGATATCGGTAATTTCTGCACCGGTGCCTGCTGTCGTTGGAATTAAGATTTTCGGAATACCTTTACTTGTAAAGGCGCGGGTACCACTGAGGTTTAAATAATCCCTGATCGATCCTTCGTTACCTTGCATAACAGCTGCCGCTTTAGCAATATCAAGGGAGCTGCCTCCGCCGATCCCGATAACGAGATCCGTATTTTCTGCTTTCACGGCGTTTACAGCAGCATCACCGATGGCTACCGGTGGTTCCGGTTCCAGTTTGTCGTATAGATGATAGGCAATTCCGGCTTGGTCAAGCAGGTCAGTCAGTTTTGCAGAAATACCTGCCGCTACAACGCCGGGGTCTGCAAACACGAGCACTTTTTTGGCTGAAAATTTCTCCAGGAGAGAAGGGACGCGTTGCAGCGCATTCTCTCCGGCTTCAATTCTAATGGGTGATACAAATGGGAAAGCCATGTAACAACATCCTCCAGTATGTTAGACAGTTTTCACTGATTTTTCTTTAGAATATGGGTTATTCGTTTTTTGGGAAGTGAATATCGTAACGACATACATCGTACTCATTCCTATTAAAACACCTAAACCTGATGCACCGAACGGATTATCAAAGTTAAAACCGAACGGAAGGTAAATGATCCAGTAAGAGACCGTTCCGGCAATCAGGGAACTGATCGCTGCTGTTTTTGTAGCACGCTTCCACAGAGCGCCTACGACAAGGGGTCCTGCAGTGGCTGCCATGATCCCGCCAATTCCAATCCACATTGACACGGCAAGGTACTCCGGTGGTGACCAGGCAATCAGAACAGCGGCAATAATGACGATAAAGGTGCTGTAACGGCTGATAAGCATTTCATTTCGTTCTGCTGTTTCTTTTGTAATGTTGATGCGCGGCACGATCGACTTACGGTATAAGTCGTTTGCTAAAAGCTGGGTTAACGAGACAATCAAACCATCTGAAGTCGACATAATCGCTGATAATACTGCTACCGCAAAGAAGGCCGCGATGATTGGTGGAAACAGCTCACTAAACAACACAGGGATAATCTGGTCCGGACTGATACCGGCATCCGCACCAACAACCGCAATGCCTAGCATACCGCCTAAAGCCATAAGTGGGAGAATTGTTGCAATGATTGTACAGTACATGATGAGCTTCTTTAGATCTTTTCCGGATTTTACCGCCATAAATTTATTTCCTAAGTGGGGCAGGACCGCAAATGGTAAATGGGCGATAAATAACAGTCCGACAAGCCAGAGAGATCCATACGTATTATCTCCGGCAAGGAAGAGCTGGTTAAAACCACCTTCCGGACGCTCCTGGCTGATCGTATTAAGCATATCGCTAAATCCGCCACTCACGCCGAAGCTCGATAAAAATGAGACGAATACGACGGAGGCAATAATCACCATGAGGAACCCTTGAATCGCATCGGTAATAATATCGGAGTGAGATCCGCCCATAAACACATAGATGGCAAGGACAACTCCGGTAATAATAAGTCCGGTGCTGTAGTTAATTCCCATCATTGTTTGAAACATTGTCGCTGCTGCCACAAACTGTGAGACAACGTAGAAAATAAGTAAAATAGAAATAACCGTTAAGCAAAGGCGAAGAAAATCACTATTAAATCGCTCTCCGATGAATTCTGGAATCGTTCTCGTACCAAACTGGTCGCCGTAGCGTTTAATTACCTTAGCTACGAACAACATCCCGATAACAGTAGCGATTGGATATAAGAGCGGGTACCAAAGAGACGGGGTACCAAGAGAATAAGCAAGCCCAGGCATCCCCATAAAAGTGGACCCACTAGAGATTCCAGCTGCAATGACAAGTGCGATAACGAATGGACCGTAGCTGGAACGGGCAGTAGCGAAATCTTCCGGTGTTTTAGTACGTCTCATACCAACCCAGCCCATTCCAAGCATAAGGAAAATGAATAGTGCCATAAAGATCCATGAGTACATGATAATTGTCGAATCCATGTTTAACCCTCCTTTTATTCTTCTTCATCCATGAGTTTTGTTTTAAACAAGATAAGTGCCATTCCGATCCACGTGCCGATGATCAACACTCCCATGATCGCAAGCATATTCATGAAATTACCTCCTCTACTTCAATAAGTGTGTGTTCAAAAAGAGCTTAGAAGATCGAGGTGCGGCCGGTTAAGAGTATCACTTCCAAGCCTGTAGCGACGAGCGTTACATTACTGCAGTGCTATTTTTTGCAGGGAAGAGACATATTTTTAGTACGTGAGGACTTTGGAACCGACACAACGAAAAGTTGCAGCAGCTCTTTTTACTGGACTTTTTGAACATCCTCTATAAAGGTTTCTATTTCAGGATATTTTTTTAACAGATCGTCGTATTGAGACACCGGTTCATGCAAGTACGTTCTGTCTTTTTTTAGCCAGCGTGATGGCCGTACAAAATATTCATAAGGGACGTAGATTTCGACTGTCGAGTGGTGTTCAAATTTCGGCACTTTCCACGACCGTGCTTTATGCATATAGTAACGACGCAGCATTTCGTATGCTTCCTCTTCTGCATCCTGTAATGACAAAACGGCAGGCAGCACCTCTTTTGGTAACGCTTCCAATTTTGAAGTAGAAGGAGTGGTTGCAAAACCAGTTCCTCCTTTGACAAGGTTTGTCATCAGCGCTACTTTTTCACTCCGGTCTCCAAACACAGAACGGTACTCCGCTGTCCAGGTCGTTAACAAGTGAGGATAATAAACTTTTTGTCTTTGCGGCGTTGGTGTATAGTTGATAACTTGAATTTCCATGACGGTTCCCCCAGTTTAAGAAAAGTTTAAGCTGATCATTTTTAATTCAGCCATCTCTTTTACTGCATATTTCACTCCTTCACGACCATAACCGGATTGCTTTACTCCTCCATACGGCATGTGATCAAAGCGAAGGGTCGGTACATCATTGACAAGTACTTGACCAACTTCAAGTTGATGGGCTAACTTCAGCGCCTGCTGCAGATTATTCGTAAAGACGCCTGCATTTAGTCCATAGTCACTGTCATTCATCGCATTCAGTGCTTCATCAGCATTTTTGACCTCGTTAATCAACACGACCGGGCCGAAAACCTCCTGACAGGAGACATTGACATCCCGCGGAACGTTTGTCAGTACAGTTGGTAGCACCCCGTTTCCTTCCGCTTTTCCACCAGTAAGTACTTTTGCACCTTTTTCGTGAGCTTCTTCGATCCATTGCAGCACCCGAACCCTGGAGTCCTGATTAATGAGACTGGAAACGTCTGTCTCCTCTGATTCCGGAGCTCCAAACTGAAGTTTGCTCGTTTGTTCAATGAATGCTTTTGTAAATTTCTCGATCTGACTTTCATGAACGTAAATGCGCTGGGTACTTAAGCAAACTTGACCGTTGTAAGCAAAGGCACCTTGAACCGCTTTTGTGGCAACGGCTTCAATATCCTGGACTGATTCATCCACGTACATGGCAGAGTTACTACCAAGTTCAAGGGTGATTTTCTTGAGGCCCGCCTGATTTTTAAGGAGCTTCCCGACTCGGGGACTTCCGGTAAATGAGATTTTTTTCACACGGTCATCTGAAAGCATCACTTCACCAAGAGGAGGGCCCTCCCCTGGTACTACGGCAATGGCACCAGCAGGTAAACCTGCTCTCGTTAATAAGTCTGCTAAATACAGACTGGAGAGAGGGGTTTGTTCTGCCGGTTTAATGACAATGGTATTCCCTGCAGCGATTGCCGGACCGACTTTATGAACCGTCAAATTCAGAGGGAAGTTGAACGGAGTAATAGCAGCTACAACCCCGATCGGTTCATAAATCGTGTACGCATCGCGGCCTTCTCCGCCCGCTGCGGCATCCAGTGATAAATACTCTCCATCCAGGCGTTTTGTTTCTTCACCTGAAAATTGCAAAGTTTGCACGGTGCGATCGACTTCACTGCGAGCGGCTTTAATCGGCTTACATGCTTCTTGGCTAATGATTTTTGCTGCCTGTTCCTTTTCGTCTTCAAGCAGTTTCGCCGCCTGAAATAGAATCTGTGCCCGCTCACTTTTTGAAAGATTTTTAACCGTTGGGAAGGCTTCATGAGCAGAGGCGATGGCCGCTGTCATCATCTCTTTTGTGCCTTCTGCTACATGAGCAAGTATTTCGCCGGAATGAGGGTGATTGACTTGATACGTTTGTTCTGCCTTTTGTTCTGTACCTTCGAAAAACCAGCCTCTTGTTTCGGTTGCCGTTGTCATACTTTTCGACCTCCAGTTTAATTATTAATTTTTGTTATGAATACGTATTCAATAAATGATGAAAGAAGAGAGCCATAATCAGGCTCTTATCTCATTTTGGTTTTGTTGTGTTTCGTTCAAATAAAGTCGGTTCCAGCGTTATCTGTACATCTTCTTCCGTTTGCCGCTCGATCATATCGATTAAATGTTCTACTCCAAGTAATCCAAGGTTTTTAGGTCCTTTATGTCCAATCGATGTAAGTTGGAATGATCGATGACTGGCTAAACTGACATTATCCATACCGCATATACTGATATCATCAGGAATGATATAGCCAGCTTCCTGCAATTTATCCACGGCGAAAAATGCAATCGAGTCAGTCGCTGCAAAAATTGCAGTTGGTCTGTGTTTTCGGCTCATCAAATCGAGTACCGCCTGATGAATGGCTGCTTCAGTCGTATTCGTTTCAATGATCATTTCTGGAGGGAACTTTTCACCTGTTCTTTTTTCAAACTCGGCAGTAAAACCCAGCTTGCGTCCATGGAAGGTAGATGTGTGATTAGGACCGCTGAGTAAGCCGAGAGAGGTGTGCCCGAGATCTAGTAAATGAGATGCGGCCAAAGCTCCTGACATCTCATTATTGATTTCCACATAGTTTCCTCCGTCATTGTGCTTGCGGTTGTACATCACGATTGGGATGTTCAAACCCTTTAATTCCTCAAAAATCGGATCTTCACGAAAAATCGATGATAATAATATTCCATCTACCCGCGCTGACAAGACAGCATCATAAATCGGTTTATTCTCATCGGTGTGCTCAAAAAATACCATCGTCCGGTATCCCCTTGCTTCCGCATAATTCACAATCGATGTCGTTGTCTCGACAAAGAAAGGGTTGTGTAACGGCCCGGAAATGAGTGCGATCGTTTTTGTCTGATTGCTCACTAAAGACCTTGCTACAGAATTAGGACGGTAATGAAGGACTTTCATCGCATCTTGTACTTTACGAACGTTCTCTGCATTTACTTTGGACGGATCGTTAAGCACACGCGATACGGTAGATTGAGAAACTCCTGCATGCTTTGCCACATCCTTAGATGACACCATATGTTATCTCACCTCTAAAGCTGCTACCTGATTATCTAAGTGAAGTGAATACGTAATCAGGAAGTTGTTTTTAATGGTAAAACGCTTTCATCATAAAGTCAACCATTATACTAATTTTCTGACTTTAGGTATTTTAATATGAAAGCAAGCACCTTTTCTTATGATATCTCACTTCACCTATTTGTGAAAGCCTGCTTCCAGTACTGTTCCATAAAAGGTCATCCTTAAGATTAAATTAGAAAAAGTTTAGAGAATAATTAATCCTGTAATTTATGACAAACTATTTTGAGATTTTAAAAATTAACCGTTTACAAATAAAGGGCCTTCCTTTTATACTGAATACGTATTCAATAAATTTCGCTTTTAGAAGGAGTGTATATGTTTTATGGCAACTTTTCTTAAGCAGGGTAAGACTGACCAGGAAAAATTGGAGGCAGATACAAAGGTACAAGAGGCTGTAAACGGCATTATTAAAGACGTGGAGGAACGCGGTGATCAGGCTGTTCGTGAGCTTTCTGAGAAGTTTGATAAGTGGTCTCCGGAAAGTTTCCGTCTTTCAGAAGAGGAGATTGAAAATGCGATTGCAGGACTACCAGATCAGGTGATCGAAGATATTAAATTCGCTCAGGAACAGATTCAGAATTTTGCCCAGCATCAAAGAGACTCGATTCAGGATATTGAAGTCGAAACCCGCCCAGGCGTATTCCTCGGGCATAAAAATATTCCTGTTAACAGGGTCGGCTGCTACATTCCCGGAGGACGCTATCCGATGGTTGCTTCATCACACATGAGTATTCTTACTGCCAAGGTAGCAGGGGTAGACCGTGTCATTGCCTGTACACCTCCTTCTAATGGAGAAATACCGGCAGCAACTGTAGCTGCCATGCATATGGCTGGAGCCGATGAAATTTATCTACTCGGCGGAGTTCAAGCTATGACAGCGATGGCGATTGGAACAGAAACAATCGATCCGGTCGATATGATTGTCGGCCCCGGTAATGCCTTCGTCGCTGAAGCTAAGCGCCAGCTTTACGGCCGTGTCGGAATCGACCTGTTAGCTGGACCAACGGAAACACTTGTTATTGCAGACGAAACAGCAGATGTTGAAATGATAGCAACAGATCTACTTGGTCAAGCAGAGCACGGCCCGACCTCTCCAGGAGCATTGATTACTACTTCACGTAACTTAGCGGATTCTTTGGAAGAGGAGATTGCCCGTCAGCTAAAAAACCTGTCTACAGCAGAAATAGCGGAGCAAGCATGGAGAGATAACGGCTCAATTATTCTTGTGGACAATATCGATGAAGCAGTAAAAGAAGCAGATAAATTAGCATACGAGCACGTAGAAATATTAACAGAAGATCCAAATTACTTCTTAGAAAACATGACAAACTTCGGTGCGCTATTCCTCGGTCCAGAAACCAATGTGGCGTACGGCGATAAAGTAATCGGCACAAACCATACCCTCCCGACGAAAGAAGCTGCGAGATATACCGGCGGCTTATGGGTCGGAAAGTTTTTGAAAAACTGCACATACCAGCGTGTAACAGAAGAAGCAAGCGTAGAAATCGGCAAATACGCGGAACGCTTATGCGACCTCGAAGGATTCATGGGCCATAAAGAACAAGCCTCCCTTCGCGTAAGACGCTATGAAAAAAAAGAAAGCAACGCAGTAAGATAACCAGGCAATGCGAAAAATATATCCTCAGGCTGTCCCCGATCTCGTTATATGAGCGGTGGGCAGCTTTTTTCGTTACCAATACGGTTGGGGCGTTGTGGGGGGAGGGAAGTTTATCAGCTTTTATTAACAACTTAAGTCGAATGAAAGGTTTTCTTGTCACCTCATGTATGGTTAATTAAACGTTTATTTAAAATCAGAGGGTTAGACAAGGAATGTGTGGAAGTGACAAGGTTAGCTATTTTGTCCGGGACATGGGGACAGGTCCCGTGTCCCGGGTGTACTTTAACCTGGATTCCCTAAATGTATAACGATAACTTCACCTTAAACCGCAGAAAAGCCTACTTATACAGTGGGTTTTCGTGGAAGCCGAGGGACGGTTCTTTAAGGGGACAATCGGAAGTTTTGCGTGAAAGAAGGCACAACTAGCGGATTTTATCTGCTCGTTGTGCCTTTATCTATTTATATATATTCCTAACTCGCAAAATTTTTGTTTGCACAAGAAGACGGTTCTTTTGCTTCCAGTGAGCCGATATCAAGAGGTACTCATTGAATTGTTTTGAGTTAGAAGCGGTAAGGGATAAATACAGGTATTGAGTATTATTCGATGTGGCGTGACTCAGTTAAGCGTGAAAAAACTTATGTTTAACTAAGTATAGGGGTATGTCAACACTAAACTGATTAACTTGTTATTCAATAGGTGTTAAGTAATCTAATGAACCATTAATTCGGTATCCCTTAAACAGATGATCCTATCCACTATAGTAAATACTGAAAAGTGTTCAATACTTTCGAGCAGAATGTGTTAACTCTAATCTAGCAGTTACAACAGTCCAAATTAACTTTCACATATGTGCAACAAGAGTCTTTACAAACTCATTGATAAGTTTAAACCTACGGGCTTTATTTTGAAAAGTTTTGTTCTTGACAAGTGAAGCTATTCTGCATTACTATATACCGGTAGTGAGTAATACTTAATACATGTGATACAGAGTACTGAAAAATAGTCTAATACAAATGGGGAGGGTGAAATTTGGAACATATCACAGAAATGCTGAAAGGGGTTCTTGAGGGTTGTGTACTTGAGGTCATCAGCCGCGGTGAAACTTACGGTTATGAAATCACGCAACAGCTGCGAGAACTGGGCTTCACTGATGTGGTCGAAGGCACAGTTTATACGATTACCATGCGGCTTGAGAAAAACAATCTGGTGGACATCAAGAAAAAGCCATCCACTAAGGGACCACCTAGAAAATTTTACACACTCAACGCAGCAGGTCAAGAACAGCTTAAAATTTTTTGGGGGAAATGGGAGTTCGTCTCAAGCAAAATTAACGAACTCAAAACTCAAAATAAATAAAAAGGAGAATTAATATGAGTCTTATTGAAAAAATTATTGGAAATCTGGATGACAAGCGGGAATGGAAGACAATGGAGGCGCGTGCGAAGGCACTTCCAAGTGAGTACCGCAACGCTTACAACGCTATAAAAAAATATATGTGGACCTCTGGTGGTCTCACCGACTGGAAGGATATCCGCCGTATCTTTGGCGGCATTCTCGATCTATTCGAGGAAGGTTCAGCGGAAAGTAAGAAAGTCATTGACCTCACGGGTGAGGACGTGGCCGCTTTTTGTGACGAACTAGTCAAGGATGCGAAAACTTGGCAGGACAAATATCGTGAAGATCTTAATCAGAGAATCAAAAGCGATTGGGAAAAATGAGGACTTATCGCGGCTAAAATTAACCAATTAAAAGAGGAGCGGTAAAACGTTTGACGATATAAAAAAATGGCAATAGGGAACACGGAAATAAAACGGAGCTATAAGCAAATGATGAAGAGAGCCTCCTCGGGAAAAGCGCCCTGCGGGGTCCCGGCTAGTCCGTTAACTAATTCAACATTTCGCTATCCTTTTATTAACTAAACAACTCAGTTGTATAAATTAATCAGTTGTTCTAACGACGTGGAGTCTTTTGTAGACGAACTAGTGGCAAACACTCAAACCAATTCGCCAAGTATCGTGACAAGGTGAATGAGAGAATCATAAGCAATTAAAAAAGTAAATTCAAAGGATAATACAGACTGAATAGCTGGTACAAATGTGAATTGCTACATTAACTATTCAGTTTATATTTTTAACCTAGTAGTAAGTAATACAGAATATCAGTCAGACTATGTAGTGGAGCACAGACAATAGTTTCGCAAGGCGTTCGACCGAATAATTACTTCTTTGTCTGAAGCGAACCAATTTACTTATCAGACAAAGCCCGTTAATTTCTGGACTTCGCAAGCGACCTCGCTGGGCTATTTATAAGGAGGAAAAAAGTATGAGCAATGTAGCAATTTCAGTAAAAGGGGTAAAGAAATCCTTTAAAGACAAGGAAGTTTTAAAGGGGGTTGATTTTGAGGTGCAGCGCGGTGAAATTTTCGCACTGCTGGGTTCAAATGGAGCGGGCAAGACAACGATGGTTAACATCCTCTCGACGTTGATGAAGCCAGAGGGTGGCGAAGTAGGTGTTTGTGGCTATGACGTTTATCGGCAACCAGATCTTATTCGCCAGAATATCAGCCTGACAGGACAGTTCGCAGCTTTAGATGGCATGCTCACAGGGCGGGAAAACCTGTTGATGATCGCTAAATTGCGAGGAGTTTCCAATGCTGCTCAAGTGGTCGACAACCTTCTTACAAGATTCAGTCTGACTGATGCGGCAAACCGCCCTGCAGACAAGTATTCTGGTGGGATGAAGCGCCGACTTGACATCGCCATGAGCCTGATCGGCACGCCAGCAGTTATTTTTCTCGACGAACCGACGACAGGGCTTGACCCCGAAGCGCGGATTGAAGTCTGGGAAACCGTCAAGGAGCTTGCCGGCGGTGGCACGACCATCTTGCTTACGACCCAGTACTTGGAAGAAGCCGAACAACTGGCGGACCGTATCGCCATCCTGCATGGCGGTAAAATCATTACCACTGGTACCCTTACCGAACTCAAAGAGATGTTCCCACCAGTGAAAGTGGAGTACATCGAGAAGCAGCCAACATTGGAGGAAATTTTCCTTGAGATTATCGGCAAAAAGGAGGAGATGTAAATGAAAAGTAAAACAGGGGTATTACTAGGGCGTCTAATGCGTAACATCATGCGGAGCCCGGATACAATTATCACGGTGGCGATTACGCCAATTATGATGATGCTGCTGTTTGTCTACGTATTTGGCGGTGCCATAGAGACAGGCACGGACAACTATGTCAATTATTTATTGCCGGGAATCTTGCTGATGGCAATCGCATCCGGAGTCGCTTACACTTCCCTGCGGATGTTTAACGATGTAAAGAGCGGACTTATGGCACGCTTCATTACCATGCCCATCAAGCGCTCGTCTGTATTGTGGGCTCACGTATTGACCTCGCTTGTTTCCAATGCACTTGCTGTAGTGGTGGTTATCCTTGTCGCGCTCTTGATGGGGTTCCGTTCCAACGCTGATATTCTGGAGTGGTTAGCGGTAGTTGGAATACTCGTGTTGTTTACGCTGGCGTTGACATGGCTGGCAGTCATTCCCGGATTGACAGCAGGGTCTATGGAAGGGGCAACAGCCTACTCGTATCCGCTGATTTTCCTGCCGTTTATCAGTTCGGCTTTTGTCCCCACCGAAACTATGCCTAAAATTGTTCGTGCATTTGCTGAGAACCAGCCCGTGACTTCAATCGTTAATTCGATTCGTGCCCTTTTGTATGAAGGGGCTGTTGGCAATGATATCTGGATCGCACTTGCCTGGTGCGGCGGCATCATGGTCATCGCTTATTTCATCGCCAGTAAAGTATTTGAACGCCAATTAGTAGGATAAGAAGCGGAGGGACATGGGGACAGGTCCCGTGTCCCGGCTGTTCTTTAACCTGAATTCCCTGAATGGATAACAGTCACTTCACCTTAAACAGCTGAAAATGTATTTTTGATTACACATTAAAAAACAATAGATATCCTTCTAGGTGAACTTCTACTAAACGCTACCACTTCCATTTTGAGTTTGCCATTTAAATTCCGTCCTATCATAACCCGGGATTTGTCAAAGTTTCATAGTTGACTAGTATAGATAAATAAATATCCTGGTATTAGTGGATCGTTCAGGTACTGAAATTGAACTCGAACGATGCCTGCCCCTGTCACCTCATGTTTGTTTAATTAAACGTTTATTTAAAATCAGTAGGTTAGACACGGTTAGCTATTTTGTCAGCATTTTCTCATTCTATGTGTTCAGAGTGTACTCTAATACGACAAAGTCACTTTTTATATAAAGAAACGTAAAATGAACCTAACATTAGTAAGCTACCACCTATTACGAAGATAAAGCTAACACTAAAGGTTTGTGCTACTCCTCCAAAAGCAATTGGACTAATGACTTGAGATAATCTATTACCAGCCATTCTTAGACCTAAAGCCTGGGCTGTGTGTGTAGCGGAAACTAGATTAACAATTGAAACCATGGTAAGTGGCTGTGTTAAACCTATCCCTAGTCCAATGAACACCGCAATAATACTTAATATTAGTAAACTATTGAAAAGGGTTAGTATAACAATTGAAAGTCCTGCTGTGAATAAAGAAATAAATAACACATAGTGACGTTTAAATTTAGAGAGAATTTTTCCTTGTAGTAATCGGATAAACATCTGAGCTAATCCTTGTATCCCTAAAATTAAGCCCACTGCAGTAATAGAAAGACCAGCCTCTGTTGCATACAATGGGAAATATGTCATCATCACTTCTCTTGAAGCTAGTACTAACATACTAGCAAGCATGGCCTGATGCATTCCTTTTATAGATATCATTTGAATTAATGTAATTGTAGAATCCTCAGAGCTTGACTCCTCATTCTGTTCCTTTTCCTTTGTTCCAATTTTTAATTCCAGTGTTTTCTTGGATAAGAATAAACCGAATAGTATCGGAGGGAGAGCAATAATTGTGCATATTAAAAATCCAAAAAGTATACCTGCTGAGTCTGCAACAACACCGGCAATTAATGGACCAGAAAATTGCCCCGCTGATTGGAAAAAACTAAACCAACCATAATAACGATCACGCTGGTCTTTAGGACTATTCAAACGGATGGCATTCTGTAAGGAAATATTAATAAATATTTGTGAAAAGCCAGCAAAAACTTGAGATAAGTAAAGTATTAGCACAACGGGGAAAAGGTAAGGTATTAGTAGGGCAATAGTTACACCGATAGAACCCAAAACAATAGGCCATTTAATTCCCCATTTATCAATCCACTTTCCAGCTGATATAGCAAAAAATAAAGGGAATACTGCAAAAGTTGCAGCAATAATGCCTATTTCAATTTTACCCGCTCCTAAGTCATCAGCCAATAAAGGTATTAAGGGGCGTGTACCTTGAATTGTTAATTGGTGAAAAAACACTACTAAAAAGATTAATAGAATTTTTTTAATAAAAACCACCCTCTAAAAATTATTTAAATAATCTGAATTTTTTATTGACATTGAAATCTTCAACTACTATACTTTGTTTATCGGAAGTGGTATACCATTTCGGAACACCACTTTGGAATACAGTAATAATATACTCATATGGTATGGTTTGTAAATATTAATTTATAAATTTGGAAGAGGGGGGAGAGAATTGAACAGTCTAGATACTGTGTCAATTAAACAAAGCGTTGTATTTGATAGGTTGTATGACCTAATTACCTCGGGCTACTTTCGTTTAGGAGAAAATTTAAGTGAGAGAGAAATTGCAAATATGCTAGATGTAAGCAGGACACCAGTTCGTGAAGCATTCCGTAGGTTGGAAAGAGAAGGGTTAGTAACTTATCAACCTAAAAAAGGTGTAATGATACGTTCATTTACAGAAGAAGAAATTATTAATCTATATCGTGTAAGAGAGTATATGGAAAAATTGACTTCAAGGCTCTTATCGGAGAAACAAAATATCACTTTAATAGAAAAGTTAAAGCAAAATGTTAGACAAGCAGAAATTGCAGCTAAAGATAATGATGTGAAAGAACAAGCAATAATCAATGCTCAGTTTCACTTATTAATGGTTGAGGGTACTAATAATTCCTACCTAATCAATGTTTACAAACCACTAACATCGCAACTTAGTCTATTTCGTTCTAAATCATTGTCTTATAAAGGCCGTTCTTTAATTAACATTGAAGAACATAACAAGATTTGTGAAGCGATCGAGAGGGGGGATACTGATCTAGCCGAAGAGATAACGGGTGTGCACGTTCAAAATAGTTTAAAAGCACTCTTAAAAAGCTTTTAGGAGGGATAATGTGGAAGAATTAAAACTAACACCGTCACAGCAGTTAGCAGCGTTTGCAAAAGATTTTAAATTAGAAGATGCTCCACTTGATGTAGTTACAAGGGTAAAAGAGCTATTTGCTGATGCAGTAGGGCTCTGTTACGCTTCAGCAGATATGGACTTTACTCAACCAGTATACAATGTTGTTAAGAGTATGGGAGGGAAAGAAGAAAGTACAATTATCGGAAAGACTGGTAAGTATCCAGCGGCATGGGCTGCATTGGTAAATGGAGTTTCCATTCACGGCTTAGATTATGATGATACACATAGTGGCTCAGTAACACACACTAGTCCAACTATTGTTCCGGTCGTTCTCGCAATAGGAGAACAAATCAATGCTAGTGGCAAGGAGATCTTAGAAGCTGCAGTAGTTGGGTTTGAAGTTGCATGCCGTGTAGGCTTGTCGGCACATGGCTTGTTCCAGAGAAGAGGCTTTCATACAACCCCCATGGCTGGAATTATGGGTTCCGTCATAGCAGCAGGTAAATTACTAGGACTTTCTCAAGATGAAATGGTAAATGCTCAAGGTGTTGCAGGGAGCTCGGGGTCAGGTTTAAGGGAAGCCTATTTATCTGGAGGATCATGGACAAAAATGTATCATCCGGGTTGGGCCGCTCACGGTGCTGTCATGGCTGCATTAGTAGCAAAAGAAGGCTTTACTGGAACGAAAACGGTGTATGAAGGTAGGTTTGGTATTTTTAAAAGTCACCTTCACCCTAAAGATGCTGATTATGAAGCGCTATTAAATGAATTAGGACAGCGGTGGGAAATTAGAAACATTTGCTTCAAGCCTTACCCTACCGGTGTAATAAATCATTCTTATATTGAAAGCGCTTTACTTCTGTCAGATAAATATCAATTCAATACAGAAGAGATTAAAAAAGTCGTTTGCTATATTCACCCTGATGCAGCCCAGACAGTTTGTGAGCCAGTAGCAACCAAGATAAGACCTGAAACTGGATACCATGGGAAGTTTAGTCTTCAATATAGTGTTGCAGCTGCCTTAGTAGATAAAGAAGTTACAATCGATACTTATAGCGAAGAGAAAATAAAAGACCCTAGTATTTTAGATATGACAGAAAAAGTGGTTTATGCCATAGATGAAAATTCAACCTATCCAAATACTTATCCAAGTTGGTTGGAAATACATTTAATAGACGGAAGAATTTTAGAAGACAAACAACCATTTAATAAAGGAAGTATAGAACACCCAATGTCAAATGAAGAAGTGTTAAATAAATATACAAGCAATGCAAAGCATAGTTTATCAAAAGAGCAAGCTAGCAAGGTTCTAGAGAAGATTATGAAACTGGAAAAAATATCAGTAATATCGGAATTTACTGATTATATTAAAGTAGAAAAGAGAGACGATGTATATTCCTAAAGCACTAAAGGGAGTGTGCAGCACCGAGGTTTATTATTATCAAGAATTGCACGGACTGTGGGATATCCTACCCTACTTTCCACTAAAGAAATTAAAATACCACAAGAATTTAGTCAGGATCTCCTTTTATATTTAAACCAGCAAGATAAGAATAAGCAACTAGTTTCGGAATTCTGTTCTACCTTTAGTTATTGAAGGAACTTGTACCATAGTTAGATGACAAATTGTATTACAAGCCAAGTGTAAAATAGATTTTTGTCACAAGAGGAATAATGTCTTCAAAGACAGCGGCTGTTCATTTATTCTTGAACTTTTTAATCCGAAAAATTATCGGAATATTCTGTTCTTAGGGGTGTGTAAAGCGTGAAAAATTTTAAAGGTTTATTAATGTTCACTCTATCGTTATTACTCTTTTTAGTGGCTTGTGGAGATGGAAATGAAAATGAAAGTGATACAATAAGTTCAGATTCTTCTGAGGCCTCGGCATCTTCAAGTGAAGAAGGACAAAGCGCTGAAGAAGAAATTAGCTTCCCAGAGAAAGAAATTACGATTCTCTATCATTCGAGAGCCGGTTCTGGAGGAGACTTGTTTCTGCGTAACACAGCAAAGCCTCTTGAAGAAATTTTAGGTGTACCTATTGTAGTAGAAAATCGTACAGGTGCAGGGGGAGCAAATGCATGGCAATATACGTTGAATTCAGATCCAGATGGTTACACATTGGTGGGTACAACAGCAACCTTAATTAGTTCACCAATAATGTCTGATATGGACATATCCTATCAAGATTTCACACCTTTAGCACAAGTCTTTACAGATCCAGCTTTTATTTATGTCAAAGGAGATAGTCCGTTTGATAGTATTGAAGAATTAATTGAATACGAACAAAATAATCCTGGAGATTTAGACTGGGCTTCAAGTACGCCAGGTAGTAAAGATAACATTACATTGGCGATGATTTATGACGAAGCCAATATCGACCCATCTACCGTTGCTTTCGAAGGAGGAAGTGAAGGGTTGGTAAATATTGTTGGGGGTCATGTTGATGTTGGTTTGGGAGAGTATTCACAACTAAGAGGACAGCTAGAAGCTGGAGAAGTAAAAATTCTTGCTTCTTTAACAGAAGAACGGCATCCACAATTAGAGGATATACCGACAATGATAGAGTCAGGTTGGGATGTTGTACCTTACAGCCCACGAGCTATCATGGCTCCACCTGATTTACCTGAGGGTGTCCAACAAGTATTAATTGATGCAATTGAACAGGTCTATGATGATCCGGATTTCCAAGAAACATGGGAAGAGGAAGGTTTAGTTCCTCACTTTGCGCCAGGTCAAGAGCTTATGGACATTTACAGTGATATGGATGATTTTGTACGCCCATTACTGCAATAAGGGGGCATTTTCATTGAATGTCGTTAATCTAATTACAGGAATTCTATCAACTTTAGCAGGTATTGTAATTTACTGGACTGCTAATGGGTTTGGGCTGGGTAACAGCTCGGACTCATTAGGCCCCTCTTTTTATCCGAAATTACTAGCAATTAGTTTCGTTATTCTCGGTTTAATACTTGTTTGGATGTCATTCCGTAATAAGGAAGTGGAGCAAGAAAAGGACCAAGAGGAAAAGAAGTCGTTCTTTCATAAAGGGAATCTTCGAGTATTAATGGTAATAGGCACGGGTATCTTCTACATTATAATGATGGATTTACTAGGGTTTATAATTACAACTATTCTGTTAGTGATATTGTTGATGACTATTACAGGGGAACGCTTGTGGTGGAAAATGGGAGTAACATCAGTAATTGTTGCATTTTCACTTTATTTGATATTTAGAAATTTGTTAAACGTATTGTTACCTGCAGTTCCTTGGATGTAAAGGAGGGTTAATGTTTGATAGATAATCTCTTATTAGGAATTGAATACGCAATAACATGGCAAGCCCTTCTAGTTATTCTTATAGGTGTAACATGGGGAATAATAGGGGGAGCTATTCCTGGAATTACAGGTTCTATCGCATGTGCACTTATGCTCCCATTTACGTATAGTATGGAACCTGCTCTTGCTTTAATGATGTTAGCTGGGACGTATGTTGCCGCGGAATATGGTGGTGGTATTCCCGCTATATTAATTGGCGCACCAGGAACATCCTCTAATGCACCAGTTGTATTAGATGGATACGAATTACACAAACAAGGACATACAGGAAAGGCCTTAGGGACTTCGTTAATTATAGGAACAATAGGTGGTATTTTTAGTGTTATTGTCCTAGTTTTAATTGCGGTTCCATTAGCAAAAGTTGCACTTGCTTTTGGCCCTCCTGAATACTTTGCTTTAGCATTATTTGCTTTAACAGTTGTCGCTGCATTAGTAGCTAAAAGCTTAATAAAAGGTTTAATATCAGCAGCCTTTGGACTTTTTATAGCTGTCATAGGTATGGATCCATTTACTGGTGAAATGAGGTTTACAGGTGGATCTTCACAGTTAATAGGTGGGTTAGAATTGATTCCCGTCCTAATTGGTTTATTTGCTGTTAGTGAACTATTAATAATGGCTAAAAAGTCTGTGAAAAAATCGAATTTTTATCAATCAGTATCAACGAAGTTTCCTACTTGGAAAGAATTAAAGTCAACTTCTAAAGCAACTTCAATTGGTTCTGTTGCTGGAACATTTTTTGGGATTATGCCTGGTGTCGGTGGTTCTATTGGTTCTTGGATAGCTTATAACGAAGCAAAACGTTGGTCTAAAAATAAAGAAAAGTTTGGAAAAGGTTCATTGGAAGGCGTGGCAGCACCAGAAGCGGCCAATAACGCGGTGACCGGTGGGGCTATGGTACCTTTGTTAGCTTTAGGGATACCTGGATCAAATACTACAGCGATTATGATTGGGGCTTTGATTGTACATGGTGTCACGCCAGGTCCACTGATGTTTGAACAACAACCTGAGATTCCATATTCACTTTTTGTCGGAATGTTAATTGCTCAGTTTATGATGTTAGTAGTTGGTTACTTTGTGATTAAACCTGCTATAAAAATTAGTACTGTATCAACACCTATGTTATTGGCAATTATTTTCCCATTAGTGTTCGTGGGGTCTTACTCTCTAAATAACAATTTATTTGATGTTGGTGTCGTTCTCTTTTTCGGTGTTGTAGGGTTACTCATGAAACGTTTCGGTTTTTCACCACCAGCAACAGTCCTTGGTTTGGTGTTAGGAGTTTATATCGAAACGAACTTACGTCGTTCTTTAGAGATGTCAGATGGATCACTAATGATCTTCCTTGAAAGACCTATTGCTTTAATTTGCTTACTTTTAGCTGTAATTAGCTTAACTGCACCATTTGTTCAAGAGCGTTTAATGAAAAATATTAAGAAAGATAACTCAAACAATACACAGAGCTTCTAACTGAAATTAGCAGGAGTGGGAGTGAGGAATATTGGACCTCGGTATAAAGGATCAAGTTGTAGCTGTAGCAGGTGGAAGTTACGGAATTGGTTTCGGTGCGGCTATACAGCTCGTACAAGAAGGAGCGAAAGTTGCGATTTTAGCGAGGAATGAAGAGAAACTGAAGGAAGCTGCTCAAAGTATACAAGATGAAACTGGTTATTATCCGTTTTTATATACTGGAGATATAACAAATAAGGAGCAATGCCAAGAATTTATTCAGGAAACAGTTAATTATTATGGAAAGTTAGATGGTTTAGTTATTGCTGCTGGTGCTAGTCAAAAAGGAATGATTGAAAATGTAGATGAGGACGATTGGAACCGTAGTTGGGATTTAAATGTGATGTCATGTTTCTATCTTGTTCAAGAATCACTTACTCATTTAAAGAAAAGCCTTAATCCCAAAATTGTCGTTGTTGGCTCAGCATCAGCAAAGCAGCCTTCAGAAAATCAGCTAATATCTAACGTAACGAAAGCTGGCACTCTAACATTTGTTAAAACATTAGCGGAAGAATTAGCACCGTTCAATATTTGTATAAACAATGTTTGCCCCGGGAAAATCCTCTCAGAGCGCAGGCAGAATCGTATGTTACATGAAGCTAAAGAAAAAAACATACCAGTTGAAGAACATGTATCTCACCTTGCAGAGACAATACCGCTAAGTAGACTAGGTACAACCGAGGAAGTAGCTTCGATGATTGTCTACTTACTTTCAGAGCAAGCTTCATATATCTCTGGACAGTCAATCAATGTTGATGGTGGTTTAATCAAATCTATTATTTAAGATTTGAAAAATAAATACTTGGAGGAATTAATATGCTAACAAAACAATTGGTGGATAAGATTTTTGAAACGTCTTATGGAAGCTTTGAGGAGAGTACAATTTTACATGCGAAAAAAAGCTTACTTAATTGGTTAGGGGTTACCGTTGGGGCAATTGAACATAAATCGATTGATATGTTACTAGAAGTTTCTGATGAACTAGGGTCATCAGAACAAGCGACGATTTTAGGTAGAAATAAAAAAACAGACATTTCAATGGCTGCCTTGATTAATGGAACATCATCTCATATTTTTGATTTCGACGACACACATTTAGATACGATCCATCATCCAAGTGGACCTATTGCCCCTGTTGTCTTCGCACTAGGTGAAACGCGGAATCTATCAACCAAAGAGTTGTTGCGTGCATTTATACTAGGGTGTGAAGTTGAACTACGCATTAGTAACGCTGTGTATCCTTCGCATTATCAAAAAGGTTATCATATTACACCAACAGCAGGTTGTTTTGGTGCAGCTGTAGCTGCTGGTATTTTATTAAACCTTGATAAAGAAAAAATGGTAATGGCTTTAGGTATTGCAGGAACACAAGCATTTGGGTTACGAGAAATGTTTGGTACGATGACAAAACCATTTCACCCAGGAAAAGCGGCTCAGAATGGATTGTTAGCAGCACTCCTCGCAGACAAAGGTTTTACGAGTTCGAAACAAGTACTTGAAGCAAAACGAGGGTTTGCAAATGTAATGTCCGATTCACATGACTTAACTAAGGTTCTTGATAAATGGGGAGAATCATATGAGTTCGAGAAGAATGCATTTAAACCGTATGCATGTGGAATTGTTCTTCATCCATCAATTGATGCATGTATTCAACTTTCTGAGTTCGCAACACCTGAAGAAGTAGAGAGTATTGAATTAACAGTAAACCCATATGTACTTGAATTAACTGGTAAGGATCAACCGTTAACTGGATTAGAAGGTAAATTTAGTATTTATCATACAGGGGCTATTGCGTTTTTAGAAAAAGATGCTGCAGAAGAACAGTATAGTGATGAAAAAGTAAATGCTTCTAATACTGTTGAAATGCGTAAAAAAATTAAACCGGTTGTATCAGAAGACATTAGTGAAGAGAAGGTGAAAGCTGTACTTAAGAAGACTGATGGTACAACACAGGTAGTTGTTATTGAAGATGCAACAGGAAGTATAGACAATCCAATGACGCAAGAAATGTTAAATAAGAAGTTTACAAAGTTGTGTAAACCAATTATTTCACAGGATAAGATCGATGAGGTTATTGAGAAAACGATGAGGTTTGAAGAATTGGACTCAGTTAATGAAGTCATCGGATCTTTATATAATGAAAGAATATTAATGAATTAATATAGAGAAAAGAGAGGACCTCATTTAAAAGGTCCTCCTTTTTGGCAAAAAGAAAACTAATTGTCTTCAATAAATGGGGAGGTTTTTTGTTGCAGTACAAAATTGGTGTAATGAATGGTGATGATATTGGCCACGAGGTTGTACCATTAGCTGTCGAAATTATGAAAGCTTCTACAACAAAATACAATAATGTCGCGATTGATTGGGTGGAACTCCCTATTGGTTACAAATCCTACTTAGACTGTGGAGAAACATTACCTCAACATACATTAGATTCGCTTAAGTATATGGATGGTTGGGTTTTAGGCCCTATTGGTCATGCAGTTTATCCAAAAAACGATCCCAAGGCAATAAATCCCCATCCAATAATTCGAAAGGTCTTCGATCTCCACAGTAATGTCCGTCCTAGTCGTTCTTATGTTAATGTAAATTCCGTTCAAAATGATGTTGACTTAATAGTTGTAAGGGAAAATATCGAAGGGTTTCAACCAGATCGCAATGTCTATGCAGGAACAGGAGAATTCATGCCTACTTCTGACCTTGCTATGTCTGTGCGAGTCATTACACGAAGAAATTCGGAGGCTGTTGCTGAAACTGCATTTAAACTAGCGCAACAGAGAAGAAAAAAAGTTACTGCAATACACAAAAAATCTGTTTTTAAAATGGGTTGCGGGTTATTTGTTGAATCATGTCGAAACGTAGCTCAAAAATACCCTGATGTTTTGTATGAGGAAATGCATGTCGATACTTCAGCGGCTTCATTAGTGATGAACCCTCAAAAATTTGATGTTTTAGTAACGACAAATATGTTTGGTGATATTTTATCTGATTTAACCTCTGGATTGGTCGGGGGATTGGGTATGGCCCCTGGGCTATGTATTGGACCAAAATACAGTATGGCACAAGCAACACACGGCTCTGCACCCGGTATTGTTGGAAAGGAAATTGCTAACCCTTATGCTTTAATTATGTCTGGAAAAATGTTATTAGAGTGGCTTGGGGTGCAGAACAAAGATAGTTCTTTACTGAATGCTTCCCAATTAATTGAAGATGCTGTTAACCATGCAATAAAAAAAGGAATGGTAACCCCGGATATGGGGGGAGAGGCGACTACTAAAGAAATGGGAAAAGCTATTTGTTCTTACGTATCTAACGTTCACGTTTAATTATAAAACTCAATGTCTAATAATAAATATGAAATGGCATGCTTTCACAGACAGTCATCTCATTTATTTTGGTGGGAAGATTTGTGAAGGCGTAGGTATTTTTTATGGAGGAGGTATTACATATGAGTTCAAATAGTTTTCAGAAAGAAGCTAAGCATCTGGAACGAATTACGGAGAAAATTAATAGTCAGCTTGTTAGGTTAAATAAAATACCAAAATATGTTGGTAATAGTAATGTAGAGCAAATGATCGATGATATGAGGGAGAAGACTAAAAAAAACCTTACGAATGCATTAGATAAACCTTACTTTGGGCGTCTTGATTTTCAAGAAGCCGATCAAGAAAAAATTGCCCCACTTTATATTGGTAAACATGGAGTCCAAGAGGAGGAAAACAATGGAGATTTACTTGTAGTCGATTGGCGAACTCCTGTTGCAAGTCTTTTTTACTCTTACAGTGGAGGAGAAGACTTAGCCTATTATGAAGCCCCAGAGGGTATTATTGAAGGAGATATCTTATTAAAAAGAAATATTGTAGTACGGAATAAAGAATTACAAAGAGTAGTTGATAGCTATAAAAAAGGAGCAGAAGATTTATCTGGAACAGATGAATTTCTACTATATAAACTTAGTGAAAATAAAGATAGTAAATTACGTGATATCGTTTCAAGTATACAAGCTGAACAAAACAAAATAATTAGGATGCCCAAGAATAGAGCTTTAGTTATTCAGGGGGTAGCGGGGAGTGGTAAAACTACAGTAGCTCTCCATCGTCTAGCTTATCTTTTATATCATTATAAAGAAAATGTACAGGCTGAAAAAATGATTATTTTTGCCCCTAATAATATGTTTTTAGATTATGTCTCCGATGTGTTACCAGAACTAGGTGTAGGAAACATTCAGCAAACTGTTTTTCAACAATGGGCATTAAAAGAGTTGGACGAAGAAGTAAGTTTAAATCCTCAATCAGAATATTATAAAGACTGGTTCGAGAACAGAGTAAATGAACAGAATCAGAATACTTTTGGAAGATACAAAGGCTCGATGGACTTTAAAATTTTGGTAGAAAGTATTTTAGAATATTATGAGAAGAACTATGCTCCAAAGGAGGATTTTCAACCGTGGGAGAATACGGTTTTAAGCCGTAATCTGATATCTGATTGGTTATATCAAGAGTACAAATCATACCCATTATTAAAAAGAAGAGAACGGATTGAAGCACGAATAAAAAGGTGGATTGAAATAAAATTAAAAGAAGTAGAGCCCTTGCAAAGAAGAGATTATAAGAAGAAGTCCTATCAAAAATTGCGTTCTTATTTAAGAAAATGGAAAGTACATACACCAATAGATTTTTACAAGCTGATATTTTTACAGACGAAACAAAAAAGATATGTTCCAAATGATTTAATTGAACAGATACCTAAGGAAGTTTATGAGTCAACACAATCTTTGCTTAAACAAAATATAATCGAATATGAAGATCTTGCACCAATCGTTTACATTAAAAATAAGTTTTACGGGGGAGATAAAAGTGAGAAGTTTGACCATATTGTCATCGACGAAGCCCAAGATTTTTCCCCATTCCAATTAGCTTTATTAACAGAAAAAACACGTGGACATTCATTGACAATTTTAGGAGATTTATCTCAAGGAATACATCATTATAAGGGGATTACTGATTGGAATGAATTCATAAATTTATTTCCTTCTGAACACGTGAAATATCATCAAATAGAAACCAGCTATCGATCAACAATGGAAATCATCACTTTTGCTAACAAAGTCATTTCAAAGGTAGGGAAACCTGTTAGTCTAGCAAAACCTGTATTTAGAAGTGGTGATGATGTTCAAGTAATCGGTACACGCAAACCAGAATTAGTTGCTTCCATCATTAAAGTCTTAAACAGCTTAAAAGAAAAAGATGTTAATACAGTAGGAGTAATAGGAAGGACTCAAAAAGAATGTAAGGAAATTGCTAATGAACTTTCTCGATCTGGAGTTGAAGTAAGTTATGTTGATTCCAAACACCAAAGCTATGAAGGTGGAGTATCGGTTATACCGATTTATATGTCAAAAGGATTAGAATTTGATGCTGTTCTACTTGTTAATGTTAATGAAACACAATATGCTCTTAGTGAAAGAGATGCTAAGTTATTATATGTCGGGTGTACCCGAGCACTACATTACTTATATTTAATTTGTACTGATATGCCATCACCATTAATTTTAGAAGATAGCTCATTATCCTAAGAGTAATAGCTAGTCAGGAGCCGAAAAACTCAACTCGAGGGCCATCCTTGTCACCTCACGTGTTTTAATTAAACGTTTATTTAAAGTCAGAAGGTTTGACAAGGAGAGTGAGGAAGTGACAAGGATAGCCGAATGTTGTCAGCATTTTTTCCTACCGTGTGATGTACTTTGCTAGTTTTTGTGTAACTAATGGTTTTTTATAGTAGCTCATTTGCAACTCGGGCAATTATAGTTTTTGATAAAATCACCGGGCAGTTGACATGTACCTTCACTATTTCTTTCTGACTTTCAGTGTACCCCATACAATCTAAGACGATTAAATCTACATCTTCTTCAGCCAATTTTTTTGAAGCAGATACAAATGATTCAGTGTTATTCTTGTAAGGATTGGCATATACACATTTGGTTATAAAAGCTTTACTGTTCCATTTCAATGCCATGTCTTCAACTTGATCTGGTAGTGGAACTATCACTCCTAATTTATTCTGCTTAAGAAGCCCTTCAACAACTTTGTATACAATTTTATCTGGGTACAAAATAGGCTTTTGATGATGAAATGAAGGGAAACTACCTGTACAAACAAGTATAATAGCGCTTACATTTTGTGACTCTAATTGATAAATTTTGTCTTGGATAAGTGGGGTGAGGGTACGTTTGCTGATTTTTATTTCATCCCCATTTGCTAATCTGGAAATTAATGTTTGGTCACCATCTACTGGGCGGTGTTTCCTAATTTCTTCATTAGTTAAATGATCTAATGCCCCTAATTCAATTAATTCAACATCCTTATTCATGACAGCTTTCATCTCAGGTGTCATGTCAGTTCTTGGAGATTGACCGATTGTAATCAAGCCAAACTTTGGCACGTTAAATTCTCCTCCCTAAGTGAATTAAAAGGCTAATTGAGTAATGAATATGCTACTAGTTAAGAGTTAAAATATCTTTTTAAAGTTAAACTATACTTATTAATGTCATCAGTGATCTCTTTTGTTGTATTTTCTAATTCAATTAGGTGCTGGCGAATTTTTTCTTCTTGCATTCGATAAGTGGGGCCTGACAGTGTTAATGAACCTATTATTTTATTTTCAAAATCAAAAATGGGGAATGCTATTGCTATGACATCTGGAGTGTATTCACCTTCAGATACCGCCCATCCTGTTTCCCTAATTTGTACTAACATTTCATTTATGCTCTTAGGGTCTGTCTTTGTATTCTTAGTAAAGGGCTTTAACTCTCCTCTTAATACTTTATCTATTTTTTCTTCTTCCATATAGGCAAGGATGACAAGGTAAGAAGCCCCGACGTAAAGTGGGGCACGACTACCAATCGTTACAGAAAATTTCACCTTATTTTCTGGTTCAACACAATCTAAAGTAATTCCCTCTAGGGAGTCTAATCCTGTTAAAAAGATAGATTCTCCAGTTGTTTGCATTAAGTTTTTCATTTTGGGTCTAACTAATTTAGACAATTTGATTTGGTCATTCATGGCCATACCTAGTTCCCAAGCTGATATACTAAGAGAATATTTTTTCGTTTCATCGTCTTTTAACAAGAATTTATTGTTTTCTAATGTCGTTAGGATTCGATAAATGTTTGAGTGGTTCATATCTAATTCTTTTGCTAGTTCTCTTGAGCTCCATGTCGATTTGTTGATAAACATCAATAAAATTTTTAAAGCTAAGTCTACCGTTTTTAACAATGTACTCACACTACGCTTTCTGTTTATAAGTTATTTTTCATTTGTACAAGGTTCTTACTTTTTCAAATAGTTTAAAGCAGTCATAGCATATACTTTAGCACATCTTATAACATCCTCTACTTTTACTTTTTCATTAAAGTTGTGAATGCTAGGTAAATACGCTGGGCCATACTGTAAAACTGGTATATGGTGCGTTCTAAAATGTCTCGCGTCACTGCTTGCCCACTGCATTACACCGTAGGCAGGTTGATTCGTAACCTTTCCAATACTGTCCATAACTGCCTCACATACAGGGTTTTCTGGACTGGTGTAATTAGCATTACTTTTGAATCCGAATGGTTCAATGTCATAGTCGATTTCCATGTGATTTAGCTCTTTTTTCACAAAATTTAATACATCTTGATGGGTAATACCAAAGGGAATTCGGCAATCAACCTCTATGGTGCATTGGTCAGGAACAACATTGGATTTGGTACCACCATGAATGGTTCCAATATTCACTGAAATTTTCTCAAGGATATCTATAAATTGAGATCGTTCATTTTCCTTCATGTACTCTTTGGAAACGTCAATAAGTCGCTGAGCTTCCAAGGGTATGGAAACATTAACATCCCATACTTTGTTAATTTTTTCAATGGCTTTCATAGCGTGCAATATAGCATTATCTCCGGCGAGAGGTGCTAAACTTCCATGTGCTTGAGTGCCGTAAACATGTAATTGAAACCAGCAGGATCCTTTTTGTCCTATCGTTGGGTTTAATGGAGAGGAGGGTTCAGCAATAATACAACCATCAGCACTAATTAGATTGTTATTTAAAAGCCAAGGGACACCCAGTTCTCCACCAGTTTCTTCATCCGGAACGATGGCAAGAATTAGTTCTCCATCTAATTCGATATCTAATCGACTAAGCACATAGGTTGTAAAGACAAGCCCAGCTAGTCCTCCTTTCATGTCGCTAGCACCACGACCTAGGATCCATCCGTCTTTAACCTCTCCTGAAAAAGGATCGAATTCCCATTTATTTCTATCACCTGCCGGAACAACATCGGTGTGACCACAAAAGATAAGTTTTTTTCCTTTTTTTGACCCGATGGAGGATGTAAGGTTCCACATATTATCCCCTGCTTTATGCCACTCCATTTCCACATTTACCTCTTTTAAAAATGTCTCGATAAATTTATTGATTGGAACAGAATCACCAGGCGGATTTTCACTATTAAATTGAATGAGTTTACTACATAACTCTACCAGGTCGGAAGAATGTTCCTCAATATATGAATTAATTCGTTGCTCTACGTTATCCAAGTTGACCATCCTTTACTCCAAGAGTTTGTAAATGACTCATACTGCCATACAATTGTTTTATTCGTGCAAATTCATCAACGTCGTAAAAATCACACTTCCTTTCACCAAATAACTTTGCTGTCTCAATGGTGAATCGAACCACTTTTTCAACGTCAGATAAATGAGTAGCGCCAGTTGCACATCCGGCCACAGCTACTTCTGTTGTTATGGCTACTCCAACAACAGGGACATTGGTAGAAGTACATGGCTGCACGATACTATTTACATGAAACAATCCGTTACCGTAGGGAGTGATGTCCTGTGTTGTTATCGGCAGAGTAACAGGTAATTTACCGGAAGTTTGCTGTACAAGGTCGAGTAAATCATTACTTACTTTTAAGATATAGCCTTCCACAATCGTTGGGGTGATTGCATATCCACTATGGTTTACGATTAAATTACCTTTCGTTGTATCAATAGAAAGGATAGCATCCATTTCTTCTGAAACTTCATACTTATTCATCTCAGCAATACCTACTGGAGAACCCATAAACGGAACGGGTTCATGAGGTGTGGTAGGGGCATTTGGACAAATGTGTGTACATAAAATAACATCTCCCTGTAACACATCTGCTTCCTTTTGCATTAAACTAAGCTTGGCAGCAGTAGAGAGACAGGCTAATGCTCCATCTCCATCAGACACAAATCCGATTTGAGAAGGTCTAGCACCTAAGCCGCCTAATCGACCGATAATGCCTAATGTTGGTGCATTTCCACCATTAGATTTTCCGTTTTCTCCGCGTATTAAGATTTTAATAAAATCAGTTGAACCTTGTTCTCCATTTACCTTTTTAACCACAACATCTTCCGTTTTACCAATTTCCTCAAAATATTTTGCAACTATAGCTCCAGATGCTTTCGGTGTGTCTAATATTTCATACATTTCTATGACATGTTTGAATGACATTTTTCTCTCTCCTTTATATTCTTTATTTGAGGAATTTTGCCCATAAGGTGACACGCTGCATAATGTCCAGGTATAAATTCTCTAAGTTCAGGGGTCTTACTCATACATTCATCAACTACATGCGGACATCTTTTATGAAATGGACAACCGGATGGTGGATTAATTGGACTTGGGGTTTCCCCGGATAGTAAAAGTCTTTCTTTTTTTTCAAAAGGGCTTTCAATGGGTGTTGCAGACAAAAGAGCTTTTGTATATGGATGCTGCTGATTGTTATAAATATCTTTATAACTCCCAAGCTCAACAATTTTCCCTAAATACATGACTGCGATCCTATCACTTACATAGCGAACGACTCCAAGGTCATGTGAAATAAATAAATAGGTGAGGTTGTACTGACTTTGTAAATCCTTAAGTAAATTAATTATTTGTGCTTGCACAGAAACATCCAGTGCAGAAACAGGCTCATCACAAATAATTAAGTCAGGGTTTAAAATAATGGCTCGAGCGATATTAATTCGCTGACGTTGACCTCCGCTAAATTCATGTGGATATCTTTTGGAGTGAGCAGTATTAAGTCCAACTCTTTCAAGTACTTCGTGAACTTTTTTCTTTCTTTCTTGAATGGTGCCGACACCGTGAATGTTTAATGGCTCCATGATTAAATATTCGATTGTTTTCCGAGGATCAAGAGAACCATAAGGGTTTTGGAAAACCATTTGAATTTTCTTTCGCATGTCTCTTAGCTCTGAATTGGATAGGCTTGAGATTTTTTTTCCCATAAAGGAAACTGTCCCATCAGTGGGAGATAGGAGTTTATTGATTACTCGAGATAAGGTAGATTTTCCACATCCGGATTCTCCTACAATTCCAAATGTTTCACCTTTAAAAACTTCTAAATTAACGCCATCAACAGCCTTTAAATACTGAGAGTTCTTCGAAAAAAAGAAATTGTCATTGATAGGGAAGTGCTTCTTTAAATTTTCTACTTTTAATAATGGTTCACTCATAAATAGTCACCTTCCCTAACCAGTCGTTGATCCTTTTGTTGAAAGTGACAAGCTACTTGGTGACCTTCCTCAACTTCTACAAGCGGAGGTTTAACCTCAATACAAATGCCATTTGCGTAGTTACACCGCTGAGCGAACGGACATCCCTTTAAATCTTTATTTAAGTCTGGTGGAGACCCTTCAATGGGTTGAAGCTTTTTCTGTTTTTCATGGTTAGCACTTATTCTTGAGTCAAGTAGCCCCCAAGTGTAAGGATGCAACGGTTGTTCATGAAGACGTTTTGCAGAAGTATATTCAACAGCATTACCTGCATACATAACGAGTACTTTTTCACAGCTCTCCCATACGACTCCTAAATCGTGAGTAATTAAAATAATAGAGGTATTAAATTGGTTTTGCAGGTCTTTCATTAATTTTAGAATTTGAGCTTGTACAGTCACGTCTAATGCTGTTGTAGGTTCATCAGCAATTAAAAGGTTAGGCTCACAAGATAGCGCCATGGCGATCATCACTCGTTGTCTCATTCCACCAGAAAATTCATGTGGATATTCGTCAATACGTTTCTCGGCTTCAGGAATACCAACTAACTGAAGCATTTTCACCGCTTTTTTCTTAGCTTGCTTTTTACTCATACGTTGATGTAGTCTCAAAACCTCAATAATTTGATTCCCAATAGTAAATACAGGGTTAAGAGAAGACATTGGGTCCTGAAAGATTATAGATATTTCATTTCCACGAATTTTCCTCATGTATCTATTTGATTTTTTTGTTAAATCTTTGTTTTTGTAAATGATTTGTCCTTCATCAATTTTTGCAGTTTGTTTTGGAAGGAGCCCGAGTATCGACGTCGCAGTAACACTTTTACCAGAACCTGATTCGCCGACAATAGCTAAGGATTCGCCACAATTTAAGTCGAAGCTTACTCCATTGACTGCTCTAACGATACTTGATGATGAGTGGAAATGGACATTTAAGTTTTTTACCTCAAGAATTTTATCTGTGTTTTGCACATTTATCACTCCAAAAGATTTAAAGTTTCATCTTCGGATCTAATGCATCACGTAAGCCATCGCCAAATACATTGAATCCTAATACAGACAATAAGATGGCTAATCCCGAAAATGTTGCCATGTGGGGTGACAGAACTAAAAAGTCTTTTCCATCTCTTAAAATGCTCCCCCAAGATGCTGTTGGCGGTTGTACACCTAATCCTAAAAAGCTTAAAGCAGCTTCAGAAATGATCGCCCCAGCGATAGCCATTGTACCGTACACAATAATAGGTGCTGTACAATTTGGAAGGATATGATGAAATATTATTTTCCCGTCTTTCGCTCCTAGTGATCTTGTTACTTCAATAAATTCTTCCTCTTTTACATTCAATACCTGACCTCGTACAATTCGCGCAAATCCAGGAATAATAGCAGTTCCTATCGCAATAATGACGTTAAATAACCCTTGACCTAAAACAGTCATTAAAACAATGGCGAGTAGAATGAATGGAAAAGCAAACAAACCATCCATTGCTCTCATAATAATGGAGTCGACCCGACCACCATAATAACCAGATACTAACCCGAGTAATGTTCCTACTATACCTGCAAATGTTACGGAAAGCACACCGACGATTAAGGAAATTTGTGATCCATAGATTATTCGGCTAAATAAGTCTCTTCCAAAATTATCTGTACCTAACAGTAAACCTTCTTCACCAGGTCCAAGCAGGGGAGCACCTACATTCATAGTATTAGGAGAGTGAGTGGCAATAAGTGGAGCAAAAATTGCCATAATGAAAGTACAAATAATAATAAATAAACCAAAAACAGATAATTTATTTTTAAGTAGTTTTTTCATGAAAATATAGGATTCTTTTTTTTCTATATAATGAACAGCATTTTCAGAAGCCACTATTTGCCGCCTCCTTTCCCACTTGAATAATTAACTCTAGGGTTTACGACCTTATATAAAATATCGACAACAAGATTAACTAGAACGAAAACGATGGCGATAAAGAGAACAGTCCCTTGAACAACCATAAAATCTCTTTTATCTATGGCATCTATGATTAATCTTCCGACACCAGGCCAACTAAAAATCGTCTCAGTCAAAATGGCTCCACCTAGCATCATAGAAATTTGCATGCCAGATACAGTCAATAAAGGGGTCAATGAATTTTTAAAAGCATGCTTGCAAATAACGCGAAGTTCACTTAAGCCTTTAGAGCGTGCCGTTTTAATGTAGTCATGGTTGACGACTTCTAACATACTCGAACGGGTGATCCTAGCGAACTCTGCCATTGGTATTGTTGCTAGAGCAATACTAGGTAATATGAGATATTTAATGAAATTCCAAAAACCATCTTCTAAATTACCTATCCCTATACTTGGAAGCCAGCCAAGATTAACACTAAATAGAAGAACAAGCATAAGACCCAGCCAAAATACTGGCATGGAAACTCCGACGAGTGACATGACAATTACCGAGTAATCAATAACCGTGTTTTGTTTTACAGCTGCCACCACTCCAGCAGTAACTCCTACAACGAGAGCAATAAGAATAGCGCTGATTCCGAGAATAAGAGTGTTGGGGAATCGTTCTAGAATCAACCCGGCTACCGATTGGTTATTATAGGCGATAGAATCACCTAGATCACCTTGAAGTAAATTTGCAATGTAATGAAAGTATTGCTTATAGATGGGCTCATTTAACCCTAATTTCTGATTCATTTCGTTAACGTCTTCAACACTAGCCTGGGGACCCAGCAGTACGATAGCTGGATCACCAGGAATTATTCTAGTGATGACAAAAACAATGGTGATGACAATGAGTAACGTAGGTATTAAGTCTATAAATCTCTTTAGAATAAATTTTATCAATATTCCCCACCTCCAGCTAAACCTGGATTGATTAATCTTCTTTCCATACGTTTGTGGTATCGTTCGTAATAATAAAAGTATTATCGGCTCTTACATTAAAGCCTTGTATATTATTTCTAACCCCAGCTGTAATTTCAACGTTTGTCAATTCAATTCTTGGCATATCCTCAACTACTAGTTCTAAGATGTCATGATAGATAGCAGTTCTTTCTTCTTGATCGACAGTTTCCGATACAGCTAACGATAATAGTTCATCCACATCCTCATTATGGTAACCATAGCCATTTCCCAAAGAGCCAATTTGATCACTATGAAGCATTTGATACAGGAAGAAGTCAGGGTCAGGGTACCAAGACCATCCCATTATATAAATGGGGGCATTTCCGCTTGCTGCGGTTTCGCTAAAAGTACCCCATTCGACCACATTTACACTTGCATCAATATTCAAGTTCTCTTTCAATTGATTTTGAAGAATTTGTGCGTGGGAAGAGCGAGACTCAATTACGTAAATATCTGTTTCAAATCCATCAGGGTAACCGGATTCTTCCATTAACACTTTTGCTCTTTCAGGGTCATAGCCTGGGACTTCTACCTCTAATTCTTCAAAGTAACCCCAAGAATCTTGAGGAAGCGGTAAATAAGATCTCTCCGCACCGCCCCATTGGAAAACGCCTTCTATTAAATCATCTACATTTGTTGCGAGGTTGAGAGCTTCTCGTACTTTTTTATCCGCTGTTGGACCACTATCCATATTCAAAGCGGCATATTCAATCGATAATCCTGGAGTTGTTAATAAAGATATTTCTTCCTCTTCTTCGACGATCTGCCTATTTTGCCCATCAATTCCAATAGCAATATCTACTTCACCGGTTCTTAAAGCATTTACCATCATGTTTCTATCTGAGATAGATTTCCAAATTAATTCATCTATAAATGCTGTTTGACCCCAGTAATCATCGTGGCGAGTTAATTGAATATAATCGTCGGTCGCCCATTCTTCTAGAGAGAAAGGTCCTGTCCCAACTAGATTTACACCGAAATCATCTCCATGCCCTTCAACTTCATCCTTTGGAAGGATTGAGTTACCAGCATCTGTTAACATCGCCATTAAGGCTGCATTCGGTTCTGTTAGGTGAATTTCAATAGAAAACTCGTCTATCACTTCAACAGATTCAATTCCCCTTAAACGGTTCATTGCAGAATCATTAGCAGAACGTTCCAAGCTAAATTTCACATCTTCTGCTGTCATTTGTCTTCCATCCTGGAACTCTCCCGGTTGAAAATATGCATCCTCTCTCAAATCAAAAGTATAGATCATCATATCATCAGAGATTGTCCAACTTTCAGCAAGTGAAGGTTCAATCTCAGATAAATCCTCACTATATACAACTAACGTATCAGCAATACTTCGAATAACATGTGATTCATAAACACCACTGTAGTCAATTGGATCTAACCTCATAGGAGAGTCAATCATTGCGACAGTTAATACCCCCCCATATTTGTTATCCTCACTGGTGGTTTCATTCGATTCATCGGAAGTGTCATCATGTGATTCATTAGAAGCGGGCTCGTCATCAGGGTCTCCAACACAAGCAGCTAGTGCTAACGTAAGTATTAACATTACTGACAAAAACAACATCAACCTAAATTTTCTCCCCATAAATTTCACTCCTTTTTTCAAATAATGAACCAATAGTTTACTATTTGTTAAACATGAGTTTATCAGTAATACAGAAGGGTGTAAACATAAAATTAAAAAGATTCAGTTTTTTTCTAAAATATTTCATGGAGATTTTATACTTTATTGCTTAACAAAGATGATGATCGGTGTATTTCTTTCATTTCAAAGGTCGTTTTTTGGGAAAGGGCAGGGAGGAGGTACTGAATTAGGAAGGTAATCATTTTAAGAGGGAGAATAATGGAGAATCAGTTGGGAGATAAAAGCTGCTCTTTGAACTGTAATGTTCCTGGTTATGAATCTGTATACGGGAGAACTAATGTTTTTCACGAATCTCAAATCACATAGAGATAATATTTAATATACTTAGCAATCACCGTTACTTGGGCATGAAAGGACTTAAGTAGAGGGAAGAAAATTGATGAGAAAGACAGCTTCCCTAATTTCAATCTTAATGACAAAAATGAGTTTTATTAGAAACTTTGGAAAAAATATATCTACATGAATTGAAAATCAGTTTATTAGACAAGTAGAGTGAGGAAAGACAAGGTTATCTGATTGTTGTCAGCATTCTTCCGACCATTCAATGTGTTCAGGGTACTCTTGACCAAAACGAATTTGATCAGGATGACAGTTGATTTCTTCCCAGCTAATTTTATAGGCCGTTGAATTTTCAGTCAGCCATTTTGGTGCTTTACTAATCGTATGACATAGTCTCGGTAGGAGATTTTCGGTTCGATCATTTGTTTAACGATCCTCGCGAAACTTGTTGTTGGGACCTGTCCCCATGTCCCTCCCATTCCTAAGCAGTTATATCTCTTTTATTGAATATCCACCAAGTTAGGGTGATGAAAATAAGGAAATAAACAGCAAGCGTAATGACAGAAAAGGTCATAGTCAATCCTTCTATATATGAAGCACCACCAATATGCTGTCTTAAGTTCAAATTAGCAAACAAAATGTATTTTGCCCAATCGTATTGATGAAGAGCGATCACAATATTCGGGCCGGCAAATCTCAAAAATACCACTAGACCAATGGCCATTGCACTATTATGAAAAATAGTGGAAATCATAAAGGCAATAGTAATCATCATCAGCATATCGATAAAGATAAATGCAGTCACGCTGGTAAGATGAGGGATAACATTTTCCACTGGACTACCGCTCATTGTTATTAGGTTTGCTTGAGACGGAGGATCAAATCCGAAAAATATACCGCCGACTAAAAGGGATAAAGCGAATGTACTTACGAGCATACCAAGTGAAAATAGAATAGTAGCGATATATTTGGATAACAGGACTTTGGATCGACTAATTGGACGTATGAGTAGCAGCTTGATGGTGCCTTTCGAAAACTCAGTCGGAATATTCCCCGCAGCTATAATGACAGCGTACAAGACGATAATGGAAACATAAATTTCTAAATTAACATATAAAAATTCCCACATAGACGCAGGGGCTTCGGGCAAATAATTATGGATTAAACCAGCAACAAACACAGCTAGAATTAATGTACCAGCCATTATTTTCGTTCCGAGTCGGCTATTGATTTTCATATTTTCATTTTTAATACAGGCAAATAGGTTAAACAATTGGTTTACCTCCTGTTACTTCGAGAAATTTATCTTCCAGCGTTTTCTGTGTTGATGTAATGCCGTATATTTTAATTCCTTTTTCCACCAGGGATTTTGTCACTTGCGGAACCTGATTGTATTCTAGATGTACTTCAATGGCTTTGTGACTTACGCTATATGACTTATTATCGAATTCCTGTTGTACAGTTTGTTCTGCTAAATCAACTCGGTCAACGGTAAAAGTTACGGTCAATTTTTTTTCTGATTCAACAAAGTCGTGTACCGATTGAACATCAATTAATTTCCCGTGTTGAATAATCCCTATCCGATCACACATCATTTCCATTTCAGCGAGGAGATGACTCGACACAAGAACAGCCATTTTTCCTTTTTTTGCTAACTTTATTAAAAGCTGACGAAACTCACGAATACCTGATGGATCTAATCCGTTTGTTGGTTCATCTAATATGAGTATTGATGGGGAATGCATAAGAGCTTGACCCAAGCCTAAGCGTTGGCGCATACCTAACGAATATGTCTTCACTCTCGCTTGAATCGCATTTTCCAATCCAATCATTTGAATGATTTCATCGATTCGTTCTTTCGAAACATTTCCAGACATACGAGAAAAGTGGATCAAGTTTTGATAACCTGTTAAATAATCATATAATTCAGGATTTTCAATGATCGCCCCAACTTGAGAAATTGCTAGTTCAAAATCTTTTTCAATATTAACACCGTTCATTAATACTTTTCCTTCTGTTATTGATAGTAATCCAACAAGCATACGAATGGTGGTCGTTTTTCCAGCCCCATTTGGGCCTAATAATCCAAATATTTCACCAGAATGTATATCTAAACTTATATCATTTACAACCACTTTGCTCCCAAGTGTCTTACTAACATTTTTTAATTGCAACATGGGTGTATTGTCCATAAATATTCATCTCCATTAATTTCATGTTTTAAGGGGGATTTTAAGCACTTTGATGCCTTGAATCACATTCCAAATAACAACACTAATTGTGGTAACAGCTAAGCTCGTTGCACCAAAAATAACCAAAATGGAATTAGGTTGATCTGCCCCTGTTAAATATGCAGATAAGTAAAATACAATCATCATCATTACGTATATAACTACAGGAATAGAGTGGGATATAAAAGCTCTTTTTCCATGACCTTTTATATCCTTTTCGCCAACGCAAATCGTAATAAAAGGGAGTAAGAAAGGAGCAAAAAAAATACTGAAATAATTTAACGACGATAAAAGGCGTCGATTAGATATGATTCCTCCTTTTACTATTATTCTCTGTTGAAAAACGCTATCTTTTTTAATCAGTTCATCTATGCTGATATCAAACAATTCACTTAATGTAATTAAGTTTTGAATATCAGGATAACCTTTATCACTTTCCCATTTATAAACAGCTTGACGGGAGACATTAAGTTTTTCCCCTAATTGCTCTTGAGAAAGGCTTTCACTTTTACGAAGCATTCGAATCTGTTCACCAATTTTCATTCTCATTCTCCTTTCATTTTCACTTTATCCTAACAGTCACAATAAATCGATAAACCCTTGGTATACATATGACAACGATTAGTTTACATAGGTGAGAAGGCTTTTATTTTTCTGTTTGGAGTAGGAATAAATTCCCTTTGATCATATTATTTTTATTAACGTATCTAAATATGGTTTGAGTTTGTCTACTGTTACATATACAATAATCTGCCTTATCTAAAACGTCTTCTAAACCATATTTGTCTTTGACTACATCTTCTCCATGTTCTTCAAATAGTGCCGTGAGATGTTATTAAAAACTGAGCTCGAATAACAGGTTTCCTTGTCACTTCATGTATGTTTAATTAAACGTTTATTTAAAATCAGCAGGTTAGACAAGGGAAGTGAGGAAGTGACAAGGTTATCTGTTTTGTCAGCATTTTTCCCTACCATTTAATGTGTTTAGGGTACTTTTCGCAGCTTCTGGTATAGGCCGTTAAATATTCAGTTCGTCAACAAATTGTATGGTATACCTCGGTAGGAAATTCTCGGTTCGATCATTTGCTGAACAATCCTCGTAAAGATTGATTAGGTGTGGCTTTAAAGTAGAGCATTCTCTTATCTCATAACACTTTAAGTGTCGTCATACTCGAAGAAGAATTCTCACGAGAAAATCAATTTCCTGGGGAATATTGATGAAGAAAGTCGATTTAATCAAACGTTTATTTGAAAATACAAAAAATTACAGGGTATTTTAAAATAAGGCACTTTTCGCGTAGATTGTAGTTATTGACTTATAGAACAAAAGAGAGAAAGGCAGCGACTCCAGCGAGAAAAGCAGCTGGGACAGGGAACCTGTCCCCATGTCCCACTATCAAATTAAATATTGCGAATATTCTGATCTGATGTTACGATTTAAAAAAGTATTTCCTTCATTTTATAAGATTTGAAGGATTCCCTTCACTACATGTTCTATGGAGGTTAAAGATGCAGGTTTTATTATCTAAGATTAATCATCACTATGACAACTTATCAAGTGGATTAAAAAAGGTCGCGCTTCATTTGCTGACAGAGCCTGAAAGTTTTGCGTTGTATTCGGCAGGTGAAGTAGGTAAAAAGATTGGTGTAAGTGAAACGACCGTGATTCGCTTTAGTCATGCACTAGATTTTAAAGGCTACAGCAGTCTGCAAAAAGAGGTGAAGCAGGCTGTTTTTAATCAAAGGAGCACGCTACAAGCATATAGTTCTAAAATCGATGCGGATACAGAAAAGAACATTTATAAAAAAGTGATGCATACAGACGCCAAGCATATTCAAATAGCAGCAGAAGGGATTCAAGAGAAAACGTTTAATGAAGCTGTTGAGAGGATCTCTACAGCTGAGAAAATCCTCGTATCCGGGGTCAGGTCGTCTCATGGGATGGCTCAATGGTTTACGTTTGCCCTTAATTTAGTTAAAGGGAATACGAACTGCTACCGACCCGATGTTGATGATGTGTTTTTACATTTATCCGCCATGGATGAAAAAAGTGTAGTCGTTGCTTTTTCATTCCATCGTTACGCTCTCGATACACTACATCTTGCCGAGGAAGCCAAGAAAAGAGGCGCTTTTGTGATTGGAGTTACAGATAATGAACGAGCGCCCATTAGAGAGTCGGCAAGTTTGCTATTGCCTATTCAGCTTCCGGTGAGGTCCACCTTGGACGCAGCACCGGCAGTTTTTTCATTAATGAATGCCCTTGTTTCCGCGGTAGCGATGGAGAATGAGGCTGATTTTGAAAAAAGAAGAGAAGCGTATGAACAATTTCACGTGAAAAACTTCTTCGCTTGATGACACGCAAAAAGGAGACTGATTATGAAAATGGTTACGCAAACGATAAAAGAAGAAGTGACAGAGATATTTAATTATTTGCACGCAAATCCTGAGGTGAGCTGGAAGGAAGAAGAAACTACAACGTTTCTTACGGAGTTTTTAGAAAGAAATAACGCGAAGGTTCGTTTGTTTAAGGACTGTACCGGAGTTATTGGTGAGATAGGGGAAGGTTCGCCGGTTGTAGCGGTAAGGGCGGATATTGATGCTCTTTGGCAAGAAGTTGGCGAAACGTTTCAAGCGAACCATTCTTGTGGTCATGATGCCCACATGGCAATAGCAGCAGGTGTTCTTCTGACATTGCAGAAACGGTCTGATTTGCCTAAGGGAACCGTCCGCTTTATTTTTCAGCCTGCCGAAGAAAAAGGGAGCGGTGCTTTAAAAATGGTCGAGGAAGGCGTGATCGACGACGTAGATTATTTGTACGGTGTTCATCTCCGCCCAGATAATGAATTAGCAGATGGTCTCGCATCACCGGCTATTCTTCACGGTGCAGCTCGCTTTCTTTTAGGGAAAATCAAAGGTGATGATGCTCATGGTGCCAGACCCCATCTTGGTAATAATGCGATTGAGATCGGATCAAGCCTAGTAAACATGGTTAACGGTATCCATCTTAATCCAATGGACACCTATTCTGTTAAAATGACGTCCTTTCATGCCGGTGGAGAAAGTGCCAACATTATTCCCGGCTCGGCTACCTTTAGTATTGATTTACGAGCACAGAAAAATGAAACAATGGCGCAGTTAGTTTCCAAAGTAGAAGCCATTACGGCATCTCTTGAAAACTATTATGGTGTATCTATTAGCCTGGAAACAGGTGCAAATATCGCGGCAGCGGAATCGAATGAGGAAGCGATCGGCTTCCTACGTCAAGCGATTACGCAAGTAGTAGGTGAAGACAACCTCTGTCCGCCGATTGTAACGACAGGTGGGGATGACTTTCACTTTTACACGATTAAAAAACCTACTCTAAAAGCGGCGATGCTCGGTCTCGGTTGCGGGCTAACACCAGGTTTGCATCATCCGCAGATGACCTTCAATAAAGATGCCTTGTTTGCTGGCATTCAGATCCTTGCTGAGACTGTCGAACAAACGTTAAAGGAGGGAAGTCCGGTTGAAGGCAATAACTGATCACATCACGTGTCGGCAATTAACTTCCATACGAGATATGAATGAAGTGGCGAAACTTGAAGAAGAAGTCTGGAAAATGAAGCCGATCCCCTTTCATCAAACGTATACCGCTGTAAACAATGGAGGTTTAATGCTCGGTGCCTATGAGAAGGAAACGATGATTGGTTTTTTATACAGCTTCCCGGGATTTAAAGACGGAAATGTTTATCTCTGCTCACATATGCTTGGTATCCACCCTCACTATCGAAAAATCGGTCTTGGGAAAAAAATGAAGGAAACGCAGCGTCAGATTGCGCTTGATAAAGGTTATAAACTCGTAACATGGACGTTCGACCCTTTGGAGAGTGTTAATGCTTACTTGAACTTAACAAAGCTTAACGGAATCGGAGCGAAGTACTTGGAGAATTATTACGGTGTTATGGATGATGCTCTCAATGCAGGACTACCAAGTGACCGATTTTTAATTGAATGGTGGATTGACAGCGGGCATGTTAACGATCGCGTGAAAACCAAGGTAGCCGGTGGTCCGATGTTCTTTCATACACAGTTAAATAAGCATGGGCTCCTTACTGCAGGTGAACCTCTTATCGACAAAATAAATACAGCTGAAAACAGCTTTTCAGTCCCGATCCCGTTTGATTTTCAATCGATAAAAAAAGAAGATCATGGCCTTGCTACTGACTGGAGACTAAAAACAAGACAAGCGATTATGTCCTTGATGACCTCTGGCTATGTGGCGGAAAATCTAACAAAGGATGAAGCAAATAATAGATGTTTATATGAATTTAAGAAAAGAAGCAGTTTAAAGTCCTAAGAGAAATGAGGAGAAAACAATGACGATCACAAGAGAGCCAATAACCATTGATAAGGTGATTTTGCATAAGGTGAGAATGAAGTTGAAGGAGCCGTTTTCTACAAGCTTTGGTACCTTTCAGGAGAAGGATTTCTTTGTCGTAGAAGCGCGTGATCAAGAGGGACGAGAAGGGTTTGGCGAGTCTGTTGCTTTCTCAAGTCCTTGGTACAGTGAAGAAACAGTTCAGACAAATGAGCATATGATGCGTGATTTTTTAATCCCTCTTCTTCTCGAGAAGCCGATTACTCACCCGGATGAAGTCTCGGAGCACTTTGCTGCCATCAGAAGAAATAATATGGCAAAGGCCGCTCTGGAGGGGGCGGTTTGGGACCTTTATGCGAAGAAGAATCAGGTTCCCCTTGCGACAGCACTCGGTGGTGACAAAAAGGAAATTGATGTAGGGATCAGTATCGGCATTCAGCCTTCGGTAGAGGAACTCCTCTCAACTGTCGGCAGGTTTGTGGATGAAGGATACAAGCGAATGAAAATTAAAATAAAGCCGGGCTGGGATGTGGAAGTATTAAAAGAAGTGAGAAAGGCATTTCCAGACATCGCGTTAATGGCTGACGCCAATTCGGCTTATACTTTAAGCGATCTTGACCATTTAAAAAAGTTGGACGAATTGAATCTTACAATGATCGAACAACCATTGGCTCATGATGATATTGTCGATCACGCCACGTTGCAAAAAGCGGTAACAACACCGATCTGTCTAGATGAAAGCATTCATTCCTTGGATGACACAAGGAGAGCACTGGAATTAGGCAGCTGTAAAATCATTAATATTAAAATCGGCCGGGTCGGCGGATTGACTGAATCGAAGAAAATTCATGATTACTGTGCAAAAAACAATGTTCCAGTCTGGTGTGGTGGCATGCTTGAAGCAGGAGTAGGTCGTGCTCACAACATCGCGCTGACAAGTCTCGGGAATTTCACACTGCCAGGTGACACGGCAGCATCTTCTCGCTACTGGGAAAACGATATTATCGATCCAGAGGTTGTTGTTTCAAACGGCGTCATCCAAATCCCAGAAGTTCCGGGAATTGGTTACCATATTAACCGCCAAGTCTTAGAGGAAAGCACCCTAGAAAAACAGGAATTCCACAAGGAGGCAAGCCAATAGTTAATGTGAAGGAGGAGTAGAGTTTGGAAAAAGAGAACAAAAACAGTTTTTTTGACGGTGCGTTTGGAAGGTACATACTTCCGGGGATTATTCTGCAGTCTGTCTTAATCGGAGGAGGATTTGCTACCGGAAGAGAGATTGTCGAGTACGGTGCGAAGTTTGGAGCGATGGGTTGGCTTGGTGGAATAGGAATATTTATAGGTTTTTCAGTCATGGCGATGTTGACTTTCGAATTGGCCAGGATGTTTAAAGCTTATGACTACCGAAGTCTATTAAAGAGATTAATTGGTAAGGCTTGGATCTTTTATGATGCGCTTTACTTGCTTCTTGCTATATTAATTATCGCTGTGATGGCCTCTGCAACCGGTGAAATATTAAACAGTACCCTAGGGTTAAATTATTGGGTCGGTGTCCTGAGTATTACCCTTATTGTAGGTTTATTAAATTTTTTCGGGGAAGGGTTTATCGAGCGTTTTAAAACTGTGGGAACGACTGCCTTATTAATTAGCTATATTTTCTTTAGTGTTCTTATTATAAGCTCAACATGGGGAGATGCAAGAGAAGTATTAGCTACAGGAGATACGAGTTTTGTGGAAGGTAACATAAACTTGTGGCCAGTTTTATGGAGCGGCATTTTATATGTAGGTTACAATCTTGCGGTATATCCAGCTTCCCTGTTTACAGTAAAAAGACAAAAAACGAGAAAAGAAGCGCTTACTTCAGGACTGATTGCAGGTGTGTTTATGACCGTTCCTTGGTTTCTTACCTATTTCAGTTTACTTGGATTTTACCCATCGGAAAATGTAATGGGGGCTTCCGTACCATGGCTGGTCATGCTTGAAGGTTATGGCGGCTGGGTGGTCGTTCTCTTCGGTATCATCGTGGGCTGGACCTTGATTGAAACAGCTACCGGAATGATCCGGGCATTTATTGATAGAGTGAACAGGAACCTGGAGGAAAAAGTTAATAAACGACTGAGCAAAACAAACAATGGCGTCATCGCAATACTTGCCCTTGTTCTTGCGGTTCTACTCGCTCAAGTAGGCGTTATTGATCTAATTGCCATTGGTTACACGTGGATGGCTTATGGAATGATTATCTTCTATGCGATTCCCATGCTTACAATTGGCGTTTACTATATCGTGAAACATAAACCTCAGGAAGGCTTAAAAGATTCGGAAAAGGAAGTGAATTTATAGGGTGCCTGTCACCACTCTTGTTCGAAGACATAGGGGAAGCATAGGACGGTTATCCTGCTTCCTATATAATATCTAGCGCAAGGCGCAATCTGCTCGTGTCAAATAACCTGTCCGATTAAAAGTAAAAAGCACTTTTACCGGATAGAACATTTCGACGGGGACGCGGGCGCCTTGCGCTTTTTTTTAGAAAGGTAAGAATCTATAAGTGGACAGTCTCGTCTCAAGGGAGACTTTAAAAAACGCGAGAATCATGAACGAAATTAGCTGACGCCCGTGGAAATCTACCGTCCCTGTAGCGAATTCGAGCGATAATCTTATCAAAAAGCAACAATCTTTCAAAAAACAGCCTTTCAACTACTCAAATGATAGAAATGGACGCAAATTTTTGCCTTAAACTCATCATTTGAGTTGAAAAACGCTCAAAAACACAAAAAGAGTAATCATTTGAGTAATATATCGGCTTGAGTAGGCGTGCTTTATCATCTGTTCAAGCAATTTATCAGCGGAAATTGGTAAGATATCAGCGCAAATAGGCAACATATCAGCGGAAATCAACAAGATATCAGCGGAAATAGCTCAGATATCAGCGATTCGACAAATAACGCGCTAAAACAACAAACATTTCAAGGAGCAGCTTTAATAAAAAACCGCCATGCTGGAAGCACTGGAACCGTCCCTTGCTTCCTATTTTAAATAATTGAGCTGTTGGAAAGAGGGTTTCAACGCATTGTAAAGGCTGCTGAATATCGGATAAATCTCCTTATACTGTTGGTGGTTTGAAGGATCCGGCTCCACAATACGTTTCATTGGAATTTTATTTTTTATTGAAATGAGGTCGGGTACTTCATTTACGGCATACAGGCTTACCCAGGCTGCCCCCCATGCGGAACTCTGATGGGATACTGGCAAATGTATGCTGTGGCCGAAAATATCAGCCAGCATCTGAACCCAGGTGTCCGACCTTGCGAAGCCGCCGCTAGCATACAGCTTATTTGTTTTGCCTGTAAGTCTTTCCATCGAATTAGAAACGCTAAGAATGCTGAATAAAACACCTTCCAGGCCAGCACGGACCATATGGCGGTGGGTGTGATCGACGGATAATCCTACATAGGCCCCTCTGGCGGAAGCATCCCAATGGGGAGCTCGTTCCCCGTTTAAGTAAGGCAGGAATAACAGGCGGTTCGCGCCAGGGGCGATCTCTTCGACCGCTTCAATTAACAATGCATAAGGGTCTTTCTCCTGCTTTACGGCTTTTTCGACTTCATTTTGACCCAGTGTATTCTTTAGCCATTCCAAAACATTGCCGCCGTTATTTGTCGGTCCTCCGAGCACCCATAGGTCTTCGGTGAAAGAATAGCAGAACACTTCTTGACGCTCATCGGTGTGAGGCGAGGACGACATTTGTCTGATTGCTCCGCTTGTCCCAATGGTAATGGCGGATTCTCCGGGTTTAATGGCACCAATACCCAGATTGGCAAGCGGGCCGTCACTGCCGCCGGCAACAAAAGGTGTCCCGGCATCTAAGCTCATGTCTCTGGCAATGGCAGGTGACATGCCGGAGAAAATGTATGAAGCGGGCACTGGACGCGAGAGCTGGGTTTCTTCTATGCCTGCAAGATGTAGTGCCTCCTTATTCCATTGTCTACGGTAGATGTCAAATAAACCCGTTGCTGACGCGATAGAATAATCGACCGCATCTCTCTGGAACCAGCGCGCAGTTAAAAACTCTTTTATTGATAGAAACTTTTTGGCATGTAAATAAGGTTCATACTGATTTTCTTTCATCCAGATTAGTTTTACCAGGGGGGACATCGGATGAATGGGTGTTCCTGTTTTTAAATAGATGCTTTCTCCTGCCCCTGAAGCTTTTAATTGTTCAGCTTGGGCAGTGCTTCGTCCGTCGGCCCAGGTGATAGATGGAGATAGCGGGTTATTGTTTTCATCCGTGCAGATGAGAGAATGCATGGCTGAAGAGATGCCTGCTGATATAATCTCATCTTGATGAATCCCTTTTTTCTGTAATGAAAGACGAATAGCGCTGATCGCCGCTTTTTCTATTAATAAGGGGTCCTGTTCCGACCAGGAAGGTTTATTATGGACTGTCGGGTACCCCTGTTCATCTTCAGAAATGACATCGCCATGTTTATTAAAAATAACGGACTTTGCACTTGTCGTCCCTATATCTAAACCAATGACATATTTTTTCAGCATGGTGGTATAGCTCCTTTAATATTTAGATCCTTGTCCTTGAGATGGCCTGTCTCATTTTACTGACGGATTCCTGCATTCGTTCTTTTCGCCGGATGCTAACGTTTACATAAAGAGCATCAACAAGGCTCAGCTGTGCAAGACGTGACGCTAAAGCCTCGGATCGGTAGTCCGTTTCTTCGGAGACAGTAAAGAGTGCCACATCGACGCTTTCGCTTAAAGGCGATTTAGCGAGGGTTGTAATGCCGATCGTAGGTACCCGGTGTTCCTTTGCGACTTCAAGTGTTTGTAAAATATCCCGGTTCGTTCCCGAATGTGAAAAAAATACGACGGCATCCTTTTCGGTCAGCTGTGAAGCAGACATCACCTGAAAATGCGAATCGCTGTAGGCAGCTGTTGGAATACCGGTACGGATAAATTTGTGGTGGGCATCGTTTGCGATAATCCCTGAACCACCGTTTCCGTAAAATTCGATACGATTGGCGTTGACCAGAATATCAACGGCTTCTTTCATTTTATCGCTGTCGATAACCGAAAGTGTGCCCTCTAACGTCCGAATATTTGATTTAAACACCTTCTCGGCAATCAGTTTTTCATCATCGCCTTCCTGAATGGTTTCGTGAATGTCTTTCACGTCGGTTACAATCTCGGAGGCGAGTGCAATTTTCATGGCCTGGTAACCTTTAAAGCCGATCCTTTTACAGAATCTGAAAACCGTCGCTTCGGCAACATTGAGGTTTTCTGCCACCTGGCTGATCGTTGAGTGGATAATTTCTTCGGGGTGATTGAGGATGTAGTCCGCAATCACCTTTTCTTTAACACGAAATTCATGATATGAGGCCTTGATGCGGTGTTTGCAGTGCCCTTTATCAAGCTGTGACATGTAACACCCTCCTTTATTCTGCTTAGTGAATTCTTCTTATAGTATACTGCAAAAATACAAATAAAAAAATATTTTTTCAAATAAAGGTATTGTAAAAGAAATTTTTTATCTTATAATGAAAGTATAAAGAAAACATATTTCTTTTTTGAGTTTGGAAGGAGTGATGAGATGAAGATCGGATTAATTGGACTCGGTAAGATGGGATACAACCTCGGGCTGAATCTGCTTGATCATAACCATGAAGTCGTAGCAAACGATGTTAACACGGATCAAGTGAAAGCGCTTAAAGAGGAAGGTGCGATTCCGGCTTCGAGCGTAGAAGAAGTGATTGAAAAACTGGAAACTCCGAGAGTGATCTGGCTGATGGTACCTGCAGGTGACATTACGGAAGAGCTGGTACAGGTATTATCTAGATCGCTGACCCAGGGGGATATTGTTATAGATGGCGGAAATTCAAATTATAATGACTCTCTCAGAAGAGCAGATCTGCTAAAAGAAAACGGCATTCATTTTGTCGATGTTGGTACAAGTGGTGGCATTGACGGTGCAAGGCAGGGTGCCTGCATGATGGTTGGTGGAGATTCACAAGTCATTGACCAGATCGAGCAGATTTTTATTGATACTACAATTGAAAACGGTTACCTTCATGCCGGGGAACCGGGGAGCGGACATTTCCTGAAGATGATTCATAATGGAATTGAGTACGGAATGATGCAGTCTATTGCAGAAGGCTTTGATATTTTGGAAAAGAGCCAGTTTAACTATGATTATGAAAAAGTGGCAAAAGTCTGGAATCACGGTTCTGTCATCCGTTCATGGTTAATGGAGCTGACGGAAAATGCTTTCTCTAAAGATCCGAAGCTTGATGATATTAGAGGTGTAATGAATTCATCAGGAGAAGGGAAATGGACGGTTGAGTCTTCACTCGATTTGCAGGTGCCTGCTCCGGTCATTGCACTCTCTCTAATGATGAGATACCGTTCGCTTGAAGATGATACGTTCACAGGGAAAGTTGTCGCTGCGCTCAGAAACGAATTCGGCGGTCACGCTGTCGTAAAAAAATAATTCATAAACAGTTAGCAGAGGTTTTGGCTTGTAGGGGGAAAGAAATTTCCCCCAAAAAAATAGAGGGGTGAAAAATAATGAAGAAAAACAAATTGTTTACAGGGTTAGCATCACTAGCATTAGTTGCCGGACTTGTGGCATGCGGAGGAGAAGACGATGCTTCAAATGGTGCAGACGACGGTGCGAATGGTGAAAATGAAAGCGATACCAATGGAGATGAAGCTTCTGAATACAGCAGTGCTGAAGCGTCTTATGTCATTGAAGCAGGGATTGGTCTGAATAACCAGCATCCACAGTATGAAGGTTTGCTAAGGTTTAAGGAGATTGTTGAAGAGTCGACTGACGGTGATGTTTATGTTGAAACCTACCACAGCAGTACGCTTGGCGATGACCGACAAATGATGGAAGCGTTACAGCTTGGCAGTCAGGAAGTTACGATTCCTTCAACGGCTCCAATCACAAACTTTGTTGAAGAATATGCGATCCTTGACTTCCCATTCCTATTCCCTAATGAAGAGGTAGCAATGGAAGTGCTGAACGGCGAAGTGGGCGATCGCCTTCTTGACGCTCTAGAAGATCAGGAAATGGTCGGCCTTGCATGGTGGGAAAATGGTTACCGTGATTTAACGAACAGTGTTCAGCCAGTTGCAACAGCTGAAGACTTCGAAGGTCTCACTTTACGTACGATGGAAAATGAAGTTCACCTGGAAGCATTCTCGGAGTTAGGTGCGAACCCTACACCGATGGCATTTGGTGAGCTCTTTACAGGGATGCAGCAAGGAACAGTAGACGGGCAGGAAAACCCGCTCGCGACGATTTACCTTGAAGGGTACTATGAGGTTCAAGATCACTATTCCGATACGAACCACGTTTACAGCCCCTTTGTTTTCCTAATGAGTAAGCAGTTCTACGATGGGCTTCCAGATAATTATCAGGAGATCGTACGTGACGCCGCTCAGGATGCCGGAGAATTCCAGATTGAAGAAAACCGCCGTCAAAACAATGAACTTCTTGACAGCCTGATTGATGAAGGTATGGAATATACCGAAGTAACAGATGAGGCGCGAGAAGAAATGGCAGAAATCGTTCAGCCGGTCAATGACAGTTTTGCAGAGAAGCTGGACCAGGATTTTGTAGAACAATTTTATGATGCAATTGAAGAAGCAGAACAAAATTTAGAGTAATTCAATTTATGAAGGAACTGCTTAAGGGCAGTTCCTTCTACTGCAATTAATCAACCAGTTTTCGTGCTGGAAAGGCGGTGTACTTATGCGGATTATACGGTGGCTTGATGAGCATATTGAAGAAGTGCTGCTGGTGATCTTCTCCAGCATCATGATCTTTATCATCGCTCTGCAAGTATTTATGCGCTATGTGATTGGCGATTCCCTTGCATGGTCAGAAGAACTGGCGAGGTTTTCTTTTATCTGGCTTGTCTATATCGGTATTAGTTACGGTATTAAGAAACAGCGGCATATCAAGGTCGATGTCATGCTCGTTCTCTTTAAAGAGCGAGGCAAAATTATTTTAAATATGATCTCTAACGTTATTTTTCTCGCGTTTGCTGTGGTCGTTGTTTATTACGGAAATGAGATCGCCACGCGTATTCTGGAACTGGGTCAAAGGTCACCAGGCCTCGGAGTTCCTATGGGTTTTGTGTATCTAGCCACACCAGTAGGCATGGGATTGACGATTATCCGTCTTATTCAGCAGTTAATTCAGCAAGGAAGAGCGTTAGCCGGAAAAGGCGATTTTTCTGTTGAATTAGAACACGATAAAGCACTGGAAGACCAGGATGATCTGATCGAAAGCAGTGAGCAGGAAGATCCGAAAGTGGATAGATAGGAGGGAAAAACCGTGACTGAAGCAATATTGTTTATAAGTTTTGCTATTTTACTGATGCTAAGTGTACCGGTCGGAATTGCACTCGGGGTAGCGACACTTTTGACCATCGCATTTGCTGATGTACTGTCTTTTGAGTTTTTGGCACAGGCGATGGTAACATCAATTGATTCATTTCCTTTAATGGCTGTTCCATTCTTCATCATCGCAGGTGAGATTATGGGGCGGGGCGGTATTACAGAAAGGCTGTTCGGTGTTGCCAATTCACTTGTGGGTAATAAAACAGGCGGCTTCGCGATTGCAACGATTGTGACTGCTTTGTTCTTTGCTGCCATTTCAGGTTCTGCACCTGCCACTGTAGCCGCAATCGGGGGAATGATGATCCCGGCTATGGTCAGCTTAGGGTATGATAAACGCTTTGCAACAGCAACTGTAGCCGCAGCAGGCTCGCTCGGTGTAATGATCCCTCCGAGTATACCAATGGTTATGTATGGTGTAACGGGCTCTACATCCATTGGGGACCTGTTTATTGCTGGTATTTTTCCGGGACTGATTGTTGCTACAGGATTGATTGCTTTTGCGTACTACTACTCAAAAAAAATGGGCTATAGAGGCACGAACAATGAACCTTTTTCAATGAAACGCTTCGCGAGAGAGTGCTGGCATGCCAAATGGGCACTCCTGATTCCATTCATTATTCTCGGCGGTATTTATGGTGGCATTTTTACGCCTACAGAAGCTGCTGTGATTGCGGTCGTTTATGGGCTGATAGTCAGTGTGTTCGTATATAAAGAGCTGCCGGTTTCAAAGCTTCCAAGTGTACTAGCTTCGGGGTCTTTGACAACAGCGACGGTTCTGATTGTAGTAGGTTCGGCAACAGCGTTCGGCCAGCTTCTTACGAGAGAGCAGGTGCCGACACGGATTGCCAACTGGATGGTCACCATTTCAGAGAATCCGGTTATTATTATGCTTTTAATTATTGTCCTTCTGTTAATAGTAGGCTGTTTCATGGATACGCTAGCCGCCATCATTATTCTGACACCGCTTCTTCTTCCGGTAGCGATGGAGTTCGGCTATGACCCGGTTCACTTCGGTATGGTCATGATTGTCACGCTCGCGATCGGATTTATTACTCCGCCTTTAGGCGTAAACTTATTTGTAAGCTCCGGTATTTCTGGGCTGCCCATTATGTCGATTGCCAAGGCTGTTATACCTTACTTTATTGCGATGATTGTTGCTCTGCTTATCATTACTTTTATTCCTCAAATTTCTCTTTACCTTCCGTCATTCCGTTAAAGGGTTTGACGGGGGAAGTGGTTCATCATTTTATACTTTAAGATTTTTTTAGTTCGCTAAATAAAGTTATAAGTGCAACTAAGGCTTCCGCCATTAAGGTTGGCGGCAAGCCAAGTTGCCTTTAAAGGAGGCTGGCTTTCATGGAGAAGGCTACGGCGGAAATCGTCATTAATCTAAATGAAAAACAAACAATTGTTGAGTTGACACAATTGCTCGCCCCGTTTAAGTCGGATGTCTATATCGTCAACCGGTCCGGAGGGAATGTCGTTGAAGCCAATGTAAAGAGTTTCCTTGGACTTGTGAGCCTGCGGATCGGTAACGGAAACAGAGTGACGGCCCGGGCGGAGGGCTCAGATGCTCAAGAGGCGTTAAATAAAGTGGTACAGTTTTTAACTTAAAGAGTTAAGAAAGCAAAATCTACGTTTCGGTGTCTAGCTTCAGTGACTAGCATTACTTCGTGAATAAGCTGCGGATTGTCTCGGGCGCGGATACACATCGGAGCATTGCTAGCAGGGGAAGAGACAGCTATGAGGTCACTTTAGCCTTTTTGGCGATAAGTCAAGCTTCCCATGTCGCACGACGCCAAGTCGCTTGCGCTTTTCTTTATACTTTAAGAAAGTTTAACTTCTCTAAAGGGATATAGTATCACTGAGACTTTAAAAAATACGGCGGAAACTAACGCTGGTTTTAATAAAGGCACCTTTCACATAGATTGACGTTATTGATTAATAGAATGAAAGAGCGAAAGGCGGCGACTCCAGCGGGAAAAGTAACAATGGTCTTCTTGCGACGAGGAACCGCAGGAGCAGCTGAAAAAACAGCCGGGACAAGGGACCTGTCCCCATGTCCCTAATGATATCTTGAGGAGGGGTTGCATGAAAATCACGTCTATGGAATGCTTTATTGTTCCACCAAGGTGGTGCTTCTTAAAAGTGGAGACAGACGAAGGTCTTGTCGGCTGGGGAGAGCCGGTCGTGGAAGGCCGTGCCCACACAGTTAAAGCAGCAGTTAAGGAACTGGAGGATTACTTAATCGGCTCTAACCCACTTGCTATTGAAGATACATGGAATGTATTGTACAGAAGCGGATTTTACAGAGGCGGCCCAATTCATATGAGTGCCATTGCCGGCATTGATCAGGCGCTCTGGGATATAAAAGGAAAGTGGTTGAACGTCCCTGTATACGAATTACTTGGCGGAGCATGCCGGGATAAGATGCGTGTTTACTCCTGGATTGGAGGAGACAGGCCGGATGATGTGGCTAATGAAGTAAAGAAACAACTGGAATCGGGCTTTACTGCCGTGAAGATGAATGCAACCAATGAGCTGCAGTATATCGATTCCTACAAAAAAGTGGATGAAGCAGTTGACCGCATTGCGGCAATTCGTGATGCAGTTGGAGACCAGGTCGATGTCGGGATCGATTTTCACGGGCGCGTGCATAAACCGATGGCTAAGATTCTTGCAAAAGCGCTGGAGCCGTACAGACCGATGTTTATTGAAGAGCCTGTCCTTCCGGAAAACAATGAAGCACTCGCTGAAATCGCTAAGAATACCTCGATTCCGATCGCCACCGGGGAACGAATGTATTCCAGATGGGATTTTAAAAACCTGTTTGAGCAGGGCTATGCAGATATAATCCAGCCCGATCTTTCTCATGCAGGTGGCATTACAGAATGTAGGAAAATCGCATCAATGGCAGAAGCGTATGACATCGCTCTTGCTCCACATTGCCCGCTCGGCCCGGTCGCACTTGCTTCGTGTCTACAGGTCGATGCGGTATCTCACAATGCCTTTATTCAGGAGCAGAGTTTCGGTATTCATTATAATGTAGGTAATGATCTTAAAGACTACGTGACGGACGAGTCGGTTTTCAACTTCCGAGATGGTTTTGTAGAACTTCCGAAAGGGCCAGGGCTTGGAATCGACATTGACGAAGAGAAAATCCGTAAAGCACATGATGACAATTTTAAGTGGAAAAACCCGGTGTGGCGTCATAAAGACGGCAGTGTTGCAGAGTGGTAGTGGGTGTTCAAATTATGAATGGAGGGCTCAATCATGAATTCATCAGAAGTCATTACTGTCGGGGAAACGATGGTGATATTAAATCCTGAGCAGTCCGTACCTCTCGAATATGCCCATTCATTTACGAAGCAAATCGGAGGAGCGGAATCAAATGTAGCAGTAGGGCTAAGCAGGCTAGGGCACCGGGCCGGATGGATCAGCCGTCTCGGCAATGATCCGTTTGGAAACTATGTCCGCCAGGTCATCCGCGGTGAAGGTGTCGATACCTCGATGGTAACAGTAGATGAGTCAGCACCGACCGGAATGTTTTTTAAGGAGAGAAAATCGGGCAATAAGGTGAATGTCTATTACTACCGTGCCCATTCAGCAGCAAGTCGGTTGGATAAATCACAGCTGGACAGCGCTTATGTAGAAGAGGCCAAGTACGTACTTGTCTCCGGTATTCTGCCGGCTTTAAGCGAGAGTTGTCTGGAAGTTACGGAAGAACTGCTGAAAATGGGCCGTGATTATCAGATCCCGGTTGTATTCGATCCGAATTTACGACTGAAATTGTGGTCGGATAAAAAAGAGGCGGTTCGCACGCTCAATCATATTGCCGAGAGATCGGATGTGATTCTGATCGGTCAGACTGAAGGTTTCCAGCTGATGGGCAGCTACGATCCGAAAGAAATTGCGGCTTTTTACAGGAAGTTGAATCCTGAAGTGACAGTCATCGTGAAATTAGGTGAAAGCGGTGCCTATTATTCGACTTCAGATGAAGATGGGACAGTGCCGGGCTATCCGGTCGCCAAAGTTGTCGATCCCATCGGTGCTGGAGATGCCTTTGCAGCCGGCTTTCTGAGCGGGCAGTTAAAAGGCTTGAATATTCATGACTCTGTGAAGTACGGAAATGCCGCTGGAGCGGTTACTGTTCAGGTGCCAGGAGATATTGAAGGATTTCCAAGGTCTGATGAGTTAATCAACATGATCGAACAGACCAATTCGAAAACGGATGACACAGTCTTGGAAGACGTAAACAGATAATAATAAAGGATCGCGAGGTGTCAGGAGATGGGTTCAAATCTAGAACAACTGAAGCATTCGCCTGTGATTGCTGTACTCAGGACGCCCCCTGAAGATAAAGTTTTTAATATTGTGGAAGCTCTTTTAGAAGGGGGAATCACGAACCTGGAGCTGACGATGCAGCAGCCGGATTCGGCAGATATGCTGGCTGAGTTGAACAGAAGGTATGGCGACCGAGCATGGATCGGCGCAGGGACGGTTATGGATGAAGTGACTGCTGTAAATGCGATTCACGCTGGAGCATCATTTATTTTTTCACCGAATTATAACGAGAAGGTTGTGAAGGCTGCCAAAAGGTACGGGGTAATTTCAATCCCCGGAGTTCTTACGCCTTCGGAAATGGTACAGGCAGTTGAGCAGGGGGCGGACTGTGTGAAAATATTTCCCGCTTCTGCATTCGGACCGCGTTATATAAAGGAATTAAAAGGACCATTCCCGCAAATTCCGGTCATTCCAACCGGAGGCATCAGTGAAGAGAATATCCAGGAGTACTGGAATGCTGGGGCCATTGCCTGCGGGATGGGCAGTTCGCTGCTGGACAAACAGGCCATTGAAAACAGTCAGTTCTCTGAGCTTACGAAACGGGCAAAAAGAATCATGAGCAAATTAAAGTAAGGCGTGGGGCTAGTGAATGTTGAAAACATGAAACGTCAGGCCGGCGAGAAAGCCGTTGAGTATATTCATGACGGGATGACGCTTGGTTTAGGATCAGGCACAACAGTGAACTGGATGGTAAAAAAGCTGGGAGATTGTGTCCGGGAAGGCTTGAATGTCAGGGCTGTTTCCTCCTCTGTCAAGACAGAGAAGCTGGCACACGAGCTGGGGATCCCTTTAGTCGACAGTGATGATGTCAACGAATTGGACCTGGCCATAGACGGAGCGGATGAAGCGGATGAGCATTTTAACCTGATTAAAGGCGGTGGCGGTTCTCTCCTAAGGGAAAAGATGGTATTGGAACTGTCGGAGAAAAAAATCATTATCATTGATGAGCAAAAACGGGTCTCCAGTCTCGGCAAATTTCATGTGCCGGTAGAAATCACGCCGTTTTCCTGGAAACAAACATGGAAAAAAGTAACCGATACCGGCTGCCTCCCAACTTTGCGAAAGGTCGATGATCAACCGTTTGTCACCGATAATGGCAATTACATACTCGATTGCGATTATCATGGGGCAGAGGTAAATCAGTCGCTTCATGAAACTTTGAAAATGACGACCGGTGTTCTGGAAACCGGCATATTTACCGGTTTAGCCGATGTTATTCTGACCGGACATCATCATGGAGTCTCCATCCATGCGAAAAACTGAAAAATGTCACTAAATTTTTTTGATTTGCTGAGGTGAAAATATGGCTAAGTTTAAGGTTGTTGTTACAGATTTTGAATACAGTACTTTCGAGCCGGAAAAAGAAGTATTTGCTGATCTTGATGTGGAATTAGTATTTGAACAGTGTCGCACAGAAGATGAAGTGATTGAGAAGTGTAAAAATGCGGACGCGCTATTGAATCAGTATGCGCCTTTGGGTAAAAAAGTGATTGACTCACTTGATCAATGCAAAGTCATTTCCAGGTATGGCGTCGGTGTTAATAATGTCGACCTTGAAGCTGCCAACGAAAAGGGAATCATCGTCAGCAATGTCACAGACTATTGTCTCGATGAAGTTGCAGACCACGCCATGACGATGCTTCTTGCAAGTGCGAGAAAAATTGCCTTACTAAACGAGGCTGTCAAGCGAGGAAAATGGGATTTTAAAGCTGCAGATCCGATATTTCGTTTAAGAGGCACAACGCTCGGTCTCATCGGTTTTGGCAACATCCCGCAGAACCTGACAAAGAAAGCTCAGGCCTTCGGGATCAAGGTAGTGGCTTACGACCCGTTTGTCCCGCAGGAAGTGGCCGACTCTCATCAGGTGGAGTTGCTCGACTTGAATGAAGTCTGTAACGTATCCGATTATGTATCTGTTCACCTTCCGTTAAATCAGCATACGGAAAAGATCATGAGCGACGAACAGTTTGCAGCAATGAAGAATACAGCCTTTGTAATCAATACAGCGCGTGGTCCGGTGATCGACGAAAAAGCGTTAATCAAAGCTCTCGAACAGAATGAGATTGCAGGTGCAGCTCTCGACGTATTGGAGAAAGAACCGGTGGAGAAGGATAACCCGTTACTGAAAATGGACCAGGTCATCCTCAGTCCCCACGCTGCTTTCTATTCTGTAGAAGCTGAACGGGAGCTTAAACGAAAGGCAGCTGAAAATATCGCCGATACATTATCTGGCTATTTTCCGAAGTACATTGTTGGGGAAGCATAGGGACGGACGGTTCTCCTGCTTCATATTAATATCTAGCGCAAGGCGCCATCGGCTCGTGTCGTAAAAAGTACTTTTTATCGGACAGTACATTTCGACGGGTACGCAGGCGCCTTGCGCTTTTTTTAGAAAGGTAAGAATCTATAAGTGGACAGTCTCGTTCAAGGGAGACTTTAAAGAATGCGAGAATCATGACGAAACTAGCTCCTTACTCGTAAATTAATTTGGTTGAGAAAACAAACAAAAAACCAAATCAGAGCTACATTACGGAAAGGAAAAGAGCTAGTTATTATCAAAATTTGTAGGTTTAGACGTGTCAAAAGAAAAAATGCCGTCGCTATTGCTGAAGTGGGGCGAGGGCGCATATACTGAAGCGGCACCCGCGGAAATCGTCTGCGCCTGTAGCGAATTCGAGCGATAATCTTATCAAAAAGCAACAATCTTTCAAAAAACAGCCTTTCAACTACTCAAATAATAGAAAAGGACGCAAATTTTTGCCTTAACCTCATCATTTGAGTTGAAAAACGCTCAAAAACACCAAAAAGAGTAATCATTTGAATAATATATCGGCGTGAGTAGGCGCTTCATCAGCTGTTCAAGCAAGAAATCAGCGGAAATTGGTGAGATATCAGCGCAAATTGGTAAGATATCGGCGGAAATCAACAACATATCAGCGATTCGACAAATAACGGCATAAACGACAACCTCTCAAGAAACAGCTTTAATAAAAACCACTTTGGAAGCACTGGAACCGTCCCTTGCTTCCAAAATTGCCGAAAAAAACACTACTTTATCACTGGTCCCGAACCGTCCCCATGCTTCCTACGGTATTGAGTAGGGGTTAGGCCGGTTGAGCGTTTAAAGGCTTGGGAGAAAAAAGATTGCGACTTGAATCCGTTAAAGGTTGCGATCTCTGCGATGCTGTGATCGGTTGTCTCAAGAAGAAGTTTGGCTTCTTTTATTCTGACCTGGTTTAAATACTCTATAGGGGTGATATCAAGGTCTTTTTTAAAACGGTGAGCGAGGTAGTATTTGTTGATGTTTCCGACTTTGGCTAATGTGTCGAGTGTTATATTTTCTCGAAAATTTTGGTTAATATAATATTTGCAAAAGGCTACAGTTTTGTTAATATTTTTAGGTTTACTCGATTGAATAGAGAGATTTTTCTCGCGCTTTAGTTTAATAATGAGGACCTCTAAAATGTTTTGACAGACGATCTCGTATTCACGTTCATGGTTCTGAATCTCATATAATAACTTCTTCAAATAAAATATAATTTCCTCACTCTCCCCGTGATAGGTAAACAATTCTATTTCCGCTTCTTTTTCCTTAGAAAGTGAGAATGATAAGCCTTCAACGCCTAATGCCAAATACTCAAGCGGGTCTTGAAGATTGGACTTTTCGGTATGTTCAACATTTGGGTTTATAATCACTAAATCATTCTCTTTCACAGGAATTTCTTTTTCTCGTAAAACAAAAGATCCCTTTCCACTAACAATATAAAAAAGTTCAGTAAAATGATGAGAATGCTGCGTGCTATGCCACCCTTTATCATAATTTGAATGTGTGACGTACAAGAGCTTTAATGGATATGGCTCTGTTTTTAAACCTTCTACTTTATAGACTTCGTAAGACAAGTTGTCCCCCCCTAAAGAAAAGCGCAAGGCGAATTGATGCTTTCTTAACTCTTAAAAAAACCATTGTATTGTTTTACCATCTTCAACATACGATTAATTTTATTTTACACCAGTACAAAAAGCAAGATATATAAAAATCAGAACAATATGTTTATTGTGAAAATTATTTATTGTCGTTATGATGATAAGTACAAATCCAATGAAGGGGGTCAAAAGTTTGATAAAAGCTAGCGTTTTATTCTCTATGTCCACGGTATTACTGGCAGTTGGTTTAGTTGCATGTGGAAACGATGAAGCGACTACTGGATCTGAAGAATCGACAACTTTTCATGTAGCAGCATTAGAGTCAGGTTATGGAAGTGAAATGTGGGAGGATGTCATTGAAGCTTATGGAGCGGCTAACGAAGATGTGACGGTTAAATTAACGACTGAATCAAATTTAGAAGAAGTCATTCGCCCGAGTATGCAGGCTGGTGACTATCCAGATGTTGTTTTGCTAGCGATGAACAGGGAAGAAGCTTTGACCGAAACATTAGTGAGGGAAAACGGTCTTGAGAATATTACAGAGGTTCTAAATAGAAACGTCTATGGCGAAGAGCAGTCGGTGGAAGACAAGTTAATCGATGGATTTACGGAAACCTTCGCGACAAACCCTTATGCTGATGGAGAAACGTACCTAGCTCCAATGTTTTATAGTCCCACAGGCTTGTTTTACAACGTTGGATTATTAGAGGAAAAAGGCTGGGATGTCCCTGAAACGTGGGACGAAATGTGGGAATTAGGTGACAAGGCTCAAGAAGAGGGAATTTGGCTATTCACTTACGCAACAGCTAGCTATTTTGACACACTGCTAGGTTCAATGCTATATGCTTCTGGTGGAACAGATTTCTATAATTCGGTGATGATGTATGAAGAAGGTGTATGGGAAAAAACTGAGGCAAAACAAGTATTAGAAACAATTCAGCAATTAGCGGACTATACTCATCCAGATACGGTTGCCAATGCAAACCCTAATGACTTCAGAAGAAATCAACAGCTGATTTTAAATAATGAAGCATTGTTTATGCCAAACGGTACGTGGGTTGAGGGCGAGATGGAAGATGCTCCAAGAGAAGACAACTTTGAATGGGGAATGATGCCTGTTCCATCGTTTGGTGAAGGTGAAGACCGGTACGCTTTCTCTTTCTTTGAGCAGATTTGGGTTCCGTCCGCCGCTGAAAATAAAGATACAGCAAAAGAATTTATTACTTATATGTACTCAGAAGAAGCAGCTTCTATTTTTCTTGACCATGGGGCAGTACAACCTATTGAAGGCATAACAGATGAATTAGAAGGAGCCAGACAAGTCTATTATGGCGTTTATGATGATGAAAATGTTCTTCCTGCAATGGGTACATTCGTTTCTACAGAGCCTGTACCAGGAGTCAGTATGTCAGAAACATTGTACGGATCTATTGACAGTATCATGAACGATACAATGACAGTCGAACAGTGGCAAAACAAAATTCAAGAAGCAAATGATCAATTAAAGCAAGCTGTAGAGTAAATAGAATGAGAGTTAATTGTGAATATATCCGTATTGTATGAAGAGAGAATTGACAACTAGACTTGATGGTCTAGTTGTCGTGTTAATAGCAGAGCCGCTTCCACTGGTCATTAAATAGAGAGGTGATTGTAATGACAGACACTAAGTCCAGAAATCTATTTATCCTTTTGTGTCTTGCGCCAGCATTAATTATGTTTGTTCTTTTTATGGTAATCCCAACAGCTGAAATATTCCGGATGTCTCTCTACCAGTGGGGCGGATTGTCTGGCAGCCAACACTTTATAGGCTTAGACAATTTCAGGTCGTTATGGAATGATATGAACTTTATTCGTTCTGTACAAAACTCAATTTTATTAATTGTCGTTGTAGCCTTAATCACCATCGTCTTTGCGCTGTTTATCGCCTCTGTATTAGTAAGGGAGGACACAAGAGGCAGTACGTTTTTTCGGATTGTCTTTTATATCCCTAATATCTTATCGATTGTTGTCATTGCTGGTATCTTTTCTGCTATCTACAGCCCATCAACCGGGTTACTAAATAGCTTTTTAGATCTATTGCAGTTAGAAGGGCTCCAACGAAGGTGGCTAGGTAACGAAACGATTGTCATTTATAGTGTTGCCGCAGCTTTAATTTGGCAAGCAACCGGCTACTACATGGTGATGTATTTGTCTAGTATCGCAAGTATTCCCTCATCCTATTATGAAGCGGCCTCTTTAGAAGGAATAAGTAGATTTAAAGAATTTACAAGCATTACTCTTCCTTTAATTTGGTCGACGATTAGAACAACCTTGACCTTTTACATTATTAGCACGGTTAATTTAAGTTTCTTGTTAGTCACAGCAATGACGGGTGGAGGGCCAAACCGCTCTTCAGAAGTGTTTCTTTCCTATATGTACAACCAAGCTTATGGAAATTCGTCGTATGGCTATGGAATGGCAATTGCTGTAGTGGTCTTTATCTTTTTATTTTCTATCTCCGCTATTGTAAGCAGTATTACTAAACGGGATGTACTAGAGTATTAGGGGGCAAAAAATGAAAAAAATAAACGAGATCATTACAAGAATAGGCACAAAGCCGTTCATCTATTTAGCCTTAATATCATTAGCGATTGTAATCATTATACCAGTCACATGGATCTTTTTGGCGTCAATAAAAAAAAATCAAGAGTTTTACGGTAGTCCCTGGGAGCTCCCAAATGGATTTCACATCGAAAACTATTTAGAGGCTTTTATAGAAGCTAATATGGGACAGTATTTCCTAAATTCTATCATCGTCACTTCTTTCGCATTATTGTTTTTGTTAGCCATGGCACTACCGGCAGCTTATGTTCTATCGCGCTTTACATTTAGAGGAAGCAAGCTTATAAAGTCCTTCATTAAAGCAGGTTTATTCGTAAATGTTAGCTTTATTGTCGTTCCCATTTTTCTTCTTCTCCTAGGTTGGGAGGCAGCCTTGAGTGGAATTTTAGGAGGTGATTTCTTTTTAAACAACCGAGTGATATTGGCACTCATATACGCCTCTACGGCACTACCTTTTACAATCTATCTATTATCTAGTTATTTCGAAACACTGCCGTCTGACTTTGAAGAAGCAGCGAAAATCGATGGTGCAGGATATTTTAAAACGATGCTCCTTGTCATGCTTCCTATGGCACGACCAAGTATCATCATTGTTGTGTTATTTAACTTTTTGCTGTTTTGGAACGAGTTTATTTTGGCCCTTACATTAATGCCAGGTGAGAATAAAACGCTGCCTGTTGGTTTGATTAATTTAATGGCAGCTGAACGATCTGCGGCGAACTTCGGACCTTTGTATGCAGGGATGGTCGTAGTTATGCTACCAACTCTGATCTTGTTTATCATCGTTCAAAAACGACTAACTCAAGCGATGACAGTAGGAGGAGTGAAAGGCTAATTGAAGAATATACGTCGGAACCTTAGGGACGGTGCTCGTGCTTCCTTAAAAATCATCTTCTTTCTCATTTGTCTGTTCTTAGTTATTTATGGTCAAAGGACAGTGGGACGAGAAGAATTGCTTATTCAGCTTATCGGATTGTCGGGTCTACTGTTTTTGCTCTGGAATTATAATAGGAAGTTCATTTAGAGGAAGCGTAGGGACGGTTCTTATGCTTCCGTGCTTGAGCAGCTGTAATTATCTAATAAAGGAGTTATCATTCTTGTCTAATTTAACAGTAAGCGGAAATAAACTCTATTTAAAAAATGAGCCAATCCAAATCATTTCAGGCGCAATTCATTATTTTAGAATTGTCCCTGAATATTGGGAGGATCGGTTAATGAAATTAAAAGCTTGTGGTTTTAATTGTGTAGAAACCTATGTTCCTTGGAATTTACATGAACCAAAAGAGGGCGAATTCAATTTTAGCGGCATGGCAAATATAGAAGAATTTATCCGTATTGCAGAGCGACTAGGCTTGTATGTTATTGTTCGTCCGAGCCCGTACATTTGCGCTGAGTGGGAATTTGGCGGCTTACCCGCATGGCTTCTATCAGATCGCAACATGAAGCTGAGGTCTTACTATCAGCCCTTCTTGGAAAAGGTAGATCACTATTATGATGTGATTTTGGAAAAATTAAAGCCGTTACAACAAACACATGGCGGTCCGATTATTGCTATGCAAATCGAAAATGAATACGGAAGCTATGGGAATGACAAACGCTACTTACATTATTTAAAGGAGGCGATGATCTCTAGAGGGGTCGATGTTTTACTGTTTACATCCGATGGTCCTACCGATTTAATGCTTCAAGGTGGCACGATTGACGATATTTTGGCAACCGTTAATTTTGGCTCAAATCCTAAACAATCATTTAAGAAATTACAAGAGTACTTCCCCGGTACGCCAAATATTGTCATGGAATATTGGAATGGATGGTTTGATCACTGGGGAGAAGAGCATCACAAACGAGATCCTCAAGATGCAGCCGACACATTTGCTGAAATGCTGAAAAGAGGGGACTCCGTTAATTTTTATATGTTCCACGGCGGGACAAATTTTGGTTTTTATAACGGGGCAAATCATGATAAAGAATATGCTCCTACAGTTACAAGCTACGATTATGACTGCCCGTTAAGTGAAGCAGGAGACATTACGCCGAAATTTCATGCTGTGAGACAAGCCATTTCCAAGTATAAAGATATTGGCGATCTCAAATTGCCACCCTCTATTCCAAAAATGAATTACGGAACAGTAGACATGACACAATCAATTAAGTTATTTGACGCACTAGACATGATTAGTGAGCCTAGCCAGCACGTACATCCAGAAACAATGGAGAAGCTAGGGCAGGATTATGGGTTTATCCTCTATAGCACGTATATAGAGGGGCCAAAGGAAGAAGCACCACTAACTTTACAAAACGTTCGTGATCGCGCTTTGGTGTTTGTAGACCAAGAGCTACAAGGAATCTACGATCGGTGGAATAACAACACGATTCGCTTTTCCGTTCCTGAAAAAGGAGTAAAGCTTGATATATTAGTAGAAAACTTGGGAAGAGTTAATTATGGCCCATTCATGAATGATCCAAAGGGGATTACTGAGGGAGTAAGGTTTGAGCGTCAATATTTATTTGACTGGACCATTTATTCTCTGCCCATGGATAACCTCCATCAATTAAGCTTTCATGCTAATCACCATGATGTTAACGGCCCTGTATTTTATAAAGGAGCATTTCATGTTGATAATGTCGGGGATACCTTTGTTGAATTACCAGGTTGGGAAAAAGGAATTGTATTCGTCAATGGGTTTAACCTTGGAAGGTACTGGAATATAGGCCCCCAAAAAACGTTGTACTTGCCTGGCCCCTTATTAAAAAAAGGAGAAAATGAACTCGTAATATTTGAAATCCATAATAACAAAAGTCAAAAGGTATCTTTAGTAGATAATCACCAATTAGGGTAGGAAGCGGGGGGGACGGTTCTTTGCTTCCTCGTACTTTGCTTGCTAAAACTGGTCGTAAAGTTTGTTGCTTTTTGAGCGTTTTTTCAAGTCAAATGATGTTACGGACAAATGAATTTTTCCTCCCCTATCATTTGACTTGAAAAAGCTGTCACGCTATGCGTGACAGGGCAAGCATGCGCTTGCCTAACGCTCAAAAAACAAATAGCAACAATCTTTTAGAAAAGAGCCAAATTAAATAAAGGAACTTCACCCGAAGAATGAACTCATAGTAGGAAGTATCGAAAAGCTATGAGTTTTTTAAAAAGATAAGATTTATAAGAGGACAGCTAGCTTCACGACGCTCCTCTCAAGGGAAAAGCATCCTTGAAACTATAAAGCATGCTGCGGAAGCCTGACGCTGTTTTTAATAAAAGGCCGCTACGCGGCTTTCATATAAAGTAACCTTGTACCAACAACCCTTCATATTAAGGGCGGGGGTACTGTCACTGAACCTTAGAAAGGGGGGATAGAAAAGCTGAATAGTGTCCCGATCCCCACTTAAAAATGTCAATCTAGTGGTAAAGATTCAAAATTAAAAGGAGGAGACTAGCTTGAAACAATCTTTATTCAACAGAAGAATGGTTGCGTTTTTTTTAGTCGTTTTATTGGTTCTTCCTTCACTTTTGACTAGCAACAGTGTTGAAGCTGAGGAGGACCTGGAAAACATAACGGATAAGGAGCTAGAAGAAGGAGATTTTGAAATTATCGAAGGAGATGGAAGCCTCACATACAATGATGATGGCTCTGTAACGTTTAGTGCTGCATCAATTGGGAAAAATAAGGTCGTTTACAAAAACGTGGATGAAATAAAGGATGGTATTTTTGAAGCTGACATTACACCAGACACCGACTTGAACCGTTTTGGGATGATCTATCGGGTTCAAGATCCGTCTGCCTATACCTATGTAGGAACAGAGGATCAAAACGATCGGTACTTTGGAGAAGTATTCCCAGATAATTGGTGGACGTCAATGAGTACAGGTACACCATTAGAAGCAGGGAATACGTACAATTTGCGCTTGAGAGTGAATGGAGATATTGCAACGTTATATGTTGACGATACAAGAATAAATTCCTGGACGTTGACAGGTGGCGTCAGTGACCCTGGTTTATTCGGTTTTGAAAAAAGTAGAGGTGCAGCGGACATTACCATTTCAAATGTCAACATTACAGAATTTATTCCACCAGAAGAGCCGGATACTCCTCCAATTGAGGATACGTTAAGCTCTGATTTTATGGATGTTTCTATTGACCAAGTATTCCCTCGGGTAATGGAATACAGAGGAGGCGAAAAAGTAATGAAAGGACAAGAATCGTCTGTATATGGTTTAAACGTCAACGGTTTACCTTACTATCCGGAAGTAAGTTATGAAAAGGTTAGTGACAATGAAGCACGGTACACTCTGACGGTTGAAGATGACGTTGAAGGCCTCGATGCTGAATTCGAAGTGTCATTAAAAGTAGAAGAAAATCACGTAATCTACCGGTTCGAATCGATTAGTAACAAAGGAGACGCAACAATTGAATCACTTGAATTTGCAGATATGAACTTTATCTCTGTCAATTCAGATGAGCCGGGTGCTGAAGCTAAGCTAACGAACCTTAGCAGTGATGTTACCGTAGTAGGTGATGTCGATGTATCCGTAGATTCATCTTTGAGTAATATTGGTAGTTCTTCGACTTACTATACCGCTTTTTTATCTAATGATGAGTTAAGTGCTGGCGTATGGTCCAGTTCAGAAGTCGATGGGTATCGAAATTTGGTTGCAAATCGCTACGAAAATGAAGATGGGGCAAAGGCGATGGGGGTAGGCTCTAATATGTTTTATTACCACCGGGATTTTATGCCAGAGCCTTCGTCCAATACTCCGACAGTAAAGATTGCTATAGCGGAAGATTTGAATGATGATCATGAAGTAGATTGGCAGGATGCTGCGATTGCATATCGTGATATTATGCAGGAAATCCCAAATTGGCAAGATGTCAACAATCATGTGGCCACAAGAATTGCTATGAACTTTGGCTCACAGGCTCAACAACCGTTTTTGAAAACGCTTGATAATATTAAAAAAGTCGCATTAGCAACCGAAAACTTAGGACAGCCTGTTTTATTAAAAGGGTATGGTAGTGAAGGACACGATAGTGCACACCCTGATTACGGAAATGTAGGTGAACGTATGGGGGGCGCTGAAGATTTAAACCTTTTGATTGAAAAAGGACAGCGTTACAATGCTGAACTAGGTGTTCACATTAATGCTCAGGAGTCGTACCCGGAAGCTAAAGCATTCAGTGACGAACTCATTCACGGTCCGGATGTGAGAGGGTGGAGCTGGCTTGATCAAGCGTATGTGATTGATAAAATAAATGACTTAGCTTCAGGAGCTCGCGCTGAAAGGTTGGATGAATTAAAGGCGGCTGCTCCAGGACTTGACTTTGTTTACTTAGACGTATGGTATCAAGATCAGTGGGAGTCTAATAGAATCGTAGATCAGTTCATTGATAGAGGCTGGCGGGTAACAACGGAGTTTGGAACCTCTATTCCTAACCATTCTACATGGCAACACTGGGCTACTGACCGGAATTATGGTGGTCCGGAGAATAAGGGAACAAACTCTGAAGTGTTGCGCTTTATTAGTAATCACCAGAAAGATTCCTGGGTGTTGAATTGGCCTGAAGCAGGTGGTACCGCTGACCATCCTTTGCTAGGAGGATTTGAATTAGCTGGCTTCGAGGGCTGGCAATCGGACAAGAATTTTGATAACTTCATTGAAATGACGTTTGACGTTAACCTACCAACTAAATTCTTGCAAAAATACTTTGTAACCAATTGGGAAACTATTGAAGGCGACAGCAGTGAAACAAATTTGGAACAAGAAATTGAGTTAGAAGATCCAAATAATGGTGACTTAGTCGTTGTCACTAGAAAAGAAGATTCAAGAGACCGTATTATTACTTTAAACGATCATGTTGTACTTGATGAAAACACCTATTTGCTACCTTGGGTTGAGCAAGATTTTGAAACACCAACACCTGATTCTGAGAAACTGTATCACTGGAATTTAGATGGCGGTACGACAACTTGGACACTTCCAGGCGAATATGAGGGTGAAACGAGCCTCTATGTTTCCGAATTAACAGACCAAGGATGGAAAGATACAAAAGAAGTCCCGGTAGAGAATAACCAAATAACGTTAACTGCTGAGGCTGCCACTCCTTACGTTGTTGTAACCGATGAATATGAAGGTATAGAAGTCGATGAGTGGAGCACTGGCGCTCATGTTTATGACACAGGGTTTAACACAGGGACGGTTGAGGATGACTTTACAACTGTTAAAGGGGACAAAGGGTCAATAAGTGTCCCAAGAACAGACCAAACGGGAAGTGCCCGCCAGCTAAGCAGCGGAGACTATTATCTCAATATTGAAAGCCCGTCCGAATTAACTACGGTGACCCGAGAAATAACAGACCTAGAACCCGGAAAAGACTATGTAGCAGAAGTTTATGTTGAAAACAATAGCGATGAAAAAGCTTCACTCGAAGTTAAGGGCGGCAAAGACGATGTTAGTAATTACACGTTACGAAGCTTGCAAAAAAACTATGTAAAAGCAGATTCCCACGCTACAAACAATGGATATGATAGTAAAATGCAGAGAATGCAAGTGAGTTTTACTGCTAAAAGTGATACAGCAGAGCTCACAATAAGCCGTGAAGCCGGGGAAGGGAACACAAAATTTGATGACATCCGAATCGTCCAAAAGACGTTATCAAACGATGTATCTGAAGGAATCTTTGAACAGGATTTCGAAAAGGTAGTACAAGGTATCTATCCTTTTGTTATCGGTAACACAGAAGGGGTAGAGGACAACCGAATCCATTTGTCTGAGAAAAATGCTCCGTATACACAAAAAGGCTGGGCTGATGCAAAAGTGGTTGATGATGTTATCGATGGCGACTGGTCTCTCAAAGTAAATACCGGAAACAACGGCCTCGTATACCGCACCATCCCACAGCATTTTCGCTTCGAGCCAGGAGTGAGCTACAAGGTGACCTTTGATTACCAAACTACAGCTGATTCCTATCGCATCATTTCAGGAGATCAAGAAATTGATGCCCGAGATATAGAAAATGTAGAGGGCTTAAGCGTGAATGAGCAACTTCCTGGGAAGCCTGGGGACGGTTCTTCTACTTCCTCAGAGACCCAAACCGCTGAGGTAATTGTTACAGGCTCAGATAACGGACAAACTTATATCGGCATCTTCAATGATGGAACGGCATTGGATATGCATACAGGGGAAGGCACGTTTATCTTAGATAACCTCCGCATCACTACCGTCTACGTAACACTTTTTGAACAAATAGAGGAATACAAAGAAGCCGGAGATATTCGCCACTCCACCAGCCAACAACTAAAAAATCGGCTGGAGCAAGCGAACCACCATTACCAAAATGGACGCAACGCCCAGGCGGAAAAACACCTAGAAGATTTTGAAAAGCACTTGTCCAATGCAGAGGTTGAAGAGGAGGTAGCTGAAACCCTGTTATCCTACTTGGAAAAGTGGAAGCGTGAGCACGGATCACCTGCTTCCTAATGATGTCTAGCCCCGATTAAAAGTAAAAGTACTTTTTATCGGACAGTACATTTCGACGGGTACGCAGGCGCCTTGCGCTTTTTTTAGAAAGGTAAGAATCTATAAGTGGACAGTCTCGTTCAAGGGAGACTTTAAAAAATGCGAGAATCATGAACGAAACTAGCTCCTTACTCGTAAATTAATTTGGTTGAGAAAACAAACAAAAAACCAAATCAGAGCTACATTACGGAAAGGAGCTAGTTATTATCAAAATTTGTAGGTTTAGACGTGTCAAAAGAAAAAATGCCGTCGCTATTGCTGAAGTGGGACGAGGGCGCCTATACTGAAGCGGCACCCGCGGAAATCGTCTGCGCCTGTAGCGAATTCGAGCGATAATCTTATCAAAAAGCAACAATCTTTCAAAAAACAGCCTTTCAACTACTCAAATGTTAGAAAAGGTCGCAATTTTTTGCCTTAAACCCATCATTTGAGTTGAAAAACGCTCAAAAACACTAAAAAGAGTAATCATTTGAATAATATATCGGCGTGAGTAGGCGCTTCATCAGCTGTTCAAGCAAGATATCAGCGGAAATTGGTGAGATATCAGCGCAAATGGGCAACATATCAGCGCAAATGGGCAACATATCAGCGGAAATCAACAAGATATCAGCGCAAATAGCTCAGATATCAGCGATTCGACAAATAACGCGCATAAACGACAAGCTTTTCAAGGAACAGTCTTAATAAAAAAACGTCATGCTTTTCTTAAAAATCATAAGTCTTTCTTGCATAATCGCATATGAAAAAACATCGAGAGCGCAGGTCTGTCATGATCTGCGCTCTTCCTTATATAGAATTGTCCACCCATGATCCCAAGCAAGATATTTCTATTCTATCTTTTCAGTGCTTATACTAAAGGGAGATGTTTAAATAGAAAGGATGGTCGTGAGAATGCAATCACTAGAAGGAAAAAGAGCACTGATCACAGGGGGAAGTAGAGGAATTGGGCGAGCAACAGCAATTGCCCTTGCAAAAGAAGGTGTGGAGCTTGGTCTTATTGCCCGTTCAGAGGAAAGCTTTGAATTAGTTCGTAAAGACTTAACGGAACTTGGTGCAACCTTTGTCACCTCGGCTGCAGATGTTTCGCAAGAGTCAGATGTCCAGCGAGCTGTTAGAGAAATTGAAGATCAACTTGGCCCCATTGACATTCTGATCAACAACGCAGGTGTTGCAGCACGTGGATCGTTCCAAGACCTTTCAACAGAAGACTGGAAAAAGGTACTTGATATCAATGTCATGGGAATCGTACACGTCACGAAAGCGGTCCTACCTAGCATGATCGAGAATAACCGCGGAGATATCATCAACATTTCCTCCATGTCAGGACTGAAAGGGACAAAAGGCTCCAGCGCCTATAGTGCATCCAAATTTGCAGTAATTGGCATGAGCGAATCTCTCATGCAAGAAGTACGCCCAAACAACATTCGTGTCAGCGTCCTGACACCAAGCCTTGTTGAAACAGACTTAACACGCGGAAAGGATTCTGACCAACGAAACCCAGACAAATTTACGCAAGCTGAAGACCTTGCTGAATATATGGTCAGCCAGCTCAAGTTAGAACAACGCACATTCATAAAGACTGCTGCAATGTGGGCGACGAACCCGTTTGAGTAATTTATCCTTATATGAAGGATTGTCCAATTGACATATACAGAAAGCGAGACCGATACGCACTTGCAGATTGCGTAGTTAGGGATTGCTGAATAACGCTAGAACTCAAATACAAAGGGTGCCGCTTCCATGGCTTCGCGCTTTCCGCAGGCAACGCATCAGCCTCCTCATTCGCGAAAGGTATGCCCACTGCGGGGGCTTCTGCTGCTCCTGCGGTTCCTCTTCGCAAGAAGAAGATTTTCCTGCAGGATCTCCGCCACTGTAGCAGCACCCCATAACTATTCCCATGTGTATCTCAAAATCAGGTGCAAGGTTTTTGGCAAAAGGAGCGTTATTTCCTCGCAGATTCTCGCCATGAAAAAGAGTAGACCCTCTCGCCACCCAGGCGTATGCTACTTATTCAGTAGCCTCTAGTTACCATTACTTTTCCTCGACACTTCTGATTTTAATAATCGATTGACATGAGCCAGCTTTTTTATTGGCTCTTTTTGTTCTGGTTTTATTTTCGGTCGTGTTAGGAGTGATGATTTATACGGATTCCTAGCGAAAAAGGTCACCCTATGTCTCTTTAATTAAACGTTTATTTAACTTCAGAAATTTTCCCAATTACTACTATGAAATGACACTACGCTTTATTAAATGAACGATTTCCAATAATTTGATTACGCAACTCGAATTTCCTTCGTTTTCACCTCTCAAACCTCGTTGAAGATAGAAATTTGATAGATTTTGATATTTTATGTGAAATGTTGTTTTTTTAGAGCAGGGAAAAAGTAATTTGAGGAGGTCAAGGAGGTACGGCTGGGGGTACTGGAACGTATGGTATTCATGCGATGAGCTTCGAAAAGAAGTGTTCCCAACTTTTTTGGACATTTTTTTAAACTATCATTAGGTGATCGAGGTGAGTTTTTTATACACCCATGAAAAAGAGAAAAGTTCCGAACCTATTCTACGTTTCAAAATTGTTGGAGTATTTGAGTTTAGGAGGAGTAAAAAATGTGGGTGGTAGAGCTAACGGTTGTTGGGATTGTCACTGCTCTTTGTTTTATTCTCGGAGTGAAAGAGAAAAGGAACCATCAAAAAAATCTCGATAAAATACCAATCAAAATCAACATTAACGGTGTAAGAGGAAAGTCTACTGTTACGAGGTTAATTACCGGTATTTTACATGAGTCGGGGTATAAAACGGTTGGGAAAACGACCGGAACTGATGCAAGAATGCTGTATTGGTTTAATGATGAGGAGGAGCCGATTAAACGCCGTCTCGAAGGGCCTAATATCGGGGAGCAAAGAAGGGTTGTCGAAAAAGCGCTTGACCTTGAGGCGGACGCCTTTGTGGGTGAATGCATGGCAGTCAATCCTGATTATCAAATCGTTTTTCAGGAACAATTACTTCAGGCTAATATTGTCCTTATTGTTAATGTTCTTCATGACCATATGGAAGTGTTAGGGCCATCACTAGACGAAGTGGCAGAAGCGTTCAGTGGAACGATTCCATATAATGGTCATTTAATCATTAATGAGAGTCCATATGTAGACTATTTCAAAGCAATCGCGAAAGAACGGAACACGGAAGTTATTCTCATTGATACTGAATCTGTTTCTGAAAGCTATATTAAAAAGTTTAAATATATGGTATTTCCAGAAAATATTGCCCTTGCGATGGCAGTTGCAGAAGTTTTGGACATTGATAAAAAAACAGCGCTGGAAGGCATGTTGAATGCCTGGCCTGACCCTGGTGCTATGAAAGTACTACCCGTTGGTGATGAACTTCAACCGTCCTTCTTTATCAATGGTTTTGCTGCGAACGATGCCACATCCACTATTAACATCTGGAACCGTATAGAAGAATTAGGCTACCCAACGGATGATCCAATCATTATTGTCAATTGCCGTGAAGATAGGGTAGAAAGAACAGAACAATTTGCTCGAGATGTGTTGCCCTTTATTCCAACGAACAACTTAGTTTTAATTGGACAGGTTACTGATCCCATTGTTCAAGCCTATAACGAAGGGAAATTGAAAGTAAACGAGTTAATAGATTTGGAGGGAAGCTCAACAAAGGAGATTATTAAAGCGCTTGAGCCACTCATGAAAAAACGAGTGATGTATGGAATTGGAAACATCCATGGAGCTGCGGAATCGTTAATTGCAGAATTTGAGGAAATGGCGAAGTTTAAAAAGAAGACAGCATAGTTTTACAATAATTTTTATTAACCTGGAGGATTGCAATGTTTGGAGGAGAGTTATATGTAGCACTCATAATCGGAGTGCTGGTAAGCCTGTTATTTACCGAAAAATTTGGTGTGCTACCGGCAGGATTAATCATTCCGGGCTACTTGGCGTTAATCTTTGATCAACCGATTTTTTTGGTTGTCGTTTTAGGAATAAGTGTGATTACGTTTTTACTTGTAACGAAGGTTGTCGGAAGGTATGTGACTTTATATGGCAGGCGTAAGTTTGCGGCTATGATGGTCGCTGGGATGATATTGAAAATGATTTTTGATTACTTTTATCCTGTGATGCCGTTTGTTATTAATGAGTTCCGTGGATTAGGAATTATCGTACCCGGATTAATTGCTAATACGATACAAAGGCAAGGTGTGATCCCAACGATTACATCAACCCTTTTCTTAAGTGGAATTACTTTCTTGGTCGTTTTAATTTATCAATTGTTTTAGGCAAGTAGGAGGTATGACGTTTCGTGATTAACCAAAATCGGTCATTTACGTTCAAAGAAAAACATTTAAGAAGGATTAAAAAGCATAAGAAGACTGCTTTTCGAGATTCGATCATTACTTTATTTGCATGTGTCCTTATTATTGGATTGTACCAAACCTTATCAAAGATGGAATCGGAAGTAGTAAATGCCAGCCAATATAGCGATGTAAATGACGAAAGTGTTTTGTCAATTAGTATGGTGGGCGATATGATGTTGGGGCGTTGGGTGAATGACGTTGTAGAACGAAAGGGTTCACAATATCCGTTTGAACATGCCGAGCCTCTTTTTGAACAAACGGATTTAGTGACGGGTAACTTTCAACACCCTGTACTGATTGATGATTATCGTCATTATGAAGAAGATCGAATTGATAAACAAGTTACCTTACACGCAGATACGGAAGCTGCAGAGGCTGTAAAAGAAGCTGGCTTTACAAGTGTAAACCTAGCTAACAACAATATGGTGGATTACGGGATCTCTGGAGTTTTTGATACAATTGAAACTTTTCAATCTTTGGATCTTCCTACTGTAGGAGCGGGATTAAATATTGATGAAGCAAGAAAGATCCATTATGAGCAAGTGAATGGTATGACTGTGGCAACCTTGGGATTTAATGATGCTTATATTAGCGAGGAACTGCGTGCTACTTCGTACAAAGAAGGAGTTGTTCCGTTAGAACCGCAATATTTTATACCAGATATAAAAGCAGCCGCTGAAAATGCTGATTTTGTTATGGTTCACGCACATTGGGGTGAAGGCTATGATAATAACATTCATCCACGGCAACGTGATATGGCATACGCGATGGTTGAAGCAGGAGCAGACTTAATTATCGGTCACAATGCTCATGTGTTACAACCAGTCGAAGTTTATGATGATGCAGTCATTCTTTATGGACTTGGTAATTTTATCTTTGATCAAGGGTGGTCTATGACTCGGGAAACCGCAGTATTTCAATATAGACTTTTCGATGATCACATCAAATTGGAAGTCCATCCAATGTATATTGATGAAACTCAACCAAGACCCGTTACCAATAAATATAGGCAAGAAAAGATATTTAACAAAGTCAGTGAGAACTTTATTTATAGTTCAAGTTTTAATGAAGAATGGAATAAAGAGGAGGGGAAACTAGTAAAAAAAATCGAAAGGTAGGGCGGCATGCTTAAGCTTAAAGAAAATCTTCTCAAAAATAGAATAGTCCTATTCTTAACTCTATTATTTGTTGGAATCGTAGCAGGCACGGTGATATTTTTTTACTTGGATAATAGCCGCGATAAGCATGATGTCACGATTTCTAGCGTGCCCGAACATCGTCCCGACTATATAAATGATGAGGTTGAATACCATTATGGGGTATCCTCTGATAATCCAATTGCTACTGAAATTGGGATGAACATCTTAGAGAACGGTGGAAATGCGATTGATGCAACGATAGCGATCGCCTTTGCCTTAGCCACATTGGAGCCATATGCCTCCGGGATAGGTGGTGATGGTGTTTTAATGGTTCACCCAGTAGATGAAGAGCCAATTGTTTATGATTACAGGGCCATGGCGCCGGTAAGTGGACCAGCCCCCCCTAGTGGGATTGGAGTACCAGGGTTTATAGCGGGTATGGATAAAGTGCACAAGGATTTTGGTTCTATACCATTTGAAAAATTAATTGAACCATCAGTAGAGCTTGCTGAAAATGGGATTGAAATAGATGGAATCATTGAAAGACGATTAATTGATGCCTCATACCGTATGCCAGTTAATGATCTGCCTTTATTTTATCCAGATGGATTGCCTATTCGATCCGGTGAGACGTTGATTCAAGAGGAATTTAGTGAAACGTTGCGCTTGGTTATGGAAGAAGGTGCTGACGTTTTTTATCAAGGAAAGGTCGGGGAAAGTATAGCTAGTCAAGTGTCTGGGTTAGAAGTTGAGGATTTTAAATCTTATGAGGTGAAAATAAGGGAACCGATTAAAGGATCTTTTTACGGTTATGATGTCTATTCTCCCCCAGCTCCATCAAGTGGGACTATGTTAATCCAATCTCTACAAATGGCCGAAATCTTAGGCATTGAAAAAGCAAGCGAGGACCATGAAGAGTTTGCACACTTATTAGGAGAAATTAACAGACGGGTACACAAGGAAAAGAATGAATACATTGGGGATCCTGATTTTGTATCCGTTCAAGAAGAAGATCTTTCTTCAATTGAGCACAGTATGGACTTGTCTGAAACCATCAATTCCGAAGTGAAGGATGAGAAATTTCAATCACAGCTAGATACACAAGGAGATCGGGATGGGCATTCGAACACCACTCATTTTGTTGTCGTGGATAAAGATGGCACGATGGTGTCAATTACGAACACACTTAGTAACTTTTTTGGTTCTGGAATCTATGTAGATGGTTTTTTTATGAATAATCAGATGCATAACTTTAGTGATCGTCAGTCATCACCTAATCGAGAAGAGCGTGGAAAGAGATCAAATAGTCATATGGCTCCGAGTATTCTTGCACATGATCATAAACCTATCATTGGGATCGGGAGTGCAGGGGGACGCCGAATCTCTTCAGTTATTACACAAACGTTAGTTCGAACTATTGTAAATGAAGAACCCGTTCAGCACGCCATAGATGCACCACGGTTTTATTTAGAAGTTTATGAGGATACATTATTCACAGAAGATGATCGAGAGATGGATAATATGAGAGATAAAGGATATCAAATTAACCATTCAAATAATACATTTAATTTTGGCAGTGTTAATCTTCTAGTCATAGATCATGAAAGTGGTGAAGTACACGGTGGTGCTGACCCGCGTAGAAACGGTAGTTGGGAAGAAAATAACAGGAGTGATTAGTGTTGAAAAAAATGATGAAAATCCTTTATCCGGTAGTCGTATTAACACTGTTTACAGCCTTTTTGATTGGTTTTAAACATGAGAGAACAATCTCAGAAGAAGAAAAAAAGGACATCGATAAATTATTAGAAGAAGAGCAACATTTAATAGAAGTAAATTGAAAAGGTGCCTGACCCCCACCGCTGCGCAGCATTAACGCGGTAGGGGTCAGGCACCTCGACCTACATTATGATAGGATCTTTTTTCTTTCCTGGTGTTTAAAACAAGGGTAGGTACCTAGTCTGCGAATGGGACACCCAAGTCTCTCTATTTCTTTGCAGCATTTATCAAATAAAGTTCTTTGGTTAGGTCCGCTCGTATTGTAGTCTAGGAAGTAAAAATATTTCCCCATCTCTGTTTTCATTGGTGCAGACTCAATTTTCGTGAGTTCAAGCCCATTTAAAGAATATTTTTCTAAAATCTGATGTAACATCAAGCCTTCTTTTAATGTTAATAAAATAGAAGATTTAGTGGATTTACTTTTAATAGTAAGTTTTTCATTTCCTAAAATTACAAAACGTGTCGTATTGGTAGGATAATCCTGAATTTCTTTCTCATAGAGATCCAAGCTGTAAATGTTACGAGCATTGCAATTAGCAATTGCTAACCAAGGTTGGTCTGAGTTTTTTGAAATGATGCTTGCTGCTTCAGCCGTACTTTCTGTATAGCTAAGTTCTGCTTTAGGGTAGTTTTTTCGTAGGAAGTTACTGCATTGACTGATCGCTTGTGGGTGAGAATAAATGATTTTAAAATCACGTTTTTCTAAGTGGTAATTATGTTTATGGACTAATAAGTCTTGGTCAATAGAGATTCTAACTTCTCCTTGTATAGGAACATTGATTTTATGAATTAACCAATCAATCGTTAAATTTACTGAACCGCCGATAGAATTTTCAATTGGAACTACAGTAAAATCGGTATTTCTTTTATTTGCTGAAAACAAACATTCGGGAAGGGTATTAAAAGGTACAACTTTTACTTCATCTTTTTTAAATACTTTATCAACAGCTAGTTCAGTAAACGTCCCAATCGGACCTAAGTATCCGATTACCTTTTTTTGTTTTACCATCATAACCACCTAAGTTTACGAAGTTTTTACTCTATATCAAGCCCTTGTTCTTCATAATATCTTAAGGAGCCTTCATGAAGAGGAATGTCAGCTAATTCAGTAACAGCATTCTCTAACTCAATTTGTTCGACGATAGAATGAGAAGACTCTAGCTCGCTTAAACCTTCCCAGAATGTTTTAGTTAAATTGTAAACTTGATCTTCTGAAACAGAAGAATCAGTAATTAAGAGCATTTTAATTCCAAGAGTTTCAACAGCATTTTCCTGATTATCGTATGTGCCAGCAGGAATCGTTACTTCTGAATACCAAGGATATTCTTCTAATAACTGTTTTCGGATTTCTTCTTCTATACCAAGTAATTTTCCATCAGCAGTTGAAGTCATTTCAGAAACTGCAGCAGTAGGTAACCCTGCTTGAATTACAGCTCCATCTACTTGGTTATTTCTCATTAAATCAATTGCCTCCGTAAAACCAACGTATGTTTCATTAATATCTTCAGGGTAGTTAATGCCATACTTAGGTAAAATAATGGAGGATTCAACCTCAGGTGTACTTCCAGAAGCTCCTGGTACAAAGTTTTTGTCCTTAATGTCTCCAATACTCGAGATTCCGGAGTCTTCTCTTACAACAAATTGATTTGGGTTGTAATATAAACCCGCTATTACACGAACATTCTCATATTGACGCCCTTCAAAAGTATTTTCACCATTAAAAGCTTCCCAAACGATTCCGGCAGTAGCGAAAGAAACATGGGCTTCTCCATCCATTAACATATTTAAGTTATCAACTCCTCCGTTAGAAGCTTGAGCATTCACCCGTATTTCTTCTATTTCATTACTCCAAAGATTTGCCATAGATGCACCTAAAGGGTAGATAGTTCCCGTTGTACCAGCCGTTGGAAACCTTAGCTCTGTCCGCTCATGATCATTTGATTGCCCGTTTGATGCTTCTTGGTCAGAGCATCCAATGAGAACGACGATGAATAATAAGAATAGAATACCTTTACTGAATTTAATCACTTATAAAACCTCCATTAAATCTATTAATTTTCCTTCTACATATTAAATCCCATCACCTCCGTAAACGGATACACTGTTTTGTTTCACTCTCTTAACAGTGACGATTTGCCATACTAAAATGAAGAGGAAGAGCGCTATACCAATAACATCAAAAACGAAAGAAGATTCTATCATTAGAAAAGCAATGGTGATTAATATTAACCTCTGTAACAATGAGTTTTGAGTATATAACCAACCTTGAAGTCCACTAGATAAAGAGATTACTCCTATTGTTGCAGTTGATAATGCGATGATGAAATTAAGCAAATTTGTCCCATCAAACAGTAATGCCGGATGATAAAGAAAGAAAAATGGGATAATGAATCCAGTTAATCCAAGCTTTACAGCGGTATATGAAACGTTGTTCTGATTCGTTTTTGCAATGCCCGCTGCCACGTATGATGCAAGAGCCACCGGTGGCGTAATATTTGATAGAGATGCGTAAATGAGTACAAACATATGCGCTGCAAGAGGGGCTACTCCAAGTTCAATTAAAATTGGCGTGGAAACGGTTGCGACGATAATATAAGCTGCAACACCTGGTACGCCCATACCTAACACAATGCTCATCAGCATAACTAACAATCCAGCTAAAAATAGACTTTCGTTTACATATTCTAGTATGGTGTAGCCAAAAGTAAGCCCTAAACCACTTAACGAAACCGTTCCTATAACGATGCCGATGATTGCACAAGCAACACCTACTCCGATTGCTCCTTTTGCTCCTTCTTCAAGGGCTTTAAAAATCTTCTTAACTCCCATACGAGTTTCTTTTCTTATCCAACTTGCAACAACACAAGCCAGTATCGAAAATACCGCTGCGTATAATGGGGTATAGCCTGAGAACAGCATTGTAATTAAAACTACAAGTGGAATCACTAAATGCCCTTGACTTTTTATTACTTTTATAATATTCGGAATATTTTCTTTAGAAATCCCTTTTAATCCATTGAGTTTGGCTTCGAAATGGACAATCATGATTACCGTCACATAGTAAAGAAAAGCTGGCGCAATGGCGGCTAACATCACGGTTGTGTAAGGTACACCTAAGTATTCTGCCATTACAAAACCAGCCGCTCCCATAATAGGGGGAGCAAATTGACCACCTGTCGAAGCCACAGCTTCCACTGCAGCTGCAAATCTAGCAGTATATCCATTCTTTTTCATTAGAGGAATCGTAATCGTACCCGTTGTCGCCACGTTAGCTAATGCACTGCCATTAATCATCCCCATTAGGCTGCTCGCTAACACAGCTACTTTTGCTGGTCCACCAGGTGAACGTCCAGCAATGGTTAAGGCCAGATCATTGACAAATTGACTAAAACCACTAAGTCTTAGAAAGGCACCGAATAAAATAAATAAAAATACAAAGGTTGAGGAAACGCCAATCGCGATACCAAGTATACCTTGACTGCCCCAAAACATATGATCAATGACTCTGTTTATTGAAAAACCACCATGACCGAAATCCCCTGGTATCATAGGGCCCATAAAATTATAAAGTAAGAAAACAAGCGCAAGAACCGCTAAGTTTCCAACAACACGTCTCCCTGCTTCAAAAATTAATATGATTGCGATGGCTCCAACTATATAATCTAACGTGTATAAGTAACCTCCACGCATCACAATCTCATTATAATTGGCGATTAAATATCCATATGAGAAGATACTTAAAGCAATAAGCGCAATATCTACTACAGGAGGAACTCTTACTTTCAAAGGCGATTTCTTATGGATTGGAAAAAGTAAAAAAGTTAGTATTAACAAAAAGATAATATGGGTAGCTCTCAATCTTATAGCATCTAAAGCCCCCGTTCCAGCAGCATAAAGTTGGAAGCAAGACCAAATGACTGCTAGACAAGCAATTAAAATACTAAATCGACCAATATAATGACGGGTTTTTTCTTCATTATCATGGTTCTTTATACCTTTATCTCTTTTTTTGCTAAATAACTTTTGCGATATTTCCATAAGAACCTCCAGAAATGCGGTGTATTTATATGATGGTATTTCACCCCGACGTTCCAAAAATGTTATAAATAATGGTACCGCTTCCAAAAACGCTTGTCAACATAAATATTTATAATATTGTATAAATTAAAATGTTAATACGGATCGATTTTGTTCCAGTCATCATCCAGAATTTGTCGAGAGTTTAGGAGTTTTATCGTTGGTGAAGTTGGTAGAATTAGTCGAATTACAGGGGAGGTTTGGTTGGGTTTTGGGTTTCTATATGAATTTTTATTCATTCATCGAGGATGGGTTGTTTTAAAAAGCTGGAATGAAAGGGCGAGAGTAATGTACTTGTTTTATTTGACCAGACTAACGTCGTACATTCGTAAAAAAATTAGTACATAGTTGAATAGGGATCCATACGTTAGACATATTGATGAATCATAAAACAGGCATGTTTGAATATATGTGAAATGAATACATTCTCAAAAAAGGGGAAGATGTATCAAATGAAAAAAGGCTATTGTGGTGTGATATTTGTATGTTTAATGACTATCGTCTTAACAAGTTGTAATTCAAGTGAAAGTGAGGATAACAGCAATCGACTTGATCGAATACTTGAAGAAGAAAAAATAATTATCGGTACTACAGGCGACTATAAACCATTTACTTATTTTAATTCAGAGACCGGGCAATATGAGGGCTATGATATTGAGGTGGCTCAAAAATTAGGAGAAGACTTAGGGGTAGAAGTAGAGTTCGTGGAAACGAGTTGGCCTACTCTGATGGATGATTTGTTGGAAGATAAGTTTGATATCGCCATGGGGGGAATCACTCGTACATTAGAACGTCAGAAAAGTGCTCATCTTTCTGAATCTTACTTGGACTTTGGGAAAGCAGCCATAATTAGAGAAGAGGATTTTGATAATTACTCCAGTTTAGAAGCTATTGATCAACCTGAAGTTAAAATAGGTGTAAATCCAGGTGGCACAAATGAAGAATTTGTAACAAACAATATTAACGATGCAGAAATCATTGTTCATGAAAATAATCTTGAGATTCCAGGGAAAGTGTCTACCGGCGAAGTTGATGTCATGATTACAGATAGTGTGGAAGCGATCCTATATGCAAAGGAAGACGATAACTTATATGCAGCTTTTACGATAGACACCTTCACCAATGAACAAATGGGATATTTAATGCACCAAGGGGATACAGAATTTCATAATTGGATTGAACTATGGATGAATGAAATGAAGATGGATGACGAGTTTCAGACTCTGGAGGAGGAGTGGATGTAACAGAGGTGTGGTTACATAGAGAGGAACTAGAGTGAATGTTTCTGAATTCTACCTAAACTATGATACAAATAATCCCGTGGGCTTGATTAAGTGATAGAGCATGTAAGGAAGTGTGTGATGAGCAGTAGTTACTACAATTCTACATTAATTCACATTCTTAGCTATCAATTAAATATGAAAAGGTGCCTGACCCCCACCGCTGCGCAGCATTAACGCGGTGGGGGTCAGGCACCTTTATAATAGAATAAAGATAATTTTTATAAAATTTAAAATTCCCTCTTGATTTTTGAATGCGCTTTCAATTATACTTTCCCTAAACCGGTTTACTAAACCGATTTAGTAAAAGTGAATCTTATTTCTTAAAGGGGTAAAAATGAAAAAGATAACGATGCTTGATGTAGCGGTCAAAGCAAATGTATCAAAGAGCACCGTCTCTCAATATATCAATAAGCGTTATGACTATATGGGGGAGGAAACGAAAAAAAGAATAGAAGCAGCAATCAAAAATCTCGGGTATCAACCTAATTATGTGGCCAGGAGTTTAAAACAGAAGAAGACCTCGACCATTGGCGTGATCGTGGCGAATATTTTGCATACGTTTTCAACTCAGGTAATTAGAGCGATCGAAGACTTTTGCCACGAGCATAATTTTCATGTCATTGTCTGTAATGCCGATGATGATCCTGAAAAGGAACGGAAATACATTGAGATGCTTAGGGCAAAGCAAGTAGACGGTCTGATTGTTTTTCCGACAGGAGAAAATTTGGATCTGTATGATCAAATGATCGAAGAAAAGTACCCGTTAGTCTTTGTCGACAGAATGATCGACCATTTACCGGTCCGCTGTATTCTCTTGGATAATGAAAAAGCTAGTTCTCAAGCAGTCAGCCATTTAGTAAAAAGCGGCTATAAAAAGATTGGCATTATCACCACCACATTAGAGAGAAAAATCACACCGAGAATGGAACGAATCAGTGGGTATAAAAAGGCTATTCAGGAACAAGGGTTAGCGTTAAATGAAGAATACATGAAAAGTGTTGAAGTTACAGAGATGAAAAGAGCAATTAAAGAAATGCTCTCACTTCCAGAACCGCCCGATGCATTACTGGCCGGTAACGACCTTTCTTTAATGGAGGTACTGGCTGTAGTGAAAGAGGAGAACATCAATGTTCCAGAAGATTTGGCGGTTATCGGTATCGATGAAGTTTCTTTTGCTAGCTTGTTTAATCCTGCGATCACTACAATTGAGCAGCCGGCTTTTAAAATGGGCACTAAGGCTGCTGAGTTGTTACTCGAGCTAACGAAAAACCCTGAAAAGGTTGCAGAAAAAACCGTTTACCGTTATGAGCCGACCTTACACTCCAGGGAATCGAGCTAGAGTATATACCATGAAAGGAGGGCTTAAATGTGCAAAATAATATAGTCACTATAGGGGATGCGATGATTACCTTTAATCCTCAGGCTAAAGGACCTATGAGATATAATCATACGTTTGAACGGAAAGTTGGAGGTGCGGAACTCAACTTTGCTATCGGATGTTCTCGCCTCGGCTTGAAATCAGGCTGGATCAGCAAGCTCGGGAAAGACGAGTTTGGTAGATACATTTATAACTTTGTCAGAGGAGAAGGGATTGACGTTTCTCAAGTAGAGCTCGTAGAAGGTTATCCGACGTCATTAAACTTTAAGGAAATTTTAGAAGACGGTTCGGGAAGTACCTTTTACTACCGGAACCAATCACCAACCAGTTTGCTAACAGAGGGATGTATCGACGAAGATTATATAAAAAATGCAGATATCCTTCATATCACTGGCGTATTTGCAGCGATTGACAAAAAGAACCCGGGTATATTAAAGCATGCGGTTCAAATTGCGAAAGAGAACGGCGTAAAAGTGTCGATGGATCCGAATTTAAGGTTAAAGCTTTGGTCACTAGAAGAAGCGAAAGAAGCGCTTTTTGACCTTCTTCCAAATGTTGATATTCTTCTTGCAGGAGAAGAAGAAGCTGAGCATTTACTAGGAACGAAGCCTGTTGAAGAATACATTGAGTTTTTCAAAGGCTTTGGCATCGAGGATATTGTGATTAAAAGAGGAGAGCAAGGTTCAGTAGGGTGGCGAAAACATGAGCTTGTTCATGCTCCACCTGCAAAACCGAAGAAGGTTGTCGATACGGTTGGTGCAGGGGATGGTTTTAATGCTGGTTATATCTACTCTTATCTTCACGGTAAGGAGCTAGAAGAATCACTCCGCGTAGCGAACACAATTGGCGCGATGGTCGTCAGTGTATCAGGTGATAATGAAGGACTTCCTTATTTGGAAGACGTGGAAGTTGTTTTAAACAACAAAAAGAAAGTTGAAAGGTAGATTCGTAATGAAACTGCAGCTTGCTTTAGACCGGCTCTCAAAAAAAGAATGTTATTTCATCCTGGAGCAGACGAGCGATTTTATAGACTGGATTGAAATCGGCACCGGTGTGATTAAGGAGTATGGTGTTTCAATTATCGGCGAGGTAAAAGAACATTACCCGAACCATACCATTGTGGCGGATATGAAGACATGCGACGCCGGGAAGCATGAGGCGAAGCAAGCGTTTGAAGCTGACGCGGACATTACTACTGCAATGGCATTTTCCTCAAGCGGCACGTTAACAGAAATGCTTGATGTGGCCGAACAATATGAAAAAAGAGTGATGATAGATCTTCTCGGAGTTTCAGAGATTAAAAGAGTAAAGGAAATAGAAGGTCTTGGAGCCGATTTGGTTAGTCTGCATATCGGAAAAGATATGCAGGCTGAAGGAATAAGCTTTACTGATGACCAGTTCCAAATGGTGAAAGGGCTTCCGAGCACTCAAGTAGCCGTTGCAGGAGGAGTTGATGAGCGTTCTCTACCGGTGATAGCTAAACAAAGTCCTGATGTTGTTATTGTCGGCAGTGCGATTACTAAAGCCCGAAACCCGAAAATCGTTGCAGAGCGTTTGAAAGGAATGATGACCCTGTGAAAGAAACCATCAAAACAGTAGGAAATGAAGTTACTCAAGTAATGGCTTCCATTGATGAAGATCAAGCGAGGCAATTGAGCAAGGCTATTCAAAACGCTCCAACAATTTTTGTACTGGGAGAAGGGCGTTCCGGGTTAATGGCCAAGGCGTTTGCCATGCGGTTAATGCATGCAGGCTATCAGGTTTATGTAATCGGGGAGACGATCACACCAAGTATTCAAAAAGGAGATTTGTTAGTGGCCGTCTCGGGATCTGGCACTACAAAGACAATCGTAGACATGGCCAAAAAGGCTGCGGAGAGTAAAGCAGAAGTTTTTGCAATTACGACAGATCCTCAATCTCCGTTAGCAGAAATCAGCGAGCATACGTTGGTCATCCCAGCTGCAACAAAATACCGCCGTCCAACAGAACCAGGGACGATTCAACCGTTAGGTAATCAGTTTGACCAAAGCCTCCATCTTATACTGGATGCGGTCATTATCTACAGCCTTAATGGAGGAAACAATCGTCAAACCAATGACCAGCTAAAAGCCCGGCACGCTAATTTGGAATAGGAGGAGCAATGAAGATGACGGATGTAAAAGTGACACCTGAGAAATTAAAAGAATTAGTAGTCAACAAACTAACCGAAGCTTCTTTGAATAAAGAACACGCGGATGATGTGGCTGATGTTTTAGTTCATGCTGATTTACGCGGTGTGAGCTCACACGGAGTACTTCGAACGGAGCATTATGTGAAGCGTTTACATGAAGGTGGTGTTAACCCTGATCCAACGTTTTCTGTAAAAGAGTCTGGACCTTGCTCAGCAGTTTTTGACGGTGATGACGGGATGGGTCATGCGGTGACAAAAGCAGCGATGGAAAAAGCGATTGACATGGCAAAAAACAACGGTATCGGTATGATCTCAATTGTAAACAGCAGTCATTGCGGCGCCTTGTCTTACTTTGTCCAGCAAGCCGCAGAACAAAATCTTGTAGGGATGGCGTTAACCCATACAGATAACATTGTCGTTCCATTTGGTGCTAAAAGGCCGTATTTTGGGACAAACCCAATTGCTTATGGCTTTCCTGCACGAATCAATAAGCCAGTTATTTTAGATATGGCAACGAGCAATGTGGCCTTTGGTAAAGTATTGCATGCCCGGGAGTCAGGAAAAGAAATTCCAGCGGACTGGGGAGTAAATGAAGACGGCCAGCCGACAACGGATCCTCATGATGTGTCCTATCTTCTCCCATTTGCGGGACCGAAAGGATATGGAATGGGAATGCTCGTAGACATCATGTCAGGGGTGTTAACCGGTTCTAATTTCGGACCGAAAATTTCCAAAATGTATGGTGATTACGGCAAGAATCGAAAGCTCGGTCATTTTATTATGACAATGGATCCAGCGATGTTTACAGACATTGATGAGTTCCTTGATTCTATGGACCAGATGATTGATGAAATCCATGATTTAGAGCCAGCTGAAGGTTTTTCAAAAGTATTAGTACCTGGAGAGCCCGAACAGATGAAAGAAGAGAAGGCGTTGAGTGAAGGTGTGTACGTAACTAAATCGGTTTATGATTATTTGACTAATGAGTAAGATGTAAGCGGTTCACAGCCGTTAATTAATACATTCTTTAGGGGGTAAATCATAATGAAAAAATTCAAATGGTTAGTAGCAGGAACAGCTCTTACTGTAGTACTTGCAGCATGTGGTGGGGAAGACACTGACACAGCAGGCGATTCTAACGGTGATGAAAATGAAGGTAACGGTGAAACCATTGAGTGGAGTCTTGGACACTTGGCGGCTGAAGATCATATTTGGCATGAAACATCTGAAAAGTTTGCTGAATTGGTAAATGAAAAAACTGACGGGCAAATTGAAATTTCTATTTATCCGAACAACCAGCTTGGTGGAGAAACCGATACGCTAAATAGTATTCAAGCAGGCAATGTGGATATGGTCATTACCGGAGAAACAATGCAAAACTGGGCTCCTAAATCGGCACTTTTAGCAGCACCTTTTGCGTTCCGTGACTCCGAGCACATGATTAACGTTGTCGAAGGTGAGATCGGTAAGGAAATTGAAGATGAAATTTATGAAGAAGTAGGGGTTACGCCGCTATTCTATATGGAGCGTGCACCGCGAAACTTAACCTCTAATGATCCTGTTTCTTCACCAGAAGATCTGGATGGTTTGAGAATACGTGTCCCTAACGTTCCGTTATTCATGGATGCGTGGGAATCTGCAGGAGCGAATCCGCAAGTAATGGACTTTGATGAAGTATTTACAGGCTTACAGCAAGGTGTAATTGGCGGTCAGGAGAACCCTGTTGATTTGATTCACAGTGGTGCTTTATACGAAGTACAAGATTACGTGAACATGACTGAGCATGTGTACTCCTGGATTTATGTCGTCGTTGGAAATGATCAGTTCGAATCTCTCTCTGAAGAATTGCAAGAGGCTGTATGGGAAGCTTCTGAAGAGGCTAAAGCCTATGGAGATGAGCTATTTGTTGAAGAGATCGAAAATTACCATAATGTATTGGAAGATGAAGGGATGACCTTTAACGATAATGTTGACCAGGACGCTTTCCGTGAAGCAATGGAACCTGCGATTGAAGAGTCCCTAACAGAAGAACAATTTGAGCTTTATCAAAGAATCTTAGACGTTGAGTAATAAGTGATGAGGTGTATCAACGTGATGTTGATACGCCTCCTTTCTAAAGGAGGCAACATGAATGATGAAGCCGCTGAAGTTATTAGACCGAACGCTTGAAATGCTGACGATCCTTTGTTTTGTCGGCATTATTGTGACAGTAACAGTGCAAATTTTAACAAGATTTTTGCCGTTTTCAGCTGTTTGGACTGAGGAGCTGTCCCGCTTCTTGTTTATTTATGCTGTAGCATTTGGTGCTCCTGTTGCCATGAAGCGTCAGGAATTCATCAGTATCGAATTTATATTTAACGTGATTCCAAAAAAGGTACGCCATTATTATCAGGCGTTTACTTCGCTAGTGGTCATGGTGGTAAGCTTTTTCATTGCCTACCATGGATATTCGTTTATTTTAACAGGCCAGGGACAAACGTCAGCGACAATGGCGATTGAAATGTCTTGGATTCATGCAAGCATTAGCGTCTCCATGATCTTTCTCGGCTTTTATGCACTCGTGAATATGGTTGACTTTTTGGTTTCGAAAGGGAAACGAGGTGAGCAGCAGCAATGATGGCATTATTTCTTTTCTTATCCTTCCTATTTTTAATGTTTATAGGTATCCCGATTGCGTTCAGCCTGGGTATCGCTTCAATCCTTTATTTAATTATCATGGATATTCCATTAACCATCGTCCCTCAGCGGATGTTTTCAGGAATTAACTCCTTTGTTTTATTATGTATTCCTGGGTTTATTCTTGCAGGTAACTTGATGAATGCCGGGGGAATTACCGAGCGAATCATTAAATTTACCAACGATTTATTAGGACATATAAGGGGAGGATTAGGTCTTGCAAATATCGGTTCTTCCATGGGTTTTGCCGGCATCTCGGGGACTGCATTAGCGGACACAGCAAGCATTGGCTCTGTTATGATTCCTGCGATGAAAAAGGAAGGCTATGATGCAAAATTTGCGGCAGCTGTAACTTCGTCCTCCTCTACCATAGGACCAATCATTCCGCCATCTCTTCCATTGATCATTGTCGGGACGTTAGCAAGTGTTTCGATTGGTGACTTGTTTCTAGCAGGAGCAGTGCCAGGGGTTATGCTAGGGATTGGCCTGATGGTAATGGCCTATGCCATTTCTGTTAAGCGAAACTATCCGAAACAAGAGAGAAAGCCAGTTACAGTAGTGACAAAATCATTTTTCGGAGCCTTTTGGGCATTGCTTATGACCGTCATTATTTTATACGGGATCCTGGGCGGGTTCTTCACACCTACTGAAGCGTCTGTTGTTGCTGTCCTTTATGCACTTCTTGTCGGACTGTTTATTTACAGAGATTTGAAAATTAAACAGCTTCCAAAGATTATTCTAAATTCCATGGTCAGCACTGCTTCGATCCTCATCCTCGTTGGATTTGCGAACTTGTTCGGCTGGATTTTAGTAAGTGAAAGAATCCCTGTTTTAGTAGCAGATACGATCCTTGGTGTTACGGAAACTCCTTTCCTTGTTATTTTGCTCGTTCTTCTGCTTCTATTATTTGTCGGTATGTTTATGGAGACCATTGCGGCACTAGTTATCTTATTCCCGGTTCTTTTACCGGTGGCATCTAGCGTAGGTATGGATCCCGTTCATTTTGGAATTGTGATGGTGCTTGCGTTAATTATTGGTCTTTCAACGCCACCTGTAGGTGTATGCTTGTTCGTTGCCTCCAGTATAGGGAAAGTGTCAATCTGGGAGACGTCTAAAGCGCTCGTTCCATTTTTAATTGTAAGTTTAATCGTGCTGTTGTTAGTCGCTTATGTTCCACAAATTACATTATTCTTGCCAGAAGTCTTTGGCTAATGGGAGTGTTGTAAATGAAAGCAATAGAAGTAAAAGAAGCCGGCTCTTTAGAGATTGTTGAAAGAGAGAAGCCTGAAATAAAACAGCCTGATGAGGTGTTAATAAAAGTAAAAATGGTTGGCATTTGCGGTTCTGACATGCACATTTACCACGGAACCAACCCACTTGCAACTTATCCGAGAGTCATTGGTCATGAGGTCACAGGCGAAGTGGTGGCAACGGGTGAAAAAGTGATGGACCTCAACGAAAAAGACAAGGTCGTTTTAGAACCGATTGAATCGTGTGACGAATGTTATGCCTGTAGAACTGGCAGGAGAAATGTCTGTGAACAACTCGAGGTGTACGGGGTTCACAGAGATGGAGGGATGCAGGAGTATCTTGTTGCACCAGCTAAAAATCTGCATAAAGTTAGTGCTCAAACGCCATTTGAAACTGCGGTACTAGCCGAGCCCTTTACGATCGGGGCTCAGGCTGCCTGGCGAGGTCAAATAAATAAAGGTGATACTGTTCTTATTCAAGGTGCAGGGCCAATCGGAATTTGCTGCTTAAAGGTCGCTAAAATGCAGGGAGCCGTTTGCTATATTTCAGATCTAAGCGAGGAGCGTCTAGCGTTTGCCAAAGAGTGCGGGGCGGACGTGACAGTGAATGCCACTGAAAATAACGTTACCGACACCATTATGGAAGTCACTTCAGGTGAGGGAGCTAACGTTTGTATTGATGCGGTTTGCTTACCGACCACATTTGAAACTGCGGTTAATACAGCTTCAATCGCAGGAAAGGTCGTTGTTTTAGGTTTTGACGATCGTCCTTCTGAAATTTCACAATTACCAATTACAAAGAAAGAATTGACGATTGCCGGATCCCGGTTGCAGACGGATCAGTTTACGAACGTTATCGCTGCATTGGACAGCAAGGAGCTGTCAGTAGAAGGCATGCTTACTCATGTTTTTAATGTGGAAGAAATTAAGGAAGCATTTGAGTTTATTGAAAACAACCCGAATAAAGTAAGAAAAGCAACAATTGCTTTTTAATTAATTTCTAAGGAGGCAGCTCTTATGTTTAAAGCGTTTCAAACGTTACAGAAAATCACAGAGAAAAAGGTTACAGCTGTCGTCCGGGGGGACACATTTGAAGAAGCAGAAACCATTGCCCGCCATTGTATTGAAGGCGGAGTGAAGTCAATTGAAGTAACTTTTACGACCCCGGATGCCCCGACTCTAATTAAAAAACTACGTGATCATGGGGAAGAGATCATTGTCGGAGCAGGAAGTGTACTGGATTCGGAAACAGCCCGAATTGCCATGGTGAGCGGAGCCGAATATATTGTTTCTCCTTGTTTTGATAAAGAAACAGCTATCACTTGTAACCGATATCACATTCCATACATTCCTGGATGTATGACCGTAAAAGAAATAAAAGAAGCAACGGAATCCGGCGTTGCCCTTATTAAGCTGTTTCCTGGAAATCACTTTTCTCCGTCGATGATCAAAGCAATTAAAGGGCCATTGCCTACAGTTGAAGTGATGCCTACGGGCGGTGTGAATTTAGGAAACGTAAATGAGTGGTTAGAAGCGGGTGCTGTGGCAGTCGGAGTAGGAAGTGATTGGAACAAAGCGCTTAGCTCGAATGGTGAAGCTGGGGTTTTGGAAACAGCTAAACGCTATGTCGGGAAAGTTATCCAATCGTAACAAAGAAAGGGGGATCCTAGTCATGAGAATGGTATTTCGTTGGTTTGGTGAAGGGAATGACCATGTTTCATTAAATGAAATTAAGCAAATACCCGGAACAGAAGGGATTGTCTGGGCATTGCATGAAGTGCCAGCTGGTGAAGAGTGGCCAATGGATAAGATTAATGAAGTAAAAGAACAGGCAGATGCTCATGGATTAAATATTGATGTCGTTGAGAGCGTCAATGTTCACGAAGATATCAAGCTAGGTTTGCCGTCAAGAGAACAATACATTGAAAACTACAAAAGGACGATCGAAAAGTTATCAAAAGTCGGCGTTAAAGTCATCTGTTATAACTTTATGCCAGTTTTTGACTGGCTGAGAACGGACTTAGCTAAAGAAATGAACGATGGGTCAACGGCTCTTTTCTATGAAGGATCAAAGATACATAATATTGATCCTTTAGACTTAGTGAAGAAAATCGGTGAAGATTCAAGCATGACTATGCCAGGGTGGGAGCCGGAGAGACTGGCAGCACTCAACGAACTGTTTCACGCCTATAAAGATGTCACAGAAGAAGATCTTTGGGAGAACCTTCGTTACTTTCTCGAGGAAGTCATCCCCGTTGCTGAACAGCACGACATCAAAATGGCGATACACCCCGATGATCCGCCATGGCCGATCTTTGGGCTCCCTCGTATTATGACGAATAAAGAAAATATCGAAAGGCTCCTGTCTTTTGTAGACAGTCCTTATAATGGTTTGACATTATGCAGTGGATCATTAGGCGCCAACCCTGCTAACGACATTCCTTCAATGGTTCGCTCTTTTGCAGATAGAATCCACTTTGCTCACATTCGAAACGTGAAGATTTTTGATAACGGTGATTTTATTGAGACATCTCACCGAACTCAGGATGGTTCGATCGATATTTATGACGTGGTGAAAGCCTATCATGAGAACGGATTTACAGGCTATGCAAGGCCAGATCACGGCCGGCATATTTGGGATGAAGAATGCAGACCAGGCTACGGCCTGTACGACCGTGCATTAGGCATTATGTATCTCTGGGGTATCTGGGACTCTTTAGAGAGAATGTAGGACCAATTTTTTAGAGGAGGTTGAAACTGTGCTGCCAAAACATGAAAATTTACAAGGGAAAGTAGTCGTGATCACAGGCGGTAGTGGAGTATTATGCTCTGCCATGGCGAAAGAGCTAGCAAGACAAGGGGCGAGTGTCGCGATTCTGAACCGAACCCTTGAAAAAGGACAGAAAGTAGAACAAGAAATAACCGAAGCCGGAGGGGAAGCTCTTGCTATAGCTTGTGACGTATTGGATAAAGAAAGTATTATTCAAGCAGAAGAAGAAATATCTCAAAAACTAGGCACGTGTGACATCCTGATTAATGGTGCAGGAGGCAATCATCCTGAGGGAACTACTGCGAACGAAACTTTCGATAAAAAAGATCTTTTGGATGAGAATGCGACTAGCTTTTTCGATTTAACCGAGAACGGGTTCCAGCACGTATTTAACCTAAATATTCTCGGTACCATTAATCCAACCCAAGTCTTTTTGAAGTCAATGGTTGAAAAAGAAAGCTCTGTTGTCATCAACATATCCTCTATGAGTGCGTATTCACCAATGACAAAAGTTCCTGCCTACAGCTCTGCCAAAGCAGCTATTGATAACTTCACCCAATGGCTCTCCGTGCACATGGCCGAAGCAGGAGTAAGAGTGAATTCAATTGCACCCGGTTTTTTCTTAACCGAGCAAAACCGCAAGTTGCTCATCAATGAAGACGGTTCTCTCACAGAGAGATCAGATAAAATCATTTCACACACTCCAATGAGAAGGTTCGGAAAACCCGAAGATTTACTAGGTACGATGCTCTGGCTTGCCGATGATACAAGCTCTGCATTCGTAACCGGAGTAACCATCCCAGTAGACGGCGGATTTATGGCCTACTCAGGCGTATAGAAGGTTGGTGCCAAGGTTGGTGCCTGACCCCCACCACTGCGCAGCATTAACGCGATGGGGGTCAGGCACCTTTATATTATTCCTTGAATCCTTAGTATTACTTCAGCAATTATTGCTGAGCCAAGGAATGTTCCAAGAAGAACCAAACTAGCGACGACAATTGTTTTCCAACCCAGTTTCATGAAATCCGCCCATGATCTCCCAATTGCGATGCCGGCATAGGCCAAGATTGGTGTGGTTAAGGCAAGCAACTCCACATTATTTGTCCATGTAACAACGTGTCCAGAACCTGGAAACCAAGGCATGGAAACGAGGACTCCAATTAGGGCAATATAGGCGATACTTGGGAAATTGATTTTAATTAATTTGTTCAAAGTAAAGCCTGCTAAACAGATTAAAATAAGGATAATCATTCCTGGAAGAGCATCTAAGGGTAGGATGCTATACCCGAGCCAGTTTCCTAGTAAAGCTGTAATACCCAAAATACAAAGTAATAAAGTCCATTCCTGGAGATTTTTAAATAGCATTTGTTAACTCCCTCCTGTGGCTAAGCGACATCTTTTACGTTCTCGCGTTTCTTTGTCATCACTTTATATAGTTTCTCTGTTAATGGAAGGCCAATAAAAATACTAATATAAAGACCAGTTGACAATGAAAGTAAGTTACTCGCACCAGCAAATGCAACAATCTGATTTTCTAAGTCAGGAAATGATGCGACTAAAGAGCCGCTGGCAGCAGCCATCATACTACCACTTCCAATCCCGGACGCCATTGCAAAAGAAAGAGGGTGTAAAGGAGTCAATGTTGCTAAAAAGCCTGCAATGAGTCCCATAAAAACCGCTCCAAACACCGTACCAAAAATATAAACTGCCATTACTCCTCTTCCTTCTGGTGAACTTATACCGTACCTATCCATAATAAGTCCTACATTTGGTTCGCGAGCTACTGAATGTGTCATTCCAATTGCTTCACGTTTTAGTCCAAGAAAGATCGCAATAGGCAAAGCTATTAAAATAGTTCCGAGGTTCCCCAGCTCTTGAAGGAGAAGTGCTGGTCCCGCTTCAATTAGTTCAGGTAAGGAAGGCCCTATAATGACTCCAATCTTTGCAAGTAAAAGTGCAACTCCTAATACAATAATTGGTTCTGCATTTTTCGATTGCTTTTCTTTAACTAGTGGCGTGAAATACAAAAGTAGTCCAATTATTATTGCATAAAGCATTGGCAACAGCATGATAACACCTGGTCCAATTGAAAACTGATACGTACCAATTGCTTCCGTAATCACTACCGTTCCTAAAACGAGCCCATGTAAACGCCAATCTTTCCAGAGCCCCATCATTTCGTCATTGCTCACATCCATTCCTCCTCTATCCTCTAATAGTTTTATAAATCATACAAATCTAGTATTTTAAATAATAGTAAAAAAAATCAGAAAAGACAATCTGTTTTTATGTATTTTTTCAGTTACTTCAGGTGGTAGAGAAGAGCTTAGTTTTCAATAAACAACTGAAGGCTGGTGCCTGACCCCCGCCACTGCACTGTATTAACGCGGTGGGGGCCAGGCACTAAAAAGGCACTAAAAAAGGCACTAAAAAATAGGCACCAAAAAAAGCTGACTCCGCCAAGTGGAGTGAGCTTTTAATGCTACTTACTATTCCTCTTTTAGCTTTTAAACTATTATAAGTTTAATCCGATATAGCATATGTTCCCAGCTTACTCTATGTATTTTCATGATCGTTTATATAAATGCTATTTCCAATAACTTACTATTACTAATACCATGTAATCATGTTACGGTTGAACTTGTGAATTTTCTTGTAAAAACTTCAACAGAACATCAAGTAAAATGGTGGCGATTCGAACGTTTTGACTCATCCAAAACTATAATAATGATGATATACAGAAAACTACAAATTGGAAGATAAATAAACTTTGTTGAAGGAGGAAAACGGTGAATCAAAAAGGGACCTTTATAGATTTTATTGATGACCGTCCTGTTTTTGCAAAAGATTACTGTGATTTTAAAGGGAATAAAAGTATAGTAAATCGAAATAAAAAATATAATATGAAGTATTACGTTTATAGTAGTGAAACTGGAAACACAATACTTCGATCAGATGCTGAACCCTTAACAATTTTAGATATCATAAAAACCGCTGATGAAAAAATGGTTTTTTACGTTGATTCAAATAATAAAATATCTTTTATTAGAACAAAGCAGAAAAATATAAGTATTGAAAAAATCATAGATAAAGTGGAAAAAACTCCATTATTTAAAAACGCCATTTTTCCGTTGTTTTTTTATTTTATCTTTTTCGGTGTCATGCGGTTTAGAAACTATTCATTTGATGAGGCACAGCTTTCACTAGGCTATGATAAAACGATCAATTATAAACTCCGCTTCTTTTTTCCCGCTAAATTAAGAAAAAAATTTAGTATGAACACAGGCATGTTTTCTTTGCTTATCCATGCATATGTTGTTTTCATACCGATGAGAGCTATTTACCAACAATACGTCAATACTAGTGACATCAACACACCGGTTTATATTCGTTTAAAGCAGCCGGATATTGATTTTATTTATAATATGAAATCACGGACTGCTGATAAATACAACAAAAGACATTATTTATTTAATACACGTTCTTACCGTTTAAGAAATTGCAATGTGGAATTGTTTATTCGTAAATCAGTCACGGGTCAATACGTCATTGTTTTGACAAGTGTTTTGAGAAGGTTTATCAAATGGAAGGAAATGTGTGCATATTTCACTAGCTTACTTTCCTCTAATCGGGATAGATATGACATTTATTTTGAAAAGTTCAGCGCAGGCGCTTCTGAATCTGCATTTGAAATATTTAAGTACGCATATCAAAAGAACGGTTCATGCGTGTATATATTGGACAAAGAGCACCCTGAGTTTGAAAACTTAAAAAAACAATATGGTAGCTCATTAGTTGAAAAAAATAGCTTTTTGGCCTTTTATTATATTTTCTTAGCTAGGAGTTTCATATCGTCTGATTTAGTCAGTCATCTACAACGCCGATTATATGATAACGATGGTCTCATCAAGAGAAAAGTTCTAGAGAACGATAAAAAAATCTTCTTGCAACATGGTGTTTGCCTAGCCACTAACGTTTTCGAGCGGGGATACTTTAATCGTAAAGTCCCCATTGCTCCTGATTATGTGCTCGTCAACTCTAAATATGAACGAAATTTATTTGTTAAAAATACCAATTATAATAAGGAAAACTTAATGTTAACAGGTCTTCCAAACCTTGATTTGTATGTCAAAGAGCAGGAAAATACAAAAGACGAAATTACATTTATGTTAACGTGGAGACCATGGGATCTTACAGGGGAAATTGAAAACGGAAGTTATCTGTCTCGTTACTTTTCATTCATGGAATCGATTAAAGAGCAAGAGTTTTATCATGATAAACAAGTAAACATTATTTTGCATCCTAAATCAAAAATGATCTTAAAAGAGCAATTCCCTGAAATTTACGCAAAATACCAGCATTTCTTTTACGAAGGTGATATTAAAGAGGCACTTCTTCGTAGTAAAGTTCTAATTTCAGATTATTCATCTGTTGTGTTTTATGCATTTGCTGGCGGAAGTAACATCGTTTTCTATTGGGAAGATAAAGAGAGAGCAGAAAAAGAGTATGGTGCACCAAATATCCTTCAAAAGGACATTGCCTTTGGTGACATTGCAGAGAGATTTAACGATTTACACTCGCTTATATCTGAGAATTATTCAAAACCACAGTCCACAGCTAACTTGAGCCAGTATTCAAAATTAATTGAGTGTAAAAGTGGTCAAAATACTAAAGCTACCTATGACTATATTCAACGTAATATTTTAGGTCACAATCAAAACAGTGAAACTGATAAGAGAAGTCGCCTGAAAGAGGTACTGGATTAGTAACTTTATGTTTTTACGGTCTAAATTAGCCGGGAGCCCATGTGGCTTCTGGCTAAATCTATTATCCATTTTCACTAGGGATTTCCAGTATTTCCTTTGAGAGAAGTTGAGGTTCCAACGGATCCAAAGCATATCAAGGTAAGACAACATAAATGTAAAGGTATCCTGATGAAACTGAAATCCTTACTACTAACTAACAACTCTACTTTAAGGAAAATAGTTAAACTGCAATTTAAACAAACGTTTATTTAAACTTCTTTATTTGTCGAATATTGATGAAAAGTACTGTCCTCCACGTCGCTTTTGACTGGAGGGCTGTACTTTATAAGGAAGCTTTCATTTAGTTATAAAAGTTCAAGATTCCTTCTTTAATTGCTTCAGCAGCTGCCTGTTTAAATTCAGGTGTTTGCATTTTGTTAGCTTCTTCTCGGTTTGTGATAAATCCTAACTCAACTAACACACTAGGAACTTGTGTATTTCGAATGACATAGAAGTCTGCTTCTTTTACACCGCGATCGCGAGTTCCCAATTTTGCAAGTAAGCGCTCTTGAATCGATTCAGCTAGAGCTCTGCTTTCAGCACTGCGCTGGTTCTGGTTCCAATATGTCTCCGTTCCATGAACATGTTCTTGTCCGAACGCATTCGCATGGACGCTTACAAAGGCATCAGCATTGGAATCATGAGCCATTTTTACTCGATCTTCGAGTTCTACAAAATAATCACCATCACGCGTTAAAACTACATCGATATTTGTATCTTCCATGATTTCGTCCGCGATTAGGGCTACATCTAAGATCACATCTTTTTCACTAAATCCAAAGGCTTGCGCTCCAGGATCATGTCCTCCGTGTCCGGCATCAATAACCACTACTTTGTCGCTGCCTGTTTCGAGACGAATATACTCTCCAGAAACATAACCTGTAGAATTGTTATGGCTAATTCTGTGCCATCCGTTGCTGTTCGTACCAAGAATTTCAACCCTTGTGCCATTAAGTAATGAACCAACTACATTGTAATTGGTGCCAGGTCCACTACGAACATTTAACGAAGAAGCTGTCACTACCCCATATGTAACTTGTTCAGAGAGTAACTCTTCTAACTTTGAAAATGTTTGAGGGCCAGCAATACCATCTACACTCAAGTTATTGTCACGTTGAAATTGTGTAACGGCTGACTCCGTACTTGAACCATAATAATTTTCCGGGTTATCAGAAGTTTGATATTCTAACTGAGCAAGATCTTCCCTTAGTTCAGCCATTTTACTATGGTAATCCCCTAATCGAAAAACGGTTTGATTAGAATCTTCAAATAGGGAGCGGATTTCATTATAAGTTGTTTCGTTTACAGCGAGTTCTCCGCCCAGAACGAATAACTCGTCATAGTTTGAAGATATTAAATGGTTTCGGGTCACATTGTGAAGAGGATCTCTCACTAATACAACGCCAATTTCTTGTTTTGAAGCGAGGGCTGCACCGGAAAGCCCATCTGGAAACCGTTCTGAAGTTGCAATGTAGGCTTTATTCGCATTTGAGTGAAATTGATTATGAACTTCAACGTTTGTGTGAAAGCGTGTCGTTCCTTCAATTCTGCTTGGATTTGGTAGATCACTTAGTACGTTATCTTCAATCGCAAGTTCTCCGCCAATAACGGATGTTTCCTGTACATTCAGCTCATCTAATGCTTGCTTAGTGGCATTGGGAAGTGAATCCCTTTCACTAAGCAATATCGGTATACCTTCACTGCCGGCATGCGGTGCAATGGATAGAGCATCCTGAAAGTTAGTATCACTTACAATAATGGCTTTGTTTGATCCGTTAGGAGCTACTTCATTTGCTACGAGGTGTGCTGTATCGTGCAGGTTGTTACCTGCTAATCTTTCAACATTAATATTTAGGTTTCGAATTTCATCTTCTACTGTGTCTTCAATGGCCAGATGTCCACCTAAAATAATGACATTCCTTGCATTTAGGCGTTCAAGCTCGTTTTTCGTAAAATTATCTAACCGATGACTTCTTGATAAGAGTAACGGTGCATCATACTTTGCTGCTAATGGAACCCCTGATAATGCATCAGAAAACCTGTCTCCTCTTGCGATTACAACAGTATCTGCTTGGTCCCAACCTCTAGAAGAAATTAATGCCGAAGTTTCATATAAAGTTGAACCATCAATTCTTGAGATTGAAGGGTTAGAGTTTTCTGCGTTAGTATTCGTTCCCACTAGCAACAAAGTCGTCGTCGAAATTAACAAAAAAATAAGCCATTTCGACATAAAACCTGTTGTCGTTTTTTGCAATATTTCATATCCTCCCTATAAATAGATATTTTTTTACATAGTAAATTATACTATTCTCATATTCTTTGAAAATAGGACAAATCATGTTGGAATTTGTGGGGATATGGAGCTAACTAATTGTTAATATAAAGAATAGCAGTCACTACATGAAATTTGTTGAAGATAGATTGTGACTATGCTTTTGAGAAGAAGTTTTATTCAATAAAAATTATCGAGATTGCAAGAGGTTGTAAGAAGTTCAATATAAGCAAAAATGACAATACTAGGTGAAGATTTTCCCGGAATGAAAGAGAATTTAGAGATAAACATTGGTTGTTTAACAGTATTTCACCTTTATATTTGCAGGTCGAATTTTTTCTAGTATTGTTATTTCCGAGGAAATATTGGGGAAGGAAGTCGATTTAAACTATTTAATGTAGAGATGTATGGATATATATCCAAATTAATAACTTTGTTGTGTATACAGTAAGTGAATGCTCCGTATAATAAACAAGATACAAAGAAGGAATAAAAACACAAAGGCAGTGGCATTTATGAAATATTTCAAACCTGACTTTGAACTCCATCATTTTTCAGATATCACGAAAGGTTGGCTAAAGGAAAATCAAATCAAAACGATTTTTTCTGACCTCGATAGTACACTAGCCATTCATAATCAGCCGGGTGATGACGAGGTACGAAATTGGATTCAAATGCTCGAGGGCATTGAAGTTAAATTAGTGATTGTTTCTAATAATAGCCAAGGAAGAGTTGAGCGATTTTGTGAACCATTTAATATCATGGGCTTTGGCGAATGTCGAAAACCATATTCGTCGCGAACTAGACAACACATGAGAGCAATCAATGCAAAGGAAGACACTAGTTTATTTCTAGGAGATCAAATATTAACAGATATATGGTGCGGCAAACGTCTTGGTATGAAAACGGCTTTAGTCAAACCTATTGGTGAAGAACATGAGCCAATACAAATTGTGGTGAAGCGTAAAATTGAGAAAATAATTAGAAAAAGGTGGTAAGACCGAGCTTTATACATATTTAAAAATAAGGAGTCTACGATGATCTACATCTATAATTGTTTTGGAGGTACCCATTCGTCAGCACTAGCTGCCGCTTATCATTTGAAAAAAATACCTGCCGATAGAACCCCTACCAAGGAAGAAATCTTAGGGGTTGATATCTTTAATAAGCTCACCCCAAAGGATATGGGTAAAATCATTTTTCACGGGGAGGATGATGAAAGGCACCCAGTATATACAGTTGGAAGAGGTCGTTCAAAGGAACTTATTCCTGCGATGCGTAACCTCTTACTTCTTCTGCCACAAAACAATGAAGAAAAAGTTGTATTTTCAAATACCTCTCCAACAGTTCCTCTGCCAATGACTTTTGGAGGACTCTTTTCAAGGAGACTTCATATTGATTTTATTGGCGTTCCTTTGTTAGTTAAAGGAGCCCAACAAACCCACCCTGTCATCGCCCAACTTGTAGAAAAAACAAGGGAAGTGGCAAAAACGACAACAAATTCTGTAGAGGTTTTAGAAAACAAGGAACTTGAAGTAAATAAGCTCTTTGGGTAACACCTAGATTCTTGGTGCCTTTCCTGGTGCCTGACTCCCACTGCGTTAATGCTTTACCGCGGTGGGGGTCAGGCACCTTTTTTGTTTTACACATAAAGTGTTGAAATGATAAATAATATGAATATGGTAGTGTTTAAAAACTTCGAAAGAGGTGAAATGGACTTGGCTATTATGCCGGAAGAGTACGTGCAGGCTACCTTTATTGCCTTGACTGATGCCATTTTGCCATCTACACCTCAATTGGGTGAAATGTTAGGGCATGAACACACTTTTTCTGCACCAGAAATGGCGATACATGAATACGTTATCTATGCATTGGATAATTACCTTTCCATTCAAGAGCAGTTTTCATCTTCTCCGGTCCCGCTAGCATCTCCTACCGCAGTATTATTAAATATAGCAGCCTTCCACATAGTCGACACTGATCAGACGACAACTCCTCCATTTGTCACTCTTTCCCGTAGAGACCGGATACGAACATTGTCTTTGTTGGAAAATCTTAGTTTAGATCTGTATTTATTACCGCCACCTTTTCAAAATAATGCTGGAATGATCAAACATATCACCGATGCCCTCAACCGTTTACGATGTTTGGCTATTACTCGGAATGGTCTGCTTATGGTCAAACGAGGTTATATCCGCCAGACGATCGAAGACTTGAGTTTTTTCCGTTAAGTTGGAAGCAGGTAGGGTACCCAGGTGTGTCTCTAGGTTATCGTGATTTTCGTGGCTTTTTATTAAAAATGGGAAATAGCGGGGGAAACGAATGACAACCAATCCAGATGTGATTATCATTGGCGCCGGTGGTGGCGGTCCTGTTGTTGCAAAAGAGCTTGGGGAATTAGGTCTTCAAGTTTTGGTCCTCGATGCTGGCCCCTGGTATGGAAACAAAAAATGGCCTAAACCTAATGAAAGTCGTGGCGAAAAAGCAAGTGACAGCGCTGATGACTTGGATGTTACCCTTTATAGAGATCAATTAACAAGACTGGAAAACGATATGAATGATACTGTCACCGGAAAATTTCGTTGGGGAGCGGCTGACCGCAGACGTGCGCCTTGGTTTAGAAACATCCCTGATCAAGCTTTATTGTGGCAAAACGCCGGGATTGGCGGAACAACGCTTCACTATTATGGGAACTGTCCTCGTCCGTACCCTGATTCGATTAATAATAAATGGCCAATAAGCTACGAGACTCTCATTCCGTATTTTGAAAAAGTTGAAGCTACATTGCCGGTTGAATTTGCGCCCATAACAGCAAAAGAAGAGCTTTTTTATTATGGAGCAGAAAAAGCGGGATTTTCGCTTCATGCGACTTTAGATGTTACCAGTCCTGGCTATCGACCGCAGCCGAACGCCATTTTACCGCCGAATGAACATCTAATGGATCCTAGTTATTCGCTAGAAGAGTTAAGCCACATGGAGGGCTGTACGTTAAGTGGGCATTGTGAACAAGGCTGTCCTTATGGTCCAACTACTGAAAAAATCGCGAAACGTTCTACAAATGTGAGTTATGTTCCGCTCGCTTTGAAAACCGGTAACGTATCATTTCGACCCAATACGTATGTAACCAAGGTATTAACCGAGGAGGATGAAAGTAAAGGGGTTCGTGCGGTGGGCGTTCAAATTCGTGATACTTGGACGGGAGAAGTAGAAGAATTACGAGCAGGCGTTGTTGTAATGGCCGCGGGCTGTGTGGAAACACCTCGTCTATGGTTGAACTCTGACTTACCCGAAAATTCGTGGGTCGGCAGAGGACTAACCAATCACTATATGGACGCTGTTACAGGTACTTTTGATGAAAATGACTTAAAGGAGATTTTAGGTACTTCAACGATTGACCCGTTTGTTGGGCACACTTCAGGAGCCCGACTTGATTACCCTGGAATAGGCATGATTGAAAGTTTAGGAAATAGCCCTGGATTATCTGCTCAGTTTCTCTTTGGATTTAGCCATGCAGGGTACGATTCGCTTAATAACTCTAATCCAAATGAAGGTTTGTGGGAGAAGCGAGGAAGAATTGTAGGACCTAAATTAAAAAAAGCGATGAGTGGCTACAGAAAAACACTCACGCTATTAATAATTACCGAAGATGACGTACAGTTTCAAAATCGCGTAGAGCTCGATCCTTTTATTAAAGACGAACATGGCCACGTCCCAATTGTCACATATACTCCGAGTAAACGAGATGAAGAAAAGAGAAATGAGTTAGTGAAAATAGCAACAGAGATGTTAAGGCAAGCTGGAGCAAAAGAAATGATTCGCAGTGATTTACCGCCAAATCTTTATATTCATTTAGAAAGCACGATGAGAATGGGCTTTGTCGTTGACTCTTCCTGTGAAGCCTATCAGGTCAAACGCCTCTATATTGCTGATAATAGTGTGCATTACAATTCGATCGGAGGGGTCAATCCGACTTTAACTACACAAGCGCTTGCGACACGAACCGCTGAATTATTAGCTGATAAATATTTTTAAGTGCGCGGTCCTGACACTAGCTGGATTTTGATGAATTTAGGAGATTCACTAGGTCGGGGGGGGGGATGGTTCCATGCCTCGGCCGTTTTTGGTGTGGTTTTAATGGATTAGGGTAATCCTGATATCTTCCTCTTATTTGCCGTTCTACTACCCGCTCAAGGAGTGATGCCACTTTGATCGTTAAACCACGTAAAAAGCCTGTGAGATTGTTAAAGTTAGTAGTGTTAAAAGGCAGACTGCCGGTCCGCCATTCGAAACATCCCTTTGTAATTAGTGAACATTCATTAAAGGAGGCTGGTTACAGGGGTGAAAAAGCGTTAGATTACCAATTAGACTATCTGCCGGAAAAAGACTTTTTGATTCTTCAGGATTTGCGACTTCCGGGAGTGTTAGGACGGTTCTTTCAAATTGACAGCCTCTTATTGAATCCGCATTTCTTCCTTTTACTTGAGGCGAAAAATTACGCAGGTACAGTGACTTTTGTTCCTGAATTTAACCAACTGATTCAAAGAAAAGGTGACTTAGAAAAGGGATATAAAGATCCAATTATTCAAGTGAAAAAACAACAGGAACATTTGCATTATTGGCTTGCAAAACATCAATTTCCCGCACTTCCAACCTCTTTTTTTATCACAATTAGCAATCCACACACTATTATCAAAGCTCCTCCTGCATACAAAGAAGCTTTAGAAAAAGTGGTTCACGCCGAGGTTTTAACTGATAAAATCACACAGTTCAAGAATTATAATCCTGCTAATCGAGTTTCTTTGAGTCGCTTAGAAACAGTTGCACAACAGATTTTGTACGATTCTAATATTTTGCAGTAATTTGATATAAAGGAAACTGACCTTATCAAAGGTGTTTGTTGTCCCGAGTGCTCACTGATTCCCATGAAAAGAGCCCGTGGTACATGGGTATGCCTTCAATGCGGGTTTCTCTCAAAAAATGCTCATGTCAAAGCCCTTCGTGATTATGCCCTCCTAATAAATTCACCGATTACCAACAAGCAGGTGAAGTTGCGAAAAAGCTCCTCCACGACACGGAAGGAGTTGAATGCTCTAGGAGAAATAAAGGTTCGAAGTATCATTTAGATAGACTTGTATGGGAGGGGAAGGAATCCTGATATATGTCGAGAAATCCTGATAAAACCCAACCGAGCATGAAGGAGGATTTTTAAATGGAGAACTTTATTATTTCTTTTCCCTTTTCTGACTCTCCCTTTCAACTATATGAGAAAAGGCAGTTATCCTTAACATTCTCTTTGAATGAGCGAGGAGAAACGTTAATTGATTTAGTAAGTAGCGTCCCCGGAGGAGATTGGGGAGCGACTGATAAAGAGTCAGCATTTGTAACGTTGTATTTGAATGGGGAGTATAACCAGGACTTCATTCTATTTTACGGCGATGAGGTGTTTGCTTATGAAAGAATGCTAGGAAGCTTGCCCCCTGGAAAACATGAACTTACTTTTGTTTTCAAAACTGATCAATCCTCACCTCTTATAACCTCTGCAGAAGTGCATAAAGTCGAAATCCGCCAAGTAAAAGAATCAGATCCTGATATTGTTTTCTATAAAAACGCTCCCTTACTATATGGTCGCAACTTAGATACCCATTTTGAAAATGTCAGAACCGATACCCCATTAGCTTCATTTTATTATTGTGATGAACATGAGGATGGGACGATGATTTTGGAATATCATACGATTTTCAGTCACGAAGATGGTGGTACCGAGGCTCCAGCATTGATGTCAAGATGGGGGAGAACGACGGATATTGAATGGACTTATCGTGTGAAAGTTGACCAATACGGAAAACGAATCATAGAAGGGGACTGTGAAGTGTTTCAAGGAAAAGATCATATGAGAACACAATTTCGTGGAAAAAGAGGTCTTGGAAGCCATCCGATATTACAATCATCTACTATAAATGGAAACTTTTCAGATCGAGTTACCTCCAATTATCGTTATCTATTGAGGCCTGACACTTGTCTTCCTCGAGAGGTTAATAGAGAAGCGGTCATGGATAAAAACCCTTGGACCTATGCAGTCTCTATTAAAGAAGTCAGGCGTCAAGAGAAGATTGAATCGCCGCATAATCCACAGACTGAAAAGTTAGGAGATCCATGTCAATATTTTTATTTACAAACATCAAAGTTCACGGTTGGTGAGACGTATCAACCTGGGAAAGTCGACATTAAAGTCAAGTTAATCAAGGACCCGATTTGGTATAGTTCTACATTTAATAATGCTGCAATGGCTTATGGAGGGGAAGATGGCCCTTTTTCAACAACCGTTAAACTTCCGGCAAATAAACGAGTTGAAGATATCGAAGAAATACGAGCATCTTTAATAACTGAAAATGAAACGGGCATTGAAACTGTGAAAGGAGTCATAGTCGAAGGTGTTCGAAAGGCATTTTTTGTAGGTAAAGACCTCATGCCGGAGACATCCTTTATCAACTCAAATCAAAAAGTAGAAGTTTCTCCAGCGAATAGAAATAAAACCTTATGGAAGAAGTGATTTTTATGAGCTTTATTCAGTTTGCTAAAGGTGTAAGTAAAGAAGCAGGGCAACTTATTTTAGAAAATAAGGAAACGAGTTTTAAAGTAGATGAGCTTCAAAATTTGGCCTTGTGACTGAGATCGATCGGAAAACAGAGAATTTCATACGTAGCAAAATCATCGAGCATTACCCTGATCATAAAATGATTGGGGAGGAAGGAATAACAGATGGAGACGATTTATCTACCCTTGAACAGGACGACTATTTTTGGGTGATTGATCCTATCGATGGGACGACTAACTTTTCACATGGATTACCGGGATATACCGTATCGATCGCGTTAGTTTACAAACAGAAAGTTATTGTTGGGGTCATCTATGATCCAAACTTGGACGAATTATTTTCAAGTGAAAGGGGAAAAGGGGCCTATCTAAATGGTAAAAAGATTCCCCCCTCAAAGGTAGGTCAAATTGGGGGAAGCTTAATTGCGATAGGTTTCCCTTCTGATATTGAAACAGCAAGGCCTAAAGTTCTCAGGGGGGTTCAATATTTAGGGACGAAATGTAATAGTATTCGGTCATTCGGATCTGCAACGTTACATATGGCGTACGTTACTGCTGGGCGACTCGAAGGATGTTAGGATATGGGGTAAATGTCTGGGATGTTGCAGCAGGTGATTTAATTCTCAGTGAAGCCGGTGGGAATATTTCCGATATGGGAGGGGCGTCTTATCGATTAACTACGCGAGATATCATAGCGACAAATGGAAGGATCCATAGATTATTAGTTAAAGAGTTAGGTCATTCTTGCATATTAGACTAGTTGGGGGGCAGCTAAATGTTAGACCGCTAGAAAAGTGATCAGATAGGAGAGGGGGGGTTATCAGGATAAATTTGAATAAATCAGCATTTTTCTATAATATATCAGGATTTCAATATATTCGGGTCAATTATTTAGTGATATTTTAGAATGTTCTAAAAAATTATATTGAAAATGATTGGGTTTAAAAGTTATAATGTGCTTAAGTTACAAATTGTACTTCTAAAATAAGGTTCGCAGGAGAGAGAAGGTTCTTCTGTACCTATTTTTTTTCGTGCTAATTAAACCGGTTTAATCACTAGTTTATCAACATTTTCTTCCTTTTCAACGAACACTTCATGAAGCTTTAGGAGGTGAGTATTGACAGTCTAGATGAGTGAGTGGGTTGTCAGAATGAAAGTCAGTTTAAGGGGTGGTGGTTTGTTTGAAGCCGGTTCGTATTTATAGTTCAATAGATAACCGAAAAACAGAAAAACAATGTTCCCAGTTGATCATGGGGACAGCTGCTTTATACCCTGACAATATGGAGCATGTTTGTGAAATCCTTGATGCTTATTTAGAAGTTGGGGGGAACACATTAGATACTGCACACCAATATGAAGGTAGTGAAGAAGCGGTTGGTAAATGGCTAGAAAAAAGCAATAAAAGAGATCAGGTTCAACTTTTGACAAAGGGAGCTCATCCGGATGACGGAGAGCCTGGCCAGAGAGTGAAACCAGATTCAATCAAAAAGGACTTGTATGATAGTTTAGAGAGACTAAAAACAGATTACGTTGATTTCTATGCGTTGCACCGTGATGACCCTGAGGTGGAAGTTGGCCCCATTATGGAAGCATTAAATGAACATATCGATGCAAGGCGTATTCATACCATCGGCGTTTCAAATTGGACGAATGACCGGATACTAGAGGCGAATAACTATGCTTATGCTAATGGATTAGTAGGATTCTCTTTTAGTAGTCCGAATTTAAGTCTAGCAAAATGTAATCAACCAAGGTGGGCAGGATGTATCTCATTAGATTACAAGGCTATTGAATGGTACGATTCGAATCAATTACCTGTATTTTCATGGTCTTCACAAGCGGGGGGGTTTTTCTCAGGTAGGTTCACCCCAGAAGATCGTTCAAATAAAGAGATGGTTAGAGTATATTATAGTCCTGAAAATTGGGAGCGTTTTCATAGGGCTACAATATTAGCGGAAGAAAAAGAGGTAACTCCGATTCAAATTGCCTTAGCTTATGTTGTGAATCAGTCATTTCCCACTGCTGCTATTATAGGTCCAGAAACAAAACAAGAACTAGTCTCTTCAGTAGAAGGAGCGAATATTATTTTATCGAAAAATGAAATGAAATGGCTTGATTTATTAAAAGATAAAAGGTAAGGAGAAATGACTATGGCAATGAAGTTCGCAGCTCAGTTATACACCCTTCGTAATGAATTGAAAGAGGACTTTCCGAGTGTTTTAAGAGAATTGAAGAACCGGGGATGGGAAGCCGTTCAAATTGATGGTTTATTCGGATATAAAGCAGGGCAAATTGCGGAAGTACTCGAAGAAACTGGGCTTAAAACGGCGGGTATGCATATTGGCCTGGATAGAATGAAAAATGATTTAGACAATGTAATAAAAGAAGCATTATTATTTGGTTCAAAAGATATATTTTGTCACTACATGGAAGAACCTATGCAAAACATTGAAGGGTATAAACAAGCAAAATCAGAATTGCTTGAAACAGCACAAAAGTTGGCCCCCCTAGGTTTCAGAGTAGGATATCATAATCATGATTTTGAATTTAAAACAATGGTTGATGGGAAAAACGCTTTAGAATACGTATTGGAGCCCACTGGGAACCAGTTTATTTACCCTGAGATTGACACCTATTGGATTAAAAAAGCGGAGCATGATCCACTTAAGTTCATAAAGAAATATACAGGAAGAACGCCGTATTTACATTTGAAGGATATGACAACGGATGGCCGAGAATTTTTTGCTGAAATCGGTACAGGTTCAATAGACTTTGAGGCTATACTTTCCTGGGGGAAACAAAACGGAGTTGAATGGTATGTAGTAGAACAAGATGAATGCAAGGGGAGCCCATTAGATAGTTTGAGTGTAAGCTTAGAAAATTTAAAAACGATAGAAGGAAAGCTAAGCTAAAGGATCTCAAATTGGTCCACACTCCATTTTCTAAATAGTCCAAATATTATTGACAATTTACTGAATATATAGTAAATTCAAAAAGCGAACGCTTTCATTAAACCGGTTTAATTGATCTAGTTTGAATCATGACTTACTATTACAATCTATTTTTTTTCGACTAATTTAAACCGGTTTAACTCATCAAAAATGGGTAAGAAAGCAAAACAAAAAAGGAGGGTACGTTTAATGAAAAAGTTTTTCTTTCTGTCTTTTGTTTTAGCTTTTAGTTTGGTATTGTTCACAGCTTGTTCGGATGCGGATGAAACTAGCCAAGCGAACAACGGGGATGATGATCCAGATCAAAGTGAAGATCAAGGCCAAGATTCTGATGGAGCAGATCGTGACTTAGCTTCAGAAGGATTACCAGAATTCAATGAGGAGATTGCTAACTTGGATGACACAACAATTGAAGTATGGTTAGCAGCAGATTACGTTGATGAAGCCCCTGTCGTTGATGCCATTGAGGAGTTTATGGAAGTGTACCCAAACATTACAGTCGAGACAGCAGGTCATACATGGCAAGATATGCAAAACCAAGTTCGCTTAGCTGTGAATGGCGGAGCTGCACCTGACTTAGCACACCATCATGCTTTTGCGATGGGAAGTCAAGGGTTAGCTGAACCGGTAGATGACCTATGGGAAGAATGGGGAGCAGAAGATGAGTTCTTACCTGGTGCAGTGGATAACGTGACTTGGGAAGGAACAAAGTACGGTGTACCTATCGATATTAATACAACCTTCTACCTTTATAACACTGAGATGTTTGAGGAAAAAGGACTTGAACCACCGACAACGTTAGAAGAACTGACAGAAGTATCAAAAGCGGTTTCTGAAGGGGAAGACGGACTAGCTGGTTTTGTTCCTTCAGCTAGTGGCTGGGGGTTACATGGCTTTATTGTAGCGTCCGGTGGAGATGTGCTAACAGAGGTAGAGGGACAATTTCAACCCGACTTAAATAACGATACCGTTAAAGAAGTTGTCAAAGCGTATACGGAGTTAGCGACAGTCCATGATGTAGCTCCAATTCCACCAGCTCAGGCGAGACAATCAGATCACCCGGTAGCGATGTTTGGAAATGAACGTGCTGCTGCTATTGTTTCGGGTCCATTTGATATTTCCAGAATTGAAAATGAATTCCCGGAAATGTACGACAAGGTTGGTACGGCACCGATTCCTGGATCTGATCGAGGTTCAGTAGCTGGTGGAGGGAGTATGTTCGTACCAAGAGGCTCAGAAAATAAAGAAATTTCCTTTGAGCTAATGAAGTGGATCATTTCTGATAAGTATGGAATTAGAATGGCTGCTGAAATGGGAAGACACCCAGTAAAAGAGCATTTATATGAAGATGAGCTTTATGCTGATCCGCTATTGGAACCATTTGTGGAGACGTTACCTTATGCTGAACAATTCTATCTAGAAGCATTCCCTGAAGCAAATGATGCTCATGGTCAGGCATTCAGAAATGTATTCGACGGTGATGATGTCGAAGAGGCATTTAATGAAGCACAAAGGTTAGCAGAAGAAGCATTTGAAAGAGAAAATCAATAACGACTAAAGATATTAACTAGGCAGGGTATACCTACGGGGTAGTGTACCCTGCTCTATCATTAGGAGTGACATAAATGATACCAAAGCAGAATAGTTCAGTGGCTACTGCAAAACACTCTCCCTTACCTACTAAAGTAAAAAAGAAAAACAGATGGAAAGACTACCTTGGCTCATATATGTTCGTTTTTCCCGCAGTATCTTTATTGTTTACATTTTCATTTGTACCGATTATTTACCTTGTATATCTTAGTTTTCATCGTTACCGATTACCTGATTCCCCCACCTTTATAGGTCTGGATAATTATTCTAGGTTAATGTCGGACGGCGTGTTTTGGAAAAGTATCGGGAATACGATGATTTATACATTTGGTTCCATGTTTCTTGGGTTGTTTGCTGCTTTGTGTATAGCTGTTTTATTAAACAGAGCTTTTCATGGCAGACGCTTTTATAAAGTGTTTTACTTCTTACCAGCCGTAACCTCGGATGTTATTTCAGCTATGATTTTCTTATGGATCTTTGATCACAATTTAGGGATTATGAATTACTTTTTAACAACGATTGGAATTGCTCAGCCAACAAATTGGTTGCTAGATCCGTTTTGGGCTATGGTGATTCTAATATTTGTAGGTTCATGGCGCGGGGCGTCTTATAACATTCCTATCTTTCTTGCCGGTCTTGAAGGAGTTCCAAAATCATATTACGAGGCAGCTGAAATTGACGGTGCAAATGGATGGCATAAGTTCTGGAAGATTACCATCCCTTCGATTATGCCTATTTCAGTATACTGTATGGTCATGTCAATCATTGGTTCTTTCCAAGTCGTTGCGATTGTGGACGTATTAACGGATGGAGGACCTCGAAACAGTACATTAGTAGCGATTAAATACGTGTGGCAACAATCGTTTGAGTTTAACTATGTTGGCTATGGCGCAACCCTATCACTATTTATATTCCCGTTCTTATTCTTAGTGACTTGGTTAAACTTAAAGCTTTCCTCTAGGAGTGAGTAAACATGGCGAAAAAGAAGAGAATAAATAAAATTATTATTTATACTTTAGCAACAATTGTTTTAATTGGGTTTGTAGGGCCCTATTTATGGATGTTAGCTACTTCATTAAAAAGCCAAGGGGATGTAATGGCATGGCCGCCAAAGATTATACCTACAGAGCTTCATTGGGAAAACTATGCAAGAATTTGGCAAGGAACAATATTACCGACTGCCTTTATGAATAGTGTTATTGTGGCAACCATTGCTACAGCTATGAATGTGTTTTTTGCTTCTTTAGCAGCTTTCGCATTTGCGAGGTTAGAATTTCCGGGAAGAAATGGTTTGTTTCTTGGAGTTTTAGCAACGATGATGGTGCCAGCTGGCTTAATGGTTGTTCCATTGTTTGCAATGATCCGCAATATTCCATTTACAGGGCCTTCAGGTTGGTTAGACAGCTATGCGGGTCTCATTATTCCTACTGCTATCACAGGATTTGCGATATTTTTATTAAGGCAATACTTTCTATCTATACCGAAAGATTTGGATGATCAAGCGGCGATTGATGGTTGTACAAAATTTCAAGTCTATTGGAGAATTATTTTGCCGCTAAGTAAACCTGCTTTAGGATTAGTAGCCATTTTTACGTTCTTAGGGAACTGGAATGAATATTTATGGCATTTAACCGTTGCTAGATCAGAGCAAATGTATACAATTCAAATTGCTTTGGCTAGATTTCAAACCGAACATAACATTGAATGGTCTTTAATTATGGCAGGGGCTACAACAGCAGCGGTGCCTATGATGATCCTTTATTTCACATTACAACCACTATTTGAAAAAGGCTTAGGTGGTATAGGGAGTGGGATGAAAGACTGATGAATAAACCGATATTAACCTCAGATAAGATAACGCTGACACTGAAAGAAAGCATATCAGAAGAAAGACAAGGAGAATATATCACACTTCACTTTGATGTTCCAGAAGCTATTGAAGAAATTAATGTTCGTTTAATCGTGAAAAATGAAAAGGGAAATACTATTGATTTAGGCCTTGAAGGACCTTCTGGGATGAAGGGTTGGAGCGGTGGTGCTAGGAGAAGCATTTTTGTTAGGGAAGACAGAGCTACTCCAGGCTATTTAATTGAAGAAATTGATCCTGGAAAATGGGGAGTCGTGTTGAACGCGTATAAGGTAAAAGGAGTATGCAACGTAGAAGTGAAGGTTGATATGCAACCCGAAGCCCCTCGGTGGATAAAAGGAGATTTGCATATGCATTCAAATCATAGTGACTCTCCCTATTCATTATCAGAAGTGATAGTGAATGCCAAAGAAGCCGGCCTGGAGTATATTGCTTTAACAGATCATAATACGTTTAGTCAAAATGAGGCGTTCGAACCTCAAGAAGATTTAGTCATTATCCCTGCAGTAGAGTTGACGACAAATCGAGGTCATAGTAATTTTTACGGAGTGAAAAAACCGTTTAATGATTTCAGATGTCAATCAATGGCTGATGTGAAACATGTCATTGCGGAAGGTGAAGCAAATGGTGCACTGATTTCTGTTAATCACCCTCACTGCGATCATTGCTGGTGGGAATGGGGGCTTGAAGAGTTTGAATTTGATTATGTTGAGGTATGGAACGGCCCTTGGCGAGAGAGAAATTTGCGGACATTGCATTGGTGGCAGAGTCAGCTAGGGTTAGGAAAACGGATGATTGCTTTAGGTGGTAGTGATAAGCATGGTCCTGATGAATGGATTAAATACGGTGGTCCGACAACTTTTATAAAAGCCTCTAAACATAGCCCCGAAGGAATTTTGGGAGCAATAAAGGAGGGTAGAGCATGCATAGCCTCCTCTCCAGAAGGACCATTAATAGATTTGGAGATAAATGGTCATAGGATGGGAGAAACCTTGCTGGTTTCAGAAGAGTCCAGCTATCTTGATTTGCATGTTACCATTGAAAGCTTTAATGGCGGGAGAATGAAAGTATATTCATCAGATGGCTTATCATTTGAACGTACCTTAAATCAAGGTAATCATCGGTTAACATTTCAGGTTAAACCCTCTAACAGTTTTTACCGAATAGAATTATGGGGGGAAGATAAACAGTTACAAGACTTTACTCCTCAAGCGATAAGCAATCCGATATTTTTAAAGACAACAGGGGCTGATAGCAATGGCTAAAATTGATGATGTTGCCAAAAGAGCCAACGTCTCAAAAGGGACTGTTTCTAACGTATTTAGTCAGAAACGCCCTATCAGTGAAAAGGTTAAAAAGAGAGTGTTGGAAGCAGCAAAAGATTTAAAATATACACCGAACCATATTGCTCGTAGTTTAGTCACAAAGAAAACAATGACCATTTCGCTTAACATTCCGTATTCTAAAAACTTATCATTAAGTACGTTTCACACGAATTTAATTAATGGCGTCATTACGGAAGCATCGTTACAAAATTATCGGATATTAATTGATACGTTATCCCAAGACCAACTTGAACTCCCCTATATTTCAAGAGACGCAATGGACGGGGTTATTCTATTAGATCCACGTGCTGATGATAATCGTATGGAATACCTCACTCATTTTGATATCCCATTTGTGGTCATTGGTCAGCCACCTGAAGAATATTTAGGTAAAGCTCCTTATGTAGATAATAATAATGTTGAAATTGCTAAAGAAATAACAACTTACCTTTTGAAAAAAGGGCATGAAAGAATCCTTTATTTAAATGCTCCCACCCTTATGACGGTTTCAAAGGTAAGGGAAAAAGGTTATCTTAAAGCTTTTCATGATTTAAATATATCCACAAATTCATCAAAAATCATTTTCAAAGATACCTTAAAAGGAGACCCAAGTGTATATGGATACGAAAAGGTAATGGAATGTTTCCGAAACGAAAAGGAGAGGTTCACAGCTATTATCGTAGATACGGATAAAGTAGCTTTGGGTGCGATACGAGCATTAAAAGAATTGGACCTAAAAGTCCCTGATGACGTTTCAATCGTGGCACTAAGTGATGACTTAGTTCTTTCTCATGAACTAGACCCGCCATTGTCAACTGTTGATATGCACGCAACAAAGTTAGGGTATGAATCGGTCCGTATGTTATTTGCTCAAATAGGAATTGGTGAGCATGAAAGGTCTAAATCAAAGATTGTAAAAGCTCGTTTTAATGTTCGGGGTTCATGTGAAATAGCTAAAGGATCTAAGAGGACACTGGGTAGTGATTTTATCAAAATAGAATAGCTGAAGTGTGCATGAAAATAGGATTGAGAGATTAATTAAACAAAGAGGGAATCGAAATGAAATTAAATGTTGGAATTATTGGAGCAGGGAGAATTGGTAAGCTGCATGCGGAAAATCTGCTATCATTTCAAGATGTTCATGTCAAAGCCATTTCCGACTTATATATTGAGCCCATTAAGGATTGGGTGAGAAGCAAGGGAATCCCTAAGGTGTCAACAAATTATAGAGAAATCCTTAATGATGAAATGATAGATGCTGTTTTAGTTTGTGCCCCAACGATAGTGCATGCTGAAATTATTTATGAAGCAATAGAAGCCGGAAAGCACATTTTTTGTGAAAAGCCAATTACTTTTGATATTAACGAGACATATAAGATTCATAGTGTTGTAGAAGCATCAAATATAAAATTTCAAGTTGGCTTTAATAGACGTTTTGATCCGCACTTCAGTCAAGTTGAAAATGGGGTGAGAACTGGAGAGGTCGGTAATGCTCACATCATAAAGATAACTTCCCGTGATCCTGAGGCTCCACCGCCTGAGTATATTAAATCCTCTGGTGGTTTGTTCATGGATATGACGATTCATGATTTCGATATGGCAAGGTTTTTAAGTGGCTCTGACGTTGAAGAAGTCTTTGCCACGGGTACTAACTTAGTTGATCCCGTATTTAAAGAATTCAATGACATCGACACGGCAATTATTACCCTCAAGTTTGCTAATGGAGCCATTGGTGTCATTGATAATAGTAGAGAAGCGATTTATGGTTATGATCAAAGAATTGAAGTATTCGGTTCAAAAGGATGCCTTCAAGCAGATAATGATTTAACCTCCACTGTTAAGAAGTTAGGTAAAAATGGCACTCTTCAAGATAATCCAAAACATTTCTTTTTAGAAAGATATCAAAAAGCATACATTTGTGAATTACGTGCATTTTTTGATTCGATCAAACATGATACAAAGACGTTATGTACGATAAACGATGGTTTAGAAGCTGAGCGAATGGCAAATGCCGCGAAGAAGTCATTGGAAATGGGAACTCCGGTAAAGCTTTAAGCAAATAAAAGGAGGAAAGCAAATGACTAACTTACTAATTAAACCACACGGTCGCAAGGAAGACGGGAATATTATTGAGGTCACTCCTGAATCAGCTGGGTGGGAATACGTTGGATTTGAAGTTTACTCCTTAAAAAAGGGAGAAGAGCTTACTCGTAAAACAAACGATAAGGAAGCGTGTCTTGTTTTATTAAGTGGGAAGGCTGATGTACATACCTCGGAAAAAACTTTTCCGAATATTGGGGAAAGAATGAGTATATTCGAAGGTGTACCCCCCTATTCAGTTTATGTACCCAATCATGATCAATATGAAGTTAAAGCATTAACAGATGTGGAGTTGGCGGTATGTTTGGCTCCAGGGATAGGGACATACGAAGCTCGTTTGATACCACCTGCAAAAGTAGGGGTTGAAGATCGTGGACACGGAAAGATGGAAAGAAAGGTTCATAACATTCTTCCCGAGCAGGAGCTGGCAGATAGTTTATTAGTAGTTGAGGTATTTACCCCAGAAGGAAATACTTCAAGTTACCCTCCTCATAAGCATGATCAAAATAATTTAGATGAAGAGTCATATTTAGAGGAAACCTATTATCATGAAATTAATCCAAGTAGTGGATTTGTTTTCCAACGCGTATATAATGATGATCGCACTTTAGATGAGCCAATGGCTGTTGAACATCGAAATGTTGTACTAGTTCCAGAAGGGTATCATCCGGTTTCTGCCATTCCAGGTTATCGTTCGTATTATTTAAATGTAATGGCAGGACCTGTTCGAACATGGAAGTTTCGCAATGATCCAGATCATGAATGGCTATTTGAAAATGTGATGAAAAAATAACTCTCTTAATCTATTTTAAGGAGGTAATCGACATGAATGGAATTTCTTTTTCAGAAAACCGGTCTCTTGATGTCATTGGATTAGGACGGATATGCGTTGATTTAAATGCTAATGAAACGTTAAGGCCTATGGAAGAAACCAAAACGTTTACAAAATATGTGGGAGGTTCTCCAGCAAACATTGCAATAGGCACCTCCCGTCTTGGGCTTAAAACAGGATTTATCGGTAAAGTTTCAGACGATCAGATGGGGCGTTTTATCACAACCTATTTAGAAGATAATCAGATCAATACAGAAAGTATTGCTACAGATACAAGCGGTGCTGTGACTGGACTTGCTTTTACAGAAATTAAAAGTCCAGAAGATTGTAGTATTTTAATGTATAGAGATAATGTCGCAGATTTAAATTTAAATACATCTGAAGTATCAGAACAATATATCATGAGTTCAAAGTCTCTATTAATTTCAGGGACAGCACTAGCAAAAAGCCCCTCAAGGGAAGCTGTATTTTTAGCATTAGAATATGCAAGAAAACATGATGTCGTTGTATTTTTTGATTTAGACTATCGCCCCTACACTTGGCAATCAGAGGCTGAGACGGCTGTTTATTATAACTTAGCAGCAGAAAAATGTGATGTCATTATTGGAACGCGTGAAGAATTCGACATGATGGAAAAGCTATTAAAATTTGAACATGCGGATGATAGAGTAACGGCCGAAAAGTGGTTTTCTTATAACGCGAAAATCGTTGTCATTAAACATGGTGCTGGAGGATCGATTGCGTACTCAAATGAAGGTGAGAGTTACCAAGGATGTACTTTTAAAACGAAGGTGTTAAAAACATTTGGTGCTGGTGACTCCTATGCTTCTGCTTTCATGTATGGGTTAATGGAGGGGTATGCCATTCCAGCAGCTATGAGATTAGGCAGTGCTTCTGCTTCCATCGTTATCTCTAAGCATAGTTGTTCGGATGCGATGCCTACTATTGAAGAAATTGAAAAGTTTTTAGAAACAGCTGAAGAAATAAACTAACCCTTTAAACACAAACGGTGATAATTCAACAGAAAAAGGAGAGTTGAAATATGAATCAAATTATTCAAAAAGAACTTAAAAATTATGTAAACGGAGAATGGGTAGATTCCTCTTCTTTGAGAATAGAACCTGTATATAACCCTGCAACAGGAGAGGTTATCGCTGAGGTACCATTATCAACGCTGGAGGAATTAGATAAAGCCGTGGAAGTGGCTGCAGAGGCATTTGAAACATGGTCAGAAGTAGCTGTTCCAAGACGGGCTCGAATTTTATTTAAATATCAGCAATTATTAGTTGAACATTGGGATGAATTAGCAAAATTACTTACGATTGAAAACGGCAAAAGCTACAATGAAGCTTACGGAGAAGTACAAAGAGGAATAGAGTGTGTTGAATTTGCTGCAGGTGCCCCTACGCTAATGATGGGCAAACAATTACCTGATATTGCAACTGATATTGAATCAGGGATGTACCGCTACCCGATTGGTGTCATCGGCGGAATTACTCCGTTTAACTTTCCAATGATGGTTCCTTGCTGGATGTTCCCACTAGCGATTGCATGTGGAAATACCTTTGTACTTAAACCATCCGAGAGAACGCCTATTTTAGCCAACCGACTAGCTGAATTATTTGCGGAAGCCGGTTTACCTAAAGGTGTTTTGAATATTGTGCATGGTGCTCATGATGTGGTTAATGGACTTCTTGACCATAAGCAAGTTAAAGCCATTTCGTTTGTAGGCTCTCAGCCTGTTGCAGAGTATGTATATAAACGAGGAACAGAGAATTTAAAGCGAGTTCAAGCATTAGCTGGTGCAAAAAATCATTCGATCGTGCTTCATGATGCTGACCTTGACAATGCAGCAACTCAAATTTTTGGTGCGGCATTTGGTTCAGCAGGTGAACGTTGTATGGCGGCTTCCGTTGTGACGGTTGAGGAAGATGTAGCAGATGCGTTAATTAAAAAGCTACGTGAGAAATCGGATAACATCAAAATCGGAAATGGCCTGGATGAAGATGTTTTCCTAGGTCCTGTTATTAGAAAAGAACATAAAGAACGTACGATAAATTACATTGAAAGCGGTGTTCAAGAAGGAGCTCGTCTTGTTCGTGACGGAAGGGAAGATAAGGCTGTAAATGACAAAGGTTATTTTGTGGGACCAACGATTTTTGATGAGGTAACGAAAGAGATGAAGGTTTGGAAAGATGAAATATTTGCTCCTGTACTATCGATTATTCGTGTGAAAGATTTAGATGAAGCCATTGATACTGCCAATCACTCGAATTTTGCAAACGGCGCTTGTATTTACACAAAGGACGGGGCAAGTGTGCGCAAGTTCCGTGACAAAATGGATTCCGGTATGTTAGGTGTAAACATCGGTGTACCAGCTCCAATGGCATTTTTCCCATTTTCAGGATGGAAAGACTCTTTCTATGGTGACTTGCATGCAAATGGAACAGACGGAGTAGAGTTCTATACACGAAAGAAAATGATTACTACACGTTGGTAACTGATAAATAACTAGAGACGCCTTCCATAGCGTCTCTCTAACGAATGGATGAGGATCACTATTTTTGTAAATATCCTTAATTGAAAGGTGGCTATCTACTATGCGGACAATGAGAATGACAACGGCGCAAGCTTTAGTTAAATTTTTAAATTACCAATATATTGATTCTGATGGTGTTGAACAAAAGTTTGTTGACGGAATTTTCACGATTTTTGGCCATGGAAATGTCCTCGGGTTAGGTCAAGCTCTAGAAGAAGATCCTGGGGATTTAAAGGTGTATCAAGGGAGAAATGAACAAGGAATGGCCCATGCGGCAATGGCCTTTGCGAAACAAAAACACCGTAAGCAGATCATGGCATGTACATCATCAGTTGGGCCTGGTTCTGCGAATATGGTGACAGCAGCAGCAACTGCAACTGCCAATCAGGTTCCGGTTTTATTATTACCAGGAGATGTTTTTGCTTCAAGACAACCTGACCCTGTTCTTCAACAAATTGAACAAACGCATGATTTAACAATCTCCACTAATGATTCGTTTAAGGCTGTGAGTAAGTATTGGGATTGCATTAGCCGTCCAGAACAGTTAATGTCTGCATTAATTAATGCAATGAGAGTACTGACTAATCAAGCGGATACAGGAGCGGTGACGATTTGCTTGCCACAAGATGTTCAAGGGGAAGCCTGGGATTTCCCGGAAGTTTTCTTTAAAAAGAGGGTACATAAGATTGAACGGAGGACCCCTTCTATTGAGGCAGTGAAAGAAGCTTGTGACCTTATAAAGCAGAAGAAAAAACCAGTCATCATTAGTGGTGGTGGCGTGCGTTATTCTGGAGCTGCGGGTGCTTTGAAGGAATTTACGGAAACGCTTCATATTCCATTTACGGAAACACAGGCTGGTAAAAGTGCGATAGAGAGTCATCATCCTTTTAATCTTGGTGGCGTTGGGGTGACAGGAAATTTAGCTGCTAACCAAATAGCTAAAGATGCCGATCTTGTTATCGGAATTGGTACGAGATTTACAGACTTTACTACAGCTTCAAAACAACTATTTCAAAATGAAAACGTTGAATTTTTAACGATTAATGTGTCTGAATTTGATGCAGAGAAATTAGATGCGAGAAAAATTGTTGCGGATGCAAAACTTACATTAAAAGCATTGGAAAAGGAACTGAATGAAGTCTCATATAAATCAGAATATGGAACTAAAATCAATGAAATAAAGGAAGAGTGGGAAAAAGAACTTGCTCGTTTACATGACATTGAATATAAAGAGGATAACTTCTCTCCTGAAGTGTCAGGCCACCTAGATAAGCAGCTCGTTCAATATAAGGATGCTCTCCACTCTTCCCTGACACAAACGCAAGTAATAGGGGAAATAAACCATTCCATTGACGATGATGCCATTATTGTAGGAGCCGCCGGAAGCCTTCCTGGTGACTTACAAAGAACGTGGGTCTCAAAGCAGCCAAATACCTATCACATGGAGTATGGATATTCTTGCATGGGCTATGAAATTTCTGGCGCACTAGGTACGAAGTTAGCTAAGCCTGATAAAGAGGTATATGCAATGGTCGGGGATGGAAGTTATTTAATGCTTCACTCTGAATTAGTAACGAGTTTACAAGAGAGACGAAAAATAAATGTTGTTTTGTTTGATAATGCGGGTTTTGGGTGCATTAATAATTTGCAAATGGGAAATGGGATGGGCAGTTTCAACACTGAATTCCGCTCCCGAAATGAAGAGACTGGGAAGCTTGATGGAGAGATTATGACCATCGATTTTGCACAAAGTGCTTCTGGATATGGTGTTAAAACCTATAAAGTGACAACGATCGAAGAGTTAAGAAATGCGATTGCAGATGCGAAAAAACAAACGATTTCAACCCTTATAGATATTAAGGTCTTACCTAAAACCATGACGGATGGGTATGAATCCTGGTGGCATGTGGGCGTTGCGGAAGTATCAGAAAAATCTGCGATTCAGAAGGCATTTAAAGAAAAAGAAGTAAATCTTCAAAAAGCGAGGCGCTATTAGAGGATGCACAAAAAAGGTAGTTATTGACCTTTAGGGACAAACTCGGAGCAATGAGCGTAGCCATAGCTAGTTGATTAATAAACCACTTTTTGACCTTTTTGAGTCAGCCTTTTATAAAGAATGGAGTGGCCTGGGATGTTTTCAAGTAAAAAGATTAAACTTGGCATTGCCCCTATTGCATGGACAAATGATGATATGCCCGAATTAGGAGCAAGTGTCACTTTTGAACAATGCATTAGCGAAATGGCATTAGCAGGGTATTCGGGAAGTGAGATTGGGAATAAATATCCACGCAATGTTGATGCGTTAAAGAAGGCATTGTCACTAAGAAACCTGGAGATTGTGAGTGCGTGGTTCAGTTCATATTTGACTACTCAGCCCTTTAAAAAAACAGAAGAATTATTCATTGAACATCGTGATTTTCTATATGAAATGGGAGCAAAGGTCATTGTCGTTTCGGAACAAGGACGAAGTATTCAAGGGGTGATGGATACACCGTTATTTAAAGAAAAACCTCATTTTTCCGACGAAGAATGGAGGCGTCTCGCAGATGGCTTAAACGCTTTAGGTAGATTAGCTAAAGAAAAAGGCATGGATGTTGTTTACCACCATCATATGGGCACTGGAGTCCAGACTACTGTAGAAATTGATAAATTATTAGCCTTAACAGATCCAGGTTTAATCTCTCTATTATTTGATACAGGTCATCTTGTCTTTTCTGGAGAAGATCCATTACAGATTTTAGATAAGCATATGTCACGGATTAAACATGTACATTTAAAAGATATTCGACAAACGGTAGCTGATCAAGTAAGGAACAAAGAGTATAGCTTTTTAGAGGCTGTGAAATTAGGCGCTTTTACCGTACCTGGTGATGGTGATATTCAATTTGATGAAATATTTGCCCGATTGTCCGAAAGTGGTTACGAGGGCTGGTTTATCGTTGAAGCTGAGCAAGATCCAAATGAAGCAGACCCGTTGGAGTATGCATTGAAAGCAAGAAGGTTCATCAAAGAAAAAACAAATTTGTAAACATTTTTTACTATATCACCCTCATGTACTCTGGGGTTGAGTTTTATCAGGATTTCATTAGATTCGGGTTGATTTCTTTTGTTTTCTTTGGGGAGGCGATCCTTTTTGACGCTTTAGATCCCCCTGGGACTTAGGAAGAGATTTATTAAATTCATTCAAATAGATTTAACTCCGAAAGATAAAAGAAGAGGTGGATAATGCAACGTTAACTATTATAGATAAAGGAGAATTTTGCAGATGATTCGGAATGTACATGTGATTTTTAAAACACATTTGGATATAGGTTTTACAGACCTTGCTGAAAATGTCATTGATCAATATGTTAATTTATACATTCCAAAGGCAATTACGCTTGCTGAGGAATTAGACGCCGCTGGTGGTAGTGAGAGATTTTTGTGGACGACGGGTTCTTGGCTTATAAGCCACTATTTGAAGGTTGCTACTATAGAAAAACGAGAAAAAATGGTTCAAGCAATTAAGAATTGTCATATTGCTTGGCATGGACTCCCATTTACCACTCACACCGAACTGCTTAATCCAGAATTATTGGAGTATAGCTTATCTATTTCTGAAAAGCTTGACGAAAAATTTAATAGATCAACGATTACTGCAAAGATGACGGATGTTCCGGGGCATACAATTTCTATGGTTCCATACTTGGCACAGCACGGAATTGAATATTTACACCTCGGTGTCAACCCGGCATCTAAAGTTCCAAATGTCCCAAAATTATTTCTCTGGAGAGCAGATTGCGGATCAGAAGTCATTGTAAACTATGCGGGTAATTACGGAGAAGTCGTTCAGGTGGATGGTTTAGAAGATGCTTTAGTTTTTGCTCACACAGGTGATAACTGTGGCCCCTCTTCACCAGATGATATTCGAAAGCAATTTGAAGATCTAGCAAAAAGATTTCCGGGTGCTAAAATTCAAGCATCTACAATGGATGCTTTTGCAAGAAAATTGCTCAAGGTGAAAGACAAATTACCTGTTGTTACAGAAGAAATCGGTGATACCTGGATTCACGGGGTAGGAACGGATCCGTATAAACTGGCGAGCTATCGTGAATGTATTCGATTACGATCCCGGTGGATTTGTGAAGGTAAACTTGTTCAAGGTACAGAAGAATACGAAAAGGTAAGTGAAAACTTAGCATTGATTGCTGAACATACGTGGGGTATGGACTTGAAGAAATATTTACCTGATTTCACGAATTATTCAAAGCCTGACTTTGTAAAAGCGAGAACAAAAAGCAGTTTTGACAATAATATGATTCTTGATAAATACGGGTACATAGGAGCTTTCGCCATGGATGAAATGGATGAAAACTCCAAAGAACTTTTCTGTAAAAAGGAAAAAAATTATAGTTATAAATTATTTGAGAGATCATGGAGTGAACAAAGAGAATATGTGAACAAAGCAATGGCTGCATTAGAAGAGGAAAAGCAGTCAGAGCTGGAAAAGGCTTTAGTAAGTATAAAAGAAGGCCCAAAAAAACTGGATGATAGCGAAGCATTAAATATTAGAGAAAAGTATCAATTGGGGAACTTCGAAGTTTCTTTTGATTGTAATGGCTCTATTAATTTATTGCGAGATAGTAAAGGGAAACTATGGGCAGATAATCAACATGTACTTGGGCTTTTTTCCTATGAAACATTCGGACCTGAAAATTATCATCATTGGTTTAAGCATTATATGAGTAACCTAAAACAAACTCATCCTTGGGCAGATTCAGACTTTGGAAAGCCGGGATTTGAATATTCTGAGCCGACTCCAGAGCATCATCTCTACGAACCTGGTGTACAATCGCTTCAATTGATAAGAGGTTCTGAAGAAGATCTTGTTCAAGTAAATATGGTTATACCTGAGTTTGCTATACATCATTATGGAGCGCCTGAGAAGGTCGTTATTGAATACTCATTTAGTAAGTTGAATGATGATATTAAAGTTGTTCTGTATTGGGAGAATAAAGAAGCTAACAGGTTACCTGAAGCAAGCTGGTTTTCATTTAACCCGATTGTCGACAATTCTAATCAATGGAGGCTTCATAAGCTCGGTTCCTATGTTTCACCACTAAATGTAGTAAAAGACGGAAACCGTAACTTACATGCAGTGGATAAGGGGGTATTATATAAGGGAACAGAAGGCAAGATTGAAATGGATACTCTTGATGCTGCTCTAATATGTCCCGGGGAACGAAAATTGCTTCGATTTGACAATAACTTTGCCCCTTTAGACGGAGGAATGCACTTTAACCTGCACAATAACATTTGGGGTACAAACTTTCCGATGTGGTATGGAGATGATGCAAAGTTCCGGTTCCATTTATCTTTTGAAGGGTACCTGTAGGGTCCTGGATATCGCGTGACCTCATCCAACGCGTTAACGCGATGGGGGAGGGCATCTTTTTTCAAGGAAGGTGTTTGTTTACCACCACGTTACATCTTTTTACATTATAAGTAATCTAATTAAACGTTTATTTAAAGTGAGAAGAATATCGAAAGGTGCCTGACCCCCACTGAGTTAATGCTGTACCGCGGTGGGGGTCAGGCACCTTTAAGTGGAATATAGTATAATGATAGATAAATAGAATGTGGAAGAGTCTTAAAAAAACGTTGACTGGCGTATTTTAAGGAGAGAATATGACAAAGAAAAATATTGTATTTTTCAACATAATACCGATCATTCTTGTCATGGGGACAATTTTCATTGCTTCTTCTCAATCTTCAGAACAGCAAGATTTGAGTCCGATAATAAGCGAAATCTCTGATGAAAACAGTTTGAGGGAAGTGGCAGGGGCAGTTATCCAAAGGCTTGATGGTTACCTGGAGAGGGTAATTACCTTTGCCAAAGACCATACGTCGATAGTCCTGGGTAGTGTTTTTGTTTTTGCTGCTAGCGTAGCTTTGGTTTTCTACCGTTTATTCAGGTCCTCTGATTCAAGATTGAAAAAGGTTATCAAATCTATTATTTATACATGCGTCCTCTTCACTTTTTTTGCTATTTTCCTGTTCTTTATAAAAAGTGAAGCGATCATTGACATGATTAGAAGTCAAGCCTCCTTTGATCACTTAAGAGGAATTCTAAATAGGATCGACTTTATGTACGCCGGGCATGAGGTTAATGTACAAAGCTGGGGAGTCAACGGGTTAATTGAATTTCTACTCCGCAAATTTGCGCACTTTTTTCTATTTGGACTACTAGGCTTTTTCTTATACTTGGCGATCTTTAAAGTAAGTCGCAAGGTTACTGTATCTTTTATACTTTCTGTACTATTCGTATTGCTTTATGGAGCCCTGGATGAATATCGCCAATCTTTTATTCCATCGCGCTCAGCTTTGGTTGAAGATGTCATTTTAGATACGGTTGGAGGTGTATTTGGGGCGAGCATGGCTTTCGTGAAGAATTGGATTTCAGAGTGGTTTAGGAAAAGGTGACTTGTTCGATTCGGACATACACTTTTCAGCACCAAAGCTTAGTTTCATTAAAAGTAGTGGATCCCTTTTGGTGGTTTACAAGTGCTTGTCATGATATGTTAAACAACCACCCTTCATTTTGGTTGCTGTTGCAGTAAGATAGTGCATTTTCCCAATACTTTTTAAGCGTTTTAGACATAAATCAACACCTAGTTACATTTTCCTATATTTAAATAAACGTTTGTTTAAATTAAAAAATAATCTGGTATTTCATAGAAACATGTTGGTGCCTGACCCCCACTGCGTTAATGCTGTACCGCGGTGGGGGTCAGGCACACTTGTATTTGATGCTTCCTATCAAGTGAAAAGTGAAGGAATACCACATTATTTAGAAATCCTAATTATAAATCGATACTCCACAATCATGGTCCGATCACTAAGAAAGGTGCAATTTTAAACAAGTGCGTCCATTAACTGTAAAACAATTTATCCTCAATTTATTATTCGATACAACCTATTCACTGCCTCAGGTATCTCCTCCGTTTTAATTGTTGCAAATCCCATTACAAGACTGATACTCGTTTCATCTTTCTTATATTTACTATCTAAATTAAATCGTTCGATAGAATAGATCTCCAATTTTTCTTGCTTTGCTTTTTCGTTAATGTCTTCATACCTTTTATTTTTTTTAAAGTGTGCAAGAAAATGAAGACCTGCTGGAACATTTTTAATTTCTATATCATCCTTAAAGGTTGCTTGAAGCTGTTTAATTAACAGTTTACGTTTCATTTCATAATGATGATTCATCCGCTTGATATGTCTTTCGTATTCGCCACTCTCGATAAAGTAATGCAGTGTAAAAAGACTGAATGAATTACTACCTTGGATCCAGTTAGAATAAAAGTTCCTATACTCTCTTAAGAGTTTAGGAGGTAAGACAATGTAACTGATTCTGAAACTGGGTAGGAGTGTCTTTGAGAAAGTACCCGTATAAATGACTCGATGATGTCGATCCAGGCTTTGTAAAGATGGAATATTATCTGTTCCATATTTAAATTCACTATCATAGTCATCCTCTACAATATAACGGTCATTAGAATGAGCAGCCCAGTTCAATAATTCTATCCGCCTTGAGATTGGCATAATGATACCAGTTGGGAATTGGTGAGAGGGAGTGATAAATAATATTTTAGGGTTAATAGATTCAATTTCTTTCATATCTATCCCTTTTTTATCGAGATTAATGGGGGCAACATCAAATTTCATGCTTTTTAGTAAGGCATGTATACGAGAATAACCAGGGTTTTCGATGGCAACTTTCGTATTCCCTTTTAGTAGTGTCATGAATTGGCGTACTAACGGTTGAGTTCCTCCCCCAATGATAATTTGTTCCGGTTCACATTTCACACCGCGGGTTAACGCAATCATACGAGAAATTGTTTTTCTTACGATGTATGGTCCTTGGGGACTGGTGATTTCTGAAAGCTCCTGTCTATGGTTTTTTATTGCTTCATTTTGACACTTCAGCCATTTTTTAAATGGAAACATAGAAATATCGGAAGTCATATGTGACAGGGAAAGCCATCCCCCTTTATCATGATGTTGTTCTTTTAAATCAATGGGGAAATTAACAGCCCTTGCTTCATGTTGATCAATATATTGCGTTATATTTTCTACGAAATATCCTTTTCTTTCAATGGTGTAAATGTATCCTTCTGCTAAGAGCTGTTCATAGGCATTTGAAACCGAATTAACACTTACATTTAATTGCTCAGCTAAATTTCTTTTAGAAGGTAACTTCTCATTCACCGTTATTTTTCGTTCTAAGATAGATTTTTTTAATTCCTCGTAAATCTGTTGATAGATATGTTTTGAATGTCCTTTTTTAACAATTTTAAGAAAAATCATGAGCTACTCCTTTCAACTGGTCCCTAATAAAAACGAAATCTGGTACTTTTCATTGTACCAATGAATTGTCATAATAGTCTACATATTAGAAAGTGAGGGATTAATGATGGGAAAAACCGAGGATTTACAATATAAACGAGCAAAATATGTACCAAAGGGTGTTAGTAATGGGAACTTAAATATTGCTCAATATGCTTCTGGTGCTACGATTACCGATATGAATAATAATGAATGGATAGATTTTGCTGGTGCGATTGGAACATTGAATGTTGGGCATAGTCACCCTAAAATAACGGAAGCGGCCACAAAGCAGGTGGAGAAGTTTTTGCATCCTGGTTTTAACGTGATGATGTATGAAGGATACATCAATCTTGCGGAAAAATTAAGCGAAGTTACTCCTGGTACTTTTGATAAACAAACCATACTCTTAAATTCAGGAGCAGAAGCAGTTGAAAATGCGGTTAAGGCCTCTCGTCGATATACGAAAAGGCAGGCAGTGGTTACGTTTACTCGTGGGTTTCATGGAAGGACGAATTTGACAATGGGGATGACAAGTAAGGTCAAACCATACAAATTTGGATTTGGCCCATTTGCACCTGAGATTTATCAAGCGCCATATCCTTACATGTATCACAAAGATGATCATGTTTCTGATGAGGACTATGTGAATCAAAAGATTGAAGAGTTTAAGGACTTCTTTATTGCCACGGTAGCTCCAGAAACAGTGGCTTGTGTGGTGATGGAACCTGTTCAAGGTGAAGGTGGTTTTATCATTCCTCCAAAAAAGTTCGTTCAGTTTGTAGCCTCATTCTGTAAGAAGCATGGGATTGTATTTGTAGCAGATGAAATTCAAACAGGATTTGGTCGTACTGGAAAGTTGTTTGCTATAGAACACTTTGATGTTGTTCCTGACTTGATGACAGTCTCCAAATCATTAGCTGCTGGCTTACCTTTAAGTGGAGTTGTCGGTAAAAAGGAAATTTTAAATGCAGCAGAGCCAGGTGAATTAGGTGGTACTTTTTCTGGTAATCCAGTAGCATGTGCTACTGCGTTAGCTGTATTAGACATTATCGAGGAAGAAGGTTTATTAAAAAAATCAGAGATCCTTGGGCAAAAAATGGAGATGAAGTTACAAGAACTATCTGAAAAGCATGCCTTCCTGGGGGAGATTCGTCGTTTAGGTGCCATGGTTGCCGTTGAAATCGTCACGAATAGAACTGAGAAAGCACCTAACAAAGAGAAAACGGCTAAAATTATTAAATATGCAAATGAAAACGGTTTATTATTACTCGCTTCTGGTTTAAAGGGAAATGTCATTCGCTTCTTAGCACCGTTAATCATAACAGATGAGGAATTATCGAAAGGACTCTCTATTCTGGAAAATGCTTTTGAATAATTACAAAGGACGTGGTATGCGTGTCAACTCAGTTTAAAGTAATGAATCCTGCTACAGGAGAACTTGTAAAAAAAGTGAATTACAACACTAAAGAAGAAATTAAACAAGCCTTAGAAAATGGGCATTGTGCATTTAAAAAATGGTCAAAACTAAATGCTCATACACGTTCTAAGCTGTTAAAGGGTTGGTCACAGATCATCCAAGAGAACAAAGAAGAAATAGCGGAAGTGATGACTATTGAAAACGGTAAGCCCTTAAAAGAGTCATTGGGCGAAGTCACTTACGCAACGAGTTATATTGATTGGTACGCGGAAGAAGCAATCCGAATTTATGGACGTACGATTCCGGCTTCTACGGAAACGAAACGGATTGTTGTCACTAAGCAACCTATAGGATTGGTTGCAGCGATTACTCCGTGGAACTTCCCGGCAGCGATGATGACGAGAAAAGCAGCACCAGCATTAGCAGCTGGATGTGCATTCATCGTTAAACCTGCGGAAGAAACGCCACTGACGACAATGAAGTTAATCGAGCTTGCGCATGAGGTGGGTATACCAAAAGACGCGATCCAATGTGTAAATGGAAAAGGACCTGAAGTTGGCGCCTTATTCACGGATAGCGAGTATGTGCGGAAAATTACGTTTACAGGCTCTACACCAGTAGGGAAATCCTTAATTCGAAATAGTGCAGATACGGTTAAACACGTTACGATGGAGTTAGGTGGCCATGCGCCCTTGATTGTCGCGGAAGATGCGGATCTTGACTTTGCGGTGACGCAAACGATTCTTTCTAAATTTAGAAATGCTGGTCAAACGTGTGTATGTGCGAACCGTGTAATTGTTCATGAAAGTATTGTCGGTGTTTTTTCTGAAAAATTAACGGAAGCAGTCAACAGGTTAAAGGTCGGTAATGGTATGGATGAAGAAACGGATATTGGTCCAATTATTCACGAAAAAGGTTTTCTTAAAATCGTTTCACAAGTAAAGGATGCCATCGAGAAAGGTGCCGAGGTTTTGTTAGGAAATAAGTACAATGCTGATAAAGAACAGGGTTACTTTTTTGTTCACCCTACAGTGTTAAAGAATGTGGACACGACGATGAACATCATGCAAGAGGAAACGTTTGGTCCTATTGTTCCTATTACAACTTTTAAAGAATTAGATGAGGCTGTCGACATTGCAAACAGTACCCCATATGGCCTTGCTGCTTACTTCTTTACCAATGATTATAAGGTAGGAACGTACCTCCATGATCATTTAGACTTTGGAATCATTGGCTGGAATGATGGCGCACCATCTGGAGCACATGTTCCGTTCGGTGGAATGAAAGAAAGTGGCCTTGGTCGCGAAGGTGGTTCAGAAGGCATTGAGCCGTACTTAGAAACGAAATACTTATCGATTGGTCATTATGATCAATAGTTTTTAACAGTATAGAGAGAAAGTAGCGTGTTAAATAGGGGGAATGGTAATGCCTAAACAAAAACAAGAATTAACGAAAGTTTTATCTCGTTTAGATGTATTTGTTCTTTCCATCGGCGCCATGCTTGGGTGGGGGTGGGTTGTGTTATCGGAAAGCTGGCTTACATCTGCCGGCTCTCTTGGAACAGTCATTGCTTTTATGATAGGTGGTCTTTTGGTTACATTTGTGGGCCTTACATATGCTGAGTTAGCTTCTGCAATGCCGAAAGTGGGTGGAGAACACGCTTATGTACATCGTGCCATGGGAGATAAGGCAGCCTTCATTGCCTCATGGTCAATTACGTTAGGCTATGTATCGGTGGTTGCTTTTGAAGCGGTGGCTCTTCCTACTGTTATTGAGTATATTTTCCCAAATTATCAAGTTGGGTATATGTGGTCGATTGGTGGATGGGATGTCTATGCATCTTGGGTTTTAGTAGGTGTAGGTGGCTCATTATTTGTTACCGCCATTAACTATTTTGGATTAAAACCAGCAGCAAAGGTTCAAGTTATTTTAACTGTTAGTATAGTGTTAATTGGATTAATGTTAATTTTCGGTTCGGCTATTGGCGGTGATAGTGCGAATTTCCAACCACTTTTCATAGGTGGCGCTAGTGGCATCATGGCTGTTTTGATCATGGTCCCCTTCCTATTCATAGGGTTTGATGTCATTCCACAAACAGCAGAAGAAGCAAATATTCCACGTAGAGATATCGGAAAATTACTAATTTTGTCCGTTGTTTGTGCAATTGTGTTTTATATTATGATTGCAATTGGTGTTTCGTTAGCGTTGAATACAACTGCACTTTCTACGACGCAATTAGCAACCGCTGATGCGATGACGGTTATATTCAGCTCCTCGTTTTTCGGAAATTTACTAGTCATCGGTGGAGTGGCAGGAATCATGACGAGCTGGAACGCATTTATCATCGGTGGGAGTCGCGTGATGTATGCGATGGCACAGTCAGGAATGCTTCCTCGCTGGTTTGGACGACTTCATCCGAAGTATAACACGCCTTCCAATACGATCCTATTTATTGGTGCAATAGCGGTCCTTAGCCCGCTACTTGGTCGGCCTGCGTTAGTATGGTTTGTTGAAAGTGGTGGCCCGGCAATTGTGATTGCCTACCTATTTGTTGCCATTGCGTTTATACTCCTGCGAAAAAGAAATCCGCAAATGGAAAGACCTTATGTCGCTGGTAAAACGTCAATCGTTGGCTGGATTGCGCTGATCTTAAGCATCGGATTTATAGTTATTTATTTACCAGGAATGCCGGCTGCATTGTCAGGCCCGGAATGGGTCATTTTTGGTGGTTGGTTCCTCATTGGATTCTATTTCTTTGTTCAAATGACGAGAGGGAAGTACAAGGACGATGTAACAGAAACGAAACAAAACGTACAAATGTAAAAGGTGCCTGACCCCCACTGCGTTAATGCTGCGCAGCGGTGGGGGTCAGGCACCTCTTTTACTATTCAACCCCTATTAAAAGTGTTAATGTTATGAATAGTAGGTGAATTTTGTTTTTTATAGAGGGATAGAAGGGATTTTTGAATGAATAGATAGTTATATTATTTTTTAGGAGGCGAATCTATGAAACACAGAAATTTGATCAGGATGGTTTCCGTATTGACTATTTTTTCTTTGTTGGTTGCGATAAGCCCGTTTTATACAAGTGCAAAAAAATATGACGGGGATGTTGATTCTGTAGCTACAGGCACAGATGGGATGGTTTCAACCTCTCATCCTATTGCATCCGAGGTTGGAGCAGATATACTTAATAAAGGTGGAAATGCGGTTGATGCCGCGGTTGCTATTCAATACGCACTAAACGTTGTGGAACCGATGATGTCAGGGATTGGTGGCGGCGGTTTTATGATGGTTTATGATGCTGATTCAGAGGATGTTACGATTGTAAACAGTCGAGAAAGAGCACCAGCAGGAGCAACACCGGATATGTTCCTCGATGAAGAGGGGAATGTTATTCCATTTCAACAGAGGGTAAGACACGGCACTTCTGTCGGTGTTCCAGGTACACTGAAAAGTCTTGAGGAAGCACTTGACCGGTGGGGTTCAAGGCCACGGCAGCAGTTGATTACACCTGCTGTTCAGCTTGCCGAAAAGGGCTTTGAGGTCGATGGACAGCTTGCTCAGGCTATTAGAAGTAATGAAGAAAAGCTCTCCTTAACAGCGGCTGCAGATGTATTTTTACCAAATGGTGAGCCTATTCATGAAGGAGACTTACTCGTGCAGTCGGATTTAGCAGATACTCTAAAAAAGGTTCGCACCCATGGAAACGATGCTTTTTACCAAGGTGAAATTGCCGAGGCGATTGCTGATACTGTACAAGAATTCGGCGGGACCATGACTGCAGAGGATCTTGCTAATTATGATCTGACAATTGATGATGCAGTGTATGGAAACTATAAAGATTATTCAATTGCGAGTATGCCACCACCAAGCTCAGGTGGTACATTCCTCATCCAAATGCTAAAAATCTTAGAAGACTTTGATTTGGGACAATATGATGTGCGTTCTGTTGAAAAATACCATTTACTGTCTGAAGCGATGAGGTTAGCCTATGCAGATAGAGCAGCCTACGCAGGCGACCCTGAATTCATTGATGTACCGGTAAATGGGCTCCTTCACCCAGAATATATTGAAGAAAGAAGTTCACTGATCTCACTCGATTCTGTCATGGCTGATATACAACCAGGAGATCCGTGGAGCTATGAAACGGGGTCTGCAGACTACGAAGTGGAAGCTTCTGAACATGATGTAGACAGTCAACCAGGGGAAACGACTCACTTTACTGTTGCTGACCGGTGGGGGAATGTTGTATCTTACACAAGTACGATAGAGCAAGTATTTGGTTCAGGTATTATGGTTCCCGGACACGGAATCATGCTTAACAATGAATTAACCGATTTTGATGCGAGACCAGGCGGGGCAAATGAAGTTCAGCCTAACAAACGTCCTCTAAGTAGCATGACTCCTACGATGGTACTTGAGGATGGGAAGCCAGTATTGACGCTCGGTTCACCTGGTGGACCAAGAATTATAACAGCTGTGCTCCAAGTGTTCCTTAATATCGCTGAGTACGGTATGGATCTTGAGGAAGCGGTTCAGGAGCCGCGTATTTATAATACTCACACAACCGAAACGTGGTGGGAAGATGGAGTACCTGCAGATGTGCGAGGGCAAATGACCGATATGGGGCACCGGCTGCAGTCAACTTCGAATCTTGTAGGAAACGTACAAACGATTTTAATAGACTATGAAACAGGCGAATATTATGGCGTCGCCGATGAGCGCAGAGAAGGATCTGCTATTGGCATTAACAGGCCTGGTAAAGGCGGAGGTGGAAAAGAATAAAATAAGAAGCGAAAAACAGAGCCGTATGATGTTGTGACAGTGGCTCTGTTTTTTATGTTCAGATGTGAATAAGTCATTTCATAATACACCCTCTAAAGGTGAGCCTTTTTTCAAATGACGGAGTCGTCGGTGGAGATGGTATTGATCCTCAAAAAGTCAGGAAGACATGGTGATGCAGGAAACCGTTCTTTTTATGAAAACCCAGAAGTAGATGACCTCATCGAATAGGCAAGACGAGAAAGTGATCAAGATAAACGAATTGAATTATATAACCAAATGCAAGAAATTGTAGTAGATGATGCACCCATGGTCTTACTAAGACACGCAGAATATGTAGCTGCTGTTGGCGATGGAGTAGAAGGATTCTGGCTCCACCCATCATTGAATGACGTAACGATAAACTAACAGTATTGTTTTGTAGGGGTCTTTCTTTGAAGGTGCCTGACCCCCACTGCGTTAATGCTGCGCAGCGGTGGGGGTCAGGCACCTTTTATTTTCGAATTCGAACTTTGGTGTCGAACTCTATTAAAGCGTTTTTATTTGTTAGTTGATTTCCAAATACATTATAGATATTGAGGTTGTCAGGTAGTGTTAATGCTAATGAGTATGCTCTTGGGGGGAGGTCTGGGAGTGTGGTTTCGAATACGAATTGTTCATGTGCATGATGACTCAATAGGTCAAATGTTAAATCGTGTCCTGCGATCGTGCCTTGGATTGAGCGGTTACCGGAGAGCATCACAAAATCATTGAACTCAATTTCGACTTGGATTTTGTCACCAGGCTGATAGACGTTTGACTCTGAAAGGAGCAGGGAGACCGCTTCGATTTCGGGATCAGGGATGTCTGCTTCACGATCCCACTTCAGAAATGGCGTGTTGAACTTGATGAAGTCCATTTCCGTATTCGCCGTACCTTCGTAAAAGAGACCAATATCTCCATCAGCTAAATTGGTCAAACTTGAATAACCATATGCCCCTTCTTTAACAAGCTGCTCATAACGCCACTCTAATTGATAATTTGTTTCCCCATTTTCGTAGGTTCCATCTTCATCAATGAGGCCTACGCGAACGGTTCCGTTGACTCTGTTTGTCGGGTGATTCGCGCTTGAGAAAATAACAGCTTCTTTCCCATCAATTTGTCCATCATAGCGAATCGCAGACATTTGACTGTATGGGGCAACTAATGCTTCCTCGGTTTCGACTTCTTCGTGCCAAGTTTCTCCACCATCAAAGCTTGTTGCAATCTGAGCGTATCCAGAATAGTTTCTCATGAACATTTTCAGCTGTCCGTTAGGCATTTCAACAACTTGAGCTTCTGTAATCTCATGGTCAGAGTTTGTAAAATCTTTTTCATTGATCGTCTCTCCGTTTTCTAATACTCTGCCTTCATTAGGAGATTCACTTCGGTGCCAAGTTTCACCATTGTCGTCACTGTAGATGACAGCACTTGCTTGTCTGTTGTTATCATTTAGAAAGTAAGTTGGGAAAATTAAGCGGCCTTCATGCTCCCCTTCTGTTAACTGGATTCCGTTCCCTGGGCCTACTCCTAAAAAGATCATCCATTCTTCTTTTGTTTGCGCGTTTAAATCAACAGGTCCTGTCCAGTTTTCTCCTTCATCATCACTGTAATAAAGCTCAAGATAAGAGGTTTTATGTGGTTTTAAAGGAGTCGTTTCACTGAAAATGTGATCGATTTTTTCACCATCTACATAAAGGTTGCGACGTTTGTCGACAGTATAATTGGTCGGCTCACCGTCTTCATCATAGACGACACCTTCTTCGCGAATTGTGTACTGTTTTTCTTCTTCGTCAAGTAAATACATATAGTACTCGCCATCGATTTCTACAAACCCCGTTCCTTTATACGCATTGTTTCCAAAGCCACCCATCAAACCCGCGCCATCTGGAAAGCCATCAACGAGAGCAAAAATGCGTTCACTTGATTTGTCTTGTAAAAAAGATAAATCGATGTTGGATGCTTCGTCCGGGTAGGCATTAATAATGATCCCGTCTTCCTCCCAAGTTTCACCTTGGTCAAAACTTCTTCTTAAGGCAGCGTGAATATCATTAGGAGAGTCCCCACCATGATTTACTCTCCGGTCAATCCCTGCCAGAAGAGTCCCTTGCTTCGTATAATATAGAGAGGGAATTCTGTAATTATTAGAGTCCATAAACCCAGGATAAAAGATGGTGGATGGATCCGAGACATAGGCATCATCAGGCATTGGTGTTTCAATTACTTCTGATTTTGTTTCACCCGTGACATCCTTTAAGTAATCATCACCAAGAGGTTCAAAATAGATTTTAGCAAAATCAATGTCTCCATTGAACAGGTACTCGTTTCCTGTAGAGCGCTCGGTTTTTCCTAATTTAGCGCTATTTGGAGCATAGATGTTGTTTAAGAATTTAACAGGGGAGTTAGAATCGATATGAACCATTTCGCCGTTTAAAAAATACTTGTAGCCTTCATCTTGATCGACAACCATCGCAAGCGTGTGAACTTGATCCTCGTTTAATGACACAGAACCGGATTGGATATGCGTGTTGCTATCTGGATAGTCAGGTCCTTGGTAACGATTTTCACTTCCAATTGCCCCTGGGGAAATGTATAAGTGGAAATGGCCGTTTGGAAGCGTGTTGTTACTCAGTGAGAATAATGACATAAAGGAGGAGCCAGTATAACGGAAGCGAACAATGATGGTCCCCTCTTCTAGTTCACTAAGTTCATCAGCGTATTCATCCAAATCAACGTTTTCACCAGCGGAAATTTGCTTGTTTTCAACTTTTAGTAATGGATTCGTATGATCATCACTTGCGCTTACATCCGTCAAACCTTTCACGGAAAACAGGGGAACTAAAAAGAGTAGAACAAGTAACGAGCATAGCTTTGTTTTTGACTTCATTGATTTCCCTCCAAGTTAAGTAAAGTGGCCGTGCATTAAATCCAGCTACGATCCCCCTCTCTAATCATATGAGTAAATATTCTGAAAACTATCAATGTAAACGGTATCACTTTTGACAATAACGAGTCAATAAAAAATAACAAAATGGAGTAAACTCCACACAAAGCACTAAAAAAGGTGCCTGCCCCCCGCCGCGTTAATGCTGCGCAGCGGTGGGGGTCAGGCACCTAATACAACTTACTGGATATGACTTCGGCTACTTGCTCTTTGTTTATTTTTGCTTGGTCGTATATTTTCATCGTGATGCCGGTACATAGGAGGTCGATGATAAACAATTGTGAGACTTTTGACACGAGAGAACCGCTGTCTAAGGGGTTCTCTTTTGCTGATGTCAAGAGTACGTGATCGGAATATTTTGTTAAGGGTGAGTTTGTATAATTGGTAATAGCGATGACCTTTGCATTGTTTTCTTTGGCATGCTTTACGGCATCTACCGTATCTTTGGTGCTGCCTGTTAAACTGATGGCAATCACGATTGATTGGTCATTCATTGAAACTGTTCGAACGACTTGCATATGAGAATCCGTAATCACTTCGATATTTTTACCAATCCTCATCAAGCGGTTTTGCATGTCGAGTCCGGCGATTCCAGATGAAGAGATGCCAAAGACAACAATGTCATTTCTGTCTGCTATTAGGTCAATACTTTTTTCCAACTCGTTAATATCGACTAGCTGTTCTGTATTCTCGATCGCTTGTACCATATTATTCTTTACTTTATCAATGAACGTTTCATCTTGATCTGTCTTTTGAGATGAGGCCAATTCTTGTGCGAGAGCAAACTTGAAATCTTGGTAGCCTTTATAGCCTATTTTCCTGCAAAACCTCAGTACCGTTGATTCTCCGGTTTTGCAAGCGAGAGCAATTTCAGTGAGTGACTGATAAATAACATCTTCAAAATGATCAAGAACGTATGCGTATACTTTTTTTTCGGACTTGGTAAAAGACGTTCTGTTTTTTTCCATTAAAACTGTAAGTCTAGGTTGATTTCCTCCAAATAACTCCTCCGTTTGTGTCACGTTAAACACCCTTTGCCGTTTGATAAGTTAATTTCATGGTACATGAGTGGAATATTCTTGTGAAGTTTATTGTATCATTAATTATGGAGTTTTGCTCCAAAATATAAATACATGTTGACTAGTTATATCCTTTTTGATAATATTTAGACAATAATTGAAAGCGCTTAAATTAGGAGGGTCTATATGAAGAAAATTATCACGGCATTACTCACTCCTTTTGATGAAAAAGGACAATTGAATGAAAGCGGATTGCGTCAGCTTGTTCGCTATAATATTGATGAGATGAAGGTCGACGGCTTATATATAGGAGGGTCGACAGGAGAAAGCTTTCTTATGAATGAAGCGACAAAGCGAGATGTGTTTCAAATTGTCAAAGATGAAGCGAAGGATCACGTCATGCTCATCGCCCAAATTGGCTCGCTTGATATTGATGAGGCGATTCGATTAGGTAAAGAGTGTAAGGAATTGGGTTATGATGCATTATCTGCGATCACCCCTTATTACTATAAATTTAGTTTTGAAGAGATCAAGAATTATTACGAGCGGCTTACGAGAGAAACGAATCATTCAATGCTCATTTACTCGAACCCTGCTTTCACTGGTGCACAATTTACGATTGAACAATACGGTGAACTGCTCGCAATCGATCATGTCATGGGTGTGAAGTACACCGATGTGGATCTGGCCAAATTGTCCAAGCTGAAAAGCGCATATTCAGACAAGGTATTTTATAGCGGTTCTGATGATATGGTTTTTCAATTTGCTGAGTCTGGAGCGGATGGTGCAATAGGGAGTACCTATAACATAATCGGTCTTGAGGCAAAAAAAATTTACAAGCTTCTTGAGGAAAAAGAATTGGAGCAAGCTCACCAAATGCAGCTCCAAATGAATGACATTATTGACACTCTTCTAGAATTAGGTGTCTATCAAACAATCAAGCATGTACTAAAAGAAAAAGGGATAGAAGCTGGTTTTATGAAGTTTCCATTCAAAGAATTGAACCAGCGGGAAAAAGAGCTTGCTACGACACTAGTGGACAAGGTCGATACGAGTAAGCAACAGGTATAAAAGGACGGAGAAAGGTCCGGCGAAAAATAGCAGTTGCAACGAAACGAAGAGGGAAGCTATGTCTCTTTCCAGCCATACCGACTACGTATCGTTCTTCCGCATTGATCAGCCCTTTGAACACGTACTACATGTATTGGAGTTGGAGATATGAATAATCAGTTAATCATTTCCTGTCAGGCATTAGAAGGGGAGCCTCTTCACAGCCCTTTTATTATGTCAAAAATGGCTCTGGCTGCTTCCGAGGGAGGAGCAGGTGGTATCCGAGCGAATAGTGTCCTTGACATCCAAGCGATTAAACAAGAGATAGACCTGCCAATCATCGGAATTATTAAACAAGATTATAAGACTAGTGATGTCGTCATCACGCCGACAATAACTGAAATAGAAGAGTTATATAATGAAGGAGTTGATGTCATCGCTTTTGATGCGACGGATCGCATTCGTCCTGACAATGTGACGTTAGAATCCTTTGTAGCTTCTGTAAAACGTAAGTTCCCGAACCAAAAACTAATGGCAGATATATCGACTTTGGAAGAAGCGCTCGTCGCTGAAAAGCTCGGAGTCGACTTTGTAGGTACCACACTTGTTGGATATACCGAATACACGAAAAATGATGAACCGCTTCAGGTTCTAGAAGAGGTTGTAAAGCAAATCTCGGTTCCAGTCATCGCAGAAGGAAATATAAACACACCGGAGAAAGCGAGAAGAGCCTTGGAATTAGGGGCAAGCACCGTCGTTGTTGGCAGTGCAGTCACTCGTCCTAAATTTATCACTGAGTCGTTTCTTAATGAAATGATTAAACATAGTGAACTAAATGAAAAGGGGAGCTTAAAATGAAAAAGATGCTTCGAATGATGGCAGTGGGGATGGGGTTGACGGTTTTGGTTGCATGTGGAAGTGATGATGATACTTCAACAGATGCTGATGCAGGTACTGACGAAAGCAATGGCGAGAACAATGAAGCCGCAGCTGAAGGCGATGAAGTCAAACTGCAGTTTGGCCTCGTAGCAGGAACGCAATCTAATGAATATAAGGCAGCACAGTTTTTAGCAGAATATGTGGAAGAAGAAAGTGATGGACAATTTACAATTGATCTTTTCCCGGATTCTCAGCTCGGTGATGACCGGGCAATGCTCGATCAACTTCAGGACGGCACGCTCGATATTACGTTTTCTGAAACGGGACGATTTGGAATTTGGGTACCAAAAGCTGAAATTCTTGGACTACCTTACATTGTCGATGGATTTGATCACTTAATGCGTGTCCTCGATGATACCGAGTATGGTCAAGAGCTACATGAAGAGCTGATCAATGATTTTAACCTTCGTGTTATGGATACGGCCTATAATGGCACGCGTCAAACGACATCAAACCGCGAGATCAATTCACTAGCAGATATGGATGGATTGAAGCTGCGTGTACCTGAAGCTCAAACACTTTTGGATTATGCTTCTTATACTGGGGCTTCACCAACACCAATGGCATTTACAGAAGTGTATCTTGCCCTGCAAACAAACGCTGTCGATGGTCAGGAAAACCCGTTATCAACCGTTGAAGCAACGAAGTTTTATGAAGTTCAAGATTACTTGGCGATGACAAACCACGTTGTAAACGATGCCAACTATGTCGTTTCGGAAACAACTTGGTCTGAGCTTTCCGAAGACTACCAGAACCTGTTAGCTGAAGCGATTCAAGAAGCGGCTGAGTATCACACAGATCTCTTTGAAACGGAAGAAGCTGAATTGCTTACTTATTTTGAAGAACAAGGGGTTACGATTACGAATCCTGACTTAGATGATTTTAGAGAAGCTGTATCTGAAGCCTATCCAAGCTACCTTGATGAAATTGGTGAAGGTGCAGAAGATTATATGGATCAAATTGAAAGCGTGCGATAACAAATAAACGGTGCAGGTGGGTTGTGTGATGAAAAAACTCTTTGATAATTTTGAAGAATTTGTGGGCGGAAGCTTGTTCATCGGAATGTTCATTGTGTTGGTTATGCAGATCTTTTCACGGCAGTTTTTAAATCAGCCGTTGGTCTGGTCAGAAGAACTAGCGAAGCTGATCTTCATTTACGTTGGATTATTTGGCGTCACTGCTTGCATTAAAGACAATAGCCATGTGGCAATTGACTTCTTTGTGCAAAAGCTCCCACCTGCATTTCAAAAAGGTATTCATGTGTTCAATCAAGTGCTGATTTTAGCCACTTTGGTTACGATTTTTATCATTAGTATCCGGATTACTGGAAGACAGGCTCCGATCGATATTGTTTCGTTACGTATTTCATATATATACATGTATATTGCCTTACCGATTTTTTCTCTATTGATGATCTTCCGGCAAATTCACCGGAACGTCAAGGAATTTTCTATCTGGAGAAAAACGAAGAGTGGGGTGATGTAGATGAGCGTGACGGCAATCTTTATAATCTGGCTATTTCTTTTATTAATCAGTGTACCTGTAGGGTTTTCATTAATCATCGTGGCGTTTCTCTACTTTATGACAGGTGATTGGAATTTGGTTTTCCCATCTGGGGCCCGGCTGATCTCTGGAATTGATAGTTTCGCCCTGTTAGCTGTTCCGTTCTTTATCTTAACGGGTAGTTTAATGAACTCGTCGGGAATTACAGACCGAATTTTTACTTTTGCTAGGTCGCTTGTCGGCCACTTTACTGGTGGGATGGGGCACGTCAACATTATGGCGAGCTTGATGTTTTCTGGGATGTCCGGTTCAGCTCTCGCGGATGCAGGCGGCCTTGGTCAGCTAGAGATCCGGACGATGAGAAAAGCGGGTTATGATGATGACTACAACGGAGGATTAACGGCTGCTTCAGCAATTATTGGACCACTTGTTCCGCCGAGTATTCCGATGATTATCTATGCGATCATTTCAAGTCAATCCGTTGCGAAGATGTTCTTAGCGGGGATTATTCCTGGTATTATCACTGCCTTTGCCCTTATGAGTGTCGCTTACTTTTTAGCGAAAAAAAGAGCGTATCCACTTATCCCAAGAGCTACTGGCAAAGAGTGTCTTGTTAGTTTTGGCAGGGCGTTTTGGGCGCTTATGACCCCTGTAATCATCATCGTCGGGATTTTTTCAGGGTACTTCACGCCAACAGAAGCAGCGGTCGTAACGACAGTGTATGCGATGATTTTAGGATTTTTCGTGTACCGGGAACTGACGATGAAAAAGCTGTTTAAAAACGTGATAGATTCATTAAAGCTAACAGGCGTTGTTGTCCTTATGATCATGGGTGTGGAGTTTTTCGGACAGGTCATTGCACGTGAACAAGTACCAGCACAAGTAGCTAACTTTTTCTTAAATGTTACTGAAAATCAAATTCTATTACTCTTATTAATTGTAGCATTGTTACTAGTGTTAGGAACGATCATCGAATCTCTCGCGCTGCTGATTTTACTCGTACCCATTTTAGTACCGGTAGCAGTGAACGCTGGGGTCGATCCGATCTTCTTCGGTGTCCTTGTAATCCTAACATTGATGATCGGTATTCTGACACCACCAATGGGTATGGCACTCTTTGTCGTAGCCAGGGCCGGAGAAATACCAGTGGGAACGATTATTCGTGGTGTTATTCCATTCTTGATCCCGCTATTTTTAACTTTAATTTTACTCATTCTTTTCCCAGAAATAGTGATGTTTTTACCAAATCTGTTTGACTAGACTATCCTAGAAATGAGAGTGATAACGATGAACCTCGCAGCAATTGATATAGGTGGAACAACGATAAAATATGCTGTCGTTACGGATCGAGGGGAGATTCACTATCAATCTCATGTCCCGACTCCGAAAACCGGAAAAGCGGATATGCTCGGGCAACTAGATGAGGTCGTGAAACAGCTTCAGGGATTAGCGGATGTTGAAGGAATTGCAATCAGCTCAGCCGGACAAATCAATAGTCAAACAGGGACAGTAGTCTATGCCACAGAAACAATACCAGGGTATACAGGGATGAATGTGAAAAAAGACCTGGAAGCACTGACGAATCTTCGTGTCACTGTCGAAAATGATGTTCATTGTGCGGCGTTGGGCGAGTATTGGCAGGGCGCAGCAAAAGCCTCTAAGCACTTTCTTTGTTTGACCATTGGAACCGGAATTGGAGGAGCCATTGTGATAGATGGCTCTCTTTATCACGGAAGCTCCTATTCTGCAGGGGAATTCGGGCACATCACGCTTTATCCAAATGGTCTACCTTGCACGTGTGGAGACGAAGGGTGTTATGAAATGTATACATCAAGTCTTGCGTTAGAAAGAAGGATTGCCGATCGGATAGGAGGTCGAGAGGTGTCCCTCCCAGCGCTTTTTGAAGAAGCGAAAAAAAGCGATGCAATGATAGAAGAAGTGATCGATTCGTGGGCGAACGATGTTGGCGCAGGTTTAAAAACGTTGATTCATAGTTTTAACCCTGATCAAGTAGTGATAGGTGGAGGTATTTCCGCACAAGGGGAGTACCTGATATCAAAGATCAGACAAGCCACCTACCCTCGGGTTATGACATCGTTTAGCAAAAGCTTGCGGATTGATATCGCCAAACACGCGAACAATGCGAACCTTTACGGAGCGGTTTATTGGTTTTTGAAAGAAAGTAATGAAGGTGCCTGACCCCCACTACGTTAATGCTGCGCAGTTGCGGGGGTCAGGCACCTTCGTTTTTGATTTTTCTGAAAACTTACTGTATAATCATGGCTAAGAAAACGCTTGCACAGGAATGAATGAACTTCTATGATCTGTAAAACACCTTTTTTGAGCTTTTGTGCAAACGTTTTCGCAATATCGCAGGTGCCTGACCCCCACTACGTTAATACTGCACAGCGGTGGGGGTCAGGCACCAAGAGAAAGGCACCAAGAGAAGGCACCAAGAGAGAGGCACCGAGAAAAGGTATTAAGAAAGGAGATTTGCTATGAGGAGAAGGACGAGGCGCTTTGCTTCAATTTTTATGGTAGTTGTTATGATGATGAGTGTGTTACCTGGGTTTTTTCCGGCTCTGCAAGTGAGTGCGAAAGAATCGCCAAATGAAGTAACCGCTACTGGGACTGAGACGGAAGGTGACAATCGGACTGTTCGTGTCACGTATGAGCGGGAGGATGCGAGCTATGACGATTGGGATGTTTGGGTGTGGAACACTGGGGTGCAAGATGATAACATCGATTTTACCGAATTCCACAGCGGTCTTGCCACAGCGTACATTGACGTTGCCGAAAACACAGAGGAAATTGGCTTTATCATACGTAAAGATAACTGGGAAGACCGCGAGCCAAATGGACAGGAGATCGATCGTCAAATTCAAGTAAACCAAGAGGATCCATTGACGAAGGTACATATTAACAGCGGAGAAGTTGACTTTCACACCGTACCAACTGTCTCAGGTCCTGAATTAGATAGTGGAACGGCGACGTTTTTTTACCGCGACCAAGATCTTTATCTAAATAATGACATGGACAAAATCGACAGTGTCGAGCTTAAGCTTGATGGTGGTACCTATGAGATGGAGTATGAAGATGCGAACGAGCGCTTCGTGTATGAGTACGAAAACCTTCCTGAAGGCGAACACGAGTACACGTTCCTAGTTACGAAAGACGGGGAAACAACTGAAGTTAGCGATCCATATAACACAGTAGACGGCATTTCAACAGTGAAAAACCTATCAACAGATATTCAGTTAACTGGAGAAGTAGCACCAGGTGCGATTGCTTACAACGAAAATGCTGTTCTCACTGTCGATGTGGAAACAGAAATAGAAACAGACAGTGAAACAGAAATTTCCCGCCTCTACGCAGACATGTCAGCTTTAGGCGGTTCAGATGAACTTGACATTGACCTTGAACTAAAAGAAGTTACGCTTGCAGTCAAGCATGATGTAACCGCAGGTGTAAAAGAAATTCCGCTCACAGCGGTAGATGAGTATGGCAATCATCACCATGGCACAGCAGAAATCGAAGTGAAAACCCGGCAATTTGTTGGCGAGGACGACTTCGATTGGGATGAAGCTCTGATATATTTCATGTTAACCGACCGTTTTTTTGACGGTGATGAATCAAACAACGACCCATATGACATGAACTATGACACAAACTACCGTGGTGCATATCAGGGCGGAGATTTTAAAGGAATTACTGAGCGTCTGGACTATTTAGATGATCTCGGCATAAATACAATTTGGATAAGTCCAGTCGTTGAAAATATTCAATATGATGTTCGCCACAATGCAGACGACGGCGACCCGGACCAACCATACTTTGGGTATCACGGATACTGGGCAAGTGATTTTGAAGAGCTCAATCCTCATTTTGGCACAATCGAGGATTTCCACGAGCTCATTGATGAAGCGGATGAGCGCGGCATGAAAATTATGGTTGATGTCGTTTTAAACCATACAGGCTATGGGCTAAAAGAAATCGACGGTGAAATCCCAGAGGACGAGCGTCCAAAAGGGTATCCAACTGATGAGGAAAGGGCCTTCTTTAGTGACATGCTCAGACAAGGGGACGATGTCGGAGATGATGAAGTCACTGGTGAACTTGCTGGACTTCCTGACTTTATCACCGAGGACCCAGAAGTAAGAGAACAAATTATTGATTGGCAAACGAGCTGGATCGAAAAATCACGTACGGAACAGGGGAACACCATTGATTACTTCCGTGTTGATACTGTCAAGCACGTTGAGGATACGACGTGGATGGCGTTTAAAAATGAGCTTACTAGAGAAATGCCTGAGTTCAAGATGATCGGTGAATCATGGGGAGCCGGCCAAACTGATGATCATGGTTACCTTAGATCCGGAATGATGGACTCGTTACTTGATTTTGAGTTTAAAGACACTGCTCGCGACTTTGTAGATGGAAATCTTGAAAGAGCGAACAGCAACCTAGAAACCTGTAACGACCAGCTTGATAACACCGCGACACTCGGTCAATTTTTAGGAAGTCATGATGAAGAAGGCTTTTTGACTTCAGTCGACGGTGATGAAGGAAAATTAAAAGTGGCCGCTGCACTGCAAATGACAGCAAAAGGTCAGCCTGTTATTTATTACGGGGAAGAGCTTGGCTTAAGCGGAACTGATAATTACCCGTTCTATGACAACCGTTATGATATGGCATGGAACCAAGTTGAAGACAACGACATTCTCGAACACTATCAAAAGCTTCTTTCCTTTAGAAACGAGTATTCTGACGTTTTTGCTAGGGGAGAAAGAAGTGTCGTAGCCGGATCAAATGAAGAAGAGTTTCTTCTTTTCCAAAGAGGCGAAGAAGAAAATGCTGTCTATGTTGGCTTAAACGTATCAGGCGAAGCTCAACAAGTAACGTTAACCGCCGACTCTTCGGATGCGGTTCTCACAGATGAATATCGTGATGAAGAATACGCCGTTTCCGATGATCATGAAGTTACTATATCCATTCCATCGATGGCAGACGGAGGAACGGTATTACTAACAGTAGACGGTGGAGCCTTGCTGGGAGAAGATGCTGTCGAACCTGATGAAGGTGACACACTAAGAATTCATTATCAACGAGAAGACAATCATTTTGAAAACTTAGGGTTATGGCTTTGGGATGATGTTGCCGAACCTTCAGATAACTGGCCTACAGGTGGCACGACGTTCGAAGCCGACCAAATGACAGACTACGGTGCGTACCTTGATATTGAGTTAACCGAAGATGCCGAGCGCCTAGGTTTTCTCGTCTTAAACACGCAGACGGGAGATAAAGATGGAGATGATAAATATGTGGAGATCTTGTCCCCTGACATGGAGGAAGTTTGGATCAAAGAAGGTTCAGATGACGTTTTCCTCTACGAGCCTGTTGACCTACCAGAAAACACGGTGCGCATTAACTATGAACGAGCGGACCCAAGCTATGAACCCTGGGGTCTTTGGCTTTGGGATGATGTAGCTGAACCATCTGAACAAGTTGGCGACTGGCCAACAGGTGCGACACCATTTTCAAATGAGCAGACAGGACGCTATGGCGCTTACCTGGATGTCGAGCTAATCGAAAATGCCGAAGACCTTGGCTTTCTCGTAGTTAATCGTGATAATGGCGATGAAACAGACGGAGATGACAAATCATTTGACGAGTTAGGTGAGTATGACCAATTATTCATTCGAAAAGGAGATGATAGGGTGCATACAAATCCTTATTTTACGAACGAAGAAGGAATCACTTCCGGAGAATTACTGTCAGATGAAAAAATCGAATTGACCTTTTCATCTACGACTTGGCTCAAAGAAGAGGAGCTTGCAGAAGCGTTGGCGGTTACTGATAAAGATGGAAATGACACCGCCTTTGACAGTGTAACAATTGAAAGCGAAACAAAAGTCATAATTCACGGAAGCTTTACTATTGATCAAGCGCCGTTTGCTGTGACCTATGATGAGCGAACAGTGAATGTGACGGCTGGCTGGCGATTGATCGATGAAATGTACGCCTATGAGGGTGATTTAGGTGCAACCCTTCATGAAGACGGATCGGCGACTCTTAAGCTTTGGTCACCGAATGCCGACAATGTTTCGGTTATTTTATATGACCGTGACGATCAATATGAAGTTGTTGCAGAAGATGTTGACATGAGCTATGGTGACCGTGGCGTCTGGGAAATCACGCTTGATAACTCGAATACAGGAGTCAACGATTTAAATGGATACTACTATCATTTTGAGATTGAGAGAAACGGCGAGAAAACCCTTGCTCTCGATCCGTACGCAAAATCGATGGCCGCATGGAACAACTTAGGCGAGTATCCGATCGGGAAAGCAGCAATTGTAGACCCTTCGGCGATAGGACCAGAACTGAATTTTGCCAACATTGATGGGTTTGAAAAGCGAGAAGATGCGATTATTTATGAGATTCACGTGCGAGATTTTACCTCGGATCCAAATATTGAAGATGAAATAGATTCGCAGTTTGGCACGTTTTCAGCGTTTGTTGAGAAGCTCGATTATATTGAGGAGTTAGGTGTTACACACGTTCAATTGCTTCCCGTGATGAGTTATTTCTGGGGTGATGAGCTGGCGAGCGGTGAAAGAATGCTAGATTATTCGTCCACCGGCAACAACTATAACTGGGGTTATGATCCGCACAGTTATTTCTCACCAACCGGGATGTATTCTGAGAATCCTGAAGATGCTGAGCTACGTATCGAAGAGCTGAAAAAGTTGATCGATGAAATTCACGGTCGTGGTATGGGGGTTATTCTCGACGTTGTTTACAACCATACGGCACAAGTCGAGATCTTTGAAGACCTCGTACCTAATTACTATCATTTCATGGATGCAGACGGCACGCCGCGCACGAGTTTCGGCGGTGGACGCCTCGGCACGACCCATGAAATGGCACGCCGAATATTAGTCGATTCGATTACGTATTGGACTGAAGAGTTTAAAGTTGATGGATTTCGATTTGATATGATGGGCGACCACGACGCCGAAAGCATTCAAATCGCCTATGACAAAGCAAAAGAAATTAACCCGAACATCGTCATGATTGGAGAAGGCTGGCGGACTTTTGTCGGTGATGAGAACGACGGTGACGTTATGCCAGCCGATCAGGACTGGATGCAGCATACCGAAAGTGTCGGCTCGTTTTCGGATGATTTTAGAAATGAATTGAAATCAGGATTCGGCAGCGAAGGGGAGCCGCGCTTTATCACAGGCGGCGCGCGAGATATCCAGCACATCTACGATAATTTAACTGCCAACCCGCACAACTTTACGGCAACCAACCCAGGCGATGTCGTTCCGTATATTGCCGCACATGACAACTTGACGCTTCATGACGTCATCGCGCAGTCGATAAAGAAAGACCCGGAGCACCACCAAGAAGAAATTCATAAACGAATCCGCCTTGGCAATACGATGGTACTAACCGCACAAGGAACAGCATTTATCCACGCCGGGCAAGAATTCGGCCGCACAAAGCAGTTTAAAGCTGATACAGACGAAGCACCATACAAATCGACATATATGGAAGACACGGACGGCAACCCATTCGAGTACCCATACTTCATTCACGATTCCTACGATTCAACGGATGCGATCAACAAGATTGATTGGGATAAAGCCACGAATAAAGAAGCCTACCCAATCAACAATCTCACCCGTGAATTCACGACCGGCCTCATCGAGCTCCGTCGATCAACGGATGCCTTCCGCTTAGGCACGATGGAAGAGATTGATTCACATGTATCGTATATCGACGCACCAGAAATCAGTGAGAACGACTTAGTGATAGGGTACAAAGCCGAATCGACAGATGGAACAGGAACCTACTTCGTATTCGTAAACGCGGATCATAGCGAGCGTACACTAACGTTAGAAGATGACGATCTAACAGAAGGTACAATTATCGTTGACGGAAATGAGGCGGGGATAGTCGAAATTTCAAACCCAACTGGCTTTGAACTCACAGCTGACCAAATCACGATCGATCCATTAACGGCCGTCGTCGTGCGAGTCGGTGGCGAACAGCCAGAAGAAGATGATGAGCAAGAACCCTGCAAAGGCCGACCACCACACGCAGGCCAACCAGGACCACCCCCTCACGCAGGCCAACCAGGCGCCCCGTCTTGCTAGGTGCCTTCCCGCCGCGTTAACGCTGTACAGTAAAACATTGGTGCCTGACCCCCGCTGCATTAACGCTGTACAGCAGCGGGGGTCAGGCACCTTCTTTAGTACTGGTTCTTTCTGCGATATTTCTCCCTGTTTACGGCCTATTCAAATGTAAAATAGTGGTTTAGACTTATTGGCGTAAAATTCAGAAAATTGTAAAATTATGATTGTAACTAGATATTTCGCTTTACGAAAAAATAGGGAGAGGTGGTAGATTAATGGTTTATCGTCGTTTTTCGAAATTCATGATTGTCGTTCTGGCACTAGGTATTTTATTTCCGGCATTTTTGCCTGCAGAATCGGTAGCGGAAGAAGGTCAAGTAGCGGTTGCTGATCAAGGCATTTCTCATCTCGTCGAGGATGGAGTGACGCAACCTGTGTCGTCGTATGAAGATGCGATCAGGGAAACCGTTTATATTGACACGGACTTAGATACAAATGGGGATGGGAATAATGATCAAATAGCCGCAGACATCATTCGACCTGCAGAAACTGAAGAAGGGCTTGAAGTCCCTGTCATTATGATTGCAAGTCCATACTACGAAAGTCTTGGTAGGGGAAATGAATCTCAACTGAAAGAATATGAAGACGGCAAGCCCGTCAAGTTTCCTCTATATTATGATAACTATTTCGTTCCACGCGGATATGCTGTAGTTCAAGTAGATATGGTGGGAACGAATTTATCTGACGGCTGCCCAACTACTGGTGGATATGAAGAAACAGAGAGTGTCAAGGCCGTCATTGATTGGCTCAATGGACGAGCTGATGGAGCGACCGCTGACGATGAAGGTGTTTTAGCAGATTGGAGTACTGGAAAAGTCGGGATGTATGGTAAATCATACGATGGTACCTTGGCCAACGCAGTGGCGGCTACGGGTGTAGAGGGTCTTGAAACGATTGTTCCAGTTGTTGCAATCAGCAGTTGGTATGATTATTACCGCTCACAAGGTGTTACGTATCGGTACAATGGTCCAAACGGTCTAGCAAATACGGTGGTAGCTTCCGAACGCCGTGAGGAATGTGAGCCTGTACGTGATCAAATGGTAGAAGTAATGGATGATGAGAGTGGAAATTTTAATGATTTTTGGGACGAGCGTAACTATCTTAATGATGTAGACAATGTTAGCGCTAGTGTATTTATGATCCATGGCTTAAACGATCTTAATGTGAAAACAAACCATTTCGGACAATGGTGGGAAGAACTTGAAAAGAACGATGTCCCTCGAAAAGTATGGCTCACACAGACAGGCCATACGGAACCGTTTGACTTCCGTCGTGATGAATGGGTAGATACAATTCATCGTTGGTTTGATCATTGGTTACTCGATATTGACAATGGAATCATGGACGAGCCTATGGCTGATATCGAACGATCAGCAAATGAATGGGAAACTCATTCTTCCTGGCCAGATGAAGATGCAGACACTATTAAATTCCGCTTAGGTCCTGCAGAAGATGACCTCCCTGGAACTTTGACAAATGGTCCTGTTCAAGGCAACGGAACACAGTCTTTTACGAATAATCCATGGCAAACTGAAAATCAAATGGTTTCTAACCCGTTTGAAGAAAATGATAATCGGTTAATGTTCCTATCTCCTGAACTTGAGGAGGAAGTTCGTTTCAGTGGTACGCCAAAACTGGACGTTCGTGCTAAAGTAGATGGAGAAGCTACGAATTTAACAGCTTTAATCGTCGACTTTGGAAAAGATGAACGTGTTGACCACCAAAGAGGATCCGGTGGTTTGAGGATGCTAGATACAGATGATTGCTGGGGAGAGAGCACAGACAGAGATAGTGCTTGTTACATGCAGCATGAAGTACTGACCCACGAGCAAGACTACGAAATCGTGACGCGAGGCTGGATGGATGCTCAGAACCACAAAAACCTATGGGAAAGCGATCCGCTTAGAGCTGGCCAAAACTACCGCTTCGAGTGGGACGCGCTCACTCACGATTACGTTTTTAAACCAGGTCATCAAATCGGAATTGTCATCGCAGGTAGCAGCAGAAACTTCACTGTTCCAAGCCAAGAAGAAGTAGAGATTGAAATCTATCTCGGGCAAAGCCGCATAGAACTTCCAGTAGTAGGCGGTAAAAAAGCAATAGACTTTTAATTTAAGAGCCCCAGGACGTTGAGGTGCCCAGGACGTTGAGGTGCCCAGGACGTTGAGGTGCCTAGGACGTTGAGGTGCCTGACCCCCACTGCGTTAATGCTGTACAGTGGCGGGGGTCAGGCACCTCGCGCTTTTGGATGAAACTTCTTTCATTGTGGTATATGATAGGTTTGATAGCTAAGGAAGGACAAATTAAGAAAGGTAGTGATGCCATGTCTAGGAAGCTTAGAGTTTGGTATCCGGGTGCGATGTATCATATTACCGCGCGTGGTAACCGTAGAACGCCTCTGTTTGAAGAAACAAAAGATTACCTTAAGTACTTAGCGATCCTCGAAGACGTCAAAAGTAAGTCCCCATTCTTTTTACACTCCTATTGTTTGATGACCTATCATATTCACCTTCTACTGGAAACAACCACCTTCCCAATCCAAGGAATTATGAATCAACTCCAATCACGTTATGCCAATTGGTTCAACAAAGACAAAGGTTACATCGGGCATTTGTTTCAAGGACGGTATGGCGCCAACATCATTAAAACAGATGATGATTTTTTAGAAATCAGCCGATATATTCACTTAATGCCCCTCGAAGCAAAAATGGTTCACCACCCTCAAGACTATCCTTGGAGTAGTTACCGTGCGTTTATTTCACCAATCCACACCCCTCACGTAAGAACAACAAAAATCCTCTCAAACTTTGCAAATCCCCAACAGGCTCGTTACCAACAATTTGTAGAAGCAAAGTAGTTTGGTGCCTGACCCCCGCCGCGTTAATGCTGTACAGTATTGGGGGCCAGGCACATTGGCCTTGCATGTGTGTATTTTAGTTGAAATAAATCAAATATTTTACATATGAGATTTTGTTCTAGAAGAAAAAAGTGAATAGGGCATTAATATGACCTTGTTCCCTTTTTTTCTTTTTTTAATAATTTCCTAGTTTGTTCTCGTTTCTGTTCTTACTTTTCTTGGGTTTTTCTTTCACTAAAGCGACGTTTCCAAACGAGGGTGTTTTTTTCTCAATTGGAATAGGGACTTTCTGTCTTCCTTTCGACCTTCTCTTCTTTTTTGATCGCAATGCTTTCTTAAAAGAACAGACAGATTTAAAAAGATAGGTTTGTAACATTCGAAAGAATTCCCATGGCGTCTTTTTTGACCTTGTTTGTAACTTAACAATTACGGCATTATGCCCCTATGAAATAAAAGCCCAGTCACACAACTGTTTCGCCTTCATTAATGGTATTGATCATCCCAATCTGGAGCAGTGGAGGGAAGAGCTTGAAGAGAAACGCTTCAGATGAATGGAGTAGGGTTGAATTGGAATCCTGTATTTTAAGTTGTTGGCACAGTGATTTATTAACAAGATATTTAACTAAATTGACGTGCGTTCTATGAAAGTTCTATTTCAAAATCCTTTTCTTATGTAAACGGACAAATTATCAATCAAAGCCCCATCAATCGACAGTGAGTCATACCTTAATTGAACGTTTGATTAAAAAGTGACTCTTAGACATAGTTTGCGTCAAAACGACAAAAGATAACCTCAACGGAGTCCGGAATTTCTATTTACAATTATATTGTCAAAAAAACGATCAACCTAGGATCAATATTGGAAAGAGCCAGCAATACCGGTTCATCCCCTGCTTGTGCTGGCTCTATAGTATAATGTGATGCTCATTAACCATTAACGATAACTAGGCAGCCAATCCCCATGTGCCTCAATCAAGTCGTCACACATCGCGATAATGTCGTCGATGGACAGCTCAGCGTTTGTATGAGGGTCAAGGAGAGCAGCTTGGTAAATAGACTCTTTCTTTTGATAGATAGCAGCCTCGACGGTTAAGAGCTGGGTGTTGATGTTTGTGCGATTTAGCGCGGCTAGTTGTTCTGGTAATTCGCCAATGTAGCCAGGGATGACTCCGTTTCTATCTGCCACACAAGGGACTTCGACACATGCTTTCGTTGGCAAGTTTGAAATCAGTCCTCCTGTATTTAAGACATTTCCTACAAATTTGAATGGCACGTTTGTCTCCATCGCTTCAATAATTCTTGATCCATATTCAACGGTTCTTTCATGAGTGAGCTGCGCATTGTTAACCATGTCTTCTCTCATTTGTTCCCAATCGTTTATCTGATTGACACAGCGACGCGGATACTCATCTAAAGGAATATTATAGCGATCGATCAATTCGGGATACTGATTTTTTATAAAATAAGGGTGGTATTCAGCATTATGCTCGGAAGACTCTGTCACGTAGTATCCGAACTTATCCATTAATTCAAACCGGACCATATCCGAATGTTTCGTCGCTTGTTTTTTACGCGCTCTTTTTTTAATTTCAGGATAAAGATTTTTACCTTCTTTTTTTACTTCTAGTAACCATGCCATGTGGTTAATTCCCGCGATCTTTTCTTCCACTCCATCAGCTTCGATATTCAAAGACTTTAACAAATCCTCTGTACAGACTTGAACGCTGTGACATAATCCAATGGCTTTTACTTTCGTATAACGAAGCATGGCCCCTGTTAATGTCGCCATCGGATTTGTGTAGTTTATTAACCAGGCGTCAGGACAAACTTCCTCCATATCTCTGGCAATATCGAGCATGACAGGTACCGTACGTAACGTTCGGAAAATACCGCCAATTCCAATCGTATCCCCAATTGTTTGACGCAATCCGTACTTTTTAGGTATTTCAAAGTCGATGACAGTACTAGGCTCATAACCTCCGACTTGAATGGCATTGATGACGTATTTAGCATCGATCAAAGCTTCTTTACGATCTAGATAGGACGTGATTTTAATAGACTGATTATACTTTTGAGCTAAGTTGACCAACATTTGTTCCGACTCTTTAAGCCTTTTCTCATCAATGTCATGAAGAGCGTATTCAAATCCAGCTAATGCAGGAACAAACATGCAATCTCCTAAAATGTTTTTAGCAAATATCGTACTTCCGGCTCCGATAAACGTAATTTTAGACATTTCTATTCAGCTCCTTTGTTTCCCATTCCCTTCATCCAAGTTTGAAAAATACAGTGTCATTCGCTTATGACATGATTTCCCGCCCTCCCCTATATTTTTACTAAAATATAAATTTGTTATTTAACTTACCACATTGTAAAAACTCTCTCAATAAAAAGAAGTAAGAATTATTTAATTTTTTACCGATAAGTGCTTGTTTAGATAGATCAGTGTAGATCGAGGTAGTACATAACCAAGACAAAAAAGAGAATTATCAGGTATTTCACGGCCTTCTTGTACATTTCCTTTAATCATTACTTACAGGTAAAACGGAGGAAGGACCTTGAGGGTTGATTTGAAATAACATTGAAAACGCTGGATCTATCTGCTATATTTTAACTAAACAATTAATAAAAATTTTAGTTATAAAAACATTACTTTTATCTCGAGAGATCCAGAGTTAATCCACAATAGAAATAGTTACAATGTTGTTAGGGTCCACAAGTTTGCTCGGAACTTCTATTGATCGTAACAAACCAAAAAAAGGGGGGATCTTTATGAACTATGAGCAGTTAATCCACGAGTTTAAAGCGAAATTTTCATCTGAGGAGGCTCGGTTATTTTTTGCCCCTGGTAGAATCAATTTAATAGGCGAGCACACTGATTATAACGGAGGAAATGTGTTTCCATGTGCGATTACGTATGGAACCTATGCGGTAGCTAAAAAGCGTGATGACTACTTAGTGCGACTTTATTCAGTAAACTTTCCTAATAAAAATATGATTGAATTTAACTTAAACGACCTTGATTACAAAGAGAAAGATGGTTGGGCGAACTATCCGAAGGGGATGTTGCGGTATATTCGTGAACGAGGTGATGACCTGACTGGGATGGACGTTTTATTCTATGGTAATATCCCGAACGCTGCCGGGCTTTCATCTTCTGCTTCTATTGAGCTCTTAACCGGCGTAGTGATTGAAAAGCTTAATCAGCTTTCCATCGATCGTCTCGAATTGGTGAAAATCGGGATGCGCGTTGAAAATGAGTTTATTGGTGTGAAAAGCGGAATTATGGACCAGTTTGCGGTCGGTATGGGCAAAAAAGAGGAAGGTATTCTTTTAGATTGCCAGACTCTTGATTATCACTATGCGCCGCTTAAACTAGGCTCAAAAAAAGTATTAATTATGAACACAAATAAACGGAGGGAGCTTGCAGCATCGAAGTACAACGAGCGCCGTAACGAATGTGAGCAAGCGTTAAAACAAATCCAGACCGCAATCGATGTGTTGGCCCTCGGTGAACTATCCGAAGAAGATTTCGAGCAAATAAAACACACGATTAAAAATCCCACCGTTTTAAAAAGAGCAAAGCACGCTGTCTATGAAAATCAACGAACGATTCAAGCGTTACAAGCGCTGAAAAATGACGACCTTTCTCGTTTTGGCGAGTTAATGAATGATTCTCACACGTCATTAAAAGAAGATTATGAAGTCACGGGTTTTGAGTTGGATACGCTTGTTGAAACGGCGTGGAAACAAGACGGAGTTTTAGGAGCACGAATGACCGGTGCTGGCTTTGGCGGCTGTGCGATCGCAATTGTGGAAGAAAAATGTGTTGATAACTTCATAGAAAATGTAGGCACACGATACAAAGAAAAGGTCGGCTACGAAGCAGACTTCTACATTGCCAGTATTGGTGACGGGGCACGAGAATTAGAGATGGAGGTAAGGATATGAGTATTTTAGTGTTAGGCGGCGCCGGTTATATCGGCTCTCATGCTGTTTACCAGCTGATCGACCGCGGGTATCACGTGATTGTCATTGATAACCTACAGTCTGGCCATCGCGGAGCCGTTCATAAGAATGCCTCTTTTTATGAAGGAGATATTCGTGACAAGCAGTGGCTAAACGGTGTGTTTAGTAAAGAAAACATTGAAGCGGTGCTCCATTTTGCGGCGAACTCGTTAGTAGGTGAATCTGTGGAAAAGCCACTCACGTATTTTAATAATAACGTAACAGGAACTGAAGTGTTGCTCGAAGTGATGAAAGACCATCGCGTTAAGCAGGTAGTGTTCTCGTCAACGGCGGCAACATACGGCGAGCCTGAAAATGTGCCGATTACAGAGGATATGCAAACAGCGCCAACCAACCCGTACGGTGAAACAAAACTGGCAATGGAAAAAATGATGAAGTGGTGTGATCAGGCTTACGGTATGAAATATGTTTCCTTGCGCTATTTTAACGTCGCGGGAGCTCGGGCTGACGGTCAAATTGGTGAAGACCACTCTCCGGAAACACATCTGATTCCCGTTGTTTTGCAAACGGCATTAAACAAACGAGAACATATTGCGATTTTCGGGGAAGATTATGACACACCAGATGGTACGTGTGTCCGCGACTACATTCACGTTGAAGATTTAATTGATGCCCACATCCTCGCACTCAAATACTTAAGTGACGGAGGCGAAAGTGACGTGTTCAATCTCGGAAGCAGCCAAGGCTTTTCTGTAAGGGAGATCGTTGAAGCAGCACGTGTAGTGACCGGTCACCCGATTCCTGTGCAAATCGGAGAAAGACGAAAGGGTGATCCGAGTAAACTCATAGCGTCTTCAGATAAAGCAAAACAGCGACTTGGTTGGTCCCCTTCACGCACGTCTATTCACCAGATCATTGAAGGTGCTTGGCATTGGCACAAAAATCATCCACTCGGATACAACGATTAAAGGAGTTGGCACAATGACCATCAATGAAAAGGTTCAATCTTTACTCAACCAAGCCATTGATAAGGAATTATTCGATTCTCAAGATGAGATTTACTGCCGGAACAGGGTCCTTTCTCTTTTACAGCTCGATTCCTTTGAATTTGTTAAAAGAGAGGGGGAGTCCGTAACGATTCCTGACCTTCTTGAAGATTTGGCTGAGGATGCGTGTGCTCGTGGTATCATTGATGATGTGCTTGATGAAAAAGAAATCTTCGCTACGTCGTTAATGGACTGCTTAATTTCAAAACCGTCAGAAATCAACCGGACTTTTTACGAAAAATACGATCGCGATCCACAAACGGCAACGGACTATTTTTATCAACTAAGTCAAGACAGTAACTACATTCAAACGAAGCGGATTGCCAAAAATATTCATAACAAAGTAGAAACCGACTACGGATATTTAGATATTACAATTAATTTATCCAAGCCAGAAAAAGATCCGAAAGCCATCGCAAAAGCGAAAAAAGCGGAAGGTGCGAATTACCCGAAATGCCTCCTTTGTATCGAAAACGAAGGATTTCAAGGTAGAATAGGTCATCCGGCCAGGGCGAACCATCGGATGATTCGCATGGAACTGGAACAGGAAGACTGGATGCTCCAATACTCACCGTATGTGTATTACAATGAGCATTGTATTCTCCTTTCCACTGAACACCGTGACATGAAAATAAGTGAGAAGACATTTGCGCGGTTACTCGCATTTGTGGAAAAAGTTCCGCATTATTTCGTAGGGTCAAATGCCGACATCCCGATCGTTGGTGGCTCGATTTTATCCCATGATCATTATCAAGGTGGAAACTATAAGTTCGCGATGGCCAAAGCGCCAGAAGAACACCCGTTTACTTTAGCTGATTATCCGAACGTAACGAGCGCCATCGTGAAATGGCCGATGTCTGTCGTTCGTTTGCGCTCGGAAAATAAGGAAGAGCTCGTTGAAGCGTCAACGCATGTATTAACTCGGTGGAAAGCGTACAATGATGAAGAATCAGGTATTCAAAGTCATTTTGGGGAAATGCCTCATAATACAGTGACACCAATTGCAAGAATACGGCGCGGCGCATTTGAAATCGACATCGTCCTTCGAAACAATCGCACGAATGACGAGCACCCGTCTGGCATATTTCACCCACACGAAGATGTGCACCATATTAAAAAAGAAAATATTGGACTCATCGAAGTGATGGGATTAGCCGTTTTACCCCCTCGTTTAAAAGACGAACTCGAAGAAATAGAGGATTATTTGCTTCGTGGTGAAGGTGCTCAAGTAAAAGAGTACCACCAGCCATGGGCAGCTGGGTTACGTCAACGTTATGAGGGAATGGTGACAGAGAACAACGTAAGTGAAATCGTAAATAACGAAGTAGGAAAAAAATTCGTAAAAGTGTTAGAAGACGCCGGGGTGTTTAAACGAACACCTGAAGGCAGAGGAGCATTCAAGAGGTTCGTTCATTCTCTTTAGGTTTTAGCGAACTCTGTTGATGGTTCAACACAAAACAGATGTTATTCTACAGAAAACCCAATCGATTCAAACTTAAGAAAAAGGTGCTATGTCCAATGACAAAACGTAATTTTCAAGAAAAAGTAGCCGATTTCAATGGTGAGAGTATCTTTGCTTTTACCATTGAAAATGCAAACGGAATAAAAGTGACAGCGTTAAATTACGGCTGTACGATCACGGAAATATTAACACCAGATCAACACGGCGAAACGGCAAATATCGTATTACGTTATGATCACACCTACGACTATGTTGAAAACCCCTATTATTTAGGGTCCGTAGTTGGACGCCTAGCCGGACGAACGCGCAGCGCTAGCTTTGAACTGAACGGCAAACGCTACGAACTGCCTCAAAATGAAAACCAAAACCATATCCATGGTGGTTATAAAGGCTTTACAAAAAGAGTCTGGAAAGGGCGGTTTATTGAAAAAGGTATGCAATTTTTTTACAGGAGCCCCGACGGAGAAGAGGGCTATCCGGGCAACATAGACATGACTGTCACATATGAGCTAACAGATGACAATACGTTAGAGATGACCTACTCAGGTATACCTGATGAAGATACCGTATTAAATGTAACGAACCATACGTATTTTAACTTGCGTGGTGACGCAGAAACGCCAATAACAGGCTGCGAGCTTGCGATTGACAGCGATCGTTATGTCGAGCTGGACGATGAATTTTTGCCAACAGGCAATGTTCTTCCTGTCACTAATAGTGAGGGGTGCTTTGATTTTAGAGAAGGAAAAACAATAAGGGACGGAATCGCGTGTGGCGATCCGCAATTAACCTTAGTTGGCGGCGGCTTTGATCACCCGTTTTTACTCAATCAAAATCAGGAATACGCGGTTCGGCTTACCGACCCCGTGTCAGGACGTCAAGTGGAGGTTGCGACAGACAAGGAATCGGTAGTCCTTTATACTGGAAACAATCTCGATGGATCTTTCCCCAAGCATGCGGGACTGTGCCTAGAGACCCAACATGTTCCAGATGCGATTCACCATTCGCAATTTACCTCCCCATTGGTTAAAAAAGGCGAGATCTACGAATCGAAGACAGTATTAAAATTTTCTGTAAACCGTTAAAAAAAGGAGTAGTAGGAAATGGCAACAATTAAAGATATTGCAGACAAAGCAGGCGTATCCATCGCAACCGTCTCTAGAGTTCTCAACTACGACAAGACGTTATCTGTAGGAGATGACACGAAAAAAAGAATATTTGAGGTAGCAGAAGACCTTTCCTACTATAAACATAAAAAAAGAAAAGCGTCTTCTAAAAAAATTGCCATCCTTCATTGGTATACAGAAAAAGAGGAGCTTGACGACCTCTACTACATGTCGATCCGTTTAGGCATAGAAGAGCGCTGCCAGGAACACGAAGTTGAACTCGTTAAATTCTTCTATGACGATCTCGGCAAAATGAAGAGGAACGGAATCGAAGGGATTATAGCTGTTGGGAAATTTAGCCCTGGACAAATTGAACAAATGAAACAGGTATCATCGAACATCGTTTTCGCAGACTTCAGTCCAGAGCAAGAAGACTACGACTCTGTAGCGATCGATTTTGAAAAAGCGACCCGGAAAGTGTTATCCTACCTCGAAACGCACGGCCACACCGAGATCGGATACATCGGCGGACGCGAAACGTTTAGAGACGAGTTCGGGGTGTTGGAAGACCCACGTGAACAAACGTTTAGGTCTTACATGCAGGCAAAGGACAGGCTAAATGAAGACTGGATTTACATACGTCATTTTTCAGTGAATGACGGCTATGACCTGATGAAAAAGGCGATAGAAGAGCACGGTGACAACCTCCCTACAGCCTTCTTCGTGGGAAACGACGCTATGGCGATTGGCTGCTTAAGGGCATTGCACGAAGCGGAAATCAAAGTACCCGAACGCGTCAACATCATCGGAGTAAACGACATCAGCCTGTCAAAATACGTATTCCCTCCTTTAAGTACGGTAAAAGTATTCACCGACCTAATGGGACAAACCGCCGTCGACCTCCTACTCGAAAAATTAACCGAACACCGAACCATAACAAAAAAAGTCACCCTATCCACAGAACTAACCATCAGGCAAAGCAGCTTTTAGGGTGCCTGACCCCCACCGCTGTACAGCATTAACGCGGTGGGGGTCAGGCACCTTTTTTGCGACAATTATTTCATGTTAAATAAACGTTTGTTTAAGGTGATTTTTTTCTGTTTTTTTGTAAAATAAGAATTTATAAGAGGACAGCTACCTTCACGCCGCTCGTCTCAAGGGAAAAGCATCCTTGAGACTTTAAAACATGCGGCGGAAGCTGACGCTGTTTTTAATAAAAGACCGCTATGCGGTTTTTCTTATAGAAATGGCTGTCATTTTATCCGTTGGTCACTAGGGAGCTCTTGATCTCTTAAAAGTCTTTTAGAAAGCGAACCCATAGCTGATAAACTGCCATATAGTCCTATTAACCCACTCTATTAGATCTTATATAATGGAATAGCATGGATTATAATAGATTATAGAAGGTCTTAATACAAGTAAACATAGTTGCTGGAGGTGCTTTTGTTGCTAGATAAACGGTTTTATAATGTGTTGGCTGCTTGGCTGATAATCGCCGGTGCTACAATTTTTGTTTTGCCTACAGACACTCATGCACAAGTTGTTAAGTACCAAGAAAACGGGCAGACGATAGAGTTTAGATTTGATGGTTATGAGAAAGTTAATGGAGATAACCTTCGTATACACGGACAAAAAAGAGATGCAGGATTGGATGACTATAGTGTAACTTATACAGATTATTATAAAGCGGATTCATGGCAATCATACGGCGGAAGTGATCCACTTTTGCAAGCGCTAGGTGGAAATGGTTTGTTACCACAAACCGAACCTTCAACTGCACCGGCAGATGAGGAAAATGAAAGTGGTTCAGATGAATCTACCGGCTCTAGTGATTCAGATAACTCGAGCGGAACGGAGGGCGCTGATGAAAGTGATTCCGGCGACTCTAATGGTTCAAGTGATACTGGGGAGGCAGGAGATTCGAATGGTTCCGAACCTTCTAATGGGTCTAGCGATTTCGATCACTCAAGTGGTTCGAGTAGTTCAAGCGATTCTAGTACTTCAAATGAAACCAATGGTAGTGATGGCTCAGGAAGTTCTCGTGAACCAAGTACCGACCCTCATGATGAGAACGAATCCTCCGATGTCCCAGCCTCTGACGAACTGTTAAACGAAAATGAGGAAGAAGGTGTTCTAGAAGAAGAGGACACAATTGAAGAGGTGAAAGAGATAGGGGAAAACGAGAAAGAAAAGAATGGTGGACATCAAAGAAATCATTCTTCTATTCTTGAACTCATAGGATATGATAATGTCCCCGATTATTATGGGGTACTTTTTAAACTTGACAGGGATGTCACGTCTGAAGACCGATCTAACTTCGACCCTAACTATGACACAAAGGTATCCGTCGTTTATTATGAGATGGAAGACGAGATAGCCCTTCAAATAACAGATGTTTTAAATTTCATCGATACTATACTAGAGAAACCAGGGGAAGTAGCAGAACTACAAAAATATTTAAATGAAGATGATATCAGAGCGTTATGGCTCTTATTCTCTGATGAAAACCTAGCAGATATCCCTCAAACCACTTACATACTGGAATTTCTCCAGTCGGAATATGATGAAAAAACATTAAATGTGAAGATAGAATCAGGCGGAGTAATCAGTGGAGTTGTTTCTTTCTTTAAAAGTATCGGCAGTTTCTTTACAGGGATGTTTAATTGATCTTTTTTGTTGGTGCCTGACCCCCACCGCGTTAATGCTTTACAGCGGCGGGGGTCAGGCACCATTTGTTTGAATAAGGGAGAATGATCCACTTCGTTAATGCTGTGCAGCAACGGAAAATATATGGTATGGTTGCTTGGTTAATAATAGTGATTATTAGCGTGATTATGAAATTTTTTAGATAAGAGTGGAGGTTTGAAGAGGTTGGAAGATAATATGAAAAAAGAAATTGAAATTGTTGAACCTAAAGTAAATGGAAAGGCTATTGCCTCTCTTGTTATAGGAATTGTTTCACTGGTCATTCCTTACATCGGATTAATAACCGGGATAATTGGAATTGTATTAGCAAACAGCGCTTTCAAAGTTATTAAAAATGAACAACAAAGCGGAAGAGCTCTAGCTATTGCAGGTCTTGTTTGTAGTATTATTGCTACTGCTCTTTACGGGTTAATTATTTTATTTTTAATAATTGGCTTTATTTTAATCTCCGTGAATTAAATAAACCTTGTCTTGAAATAGGTCTTTTATACCTCTATATATAAAAATATGTAATTTAATAAAGACAAAAGAACCTGTTGATGGTAATATTACTGTTGTTGAAATTAATTATGTATTTTATGCAAATTTTTGAAAATGGAGGTGAAAATATGTCTGCATCCAAGGTTTTGAAATGGGTAACAGGAGGGCTAGAATCTTTGCTCGGAATTCCAGTACTAGGTGCTTCAATTGTCATTGGATTATTATGGATTCCATTAGCTGTTATGTTAGCATTACATATCGTTACTTTAATCCTTACAAAGAAAGACGGCGGGGCAACTACTGGAAGTATTTTGGGGATTGTAACTTCTTGTATTGCTTGGATTCCTTTTGTAGGAATGATTATGCATATTCTTTCAGCAGTTTTCCTTATGATCGATGCTACTAAGCCTAATCGTCAAGGTGAATCTGTAGCTACTCAACAAGTGTCATAGTATCAATATATCTATTAAAAGTAGGGAGGGAGACTAACCTGCTTTTTTTTGAATTCATGAATTCAGGTGCCTGAAAGTAAATTGTATATGCACGAGGCAGGAGTAGAAGCGCTAAAATCAGCTTCGATGTTTGCTGTAGGTGTTGGCACAAAATCTATTTTATTTCAAGAAGATTATGTAGTGGAAAATACAGATAAACTGGCGTTCCGAAAGATTGTAGAAAGGATTTAGCGGAAAAGCCTGTATCATTGAGTCCTTGTTGTGCAGATATAACGTACGGCAGGGACTTTTTAAGCTGTGGTCAGCCCTTTTAGATTAGGCAATTGTAGAAAGAATTTGTCCATTTTCTAATATTGTCCTCCCTTATCCCTAGCTATTCGATAGCCTTTTTCGATCAATTCTTTTGATGTAAATTTTGTTGTAGACAAAAGAGGAAATAATCCAGCTCACCTAAGCTCCAATTCCTAGAGTGAATGATCCTACAACTAAGGGGGATAATAAACATGCTTGCAGCCCACTTTAATCTCCGCGGAACAGGGCAGGAAAAAAACCAAAAAAGAAAGTCGTCCAACTGAACCCAACCTTTACTTCTTTTGTAATTCCGCCTTCACTCTTTAATAAAACCTTCATCCGTAACACTCCCTTCATTATTGTAGAAAGAAAAGGACATAGAAAAAATATTCACAAATTAACACTATTAGTAATAAAGATCTATATATTTCCCTTAGTCTTCCTGGATAGTATTATAATATCATGATCTTTGATTCGAGTTAATCATTTGGTTAATTCTTTCACTTTCATGGCTACTGTAGCAATGTATAATATATAATACTTAAACTGATAGAATGTCTGCGACTTTCTTGTTTAATTAAGAGTAGTGATCTTTTTAGCGGTATGGGTGGTTGATGGTTGTTAATCACCCCCGTCCCGGCAATGCTCCACTCGAAATAATCAGAAAAATTGGTTGTCTCGGCTGCTTTTTGTTAAGATATTAATAATCACAGAAGGAGACTACTTTTTCTTTTGTGGGACAATTTTTGTCCACAGGGACGAAAACGGTCCGCTTGGTTGGTACCTGACCCCCACTGCGTTAATGCTGTACAGCGCCGAGGGTCAGGCACCCTCAAATGATAGAAAGGATGATGGCATGCTAGATATGGCAGATAATAGCACCCTTTTACGGAATGATGTGAAAAAGCTAGGAAGCATTTTAGGTGAGGTTCTCATTCAACATGGTGGGAGCGAACTATTTAACAAAGTGGAACAAATAAGAGAGACTGCAAAAGAGCTGCGAAAAAGTGGCGATGCGGATTTCTATAATAAACTAAAAGAAGAGATAGGAAGACTTGATTCTCCAACACGACAGCATGTGATCCGTGCGTTTTCGACCTATTTTCACCTGATTAACATAGCAGAACAAAACCATCGGATTCGTCGTTCTCGTCAATACCAGTTGCAAGATGACGGGGCCTTACAGCCGTTTTCAATTGAAAGTGCAGTGGCATCGATTAAGGAAAGCAACTTCTCAAATGAAGAAATTCAGCACGTTTTAGACGATTTATCAATTGAATTAATTATGACGGCTCACCCAACAGAAGCAACGAAACGGACGGTTCTTGAAATCCAGAAGCGGATTTCAACGATTATTCAAAAGTTTGACAACCCAACACTGACGAAAAAAGAACGCAGAAAACTAGATGAGAGTCTCGTAAACGAAGTCACGGCTTTGTGGCAGACCGATGAGCTGCGACAAGTAAAGCCGACGGTATTAGACGAAGTGAAAAACGGACTTTATTATTTTGATCAAACGTTATTCAGTGTGTTACCGGCGATTCACCAAGAATTAGAGGATCAGCTTGATGATTATTTTCCGAATCACGAATGGAAGGTGCCTAACTTCTTGCATTTCGGATCGTGGATTGGCGGGGATCGTGACGGAAACCCCTATGTGACTCCTGAAGTGACGTGGGAAACTCTCAAACTACAGCGACAACTCGCTCTGAAAAAATATGACGAGGCGATGGTAGAGTTGATGAGGCGCTTTAGCCAATCAACGACCTACGTTCCTGTAAGTGAACAATTGAGAAATTCCGTTGAACAAGATGAGCGAACATATATGAGAAAAGGCGAGACGTGGAAAATTGAATCGGAACTATATCGCCGCAAGTTTGCGGTCATGCTCAAGCGTTTACGCCAGGCAGATAAATCAAAAGGCGGCTATCAAAAATCGGAAGAATTACTCGCTGATTTAAGGATTGTCAAAGAAAGTGCAGAACAACATACGCAACCAGACCACAAGCTGAAAAAATTAGAGAAGTTAATTCGCCAAGTAGAGCTGTTTGGTTTTCACCTTGCAACTCTGGATATTCGAAATCATAGTGGCGAGCATGAAACAGCAATCACTGAAATTTTACAGATGGTCGGAATCGCTGACGATTACCGTGCGTTATCTGAAGAAGAAAAGATCAAAACATTAGAGCGTGTGCTTCGTGACCCGCGGCCGCTAATGCTTTTACATGAAGATTATTCAGAGGAAACGCAAGAGATTTTTAGCGTTTTTCAAATGATCAAAAAAGCACACGATACTTTCGGGAGGCGTTCGATTGAAGTATATCTTGTCAGTATGACGCAGTCGGCGAGTGACTTGCTTGAAGTACTCGTTCTTGCAAAAGAGGCAGGGATTTATCGTCTCCATCCAAATGGGGAAGTGGAAAGCGGTCTTCACGTGGCGCCTTTACTTGAGACGGTCAATGATCTCATCGCTGGACCTCACATTATGAAAACTTTATTTGAGATGGACGTGTACCGCAACCACATCGAGAAGCGAGGAAATCACCAGGAGATAATGCTCGGGTATTCCGATGGCAGTAAAGACGGCGGCACATTAACCGCAAATTGGAAGCTATTCAAAGCTCAGCAGGAAATTCACGATATGGCAAAAGCATTTGACATTCGACTGAAATTTTTCCATGGGCGAGGAGGCTCTCTTGGTCGCGGCGGTGGGCCGTTAAATCGCAGTATTTTATCGCAACCAGCAAAAACGCTAGGAGATGGAGTAAAAATAACTGAGCAAGGAGAAGTGCTGTCGTCACGCTATATGCTTGGCGATATTGCATTCCGTAACCTTGAGCAAGCTGCATCTGCGTTGTTGGAAGCCTCAGCAAAAGCGTCTCATAATGCGGATCCCGTTGAAAAAGACTGGGAAGAAGCAATGGAAGAAATTTCGGGCTATTCGTTGGAAAAATATCAGTCTCTTGTCTTTGGGGATGAGGATTTCTTAACTTATTTCAAGCAGGCGACACCTTTAAAAGAAATTAAGGAATTGAATATTGGTTCGCGACCGACGAGTCGAAAAGGGAGCGAGCGCTTTGAAGATTTACGTGCCATTCCTTGGGTGTTTGCTTGGACACAATGCCGGCAAATGCTACCTGCATGGTACGCATCGGGAACAGGTTTAACCGCGTTTGTTTCTAAAAGCGAAGAGAACTTAGAAATGCTGCAAAAAATGTATGTATCGTGGCCATTTTTCCAAGCAACAATTAATAATTTACAAATGGCATTAATGAAAGCGGACCTACAGACTGCAAAGGAATATGTCGATTTAGTCGAGGATCAAGCAGTGGGCGAACGGATTTTCAAGGACATTACCGATGAGTATAAACGCACGCGTGAAATTTTGCTGCGCATTTCGGGTGATGAGGAGCTACTCGATCACACACCGAATATTCAAGAATCGGTCCACAGACGTAATCCATACGTCGACCCACTTAACTTCTTACAAGTTGATTTGATTCATAAAATGCGAGAATCAGATGAACAGTCAGAAGAGATGTTAACAGAAGTATTGCTGACAATTAGTGGCGTTGCTGCTGGGTTAGTGAATACGGGATAAAAGTTTCATTAAGGAGGGACGGTATCGATATCTATGATACCGTCCCTTTTTAAATTCAAAGAAAGGTATCTTATCATTGAGGCTTGTTTTTGAAAGGGGCAGCACATGTGGGTTAGGAACCGACTTGCTTTTTAATTCGTTCGATATCCATGTCATGCTTGCTTGTCACGTTGCGTAAGTAGTCGATATCGTGAGGAATATGATCAAGCTTTTTGTCGATGACTTTTAGAAGCGTTACGATATCTTCCTGCTGGGATAATTCTAATGCATCAAAACGCTGGTCCATCGCATCAAAACGTTGATCCATGCTATCGAGTCGGACTTCGATTTTTTCAAAACGCTGGTCCATCGCATCAAAACGCTGGTCCATCGCATCAAAACGTTGATCCATGCTATCGAGTCGGACTTCGATTTTTTCAAAGCGTTGGTCCATCGCATCGAAACCTTGGCCCATTCTCCCAAACTGCTCTGTTAAAAAATTCATCAATTCTTGCTCTGCCATACTTGTCACCTCCTTCTTGTCTTAAAAATAATTATAATAAATGCGCGGACAAAAGTCACTTGGGAAAATCGGGAATCTGCCATTCTAAGACAGCCCATAATATTTCAGGCAAGTGAAGAATATCATCTAATGTAGACGAGAATAGAAAGGAAGTTTCTTAGATGCAAAGAAGAAGGAACCCTTTACTAAACTTCATGTTTCTTGGTGCGCTTATTGTGGTGCTTATTTTATTAGGTTTTTTGCTCATTCGATCTGATGCGAAACAAGCAGAAAAGACGGTGGATTTATTTTATTCCTTAGAACAAGAAGCGAAGTTTTCCTCTTCATGGGAGCTGCTCCATTCAGATATGAAGCAACGTTTTCCTGTTGAGAATTATATTCAAGATCGCTCACACGTATTTATGAACCATTTTGGGGTGGACACGTTTACTTATTCGTTATCGAAACCGAAGAAAAAAGAAAGCTGGCAAATGACCGATGATGCAGAGCCGGTAGACGTTTATCAAATTATCGTTACTAAAAACTATGAAGGGAAGTACGGCTACTTTCAGTTCATTCAGCACACCTACGTGACAAAAGAGGATGGGGAATGGCGGATCATGTGGGATTTCAAAAGGGAAGAAGGCGTTGGGGAGCTTGAATCTTGAGAGTAAAGAAAGTATGGAGCGGACAGCTACCTTCACGCCGCGCGTCTTTAAGGGAACCCAGCATCCTTGAGACTTAAAAATATGCGGCGGAAGCTAACGCTGTTTTTAAAAAAGATCATATGCGGTTTTTCTTAAAGGTTGGCTCGTCCGCACACAACACCACTTAGCTAGCCCCGCGCCTCCCCTACTTTCATGAACGCAGCATAGCTGATTTGCATTAGGAGATACGAAAGCAAGCTTCCACCGAAGAAAAAAGCTAGCGCTGGAATCCAACTGAAGATTAAAAACCAGGAGACAGTGGTGATCAGCATTAAAATAGTCGAAATCGGCTTTAAAATCATCAGGATCAATGAATTTTTGACTAATTGAAAAAGGTTGACCTCATAGTGTACATAGGCCGGAAACAGATAAAGCAAAGTGAGCAATAAAATGATTGCGATCGATAGCAAAGGATAAAAAAGGATTTGGATAAAGTCTCCGGAGTAATGACTTAGTAGTTGAAAGTCGAAAAAGAGAAGTACCCCTATAGCAATAATAACTAATCCTAGTAAGTTACTTCTGAAAAATTCAGTTTTATAGTTAGAGAGAAATTCCGTGAAAACAGGGAGATCCTCATCATCTTTTATCCATTTTCGTACAATAGCAAACATCGCTACAGTTGCTGGGAAAAAGCCAAGTACGACAATCCCTAAAACAGAAAACAATATCCACAATAAGTTTAAGTAAGCGAGCCTCATGATCCACTCTGATGTTTTATATAACCCTCCTGCAAATGCATTCCCTTGCATGATTCATTCCTCCAAATTAGCAAACATTATTATATTAATATATTTATTTACTACCTTTCTTCATCAACCTGATTTCCAAATGGTTACATGTTTACTCGGAATTATGAAATGGTATAATGGAAAAGATTTTTACGAAGATTGCAACTATTTATTGCTGAAATGACTTTTATTATACCATTTTCTATTACGAAAGGTGCGCTAGTTGTGTGGGAGCGATTGAGTAAATGGAATACATTACGGAATCAGATTTTCGTTATTTTTGTGTTTGTGATGGCGATTGTGTTGTTTTTTGCAGGGGGACTTGCGTATAACACGGTTTCCACTTTACTAAAAACCAATGCGGAAAGGCAAATTCAGCAGACGGCAGTACAAGCGAGTAGTAGAATGGAAGCGCTTTATGAGCATGTTGATTTGATGACTACCCAAGTAGCAACCAATTCGTTCGTACAGCAACTGCTATTAGAAGATTTAGAAGGGGAATCTGCTAGTTTTGATCAAAGACAAGCGATTATGCAAATCGTAAACTCGTACGTCGCTTATTCTAATGGCATTGATTCATTTGAAATTTATTTGCCAAATTACGCGCGGCTGTTTCCGTTAAATGAAGCGGATTTACCTCAAAGGGTAAATGTGAAGTCGATTGAACAAGCAAGACAAGAAAATGGCAGATTTGTTTGGGTGGGACGCGACCCGAGTAATCCTGATTTTTTCCTCGGTTTAAAACAGATTAATTTAGTTGACCGTTGGTTTTCTCCGGGAGGATATTTGATTGTACGTGTGAGGGATACATACCTTGAGTTTGATGAGCCGTCAGAAGAAGATGAATATATGATTTTAGTCGACGAACAAGCAAATACGATGACGTCAAATTACGAGGGGGACGTTGAGGAGCTTTTAAACGGAGAGGAACAAACCGTCACCATTGAAAACACGGATTATATGTTAGTGAAACATACATCTGACATCACCGGATGGCAAACGGTCATTTTAACACCGATTAATACGGTGACAGAGGATGTCTCTGTTCTTAGAACAACACTGTTATTTTCAGCGGCTGCGGGGTTTGGCGTGTTTTTTTTGTTTTCCTTTCTCCTTTCAACAGTGATTACACGTCCGATATTGAAGTTGACGAAAGCGATGCGTTACGGAAAGTTAGGGGCCTTAAAGCCAAGTAAGGAAATTTCACCGACCGTCGAAATTAACGAATTAATTGAAACGTACAACCAAATGGTCGAAACGATGAACCACCTTATGCAGGCTGTATATGAAAAAGAAATCATTCGAAGCCGGAGCGAACTTAAAGCCTTGCAAGCGCAAATCAACCCTCATTTTCTTTTCAATACGTTAGAGGCGCTGTATTGGTCGCTTGATGAAAAAGGGGAAGATGAGCTTGCAGATAATGTTCTTGCAATGTCGGATCTGTTTCGGTATACGATTAGCAGCCCACAACAAGCTGACTGGGTGAATATAAAAGATGAATTTGATCATATTGAGCGTTACATGCAATTAATGAAAATGAGATTTGAAGACCGATTAGCTTGGAAGGTTTCGCTAACTCCTGGTTATGAAACAGTGAAAATCCCTAAACTACTTATTCAACCGATCGTTGAAAATGCGATTCTACATGGAATTGGGAATAAAGACGGGGAAGGGTTCGTTGAAATTGAGGCCATTCCAACAGACGATTTATCAAAATTGGTGATGACAATAAAAGACAACGGTCCAGGGATTACCCAATCGAAAATAAATGACATATTAAATGCGTTGGAAAGCGAGCGTGTACCTTCTGAGGAAGGCAATGGAATGGCGATTCCGAATGTCAATAAGCGACTGCGGCTTTATTATAACGACGCGAATATCCGAGAACTTTCAATTACAAGCGAAGTGGGCAAAGGAACGGTTGTGACTCTGGAAATACCAATGAACGGAGGCTTTGTATGATCAATCCAAAGACGATATTAATTGTCGATGATGAGCCGAAAACGAGGCAGGGGCTGAAGAGAACGCTGGATAAGTGGGCTGAGGGAAGGGTTGATATTGAAACTGCAGCAAGCGGGGATGAAGCGATCGAGATTTTCAACAAGCAGAACGTACATTTGTTAATTACCGACATTCAAATGCCTAAAATGACAGGACTAAAGCTTTTGGAGACGTTCGAAGAGATCGATGAAAAGCCGGTGGTCATTATTATCTCAGCTTATTCTGAATTTGATTATGCTCAGGAAGCCATTCGCTTAGGGGTATTGAATTATTTACTTAAGCCGATTAAAAAACAAGAGCTAATTGATGCAGTGGAAAAAGCATTAGAGGTAGAGGAAAAACGGGAACGTGAAGATTTGATCAAAAAAGTAATGGACGACCGGCTTATTGATATATCGAAGCTTGAAAAAGAGGCCCGCTCTCCAATTCATGTCGCGTTAAAGTTTGTCGATGAGCACTTACAAGAAAAAATTAGCTTAAGTGACGTAGCGAAACAAGCTCACCTAAACCCGAGCTACTTTAGCGTGTTATTTAAAGAACAGACGAACATGACATTTAGCGAATATGTCACCCGGCGGAGGTTGCAAAATGCAAAGAACCTTCTTATCAACAGTGATTTCACAGTTTCAGAAATTTCTGATGAAGTTGGTTATCAGACCTCGAAGTATTTTATTAAATTGTTCAAGGAATACGAAGGGAAAACGCCGAGTCAATTTAGGAGAGAATATTCAAAATAAAAAGTTAAATCTAAAAATAGTGGCATTTCCCCCAATGGTTGTTACCTTATTTGATCGATTAACCAGTGCTAAACTTTAGTTACAGTAAAAAAACGAGGGGGTTGTCCATTTGTTCAAGAAAGCGCATACATTATTCGCTTCACTTGCCTTAGTGTCCGTTGTAGCTTTAGCAGGGTGTGGTGATGGTGATTCAGACTCCGCATCTGGGGAAAGTGGAAGTGATAACGGACAGGAAGACGTGACGATTGATTTTATGCATTTATGGCCGGCGGGTAGTTCTGCAGACCATAACCGAATTGTTAGTGAAATTATTGATGAATTTGAAGAGATGCATCCTCACGTCACGGTAGAGTTGGAAGTATTAGAGAATGAACAATACAAAAACAAGCTCCAAGTTATCTCCTCTTCCAATCAACTACCGGATGTAGGAATGACGTGGCCAGCAGGGTTTATGGAGCCTTATGTGAACGGAAATCTCTTTGCACCGCTAGATGATGTTGTAGAGGATGGCTTAAACGAATCCTTTGTAGCCGGAACACGAGAAGCGTACGAAATGGACGATACAACGTATGCATTGCCTTTGGAATTAAATATCGCACCGATTTATTATAATAAAGCGATCTTTGAAGAAAATGGTGTCGAAGTTCCAGAAACGTACGACGAATTTCAAGAGGTCATTTCGACACTTGTTGAAAATGATGTAACGCCTATTGCACTTGGAAACAGGGATCGTTGGACTGGGTCGTTATGGTATATGTACTTTGCAGATCGATTTGGGGGCGAGGAAGTACTTAATTCCGCGATCGATCGTAGTGGCTCATTTGAAGATCAAAGTTTAATCGATGCAGCAGAGGAGGTTCAAAACTTAGTGGATATGGACGCCTTTGTTAGGGGTTACAACGGGTTGTCTGACCAAGAAGCAAAATCAGAGTTCATGAATGGAAATGCGGCGATGTACCTTGTAGGCTCTTGGGATTTACCGAACTTTACAACGAATGAAGACGTACCTCAAGAATTTAGAGACAGTGTCGGGATTATGAAGTTTCCTACGATTGAAGGCGGACAAGGAGACATCAATAGCTGGGTTGGTGGACCGGGTGTCGGATTATTTGTTGCTGAAAATTCAGATGTGAAAGATGAAGCAAAGGATTTTGTGAAGTACTTTGTCGAGCGCTGGGGAGAGCAGTCTGTTGAAGACGCTGGCGTGATTCCTGGAACACAGGTAGATACAGATGCCGTTGATTTACCAGACCTTTACATTGAAGTGTTAGATGAATTAAACAATGCAACAAACATTACGCTGTTTGCAGATGTACAAATGAGTGCCGGTGTGGCGGATACGCATTTAGATATGATTCAAACGCTGTTCGGTAATGAAATTTCACCTGAAGACTTTGCCAAAGCACATGAAGAAGCTTTAGCAGAAGAAGAATAGATTCAGGTTAGGAAAGGGCATATCTGCTTATCTGATATGCCCTTTCTTGTGAAGTAAGAAAGGATAGAGCGGACAGCTATCTTCACGCCGCTCATCTCAAGGATGTTTTCTAAAAGATTGTTGCTTTTTGGTAAAATTGTCGCTCGAGTCCGCTACTGGCGGACGCTTTCACCCTAGGGCATAAGTGCGACATTAGTTCTTCCTTCACTTGATTCGGATTCACAATGTCTTCTTTGCTGGGGGCAACGCTTCAGCGTCCTCGTTCGGAAACCTCTGCTCCTGCGGTTCCTCGTCGCAAGAAGACCATTGTTTCTTTTCCCGCAAGAGTCGCCGCCCTTCGCTCCTTCGATTTATCAATAAATAACAACAATCTATGCGAAAAGAGCCTTAATAAAAGACCGCTACTCACTGTTCTTATTACTAGTTACTGAAGGGAGAGATATCGAATGGATCGTGTCATGTCGGACAAAAAAGTCATCGCACTGTACGTTCTGCCAGCATTCCTTTTACTGTTAATCCTCGTTTATGTCCCGATTGTGTTAACTGGGTATTACGGTTTAATGAATTGGGACGGCATCGGGGAAATGGAATTTATCGGGTTAAGCAATTATATCGCGTTACTTTCGGATTCAATGTTTTGGAGAAGTGCTTATCATTCATTATTGCTAGCCGTTTTCTCTGTGTTGAGTTTAGGAGCTTACTTGCTTGTTTCAGTGATATTGGCTGGAAATATTAAAGGTGCGAATTTATTTCGGAAAATCTATTTAATTCCAATGCTGCTATCGTCAGTTGCAATCGCGCAGCTCTGGATGAGAATCTATCATCCATCGAGTGGAGTGATGAACCGTTTCCTCACAGCGATCGGAATTGAAAACCCGCCGTTATGGCTTGCGGACTCATCGATTGTGTTATTTGCGATCATTATCCCGATCATTTGGCAGTACGCAGGTTTTTATATTTTGATTTATTATGCAGCACTTAAAAATATTCCAAATGAATTAGTAGAGGCAGCGAGAATTGACGGGGCTAACCCTTGGCAAATTGCCTATAAGATTAAACTTCCGCTTATTTCAGGGGTGATTAAAGTGACCATTGTGTTAGCGGTTGTCGGGTCACTAAAGTATTTTGATTTAATTTATGTTATGACCGAGGGCGGGCCCAACGGTGCGAGCGAAGTGATGGCTTCTTACATGTACAAGCAAGCTTTCAGTACAAATGACTTTGGGTATGGAAGCGCAATCGGCTTCTTTTTACTTGTCATTTGTTTAGTTGTTACATGGCTCATCCGCAAAGTAACAGCCTCTAAAGAAGATGAAGTTCAATATTAATAAGCGGGAGGTCTCGTGATGGAAAAAGGATTAGAACAACAAAAAACGATCGTGCCAAGTGGGAAACCAGTGCGAACTTCCCCCGGTAAGCCATTGTTATCAAGACTGGCGAAAGGGATTCTCTATATGTTTTTACTAATAGTAGCTGTCGTGCAAATTCTTCCATTGATCTGGTTGTTGTTTTTTTCACTAAAAAATAACCAGGAAGTTTTTAATTTACCGCCGTTAGCTTTACCGACAGAACCGAAGTGGGAAAATTACGTGAAGGTGTGGACGGAAGGAAATATCGGTCAATATTTTTTCAATAGTGTGTTCGTTACTGGTTCTGCTGTTATCCTGACTGTTTTACTTGCAAGCTTCGTAACGTTTGCGATTACCCGAATGAAGTGGCGATTTAATAAGCTTGTACTCGGTTTATTTATGGTCGGGTTGATGATTCCCGTGCACTCTACATTAATCCCGCTCTTTAATTTCTTTTTAAATGTCAATTTAATGGACCACCCGCTGTCGATCATCTTGACTTATACAGCGTTTAATTTGCCGATTACAATCATGATTTTACTCGGTTTCTACTACACATTGCCTCGAGAAGTAGAGGAAGCGGCGATTATGGATGGATGTTCGATTCACCGGATGTTTTTCCAAATCATCTTGCCGATGACGGCTCCGGTACTTGCAACGACAGCGATTATTAATATGATTTACAACTGGAATGAGTTTGTTTTTGTCAATACGTTCATTAGTTCTGATAAATATAAAACGCTCACGGTTGGAATTCAAAATTTTATTGGACAGTATTCAACGGATTGGGGAGCGATCGGAGCTACGCTTATGATCAGTATTATACCAATCTTAATTGTATTCTTTATTTTGAGTAACCGTATTGTCGAGGGAATTACCTCTGGGTCGGTTAAGGGGTAAACATATAAGAAAGTAGGCGATTTCATGGGGAAAAATCAGTTTTTCAATGCACATCATTCACCAATTGGAGCGTTTTCAAGCTTTACGCTCGGATTTCCGGGAAGTGGCGGGGGACTCGATTTGGAGTTGGGGCGCTCTCCAAAGAAGAATGTCTATATTGGGTTAGAATCCGCTGAGCAAGGGGAAATGTACGACGCGCTTCCATTTTTCGCATCAGCCGATGATGAAGACGAAAGTAAGCGGTATGATATCGAAAATCCTGATCCGGACCCTGACAAACCAAAGATTATCCAGCCGTTTGCGAAAGATGAGGTCACACGTGACTTTCAGTTAGGCACGGATCGTTGGTGTGCGGGGGATCTCGAGTTTACGATTTATTCTCAAACGAGTTCGGTGCCAGATCCTGCTTCAGCTAGTGACGATGACATGAAGCTTACGGTCGTACCTTCGGTTGTTGCTGAATTGACAATCGATAACACGAAAAGTAACCGAAGTAGACGGGCATTTTTTGGGTATGAAGGAAGTGATCCGTATAGTTCGATGCGTAGACTTGATGATACGTGTGACGGGCTAACGGGTGTTGGTCAAGGACGATTGACTGCGATTGCCTCGGATCATCCAGATGTAAAATCTGCGCTGCACTTTAGTATGGAAAACATTTTAACGACGCCTTTTGAAGAAAACTGGACGTTTGGCTTGGGACCAATTGGCGCTCTTGTGATGGACGTTCCTGCTCGTACGAAAAAAACGTATCGATTTACAATTAGTTTTTACCGCGGAGGTTATGTGACAGCTGGGCTTGACGCTTCTTATTATTACACAAGGTACTTCTCAAACATTGAAGATGTTGCAGCCTTTACCCTAGAAAACTTTGAAGCGATCACTGAGCGAGCTGGAAGAGCCAATCAAATGGTGGAGAGAAAAGGACTTTCGGAGGACCAAAAGTTTATGCTCGCACACTCCATTCGCAGTTATTACGGGTCATCGCAATTCCTTGATGTCGATGGTGAGCCTTTTTGGGTAATCAACGAAGGCGAATATCGGATGATGAACACGTTTGATTTAACAGTCGATCAGTTATTTTTCGAAATAAAGATGAATCCTTGGACCGTAAAAAACGAGTTGGACATGTTTGTTAAACGATTTAGTTACGAGGACCATGTCCGCTTTCCTGGAGAAAAAAAAGTATTTCCAGGCGGCATTAGCTTTACCCATGACATGGGCGTTTCAAACACGATTTCCCGTCCCGGCTATTCTTCTTATGAACTGTATGGACTAGACGGATGCTTCTCTCATATGACGCACGAACAGCTCGTCAATTGGGTGTTATGCGCGGCTGTTTATGTTGAGCAAACGAATGATCAGAAATGGTTTAAGGCAAATTTGGATATATTTGAACATTGTTTTGAAAGTATGCTTAACCGTGATCATCCGGAAGCTGGTAAGCGTAACGGAGTCATGGGGCTTGATTCTACTCGCGTAATGGGTGGCGCCGAGATTACCACCTATGACAGCTTGGATGTTTCACTTGGTCAAGCGAGAAATAATATATACTTGGCAGGGAAGTGCTGGGCCACTTATGTAGCACTTGAAAAGTTGTTTGCTGACTATGAGATGGCAGATCGCTCGAAAGTTGCTGGAGAGCAAGCTGAAAAATGCGCCGACACGATTGTTGCGAATGTGACAGAAGACGGGTACATCCCAGCAGTAATCGGAGAAGGAAATGATTCTAAAATAATTCCAGCAATTGAAGGCCTTGTTTTTCCATATTACACGAATTGTGAAGAAGCTCTTCAACCCGATGGACGTTTCGGTTCCTATATTCGGACGTTGAAAACTCATTTGAGTACCGTTCTCAAAGAAGGTGTCTGTCTGTTTGAGGATGGCGGCTGGAAGATCTCATCAACTAGTGATAACTCATGGTTAAGTAAAATCTATTTAAGTCAATTCATTGCCCGAGAGATTCTTGGATGGGAATGGGATGAGCAGGGAGAAAAAGCCGATGCAGCCCATGTAGCTTGGCTAACTCATCCGACATTATCCGTATGGAGTTGGAGTGATCAAATTATTTCCGGTAAGATTGCAGGAAGTAAGTATTATCCGCGCGGGGTGACGAGTGTGCTGTGGCTTGAGGAAGTTGAATAGGTTTTTGGTTGTGTGTAGAAAAGTTCGATTTTATGTAGAAAAAAGTAGGGTTGGGTAGAAAAGTGGGCTATTACTGTTCAAAAAACCCTGATTTTTTGTTGAAATACAATGTCTCTACTAGTAAACACAAGTCAGAGAATCAAATGAAAATCACCTCTTGGGGCAGAAAGGACTAGTGTCTTTCTAGCCCTTTTTTAATAGAAATAAAGGCGTTTTTCGACAATCATTAGACATAATATCACATTTTTCTGAATTTTCTTGACGTAGATATTTCGGAATGCGTAAGATTAAGCCATACTTACTGAAAAGGGAGGCTTCTTTTATGAAAAAATTGTTGTACCTTGTAATGGTTATGGCATTATTCTTTACGACTGCAATGCCGGCATTTGCGGAATCACAATCAAAACCTAACGGACCTTGGATTCAGCCGGGACAGGAAACAAAGCTTGAAAGGTTTATGGACCCTGAGGATTTACATAAGAAACTCGAGCAAATTGAGGACCGTGCACGAGAGGGGCGTATGGAGTTAGAGGTAGTCGGACACTCCGCACGGGACGAATACCCGATTTATGTTGCGAAATTTGGTGAAGCAGATACGGATAACCCTAAAGTGTTCCTCCAAACGCAAATTCACGGTGATGAGCAAGGGGGAACGGAGGCAGCGATCGACCTCATCCAACAACTTGCCACGAGTAACAACCAGGATATTAGAACAATCCTTGATAATGTCACTGTATGGATCGTACCGATGTTAAACCCGGATGGTGCTCAAATTATTGAAAGAGAAGAAGGACAAGCGAAACAGCGTAGAAACTTCCAAGAATGGACACCTGAAGAGTGGGGGCTTTCTGCTGATGCACCGGCTCCTTGGTATCATGGAACGGATTGGGCTAGCGGTGAACTAGGCTATGATGTAAACCGTGATTTCCACCCAGACCTTTCTTTTGAATTAAACGAAGAAAACACTGACCTGTTACCAGGGGTCGGTTCAGAGCCAGGATTTTTCGTGTCACCAGAAGCAAGAGCGTCAAGAGACGTGTTTGAGGAACTCCAGCCAGACCTCTTTATTGATCACCACCACCGCTATAGCAACACAGTATCAGAGGACGATGACAGATTAAACACACTACAACTAATTGCACAAGTCGTTGACGAAGATAATGTGGTAAGTTATGACGGACAAGACTATCAAGTGAGCGAAGAATCACTAGAACTCTCTAAGCAAGTGAACAGTTACGTGTATCAAGCATTGCAAAAAGGAAATTCACCATTTGGAGCGGTGTCCAGATACCCCGATGTTAACCTACCTGGAACAGCGCTCGGAAGCTATTCCATGAACGATGCAGCAATCATGCTTTATGAAACACGCGGACAACAACACCCAAATGGTCATACCGGCCAAAAATCAAGCGGAATGCTCATTAAACAAAGCTACATCGGACTCTACGAAACATTACTAGGACTCGCTAATGGCGAAGTTTTTGAAGTAGATCCAGCTTTTTACGATAATGAGATTCCTACAGACAGCCCAAGTATCGGAAGACCAAATAATTAATAAAAAGTATTTGGTGACATTTTTGGTGCCTGACCCCCACTACTGTAAAGTTTTACAGTAGTGAGAGGGGAGGCACTTTTTTTGGCAATATCGGCGTCAATTCGAAAAATTACGTGCCGATTTTCAGTAATCTTCTAACCAAAGAATAAAAGGGTTACTGGCGAATCGCCAGTAGCTCAATCCTCCATCACTATGCCAAAGCTAAATGACCGATGATGGAGTGTGGTAAGTCGGAGTTATTACAATAGATTATCAGCCGGCCCTATGGTGGGAGGTACAGGGGGAGTTACCACTCCTCATCCTACCCGATTATGGGTATGAGTTGAATCGATGTTGTGATTATTTAGGTCATTACAGTGGTACAGCGGTGGGGGTCAGGCACTTTTCTTGCAATAGCTTCATATGCTTAGATTTCTCCTTTTTGTTGGAAGGGGAGGAAGTATATGAAATAATATAATAGAAAGGGAGGTGCTGTATAATGAAAGTTAACTTGATTATCAAGAACGCTTTTGTCATGACGATGGAGGGGACCGGCGTTGGTATGATTGAAGATGGCGCGATCGCCGTTAAAGGAAATACGATTGCAGGAGTAGGTCGTACAGATGAAATTGTTCAGCAATTTTCTGCTGAAGAAATTATTGATGCACAAAATAAGCTCATTATGCCCGGACTCATTGATGCTCATATCCATACGGGCTTAGGGATTCTCCGCGGCGTTTCTCAAGACATTGGCAATTGGATGCAAGAAGGATTGTGGCCGTTTATGAAACATGTCACAGCAGAAGATCATGTGAATGGTTCAATGATGAACATTGTAGAGGGAATTAAAGCAGGAACCACGACGTTTTGCGATTATGATTCACATATGAACGAGATCGTTAACAACTATGTGAAGGTTGGAGCGCGGGCGAGGATCGCAGAGCTCGTTAACGAAATTCCTCATGATATCGGGGATATCCCTGTCGGAGAACTTTACCCTTTTCACGCAAATATTGGTGAAAGGAAATTACAAAATAATATCAAACTACTAGAAGAATGGCATGAAAAAGAAGCTGGCCGAATTACATGCATGCTTGGCCCCCACGGTCCGGATATGATGAGTGTAGAATTACTGAAAGAAATGAAAGCGTTAGCAGAAAAATACGATACAAAACTGCACATGCATGTAGCCCAAGGTGATCGTGAAATTGACCAAATGATTAAACGATATGGAAAACGAAGCATTGCCTTTTTAGAAGAAATCGGTTACTTAAATGGCAGGTTACTCGCTGTTCATTTGACTGAGGCTACGAAAGTAGAAACAGAGTCGGTCGCAAAAAGCGGAGCGGCAATGATCAATTGTTCAGGAAGTATTGGGATCATTGACGGGATTGTTCCACCGATACAGGAGTTTATTGAGGCAGGAGGAACGGCAGCACTAGGCTCTGATCAAGCGCCAGGCAATAATTGCAATAACATGTTTAATGAAATGAAGTTCGTTTCGATTTTAAATAAAGTCAAAAGACAGGATCCTGCAGTTTTTCCAGCTCACTTAGCCCTCCGTCTAGCAACCATTGAATCAGCGAAAGCGATAGGGTTAGACCATGAAGTCGGCTCACTTAAGACGGGAAAAAAAGCAGACTTACTCCTTGTCAATTTACAAGAACCAAGCCTATCCCCAGTTATTACTGAACCGATTCGTAACATCGTACCAAACCTTGTGTATTCTGCAAAAGGCAATGAAGTAGAATCAGTCATGATCGACGGAAGATTTATTATGAAAAATAGAGAAATTACAACAGTAGATGAAAAAGAAATCATCAAAACCGCTCAAATATCCGCAAATGAAATCAGTCGAAAAGCAAAAGAAGACAACCACAAATCGAAAAGCCCACTCCTACAAAGAATGAAAAATGAGGAACTTTAGGTGCCTGACCCCCACCACTGTACCGCGGTACAGTGGCGGGGGTCAGGCACCTCCTTTTTGTGCAGTTGGGATTATTTTTGTAGAATAGTACTAGGAATGGAGGCTAGAAGGATGAATGACAGACAAAAGTCGATACTAAGGCTATTTCTCCTAGATCCAAACCAGCATTTACTCGTACGGGAAATAGCCGATAAAATCTCTTGTTCCGAAAAGACGATTCGCACTGATTTTAAAGAAATCGATCATTGGTTAAATAAGCAATCAAGTGCCAAGTTAGTTAGGAAGCGTAGTAAAGGTGTTCTTTTAGAGGTCGATCATGAAGAACAAAAACGATTAGTTAACGCCCTTTATGCGGTGAACATAAATAAGCTGCCTGATGAAACTAGAATGTTTGAGATTCTACAATGTATTTTAAATAAGGAAAATAACTTAACTATTCAGGAGTTAGCTAAACGTTTTTTTGTAAATAAAAACGTAATCAAAAGAGATCTTAATCAAATTGAAGAGTTTTTAAAAACCTTTCACCTTAAAATGACTGCCAAACAAAAGGTAGGTATTCTTGTTGAAGGTAATGAGCGAAACAAGCGGTCCGCCTTACTTAGCTATATTGAAAATTCCGGTAAGGAGACTGAAATAGTAACGAATATGTTTGAAAATCATGAATGGACAACGGTCGAGCACTATGTTAAAGCACTTGACAAATCATTGCCACTCTCTTTATCTGATCGCTCTTTAAAAAACCTAGTCATTCACGTGTTAATTGCGATTAAACGTTTGAAGCAGAAGAACCCCTTACCTATGACAGAGGAAGAAATAAAGTCGTTAAAAAATAAAAAAGAATTTATTCTTGCTAAGAAATTGATGGACACTCTGGAGCCAATTTTTTCGTTAAAATTCCCTGAAAATGAAGTGGCGTATATTGCCCAACGAATTTTAGGGGGAAAATATGAACGACCTTCCGGTGGTGTAACAAAAGAAGAGGGGCTTGAGTATGGAAGTAACGTTTCATCCTTTGTCGATGAACTAATTTCAAAGGTCTCCCGCGTTACTAATTTGGATTTTCAAAGTGACAAACAACTTAGTTCCGGCTTGAAAATTCATCTTCAGGCTACGTTTAATCGTATCGATTATCAATTGTTTATATCAAACCCAATGCTTGATGACATAAAGAAGATGTATCCTTATATGTTTCAAGTCATTTATTCGATTTTTCCTGACTTAAGTGAATCACGAGTGTCTCAAATACCTGAAGATGAAATAGGGTATTTAACACTACATTTTCAATCATCACTAGAGAGGATTCAGCAGTTAAGTGGTGAAAACAAAAAAGCATTAATCGTTTGTTCCATGGGCATTGGAATGTCTCAATTACTCAAAACAAAAATAGAGAGGAAATTTCATTCTTTGGAGATTGTGGGGTGTGTACCAGCTTCTCGGTTGAAAAGCTATGAACAACAACAGGAGGTCGATTTTATTATCTCAACGGTACCTCTCCTTACCGAGACACCACACATTGAAATTTCACCTTTGCTTTTTGATCACGAACAGACGAAAATCGAATACTTTATAAAAAACCTTGATGATCGAACAAGCTTCCCTTGCTTAAAGAGTTTCTTAAACGAGGAGCTTATATTTCTTCACTATGAAATAAATGAGCGTGAGGAGCTAATTAAAACGATTACGCAAAAACTATATAAACGAGGAATAGTAAAAAAAAGTTATATTAAAAGTACCTTGCAACGAGAAAAAACATCGTCTACGTTTATAGGCGGTGGAGTAGCAATACCTCATGGAGACCCTGACCTCGTGATCACACCAACCATCGCAGTAGTCACTTTAGAGGAACCGATTCAGTGGGAAAATGAACAGGTTTCCGTTGTTTTTGTTTTAGCAAATAAACTTTCTGATAGTCAAAAGACAAAAAAGCTGTTTCATGAATTTTCGAACCTAACAGAAAATACTTCCTTAGTTGAAAAGCTAGCAAATCAAATTAAAGTTGAAGACTTTTTAGGACTGCTTTAAAACCCCTTACTATATAAAAAATGTTTTGCCGTAAGTAACGGTAAAAATTCAAACATTATCGTAAGCGTTTTCAATGTATAGTGTTGATATAACAACAAGGGGGTAACATACATGAAAAAAATCATCGCTATTACTTCATGTCCAAATGGTATCGCCCATACGTATATGGCTGCTGAAAACATCCAAAAAGCAGCTGATAAATTGGGTGTAGAAATGAAGGTAGAAACACAAGGCTCGATCGGTGTGGAAAACGAACTTACAGAAAAAGATATTAAAAGCGCCGATGGTATTATCATCGCTGCCGATAAAACGGTGGATAAATCGAGATTTAGCGGTATGTCACTGGTTGAAGTCGGTGTACAAGAAGGAATTAGAAAGCCAGAAGAATTGATACAGAAAATACTTGATGGTAAAGCAGATGTATTTTCAGGAGAAATAAAATCGGTTGATGAGCATAAAACAGAGAGTAAACAAAAGCAAAACCCAATCTACAGACACTTAATGAATGGTGTATCCTACATGATTCCATTCGTAGTCGTTGGTGGGCTATTGATCGCTTTAGCTCTTGCGATTGGTGGAACAGCAACTGAAACAGGTTTGCAAGTGGAAGAAGGCTCGATTTGGGAAGCTATTTTAGACGTAGGTGACGCTGCGTTTATGTTTATGGTTCCGATCTTAGCCGGCTTTATTGCCATGAGTATTGCAGATCGTCCTGGACTAGCTCCTGGTATGATCGGTGGTTTTATAGCAGCAAACGGCAGTTTTTACGGGAGCCCAGAAGCAGATGCTGGCTTTTTAGGTGGAATTATTGCTGGTTTCTTAGCAGGTTACATTTCCAAATGGATCAAGTCATGGAAGGTTCCTGCGGTTATTCAACCCATTATGCCGATTTTGATAATTCCTTTACTAGCTTCAATCGTTGTAGCGGCAAGCTTTATTCTCATTATTGGGGCACCAGTTGCCGGAATTTTTAACGGTTTGACAGATTGGTTATCTAGCATGCAAGGTGCAAGCTCCATTTTACTTGCGATTATCTTAGGTGCGATGATTTCCTTTGACATGGGAGGACCGGTAAACAAGGTAGCCTTCCTGTTCGGAGCCGCTATGGTTGTAGAAGGAAATATTGGAATTATGGGTCCAATTGCAGTCGCGATCTGTATCCCTCCGCTTGGAATGGGACTAGCTACGTTACTCGCAAAGAGAAAATACGAAGGGCCTGAGAGAGAAGTAGGTAAAGCGGCATTAGCGATGGGGACCGTTGGGATATCTGAAGGTGCCATTCCTTTCGCTGCGAAAGATCCATTAAGAGTCATTCCAGCTAACATGGCAGGAGCTATCGTAGGTGCGGTTATTGCAATGATTGCAGGCGTTGGTAACAATGTGCCGCACGGAGGACCGGTTGTCGCCGCATTTGGTGCCGTCAATGGAGTGGTGATGTTTTTTGTAGCTATTATCATTGGGTCATTTGTCACTGCGTTAACAGCGAATGCTTTAAAGAAAAATGTACAATAGCTTGAGAGGAGTTGCTTTCGATGAAATTAACAGATTTAACGAGCGAACAATTAATTGATATTCAGTTAAGCGGGAATACGAAGGAAGATATCCTGGATGAGTTAATTACAAAGCTAGATGATAACGGTGCGCTGAAGTCAAAGCGAAAGTTTAAAAAAGCGATTTTAAAACGTGAAAAAGAAGGATCGACTGGAATTGGTTTCACAATTGCGATTCCCCATGGAAAGTCTAACGCAGTCCTTGAGCCGAAAGTCGTTTTTGGCATCAAAAAAGACGGAGTAAATTGGGAAAGCATGGACGGAGAAGATGCCAAGCTAATTTTTATGATTGCCGTTCCTGAAAAAAGCGCCGGGGATGAACATTTGAAAATCCTCCAAATGCTCTCCAGAAAGCTAATGGATGAATCTTTTAGAGAGCAGTTACTAACAGTTGAAAGTTCAAGTGAGGCAATGGATTTATTAAACAAAGTAGAGTAGGTAAAAGCGCTGAGTCAAATATATCAGACTAACTTAATAAAACTATAATAAGAAAGCTATTGGCAACCTGCCAATAGCTTTAATGTTGACTTTTTATTCTTTATCACTTTAAAGCTGTGCGGGTCAGGCACTTTAATTCCACTTAATTACCTTTTACAATTTCCATCATTGCTTTGACAAGTTCGATCGATTGGAAGGAAAAAATGCTTAAAGCTGAAGTGGAAAGAACACCAACAGCGATTAATCGAATGATCATCACGATGATCGCCCCCTTTAAAATCATATTTTAATAGATACGATAAAAGGGATGATCGATATAATCAGCTCCGTAATAGATAGGTATTAACAATATTATTATTCTTTTAAAATGCCAATCTGGATACTGATGTAACGATAAAATTAATTTCGTTAATAGATTAGCTGCAGTTAACACCAAGAAGACATAAGTGAACAGTTTATCGGAATCATAAGGAAAGGATGTATCAGTTCCAATCTCATACATATGAACGGTATCCAAAGCATTCAAAGGGGAAATATCGTTCACTGTGCTGTATCCACTACTAAGAAGAATCGTTGCTAAAGTGAAACATATGAGTAAAGCGATAAATCTTTTACGTTTCATTCCGGCAACCCTCCAATACATCCTCGATTATATAACTAAAAACAGGATTTGCATATTGGGGGATGTTTAAAAAGTCTCATTTCTCTAAAGAAATAATATATAAGTGCAATTAAGACTTCCACCATACTCGATATTCGGGAAAATGCGTTTTATAAAATTGGTATAGATCTAACAGAAATATCGTTTATCCATACATCCCCGAGATTCTGATGTTAAGTGGCACGTTATTAAAGAATTACATAGAAATAAGGGAGTTAATTGAAGAAAAATCTAAAATGTATCTTACTGAACCTGATAAAAAGCAGGCTAAAATCATCTTTTCCAGATTAGGTGACTCTGGGATCTTAATGGGAGCAGCTATACAAGCCCAAAAAGTTTTGTTTAACGTTTAGGGATTGTCGACTTCCCAGTTTACGGAAAATGAAATAAGTCAGCCTCTTCTTATAGTTGTAAATGATCCAAAAACACCTCCTACCCTGCTTAATGGAGGTGTTTTTGGCTTTTATTGCTTTGCGTTTGTCATACGGTACAGGGGTGTATTCTCGGAATCTAAATAGCTTTCACACTCTACCTCTGCACAGCACCGGGGGTCAGGCACCTACTTCATCCCGGTCAATGTAATGCCTTTAATAATATGTCGTTGCAGAAGGAAGAATACTAGAATGAGTGGTAGAGCAGTAATAGTAGCACCGGCCATGATAAGCTCCCAGCGTGATTCGAATTCTCCGGATGCAAAGAAGGAGAGGCCGACTGGTAAGGTGAAAATTTCTGGTGACTCGATGACGATGAGTGGCCATAAAAAGGCGTTCCAGTTACTTAAAAACGTAAAGATACAGAGTGCTGAGATTGCAGGCCACACTTGTGGAATGGCAATCTTCATAAAGATTTTAAATTCGCCCAAACCGTCAATTCGGGCTGCGTCTAATAAGTCATCTGGAATCGACTCCATAAATTGCTTCATCAAGAACACCCCGAACCCGGTCATCAGTCCTGGGAAAAGCAGCCCCCAATAGTTATCAGTCCAGCCAAATTCAGAACTCATCAAATACCAAGGAATGATCAGCATTTCTGTTGGAACCATTAATGTACTTAAAATAGCGATAAAAATAATCGTTTTCCCGATAAATTTATACTTTGCAATAATGTAGCCGACAAGCGTATCAAAAAAAGCAACACTGATGGTCGTCACAATTGCGATGATCAGACTATTAATAAACCATTTCCCAAATAGTGTATCCTGAAAAATTCTTCGGTAGTTTTCAAAGGTTGGGTTATCAGGAATGATGTTTAAAGAATAGACTTCAAGCGGTGTTTTGAGGGAAGTGGAGACCATCCAGATAAACGGGAAGATCATGATGATCGATCCTAAGATTAATAGTGTGTAGACAATGGCTGATTTCGTACGCTTATTCATCTGATTTGCACTCCCCTCTAGTAATCAAACTTCTTAGATAAGACTTTCATTTGAATGATCGTAATGGTTAACACGATAAGGAATAGAATGACGGTAGCTGCAGAAGCCATTCCCATGCTGAATTGTCTGAATGCAAGCTGGTAAATGTAAACGACAATCGTCAGCGTTGATTGAAGTGGCCCACCGGCACTGTCGACACTCATGTTGACAACTTGAGTGAAGGATACTTGGATAAAATTAATGCTTCCAATAACGACGGAGAAGACGATCGTTGGATTCAGTAAAGGGAACGTGACAGATTTAAACTTTTGCCAACTGTTTGCTCCATCCACTTCGGCTGCTTCATAAAAGGTCTTCGGAATATTTTCAAGGCCGGCCAAAAAGATAACCATTTGAAAACCGAGAGCCTGCCACACCATTGTCGCGATAATGATATAGATTGCTTGGTTCGGAGAGTTTAAAAATAATTGCGCAGGGAGTCCTAGGTTTACGAGCATCTCGTTTACAAACCCGTTGTTCATAAACAACCAGCGGAACACCCAACTCACCGCTACAATACTCGTGACGTAAGGGATAAAATAAATCACGCGAAAGACGCCTACAAATTTATTGATCCGTTGCAACAGTAAGGCGACACCGAGACCGATGACGACTTGTCCCAACACACCAAAGAAGATAAAAATAAACGTATTAATGAGTGATTTCCGGAAAACAGGGTCTTGTGCCAAGGCTACATAGTTTTCGAAGCCGATGAAGGGCTGTTCAGGTGAGAGGATATTCCACTCACGAAAGCCGATATTGAATGTATATAGCGTTGGGATAAAGCGAATTGTGATATAGAAAAGTAGTGGCACGAGTAAACAAGCGTAAACAAAAAGGTATTTACTTTGATTTAAGGTTAGTCTTGGTTTTCGTTTTTTAGGCTTAGGTTTAGGTTGTAAAGGCTGGTTCGTTTCGTATGATTGTTCAGCCATAAAAAGACCTCCTATTGGAAGGAAGGCCGATACAAACATCGACCTTCCAGGCTTCTGAGTTGTTTATCGGTTTTCCCAGTAATCGTCAAAGAGTGCTTGTGTTGACTCTACGAATTCTTCAAAGGCTTCTTCAGGGTCGACGCCTTGTAATAGCACACGGTCTACAGCTTGAATCGCCAAATCACGCTCGCGGCTTTCATCGACGAAAAAGTGGGCATTGGCATAAGGCAATTGTTCAATAAAAGCACCGTACAGTTCATGGTCTAAATACTGATCTTGAAGAGCAACAGATTCTCTGGCAGGAAGTTCACCGGTTTCGTCTAACCAACGATCCATCACATCTTCAGTCGTTAAGAATTCGAGAAACTTAACGGAGGCATCGAGTTTTTCTCCTTCAACATTGGATGTAATCCCATTGCTCCAGAATGATGCCTGTGTAGATTTCTCATCTTTGGAAGGAAGCGGAGCAATGCCATAATTCAAATCAGGTGCGTCTGCTTGAAGGGTTCCGACTCGAAAAGAGCCGTCCACATTCATCGCGGCGTGCCCTGTCATGAAGGCCGTTACGTCATCGGTATAAAAATCACGTTCGGCTACTTCATGTGTGAGTGGGAAATCAAGCCAATAGTTGAAAGCTTCCAGGCCGGCGTCCGTATCATCCCAAAGAATTGTTTGGCGATCTTCACTTAAACCTTCGCCACCAGCTTGATAAAGAAGAGCATCTCTAAACCAGTGGTGGCCTTGTTGACTTGGCTCCCAAGCCATCCCTGCTTGCTGCAGGCGACCATTATCATCTCGTTGTGTAAGTTGGATCGAATAATCGACAAGCTCATCCCATGTTTGTGGCGGCTGTTCCGGATCTAAACCTGCATCTTCAAACAAGTCTTTGTTGTAAAATAACGCGATCGTTCGAACAGCAGTTGGAATTGTCCAATATTCGCCATCGAGTTTAACCGACTCAACCATTGGGAAAAATTCATTTTCAATCTCCTCATGAGAAAATGCATCATCAGGAAGCGGCTGTAAGTAACCTGAATCTACATAGAGTGGGACCCAGCCGTAGAAAAGGTTAATGACATCAGGACCACGTCCAGCTGGCACTTGGGCAGCGACGCGCTCATTAAATTGGTCATAAGGAAAGGTCGTTTGTTTGACCTTAATACCTGGGTTTTCTTCTTCAAACTCTTCAATCAGTTCATCCATCAGCTTTACCTTTGAATCAAAGTGGTATTGCCAATACTCAATTTCAACAACCTCGTCACCTTCACCCACATCTTCATCAACTTCTGTTGAATCCCCGTTGTCGTCGCCTGTTGCCTCTCCTTCTGTTTCACTGTCTCCGCCACACGCGGCTAAAAAGACAGCTAACGACAATACACCTGCTTGTAGCAACCTTTTTTTCATCTTCGCTTCCCCCTTGTTTTAAACAGAGTGATTATCCTTTACACATAGCTTCGCGTTTTCCTCTAACCTGGTAGAGTATTGGCTAAGGCTATGGAAAGTTCCGGCTATCCAATTTTGATCTTTCTTTAAGGTGAGATGTGCGGCATTTAATTGTCGCTCAACTTCCCGAGGAGCGGGCCCCCCAAGGGTCTTTCGTACAGCAACAAAACCTTTTGGATCTATGGCTCGTTTGAATTCATTCTTGGATAAGGAAAGTGTGACATTTACCTTTTTCTTTGCGATAAAATTGACAAGATCAGCATTTCCTTGACGAATGTCCTGTCCGTTTTTTGTCAACTCTTTTACAAGCTCAGAGACGATTTTATGAGCGGTTCGAAAAGAAACACTATGATTTCTCACTAGGACATCCGCAAGCTCCGTGACGGTCGAAAACCCATCCTCAGCACTCTGATAAAGTTTTGTTTTATTAAAGGAAGCATGTTGAAGAATCTCTGTTAAAATTGCGAGAATCCCATAAGTATGGTCGACTCCAGATAGAAGAGGTGGTTGAATGTCATCGCCAATATCCACGATATCTCCTAAAGGGACACTATGAGCAACGGTAAAACAGCCTTGTAATTCAGCTATAGCTTTACTAATAGAAGCACGTGTATGTTCTAATGCGGACGGATTTCTTTTTTGAGGCATAATGCTAGATGTTTGCACGTGTTGGTCATGCAATCGCAACGTATTGACTTCGTTAGTTGCCATAAACATGAGGTCGTATACGAAGCGTGAAAGAGTACTTAAGGAAATGGATAAGACGCTTCCAATTTCGAGCATAAAGTCTGAGGCAGAGATGGCATCATAGGAGTTGGGCAAAGGTGAGGAGAAGCCAAGCTGATCACTCATCTCGTAGCGGTCAATATCAAAACCAGTCGTTGCCAAAGCGGCGGCTCCCATAGGACAATGGTTAATCCGGTTGTATAAAGCGATCCCTCGCTCCACATCTCGTTGGAGGTTATTTTCAACAGCCAGTAAGTAATGAGCTAGCGTTGTTGGTTGGGCTTGTTGATTGTGTGTATGCGCGGGCATAACGGTTTCTTTATGTTCATCGATTAATTCTAGTAAGGTTTCTCTAAGATCATTAATTTGCTCGATCCATTCGGATAGTTTTTGACGCCATAACATACGAAACATCGTCGTATCCATATCATTTCGGCTAAACGCAATGTGCATATTCCCAACGAGCTCTGGTCCGATAGCGTTAGAAAGGTCGGATTCGATCATGAAAAATAAATCTTCAAAACCTGGGTCGTATTCTTTGTTATAGCCCTTCTTTAGTAACGCAAGTGTGGCTTCTGCAATCTTACTGGCATCTTCATCGGATACAATTTGCTGTTTTTTTAGCATTAATGTATGGGCGAGGTTGATTTCCATAATGTACGTATAGAAATGCTTTTTTGTAAAAGTGTAAGTCGGCTCTAAGGTGTTATCGATGTATGATTGCGATCTTGTTAACGCCATCTCACATAACCCCTTCGTTTTTGAGTAACGATTCATGTTCTTTTAAGCAAAGAGCGCCTGCTCCAATAACAGAAATGCTTTCTAATTCCGTTAACGAAATTTCTGTTTGGAGTGGCAAGTGTTCGGTCAATACTTTCTTAACTCGTGGCAAAAACCAATTCCCTGATTTTGAGATACCGCCGCCCAAAATCACACATTGCGGGTTAAAAATACAGATGACATTGACTAATGAATAAGCTATGTGATCAACGGTTTCACGAATGACTTCACTTGCCAGAGGGTGGTCTTGTTTAGCTAAATCAAAAATGACTTTAGCAGATAGTTCGCCAGAATTAATCAGAGGATCCGGCGTCTTCGTCTCCGCAAGCTTTTTTTCCATTCGCTTGACGATTGAAGGCCCGCCAACGTGACTGTCGAGAAACCCATAGCCTTTGAAGATATCATCGTATTCTTCACTCGCTTCATTTTTATCAGTGACCATGTAGCCGATTTCTCCTGCTGCAAAGGAAGACCCGCGGTACAGCATCCCATTGACAATGATGCCACAACCGACACCGGTACCGAGTGTAATTAAGATGACATGGTCAGCGTTCTGTGCTTTGCCTTTCCACTGCTCCCCAAGAACCCCGACATTCACATCGTTATCAACGTAAACAGGAAGACCGAGTTCTGTTTCCACTTCTTCCTTTAACGGGTAATTAAGCCAACCGAGGCTAGGTGCATCAAGGACAAAGCCTTGTTGGGTATCGGTAATGCCCGGAGCACCAATTCCTATAGCCATCACCTCTGTCTGAGAAATTTTCGTATCCCGAAGTAGTTTCCTTACATATTCGCAAATCTTTAGGACAATTCCTCCTTTTAGAGCGGCTTGCGTTTCAAACCGGTCCAAAGTGACGATCGTGCCATTCATATTCATCAGGCCTATTTCTACATAAGTACCGCCGATATCCACACCCGCAATATATTGGGCATTTGGGTTGAAGTAAAGATGAATCGGCTTTCGACCACCAGCTGAACTAGCCACTAAGCTTTCTTTTTCTTCGACCCAGTGATCCGTAATCAGTTCGTCAACAATAGCAGACACAGTCGGTTTACTGATGGAGAGAGCAGAAGCGATGTCAGCTCGGGAAATTTCATTGTTATCCCGCAAGTATTGAAGAATCTTCTTTTTGTTTAAGTACTTTAAGTAATTAGGCGTGCTTGTTTTCGAAAGTTTCATAAGCATGGCCCCTTGAATGATTATCGGACGTTAGTTCGTAAACTTTCCTTACTAACTTATGTCTATGTTATTTCGTAGGAAAATGTTTGTCAAGAAAATTCTGAATATTTAAGTGGTGCCTGGCACCACCGGGTTTTTGTCGAAAAACTAGAGGCCACTAAGGCAGTGACCTCTGAACTTTTCGATACCGGTTATTCCTGTGAAAGAGGGTAGCTTAAGAGATTGGTGAAAATACGGTAGCCCCCTGGAACCTGGCCTTGAATTTGGCGATACCAAACAAGGTTTGTATGCATATACGTTCCTTCTCCGTACTCAGCCATGAGAATGCCGCTCGTATAAGGCTCTTCTCCGGGATCCGCCATGCTGATAAACGTTTCATAGCGGTCATCCCAGCCCATTGGGAAGTAAAGAGCTCGCTCTTGAACCCATCCATCCCAATCGGAATCTTCAATCGCATTTGGATAATTAAACAATTCATGTTCTGGATCGAAAAGGTTCACATCGGCATTTTTATCGGTAACTCTCCAGCGAATCGAAGGAACACCGATCTCAATAGGGTACGGAGCAGCTGTCTGACCATCCCAAGAGTCGTTTGGAGTATGGTATTGAACAACGAGGTGGCCTCCGTTTTCAACATATTCGAGAAGTCGATCGTTTTGTTCAGCTAATCCTTCCCGGCCTCGGAAAGCACGGATCCCAAGAGCAATTGAATCGTATTCGGACAAATCTCCTTCGGCAATCTCTTCATCGCTTAAGGAAGTGATGTCCATGCCAATATTGTGAAGATACTCAGGAATCCGGTCAAAACCGCTTTCAATGTAACCAACTTTTAAATCCTCAGGAAGGGCTAAATCAAACGCAATACCAGAAGCTACAGCATCATAAACATAATAAGATTTGTCAATATGGTCATAATCAATCGTTTGTACAGTCGTTTCAAATGTTCGTTCGTTTACGTCCAATTGTCCAACGACCTCAAAATTTTTGTCAAGCCCCTGTTCTGGTGGTGTAAGGGTAAATGAAACGGTTTGAGTTTCAAGTTGTTCGCTAAATTGAACCGTTTCCTCAGAAGCACTCACAGCCCATCCGTCTGGGACGTCTAACGATGGTGTCACTTCTGTAGCACCGTCAACGTAATTCGTCAGTGTCATCTCTACATCAATGTTTTCAGGCACATCCAATTGGTTGATGGACACTTGATCCGGGGTTAACTGAGCAGCAACATCCGGAAGCACAGCAACCGTATCCTCAGGCTCTGCTACAAATGCTGCGCCTTGACTGTTGACGTCATAGCTAACATTCGCTGTTAATACGGAAGGATGATAAGGATGGAAAAAATCAGCCCCCTCTGGTACTTGAACTTCAAAGTTTGATTCTATTCCTTCACCTGGCTCCAGACTGACTTTTTCAGAAGTGGACTCGACTTCCCAATCAGCAGGAACGTTAAGGTCTACATCCACATCATTCAACGTTTGGTCACTTTTATTTTCAGCACGCACAACAGCTGTAGTTGTGCCTCCTTTCGTTAACGTTGGGTTTTCAACGTCAACCTCTACTTCTAGAGAAGAAGCGACACGACTGACTTCAGCAAGCTGGTCTTCTTTGATCGTCAGTTTAAAAAGCAATTCATCTTTTAACTCTTGATCGATATTTCGGTCTTTAACACGGTCTTTTGTTTTCTCGACTTCACTTAAAGCCTCATGAGCTGAAAGGAGGGTTTGACCTCGGTCCGGGTACTGCTCAATAACTTCCTCTAAAGCACGATGCACGTGAAGTAACGCCCCTCGGATCTGGTTGTTTTTACCTTCAAGATTTTCAGCTGTATCTTTAAACGTCACATCAAGTCCTTCGTAAATTGATTCCTCTTGATCAGGAATCTCATTTACAGACTTCACAAGGTCTAGATGTACGTAAAGGGGTTCAACAGCCAGGTCTCGCCCCATTCCTTGGCTTTTATGGAGGTAGCGAGACTCTTCACCTAGCTGAGCATAAGTCATTCCGTAAACAGGATCGACTTCATTGCCCACTTCAATCGATAGCGTAGGATCATTTACATCTTCAGCAGGTAAGTACATTTTCTTAATTTGCCAAGGCTCAAGACCTTCGTCTTGGTGTTCTGGGAAAACCGACGGATCAGCAGCATCATCAAATGCTTTTAACGATAGAACCGTAATGGCCCGGTGGTGCCCATGTTGTGTATCGACATCAAGGAAAGACGGGAACACAATCTCGGGGCGATATTCACGAATGGCGCGAATAAGGCGTTCATAGGTTAATTCCTCTCCCCATTCATCAAGCGTTTCTTCTGTCGTTTTTGAAAAACCAAAGTCATATATTGGGTCATCTAAATCCTGGCTAAGCATCATCAAATCGACATTCGTAACAGCAGATGCTTCAATCAGTTCTTCCGAGCGGATTATTCCTAGTCCATTTCCAAGTTCTTGGCCGATTTCATTTTGGCCGCCTTCACCTCTGTTAGCAATCATACTGCCTGTCCGAACGCCTTCTTTAAGTGATAAATAGGCTAAAAGGTGACTGCGTTCATCGTCAGGGTGAGCGCCTGTATTCATAAAACTCGTCGTCGTATTTAACTGTGTGAGGACTTTCCATAAATCTTCATCAGGGTCATCTGCAGATGTTTGAGGAGCTTGTGGAATAACGATGGCCAAAAGAAGAAGCATAGCTAAAAACAGACCAATAACCGGTTTCTTCACAGTAAAACCTCCTAAATTTTTAATATGCTCAAAAAGTCCGGTATAATAGCTGGCTCATTTAACTTTTTGAACACGCACGAATAGTCGGTTGTTCATGTTGTGAAGTGAAAGAAAAGACACCTCCTGTCTCGTTAAGTTAGTAAGGTTTCCTTACCAACCTAAATATACTAAAAATTATGAATATTTCAAAAGGTATAAACGACCATTTTGTTTGTAGTTCGTTTGGTGTGAAGATAAAACTATTAAAAGGAGTATACTTTAAAATCTAGAAGTGATTAGGTGTATTTTCCCTCAAATAAAAAAGAGAAGTTACTAAACCTTTTAAATACGCTAAGCAATACACTTAGACCTCTTAAACAATAAAACTTAAGCGAGGATTATTTCCTTTACTTTCAAAAGTTAATGATAATAGTAAAATAGTACTACGCGCTTCGTTTCACTTTTTTGTGAGGATACTTTAGTCATACTTTACGTTTGCTGCTGTATGGATTTGGTACAAGTTAATAAAAGAGCAGATGCTTAGCGATAGCACCTGCTTTTTTAATCTGAACTTATCTTCACGTTACTCCATCATCGACTCCACATGGTTAACCATTTTCTCATGCGACTTGTCAATAACCCCTTGCTCGTAAGCATCTTCCAGTAGGATGACGCGGTGATCATCATGATCTTCATGGTGGACAAACGTGGGTAAGATATCCGGGGAGGAAAGTTCAATGGTCTTTTCATCACCTTGGGTCGTTTTACGTACGTTGAGCCTTGCAATACCCCCAATGTCGGTATATTCAAAGACTTGTCCGGTTAAAAAATTACCTAAAGAATAGAACACAACGGCTTCACGCCCACTATCATCTTCAAGCCACTCAATCGGTTGAAGTACGTGTGGATGATGGCCAATAATAATGTCAGCTCCTGCGTCAACGATTTGTTGAGCAAGCCTTTGTTGTTCAGCATTTGGTGTTCTCACATACTCATCTCCCCAATGAGCATGAACGATGACCACATCGGAAACCTCACTAAGTTCACGAATGTCCTGTTCCAATGTAGGACTATCCAACAAAGTGACAGCGTACTCGTGTCCTGAAGGAATCGGTATGCCGTTTGTCCCATAAGTATAAGAAAGAACACCAAAGTCAATATCGTTCACTGTCATTATTCTCTCTTTGTCCAGATCTTCATGACTGTCATATACTCCTGCATAAGGCATACCAATTTCCCTTAAGTGAGAAACGGCACTTTTAATCCCTTCAAGACCAGCATCAAGAGAATGGTTATTGGCCATGCTGAGAAAATCCACGCCGACTTCCCGCAAGTCATCTGCAATTTGGCGGGGGCTGTTAAAGAGCGGATAAGTGGAGAGCCCGACCTCCGTACCACCGGGAATTGATTCCTGATTAGCCATTAAAAAGTCTAGTTCCATTAAGTGAGGCTTGATAGGTTCCAACATCGGCAGGAAATCATAACCCTCACCTGTCCAAGCGTCGTCATAAACTCTCTCATGTAAAAGTACATCACCAACTGCTCCGATTTGCGCTTCGGTCACAAACTTTCTTTCAAAGTCACCTGACCTTTCCTGCATCGCGATTTCACGTTTGCTACTTTGAGCGGCAGAGACGGTTTCAGTAAAGTTAAAAATACTAGCTGTAGAATACATGAATGAAGACCCAGGACCTGCGAAAAAGAGGACTATGGTTAGGGAGACCACAAAACTCAGAATCATTAAGGTGCTTTTATTCTTCATAGCTAGACACTCCTTGGCAATAATCTACAATAACCTTACCACTTTATATTATTGGTTACTACATGAATACCGTTTGTTTTTAAAACGTAAATAATGTTCTCTGAGCTACAGACAGTGGAGGTTAATTATAAGGTATTTGTCGAACGCGGTTAAACCAGCATCGACAATCTCAAACAGTATTTTTATTTAAATAAACGTTTATTTAACAACATTTATTCCCTAGGAAATAAGGGTTTTGTTTATTTATTTGAAGTGCCTCTTGTAAAGGGTGTCGAGAAATAGATGCCACCTATCAACAAAAGTCATACGAAGCAATACACCAAAAGTGGAAAAATTTGCTGATAAAACGTGTATAACGTTGTATAATAACAGTAAATATGTCGTACACAGTTTGGTTGAAGGAGTTTAATCTATGAAAAAGTTAATTTTTGCAAGTCTTATTATTTTTTCTATAGGGGTTATTATTTTTGGGAAGCTATATTATGAGCAACGTTTGGATGCTATATCAATTGAAGCGCAAGAATCGGCTTTGACTAGCGAGCAAGATACAGAGAAAGATGAAGAAAGTGATGAATCCTTTGAACAGTTAGAAGAAATATCAGAAGAATTGGATATCGCTTCATTAACGAAACCGATGCCAAATGAACTGAGTGAAAAGGTTGTTACATCCTATGAAAATAGCGAGACGTTAAATCTAGTTGCTTTTGGCTCAGGTACTTTAGTAGACTTTCATAATGAGGGGCTGACACCATGGCCTGAATTATTCCAAGAAGATATGAATCAGTATTTCGGTGATCTCTTCGAAGTTCAAACTGAGGATTATGGTGAGATGACAAGTTTAGACTTTGTAAGGGATGGTCACCATGAAGAAGTTGCGGAATTACAAGCGGATATTTATATTATAGAGCCATTTATATGGAATGATAATGGTAAAGTAATGAATGAACATACCGTTGCTCACCTTCGAATGATGATTGAAGCTATTGAACGGGTAGATGATGACAGCTACATCATTGTCCAACCATCGCAGCCTTATTTTGAAGCAAATAATTATTTAACACAAATAGACGATGTCCGTGATTTTGCAAGGTCAGAAGGATATGATTACATTGATCACTGGTTAGACTGGCCCGATACGAATGATGAAGAACTGTTATCCTACTTAGAAGAACATAATCTTCCAAATCAGGAAGGTCACCAGATATGGGGGGACAGTATTACAAAATGGTTTATTGGCCATTAATACCAAGCTCTTTTTGCATAGATTGTTGTTTTTATTGATAGGTCGGAAGAGCGAAAGGCTGCGACACCAGCGAGAAAAGCAACAATGGTCTTCTTGCGACGAGGAACCGCAGGAGCAGCTGATGAACCGGGAGTGAGCTGGGGTTTGCGAACGAGGTGCCTGAAGCATTGCTCACGGCAAAGAAGACACCGTGAATCCGAACGAAGTGAAGGAAGAACGGATGTCGCACTTGTGCCCAAGGGTGAAAGCGTCCGCCTGTAGCGGATTCGGACGCTTATCTTATCAAAAAGCAACAACTTTTTAGAAAACAGTCATTGAAAAAGAGAACCGTTATCGGGTTCTCTTTTTTTTTACATAATTGATTTCCTGGACTTTTTGAAAATCTTCTTTTAAGTAGAAGATTGATTTAACGTCATTGATTGCTTCAACTCATCTTCTTGTACTAACTTAACTTGATAAGCGGAATATCCCATAAAACATTGGGGACATTGATAAGGAAAAGTATTTGCCTTATTAGTTGATAGCGTTCTCAAATCAGGGCTATCAGGACCATATGTAGCTTTTGCCAGTTGATTCCACTTATCTATCGTGGTTACCTCTTCGCATTTTGGACATTGAGCATGTGTATATTGCTCCGCCTTTTTCCTCTTCATTTTCTTAAAAAACAAACCTATCACCTCAAAATGATTTGCCTATCCTCTTTACATTATCGTTATATATGTCCAAAAAATGAATATTATTTGTCAATTAACATAAATAGTCCTACTAATAAAAGTAATTAGTAGGACTATTGGATTTATTTGGCAATCATAAAGCTTGAAAATTATTGAAAATATTTGTGGTTTTTATTAGTGTGTTAATGGTAGCTATCACTATTATAAAAAATGGAGTCGATCGATTTTGACTAGAAAAAAATCATTACTTATAACGTGGGTTATCGCTATCCCTTTGTTTATTACAGTAATAATCTCAGATGAGAACATAAAAGCTAAGGGGAACATAAATAACTGGAAAATAGAAGAAGCAGAACAACAGATACCACTAAATTTACTCACAACTTACTATTCACTTTTTTCGGAGCTTACACTTAATATATTTCATGGGGAAAGGTTGACAGAGAAAGAGGAAATAAGACTCTCTCTACAAAATTTCTTTCAGTTAATAGCAAGCGAATCAGATGCTAAACAAGAGGAAGAATCCACTGAAAGAACAACAGTTAATAAATTGAATGAAAGAGATAAAGATAAAGAACAGCCTTCAGAACCTGCTTCTGAGCAACAAGTAGCATTACAAACATTGACAGATGACTATGCCAACGGAACTCTTCGGGGTAAAATCTTTAACTATGAATTTCAATTCTCACAAAACAGCTATAAAGGAAATGTAAGTGAGAATAAAGAGGTAGCGTATCAAAGAGGAAGTTCATCTGTACTAATTACCGCACCACATACGACAACCCACATACGTGAAGGTGATCGAAAACTCGCAGAATCTTATACCGGAGCTATCGCCCTTCTGCTCAATGAATACGCAGATTCACATATTATGTATAGTAAGAAAGAATCAAGGGACGGAAACTATTACAATGACACAGCATTTAAAAGAGAACTAGATAAAGTCATAAGTGAAAATAACATTACACATGTCATCGATCTTCACGGAGCCGCACAAAGCAGGCCGTTCCAGGTTGACATAGGTACAGACCATGGAAATCTTATCTCTGCCAAGCGAGTAGCGGAATTTAAAGCTAGTTTGGAAGATCAAGGCTTTACTAAAGTAAAGGAAAACCTCACGTTCACTGCCTCTCACTCAGGCACGATCGCCAATTATGCCGCCAATCAACATGGCGTTGAAGCGATGCAAGTAGAGTTGAACAGAAGTTTGAGAGATCCAAGAGGAGATTTAGATTCATTTTATCGGTTAGTATATGCGATGGTAGAGTTTGTTGGGAAACAATAAATTAATAGCACACATTACCATCATGAAAAAATAACAAAAAAAGAGAAGTTTTGGTTCTAGTTAATTGGTAAGGAGATATAAAGTTATTTCCCTTTTTTTCAAAAAAAATAGTCTGATATCTCTAATAAATAGAGGTTTTTCCTTCCTACTTTAAAGGGTACTTTAGGGAAAAGAGGTATATTTCTTTTGTAAGGGAGGCACCACCATGTTTCGAGAACCATCCAGATTCCTATTAAAAAAAGCGAAGATAGTAATAAAAAAGATTAAAACGTTATTATTACGTCAACGAAGCAGGTATCATTTCTATGGAGAGAAATTCCAAAGCTCTGAGGAAGGGGTACTTCTATCGGGGAAAATGAGTTCTGTTCCTAAAAAGTTAAAAAAAGATCGTTTATTATCTTATTCAAATATAGAAGTTATAGAAATGAAAGATAAACAGACTATTTCTACTGCGCCATTCATATCCTTAAATGTTGCGGGTGAAGGACGTAATAAAGAATTAGCATTTTCAGCAATGTTTCCCAGCATTGCTGACAAAATGGTAGATGAAAATCAGCGTTGGGCAATTTATGTAGTGTTATTTGATGGTACAACAAAAATAAGATATAGATTAAAACCATCTAAAGCAATGTATACCATACCTCAAGCCTTTACTCATTTTCAGTATGGTATCCTTTACGAGCCTTATCAAACAGTAGCTGGTAATTTAAGTGTTAAAACAGTCATTTGTAGACAGTTAGAAAACCTAACTGCATACCCAAATTTTCTTTCTTCATTACATGCAAATGAAAAAGGCTATCAATTGGAGGGTGAATCCAGTAAAGAGGTTTTAGATGAATTATATTCTTTAAAAGGCGTAGGGGTTTTATTTAAGAAGAGAAAAGGTCCGCATTTTAAAAAGGTACCTATTCAATGGATCGATAGCAAAACGTGGAGAGCCCAAGTTGAACTCAATGAGTTTCCTACCAACAATGGGATTTGGGATGCCTATTTCTATATCGAGACTGATAATATGCAAAAAAAATACCGGATGAAATTAACAGATAAGAAAGTGTGTACTAGTAAGGTTCTTTATCAAAAAGATGATTTAAAAGGAACGTTATCATTTAAGCCTTATAAAACTAAGAAAAGTTCCTTCTCTATAAATGTATTAACCGAAACTGTCAAGCTTTATAAATTAGAAGTTCAACATGAAAAAAGTGAAACAATGAAAATTACCGGTTCATTTTATGATCAAACACTAATGAAAAAAAATTACAGCTTTATTTTCAGAGAAAGGGATTCGAATATAAAAGTTCGTGTTCCGATTGAGATAACTCCAGTGCTAAATGAGAATAAAAAACGCTTACTATTTAAATGTACGATTGATGAATCTGACCTATTTGAAATCGATCAACTTAAAAACTCTCGGTACGATATTTATTTGTCAGGAGAAAGTGAAGGTGTAGAAAGATTCTTTCGGATTAGGTCCGGGTCAAAAGAAATGAAAGAGCTAACAAGAAAAGAGTATCATTGTAATGGCGAACTATACCATTCATATTTTTATTCTACCGTTAATAACCGTCTTTCTTTTGTATTTAAAGATCCTACTCTTGTGAGAGATGTAGAGTCAATGCAACTAAAAAACAAAAATCTGACATTAAGTGGATATGCTTATTTAGAAGGAGTCAAAAACGACAGCCCAGAGGACCAATTGATTTCAGTCATTGCTAGAAGTCGAGAAAACGAAAATGAAAGAGTTTTTCCAACGAAGCAGAAATATCGTTTCTTAAGAAAACAAGCACATATAGTAGAGAATGGTAAAGGGAAATGGTCGAATTTTCATGTATCCTTCTCTTTATCTGATTTATTAGCTATTTCCGAAATTGGCAAAGATATCATTGATCTCTATATTCAAGTACAAGCGTATGGGGTTGTTAAAGAAAGAAAACTAGGTACTCAAACTTTCGTCTATTTGAAAGACCATGTGATTGATTCGTATCTATTAAAAGGTGATGACAATTCCGTAGGGTGCTACCTTACCCATACACCAAGAGGGAATATTAAACTTGAAACATATCATTACCAAAATTCGCATTTAAAGCAGCTTGAGTGGGCTAACGCGACTTGGAGTTTAAAATCAAAAAAAGTGTGGATAGTTGGTGAGCGTCCTGATACGGCTCAGGATACGGGTTATCATTTCTTTAAATATTGCAGAGAAAATTATCCAGAAATGGAAGTGTATTATGCCATAGATCCTTCATCAAAGGATATCGAAAATGTTCAACCTTTAGGGAATGTATTATTCATAGGAAGTGACGAGCATGTTGAGAAGTGCCTAGAAGCTACAGCATTTTTTGGGTCGCATGATCTGGAGTACTTACTTCCATTTAAAGGTGTGCTGATGAAATCATATCGTGATGGATTAAAGGTATTTCTCCAACATGGTGTTTTAGGTAGAAAGAGTGTTGAATATAATAAACACTACTATCTTTATCCGTTTGACTTATTTTGTGTGTCGTCTGTAGATGAAAAAGAAATGGTTATGAATGAGATGGGCTATGGGGAGGATGAGGTGATTGTAACAGGATTATCTCGTTTTGATAATCTTTTGCGTGACCATCAACCAGAAAGAAAAATTCTACTAATCCCCACTTGGAGAGAATGGCTAAATACAGAAGAAGATTTCCTTCAATCTGAGTATTATAATCGATACATTTCACTTCTTAAAGATGAGAATTTGAATCGTTTACTAAAAGAAAATAATATGTGGCTTGAGTTTTATCCTCATTATCGAATGCAACAGTTCGTGGGTGATTTTAAAGATTTTGAGTGTGACACCATTAGAATTGTAAAATTAGGTGAAAAAAACGTTCAAGACCTTTTGAAATCTAGTCAAATTATGATTACCGATTATTCCAGTGTATCTTTTGACTTCACTTACATGGCGAAACCTGTCATCTATTATCATTTCGACCAAGAAAGTTTCTTTAAAAATGGGATTCTTCGTCCCATTCATGAGACCTTTTTAGGAGATATAGTTCATGAGCAAAGTGAAATAGTGGAAGCCGTTAAAAAATATATACAAAAGGGATTTAAAGAAAATGAAGGTGTTAAATATAGCAAATCTCAAATCTTTTCTCAGACCGATCAGCATAACTGCAAAAGAATTTATAATGTAACAGTAAAATATTCACTTCAGGATAAGAAAATAGAAACAGCTAGGTAGAAATAAAAAACTTCGCTAACTATTGTAAATGAAACACTAGTTAGCGAAGTTTTTGTTATTGTGATTCGGTATGCCTGATTTTGGAATGAATAGCCGATAGTATAAAGTGATATATTTGAGGGGATTATCGGAAAAGTAGTACTTTTTACGTGCGAATAAACTAATTAATCCTCGCCTTTTGAGGTTATAGAAATAACATCGTTCGACTTTGTTTGACAAAATACATATTTCGTGTAATATGTCATTGTGTTTATATAACAAATGTCAAAGGGAGGGAGTAACCATCAAGAACTTACAACAAAGAGATCCCTATTTTGATAATGCTAGATTTATATTAGTCGTATTAGTTGTTTTTGGTCACTTTATTAGTCCAGTTAGAAATGATCATGAATTAATATATCAGATGAATAATTTTCTTTCATTATTTAGAATGCCTGCTTTAATACTCTTAACAGGATTTTTGGCTAAAGGGTTTTATAAAGAAGGATATATTGAAAAAATAACGAAAAAAATATTTATTCCATATATCATCTTTCAAGTTATCTATACCTATTATTATTACCATTTGTATGACCGAGCATCGTTAACATTAGATTTATTCTCACCTCAATATACACTTTGGTTTTTACTAAGCTTATTTATTTGGAATCTATTACTCTTTATTTTCACAAAGATGAAATACCCACTAATCATTGCGGTGGCACTAGGTGTCGGAGTTGGTTTTATTGATAGTGCAGGTCACTATTTTAGTATTCATAGGACCTTTGTCTTTTTCCCATTTTTTTTATTAGGCTATTATTTAAAAAAGGAGCACTTCCGTTTTCTTTACCACTGGCAAGCAAAAGTAGTCGCAACAGTCATTCTAATTGCTGTCTGGTTTGCCATAGACGTGTTTTCTCTTTCTGAAGCAAGGTCTTGGGTATTAGGAATGTCGAATTACGAAAGTATGGGTTATGAGCAATGGTATGTAGGTGGAGTGCGTGTAATGTTCTATCTCCTTTCTATTTGCGTAGCTTTCTCGTTCCTTGCATTTATACCTAAAAATCGCACCTTCTTTACTCACTTAGGGACTAGAACCGCTTATGTATATCTATTACATGGAGCTTTAATAAGAACACTTTATGAAGTGTTCTTCCCGGAACAGTTTACTGCTATATGGCAATATCTAATGATTCCCCTCTATGCGTTAATAATGTCTTTCTTGTTGGCGTCTCTACCGGTTAAAACTGTCACTAAGCCATTTGTTGAAGGTAAAATAACAGACTTTATAACTGAACCTATTAAGGGTTTAATAAATATGGGGAAAAGGCAATGGAAATACCTTGTTCAAAGTAAAATGTAAGATATAAATAATTCAAAAAAACAACTTAAACCTACGTAAAAAGCACATTGTTTCAGGTTCTAATTGTCAGTATTTAGAAAAAACCTAAACAGTGTGCTTTTTCTATTGGTTTATATATAGTTAGAATGAAAATATATGGGTTTTCATTGGGTAGTTGATGAAATAAGTAAAAAACTAATCGACCTATATGATCGTGTTGTGAATCATTTAGTTGAATATATGTTAAAATACCTTTTGTAATAACTTTTCAGTTTTATAATAATGAAGTATATAATGTTTAAAATATATATGAATGAACTTCATAATTCTGAGCCCAGGTGGCTCAAAGGTTCTAAGACATGAAAAAGGAGCACCTCCCCAAATGTCGAATTTAACAAACGAAATGAAATGGGAGGAAACCCCTCATGTCTATTGTACGATAAGAGAGTCTTTTTAGCCCCCTCCGTCCAACGGAGCTGCAAATAGACACACTTTTTCCAATAAATAGTAATTGAGAAAATACTTTTTTGAAGTTGTGTGCTTGTTTAAACCAAATGAATTATGAAAGTGATTCATAAAGTTAACCAATGTCTAGAAAGGAAGAAATTTATGTTTCAAGTTAGTGTGATCACTCCAGTGGCGAAAAACGATGTTCACTTCTTAGAAGAACAATTTGAAATATTATCTAAACAGTTATTTTCTAATTTTGAATGGATTATAATTACAGATGGAGAGTTTAATGATGATTTAAATTATTTATCAAATAAAAATGCCGATTTTTTTATAACAATTATTCAAAACCAAAACGAAGCGGGAGTAGCCGGAGCTAAAAATACTGGAATTAATGCTGCCACTGGAGAATACTTATATTTTCTAGACAGTGACGATTTAATTACTGAATATACCTTGTTCTGTTTGGTGGAGAACTTAAAAAGTGAAATTCCAGATGTTGTTATAGGGCCTCAAAAAAAAATTACGAAAAAACCTGCCTTTTCCGATGCGTACCACACTCTGCTAAAGAGGCTTATTAATAGTCGTAATAATAAAACCTTAGAAGCGAAACCTAAACAGTATAGAAATTCATCTACAAACATATTGTTTAAGAAGAGCTTTTTGGAAGAAAATTATATTATATTTGATCCAACACTAAAGTTATATTCAGACATTCCATTTAATTTCCAATCTTTTGATAGAGCAGATAAGGTACTATTTGATCCTGATTCCTATTACCTAAAGAGAGTGAGGAGTGATTCAATTAGATACCCATCATTATATCAAAGCAATAAGGATGAGTTATCTGATGAGTTGCCTTTAGCATATAAGAAAGCCAGAGAGAAGCTTACAACTGATAAGATGAAGTTAGTTTTAGATAAGAAATTAATAAATGCCTATTATTACAAATACGTGAGAGATATCTATTTAAAATATCAAAAGAATACTGTAGTTATGAAAAATTGGGTTAATGCACTGAAATTGGTAGAAAAGGAAGCTTTAAAAAAATCTAAGTTATCAGCAAGACTGGAAATAAAAACATTAACAATGGGGATGCCCAAGTTAGCAAAGTTAATGGCGATGACAAGAATAACAGTTAGTTCAGTAAAGACCTTCCGTAAAAAGCCTAGAAAATTTAAAGTATTTGTTTATAAAAGCCTTTTGACAAAATTGCCATTAAAGAAAAACAAAATTTTATATGAAAGCTTTCTGGGACGAAATTACTCGGATAGCCCTAAATATATATATAAATATATTGATGAAAACCACAAACAAGATTACAAAAATGTTTGGATCTTTAGTGATGAAAGAAATGATCTAAATCATTTAAATCATAAAGTGAAAAGGTTTGGTATTAAGTACTTTTATCATTTAGCTACATCAAAATATATCGTAAATAACATGAGACAACCTGTATGGTTTCATAAAAGAGAAGGGCAAGTCTTTTTAGAAACTTGGCATGGCACGCCATTAAAGAAATTAGTGTTTGATATGGAAGATGTACATTCGGCTAACCCTAATTATAAAAGAGACTTTTATTTACAGTCTCGTGATTGGGATTATCTAGTTTCTGCTAATAAATATTCCAGTGATATCTTTCGAAGAGCCTTCTTATTCGACAATGAATTACTTGAATACGGATATCCAAGAAATGATATTCTATATAACCCAGATAAAGATTCTATCTCAGAGAAGGTTAAAAGTAAGTTGGGAATTCCTCTAAACAGGAAAGTTGTACTTTATGCACCTACCTGGAGAGATGATGAATATTACAAACCTGGTCAATATAAGTTCAAATTAGAGCTAGACCTAAAACGACTAAAAAAAGAACTAGGTAACGAATATTATTTTATTTTAAGGACACATTACTTTATTGCGGATAATTTAGATATTGATGGTGTGGAGGATTTTGTATATAACGGATCTCATTATGATGATATCGCAGAACTTTATTTAATATCAGACATCCTTATAACGGATTATTCCTCAGTATTTTTTGATTTTGCTAACTTGAAGCGCCCAATATTATTTTTTACTTATGACTTAGATAAATATAAAGATACTTTACGAGGTTTTTATTTAGACCATGAAACCGAATGGCCTGGTCCCACGTTATTAACTAATGATCAAGTCATTAATACTTTGAAGAATTTAGAAATAGAATATGCACCTTATATGAAAAAATTAGAAACATTTCACGGTGAATATTGTGAATGGGATAATGGCCTTGCCTCAAAAAATATAGCTGAAAAAGTAATAATTAGATCATAGTAAGAGTTGAAGAGGGGATTTGTTTGAAAAGAAATGTAGCAGTTCTAGGTTCCGGAAGCTGGGGTACTGCATTGTCATTAGTTTTAACAGACAATGGTCATTATGTTAACCTTTGGGGGAACAATAAGGACCTTTTAGAGGAAATAAATCAAAGGCATGAGAATCGTAAATATTTACCTAGTGTTCAGTTGCCGCTTGGAATAAATGCAGTGGGACAGCTAGCAGAAGCTGTTAAAGGAATTGATACAATCGTTTTGGTCGTCCCAACAAAAGCCATTCGCAGCGTTTGCCAACAACTACTAAAAATAGTGGAAAATGAGGTTACAATTGTACATGCGAGCAAGGGAATCGAACCAAAAACATCAAAGCGTATTTCAGAAATGATACAAGAAGAGCTGCCTGATAAACTTATTAAGAGTATTGTTGTTTTATCTGGACCCAGTCATGCCGAAGAGGTAGCATTGCGGCAGCCAACGACAGTGACCGCTGCTTCTGAACATTTACTTGCTGCTGAGAAAGTACAAAATTTATTTATGAATCAGTACTTCCGAGTTTACACAAATGATGACGTCGTTGGTGTAGAGTTAGGAGGAGCTCTAAAAAATATTATTGCTCTTGGCTGTGGAATGTGTGACGGATTAGGATACGGAGATAATGCAAAAGCTGCGCTAATGACGCGAGGTGTTTCTGAAATTACTCGATTAGGTAGTCACTTCGGGGCAGACCCTATTACTTTTGCAGGTTTGTCCGGGGTAGGTGATTTAATTGTAACTTGCACAAGTCAGCACAGTAGAAATTGGAAAGCGGGCAACCTTCTTGGACAAGGATATAAACTAAACGAAGTACTTGAGCAAATGGGTATGATCGTGGAAGGTGTTAAGACATGTGAGGCTGCCTTCTATATGGCAAAGGAAGCGGGAGTGGATACACCGATCATAAATGCGATATATCGTACTTTATTTAGCGATAAAGAAGTGAAAACTGAGGTAAACCTTTTAATGAGTAGAAGTGGTAAAGAAGAATTCTCTTGAAAAGTTCAAACCACTTGGTAAAAAATTGGAATTTTAATTATGGAATGAATTTATTTACAACCTGTGATATATTGATGAAAGTGTGGCTGAATATCATGTTGATATTCAGTTTCCTTATGTGTTTCTAAAAAATTGTCGAATTTTAGTAAGCAATAGTATATGTATGATATAATTTTATGAAACAAATCATTTTTTGGAAATAATTCGTGATGAATTTAACCTAACAATTATTATTGTGTACCCTGTTTAGGGTGTTACAGGAGGTAAACTAATGAAAAAAGTAATTACTTACGGTACATTCGATTTGTTGCATTGGGGTCATATTAATTTACTAAAACGAGCAAAAAACTTAGGCGATTATCTTATTGTTGCCATATCCACAGATGAATTTAATGCCATTAAAGATAAAAAAGCATATCACAGCTACGAGCATCGGAAATTTATTCTAGAAGCGATTCAATATGTAGATGAAGTGATACCTGAAGATAATTGGGATCAAAAAGTACATGATGTCAAAAACCACAACATTGACCTATTTGTAATGGGTGATGATTGGGAAGGAAAGTTTGATTTCTTGAAGAAAGAGTGTGAAGTAGTTTATTTACCACGCACAGAAGGAATTTCAACAACAAAAATTAAAGAAGAATTAATGTTAGTGAATAACTAATCAGTATATTTGAAGAGGGAGCCACTCTCTCTTTTTTTGTTTGGGACAGTAACCAATTTATTTAACAATTTGGAGTAAGTATTATAGATTTATTAAGTAATAAAATCTTTATAATTAATAGAGTGATTATAAGACTTCGTAGATCTTGTAAAAGAGGAGTTTTATTATGATATTGAAAGATTTTTTAGGAGAGATTTATTCATTTATTGTTTATATATTATCTTCTATTTTTAAACGATTGCCGACGGAAAATAAGATCGTTTTTGTTTCAAGCTTTGGAGATAATCATCTACAAATTTATGAAGATGCACATGAGCATCTTCAAGGTTATAGATTTATTTTCTTAAATAAACCGTCAAATAGATACAATTGGTCAGAATTAGTAGAGGCAGAATGCTATGCTTTTGAGACTAAAAATATAAAAGAATGGTTGCAAGGTATTTATCACTTGGCTACTGCCAAAGTAGTATTTGTAGACAACTACTATGCTTTTTTAGCTGGTATAAATTTTAATAAGGATACCCGGTGTATCCAAGTTTGGCATGCAGCAGGTGCAATAAAAACGTTTGGGCTAAAAGGGAAAGATAGTCAGCAACGTTCTAAAATTGCCATTAATCGATTTAAACGAGTATATGCTAAGTTTGACAAAATTGTTGTTGGCTCTGAAAGTATGAAAACCATATTCAGTGAGGCATTCGGCACTAGTGATGATAATCTTTATTTAAAAACAGGAATTCCGAGAACTGACCTTTTTTTTGACGAATCAAAAATAAAGAGCTTGCAAACAAATCTATATGAAATGAACCCGCACCTAAAAGAAAAGAAGGTCATTCTTTATGCACCGACGTTTAGAGATGCTCAGCATGACAAATTTAAAGTTAAACTAGACTTAAAGCATATGTATCAACATTTGACTGAAGATTATATTGTACTGTTAAAATTACACCCAACCGTGCAAACAGCTGATTATGAGGGATCCTATGAGGGGTTTGTTTATGATGTTTCTCAATATCCTGATGTAAACCATTTGTTATTAGTGACCGATATATTAATTACAGACTATTCTTCGTTGCCTTTTGAATATGCTTTACTGAATAGACCTATGATCTTTTTTCCATATGATATTCATGAATATGTCGATGAGCGAGGAATTTGGTTTGATTACGAATTAGAGGTTCCTGGCCCCGTAGCGTATAATACTGAAGAAATCGTTGAGTATATTAAGGAAGATCAATTTGATATTGACCGTATTCGTGAATTTTCTCAGAACTGGAATCAATACTCGGACGGTTCATCGAGCAAAAAAATGAGGAACTACCTTGATCAAATGTAGAATAGAAAAGGTAACATTAGCTCGAATGAAGTATCCTTTGAATTGGAATTTCATCGAGCTTTTTAAACTTTAGTCATCTAGACATACGAGAAATGGTAGCTTTCTCGATTAGTTTAATTTATAGAGGGTGACAATCATGAAACTACTGAATAAACTTACCAATAAAAACTCTCAAAAGGACAATATATGCACTTTGAAAGATATGAATATTTCAGATAAAACACTGAATTTACAAATGAAACTTTTAAAGTTACCATCTAAAGAAAATCTGAATCGCTGGAAAAAGTATTCCTATATTGAAATAAAACAAATGGACAATAGTAATTTAATAAAAGTTGAATTAGACACGATAGAAATTGTTAAAAGCTATATGAGAAGGCATGTTATCATCACAACCGAAGTTCCCTTAAAATTGCTTCCTTTGTCAGACATCCGACGTATTATAAAGTGGTCTTTTCATTTGGTAGTAAAAGAAGATCAAACTGAAAAACGATACAGAGTACGTTTAAATGAAGAGAAGGAGTTTTCCTTAAACGACCAGTTTACTTTCGAGAAAAATATGATCTATCAACCATATAAAACAATAAAAGGAAACTTGAGCATAAAACACTATCATTCATCTCTTATTAATGAGATTGAGTTATTTTCTAATCATAAAAATATCGTTACACTGGAAGGCACCCTAATCCCAGATTTTTTAAATGTCATTAAGCAGTATGAGAAAAAAGGTATTACTTTAAAGAAAAGAGGTACTGACTTTTCTATAGATTTACCGATAGAGATAAACACGAAACAATCATGGAGTTTGGACATATGTTTAGAAGATATTCCGGCTTTGGATGGAATAATTGATTTTTATTTCTTTGTTGAGAGGGCGGGAAATAAAGCACTATTTAGAATGAAGGTAGGACGTACGACTAAACATATTGTAAAAACGGTTTTCCAAAACCACGGAGAGCCTTTTCTGTATTCAACATTCACTACAAAAAAGGGTTCTTTATCCTTAAAAATTAATCCATTAGTGGCTAGGTTAAAGAGCTTACATATGTCCCCAATGTGCAATACCAAATGTAAAATTACTGGCCTTTTGGACATACCAGTTCCGCTCGAAGGACAATGCTTTCTGAAATTTTATGAATCGGATACTGAAACTGAGCTTTCTTATGTTATGGAATTTGAAAATGCGGAAAGGTATAAGGTTAAATTTTCTTTATTCATGGATTTGATGGAGTTAAATCATAAGAAATATGATGTATATTTCTATAAAGAGGATAAAGGTAATACTATTCTATTTAAAGTGAAGACAGACTTAAAAACGATGAAGACTTCCACGATGCGAGAACTCACAAAAGAGGACAAACTTTATCAAACATATTTTTCTCTCACAGAGGACCAGGACTTGTTGTTTGTGGTAAGAGAAGCCGGACTCTATAGAGATATAAAAGAACTTTCCTTAAGTGAAAATTACTTAAACATTAACGGTGTTGGATATATTCAGCGGCCGAAAAGTGTGTTCTACAAACCACAGCATATCACTTTGCTTTTAATGAACAGGCTAACTGGTGAGAACTGTAAAATTGAAGCAGAGAGTTATCCGGGTTCTGTTGGTGGTGACAATAAATCTTTTACTGTAAACATTCCTACTACAAAGCTTATTAAATTAACTAATAGAGTAAAGGATATTTTGGACGTATACATTCAGATACAAGTAGGTAAACATAAAAAAATTCGAAAGTTAGGTTTTAAGACATTCGAATATTTTAAGGATGATTTTCTGTATGCTACTAAAATTGAACGTGATGGGAAGATAATTTCCCTTTACCTATGCCTAACACCTAAAGGGAATATTAGGGTTGAAACAATAACCCAACAAGGGAAACAAGTGATTTCTAATCAAAAGCCACGTATATTAAAAGAAGGTGGGACTAAAAAAGAACTATGGATAATAGGTGAAAGACCAGATACCGCACAAGAGAATGGGTATCACTTTTTTAAATACTGTCGAGAACAGTATCCGGATATGGAGGTTTATTATGCCATATTGCCAGGCTCTAAAGACGAAGAGAATATCAGGCACTTTGGTAATGTTTTATATATTGGGAGTGAGGATCATGTGGAGAAATGTATAGATGCAACCGCATTTTTCTCTTCTCATGATATCGATTACCTTCTTCCATTTAAAGGTAGTGAAATTGAGGGTTACAAGTCTGTATTACAAGTGTTTCTCCAACATGGAGTTTTAGGAAGAAAAAAAGTAGAGTATTACAAAAATCAGTATAAAAACCCGTTTAATATGGTTTGTGCAAGTTCTACTAATGAGAAAGAACTTCTAATTAACGAGTTTGGCTATAATGAAAAAGAAGTAAAGGTTACAGGATTGCCAAGGTATGATGAGCTGCACTCTAAAGTAGAGCTTAAAAATAATATCCTACTGATTCCTACTTGGAGGGAGTGGCTAACCTCCCAATCAACCTTCAACGAGTCAGAGTACCTTATGAGGTATGAATCACTTATGAATAATCCTGATTTGCATGAACTATTGACTAAGCATGATCTGGAATTAACGTTTTATCCTCATTATCGAATGCAGCAATACTTTAGGTCAGCAGATTTAACCACTCATCCAAAAGTGAAGATAGTTTCTTTTGGAGATGCAAGAGTTCAAGATTTAATCAAAACAAGTAAGCTTATGATTACTGATTATTCTAGTGTTTCATATGACTTTAATTATATGAATAAACCTGTCATATTTTATCACTTTGATAAAGAACGTTTTTTTAAGAACGGTATATTAAGACCTGAAGAGGAAACGTTTTTTGGTGATATAGTTTCTAATGAAAAAGATCTTATTGATACTTTAACCGGATATGTAGAGACTTACCTTGCTGAAAAACAATTCACGCAACAAATATTCGATTTCCAGGATGAAAGTAACTGTAAACGCATTTTTGATGAAGCAATTGAAATGAGGAGAAAGTTAATGTGATGTTAATACAAAAAAAGTGTGGACTGCAAGGGTCCACACTTTTTTAGATCTATCTGTTTCTAATTTGACTAACAACATCTTCCGAGATTGCAATAGGACCGCCAACTACTGTGACTCTTGAGAAGTCGTTCATGGAGTTCTTTGCGACACCTGGCAAAGTGTTTTTGCCAGTTAAAATGATGGACTCATCTCTTTTTGCTGCTAAAACTGAAGCAGTTAAACCATCTACAAAGTCATTACCACTAACAACATACGCATGGGAACGACCTTCGTTAAATTGTTTGATAATCATATCTGTTGTGTCGTACCTAGTATGCCCAGCTAGCTGCTCAGGATTAGACATTTTATTAAGAATTGAGTCTGAAATTACTAAATCTCCACCAAGGACAATTTGTTTACTGGTTCCATCCAGTAATTGCTTTGTCTGGCTAGGAATGCTATCTCTTTTAGTTAGTAGGATTGGCACACCATTTCTAGCTGCGTAGGGTGCAATAGCCATGGCATCAGCAAATGCATCAACGTTAATTACAATTGCTTCCTGATGGTTACCACCTAGTCGATCAGCGATCATGCGTGCTGTATCAAAACGTGTTGGGCCATCTATACGGTCAACATTTAAACCCATTTCATCAAGTTCTTTTTCAACACTTTCATCTATCGCAAGGTGTCCACCTAAGATCACAACGTTCTTAGCACCTAATCGTTGAATTTCAGATTTTGTTTCTTTTCTTAAAGAGTCGGTTCTAGTTACAAGCATTGGTGCATCTAAATCGTATGCTAAAGGTGCTCCAGCTAATGCATCTGGAAAGTCATCCCCTCTAACGAGTACAACTGTGTCAGACTGTGACCAGCCTTCTTGAGAAATCATAGCCGCTGTTTCATAACGGGTTTGGCCGTACAGTCTGTCAGTGTTGCTACCTTCAACTAAATAGCTTGATGCAACGTAACCTGTTTGTCCATTATAATCTACCGGAACCCAAACAAAATGGTTTGAATTGTTATTTTGATATTTATGATCACCAGTGACTGTTAATTTACTACCATTTGGAATTGACGTTACTCTATCACCACCAGGTGCATCTCTTAACGTTAAAGTGGTAGAGGTATTCGTATATACAGTATCCCCTGACCCTAGTAAGTGTTTTGTCTCGGTGTGAGGGTTAGGTGTATCGTATTGCATTTTGTTATCTCTGAATTGCATTACACCTGAGCTACTATGTGTAATGTCAAGTTCTCCTTTAGGGATTTCATGGATATTTAATAACCCATAGTTGCGCATATGATTATAAATATGGTTTTGAAATGGGGGGTACGAAGCATTAGTGTTATAGTTCGGATCATTAATTCTTCCTAAACCATTATATGCTGTAATCGCAAAATACCAGTTATCTACGATTTCCCACGAACCATCATTAACTGTAGGGATAAGGTTTCCTGTCCAGTTCCATTTATCGATGAGAATTTTTGCACCAATTTCAATGTTATATTCAATGTCATGCTTTAACTTGTGTTCAATGTCCGGATTATCTTCAATGAACTCTTTAGAATAAGTGATTTGCATAATCCCCAAACCTCTGCCATCGAAACCGATCAATGGATCACCATTGCTGTCAAATTGGCGCCATCTACTTTCTTGCCATGCAATCGCTTTAAAAACCTCGGGTGGAATATTATACTCTAAAGCTGTTTCGGTGAGCATGCGGTTTATTTCACTATCACTTGGGTTTGGGTTACTACTTTTCGTAGAAAACATGTGGAATTGTGACTCTTCTTCAGAAAACTTTTGCTTATATACATTAATAGACATTTCTTCAATTTGAGTGGGTACTAAGGACTCTGGTGACACCTCGAATTGTTGTACTTGGACTTTACTAGGCTCTGCTAAACTATCATCCTCACCGACAATTGGAGAAGCTTCTGTTAGTTCGTTGCTTTCATCATCAATACTGACAATTCCACGGGGGATATCTTCTGCTTCATGAATAGATGTTACATTTCCATTTACTACATGAAAAACGTCGTAAGATAAAATACTTCCGCTACCAGAATAACGTTTCTCTACTAGTAGGTATGTATCCTCACCAACAGTAAATTCTGTGATTTGTTCAATATGTCCAAAATCAATGGCACTATAACCTTTGTCATTGATTAACAAGTTACTTTGTTCCTCGTTGTTGTTGATCATCAGATTAGCATCAGTTGAGATTAAGCTAATAGATTCACTTGTAGAAGTTTCAAAGGTTTCTGATTGTTGAATCTCGTAATTAGGCTCTTCGGCACTAGAAGCTTGACTAGAATAGAAAACAGAAAAGAAAAGTAATGCAATGGTAGTGACGAAACAAAATTGTCTTTTTTTCAAGCTCATTTAATAAACCTCCAGGTTATATAGCATTTCTTTAATAGAGTAGAGTTCTAAAATAATAGGTTAATAGTTTATGGATTTGCGTTTATCTCCTCCTTAATGCTCCTCATTTTTATAAAATTTTTTATAAATAAAAGTGAGTAAGAACCCTAGAAAATACAATTCGAAATCCATGATGATCCAATATTAGCCCTTATTTAAAGGACATGAATTTCTCAGTATCTATCATTTTATAACATAATTCTACAAGATTAAATAGGTAATAAAACGATATTGTTAATCAGAAGTGGTAAGCCATATTGCTTTAATCAAAAGTATATAATGTATTTACTTGTGGGTTTTTTTACATTGAATACAAAACTGTAAATTAGTCTTGTGTGATATAATTAGGGAGTAACTTTTTTTACGACTCCAGCGTCTAACGTAACATAGAGTATTATGGAATTTACGGAAATGTGTTAATGGAGGAGAAATTGATGAAAAGAGTAATTACTTATGGAACCTATGACCTTTTGCATTGGGGACATATTAACCTTTTAAAAAGGGCGAAGGATTTAGGGGACTATCTAATTGTAGCTATTTCAACAGATGCGTTTAATAAATTAAAGGGTAAAGAAGCTTATTATTGTTTTGAACAAAGGAAGATGATCCTTGAAGCTGTCCGTTATGTAGATGAAGTCATTCCGGAAAAAAACTGGGAACAAAAAGTATACGATGTAGAGAAGTATAGCGTGGACATCTTTTTAATGGGTGATGACTGGGAAGGGGAATTCGACTTCTTAAAAGAGAAGTGTGAAGTGATCTATTTGCCTCGAACATCAGGAATATCGACAACAAAAATAAAAAATGAACTAATGCAGAATTAATCCTTATAATAAGCGGGGTCGTTTTCGCTTCTTTTTTTTGTGGACTTCTATGAACTGTATATTTGATAAGAGAAGGTGTATTTAACAATGAGAACAATGTTAATAAGGATCAGACGAACAAATTTAATCAAATATCTGTATAAACTTTTATTTATTATAGTAGGTACTTTACCCAAAAAAAGTAATGTTGTCGTTTTTGAAAGTTTTTTGGGGAAGCAATATAGTTGTAACCCCAGAGCAATCTATGAAAAGCTCACTAGTGACTTTCCGGGATTCACTTGTTATTGGAGTGTAGACCCGAAATATTTATCTCGATTTGGAGAATACGATCTAAATGTACTACCGAGGTTTTCTTTGAGGTGGCTACTTGTGATGGCAAGAGCAAAGTATTGGGTATCCAACAGCCGCCTTCCGTTATGGGTCCCTAAACCTTATAAAACGGTTTATCTTCAAACCTGGCATGGGACTCCGTTAAAAAAACTAGGGGTTGATATTGAAGAGGTTCATATGCCTGGTACAAATACCGAAAACTATAAAAAGAACTTCACTTCAGAATCCAACAGGTGGGACTATTTAATTTCACCTAATGACTATTCTACAGAGATTTTTACAAGAGCGTTTCGCTTTAAGGGTGAAATCATTAAGTCTGGATACCCTAGAAATGACTACCTAATTCATTCTTCTGGTGATGATGTACGTAAGATAAAAAGTAGTATGGGAATCCCTAATAATAAAAAGGTTATTCTATACGCTCCGACGTGGAGAGATAATGAGTACCATAAAAGAGGTCAATACAAATTCTCTTTGATGCTAGATCTTGAAAAAATGCACAAAGAGTTAGGACAAGAATATATCATTTTATTAAGGCTACACTACTTAGTTGCTGACCAAGTAGACTTGAGTGACTATGAGGGGTTTGTAGTCGATGCGTCTAATCACACAGATATTCGTGAATTATATGTCATTTCCGATTTATTGTTGACCGATTATTCTTCTGTTTTCTTTGACTATGCAATTTTAAAAAGACCAATGATTTTCTTTGTATATGATATTGAAAACTATAGAGATAACTTAAGGGGTTTTTATTTTAATTTTGAAGAAGAAGCTCCTGGTCCGCTTGTTAAAGATACTGATGAAGTAATAGGAACAATAAAGGGAATTACAAACACAAAGCTGAAGAGTGATCGACAAAAGTTTAATGAGTATGCAAGCCGATTTGTTCATTTGGAGGATGGAAATGCGACCTCAAGAGTCATTGAAAAAGTCTTTAAGTAGGTCTAGACTGTCGTAACTTTGGTGAACTAATTTTCTGAAATGTGTAGGAGGAAAATTTCTTCTATTGTTTATTGATGGCTAGTTTATTATAATTTTATAGTGTTTAATTTTTTTGATAAGAAGGGACCTTTTTATGAAAGCTGCACTCTCTGTTATACAGGAACAGGTAAAACACTTCTATTTAATTAGAAGGTTATCACTATACGAAATGAAAAGCTCTAACAACAACAACTACCTGGGAATGGCATGGGAAATCATTAACCCGCTCATTCAAATTATGATTTTCTGGTTTGTGTTTGGGTATGGGATCAGGGAACGTGAAGCAATTGAGGTTGTTGAGGGTATGCACGTGCCATTTTTACAATGGATGCTGCCGGGAATCATTGTTTGGTTTTTCTTTTTCCATTCCACTATTCAAGGATCAAAATCGATTTATTCCCGATTAAAGATGTTATCAAAAATGAACTTTCCGATGAGTGTAATACCAAATATTGTTATTTTTTCTCAGTTTTACATTCATGTAATTTTAGCTGTCATTACAATTGTTGTATTGCATTTTTCCGGTTACCCGATCAATATATATTATTTACAATTTATTTATTTTATTTTAGCAACGTTTGTATTTACGTATTCGTTAGCTTTAATTACCTCTACGTTATCGACAATCATTCGCGATGTTCAAATGTTTTTGCAAGCGACGCTTAGAATGTTACTTTATTTATCGCCAATACTTTGGACTATTAGTACATTGCCTGACGCGATACAGGTTATTATGAAAATTAACCCTCTATATTATTTAATTGAAGGTTACCGAGCAGGATTTCTAGGATTGGGTTGGTATTTCATCGATCAATGGCAGTACACATTGTACTTTTGGGCTGTAACCATTGTTCTCTTGTTGATCGGTTCTGCTCTTCACATGAAGTTTAGAAGACATTTTATTGACTTTTTATAATCGGAAGTGAAAGCTATGGATAAATCAATTATTGCTAAAAATATTACAAAAAAATACAAATTATATTCTAAGCCTTCTGAAAGGGTTTTGGATATTATTTTACCCAAGAGCTATGGTGAGGACTTTTATGCTTTAAGAGATGTCAATTTTGAGGCGGAAAAAGGGGATGTTGTCGGATTTGTTGGAATTAATGGTTCCGGGAAGTCAACACTATCTAATGTGCTTGCGGGTATCTTACCGGAAACTTCAGGGACAGTCGACATTAATGGTCAGGCTGCTTTAATTGCTGTTGCTTCTGGGTTGAAAGGTGACTTGACTGGTAGAGATAATATTGAATTAAAATGTTTAATGCTCGGATTCTCAAAGAAAGAGATTGAAGCTATTGAACCTGAAATAATCGAGTTTTCTGAGCTCGAACAATTCATAGATCAACCTGTAAAGTCATACTCCAGCGGAATGAAATCACGGCTCGGTTTTGCTATTTCTGTAAACATCAATCCTGACATTTTAATTATTGACGAGGCGTTATCTGTCGGAGATAAGTCCTTTGCGGAAAAATGTTTGGACAAAATGAATGAATTTAAATCTCAAGGGAAGACAATGATATTTGTTAGTCACTCTCTTGGGCAGATGAAAGAGTTTTGTGAGAAAATCCTTTGGCTGGAGTTTGGGAAAGTGAAGGAATACGGAACTGTAGAGGAAGTATTACCGAGGTATGAAGATTTTTTAAAAAAGTATAAGAAAATGTCTAAGAAAGAGAAAAGAAAATACAGAGAAGAAGCTCTTGCGGAAAAGAGTGCAACAAGCTAGAGATTTTAAATTAGTATGATGGAGCCTTAATCGTGTATGATTATGGCTCTTTTTCTAACACTTTTCAAATGATTATAGGGAGGGGTAACTTTGAACGACGAAGTAAAGGTTTTTGCTCACCGGGGACATAAGGATAACTACATGGAAAACACAATGGAATCGTTTGAAGAGGCTTTTCAACTCGGTGCTGAAGGGATAGAGTTCGATGTTCAGTTAACCTCTGACAATCGTTTGGTGGTCATGCATGACCCTACTGTAGATCGTATGACAAATAGTAAGGGGTATATTAGAGAAAAAACTCGTGAAGAAATTATTCAACTATCTTTCAAAAAAGGAAATGAAAAGATACCTGAGTTAGCAGATGTGTTGGCTCGTTTTAAATCTGAAGACTTTTTATTGAATATCGAGGTAAAGTTAGCTGCTTGGGATAGACAGGCTTATATTAATGCCATTAAGCCTATTCTAAAAACTTTTCCACACAAAGAAAAAATAATCTTATCTTCATTCGACCATCAAATTTTAGCCGCACTTCAACAAGACATAGGTGGTATAGAGTTTGCACCCATTTCACATGGGTCATTAATGTGTACAAAGCAATACCTCCAATCTCATCAATTTGGTAGTTTACACTTTAAGTACACAACTCGTGATACGGCAGAGGTTCAAGGCCTTATTTCACGTGGATTTAAAATAAGGCCATATACGATCAATGATGTTAAATGGTTAAAGCAGTATTTCTCTTTGGGGGCCGATGGTATCATTACAGATGATGTTATTTCAGCGCTCAATGTAAGGAAAGATTCATGCAAGTGAGTGTAAATTGTCGTTAAAAAGAGTGGGTGCTTATGAAGGAATTAAATGTATTGGGAGTGAACATCTCTAAGCTGACTCAAAAAGAAACGTTGACTCTGATTAATGAAGCAGTTAGAGATAGAGAGAAGAAGTTTATAGCTACGGCAAATCCGGAGATTATTGTTTATGCCAATAAAGACGAGCAATACATGGACGTGCTTCAAAAGACAGATTTAATAACACCTGATGGTATAGGTGTTGTTAAGGGCGTGAGGATTTTAGGGGAGCACATTCCAGAGCGCGTCGCTGGATTTGATTTATTTATGGACATATTGAAAGTTGCAAATGAGAATAAATACTCTATTTATATGCTTGGTGCTAAAGACACCACTTTAAATAAGGCTGTTGGTGTTATTAATGAAAAGTATCCGAACGTTCAACTTGCAGGTTCACATCACGGTTTTTTCGATGATGATGATCAATCCATTATAGAAACAATTAAACATGAGCAACCGGATTTTATTTTTGTAGCTTTAGGTTTTCCGAGGCAAGAAAAATGGATTGCAAAGAACATCCACCATTTTAAAAAAGGTGTATTTATGGGATTGGGTGGAAGTTTTGACGTTCTATCGGGCGAAGTTCAACGTGCACCAAAGTTTTGGAGACGTTTAAACTTAGAATGGTTTTACAGGTTAGTTAGTCAACCGGCTAGATGGAAGAGGATGTTATCATTACCAAAATTTATATTAAAATTAATCAAAACACGATTTTAAGATTATTGGTAAAATCAAACACCTTTACATGTATGGGCCATTGGATAGGCACTTTTTTACAATGAGAATATGTAGTTCGGTTGGCATATGTTCTTTTGGGTAGCTTAACACCTGGCTTTAAACGTAATATGTATTTAGATATTATGAAACTTTATTTTTACTTAAGTCGTCTAAAATATTGTAAGTGAAAAAAAGTGTAGATTAATAGGGAATTGTTTTATATAATTAATATCGGGTAAAGTATGTAAACCTTTCTTTAAAATATGGTTAAGAATTTTAACCTTTAGAGGTGGCAATAATGAATTTGATTTTTGTTCTTATAGCATGTTTTGTCATAGCATTGATTATTACTCCAATTGTTATAAAAGTTGCACTTAACCTAGGTGCTGTAGATCAACCTTCATCGAGGAAGGTCCATCAAAAACTAATGCCCCGATTAGGTGGTTTAGCAATTTTTCTAAGTTTTATAGTTGGCTTAGCAATTGTAAATCCATATGATCCTTTTCACTTTGCGATTATACTAGGTGCTGTAATAATTATGATGGTAGGTATGTTAGATGACTTCTTTGAGTTGTCGCCAATCGCTAAAATTATTGGTCAATTATTCGCAGCATTTGTTGTTGTGATTTATGGTGGATTACAAATAAGTTTTATTAACCTTCCGTTTGGCGGCGTTATTGAATTTGGGATTTTGAGCATTCCCATTACAATATTCTGGATCCTTGCGATAACGAATGCCATTAATTTAATTGATGGATTAGACGGCCTAGCGTCAGGCGTTTCATCTATTGTGTTAATTTCTATTTCTGCAATGGCCTTTATTATGGGAAATGAATATGTGATGATTGTTGCATTATTATTACTTTTTAGTACTCTTGGATTTTTAGTTTATAATTTCTATCCTGCAAAGATTTTTATGGGGGATACGGGGTCGTTATTTCTTGGGTATATGATTGCGGTTCTTTCGATGTTAGGTTTTAAAAATGTAACGTTAGTGTCCTTGGTGATCCCTATTTTTATCCTAGGCGTACCGATTATCGATACATTTTTTGCTATCATTAGACGAACGATCAATAAAACCCCAATATATAAAGCAGATAGTTCGCACTTACACCACTGCTTCTTAAGGTTAGGATATTCACATCGTCAAACTGTGATTATCATTTATGCCATTAGTGCCTTATTAGGAATTGCTGCTTTCATTTACTCTTACTCTACAGTGATAGGTGCATTCCTCATTTCGCTTATTGTGTTAATAGCAGTAGAGTTGTTAGTAGAAATGTTAGGTTTAGTAAACAAGGATTATAAACCGCTATTACGAATTTTAAAGATTAATAGATTTTCTGAAGTGTCAGAAGGGAATAAAGATAATTAACTATAGGAGACAGCTTCTCTAGAGAGGCTGTCTTTTTGTTTGTCGGTTCAAATGAAAGACCCCCTTGGTTATTTTATAAGGGGGTACCTTCTGTTTTTAATTAAAATAATCAACTATCCCGTTTTTAAGACTGTTTACAACTTTATCTTGGTCGTTTTTTATTATGTTTAAGTCCTGAGCGTTCGTCATAAAACCAATTTCCACTAAACTACTAGGCATCTTTGTATAGCGAATGACTTCAAAGTTTGCATTTTTTACGTTTCTGTCTCTAAGGTTGAGTTCACTAACTAGCCGGTTTTGAATACTACTTGCTAACTGTTTACTATTCTTAGGTGCATGGACAGTATTGTAAAACGCTTCAGTACCGCTAACATTAGGGTCTGAGAATGAATTTAAATGAATACTAACAAATATATCTGCATTCGTATTATTGGCCATATTCACACGTTCACCAAGGGCAACGTAACGATCATTCGTTCTACTTGAAATGACTTCAGCCCCTAGGCTCTCAAGTTCGCTTTTAAGTTTATTTGAGATTTGTAAAGCAAGTGTTTTTTCCTGATCATTTCCAGTTACTGCACCTGAGTCATTTCCGCCGTGACCTGGGTCGAGAAAGATGGTTTTGCCGTTAAGCTGGCCATTTGATGGAGTTGAGCCCACAGAAATGGGGTTCACATAGTCGCTGTGGATATACCCCCATTGGTTATTAACGTTGACTTTGAACCAACTTCCAGATTGTTCATGAAGGTCAATGACAGTGCCATTAGTTAAGCTGCCGATCACGTTAGACGAAGTGGAAGCTTGAGACCTGACATTGAGTCTGGAAGCAGTGATTTCGCCTTTTTGTTGTTCGGTAGCAGATTCAGAGCCAGCAGACCCACCCGAAGTTTTGACATAGTCGCTGTGAATGAATCCCCACTGGCTGTTCACTTTAACTTTGAACCAGTTTCCAGATTGTTCATAAAGGTCAACGACAGTGCCATTAGTTAAGCTGCCGATCACGTTAGACGAGGTGGAAGCTTGAGACCTGACGTTGAGTCTGGAAGCGGTCACTTCACCTTTTTGATGCCCGGAAACAGTATCAGAGTTGGAATCAGAGCCAGAAGATCCACCCGAAGTTATAACATAGTCGCTATGAATGAATCCCCACTGATTGTTCACGCTAACTTTGAACCAGCTCCCAGTTTGTTCATGCAGGTCAACGACAGTGCCATTAGTTAAGCTGCCGATCACGTTAGACGAGGTGGAAGCTTGAGACCTGACGTTGAGTCTGGAAGCGGTGACTTCGCCTTTTTGTTGTTCGGAAACGGAGTCAGATCCGGAACCAGAAGATCCGCTTGAGACTTTAACATAATCACTATGTATATAAGCCCATTGATTATTGACTTTAACTTTGAACCAACTCCCTGTTCGTTCGTGAAGGTCAATAACCGTACCTTTTGTTAAGCTTCCAACTACAGTAGAATAGGTAGACGCTTGAGAACGGACATTTAATTTGGTTGCTGTGATTTCACCTTTTCGTCCTGACAGTGATTCAGTTGTGACGCTTACGTAATCACTGTGAATGTAACCCGTTTGATTATTAACCTTTACTTTGTACCAATTACGCGAGCGCTCATACAAAGAAACTTTGTTCCCTTTCGATAATGAACCGATCACATTAGAGCTGGTTGTAGGCTGCGCACGAACATTTAATGATGATGCTGTCACCTCACCCGTTTGGACGTCGTCATTATTTGCCAAAGCATTTTGTTCTAAATCAAAAATGAATAAAGGAATCATTAATGCAAAAACTAAGGTAAAGATTGTGACATTTTTCTTCAAAAGACTACCTCCTGATCATCTACCTTATCCAACGGCTAAAAAGTATTTCCATATCGTGTCTAATAGCATTGCGAGCCCGATTAAAAAGATCCCGACACAAGCAACACTTATCGGGGAACCCCAGTCTATTTTTTTCAATTGGATTCTTCTTCCTCCTTTACATACTTTTATACAAAATACCATATAAACTATTTGTATACTATCCTACTATTTAAGGTAATTCGTCGTTTTTAGTAGGATGCGGTTGACTTAGCTCGAAATCAGTTCATAAAAACGAAAAAAGAGAGTGTCTCAAATTCTTGAGACACTCTCTCTTATGAAAAGTTTTAGTTCGTTTCAATGTTTTCAGTTAGTGATGTTTCGTCGTCTTTGCTGTCTTCAACGTCAAGGTGTGATCTTAGCTTTGATGAAATTTCTTCTTTTGATTCTGGGTTTAGATCATAATAATAAATACCATTGATTCGTGAATCACTTCCATCAATTGAGAGTGAATCAATTTCGTCTAAACCGGAGCTATACGAATGTAAGCTAACGATATTGCCAAAGCTTAAGTTAGTTCTCATATGATCTTCGATACTATCCATCACGGAACTGAATCTTGTTATTGATGAAAGACTGGCAGCTTCTTTTATAAGTGCTTCAAGTACTTGTTTTTGTCTCTCGCCACGTTGGAGATCATTGTCATTTCTTCTTGTTCTAACAAAGGCTAATGCTTCTTCGCCGTCGAGCTTTTGTAGCCCCTCGTTAACAGTAATCGCATTTGCTTGATCACGGCTATTCATTTCAGAGAAAGTAAATGGGACGTCTACTTCAACCCCGCCAAAGGTGTCGATCACTTCCATAAATGCAGTAAAGTCTAAGGTGACGAAGTAGTCTACAGGAATATCGAGCAGATTTTCAACGGTTTCCACAGTTAAGTCAACCCCACCATAAGCGTGTGCATGATTGATTTTATCAAGGTTTTGTCTTCCGGGAATATCCACTCTGGAATCGCGAGGTATGTTCAACATTTTTACAGTTCCTTCTTCTTGGTTAAATGTTGCTAGGACCATAGCGTCTGTTCGTCCCGATAGATCACCGTTACGGTCATCTACTCCTAAAAACAGAATAGAGATGTTGTCTTTATCAGGACTGACAGCTTCCACTCTATATTCTGAACGATCACCTCGATCGAGTTCTTGATTAGTTGTTGACGTAACATCGTGTACCTTATAGGTAACGTAAGCAAATCCTGCACCCACAGTTATAATTAGGAGTAACATTGTGATGACAGTTATTTTCATAAAACGTCGAAATGTCGACTTTTTTTTCTTTTCTTGCTTCATTTGTGTTCGTAATTGTGTCAAAGTTAGACACTCCTCTTGTATCAAATTCTATCACTGTATTGTAAGACGTGAAAAACGGAAAATAAGTTTCATAAAATTAAATAATTCTTATCTATTTTACCCGAAATTAAAAAGAAGGTAAACAAATAGTTAAGAAGGGCCAAGTTTTACTAACTATGTAAAGAATTTTTACGAGGTTTAATTACAAAATAAGACGAATTATGATAGCAATGGTAATATATAAATAGAGTAGAGTAAGTCTAAAGAGGGGGGAATATTGCATGAGTGTGAAGGCCTTAGTACATAGAAGTTTTCTGTATATTGGATTCTTGCTTGTGCTCGATGGGTGTTCTGGGGATGAGCAAAATCCAGAAGTAACGTTAGAAGGATACGTCAGTGCTTGGGAAGAGCAAGGGTATGGGGAGATGAGTGAATTTCTTGATCTCAGCTCTCAGAGTGAGTATGGTGGCTCCTTTACTGAAAGGTTTGCTGAAGTTCATGAAAAGATGGAGGTTTCTTCTATTCAAGTGAACTATGAGCCTAGAGATTTTGAGGAAGAGGAAATCGATTGGGATGAGGTCAATGAACTAACGTATCCTGTTGGTGTTGAAATGGAGACGGTTGCGGGTTCATTGAATTATGATACTGAGATTCAGCTTGTAATGGAAGTGGTTGAAGAAGACGGGGACGAAGTTGAAGTGTGGAGTGTTGTCTTCGATCCAAGTCATTTGTTTATGGGCTTTAATGAGTTTGATGATCAAGTGGTGATGGAAACTGTCGATCCTGAAAGCCGTGGACAGATTTTTGATCGTAATGGCGAGAGCTTGGCGGTAAATGGCGCGTTTTATCAAATTGGGTTTCAGTATGGAAACATTGAGGATTTAAAAGGTGAAGCTGAGGAGCTGGCTGATTTGTTAGGGCTTGACGCAGAGACAGTGGAAGAGCAAGCCGTCGTTTATGAAGAGAACCCGGATTGGATGGCTCCTGTGATGAGTGTACCAATGGCAGATGAGCGTGTGGATGAGGTTCGTGCAGCAAATATCCCTGGTGTCGTGGTCCAAACCACTGAGGGGCGCGAATACCCTTACCAAGGTCTTACTGGTCACCTGACGGGTTATATTCAAGAGGTGAGTGCAGAAGACTTGGAAAGGGAAGAGTGGTCTGGGTACAGAGCGGGAACGTATATTGGACAGCGCGGATTGGAGCTAGCTTATGAGGAGCAGCTTCGTGGTGAAGTAGGGTTTGAGATACGTGTTGAGGATAGTGCTGGCAGTACACGAGAGGTGCTCGTTCGAACCGATCCGGAAGACGGTGAAGATCTGCATTTAACACTAGATGTAAATGTGCAGCAAGAACTATTTGATGCGATCGGTGACGAAGCAGGTAGCGGTGTTGTGATGGACCCTGAAACAGGGGAGGTCTTAGCACTGGTTAGCCGGCCTGTATTTGATCCGAACCAAGTTTATTTAGGAACAAGCTCCCCAGAACGGACGGAGTGGGTTGAAGACGAGCGTGATGTGAACCCTATCCGCTTTAATGGGATTTATTCTCCAGGTTCTGTGTTTAAACCAATTACCGCAGCTATAGGCATAGAGGAAGGGACGCTTGACCCGAATGAGGTTGTCAACATTGATGGGGAGCAGTGGCAGGCAAGTAGTGATTGGGGCGGGTACCGAGTGACCCGTGTGAACCCGAATGTGTCGGAAGTAGATTTAGAGACAGCAATGACGTATTCCGATAACATTTACTTTGCCCAACAAGCATTGGCGATTGGTGAGGAGCCGTTGACATCGTGGGCTGAGGAGTTTGGGATTGGTGAAGAATTTCCTTTTGAGTATCCGTTAAATGAGTCGCGACTCGCTAATGAAGGCCTTACTTCTGATATCCTCCTTGCAGATACCGGTTACGGACAAGGGGAGCTGCAAATGAGCCCAGTACATTTGACGGCATTGTATACGATGTTTGTAAATGAAGGAAGTATTATGCAGCCGACCCTTTTAGAGGGTAGTGACACGGAGGTGTGGAACGAATCGGTAATTGCCGAGGAAACCGCATCGATCGTACTCGATACGATGAAAGCAGTTGTTGAAGACTCTAACGGAACGGCGCATCGAAGCAATCCAGGACACAACCGAACGCTTGCCGGAAAAACTGGAACCGCGGAAATTAAAGATTCCCAAGCAGAAGATGTAGAAGGTGATCGCATTGGTTGGTACACAAGTATCGATGTGGAGGAGCAGGATTACCTTGTAACGATGATGATAGAAGGCCGAGGCAGTGGTGATGTTGTAGACATGGCCAATGAGTTTTGGTCAAGAGTTGGAGAATAATTTGGTCAAAGAAGACTGCTAGAAGTAAAAGTACTTTCGGCAGTCTTTTTTGTAAGGTAAATTATAAGAGGACAGCTACGTTCACGCCGCTCGCCTCAAGGGAAAAGCATCCTTGAGACTTTTCCCTTGAGGCGAGCTAGTACTGTTTTTAATAAAAGACCGCTATGCGGTTTTTCTTATATAGCAGTTGGGTGGCCTATTTTTATGATTCAAAAAACGAACGGCGATGTGTCCCGTTCGTTTTAGCTTATCTTTTTGTTTTCCTTACATGTGTACGGTAAAGCTCGAGCTGGTCCCTTAAGAATTCTACTTCCTCAAAGCTTAACGCGTCTTTGGTGATCTCCGTCTCTTTTGAAGGTGCGGGCATCTCCATACCTAACAAATAGTCAGTGGAAACGTTGAAAAAGCGTGCGAAGTCACAAACGAGGGCAAAGGAAGGTTGACGTTCACCCCGCTCATACATGCTCACTGAACTTTTACTAATATTAAGCTGTCTAGACAATGATTCTTGATTAATATTTTGCTCAATGCGAAGTCTGCGCAAGCGTTCTCCAAAAGTTCCCATATACATCACCAAGTCAAATGTATCATGGGCTGGAGAGATTTAAGTATTGATGTCACGATAAGTGTTGTTTATTCACAATGAGTGTATTTAGAGGGTAGGGAAGGTACTTCTTTCTACTGTGAGGTGTGTCGATATTTCGTGTTATTTGTCGAATCCTCGATATTATCAACATTTCCGCTGATATGTGCGACATTTCCGCCGATAAATGTATAGACAAGCGGCTCGAAAGATTAAAAATAACGGCTTTTAACTCTCAACTATAAAGAAGGAAGGAGATATACAATAAAAGCACCTTTGTCCGAAGAGGTGCTTGAGGTAAATAACACGATTTTTTTAAAATCTACGTTTCGATGTCTAGCTCCAGACCCCATCAGCTCGTGTCAAATAACCTGCCCGATTAAAAGTAAAAAGCACTTTTTATCGGGCAGAACATTTGCATTTCGCTGATAAGCGGGCGCCTTGCGCTTTTCTTGTTATTCCACATCAATTTCCAAGTAGGTTTGTTCTGTTTTTTCAATCTCGCATTGTCCGCTCGTTAAGTTGGTCATTCGTTCTTCAAAAGCAGCTTCTTCACCGCTGCTTACGTAGGTTTCTACGGTAACCCGATCTAGATAATGAATTTCTTTTAATAAAAATTGGGATCCGCGTAGTTCGTTTTCGACTTTCCCTAATAACGTGTAGTCAATGGATGTTTTATAGACTTGCATGAGTTTACGTTCTACAACGCCCGTGGCGGATATTCCTTCAGATGTAGCAGAGCCGTATGCGCGAATTAGCCCGCCGGCGCCTAGTTTTATTCCTCCGAAATAGCGGGTGACGACTATGACTGTGTCTTTAAGGTTGCGCTTTTTTAACACTTCTAACATCGGTACTCCGGCAGTGCCGCTGGGTTCTCCGTCGTCATTGGCTTTTTGAATTTGATCGCGTTCCCCGATCATGTAGGCGGAACAGTTATGAGCTGCGTTCCAGTGTTGTTTCTTTATTTTTTCAATGAAGGCACTCGCCTCTTCTTCCGTCGTCACGCGTTCGACATAAGCAATAAAGCGTGACTTCTGTATAACAATTTCGTGTTCTCCGTATTCTTTTATTGTATAATAAGACGTTAGCATGATATCTCTCCTGACCATGGGTTAAGGAAAAAGTTCAGAACATGAAAAAATCTCAAAAGTGCCATAAAGCCGTCCTGAAATATTAGTTTTAGGGTAAGATGGAAAAGAAATGGTGTCAAGTTTCTGATAATTTGTTTAAAAAAAGAGGAACATGGCATCCTTTAGCGAATTATAACTTTAGTATGTCTAACAGAAATCGTTTGTTTTACCATCGTTTGGATGAAAATTCCTCTATAGGGAATGAATATCCCCCATAAATATCTAGTCAAAATCGAACAGATATTGCATGGAGGTTCCAGCGTATTAGGCCTGAAGGTGCTTGGTGTTAGGGGGTGTAACCGGTGGAACAACAAGGGACAGAAATTGAAAAGACGCAGCAGTTAGATAACATTTTAAATGGGATGATGGACACAGTAGGAAAAAGCAAGGAACAGATTTTTGGCATCGGGGAACAGTCTCGTAACGACTATGAACAACTTAAAGCGGAGCTTACAGATGTCCAAAATAAAGTGATTGATATTATTGAAAATACAGAGCGGATGGAACTACGCTCCCGCTTTGCTCGGAACCGTCTCGCTGAGGTGAGTAAACATTTCGCCAATTATAGTGATAATGAAGTGAAAGAAGCTTATGAGGTGGCGAATGATTATCAAGTACAGCTCGCTGTACTTCGGCAGGAAGAAAAGCTGTTACGTGAGAGACGGGATAGTATCGAGCGCCGGCTGATGAAGTTAAAAGGTACGATTGAAAAAGCGGAGACATTGGTTGCACAAATTAATGTTGTGATTCATTATTTAACAGGGGATTTGCAAAACATTAGTGAAATGGTTGCAGATGCGAAAGAAATGCAGAAATTTGGGTTAAAAATCATTGAAGCTCAAGAGGAAGAACGAAAGCGGCTTTCCAGAGAGATTCATGATGGACCAGCGCAAATGATGGCCAATGTCATGCTCCGTTCTGAGTTAGTAGAACGAATTTACGCAGAGAATGGTATAGACGAAGCGATGAAAGAGATACGCGACCTCCGGAAAATGGTCCGGTCATCATTAGCTGAAGTTAGAAGGATTATTTACGACCTTAGGCCAATGGCCCTAGATGACCTCGGGCTAGTGCCTACTATTTCAAAATATCTAAAGAACTTTCAAGAACATAGTGGTTTAAATATTTCCTTTCGTAACATTGGTCGGGAAATCCGACTTCCTTCTGAAATGGAAGTGGCTATTTTCCGATTTATTCAAGAGTCGGTTCAAAATGCGTACAAGCATGCTGAGCCTAGTCAGGTTACTGTGAAAATTGAATTGAAGCCAACAAAAGCAATGGCAATTATTAAAGATGACGGAAAAGGCTTTGATCCAGAAGAGAAAAAGGAAGGTTCCTTTGGTCTTTTAGGAATGAAAGAGCGTGTAAATATGCTCGACGGTCAACTGACGATTGATTCAAAACCAGATGCCGGGACTTTAATCATGGTTCAAATCCCGATTTCGCAATAACTGGAAAAAGAACATAGCGAAGAATCCGTCTTTTGATGCGTTCATATTTTTACTCAAAACGTCGATGATACTATAAGGGAGGGGTTTACACCAGAGTTTCTGGAATTTGAACTACCTCTAAAATAAAAGAATCAATCAATAGATAAAATAGACAGACCAATATTCAGGTAGTAGGGTCCTGGAGGAGGAGAACTGGTATGAGCGAAAGAGATAGCATTAATATCATTATTATTGACGATCACCAACTGTTTCGTGAAGGTGTAAAGCGTATTCTTGCAATGGAAAAGTCGTTTGAAATCGTAGCGGAAGGAAGCGATGGAGACGCAGCTGTAGAATTGGTTCGCGAGCATGAACCTGATGTCGTACTGATGGACATCAACATGCCAAACGTTAATGGTGTAGAAGCCACGAAAAACTTAGTCGATACGTTTCCGGAAGTAAAAGTCCTTATTCTATCAATCCATGATGACGAAACATATGTTACCCACGTTTTAAAAACGGGGGCAGACGGTTATTTATTGAAGGAAATGGATACTGATGCGTTGATTGAAGCTGTTAAAGTCGTAGCTGAAGGTGGTGCGTACATTCACCCTAAAGTTACCCATAACTTGATCAATGAATATCGTCGTCTCGCAAACGATGATAAAGAAGAAGCGGAAATCGGTTTCCGTGAAGTCGAGTATCGTCGTCCATTACATTTACTTACGCGCCGGGAGTGTGAAGTTCTCCAGCTTATGACTGACGGTAGAAGTAACCGCGCGATTGGCGAAGCTCTCTATATTAGTGAAAAAACGGTTAAAAACCACGTAAGTAATATTTTGCAGAAAATGAACATGAATGACCGTACTCAAGCCGTTGTCGATGCGATTAAAAATGGCTGGGTGAAAGTGAATTAATTAATGAGCAAACATACCAACAGTCTTCGATTTGATGGCGGCGCATTTTGCGTCGCCTTTGTTTTATGCTTTGGCTCTGTTTAAAGCAAGTTGTTAGTATTGTGACTCGCTGTCGGTCGACGCTTTTCGTGGGCACGGCTCGAGCTTTTCCTGCTGGAGCCGGAACCTTCACTCACCACAATCCAGCAACTCGGCGTTAACTTCTTTGATAACAACACTAAACTTTAACAGAGCCTATACTTTAAGAAAATTTAGGATCTTCATAGGAATAAAGTATAAGCACAACAAAGGTTTGGCGGTAAGCTAAGTTTTTCTTTAGAAGATAAGTATATGTGGACAGCTACCTTCACGCCGTTCGCTGTCGGGAATTGTTTCTCTCTTTCTGTGAATAAAGATAGACAAGCTTACCTAATAATTGATACTATTTTATTAAGAAGAGAAACTTGAAATGACGCAAAATAGCGAGTCTGATAAACTTCTAATAAAAGAAAGAAGGGAGGATGCGTATGAGTAAAATAGCTGTAATTACAGATAGTACCTCTTACATTCCAACAGAAATACGTGAAGAACATAACATTACGATGATTCCTCTTAATGTCATCTTTGGTGAAGAAGCGTATAAAGAAGAGTGGGAAATCACAACCGATCAGTTTTATGAGGAAATGAAAGAAAAAGAAACCTTGCCGAAAACATCCCAACCGGCAGTCGGACTTTTTGAAGAGATTTATGAAAAACTCGCCCAGGATCACGACGAAATTATCGTCGTTACGCTGTCCAGCGGAATTAGCGGCACTTACCAGACAGCTGTCAGTGCAGCGAACATAATGGAGGGTGTTGAAATTCACGTCTTCGATTCAGAAATCAGCTGTATGCCCCAAGGATTCTTTGCGATTGAAGCATCAAAAATGGCGAAGGAAGAGAAATCTTCCCGTGAAATTCTCGAACACCTCCATCACATGCGTGACCGTACCCAAGCCTATTTTATGGCTGATGATTTAAGTCACCTTCACCGCGGTGGACGTTTAAACGGCGCTCAACTTTTTGTTGGCAGCCTGCTGCAAATCAAACCGGTTCTACATTTTGAAAACAAAGTGATTGTCCCGTTTGAAAAAGTCCGTACTGCAAAAAAAGCGCTGGCTCGTATTGAAAGCTTGCTCGATGAAGACGCGGGCTCCGGAAAAGAAATGGATATTGTCGTGATTCACGCCAACCGTCCAGATAAAGCCGAAGAAATTGCCGAAAAACTAAGAGGGACGTATCCAAATGCCACTGTTTATGTTAGCTATTTTGGTCCTGTTATCGGCACCCACTTAGGCGAAGGCAGCTTAGGAATCGGCTGGGTCAGACCAGAAGGATAATGATTTTTGAAGCACGCTCTCATTTTGATGGGGGTGTGTTTTTGTTTTGGGAGGGGAAACTAGAAGGCTGCGGCGTTTGACCAGAAAGCGAGAGCGATTGACTAGAAAGAGGGGCGTTGACCAGGAAGCAAGCGCGTTTGATTAGAAAGCGGGAGCATTTGACTAGAAAACCCGAGCGTTTGGCTAGAACCCACCCAAAATTCTCCTGCAAACTCCAAAAACCATCCCCCTAACATAAAGTTTCCATCCGCCCTACTTCCACTTCCACCCTCCCTTTCGAAAAGAACACTACCTCGAAACATAACATTCCTCTGTGATAAGCTAACCCAAATAAACAAGAAAGGACAATCGCTACTATGAGATTTTACGCTGGAAAACTTTCGGAATGGAGCGAGCAGCATTCCGACTTCCTCCCACAAGACGCCCCACCTCCACACTCACTGTGGCTGATCCCCGAACCGCTTCTATCATCAAAACCCGCACCTCACCTCAAAAGAATAATAGACCTCCCTGCTAAAGAGCTGCACTTCCCAAAACCGAACCCGGCTTTCACTCCTAACCCAAATCTAACAAACTCTCTCAATGGACGCCGGCTTCTAGTTGATGAAATTCTACCACAATTCGATTTAAAAACGCTCCACATGCATGTAGCAAACGGATACCTCAAGTATGCTCCCGGCTTAAAATCAGAACATAACATTCTCGAGTGCCATCGATGCGGTAATCGCGATCAGAAACAATTTGCTTCTTACCCTTGTTTTCGATGTAAACAGGAGTGCTCTTATTGCCGAAGCTGCCTCATGATGGGGAGAGTTGGCAGGTGTTCTCCCTTAATTTTATCCAATCATGCATCTATTTTCTGGCCGCGAAAGGACCCTATTCTCGGATGGGAAGGCACGCTTTCTTCTCAACAACAAAAAGCTTCGACATTTTTAGTAGGTGCGGTAAATGACCAGGTGCAACAGCCGTCTGTAAGGGAATGCTTAATCTGGGCTGTGTGTGGAGCTGGTAAAACTGAAATGTTGTTTGAAGGTATTTTAACCGCATTAAGGCAAAATCTCCGTGTTCTTGTTGCGACTCCGCGAGCGGACGTTGTTCGTGAGCTGGAGCCTCGAATAAAGGAGGCGTTTCCTCATACAACAGTCGCTTCCTTTTACGGGGGAGTTGCAGACCGGTTTGCTCATGGTGAAATTACAATTAGCACGACACATCAGCTGCTGCGGTATTACCGAAATTTTGACGTCGTTATCATTGATGAAGTGGATGCTTTTCCTTTTGATCATGATCCGAAGCTGAGGTATGCGGTGAAACAAGCGGCGAAATCACAGCATCTAACGGTATTTGTAACTGCGACACCGGATTCATCAATGCAATCATTAGCGGCTAATGGAAAACTAGAAACAGTGAAGGTAGCGAAGCGATTTCATGGTTATCCATTGCCTGTTCCTCGTTTCCAATGGGCTTCAGGCTGGCGTAAAAAAGCGAAAAAAGCGCAAGTTCCTTCCCTCGTTCTTGATTGGTTAACAACGATTCTTTCGCAAAAAAAACAAGCATTTCTTTTTGTTCCGAGTATCCGGCTTCTTGAGCTCGTTCTTCCTACATTGAAAAATCATTTGGACAATGTTGAAGGGGTCTACTCTGAAGATAAACAAAGAAAAGAGAAGGTTGAACAATTTCGTAAAGGAAATATCCGGTTGTTACTATCAACGACGATTCTTGAACGAGGGGTGACAGTTAAAGGGGTGCAAGTTGGGGTGTTAGGTGCGGATGACGGTGTTTTTACGGAATCGGCACTCGTTCAAATTGCTGGAAGGGCAGGAAGAAGTCCCGAAGAACCTAAGGGAGATGTTGTTTACTTTCATGATGGGAAAACACGAGCGATGGTTCGGGCAAAAAGACAAATTGAATTAATGAATGAACTGGGGAACGTGAGGTGACAGAATGAACTGGAAAGTGGTAATGGAGGAAGCAGAAACGTGTATTTTATGTGCAGAGCCTTTTAAAGGTACGATGAGTTGGGCTGTCTTTTGGGGAATGACAACCGGTAGTAACGTTTGTGAAAGGTGTCGTGAAAAGTTTGAATTGATTCATAAAAAGAAGAGCTGTAACGGCTGTAGTAAACCTCATTCATCAGAAGAACACTGGCTTTGTGACGATTGTACTCGTTGGCAAAAGGACCCTTTTTGGTCGGAGTACCCTTTTTTGAATCGTTCTCTCTACTCGTACACCTCTTTTTTAAAAGAAATGATGGCTCGTTTTAAATACCGTGGAGATGCTTTTATAGCGGGGGTTTAATCAAGCAGAGCTGCTTGCGAGGCTTGTCGCGCCTGTTGATTTACTTGAACGAACGATCCCCGCAGAAAAACAAAGCAAGCGACTAAGAAAAGAAAGAATCGCAGCTTTACAGGGGCAGTTTCAAATGAAGCAGTCAAAGTCATCGGAAATTAAGAATAAACGGATCGTCATTGTGGATGATATTTACACGACAGGTGCAACGATTCGAAGTGCTGCTCGAGTCCTTTATGAGCATGGTGCTAAAGAGGTACGAGGGGTGACGGTGGCAAGGGCGTAAGAAACTCGCTCACATCAGCTAAAAGTTCTGAGATTCCAACCGATATATACGCTAGGAAAGTAATTTGGGAGGAATGGATATGGCAGAGCTAAGTAATTGCCCACGGTGTGACGCGCTTTTTGTAAAGTCACTGAACAACGTATGCCAGAAATGTTATCGTGAGGTTGAAGAAATGTTTGAGACTGTCTACACGTACATTCGTAAAAAGGAAAATCGGAAAGCAAGTCTCCAGGAAGTTCATGTAGCAACAGGTGTAGATGAAGAGCAGATTGTCCGCTTCATTAAAGAAGGCCGTCTGCATCTTGCGCAGTTTCCAAATTTAACGTATCCGTGTGAAAAATGCAGCAATCCGATTCGAGAAGGCCGCATTTGTAACCCGTGTCTTACAGGGATTCAATCTGATTTAAAACAAGCTGAAAGTGAAAAGCAACTTGCAGATCGTCGTGAAAAAGAAAGTCGAAAGGTGACTTATCATTCGGTAGATTTTAGAGATTAGGGCTGTTTATTGAAAAGAGCGAGGATCTGATATTAGACTTTTAGAGCTGCCTCTTTATAATTTCTAACAAATAACCGATATAATAGAAAGGAATCGTTTTCGAGAAAGAACCTAATGAGGTGATGGTAGTGAAAATTAATCCAATGCAGTCACTGCACGCGTACCGCCAACAAATGAATGGGAATGAACGGGAAAAACCGGTAAACAGTGCGAAGAAAGACGAGGTTCAGATTTCGGCCGAAGCGAAAAAAATGCAGGAAAGTACACCTTTTTCTCAGGCACGGACTGAAAAGGTTGAGCGAATTAAACAGCAGGTTGAGGATGGATCATACGAAATAAAGCATCAGGAAGTAGCGCGTAAATTTTATGAATACTGGTCTGAATAACGAGAAAATGAGGTGAGTGATGTGACAGAGTTAACGGCAATTTTAAAGCAATTAACACAACTGCACGAGCGCTTTAACGAGCAGGCTCTTGAGAAACGTGATGCTGTAAAAGTAGGCGATATGCAAGGGTTAGAAACGATAATGAAAACGGAGTCAGCTCTCATTCAAGAATTGCGGAAGCTTGAAAAAATGCGGCAGGTTGTCACATCCTCATGGCTGGAAAGCAGAGGGCTTGTGAAAGAAAACGTAACGGTCGAAGAAATTCTTACACATTTGGGTGAAAGCGACCGCGAAGAGATGAGCAAATGGCAGACTCGCCTAGTGGAACAAATTCAACTTCTTAAAGAAAAAAATGAATTGAATGAGCAATTAATACAAGAGTCGTTGCGTTTTGTAAACATGTCTTTAGATGCCGTCCAGCCACAACGAGAAACAGAAAATTATACACGACCGAATCAACAGATCAATGCTTACGACACTCCACAGTCCTTGTTTGATTCGAAAGCTTAATGAGAGGCGAGGTGTTCAATAACAAGGTTTTTGAACACTCATTTAGAGGAGGATATCTCGATGCAATCGACTTTTCACGGATTAGAAACAGCACGACGCGCGATCAATGCGCAACAAACAGCGATTCAAACGACGGGACACAATATAGCAAATGCGAATACACCAGGTTACTCAAGACAACGAGTCAATTTTTCACAAACAGAAGCATTTCCAAGTCCTGGTTTTAATAAACCGAATATACCTGGTCAAATTGGAACGGGTGTTAAAGCAGGTGAAGTGGAGCGAGTGCGTGAGGCTTTTCTTGATGTTCAATACCGTGCTGAGAACAATAAGCATGGCTATTGGGACAACCGTCATTCGGCCCTTGAAAAAATTGAAGACATCATGAATGAACCTACTGAAGACGGCTTGGCGCAAACAATGGACCGATTTTGGGAGTCACTACAGGATTTAAACGCGAACCCGGAAGATTCGGGGGCTCGTTCTGTTGTGAGACAACGCGGTGTTGCTTTAGCTGAAACATTTAATTATACGTACAATTCGCTTGAATCAATTCAAAAAGATTATAAAAGTGAAATTGGCGTAGAAACAGATCGGATGAATTCGTTACTAAACCAAATTAACGATATAAATAAACAGGTTGCTAGAATAGAACCGCATGGTGATTTGACAAATGATCTTTATGATAAACGAGATATGCTTGTCGATGAGCTCTCTCAATATGTCAACATTTCTGTTGAGCAAGTAGGAAGCGGCGGATTATCAAAGGAAACAGCCGATGGTAAATACACGATCAAACTTGCAGATGAAAGCGGAAATGATACAGGAGTGACTCTCGTTAACGGAAGAGACCTTGAAGCCAATCAATTCCGTGTCTCTTATGATGAAGATACAGGTCTTGTTGATAACATTTATGTTGCTTCTGCAAAGGCGCTGGAAAACAGCGAAGACGTTTCCGATCTTGAGGGTAAAAGCGGCGTCGTGAGCTTTAATAGTCTTGAAGATTTTAATTCTTATGGGAAATTCAGAGCTTCAATGGAAGCATACGGCTACATGGACGGGGAAGAAGAAGCAGGTTTGTTCCCAGAAATGATGCAGGCACTTGATCAAATGGTCCATACCTTCATTAGCGGTGAAGGTGGTTTTAATGAAACTCATTCAAACGGTTGGAGCCTTTACGAAATTGAGAATGGTGAGCATGAAGGCTTTGATTTTTTTGACTTTGCTTCAGGAGACGATCCAATTACAGAGGATAATATAAAAGGAGCAGCCCAACGGTTAAAAGTTTCGGATGATATTTTGGGAGACTTGGATAAAATTGCAGCGGCTAGTGAAGTAGACGGTGAGGCTTTTAGTGGAGATGGTAGCAATGCCTTGAATTTAGCGAACGTAAAGGATGCTGATCTCGATTTCAATGGCACAACAACGAACGTTCAAAGCTACTATCAAGGTGTGATTGGTGATATGGCTGTTAGCACGAACGAAGCAAACCGGATGGCTCGAAACACGGACCAGTTGCGGGAATCTGTGGAGGACCGTCGCCAATCTGTTAGTGGTGTTTCTTTAGATGAAGAAATGAGCAACCTCATACAGTTTCAGCACGCGTACAATGCAGCGGCAAGAAATTTAACCGTCATGGATGAAATGCTCGATCGGATTATTAACGGAATGGGTGTAGTTGGGCGGTAACTGAATTTAATAGAAAAAGGGTGTAAGAGATGCGTGTAACTCAATCGATGTTAATGAATAGTTCATTACGCAACACAAGCCAAAGCTACCAGCAGCTTCATAAGTTACAAAACCAGCTTTCCACAGGGAAGAAAATATCTCGTGCTTCACAAGATCCCGTCGTGGCTATGAATGGGATGCGTTACCGAACACAAGTAACGGAAGTTGAACAATTTAAACGAAATTTAAGTGAAGTGCATAATTGGATGGACAACGCCGATGCAACTTTGGATGAAACAACGAGTGCTTTAGAGCGTATTCGGGAGCTTACGGTCCAGGCTTCAAATGACACGTATGAAGAATCACAACGTGAAAATATTGCTAAAGAAGTAAAGCAGCTTCGTGAGCACCTTGAGTCGTTAGCAAACACCAAATCAAACAATAAATTCATCTTTAATGGGACGGATACAAGGAACGAGCCTGTTCAAGGAGACCTCATAGATGTCGGTCTTGGAAGCGAAGGGTTTCAAAACTGGGCAGCAGGAGAAGACACACAACACAGCTATCATATGACTCACCACGGTGAACGGTTTGAATTGGTCAGTGAGTTTGGAGAAGAACCAGCTGTATTTGAAAATGAAGCAAACGAGCAAATTGTCCTCAATGATTTTCCTAACGACCCATCAATTGAAAAACGATGGATGGATACGAATGCTGATGGTGAAGAAGTGGAGCGCACAGAAACATTAAAAGAACGTCAGATCGTGATTTCAGCCGATGAGGGTGTTTCGACAAACAAAAACAATGTCGAAATTGAACTGTTGAAAGGTGTAAACATCCCTGTCAACATAGATCCTGACAACGTCTTTTCTTCTGACTTTTTTGGAGACTTAATTCAACTAGAAAAAGCATTAGAAGACCCTTCAACTGAGGCATCCGAATTAACAAAGTTTATAGATTCGGTCGACCACCAAGCAGAAAAAGTGGTCAATGAGCGAGCTGAATTAGGTGCGCGCCAAAACCGTGTTGAGATGATAGAAGATCGGATAATGGAACAAGAAGTGATTTCAAAGCGCATACTTTCTGATAATGAAGATGCAGAGATGGAGAAAGTAATCTCCGAGCTCTTGAGCCAGGAAAATGTTCATCGTGCAGCATTAGCTTCTTCTGCAAGAATATTGCAGCCTTCTCTTATAGACTTCTTGAGATAATATTCCTTTTTTAAAGCGTCATCCGCTAAGGTGACGCTTTAACTATATAAGTGTAGTGGGAGGGAAACTGAAAGTGCAATTAGCACACATTCACATCCAATCACAAAACGCAGAGGTTGGTTTAACGCAAACACGACCGAATATGAACATTCGGCAGCATTCTGCGGTCATGCAAATCGATCAAGAGCTTGCAGGCACGTTAAGCATTAGTAAGACAGCCTCAAAGCTTTATATTAATCAAACGGAAGCCTTTGCCGATGCGAATTTAAAAAGTCCACTTCGAATGTCATCAGAATGGTCAGAGAAAGGGAAACAAGCGGTGATGAATTACATTACAAAAACGGCTCGTGACGGTGAACAGTTAAAGAAAATTGAAACGGGAGCCAAGGTCCTTCCCCAACTAGCTAAACAAAATGGCGAACGTCAGCCTAAAGAAGTAAATATCGGTTTTGTCCCGGAAAACGCATTTAAAGTAAAGCTTGATTATGAACCGTCACAGATTACAGTAGAAAGTGAGTGGCCGGATCCTAACATTCAATTTCACGTTCAGCCACCAGACATTCAGATACCAAAATGGGAAACTGATGTGTATTTACAGCAAAAAGAAGCCATTTCATTTCAAGCAACAAATGTCGACAAACGACTCTGATTATTGACTACGCTAAATATGTAAAAATATCTAAAATCACGTAGAAATACTATTGGCTTTCTTGAAAAAATTATCTAAAATAGAATTAACGTAAAACGATGGAGTGATGATTTTGCAAATAGAGACAAAATATTCAGGTATTATTGAGATTGAAGAGAAACAAATCATTCACTTTTCTCAAGGCATACCGAGTTTTGAAGACGAGCAAGCCTTTATTCTTCTTCCATTCAGTGAGGAACCAAGCCCATTTTACATTCTCCAGTCTGTTCATACCCCGGAACTTGCTTTCGTAATGGCCAACCCCTTTCCATTTTTCCCTGATTACAAAGTTGAGCTTTCTGATGGAACCATCGAACAGTTAGCTGTGGAAGAAAAAGATGATGTTGCGATCTTCACGATGCTTACAGTTAAAGATCCGTTTGAACAAACAACAACGAACCTTCGCGGACCGGTTGTAATCAACAGCCGAAACCAAAAAGCAAAACAGATTTTACTTAATGACTCTGAATACGATACGAGACATAGGCTATTAACAAAAGCTTCAGCCCAGGCAGGGGAGGCGTAACCATGCTAGTTCTGACAAGAAAACGAAATGAAACGATCAAAATTGGAGACGATATCGAAGTGAAGATTCTCGATATTGACGGCGATCAAATTAAAATAGGCATAGAAGCGCCTCGAAATGTCGATATCCACCGTAAAGAAATTTATGACACGATCCAGAAAGAAAACGAAGAAGCATCGAAAAATAATGTCGAATTATTAAAGAAATTATCTGAATCGGTCAAGAACTCGTAATTTTTTTTGTTAAACAAAAAGTCATAAATCGGGAGTTAGGAACTATTGTTTATGGTTGATTTTTAGTGTGGTAGTAAAATAGTCCGGTTTAAATTGGAAAACAAATAACAAATCATTAGGTTATGCAACAAATAGTCATATTAATGGTCAAAAAAACAAGAAAAGTCCCAATACCGACAGAAACAAAAAACGACAAACGAATCTTGTTAGAATGTCGAAATGTTTGATATGCTAATTTTAGCTAATTTTTGAAAGGGGATCCATTCGATGCTCACAATGACGAATACACAAACAGTAGCGACACCGAAGATCCTTTTTTTAGATCAATACGAAGTTCTAAATAAGGATAATCTGGATATCATGTCGCAAAGGTATCCTCATTATAAGTTTGATCGCCACTCCGCTCTTTCGAATATCGATACGCATTACACTAGCATAATCTTACTCGCAGATGGGTACGAGCGCGCTACAGTACGTAAGTTAAATGCACTCATCGATGCAGATCTTCAAACCAACCTTTTGATTGTGTCGGAAAGTAACAATCCTTCAGAACTATTACCTTACTTAACTAGTGATGTACAAGGGTTAATGTCGCTCCGTTACTTTATGGAAAATATGAGTTTTGTCATGAAGCAAACGGAGATGGGGACTACTTTTTTAGAGCCGAGCTATCATAAATCGTTAGTTTTAGAGATTGAAAGGATCAAACTACGTGAACAACCAATTAAAAAGCTAGTGTTACAAAAAGAATCTCTAAACGAAATGCTAACTGACAACGAGCAAAATGTATTACAGTTGTTATTAGAAGGGAAAAATAATTTGCAAATTTCCCAATCTTTGTACTTAGCCCCTTCTACCATCAGTACGATTATTAGTCATTTGTTAAAGAAAATCGAAGCCAATGATCGAACCGATGCTCTAGTGACAGCAATACGGAATGGCTGGGTAGATGCCTATCGGTAATTTTTAAACAAAAAATGTTCACTAAAGTGAACATTAGGATACTTACTTATTTGGAGGCATACATCGACCTCCTTTTTATTTTGGCTATTTTTAGAAGCTGTTCAAAAAGTCCGCTAAAAATAGCTATCGGAGAATAGGAGCTCCTGCTAAATACCGCCACGTCCTTTGGAATGCAGAAGTCACCCCATACTTGGGAAGCTCGCTAGCTTGCTTTCCACTCCTCAAGTATTAACACCATACGTTCCCGGTACTCGAAGACTTCGGCGCCTTGACCTACTTGGCTCTTTTGTTCCTTTTTGAACACGTTTTTCTAAAGTGTCCAAGGAAAGAGAAGCATCCTTATGCAAGGAGCTTGTTATGTAATTAGACGCTCATCTCACCTTGGATTGAGGTTGAGCTTAAAGCTTAGCAAAAAGGTTTATACAATGGGAAGCCCGTGTCATTTGTCTATCGAGAATATGCTTTGACACGTTTAAGTCTAGGTGTTGCCCTGTTGAAAAATGTACTCGTGATTGCGGCTTTTTCGTTGGTTGTTTGGCGTCGTGAACTTCAGATATTTTCTTGAGGTGTTGTGAAAACAACCATGCGCATTCGTAGATTTGCGGAGACTGTGTAGGAAATGCACAGATACGCCGGGAAATTGAAAGCGGAACTGGTACACGCTTTTGGAAACCGGTATGATAAAACACAGCATCTCTCCGTCCTGAAAAAGAGGATCCTCCACTTAAGCAAGAGACTTCAATGATTTTCAGGCACGGCATCGCAATGTACACAATTCGATCAATTTCAATGGCTTTCGATACATACACCGGATCTGCATTTGGCAATAGTGCTAACGTCTGATACCCAATCTCATATTCCTCTAAATAAACTTCTTTCATAATACCACTCTCCTTCATAGTCATTTCTATTTAGGTATTAACTACCATAAATACATAGTATTGTAATTTAAATGGAAACACCAGCATAATTAACCTCAAAACACGGAAAATTCTGTAATTTTTACGAATGTTCACATTATCGACACATTTAAACACGCATTTTAAGGAATTAACACAAAACGTGAAGAAAAAGATACTTACTTTTAAGAAAAAGTCGAAATTTACCCAAAAAACATTAAACATTGGGGCCTTTCGTCCGATATAAGAAGTGTCAAGTTCACAAAAGAGGACGGCTGCAGACGTTCTCCAACGTGAACACCAAAAACGAATCTTCCAATCACAAGGACGTGGGAGGAAGCAAAATTCAAGGAGGAATTTTTATTATGATTATTAACAACAATATTCCAGCGTTGAACACCCACCGTCAAATGGGTGTTAACCAACAAGCAAACCAAAACTCAATGGAGAAGCTATCCTCAGGTATGCGTATCAACCGTGCTGGCGACGACGCAGCAGGTCTAGCAATCTCTGAGAAGATGCGTGCGCAAATTAATGGTTTGGATCAAGCAAGCCGAAACTCTCAAGATGGAATTTCTTTAATTCAAACTGCAGAAGGTGCATTAGACGAAACTCACAGTATTCTTCAACGTATGCGTGAACTATCTGTACAATCTGCTAACGATACTAATACTAATGAAGATCGTGACGAAATACAAAAAGAAATTGATCAATTAAGTGCTGAAATTGACCGTATCGGCAATAACACTGAATTTAACACAAAAACTTTAGTTTCTGGAGACTTAGGTATTGAAACTGATTTTACTAGTGATAATGTTTCCTTTGCTACGGATGTTAAAGCTAGTGGGAATGTTACAGAGCAAGACTATGGAATAACTCAACAACTTACTTTTGATGATGAATCAGCTGCAGATGAAGCTGATGGAGTATTTGAAGAAGTCACTTTTGCTATCACTGATGAGGAAGGTACTGCTGTCGGTGATGTTACATTTACTGCTGCTGAGATAGAAGAAGGAACTCTAACAAAGTCTGTAACTGGTTCTAATGGAGAAGTTTTTGAAGTTTCTGTTGATGCTAGTATTCTAGAAGAAGAAGGAGATGGAGCAGCAGCTGCTTCTACTGCTGATACTGTAGGAGTAGAAGATAACTCACTGAAATTTCATATTGGCGCAAATGATGGACAAAATATTTCAGTTGATTTATCTGATATGAGATCAGAAGCTCTAGGAGTACACAATCTTGATGTGACAGATCAAGAAGGGGCTGATGCAGCAATTGCAACACTTGATAGTGCAATTGAATCAGTGTCTGCTGAAAGATCAAAATTGGGTGCGGTTCAAAACCGTTTAGAGCACACAATCTCTAACTTAGACAACGCTTCTGAGAACCTATCAGCTGCGGAATCTCGTATCCGTGACGTTGATATGGCTGCTGAGATGATGGAAATGACTCGTTCAAACATTCTTTCTCAAGCTTCTCAGTCAATGTTAGCTCAAGCTAATCAACAACCACAGTCAGTACTACAATTACTTGGATAATTTTATTATTCAATAATTAATAAAGGCTCTAGCTTAGGCTGGGGTCTCTTTTTCATAATACAAAGGCGTTTTTGAGTGAAATAATGGATATTGCTATAGTATAAAAACAGAGTATGTTGGTAAGAGGTTAGATATCAACTTTAATTGGATAATATACATGAACGAGCTTAAAAATAGTCAAGGGATAACTGTATGTGGGGTTTATTCTAGACTAACGAATGGGAAGTTAGTTATTCTCAGAGATAATATTGTCAATACTTAAATATGAAGCATTTTCATAAAGGGAACAACTTAAAAATAAGACATATATCACAAAACTGAACGTACGTTTGTTCTATGAACAGTAGATGTTCAAGTAACAAGCAACGACGCCTCTACTTCCAGTTGGGAGAAGGGGCTATTTCTATATTATAAAATGTAAAATATCGGTAAGTGGGTTTTTAAAGAGCTATAGAATGTGCTAACAAAGAGGCGAAGTTAACTACAAAGAGTAGTGACTCCAAAAGGATAAGGAATCTAATGATCACTTCCTAGATCTCGCTATTTACCTGAACAAATAAAATATTTGGAAAATTTATAATTGACAAACATTTATTTGTGCAGTATTCTGTATACAGTATACAGAATGTGGTATTCAAACTTAAAAATAAAAAGGTGAAAAAAATGAGAAAAATTAAACCGACTGAAACACTTGCTGAAAAAGCTTATAAAGAAATTAAACAAGCAATAATTGCTAATGACTTTCAGCCTCTAGAAATTTTAGCTGAAGAACGACTTGCTGTTAATTTGGGAATTAGTAGAACTCCGATTAAAGCTGCATTAAATCAACTAGCATTTGAGGGTCTAGTAGAGATGAAACCAGGACGTAAAGCTAGAGTAAGTAAGATTTCAATGCAAGATGTAGTTAATTTTCAAGTCATACGTGAATCTCTAGAAACTTTAGCTGCACGTTTAGCTATAGAACACATTGATGAACAACAGGTTGAATTATTAAAAGATATTTGTGACCAACAAAAGGAAGCAATTGCTGAGGATAATTACAGTAAATTCCTTGAACTAGATAACGAATTCCACTTTTCAATAGCTGGTTTTTCTAAGAATGAACAATTGAATGACTATATAACAAATCTAATTTATCAAGTACAAAGATTTTTGATTTTATCAAGTACTTTACAAGAAAGTGCTAATGGAGCAGTGGAAGAACATTTGCAAATTGTCGAAGCCCTAAAAACAAAAATACCTTTAGAAGTAGAAAAACAGATGAAGTTACACGTTCAAAATGTAACTAAACGCATTTTGACATAGCAGTATAAATTAGGGGGGATACATAGGTTGAAAAAAGTATGCTCGGTTTGTATTTGTAAGCGGTTACGATGAATTTAGCTGTATAGTGGTGAATGGACTTATTTCAAATGCTTGCAAAACTAAATGGGAGGATTATAAAAATGAAAAAAAATATATTAATTTTAATAAGTACTGTAATGCTAATGGCAATTCTTATAGGTTGTAATAGTGAGACTTCAGGAAATGAAGAGGGTTCAGAAAATGAAACGAGTAATGAGGGAGAAACTGTTGATTTACAATTAGGTCATGCTTTATCAGAAGGGACCCCGGCATCTGACTTAATAGAAGATATGGCTGAAACAGTTCATGAAGAAACTGAAGGTCGTATTAATATAGACGTCTTTCCAAATAGTCAACTAGGATCTGAAACAGAAATGTTAGAACAAGTACAATTGGGAACTATGGAATCAGCAGCGATTATGGTCGGGTCTATGCAATCCCTAGACATGCGAATGGCAATTGAAGATTTACCATATATGTGGAATGACATTGAAGATGCACGTACTGCATATGAGGGTGAATTTGGGGATTACTTAGCAAATGTGATGGATGAGCAGGGTATGACAAAAGTATCTTTTTTAGAGTGGGGATTTAGACACGTAACAAATAATAATCAGCCAATTGTTAATCCAGAGGATATGGAAGGAATGAGTATTCGTGTTGCTGAAACAGCCTTACGTGTTGATGCATTTGAACAAATAGGAGCTTTACCAACTGTAATGGCGTTTAGTGAAGTTTATGGAGCTTTACAACAAGGTACTCTAGATGCACAAGAAAACCCACTTGCGAACATCGCTGCACCTAATTTTGATGAAGTTCAAGACTATTTATCACTAACAGGCCACTTCTATAATACCATTATGATGGTAATAGATAACGATACTTGGGATAGAATTTCACCTGAAGATCAGGAAGTTATCCTAGCAGAAGGTGAAAGGATTTCCAAAGAAGTTCAGAACATTAATAACGAGAGTGAAGAAGAGTATCTTGAAGAATTAGCTGATAGAGGCATGATCATTAATGATGATGTAAATACAGAGGCTTTCCGCGAACAGATGTTACCTGTTTATGATGAATGGGAAAACGAGAATTTTGGGGAGGAGCTAATGGATATTTATAGAGATGCTTCTGGATGGTAATTCATTTCGCCTCTCTGTTTAGGCCAAGTTTTCTAAACAGAGAGGCCACTTTATAGCCTTATTCACAAATTTAGTTGCTCCTTTTTAACGCTTCAGAAACTCTTGAGTTTGCGAAACTCAGATAGAAGAAATTGATTCAAACTAAAGGAGAAAAATATGTTGACAAAAGTTACAGAAAAAATAGTTAAGTTATTGTCTATACTTTGCATCATAACGATTACCGGATTAACTATTATTGTCTTCGTGCAAGTATTTTCAAGGTTTATGAAGATTTCTTTACCTGGGACTGAGGAGATAGCACGACTTCTAGTTGTTTGGCTAACTTTTTTAGGAACTAGTTTAGCATTTCATGAAAAGATGCATTTATCAGTTAGTTACTTTGTGAATTTAGTGAATGTAGGTCTCCGTCATAAAATCGGTTTGTTGATCCATGGAATAATGATATCGCTTTTTAGCGTTTTAATGGTATATGGATTCAGACTTACAATTGCAGCAATGGACACTACATCTTCAACATTACAATTACCGATGGGATTATTTTATCTTGTTATACCAGTCAGCTCGATATTTTCTATCTATTTTATAGTGGTTAATATGTTGGATTCCTCTAATAAAGGAGAGACTACCACATGATTATTATAATTTTAATTTCATTCTTTGTTTTACTCTTCCTTGGTATGCCTATTGCCTTTACGATGGGGTCTGTTACCGTCGGGATGTTGTTACTAGGTGATGTCTCATTAGAGCTGATGGTACAAAGAATGTTTGCTGGGGTAAATAACTTTTCATATCTAGCATTACCACTTTTTATATTAGCTGGAAATATCATGGGCAAGGGAGGGTTAACAAAACGGTTAATACGCTTAGCAAATGCAATAGTAGGTAAACTTTCTGGTGGATTAGCTATGACGTCAGTTGTTACTAGTGCATTATTTGGTGCAGTATCTGGTTCCACTGTTGCCACAACTTATGCTGTAGGTTCAGTTGTTGTTCCTAGGATGAAAGAACAAAAATATAGCAATGCATTTACTGCTAGCTTAATAGGACCTGCTGGTGTATTAGGGTTAATTATTCCACCAAGTATAACCATGGTAATACTTGGGATAACAGCGAATATTTCTATTGGAGAACTATTTATAGCAGGCCTTCTACCTGGGATCCTACTAACTACATTAATTTGTGTTTATGCAGGATTTATGTCCAAACGAAAAGGTTATGGTGTAATTGAACAGGAAAAAATAAGTGGAAGAGAATTCCTTGAAATTTGTAAAGAGGCGTTTTTACCACTTATGACTCCTGTAATTATATTAGGTGGTATTTTTAGTGGTCTAGTGACAGCGACAGAGGCTGCAGTCTTAGCAGTGTTATACGGATTTATACTTTCATTGTATTATCGTGAATTAACCTTTAATAATTTCAAGGGAATCATGGTAACTTCGGCAGTAACTTCCGCAACTATTTTAGTAATTATTTCAGTTGCAAATGCATTTAGTTATGTCTTAACTGCGAATAGGATTCCTGCTATGATTTCTGATTTTTTCTTGCAATATGCAAGCACACCCATCCAGTTTTTATTAATGGTGTCGTTGGTTTTATTTATTTTAGGAACTCTAACGGAAGTAACTTCTTTAATAATTTTACTTAGTCCAATATTCATGCCAGTAGCCATGCAGTATGGAATAGACCCTATACATTTCGGGATGGTATTAATTATGAACTTTGCATTAGCAAATATTACTCCACCAGTTGGATTATCTTTAATTGCAGGGTGTAGTATTACAGATAAAAATATGGGTATAGAAGATATGTTTCCTTATGTGTTACACGTCATTTGTATTGTAGCGATTATTGTCTTAGTTATCATTTTTGTTCCAAGTATATCAACAGTTCTTCCAAATTTGTTTGGATAGAGGGTGAGGGTAATGATTAGAAGAACAGATGAAAGGTTGATTGTTGAAAATCCACATGGGGGTGTGGGAAGCATCGGAATTTATAAACTATTAACTTCTGATGACACAATGGATAAGGTTTCTCTTTTTGCGAAAGTCATTATTAATCCCCAAACTACAATAGGATATCATCAACATATTGGCGAAGCTGAGACTTATTACGTACTGAAAGGTGAAGGTTTTTTTATAAATAGCCAAAAAGAGCGTATCCCAGTTAAACCTGGTGATGTGTGTTCTATTGAAGTTGGACAAAGCCATGGCATGGAAAATCCTCATGACAATGAGATGGAAATCATGGCTCTAGTTTATCCTGAGAAGTAGGTTTATTAGTAAAAATCGTTAGCTTTGAAAGTGATATTTTACTAGTTTTTCCTTATTATCTATCCATTTTCAAGGGAGGTAGACTGATGATTGTTAGTACAACAGATGAGATTTTAGATCATCACCATGAAAAAGTAAAAAAAGAAACAGGGGAAGAGATCTACACCTATCCTCATATTGACGCTATTCCAGCAGAGATTGAAAAGGATATTGAAATATTGATAACGTACGGGAATGACTTAACGGACCGTAATATTTTACGCTACCCTAATTTGAAATGGATACAAATGTTAAGTGCTGGTTTGGAGGATTTACCTTTTTCCACCTTACGAAAACAAGGTCTACTCGTCACAAGTGCGAAAGGAATTCATGCTATTCCCATGAGTGAATATATTATCGGAGGCATGCTCCATTTTGAAAAGCACTTTCACCGTTACTTGCATTTACAAAAAAATCAAGAATGGGAACGAGAAACGTTGGTAGGGGAATTAAACGATCAATCTGTTCTTATTTATGGTACGGGGACGATAGGAGTTAAGATCGCTGAAAAAGCAAAGTTTTTTGATATGAAGGTTCATGGTGTCAACACATCAGGACGTCCTGTAGCACCTTTTGATCATGTACATACCTTAGAGCAGGCTGAAAAGAAGGTTCATGAGTATGCCTATGTGGTCATTGTTCTACCTTCAACGAAAGAAACAAAAGGAACCTTTTCAGGTGACTATTTGCAAAAATTACATAAAGATGCGGTATTGATTAACGTTGGAAGAGGGGATTTGATTGATGAGGATGCGTTAGTTGATTTATTAAACGAGCGCAAGATAAGAGGAGCGATTCTCGATGTATTTCAAACAGAGCCTCTTCCGAAAGGGCATGCTTTATGGACATTAGAGAATGTCATTATCACTCCGCATATGTCTGCAAAGTCTCATCGTTACCTTGGGAGATGTATGGACATCCTACTATCAAACTATAAAAAGTATCAGTGTGAACAACCTGATGAGATGATCAACAGAGTTGACCTTAGTCGGCATTATTAGAGAAGGGAAGTGTTCTGAAAGATGCAGTCTGTACAGAGAGAAAAACAGATCAGTCCAAAAGAACTTTACTTGAAAGTCAAAGAGCTGCCAACACCTGAAAAGATTGAAGAAATAACTAAAGCCCTCGTTGGGATTAAAAGTATAAATGGAACATATGGAGAGGTTATCATTGCAGACTTCCTATCTTCATTTATGAAGAATATCCCCTATTTTTCCCAATACCCTGAGCTCATCTGGGAACAGCCATTGAAAGATGACCACTTGGGGAGAAAAAATATTTTTGCTTTTTTAAAAGGGGATGTAAAGAGCAAAAAGGTAGTCCTCTTTCATTCTCACATGGATACCGTGGGAGTAGGTGATTTTGATGGAAATAAGGATGAGGCATTCCAGCCAGACGTTTTAAAGGCTCATTTTGCTAAGCAGGACAATAATCAGGAACTGAAACAGGCAGCCCTTAGTAATGAGTGGATGTTCGGTAGAGGATCTGTAGATATGAAAAGTGGAATTGCGGTTCACTTAGCAAATCTTATGCATTTTAGTGAACAAGCTGATCAACTTAAAGGAAATATTCTAGTCATGTTTAATCCTGTGGAAGAAAACGAACATACAGGTGTCATTGACTCTGTAGAGGAATTATTAATACTAAAAGATGAAAAAAAATATGAGTTTATGTTAGGGATTAATAACGATTTTATAACAGGTTTATACGAAGGCGATACAAACAAATATATTTATACTGGCGCTGTCGGGAAATTACTTCCTTGTTTTTATATTTATGGAAGAGAGGCACATGTAGGAGAAACGCTGACCAGCGTAGATCCAACACTTATTTCAGCAGAAATTAATCGCAAAATCAATAATAATATGGAGCTTGCTGAGAATATCCAAGGTGAATTAGTGTTGCCACCCGCTTGTTTGTATCAACGTGATAATAAAGACTTTTATAATGTTCAAACTGCATTAAGCAGTTATATGTATTTTAATTACTTTGTTTATAAAGATAGTCCTAATGAAGTTATGGAAAAACTTCTTACAAAAGCAAAGCAAGCGTGTCTAGAAATGGAAAACCATATGAAGAGTCAGTACCAAACATTTTGTGAAGTGACAGAAGCTCCCACCTCACCAAACTTAAATTGGAAAATTGACGTCCTTTCCTACAACGAGTACACAAGCGGTTTGGTAAGTAAGGGCATTGATGTTAAAGCCATTAGTAAAAAGGTCGTCAAAAACAATGTTGGTGTAGAAAAACGGGAATTATGTTTTAAAATCTTAGAAGAGTTGCAGAAAGAAGACCCAGACAAAAGCCCAAGAGTCGTAATCTTTTTCGCACCTCCTTATTGCCCACACAATTATTTGAGGGATGAGGTAGAAGGTGAAAAAGAAACATTAAATTTAATTCATGATGTTCTAGAAAATTTTGAGGAAGAATCAAGTGAAGTATTCAAAGTAAAGAAATTCTTCCCCTATCTTTCCGATAGTAGCTACCTCTCTTTACATGATACAAACACCGAAATAGATAGTTTGATAGAAAATTTTCCGGAGTTTGAAAAAATATATCCAGTTCCTGTTCATGATATTCGAAAGCTCAACATTCCTTCAATTAATATAGGTGTTTATGGTCAAGATGCACATAAACGGACAGAGAGAGTGTATAAGCCATATTCGTTTCAGACTCTTCCCTACATTATCCGTAATTTAACTGAAAAGATCCTAAATCAATAAGGAGGTACCACCCATGCTAAAAACACAAGCATCCCTTTACGAAAGAGCACAAAAAGTCACCCCACCAATCGCTCAGCGTGCGACTCAATTAGGTGTAGTGAAAGCAGAAGGAAGCTATCTATTCGGAGAAGATGGTAAAAAATATCTTGATTTTGCAAGCGGTGTAGCTGTAATGAATGTAGGTCATAATCATCCAAAAGTTATCGAAGCAGCTAAAAGTCAAATGGATGATATGATTCATGGTGGTCATAATGTGGTTTATTATCCTTCATATATAGAACTTGCCGAGAAGTTGAATGAATTAAATGGTGGAGACCACATGGTTTATTTCAGTAACAGTGGAGCAGAAGTGAATGAAGGGGCAATAAAACTTGCCAAAAAAGTCACAAAAAGACCTGCTGTTATCTCTTTCAAACGTGGATTTCACGGACGAACGCTGGCAACAACCTCAATTACTGCCTCGAGTGCGGCTTACAGGAAAGACTATGAGGGGTTAATGCCGAGTGTTTATTATGCAGATTACCCATATGCTTATCATTCTGGTTTACTAGAAGAAGAGGAAGTAAACCGCTGTTTACAACAGCTCGAAGAATTGTTCAAATTCCAAATCGCACCTGATAGTGTAGCAACGATCATATTAGAACCTATTCAGGGTGAAGGTGGATACATTGTTCCACCTAAGGAATTTTTAGTAAAACTTCGCGACATATGTGATCAACATGGCATCCTGTTAACTTTTGACGAAATTCAAACTGGATTTGGAAGAACGGGTAAAATGTTTGCTTACGAGCATTTTGATGTTAAACCTGATATCCTAACGCTGGCAAAAGGAATTGCCTCTGGCTTTCCTCTGAGTGCACTCATCGCGCCTAAAGAAATTATGGAAAAGTGGCCAGCTGGGACTCATGGAGGAACATATGGTGGAAATCCAATTTCATGTGCTGCCTCCCTAGCATCCATTGAAATCCTCGAAACGGAAGGGTTAAAAAATGCTGGAACGATGGGCAGATATTTTAAAGAGAGATTACTAGAGATAAAAGAAGAGCATAGTGGAATTGGGGATGTCAGAGGCCTCGGATTGATGCTTGCAATGGAGCTAATCAAAGAAGACGGAAGCCCTGATTCAGAAAGATTAGGGAAACTTCGAACTTATGCTCAAGAGCAAGGTGTCATTCTCTTAGGGTGTGGTACCGAAAAAAATGTGATTCGATTTATTCCACCAACTACTGTAACAAAAGAAGAAATAGATCTCGCTTTATCAGTGGTAAAAGAAGGGTTAAAAATTAATTAAGGAGTGATTCGATGTTATATATAGATGGACAATGGGTTCAGGCTGTTTCCGGCGAGGAGTTAGAAGTTATTAATCCAGCTACAAAAGAGGTCATTAGTAAAGTAGCACGAGCTAATGGAGAAGATTCGAAGTTGGCAATTGAATCTGCTGAACGTGCATTTAAACCTTGGAAACAAAAGCCGGCAAAAGAACGTGCATCTTATTTAAAAGATGCTGCAGCTTATTTACGTGAGCATATCGATAGTCTTGCAGAGACTGTAACAAAAGAAATGGGTAAACCTGTTAATGAAGCAAAGGGTGAAATTAATCTAGCGATAGACTATATAGATTGGTACGCAGAGGAAGCGAAAAGGGTATATGGCGAAACGATTCCAGCTTCTCATAAAGATAAACGGTTAATGGTACTTAAAGAACCAGTTGGAGTTACCGCTGCCGTAACACCTTGGAATTTTCCAGTTGCAATGATTACGAGAAAAGTTGCACCTGCTCTTGCAGCAGGTTGTCCAGTCGTCATTAAGCCTGCATCAGCAACCCCACTTTCAGCAATAAAAGTATTCGAAGCTTTTCATGAAGTTGGACTCCCTAAAGGGGTAGCCAATCTGGTTAGTGGTTCTGCTTCGAAAGTGGTTGGTGAAATGACAAGAAATCCGGCTGTGAAAAAGATTACCTTTACGGGATCTACGGAGGTTGGAAAAAAATTAATGCGTGATTCTGCCGATACCGTTAAAAAAGTATCGATGGAACTTGGCGGTCATGCACCATTTATCGTATTTGAAGATGCTGACATTGATAAAGCCGTTAAAGGTGCAGTTGCTAGCAAATTTAGAAATGCCGGGCAGACATGTATTTGTACCAATCGAATTTATGTACATGAAAACATTGCTGAAGAATTCGGCAAAAAACTTTCAGGAATGGTATCTCAATTAAAGATAGGAAACGGCCTTGAAGATGGCGTTGCAATCGGACCACTCATTGATGAAGGTGCGTATGAGAAAGTGGACGAACATATTTCCGACGCTAAAGAGAAAGGTGCTAAAGTATTATGTGGTGGTAAAAAAGCAAGTGTAGACAATCAAAATGGGTGGTTTTATGAACCCACTGTATTGCAGGGAGCAACCGATGAAATGGTCATATCTACGGAAGAAACATTTGGTCCAGTCGCTCCAATATACACCTTCACTACTAAAGAGGAAGTAGTAGAAAGAGCAAATCATTCTGAATATGGTTTAGCTGCCTATTGCTATACAAAAGATCTTAACCAAGCTTACTTTATGATGGAAGAATTAGAGTACGGCATCGTAGGTATTAATGATCCAATTCCAACAACTGCCCAAGCACCTTTTGGAGGGTTAAAAGAAAGCGGAATCGGAAGAGAAGGTGGCCATCACGGAATCGATGAGTATTTGGAAGAAAAATTCGTATCATTGAATATAGGCTAATCACCTTAGAAAGCTGGTGGACAGGTTGAAAAAAAAATGGCATAAGAAACTAGATAAAGTCATCAAAGACAATAAACGTATATTAACTAAATCAGCTGACTTACTAAGCTATGGTTTTGACGGGTCATTTGGTCAATTTAAACCTGAAAGGGTTGTCCAACCGATAAGCCGTGAAGAGGTTGCTGAAGTATTGAAACTAGCGAATAAACATAGTATCCCTGTCTATCCTCGAGGACAGGGAACTTGTTTAAGTGGCGGGCCTCTCCCTGTAAAGGGAGGTATTGTTCTAGATACTTGCCGAATGACTTCAAAGTTAATCATAGATTCAGAGAATTTAACGGCAGTGGTTTCACCAGGGATCATCACCTCAAAAATAAAAGAAGCTGTAGATAAGGAAGGTTATTTTTATCCTCCTGATCCTAGTAGTGCCCATGTGTCGACTATAGGTGGGAATATTGCTGAAAATTCCGGTGGTCCTAGAGGCTTAAAATACGGAGTAACTGGTAATTATGTCCTCGGTCTCGAAGTCGTTACGCCAGAAGGAGAGATTATCAATACTGGAGGCCGTACTATCAAAAATGTAACCGGGTATAATCTTACATCATTAATAGTCGGCTCAGAAGGGACGCTCGGGGTGGTAACTGAAATAACGCTAAAACTGATTCCGAAACCTAAAAGTCGGGTTTCTCTATTAGCTGTATTTGATGATCTGGGTGATTCAGGTCGGGCAATCTCAGGAATTCTTTCATCGGGAATTATGCCGTCGGCTATGGAAATCATTGACAAATATTGTATAAACGCAGTAGAGAATTATAACCCTGCTGGCTACCCAACTGATGCTGCTGCGATTTTATTAATCGAATTGGATGGTCATCCAAAAGCAATTGAAGAGGAAATCCGGCAAATTGATCAAATGTGTAGAGAAATCGGGGCACGGGATGTTCAATCAGCCGTTGAAGAAGGGGAGCAAAACAAGCTTTGGGAAGCAAGGAAGCTTGTTTCTCCTGCCATTGCTAAAATTAAGCCAACTAAAATCTCAGAAGATGCAACAGTACCGAGGAGCAAAATTCCTGAAATGTTTGAGCGTCTAAATGAGATCAGGGAGAAATATAACATTGAACTTGTGGTTTTTGGCCACGCTGGGGATGGTAACTTACACCCTAATATTCTGACGGATAAGCGAGACAAGGATGAAATTAAAAGAGTAGAAATGGCAGTGTCAGAGATTTTTGAAGCCGCGATTGATTTAGGTGGAACGCTGTCTGGAGAGCATGGGATTGGAACAATGAAAGCTCCTTTTATGGAAAAAGAACTTGGACACATTGGCCTTGACATGATGAAACGGATAAAAGAAGTATGGGATCCTAATAATATCATGAACCCTGAAAAGATTTTTCCTGAGAAGGGGCAGTCAAAGTTGGTGTTAACAGAATGAATGAACAGTCTCTAAAAGACCTCCAACAAAAAATAGGCTATGAATATACATTTGATTGTGTCCAATGTGGCTATTGTCTTCCGGCATGTCCTACTTATGAAACAATGGGAAAAGAAACGCATAGTCCAAGAGGACGGATTAACTTGGTCAAAATGGCAGCAGAGGATAAAATGGACATTGAAGAATTACGCGACCCTATAGAAAAATGTCTTGGGTGCCAAGCTTGTGTCACTGCCTGTCCAACGAATACCCAATACGGAAGAATTTTAGAAGGTGCTAAAAAGGTTTTAAATGATACAGAAAAAAAATCTGTTGCTAAAAAGACGACTGAAAAAATTGTCTTTAGTAAGCTATTCCCCTCATCTAGTTCAATGGATATGGTTGGCCATATTATGTGGGGGTATGAAAAGACAGGACTTCAAAAATTAGCGAGAAAAACCAAACTCACTAATCTTGCGCCTTTGCATTTGGGTAAGTTTGAGCAAGTGCTACCATCTTCGGTCTCACCAAAAGAACGTAAGTCAAGAAAAAACTATTATCCTGCTATCGGAAAAGCAAAGTTTACAGTTGCTATGTTCACCGGATGCATCATGGACAGTTCGTTTTTTACGACTAACCAAAATATGATTAAATTGTTAAATTACGCTGGTGCAAATGTTTATATTCCAGAAGAACAGACATGTTGTGGCGCTTTACACGCCCATTCTGGTGAAGTAAACCAAGCTAAAGAATTAGCTAAACTTAATATTGAAGCTTTTGAAAAATACAATATTGAATATGTAGTAAATAATGCAGGAGGATGTGGAGCTCAGTTATCGGAATATGACCACTTGTTATCAGAAGAACCTGAATGGAAAGCTAAAACACACACTTTTGTGCAAAAATCAAAAGATATTAGTACTGTTTTATGGCATTTGGGAGGCTTACCGTTACTAGAAGAGAAAGAAGAGCTGGTTACTTATCAGCCATCTTGTCATCTTACTCATGTTCAGAAAGTAACTCGGGAGCCGAAAGCTTTAATTGAAACAATTCCTGGTGTCATCTTTAGGGAAATGAAAGATGAACAAAAATGTTGTGGTTCAGCGGGGATTTATAATATTGTTAATTATGATGAAGCGATGGATATACTCGATGTTAAAATGAGTCACATGAGACCAACAAAAGCTAACACGATCGTTACAACAAATCCTGGTTGTTTACTGCAAATGAAAATGGGGATTAAACGAGAAGGATTGGAAGGTAGCGTTAGAGCGATGCATTTGGTTGATTTCTTAGCTGAAAGATTAGTGGTAAATAGTTAAACTTTGCGGGTCAACAAGGACAAGCTGATCGACTCATCGAAGGTACAAAAGGTGAAGCAAGCAGCATAGCTGTCCCCCGGTGGAAGAATTAATTTGAATAAGTAATCAAAACGATGAGGAGCGGCCTAGGTGGCTGCTCTTTTTTGTTTTGGGTCAATATCCGAGTAGGATTGTATGTTTATGGTAGAATTAATAAGGTTCAAACTGTAGGTATATGAGGAAGGTGAATGTTTATGGAAGTCGTTTTATATGATTTATTTTTAGTGATATTTGGTATTATTCTTGGGGTTATTGTAAGTGATCCGTTGAAAAAAATAATTACAGGTAAATATAAGGAAGAGATGCGGCAGAAAAAACGTGTCAAACTTCTATTATATATTCGAGAAAATAAAACGAATGTTGCATCGACAACGGAAGAATTAGCCGAAAGGGTATTTGCAGGGAAACTTGATATAAACACTGTAAACAAACTATTAAAAGAAATCGAAGAAATAGGGTTGATTAAGGCGATAACTAATAAAGAGCAGAATGCTAGTAAGGCGAAGTGGTTATATCTTAAAAAACAATAAAATCTCCAAGGTCGGTACGGAAGTAGAGCGGGCAAGCTAACTAGCTAACTTACCACCCAAGTTATAGTTATGCCGATAGAACGTCAAATGGATTAAAACGCCATTCTTCATCTTATTTAGCCCATGTATTGAAAAAGCATTTCAAACGTATAAACCATTAAGAAGAGTAAAAGGGAACTGTGTCGAAGTGCTAGCTCTTATTTTCTTACTTCCCTAAATAATAGCTAAAGGGTTAAGTATTTACCATTATCAACCGATGTTATTTATAAAAGACATTATTGAATTATGACAAAACATGTCATTAGCAAAATGAACGATTAAATCGTGAAAAGGCAAGTCTGGAGACCGTAGCCCAGTTGAATTGAAGTATTTATAAGGTCCCGTAATTAAAAAAAATCTTCTGCGCAGTTAGCCGTAATCTGTGAGACCCCTGCGGAAAAAAGGGCCAGTTAAGACCCCGCAGGGCGCATTTCCCGAGGAGGCTTGGCGGTTCGTCCGCGGAAAGCGAACAGATGCAGGCCAACGGAGCTGCAAAAAGATGCACTTTTTGTTGTGTGCTTGTTTAAACAAATGAATTATGAAAGTGTTAATTAAAGACGTACCATCGAAATTATTTTAAAGAAGGGGGTGTACGTATATCGATATCGCAGCAATGTCAATGGCGATGAGTCAGGGGCAGGTTAAACAGCAGGCAAGTGTTTCGGTTATGAAAAAAGCAATGGATACGGCTGAAGGAAATGCAGGTTTCATCAATAAAATGATGGGAGATGAAAAGGCTATTCAGCAAGTAGCTCAACCGCATAAAGGCGGAAGTATTGATGTGAAATTGTAAACGATTAAAAGCATCGGCCATAGTGTACGGTCGGTGCTAGTTTTGAAGCGTATTTTTTTAAAAGGAGCTCTAAATTTTATGAGCGAAGAAAAACAATTCCTCACCGATCAATTAGAGTGGGTAATGAAACAAGATGACATTTATGGGCAAATCGAGCAAAAACTCCATGAAATGAAAGCGATTGCGGAGTATTGTGCTGTTCCTGAAGTATCGGATTTAGAACGTCAGGAACTTCAACTAGAAATAGGGAAGTTGAAGGAAGAAATCTTTGCATTAGAACAAGAACTCGGCACGTTCCACCATTAGTTATTACTGAAATTAACTTACTTTTGTACACAAGGTTATAAGACATGAAACAAAAAACGATACAATTAACCAATAAGTCGAAAAATTATAATATTATTGACTTTTATTTTGAAAGCGCTTAGTATTAAAATAGTTCTTAGTTAATAGATATGGAGATTTTTTTATGTCAAGTCATAAAAGTTATAACCTTGGACAGCTAGCGATTCTGTTAGTAGTGAGTGAAGAGACCTCTATGATTGAAGAGCAGATCCAGCAATCAAACTATCATTCATGTATAGGTAGGGTGGGGTCGATGGAGTCGAATAAGATCGTAGCTGCGATCGAAACTGCTGCAAAGAAAAACGGAATTGTTCAAGAAGGTGTCTACCGTGAAACGCACTCGTTGTATCATGCGATTATTGAAGCATTGCATGGGGTGACAAGAGGGCAAGTCCAATTAGGTTCATTTCAGCGAACGGTTGGGTTGCGTTTTTCAATTGTACGGGGTAGGCCTTATAAGGATAGTGCAGAAGGTGAATGGCTAGCGGTATCGTTATATGGAACGATTGGTGCACCTATTAAAGGTCAAGAGCACGAGACAATTGGATTAGGTATCAACCACGTTTGATTTTGCCCAGAGCAATTAGACATTAGGGGGCTATATCAAAGGGATCTTTATGATTCCTTGATATAGTCCCTTTTTATGTCAAAAAATATGGATAGGAAGGTGACTAGCATGAAGATTTTAGATGGAAATTCCCTTTGTATGTATGATATGTATCGGATTATTTATGAAGAGGTTTACGTGAAGGCTTCTGATGAAAGTATGGAAAAGGTAAAACGAAGCCGTAAAGCTGTTGAAGGTATTGTTGATCGGAAAGAAGTCATTTACGGGATTACGACAGGATTTGGAAAATTTAGTGATATTTTTATTGATCAAAACGATGTCGAGGAATTACAACATAATTTGATAAATTCTCATGCGTGTGGTGTTGGTGACCCGTTCCCAGAAGTGGTTAGTCGTGCGATGTTAGTTTTGCGTGCGAATGCGTTGCTAAAAGGATTTTCAGGGGTTCGCCCGGTGGTGATCGATCGCTTACTTGATCTAGTCAATACAAAAATACATCCTGTTGTTCCTGAACAAGGTTCGTTAGGAGCAAGTGGCGACCTAGCTCCACTATCACATTTAGCCCTTGTTTTATTAGGAGAGGGTGAAGTATTTTACAAAGGTGAGAGGATGGCTGCCCATATTGCCCTTAAAGAAGAAGGGATTGAGCCTATTACATTAACAGCTAAAGAAGGGCTTGCCCTCATCAATGGAACTCAAGCTATGACAGCCATGGGAGTGATTTCTTACCTTGAAGCAGAAAAAATCGCATACCAAACAGAAGTGATTGCATCACTCACAATTGAAGGTTTGCGCGGAATTACTGATGCGTTTGATGAAGACATTCAATTAGCACGTGGATACAAAGAGCAAGTCAACGTAGCGCGTCGTATTCGTACGTACCTTAAGGGAAGCCAACTGACAACAAGGCAAGGGGAACTTCGTGTACAAGATGCCTATTCCCTACGATGCATTCCACAAGTGCATGGAGCATCATGGCACACCTTAAACTACGTTAAAGAAATGCTTGAAATCGAAATGAACGCAGCAACAGATAATCCATTAATTTTTGATGATGGGGAAAAAATCATATCAGGTGGAAACTTCCACGGGCAACCAATTGCTTTAGCTATGGACTATTTAGGAATTGCAATGGCAGAGCTTGCGAACATTTCAGAACGCCGGACCGAACGTTTAGTCAATCCACAATTGAATGATTTACCGCCGTTCTTAAGCCCAGAACCAGGTGTTCAATCTGGTGCAATGATCATGCAATATGTTGCCGCATCCCTAGTATCTGAAAATAAAACGTTGGCACACCCAGCAAGTGTCGATTCAATTCCATCTTCAGCTAACCAAGAGGATCATGTCAGTATGGGTACCATTGGTTCACGCCATGCTCACCAAATTATTCAAAACGTACGTAAGGTGCTTGCCATTGAAGCGATTTGTGCAATGCAGGCCGTTGAAATACGGGGAAAAGAAAAAATGGCGAGCTTAACGCAAATAACACTTGAAAAAGGACGGGAGTACATCCCATACATTGAAAAGGATCGTGTCTTTTCAAAAGATATTGAAAAAGCAGCTGTATGGTTAAAGAATGACAATTGGGTCGTCTTTGAAAATAGTGAAATAAGAGAAAATAAATTGAGCGTTAAAGGGGGGGATTAAGCAGTTACAAGGTCATTATTCGTGCCCAAATTATGAAATTAACGTGTAAAAGATGCTCCGTCTTACGAGGAGTCTTGTAATTGGGCAAAGAGAAACGGATAATACGATATTATCAAAGCACCTCTATCGTCGAACTTGATCCAACACTCGACTTCCGAGATATGTCCAGCCGCATCGTCACACCTGTATTCTAAACTTCCTTGCCGGAGGTGCCTGGGACCTCTTGGAACTTGTCGAATGATTAAAGCTGATGAGAAATTAATCCTTTCTGCTATTAAGACATCTGGGATTCATAGAGAGGAAGAGACAAAAAAATCTGAGGGGGACTTTATGTTAAATCCAGTAGTCATCTCCGTCTTAGTGATGGTTATTTTAAGTTTGTTCAGAGTTAACGTGTTCCTAGCGATCTTGATTGCTGCAATTACAGCAGGTTTAACCGCATCATTGTCCATTACTGAAACTATTGATCTATTAGTTTCTGGTATGGGAGGACAAGCTAACACCGCATTAAGTTATATTTTACTTGGTGGATTTGCTGTTATGATCGGTTATTCAGGAGTTACTGGCTTTTTGGTCAAACGTTTGGTCAATGTTTTAAAGGGAAAACGTTCAATGATGTTATTAACTATCGCAGGGGTTGCTTGTTTATCACAAAACGTAGTTCCTGTTCATATTGCTTTTATTCCAATTCTTATTCCGCCACTCTTACATCTTTTTGACAAAATGAAAATAGATCGTCGTGGAGTAGCCATGTCATTAACCTTTGGATTAAAAGCCCCGTACATTATGTTGCCAGCAGGGTTTGGTTTAATCTTTCACGGAATCATTGCAGATGAAATGACAGCAAATGGAATGGAAATGGCGATTGGTCAAGTACCGATGGCAATGTTATTCCCAGGCGTTGGAATGATTGTAGGTTTATTAATTGCCGTATTTATTACTTATCGTAAAGATCGTGAGCCAAATGAGAAAGTTGGAGTCGGTGGAAGTGCAGTGGATGAAACAGCCGCAACGGTGGAGGATGTGAAATTTTCAAAAGAACATATGTTTACAATTATTGCAATTGTAGCTGCACTTACCGTTCAATTAATGTTTGATTCTCTCGTTCTTGGTGCATTGACGGGTATTATTCTATTGTTTGCTCTACGAGTTGTCCCATTCAAAAAAGGAGACCAAATTGTGAATGACGGTATCAAGATGATGGGAATGATCGCCTTTGTAATGCTAACCGCTTCTGGTTATGCAACAATTCTCAAAGAGACAGGAGCAGTTGATTCACTCGTTTCTGCAACATCAGGGGTGCTTGGTGACAATAGACTGGTTATAGCACTCGTATTAATTATGGTTGGTTTAGTTATTACGATGGGAATTGGTTCATCTTTCGGTACGATTCCAATTATTGCAGCACTTTATGTTCCACTATGTGCCGCAGTGGGGTTCTCACCACTTGCAACCGCAGCATTGATCGGTTCAGCAGCTGCACTTGGGGATGCTGGTTCACCGGCATCAGACAGTACACTTGGCCCAACAGCAGGGTTGAACGCAGATGGAGGGCATCATCATATTTGGGACACATGTGTGCCAACATTTTTACATTACAATATCCCGATCATGATCTTCGGTATCATTGCCGCAATGGTTCTTTAATAAATCCAATTTGCGCAATCCTGGGATAGCACTTCAGGAGCTTTAATTAGAAATGGTGAAGTGGAAAGAAGAGACCTTTGAATTAGAAAAAGAGCTTAGCACGTTCCTTCACTAGCTTGAGCTACCTTTGTTTTGAGGTAGCTCTTTTTTATACATTGACTTTAGGAAATTATTTCAACTAGGACAATCCGTTCGTTTGTATACTACGCACACCTTTTCTCACAAAATAGTAAAATTTTTCCCTGAAATCCCGATATATAATATGAAAATAACTTCATATAGGGAGGGGTTCACATGGATGTGAAGCCAGCGGGGACGATTTCGGTGAATGATCTTTTTTCGAAGGTTCGTGACGATAGTCGTACTCATGAGAAAAATAGTCAGGGATGGACAACAGAGTCTGATCGTGCCGACACTGAGAAAAAAGCGTGGTCAGAAAAGGGTTTGACGGAGAAGTTGGATTCCCTTAATAAGCTTTCGGAGCTTCAGATGACGAGTGTGCAGTTTGAGAAGCATGAAGCTTTAGATCGGATGTTTGTGAAGGTAGTTGATCGTGATACGAAAGAGGTTGTGAAGGAGATTCCGCCTGAGGAGTTTTTGGATATGATTTCTTCAATGCTTGAATTTGCGGGGATTATTATTGACGAAAAAATATAAGCAGCTTTAAAAGGACTCGAGTTTTCGGGTTCTTTTTTTGTGAGAAAAGGAAACTACGCGGTTTTTCTTATTCAAGGGGGAATGACGCTAAACAGTTAAAGAGACGGAACCGATATTATAATTAGACAATAAATTCGGTATGAGTTGATATAGAGGAGTGCTAGGTATGAGTGAGATGTTTCGTATGGGTGGACTAGCTACGGGGATGGACACGCACCAAATGGTAGAGGATTTAATGAAAGCGGAGCGAATTCCTGTTGATAAAATGCACCAGGACCGGCAAATTCTAGAGTGGAAGCAGGATGCGTATCGTGACGTGAATTTACAAATGACACAGTTTCGTGATTCGTTTCGTGCGACGGGTCTTGGAATGCAGAGTACATTTTTGCAAAAAAGTGTGGCGAGCTCGAATGAGGGTGTGGCAACGGCGACAGCAGTTGGAAATGCGCCAAATACGAGTGTGCAGCTTCAGGTCGAGCGGTTAGCAACGGCGACATCGTGGATTTCGGCTGATGGGGAAGAAAATGCGATTGCTGAAAATGTTCTTGAAGAGTCAGTGAAAGACTGGGGGATTGACCTCGACTTTAATGAGTCTGGAAAAGCGGAGCTTGCGTTTGAAGTGAAGCGTCCGGGTGGTGAGTTTGAGACGGTGAGTCTGGAAATTGACGAAGACGATAAAGTGGGCGATGTGCTCACAAAAATGAACCGGTCTGGTCTTGGGGTAAATGCGTTTTTGGATGAGAACGCGGCAGAGGGAGCGAATGCTCAAGTAATTATGACGATGACTGAAAGTGGGAGCGGATCTGCGATGCGTCTGGCATCAGCTGACGAGGAAGACTATGTGCCTTCGACGGATTCGAATGCGCAAAAGCTGATGGAGGCGCTGGGTTTTTCTTTTGGTGAAGAGTCCGGTCAGCTGGACGTTGGTGCTGGAAGCGAAGGGGAAAATTCGCGTTTTACCCTGAATGGTCATACGACGGAACGGGCTTCGAATAGTTTTACGATTAATGGGATTAACTATGAGCTAAATGGGACGACGTCTGGGGATGAGAGGATTTCGATTACGGCGCAGACGGATACGGATGCGATTATGGATCAGATTCTGGAGTTTGTGGAGGAGTATAATGAGCTTGTGGATACGATTAATGGGACTTTGCGTGAGGAGCGGTTTCGTGATTATCATCCGTTGAGTGATGAGGAGCGGCGTGCGATGACGGAGCGTGAGGTTGAGATGTGGGAGGAGAAGGCGCAGAGTGGTTTGTTGCGGCGTGATCCTGCGTTGAGTTCGGCGCTGAGTCAGATGCGGATGTCGATGTTTAGTGGATTGGGCGATGAGGCGACGAGTGTGTTTAATGATTTGTCGGAGATTGGGCTTGTGAGTTCGCCGGATTATATGGATGGCGGGAAGATTATTTTGGATACGAATAGTCGGACGATGCCGGATGGGCAGCGTTTGAATGGTGAGGATCGATTGCGGGCGGCAATTGAGAGTGATCCTGAGGAGTTGTATCAGTTTTTTATGGGGAATGGTGATTCTCCTGCGGATGAGGGTGTGTTGCGTAAGTTGCGTGGGACGTTGGATACGACGATTGATCGTGTGACTGAACGCGCGGGGCGTGAAGGGCGGACACAACAGTCGTATTCGCTCGGACGCGAGATGATGGGTATGGATGATCGGATTTCGAATTTTGAGCGTAGGTTGCAACAGACGGAACAGCGTTATTGGAATGAGTTTTCGGCGTTGGAGCGGGCGATGGCTGAGGCGAATGCTCAGGCTGAGCAAATGTTCTCGATGCTTGGCGGCGGTGGCGGTATGGGCATGTAGGTTGGTTGGTTAGTAGAATGGGAAAGGGTGAATGATGAAATGGCGATGAGGAATCCTTATGCAAATTATCAGCAGAAGAATGTGCAGACGAAAACGCCTGGTGAATTGACGTTGATGTTATATGAAGGGTGCATTAAGTTTATCAAGCGCGGTGAGAAGGCGATTGATGAGGGGAATGTGGAAGCGAAGAACGAGAATTTGATTAAGGCGCAGAATATTATTCGTGAGCTGATGGTGACGTTAAAGGTGGAGACGGATGTGGCGCAGAATATGCTGCAGATGTATGATTTTATTTTGTCTCGCTTGGTGGATGCGAATACGAAAAATGATGTGAAGGCGTTGAAGGAAGCGGAGCGGTTTGTTGTTGAGTTTCGTGATACGTGGAAAGAAGTGATCAAGATTGATCGAAAGCGTCGTCATGGTGGGGGAGTGCGAGGATAATGAGTAGCGTGGGAGAATTATATCACATCACGAAAACACTTTATGACCACGCAAAGGTACCTCCTCAGGCAGAGGAACGGGAGGCTTATATTGAGCGGTTGACGGCGATGCTTGAGGAGCGGGCGGTTATTTTGGAAGGTGTGAAGGGTGAGTTTTCGGCTGATGAGCGTGCGTTGATGAAACAGGCGGTCGATATGAATCTGTTGATTGAGGATCGCTTGCAAGCGGAGCTCAATCATATTAAGCTAGATATAGGTGATTTGAGAAAGAAAAAAGAAACGGGTCGTCGGTATGAGAATCCGTATAGTTACGGGCCGATCGATGGTGCGTTTATTGATAAAAAGAATTAGATTTTAGGTTTATAACCGTATTCAAATAGGAGCATAAAAAGAGCCGAGTAGGTCGGGGCGGCGAAGTTTTCGAGCACCGAAGCGATGGTATTAATACGTGAGGAGCGCCGAGCGGTTACATCGTGAAATCGCTACGAGTTGTCTCGACGGATTCGTTGCGTAGCTTAACGATCAGAGGGAGAGACAGAAAGTTTTACTCACTAAACTTGCAACGAAGAGGTAAGATAGCTATTTTTAGCGGACTTTTTTGAACAACCTCTATAAAGGGTGTTTTTTGGTATGACGGAAAAACTGACGAACGCGCAAGAGCGATTTTTGATTACTTATGTTGATTTGCTGGTAGAAGTGGATGATGTGCTGAGCTATGTGAGCGAGTGTTATATTAAAGGCGATGTGGATATTGGTGACCGGCTGCTGCGTGATGTCATGAAGGGAATGTTACCGTATCATCCGGAGAACATGACGTTGGTGTCGATATTCGGTAGTGATGATACGGCTTTGTCGGTGCTCGGTGAGCTTCATAGTGCTGTGACTCAGGCTGTGGAGGTTGAGGAGCGGTTTGGGTTTGGTTCTGCTGGTGCCGGTGTTGCCGCGGATGCAGTGGGGGACACTGGAGAGCGGATGCGGTTTTTGCACGAGGTGTTAACAGCGCGCTATGAGGCATGGAGGAAGGTTGTTGAGAAGAAGAGATCGGAGTGGGAATCCTCTTAAGTAAGAGGACAGCTAAAGTTCGGGGGACAGTCCCCGTACAATTTATTGAACATAAAACAGCACTCGTTGGGAAAACGAGTGCTGTTCTGCGTTTAGCAGGTTCGTATTTTATCCTACGCGCTTCATGTCGTCGACCATGGTGTCGGCGTTGGCTGGTTTTTTGGTGAAGAGGCTGACAACTATTGTAAAGAAGGTGGCGACGAGAAATCCTGGGACGGCTTCGTATGTGATGCCGAAGAAGTAGTTTTCTAAAAAAGCGTGGACGTCGATGATTGCGTACGTCCATTGCGGTTGTTCGGCTACCATGATGACAGTGAGGAGACCGCTTATCATACCAGTTAAGACGCCGGCTCTTGTGAGTCCTTTCCAGTAAAAAGTGAGAATCAGGGCGGGGCCGAAACAAGCGCCGAGGCCTCCGAAAGCGAAGAGTACCATCCAGAATACGAAATCCGTCGCTGAAGATGCTAGCCAAATGGCAAGTGCCATTAATACGACGATGACGAGTCGGCTGTACATAATGAGCTTACGTTGGGAAATTTCTTTTCCTTTTGCAAACATTTTGTCATAGATGTCACGAACGACAGCACTTGCGCCTACGAGAAGCTGGCTGTCGGCGCTACTCATAATGGCTGCTAAAACCGCAACGAGGAGGATGCCGGCAAAAAAAGGATTTAGAACTTCGGCTCCTAGAGAAGTGAAGATTTGCTCGTTGTTTTCGTTTGGTAGCATATCTACAGACGGGAAGTAAACGCGACCAATGAGGCCAACCATGATTGCTCCCCAACCCATAATGACATTCCAAAACGTAGCGATGAGTGCAGCTTGGCGCATTTCTTTGACATTTTTTAAACTCATATAGCGAATGATGATATGCGGGTTTCCGGGGCTCCCAAATCCGATTCCGAGTAAACCAATGATGGCACCAAACGCAAACGCAAATGGGCTCGTAAAGCCGCCGCCTTCTGCTTGCATAGAATCAAGGACGGGACCAAAACCGCCGAGTTGAATGATGGCGACAATCGGTAAAATAATGAGAGAGAAAAACATAAAGCCGATTTGCAGGACGTCTGTCTTACTTACAGCGTGAAAGCCGCCTAGGATGGTGTAAAGAAAAATGATAGCAGCTGTTAGCCACATGCCTTGTGAAGTAGAGATGCCTAAGCTTCCGGAAAAAGCAGTCCCGCCTGCAACAAGTTGGCTTCCTACATAAGCGACCATGAAAAAGAGAATGATCAAGGAACTGACAAGTCGAATGATTTTTGTTTTGTCTCCGAGACGACTTTCGAGAATGTCAGGAACGGTAATGCTTCCTGTTTTTTCACTAAAGGTTCGAAAGCGTCGTGCTACAAAGAAAAACATAAATACTTCTACGGTTATGTAGCCTGCTACTGCCCATACAGCATTTAGGCCTGTTAAGTATGCGGTTCCGGTAACGCCTAACACAAGCCAGGCACTACGTCCCGAGCTGACGGCCGAAAGAGCAACGGTCCATTTGTTTAGTTGACGTCCTGCGAGGAAAAAGTCTGTTAATCCGCGGGAGCTTTTCCGCGAGCTCATGACGCCTATGACGACTAATAGTAATAAATAAAGTACGAGTACAGTAACAGTTAATGGATGTGCAGTAATGTCCATAAAGATGCCCTCCTAGTAAAAGTTTGTGTCTTGTTTGCTAGTCTTGCTTTCCCGTAATCCGATAACATACAAGCCCAAGGGCAAGAATAGCTACAGGAACAAGAATAAGGCTAAAGAATATACCAAATGTCACAACAGTCACCTCCTATACATATGAGTATAATAGATTTTAGAAAATAATGAAAATTTGTATAAAGGTTTAGATTTGTTCGGGGGACAGTCCCCGCACGACTTTGTGTGAAATTGTATAATAGAAGGTAGTGAGTTTGCGAGAGGAGATGGAAGGATGAAGGGTCAGTTGGATAGAGTTGATTTCGAGCGGATGAAAACGATTGGGATTGATTTAGGTGGTACGAGTGTGAGAGTGGCTTTAGTGGATGAGGCTGGTGCAATTCTTACACAGGAGAAGACTGCGACGGAATCGGAAAAGGGCGTGGAAGCTTTTTTAGAGAAGGTTGCGGGGATGGTGGAGCGTGTGATAGGAGAGGAAGAGGTTTCGGAGATCGGACTAGGTTCTCCGGGGCCTTTGAACCCTTTTGATGGCGTTATTTTGGACCCACCGAATTTGGTTGGCTGGGAGAATGTGAAATTAAAAGCGTTGTTAGAGGCAAGAACGGGACTGCGGGTGACATTAGATAATGATGCAAATGCGGCTGCTTTAGCTGAAGCGAAAGTAGGGGCTGGAAAAGCAGAGGAAAGTTTAGTATACATAACGGTGAGTACAGGTGTAGGTGCGGGTATTATTTTAGGTGGGAATTTGTATGTAGGTGCCCAAGGAAATGCTGGTGAGATCGGGAATATGGTCGTGCAACCAGGAGGTCGTGCTCAAGGTAATTTGAATGCCGGTTCACTTGAAGGCCTAGCTTCTGGTACAGCGATTGGTCGTATGGGTGAGGAAATACTCGGAGCAACAGGTGATGCGAAAGAGGTATTTGACCGGGCTATGAAAGGTGAGGAAGCTGCGAAAAAAATCATTGATGAAGCTGTTGGTTTTTTAGCGATTGGTGTAGCAAATCTAGCAAACAGTTTTAACCCATCTGTCTTTGTGTTTGGTGGCGGGGTAATGCAGCAGGAAATGGTGTTGCCGCTGTTAACGGAGAAGGTAAGAACGATGCTTTATCCAAGTATGAAGAGGCATTTGAATTTGAGAAAGGCAGATTTGGGGACGGAAGCTGGTGTCATTGGTGCTGCGTTCCTTCCGAGAGTGAGCCGGCTTAAGTAGTAGGAACGGTTTTAAAGTGTGAGATTGGTTGGTATAGAGCATATGTCGCTTGTGTGGGGAAAGGCGTTTGTGGAAGTGGACAACATCCCATCACTGGCTTGTTGAAAAAGGCTCCGGAGCACAGATACGAATAGTTGTTTCAGCTTGTTCTTATGCTTTACTCATTTTTTAAGTGTGTGCTCAAATTTAAACACGTATTGATCGTTTCTAAATGGTCCCTATTTAAATAGAAGAAACTAACTGAGCAGTTGTTCGGGCGTCTTAGCACTGAAGAAGGTAGCTCCATTAATAAATAGTTCTAATCTCAATAAAACCAGCCGGGCGAGGGGCCCGGCTGGTTCTTCTTTATGAGAGGGGGAATATTGTTAGATAGCTACTTATTCTACGTTAATGAATAATTTACCGTCTGCTAGTGCGCGGACTTCGTTACCGTAGTCGTCACGAGCGATGACTTCAACTTCTGCACCATCTGCTTCAACGTTAGAGGTTGCTGTGTAGTAGCCTACATAGTAACCAGGTGATGTTTCTTGCATCGGGAGTTCAGTAGCGTTATCCTGTTGCGCCGATGGTAGGTTTGTGAGCGGCATACGGACCACGAAGGTTGCGTCTAAGCCTTCTTCAGCTTCGAAGCTTATGAGTACTGATTCACCAGCGTTGAGATCAAGGTCTTCTTCTGGTGTCACATTCGTAAGCTCGTAATCCCCAAAGTTTGCGTGAATCGTAATGGTTTCTTCGCTAGTGTTACCTGCTTGGTCAAGGGCGGTGACATTGATTTCATTTTCACCTTCATCAACGAGCATGCGGTGTGAGAAGTTTCCTTCTTCATCGACGCTTGCATCTTGACCGTTAATTTGTACGCTTGCCAAGTTATCGTCTGATGCGGTACCTGTAACTGTGATTGCTTCACGGTTGATGAGGTCACCGTCAGCAGGACTTTCAATGACTAACTCAGGTGCTTCTTGGTCAAGAATTATTGTAACAGTTTCTGATTCTCCTGTACGTCCTGCATCCGTGCTAGCGGCAGCAGTGAGGACGTTTTCTCCATCTTCTAGTGATACGTCAACAGTGAAATTACCAGAATCATCAGCTGTTGTTTCAGCAACTTCTTCTCCGTTATTGGAGATATGAACATTTACGTTTGGTGACGCTTGTCCGTCAACGGCTACTGCGTCTTCGTTCGTAAACGCTCCATCTTCTGGAGAATCTATGGCTGGTACGGAAACTTCATAGTTTACTTGTGCACGAATCATGTAGTTCCCTTCTGATTCAGGAGATTTCGTGAACGATCCGCCAACATACTGCCAGTTACGGTCTGAATAGGGGCCGTCTTCATCGGTAGCAAGACCTGGTGTGTCAGGGTTTGGATGAGTTTGAATGTACATCATGTAGAAGTCGTCTTCAACAATGATGCCTTCAGATTCCAAATCTACATGTGTCCAAGATCCGTCGCGTAATGCTTCAGCATCAAATGGACCTGCGATTTGGTCTCCAGGAGCACCGTCTGGACCGTTTGCATCATAGACGGCTACTTGGAATTCTGTTCCGCCTGGTACTGGCCATTCAGTATCCCAGAATCGGAACAAACCACCTGTAATCATCGCACTATCTTGACCGTCATCAAGAGACATTCTTACAGCCCAACCGTTACCAGCGTCAAAAAATGCGCGGGCATTTTCAGCTGTACCGTCGTCATAGGCAATTTCTCCAGGGTATCCTACGAAAGGTGTAAGGCTAATGTCTTCAGTATAAACCTCATCTCCAACAATCGTTACTTCAGCTTCTGCACTGTAGTAGCCAGGTGCGAACGCTTGTAGAGTGTATGTTCCTTCGTATGCATCAATGGAGAACGCCCCGTCTGCGTCAGTGGAAGCTGGAGCGACACGTGGATCTTCTTTTAACAATAATGTTGCTCCTTCAACGGGTTCGTCTGTTGCATCGTTTGACACAGTACCAGACACAGTACCTTGATCTAATTCGTCAAGGATAAAGCTTACTTCTGCAGTTTCGTCTTCTTCTAATGAAACACTTTCCTCAGTAGCATAGAAACCGTATGCTTCGGCGCGAACGGTGAAGTCTCCTGATGGGTGCATTATGTTAAAGCTTCCGTCAGATGGACTCGTTTGCGCGGAACGTCCAGATTCAAGAACCGATACGGTTGCAGATAGTGGAAGACCACTTGATACTTCAGGATCTTCATCGTCAGATTTACCGTCGCGACCTTTGCCTTTTCCAGGATGACCGTCTTTATGACCTGGTGGCGTAAAGTCAGCATCTTTTCCAGGAGGCGTAACGTGTTTGGACGGGTCTGTTTTCTTTTTTAACAATCCAGGAGCATTGATTGCACCTATATTATTCATCGGAGCCATCATCTGATTAAAGCCAATGTTGGAGTCAACGATGCCAATCGATCCACCGATATCGTCAGTGCCGGTTGCTTCGTCAGTTAATGAGACATGGTCGATGTACCAGCCCGGGCGGACAATGATGAAATCGGAGTAGGCGTTGAAGCCGACAACGATGCGCTCACCAGCGTATTCGCTAAGGTCGATGGATGCATCAACCCAGTCTCCAGATTCACCGTTAACGGTGTGGAGTGTTTCCCACGTGTCCATGCCGTCTGTGGAAACGACAAGGTAACCATAGTCGTAGTTTGTTTCAAAGTTGAACCATTCTTTGTATTCAAGGTAGAAATCACCTTCGTCAGGAACTTGTACAGGTGGCATGATGAGTGTGGCGTTCATGTGGTTCGCGTAGTCGCCAGCTAGGTTCGTAGCATACACATTGTCGCCAGTGTAGGCGCCGTTTGGACCTGATGTCGGCTCGCCCCATGCCCAACTGTCTTCTTCACCAAAGCTCATCCATCCGATTGGTGTGCTTTCGAAGTCCTGGTGATAACCTGTAGAGATGGCTTCATTAACAGCTACTTCGTAAACGTCGGTTTCAACTGTGTTTCCACCGAAGTCGTCGATTGTAAAGAAGTATTCAACGGCCGGCGCGTCGATGTCGCTACCCGGGATGGATACTTCATAAATAGCGTCGCGGTAGTCACCACTTGTACGATCAGCTTCAAGCTCGTGCCATTCGCCGTCTTCTTCAAAAGAAAGAGTAACATCTGTGATACTCACGTTGTCTTGAACGTGAATTTCAAGTGGGAGGTTTAGACCTTCATAAGTTTCTTCCGGAGCTGAATGCTCGTACGTTGGAGGCTCAGTGTCTTCACCATCCTGAAGTACGTTTCCGGAGATGTAACCGATACCGTCCATGACGCTCATTACTGCATCATAAGCGTTAATGATCCCATGGCCGAATCCATTATTTGGAGATTCCGGGTATTGGTCATTCGTACGTGGTGTAGCTGTGCTTTCCATAATTTCTGCAAGGTCTTCTAGTGAAAGGTCAGAATTCACCTGAAGAAGAAGTGCTGTAAGCCCTGCGACGTGAGGTGCTGCCATGGAAGTTCCGTTCCACCCGCCTTCATATCCAGAGCCTGGAACTGCAGAGCGTACGTTTACGCCAGGTGCACTTACTTCTGGTTTCATTTCATCGTATGGAGATGGACCTTGTGAAGAGAAACTAGCAAGATTCTCGTTGGAATCAGTTGCCCCTACAGCGTAAGATTCAGGGTAGTTCGCCGGGACACCTACTGTTCCTGGACCAGCTGTGTTTCCTGCTGCAAAAACCGGTAAGATACCAGCAGCACGCCAGTTTTGAACCATTGGTCGGTACCATTCGTTAAGTCCACCTGCACCTCCCCAAGAGTTGTTCACTACATCAGGCGCCTGCTCAGGGTGTGGGTTTCCATCTGCATCTGTTGGAGCGAGCATCCACTCACCAGCTGCAAGAAGGTCCCCTTGAGTTCCACCACCAGTAGCTGAGAGCGCTTTGGCTGCTATCCACTGGGCACCTGGAGCTACACCAACTTTGTTTGAACCATCTTCCTCACCACCGACGATAGTACCGTTAACGTGGGTACCATGACCATGGTCGTCATACGCTTCTTCGTTACCGTTTGACGTTGCATCAAAGAAGCTGAACGTGTGATCAACAGAATCTGTTGCCGCATCGTATCCTCGGTACGTGTGCTGGAATGATGGGTGATCCCATTGTACACCAGTGTCGATGTTACCTACGACGATTCCCTGGCCATCAACGCCCATGTCCCAAACATCAGGAGCACCGATTTGCTCGATGTTCCACTCAGTGTCTGCATCAGCTGTCTTTGGTGTGTCAGTTGGAGCATTTTCAGCTTGTAGGTCAGGTCCTCCAGAGTCGAGGAGGAATGTCTCTTCGTTAGGCGTGATTTCCGCAATCTCTGAAAATCCTTTCAAAGACTCAAGAACTTCTTTTGTTGCGACTACTTCAAGACCATTGACAATGTAAAAAGAACGGATGCTTTTTACATTACCGGAATCTTCTTCTTTAGCGAGGAAGTCCTTTAGTTCTACTTGAGACTCCATTGACGTTGAGCGAAGTTCAGAAACTATCGCTGTACGTTGAGCAAGCGTTACATCAGACGTGTTAGCCACCTGGATATTATTGCTAGCTACGTCAGCCGCTACTTTCTCTGTATCTACTTGGTCTTTCATTTTAATTAAGAAAGAAACATACTCTTCTTTTTCAAATTCGTTCATGATATCACTGCTAACCTCAACCGCAGCGGATTTATCCGTGTCATTAAGGTAAGACGTTGATACATCACTTGCCTGAGCTCCCGCATGTTGTGGAAGCAACAAAGGCACCATAAGCGCGAAGATCATCGTCCAGACAACCCACAAGCGCATGCTACGTTTCGTAGGCAAAAAAATCACTCCTTTTTTAATATAAAATTGTCGGGGGACAGGCCCCTGACATTTTGTTCAGGGGCCTGTCCCCCGAACTTTTTTGATTGTTGGCCGTTCCGCACGCGTCTGTTCACGTATGTACGGCTCGCCGTTTGTGAAAATCATCGGTGAGACTGAAAATGTTGAACCTAGATAAAGTGTATAATCTTGATGTGGAAAGAAATGAAGTTTGGTAAGTAGTTGGTTTTCTTCTGTGAAGACTTAAAGACCATGTACGGAAGAGAGATAACTGTTTATGTCCTCCTTTAAGCCCCTGAAGGAAGCGGCTCAAATAAGAACTGTGAGAAAAACTGGAGGAACAATCAATTTAATATAATCTAGTAGACTAGTTCTCCAATCCTCCCAATAACTAATTCCAGCAGATCTTCCGATAAAGTTCGTGCTGTTGTTTCTTCTTATATAAAAAATTGACAACCTCTCCTCTCTCGATCCCCCTTTCAAGACTAAATTCGTGTTCGATATGAAGGTTTCTTGTTGTTAATGTGCATTTTATAGAACAATTTGCAAAAAATCACTAGTATTTGGTAAAAATAAGACTAAAGAATTCAGAAAATTTGTAAAAATAGTAAAGAAGTTTGGAAGATTATGATAATAATTAAGATAATGTAGGATTTTTCCACTATATCCTTTCAAATCCATAGATTACCGGCAAAAGTCATAGAGAATAATGTCGTGTTACACCTATCACATATATGAAGAAAGTAGTGTAGTTTCAAAAGTTTTATAAGACATTAGGATGGATGATATATAGTACAAAGTATGTAAAACTCATACTAGTTAATGAAATTTTAAAAACAAAGTCGAATCCATAGTGGAAAAGTTTGGGGAATTGTGCGGGGACTGTCCCCGTACAAAAAGTTCGGGGGACAGTCCCCGCACAATTTTGTGAACATTAAAAAAAGCCCAACATACCAGTGGTTGAAAGTGTTTGGTATGTTAGGCTATTAAAACTTCATAGTGCTAATGCTTTAGTGAGGTCTGTAGGTCAAATGGCTGACGTTCTATTAAAGAGAAAAAGAGGTCCTTGATTAATATGTTGAAACGTTGAATTTTTTATTGTTCTTTTAAAATTAGGGATGAACGGGCTTTTAATGTAACGGTAAGTTCGCCATTTTCCACAGGGTACTGTTGGACTCCAAACACAGGGCGGAATGTCCCTTTTTTTAACCCAGAAAGTGTTATTGTTTTTTCATCTTCAGCTCCATTAAGGACAACGATAAATCGGTTATATTCATCTGTACGCTCATAAGCGACATAGTGCTCGCTTTTTTCTGCGGACAAGAAACGAAACGATCCATCACGAAAAGCGCGATGATCTTTTCTCAATTGAATTAATTCTTGATAAAATTTAAAAAGATTTTTGTCTTGGTGATTTTCATCCCACACCATTGGTTTACGACAATCTGGATCATCACCGCCATCCATACCAACTTCATCTCCGTAATAGATACAAGGAGCTCCGGTATAGGTGAGTTGGAATGTGGCAGCTAACTTCATACGATCTTTATCCCCGCCTGCAATCGTTAATAAGCGCGGCGTGTCATGAGAATCGAGGAGATTAAACGCTACTTCATTCACTTGCTTAGGGTAGGCGACTTGAATCGCATCCAAACGGCCCATAAACTCTTGAGCATCAATTGTTTTTTTTGCAAAAAATTCAAGAGTGCTATTGGTTACTGGGTAGTTCATTACGGCATCGAACTGGTCCCCTTGAAGCCAAGCGAGGGAGTTATGCCAAATTTCACCTAAAATGTAGACATTGGGGTTGGCTTTCTTCACAACAGCCCGAAATTCTCGCCAAAATGAGTGATCAACTTCATTTGCCACATCCAATCGCCACCCGTCGATCCCCACGTCTTCAACCCAATAGCGTGCCACTTCAAGAAGGTAAGCTTTTACTTCAGGATTCTCCGTGTTTAACTTTGGCATCGATGGAACGAAACCAAATGTATCGTAATTTGCTTGCGGCTCTGTTTTAACTAAATCTTCTTTCAAGTGAAACCAATTGGAAAACCGGGAACCGGCTCCATGTTTCAGCACATCTTGAAAAGGCGGGAAGTAGTACCCGCTATGGTTGAAAACAGCGTCGAGCATGATTTTAATGCCGCGTTTGTGAGCTTCGTCTACGAGCTTTTTAGCAAGTTCATTATCACCAAATTGCGGATCGACCTTTAAATAGTCGATTGTGTCATATTTATGGTTTGATTTTGCTGCAAAAAATGGGGTGAAATAAATGCAGTTGATCCCGAGCTCGGCTAAATAATCAAGGTTGTTAATGACACCTTGTAAGTCTCCACCGAAAAAATTATCACGAGTGGGCTCAGCACCTGGGGTCCACGGCTCCACGTATTCCGGATTTAACGCGACATCGCCATTGGCAAACCGCTCAGGGAAAATCTGATAAAATACTGCATTTTTAACCCATTCAGGTGGTGTGTTGACGTCGACGGGATTTAGAAACGGAAACTCAAACATTCCAGAAGGAGATTCGAGCATCCCAATACCAGAAGTGGATTGAGCCCCTTCGGATTGGAACCCAACTTCATTATAATAGATTGTCTCCTCGCCACTCTCGAACCGAAATGCATAAGCCAAACGTCGGTAATGAGGTTTTACAGAAGCGTGGTAATAATCGAACAGCGAATCGCTCGCAAACTTTTCCATTTTCGTCGTTTCGATATGACTTTGGATAAAATGATATTTATCTCCATGAATCAAAAATACATGATCCATATCATTTCTCTTTGTACGCACACGGATATGTACCGTTTCCTCATTATAAGCATAAGCATAGTGCGATTTCGGCTGATGAAAAATAGCTTCTAATAACATGAAGTAACCTCCTCATAATTTTACACAAAATTGTGCGGGGACAGTCCCCGATCGTTGATTGACAGAGTGTGAAGTTATACAATAAAAGTGTTCTTTTTCTTTTTTAACGGTGGGTCTTTGTATTTTTTCATGGGCCTTATATTACTTGTATTCGTCGATCATGCGTTTTTCTATTAGGGTTAGTAGCCGGAAATAGAGAGTTGGTGCAAACGTTTGCATTTTTGCTGATGTTCATTCATTAATTTTTAAATTAGTATAGCATGGGCATGTAAGCGTGTCCATTTGTGATGTGAAGCGTTACTACATAACTTGGGAGGTTTGACAATTGAAAGGTATTTTATTTTTAGAACCTGTATTTAAAGAAAAGATTTGGGGAGGGAGTGGGCTCAGGTCCCAATTCGACTATGAGATTCCTTCTAACAGCACGGGCGAATGTTGGGGGATCTCCGGCCATGAAAATGGGACAAATATAGTTGCCAACGGTGTATTCAAAGGGAAAACACTTCGTCAACTATGGAATGAGAACCGTGAGCTTTTTAATCATGAACCAGGAGAAGAGTTCCCGCTTCTTGTGAAAATTATTGATGCTCAAGATGATCTATCTGTACAAGTTCATCCGGATGATGAATATGCGAAAAAGCATGAAGGGTATGCATTGGGAAAGACAGAGTGTTGGTACATTCTAGATCACGAACCAGGTGCAAAGCTTGTGTTAGGACACCATGCCAATTCTCGGGATGAACTAACTAAAATGGTGGATGCTGAGCGTTGGGGCGAGCTATTCCGTGACGTGCCAGTACAAAAAGGTGATTTTTACTATGTTCCAAGTGGCACAGTCCATGCCATTGGAAAAGGCATTATGATTTTAGAAATTCAGCAGAGTTCTGATATTACGTATCGTTTTTACGATTATGGTCGAACCGATGATCGTGGCAATCCCCGTGAGCTTCATATTGATGATTCCATTGCTTGCTCGATGGTGCCCCACAAAGATGCACTCCCTGAGCAGAATGAATGGACCAACGGCGATTTGATGATTAAAAAATTAATTGAAGAAAACTACTTTACCGTTTATCGCTGGGATATCGCAGGCGAAGCTTCTTACAAGGTTGATCAATACCTACTGATGAGTGTGGTTGATGGCCAAGGAGAAATCATTGTAGAAGGTGTCATTCACAAATTGGAAAAAGGTCAACACTTCATTGTACCGAGTACCGTGGATAGCTTCACGATTCGTGGAAAAATGACAATGACTGTATCGCACACAACCAAATAAAAGTTACGGGGACTGTCCCCGCACGATTTTGTGAACAAATTAAATCCCCCTCCTCATAGGAAGGGGGATTTGCTCATTTTAAAAACATTGGTTCCAGTTTCGGTTATTATTGGGAATCAATGGCGGCTAATACGTCGATGACTCCATTTCCGTAAAAGAAGCTGTCACTGCCGAGAGGGGTTGCGGTATCGTTTAACAACGCTCGAACATCACTATGAGAGTAACTTGGATCATGAGCGATGATTAGAGCTGCAGCTCCTGCAACGTGTGGGGAAGCCATAGATGTACCGTTTAATGATGCATAGCTATTGTCTAAATAGGTGCTATACACACTTACACCTGGTGCCATTACTTCAAGGGCGTTTCCTACACTGGAAAATGAAGCGCGCTGGTTATCTTCGTCAACAGCACCGACTGCCATGACAGAATCGTACTTCGCAGGGTACCCCATTGTGTCACGACGACCCTGTGTTCCGGAGTTTCCTGCTGCTGCAACGAGTAAAACCCCATGTTCATAAGCTTGATCGACTGCCTGTTCAAGTGCATTCGAACCTCTACTTGCACCTAAACTCATGTTTACTACGTCCATGTTGTTGTCGACTGCCCACTCGATGCCTTGAATAATGGAAGCGAAAGAACCGCTCCCATCAGCACCAAGAACTTTTACAGCATATAGGTCTACATCCGGGGCTGCACCTAGCACTCCTACATTGTTATCAAGTGCGGCAACAGTTCCAGCTACGTGAGTTCCGTGTCCATTGTAGTCGTAGTAGCTTGGTTCACTATCAATAAAACTAGCTCCATCTGCAATATTTAAATCTTCATGTGGAGCAATGCCTGAATCAAGGATAGCTACTTCCACACCTTGTCCAGTATTTTCATCACGCTCTTGAACGGATGTGGCATTAATATGGTCGATGCCATAGGGAACCGTTTGTCCATATGCTTGAACCTCACCATTTTCCTCAATAAAGTCAACATTAGGGTTTTTTTGGAGTGCAACAGCTGCTTGCTCTGGAAGGCTAACATGTAGGACGTTCATATATTTGAACTCGTGCTTCACTTCACCACCTGCATTTTCAACTAAGCGATCGTTTGTGTTTCCGTTAAAGCCGATCAAGTATTCCTGGAACTCAAGCTTTCCTTGTGCGTAACCTCTTGGATCTCCTAATAACAAACTAAAAACTAAAAGTACTCCTAACGCCACCATTAATAGTCTTTTTAAATTCATATCATTTCTCCCCCCTTGAATTAAAAACTAGCCTATCAAGTAAGTGTCTTAACTTCAACAATATTCAGAAAATTGGGTAAAAGGTTTTCTGTTAAAAGTATTTAAGTAGGTGTAAACGACTATTGTTTCGACATCTTGACTAGATACATTTCACGATCGGCCTTTTTTAAAAAATAAAATGAATATCCCCTTTGCTCAGAATTATGAAGGCATCAGCCAAGTTTAATATTTCACTTTTAATTATGGCTCTTTTCGTATGTATTGTTGCTTTTAATCTTCGCAGCTGAAATAAACTGCGACATCACCTACCGCTTCGGAAATACACTACGCTTTACGCGGAAAGCGACTGTCCGGAGCGGAAATCAATCTACTTCTATGTCGCAGTTTATATATTTTGTGTCAAGAACAACAATCTTTTAGAAAACAGCCTTACTTATAAAGACGAAGACACCACGACACTTCTACGGAAGTATAATATGCTTCTCATATGAATGATTTCTGAGCTAATGACATACTCATAAAAAATAAAAACCAGCAATGTCTAGAGTGGGGTGAGTCACTCGAGTATCATTGCTGGTATAGGTGAAGGGGTGGATATTAGGTGTTAATTTTGAGGAATGGAAGTTAGCGAGATGGAGTGTGGTGTGCCCACTCCATAAAGGAATGGAGGATAACTTCATCTGAATTAATGTTTTCAATATGTTTGACTTCAACGCTTGATTTTAATTCTACAATATCTTCCTGTAAAAATGTCATTTGTTCAATAGCTTCAGACATGGCATTGTTTAAAAGGTTCATATCTTTTTTACATACCATTTGGTTTTCGATTTGTGCTAACTTGTGGACAATTACTTTTAAAAGATCTTTTTCAGTCACTGACGATCTCTCCTTTATTGTAGGTTGTGGCGTGATCATTTTTGACCAGTCTCTTGGAGCGCAGAAGCGTTAGGGGGTTTTACCTGTAAAAAGGAGACACCCTCGGCTATCATATCCATAGTGAATATACGCTTTTGTTCTTGGTTTTCGTAGATTCTCGTTTGCAAGCGGCCATTGACACTAATCATTGAGCCCTTTCCGCAATAAGTAGCCAGTCTTTCGGCACTCCTCTTCCAAAGTGTGCAAGGGATAAAGTCTGTGTCGTACTCGCCTTTTTGGTTTTTGTAATTTCGTTGGACTGCCACAGAGAATTTTGATAAGGCTACACCATCCTTTGTATACAAAAGTTCCGGATCTTTTACAAGTCTGCCGACTAAGTTCACTTGATTTAACAATGGCTTTACACTCCTCTTATTTTTTATCTTCTTTTACTAGGCAGGATAAATTCCATTCTCTTTCGACATATTTTTTGTAATGTATATGACTAGGGACTGGAAAAAGTGAAGTAAGCTTTTCTTTTGAAAAAGCGAGGGGAAGGTTTCCGATCTTGTAATAAGCTTCGGGCAAAGTAGGGTCTTCCTGGTAGTTAGGTGGTGCTCGTGTAGCGATGTATTCTCTGTTTTCATAGTTCAGTTTTCTTGTCTGTTTTTCCTTGACGATCGTGGTCGGTAGATCGTTCGATAGAATGTAAGCATAATAGCTGCTCCAAGGGTAATCTTCGGGATGTTCTGTAAGAAAGGCTTCGCGAGGATTGTTATGAATGTACGCACTCACTTTCATTAATGCAAAGGACGAAGAGATTGGACTAGCAAAATAACGATCTTGGAAAACGTGACCACTAAGTTCATATTTTTTATTGAAGTAGCTGGCATACATCGTGTTTACGGAATGCATAACTTTACCTGGGGGGTCCTCTTTTGTTCCAATTAATAGGTGAAGGTGGTTAGTCATTAAACAAAAAGCATGTAGATAGAAATTTGAATAATGAAAGGCGTTATCTAAAAGGGAAAGGTATTTCATATAGTCACGCCTTTCCAGAAATAAATCCGTCTTCCGATTTCCTCTGCAAACAATATGGTACATCGCTCCCGGGAACCATTGACGTCGTTTTCTTGTCATTTCAATACACTCCTTTGGATTTCCATTTGATTAGATTTTAGTGGACATGGATGTTTCCTTTTGTGAACGATATATGATGGACAAGTGCTTAGTACTTTAAGTAGTGAAGTGAAGTATGAGAAGTATGGTCAGGTGAAACTTGAAGTTTGCCTAGGGCGTACTTAAAGTTTGTCTAGAGCATACTTAAAGTTTTGTGATAAAAAGGGGGAAAAGTGAGTAAAAAGAGAGGAAGCGTGTGAATTCGGGAAAAAAGGCCAAAAAAAAGTCTGTTTTGTCAAAACGCAGTATTGAGTAGTTGAAAAGCAGCCTTGATCCGAATTCACACATAAACATTCATGAACTTATTGCAAGTGAGTGGGTATTTATGTAAAGCTATGAACCTCTTGTAGGAGATTGAGGTAGCAATAAGTTACTCAGTTTCAATCAAGAACGAGGAAGCTCTTGATTAATAAAACTGATCAATGGAGTTTATTGGTTTTTACGTGGAAACAAAGGTGAGAAATGCAGGGAACTTTCAGTATGTGCGAGTAATTCTTGGTGGGTTAACAATAGTGAACACTTGGTGAAAATAGAGGATTGAAAGGGACCTTTGAACGATAATTAAGACGAATATTGTTGTTTTGTATCGTTCTTAAGTCATATTGTAAAAGTAAATGGATAAAATTGCAAGGATAAAATTAAAATTTTCAGAAAAAAGTTTTTGGCACAAAATTGTGCGGGGACTGTCCCCGCACAATTGTCCCCGCACAATTTTAGGAAATCTATTGACATCCTGTGTTAAATGATATCTTTTAATCGATCGTTTTCGATTGTTCGCAGACGGTGTGTACTTTCGATAAACTGTTTATGCCACAGGATATAGGTGAGTATAGTCCAGATCTTTCTTGAATAGTCGGCTTTTCCATTACGATGATCTTCTAGTAGCTGTAATGATGCTTTTTGATCAAACACAACTTTTGTTTCATCGATTTGAGAAAGAATATTTTTTGCCCAGTCGTACATTTCGTCTTTGAGCCAGTGGCGAATAGGCACTGGAAAACCGAGCTTTTTCCTTTCGACAACATGATCGGGGACTAAATCGGAAAGTGCTTCTCGCATCCAGACTTTGGTCTGTTTACGATTTACTTTTGCTGACATTGGCAGAGTTGAAGCGGGATCAAAAACTCCTGTATCCAAAAATGGCACTCGGAGTTCTAGGGAATGAGCCATTGTCATTTTATCTGCTTTGGTGAGAATGTCGCCGCGAAGCCATGTGTGCATATCAACATATTGCATTGTTGTGACAGGATCCCACCCTTGACGTTTTGCAAAGTCGTACAAAGGTTTCGTGTAAGCTAACGCTGTTTCTCCACCTCTTTCTCGTAAAAATTGCGAAGTTTCTTCAGGGTCAAAAATTCGAGCATTTCCTACAAAACGCTCTTCAAGTGGTGTACAGCCTCTTAGCAAAAAGCTTCGACCTTTAATTCCTTGTGGTAGACGAGAAGCGAACAACTTCAGCTGACGTTTAACACAGACAGGAAGGTAATCGAACATCCGTAAAGAATGTGGCTCACGATAAATGTTATAGCCGCCAAAGAGCTCATCAGCACCTTCTCCTGATAGCACAACTTTAGAGTGTTTACTGGTTTCTTCAGCCACAAAGTAAAGAGGAATCGCTGCTGGGTCTGCAATGGGTTCGTCCATATGCCAGATGATTTTAGGTAAAGCTTCCATCACTTGATCGACTGATATGGTGACGACGTTGTGGTCAATGCCTAACTTGTCAGCAGTTTTCCGAGCCACATCGGCCTCGCTATATCCGTAATCAACAAACTCAGCGGTGAACGATTTAAGGTCTGGTTTGTGTTGTTTCGTTAACGCTGTAATGGCAGTTGAATCAATCCCACCTGACAAAAAGGTAGATACAGGTACGTCACTGCGTAAGTGCAGAGCAACTGATTCTTCAATCGCTGAACGTATTTTAGCTTGAACTTTTGCTTTTGAACCTTCGGGCGCCTTTTTGGCACTTAGCATCGGATCCGGTTTAAAGTTAGGCTTCCAATAAGAATCTACCTGCAAATCACCGTCCGATTTTACTTCAATCATGTGACCGGGTGGAACTTTCCAAATGGACGTAGTCGTTGTATAAGGCTCAGGAGCAAATTGAAATGTCAAGTATGCATCGACAATCTCGTTATGGCTCTCTGGTCGCTGGCCTCTTGTATTTAGCAAACTCTTTTTCTCTGAAGCAAAAAGAAAAGAATCTCTGTCTTTTTTATAGAAAAAAGGTTTAATCCCAAATGGATCTCGGGCTCCGGTTAATGTTTCGTTTTCGCGGTCCCAAATTAAAAAAGCAAACATGCCTCTCAGGAGAGAAAACCCTTTTTTCCCTTTTTGGCGGAAGATTGCAAGAATGACTTCAGTATCAGAATAGGTATCGAATTCTAAGCCTTCTTCTATTAGAGATTTACGAAGCTCGGGAGCATTGTAAATTTCTCCATTAAATACGATCGTATAACGATCATTATCATACTGCATTGGTTGATGACCGTTTTCCAAATCAATGATACTTAAACGGCGAAACCCAAAACGAACGTATGGATGTTGGAAATAGCCACAGTCATCCGGGCCGCGGTGTGTAATCGAATTCGTCATTTTTTCTAAAGGGAACTCGTTCAATTGTTCCTGGTTATTTGAAAACATTGCTACAAATCCACACATAGGTGGATCACTCCTTCACGTATATAATATCGACGAAAAGAGTTAGTCGAAATTGATTAAGCAGTGAATGGCTAACTCATAAGCGTTTTATAAAAATTGAATAAATGAATATCTTTTATTTTCTAGGTTGCCCAAAAACTTGAATTTTTACGCTCCTCACTTGGCTCCTTGCAGCGATATCAATTGGAATCCACTTGTTTAACGCAAGAAAACAGCCGTTTGTTTCAAAATAAAGAAATTATTATTAAAAAGTACATAATGACTACAGGCAGATTTAAACGTTATAAATGATTCCACATATTTTATAAAATCCTTTAAACCAAAATAGGTTAAAAGTAATAGGTCTATTTACCATGAAATTGTGCGGGGTCTGTCCCTTGTCGAATTAGGGCGTTAGAAAGAAATTGACTCGGGTTTTGGGCATTGCTATATTATAGGTGTGGTCAAGCCACACGATTTTCAATACGAAGGGAATGTGTTAGGAACATGCAAGGAAAAGTAAAATGGTTTAACGCTGAAAAAGGTTTTGGTTTTATCGAGCGCGATGGTGGCGACGACGTATTTGTTCACTTTTCTGCGATCGAACAAGAAGGATTCAAATCTCTTGAGGAAGGTCAAGACGTTGAGTTCGAAATCGTAGAAGGAGCTCGCGGACCTCAAGCAGCGAATGTAATCAAGCTCTAAATATTCGCACACTTCCCTAAATAGAAGGTATTCAAAGTTGTAAGATCCCATCGAACGATTTTGCTATAGCTTTTTGTAAGGGACAAAATGTAAGCGAACACAAGCCCTCCTATGAACGGTGATCCGTTTGTAGGAGGGCTCTTCATGTTTCACAAACGTCAAATTGTGCGGGGACTGTCCCCGCACAATTTTGTGAATATGGAATAATTGAAGGAGTTCCCCCTTATGATTAACTGTAGGTCAGTTGATAACCTTTGCGGAAGCCTATTGAAAATAGAGGTTTATCATTACTTCTCGCGAGGTAAAGTCATTGTAATCTTTCATTAGTGTCTAATTTAGAAGTTTTTCAAAAAGTCCGAGCTTCGTGACTTCCGGTCTCCGAAGCTTCTCTGACTTATTGCTTCCTTTTTGAACAAGATACTTTAATGAAAGAATTGAAAAACTCTTTTTTATCGGAGGGGATTCAAACATTTTTTTTAAGGCACCGAGAACCCGCCGCATCATGTATTCACTACTTGCTTCAAAAGGGAGTTTATCTTCCGACTTAATCCGACAAAAAGTTTCAAGACTTTTCTGATAGTTAGAGAAGGATATCGGAGCCAGTATGAAGAATATTTAACACATAACCGAAAGGAGGAGTTTGCTTATGAATTACAACATTCGAGGTGAAAACGTAGAGGTGACTCCCGCATTAAGGGAATACGTAGAAAAAAAGGTAGGCAAACTTGAAAGATATTTCGATCAGACTCCATCATCAGATGTGCATGTGAAATTACAAGTGTTAAACAATGACCAACGAGTGGAAGTTACCATTCCAATGCCAAGACTACTCCTTCGCGCAGAGGAAACGCACACAGACATGTACGCTGCAATTGACCTTGTAATTGAGAAATTAGAACGCCAAATCCGTAAGCATAAAACGAAAGTGAATCGTAAATTTCGTTCTGACGATAGTTTGAAGTATATGTTTAAAAACGAGCTGGAACCAACATTGGAAGAAGTTCCAGAAGAGCCGGAATATGAGGAGGATGAAATCGACATCGTTCGTACGAAACGTTTTGACCTAAAGCCGATGGATGCTGAAGAAGCTGTCTTGCAAATGGACATGCTCGGTCATACCTTCTTCGTCTTCTCAAACTCCGTAAGCGGTGGTACCAACGTTGTTTACAAACGCAAAGACGGAAAATACGGTTTAATCGAATCAGAATAAGACGACATATTAGAGTAAAATAAATTCAAAAAGTCAATTCAAGAGAATAAAGTTAAGCTTTTGATTTAAAAGTAATCACCATCGCACGCTACTTGCCCGCTATGAAAAAGCCACTCATAGCGGGATTTTAAACGTTCATTACTTTGAGGGGATCCCAAAAAGTTGTTTTACAACTTTTTGGGATCCCCTTTTTTAAAACTCTTTTCGCATAGATTGTTGTTTTATATTGATAACTCGAAGGAGCTCCAGCGGGAAAAGCAACAATGGTCTTCTTGCGATGAGGAACCGCAGGAGCAGCTGAACACACCGTGAATCCGAACGAAGTGATGGAAGAATGGATGTCGCACATGTGCCCTGGGGTGAAAGAGTCCGCCTGTAGCGAATTTGAGCGATAATTTGATCAAAAAGCAACAATCTTTTAGAAAACAGCTTTTTAAAAAGATATTTTATAAGAGGACAGCTACCTTCACGCCGCTCGTTTCAAGGGAACAGCCCCCGAGATTTACAAAACAGGCGGTTTAAACTAACACTGTTTCAAATGGCAAAAAGCCGCCGCGCGATGCGGTTTTATCATTTGCACAGGCGACATACCATGCTAACAAGTATATTCCTGCTTGTCCCACAATTTCACACAAAATTGTGCGGGGACAGTCCCCTGAAAAGTCCCCCGAATGGAGGGGTGGGAATGAGGCAGCTGATTTTGGCTGTTCTTGTAAGGGGTGCGGGAAACTGATAAAATAAATGTTAACTGTCAGGCAGAGAAGGACTTTCGTTACATAAACTGACGATTTTACATTATGGGGTAACCCATTGCAATATACGAAAAGGGAGCAATGTCCAATGCTAGGTTTATTGAAAAAGGTCATTGGTGATACCGATCAACGCCAATTAAAAAAATGGCAAAAAACAGTTGATCAAATTGAAGAGCTTGGAGAGGATATGAAAAAACTCTCCGACGACGATTTACGAAAGAAAACAGATGAATTCAAAACACGTTATCAGGGAGGCGAATCATTAGACGATTTACTTCCGGAAGCATTTGCTGTTGTACGAGAAGGCTCTACCCGTGCCCTGAAAATGCGCCACTTTAACGTGCAATTGCTTGGGGGCGTTTGTCTCCATAAAGGCGATATTAGCGAAATGAAAACCGGGGAAGGTAAAACGCTCGTCGCCACTCTAGCGGTATATTTAAACGCCCTTACCGGAAAAGGAGTTCACGTAATCACAGTGAACGAATACCTCGTACGGAGAGACTCCACAGAAATGGGCAAGCTCTATGAATTTTTAGGGTTAACAGTCGGCCTAAACATAAGCGGCATGAGTAAAGACGAAAAACGAGAGGCATACAACTGTGATGTTCTTTATGGAACTAACAATGAATTCGGTTTCGACTATTTACGTGACAACATGGTTCTATACAAAGAACAAATGGTACAGCGCCCACTTCATTTTGCCATCGTCGATGAAGTCGACTCCATTCTCATTGACGAAGCACGTACACCGCTTATCATTTCCGGCTCCGCAGAAAAGTCAACCCAGCTCTATACAGCCGCGAACTCCTTCGTTCGTATGCTAAAAGAAGAGGAAGACTACACATACGATGAAAAAACAAAAAATGTCCAAATGACTGACGAAGGGGTAAGTAAAGCAGAACGCGCTTTTAATATTGACAACCTTTTCGATCAAGCGCATGTACAATTGAATCATCATATTAATCAGGCGTTAAAAGCTCACGTTGTTATGAAAAGAGACGATGACTATGTTGTAGATGACGGTGAAGTTGCCATCATTGACCAATTTACAGGCCGTATAATGAAAGGCCGCCGCTATAGTGACGGACTTCATCAAGCAATCGAAGCAAAAGAAGGGCTCGAAATTAAACGTGAAAGCATGACGATGGCATCCATTACATTCCAGAACTACTTCCGTATGTATGAAAAGCTTGCTGGGATGACAGGTACTGCGAAAACGGAGGAAGAAGAGTTTCGTAATATCTACGGTATGAATGTTATCGCAATTCCAACGAACGAACCCATCGCACGTGAAGACCGTCCCGACTTAATTTACAAAACGATGGACGCAAAATTCAAAGCGATTGTAGAAAAAATTAAAGAACTTAATGAAAAAGGTCAGCCGGTTCTGGTCGGTACGGTCAGTGTCGATACATCTGAGCTTTTATCTGCGATGCTTAAAAAGCGCGGAGTACGTCATAACGTGTTAAACGCGAAAAACCATGAAAGAGAAGCGGAAATTATTGAAAATGCCGGGCGCCAGCGTGGGGTTACAATTGCAACGAATATGGCCGGCCGTGGTACAGATATTAAACTCGGCGACGGTGTAACAGAATTGGGCGGACTTTACGTTCTTGGTACAGAACGTCACGAATCCCGTCGTATTGATAACCAGCTACGAGGGCGTTCCGGTCGTCAAGGTGACCCGGGGATGTCACAATTTTACCTTTCATTAGAAGACGTGTTAATGCGCCGCTTCGGTAGTGAAAACATGCGGAATATGATGGAGAAACTCGGTCTTGAAGAAGACCAGCCGATCGAAAGTAAACTCGTTTCCCGTGCCGTTGAACAAGCACAAAAACGAGTAGAAGGAAATAACTTTGATGCCCGTAAACAATTGCTGCAATATGATGACGTTATGCGCGAACAACGTGACATTATTTATGAACAACGAAACGAAGTGCTTGAGGCAGAGAACCTAAAACCAATTGTTGAAAAAATGACCGAGTCGACAATCGAACGTAACGTTCAACTATACACACCAGCAGATGATGTGCCAGAAGACTGGAATCTTCAAGGAATTGTCGATTATATTAATGCGACAGTTTTAGACGAGGTAGAAATTGCTGAAAAGGACATTAAAGGTCTTGAGCCTGAAGAAATCGTTGAATTAATTGTGGACAAAGTTAGTGACGAGTATAAGCGACGTGAAGAAAAATTCACTCCTGAACGTATGCGCGAGTTTGAAAAAGTCATTTTACTTCGTACGGTTGATTCAAAATGGACTTCTCACATTGACCAAATGGATCAACTTCGTCAAGGAATCCACTTACGCGCTTATGGTCAAAATGATCCGTTGCGTGAATATAAATTCGAAGGCTTCGAGATGTTTGAACAAATGGTTGCCTCTATTGAAGAAAATGTAGCCAAGTATATTATGAAAGCTCAAATCGAAACAAACCTTGAAAGAAAACCTGTAGCTGAAGGAAAAGCCGTTCACAAAAGTGCCGGAAATCAGCAGACAGAGGAGAAGAAGAAACGTACTCCGTATATTAAAGCAGAAACAACTGGCCGGAACGATCCTTGTCCATGTGGATCCGGGAAAAAGTATAAAAACTGCCACGGGTAATAAGAAAATGTGTGGAGGCAGGTGTACTGCCTCTCTGATGAGGTGCTAAGCGATGGAAATGTCGGAAATTAAACAGGAACTTACGATGATGGCTAAGCGATTAGCGGACTTTAGGGGGTCTCTTTGACCTAGAAAATAAGGAGACACGTGTTGCTGAACTTGATGAATTAATGGCGGAGCCTGGCTTTTGGGATAATCAAAATGAAGCTCAAAAAGTTATTGATGAAAGCAATCAGTTAAAAGAAAGCGTTGAGACGTATCGCAAACTTGAAGGAGTCTATGAGGATCTCGAAGTTTCCTACGAACTAGTAAAAGAAGAAGGAGACGAGGATTTGTTTGGTGACTTGGTTGAAGGTGTGCGGGATCTTGGCGAGCGACTTAATAAATTTGAATTACATCTCCTTCTTAGCGAACCTTATGATAAAAACAACGCAATTTTAGAACTTCACCCAGGTGCAGGAGGAACAGAGTCTCAGGATTGGGCTTCCATGTTATTAAGGATGTACACTCGCTGGGCAGAAGGTCAAGGATTTAAAGTGGAGACGCTGGATTACCTCCCTGGTGACGAGGCAGGTGTGAAAAGTGTGACGCTGCTAATTAAAGGTCATAACGCTTATGGCTATTTAAAAGCAGAGAAAGGTGTTCATCGTCTCGTGAGGATTTCACCCTTTGATTCTTCTGGCCGCCGTCATACGTCCTTTGCTTCATGTGAAGTAATGCCCGAATTAGACGACAATGTTAAAGATATTGAAGTGTCACCAGATGAACTTAAAATTGACACGTACCGCTCTAGTGGTGCCGGTGGCCAGCATGTCAACACAACCGACTCCGCTGTTCGAATTACACACGTGCCTACTAAAACGGTTGTAACTTGTCAGTCTGAACGTTCTCAAATCAAGAACCGTGAACAAGCGATGAAGATGCTCAAGGCAAAACTTCTTCAATTAAAGCTTGAAGAGCAACAGAAGCAAGTAGATGAAATTCGCGGGGAACAATCAGATATCGGTTGGGGAAGTCAAATCCGCTCGTATGTATTCCACCCCTACAATATGGTGAAAGACCATCGTACCAATCAAGAAACAGGAAACAGCCAAGCTGTCATGGACGGAGAATTAGCTCCGTTCATCGACGCTTACCTACGTTCTAAAATTAATTAACGTTACTCAAAAACAGCGGCCTCCAACCGCTGTTTTTCTTAAGAGTTAAGAAAGTACAAAAATCTACGCTTCAATGTCTAGCTCCAGCGACTAGTATTATTTCGTGAATAAGCTGTGGATTGTCTCGGGCGGATACACATCGGAGCATGATTAGCAGAGGAAGAGACAACTGCGAGGTCACTTTCGCCTTTTTTGGCGATAAGTCAAGTTTCCTATGTCGTACGACGCCAAGGCGCTTGCGCTTTCCTTTATAAGTAATGAGGTTTTTCTTCGATATAGCGGCGCCCCGCCCTTCAGCACATCTGTTCAGGGGTTTGTCCCCTTTGTTGAAGGTGAAAAATGTTTCCTAAGGGAAAAGGGGTCAGACCCCCTTTTCAAGACCCCCCTTTTTCAGTCCGTTAAAGCGTTACTTGATTCGCGTTTACAGGTTGTGAGGCCGGTGATATACTACTTGAGGATTTGCACCGGGCTTTAAGAAATAGCTTTGCGTAGCTGTTATAGGGATACTCGCAATATTGAAAGTACAACCTAAAATGACATGAGCTTTGATAATGGAGAAATAGGCAAAGCGCTCGTTCAATTTCTTAATGCAACATTGAGAATTAATCCTTTTTATTTTAAGAGAAATCAGGTGAAAACATCATGATGAAAGCAATGAAACGAAGAAGGGATCAACAGCCCTTGAATCCTTTCAGTAGAATTGTTTATGAATTTGCCCATGTCCTCGTGGGTTCAGCGATTGTCGCAATCAGTTTTAATATTTTCTTACTTCCAAACCGAATCGCTTCTGGCGGAGTTTCGGGAATTTCAACCATTGTAGAGGCAACGTTTGGTTTTGAACCAGCCTATACACAATGGGCATTTAATATACCTTTATTTCTAGCTGGACTCATCTTCCTTGGAGGTAGTTTGGTTGGCAGTCTGATGTATGGACTAAAAACGTTAACAGGAACGATTTTCTTACCGGCAGTGGTGTTTATGACACGAAACCTTGAACCTGCTACAGCAGACCCGCTTCTAGCTGCTATTTTCGGTGGAATTGGGGTCGGACTTGGTTTAGGAATTGTCTTTCGGTCGCATTCATCTACAGGAGGGACAGACTTAGCAGCACAAATTGTGAATAAGTATACGGGTATGTCGTTAGGTGTTTGTGTCTTTTTAATGGATGGTCTTGTTGTTATCACGGCCGCAATCGCCTTTGGATTTGAATTTGCCTTGTACGCACTCATCGGTCTTTTTGCGACCGGAAAAACCATTGATATTGTTCAGACGGGTATTGGTTACTCTAAAATGGCGATCATTATTTCTGATTACGAGGAGGAAGTCCGTCAAGGTTTGCTTACTCAAGTTGACAGAGGTGTAACGAAGCTGAAAGGATATGGCGGATACACAAATCATGAAAAACCAGTTCTTATGTGTGTAGTAGGTAGAAATGAGGTCACAAAATTGAAACAAATTGTTCAAACCATTGATCCGCAGGCGTTTGTGGTCGTTAGCCATGCTTCAGAGGTACTTGGAGAAGGTTTCAAAAACGATTAAGTAGGTTATAATAGATAGGAAGGTAACTTTGAAAAACCTACCAATTTTCACGTGGCTGTTAAGGAGGTAAAACAACATGAAAAAGTTTGTAGTTGCGATGTTGGGGACAGTTCTAGTATTGGGTGCTTGTGGTGCTGGAGACGACGATACTACCCCAATTGAAGAGGATGGCGAAGAAGCAGTAGAAGAAGCGGATGAGGAAACAACAGAAACATCAGGTGAAGTGGACCTTGCTGCTGGCGAGGAACTGTACGAGAAGAACTGTCTTTCTTGTCACGGAGGTGACATGTCCGGTGCTTCAGGTCCTGATATTCGAGGGAATTCTCAGGATGAAGTAATAGCGGCAATTGATGAAGGACCTGGCGGAATGCCTGCCGACTTAGTTTCAGGCGAAGATGCTGAGAATGTAGCGGCGTGGGTTACAGAACACTAACATAATGGAATCATATGAAACGAAGCGACTTTTTGACAATTTTGTCAGAAGTCGCTTTTTCGTTGTTCTTGGGCTTTTTTAGCGAATGAACTTAAAAGATGAAACGTTAAAAAAGCAACAAAGTTACAAGAGTAATCGTAATTTAAAACATATGGTAAATATAAGAATTTTTTTGTTTTTTTGTTATATTGGCGGATTATGTCATGATTTGAAATGAAATTGTAAAGAAAATAATCTCGAATTATTTTTTATTGATGATATAATGTTGAATTGTGGAGGTTTAGTTATTTATTTTTTAAGTGTACATATTACCCTTGTGATTTTTTAGAAGAAATAAACTACTCCTTGTATTTTGTTTTTCTACAATACACCTTATATCCCAAATTCAAAAAAATATTCGACAACATTTACTCTATATATTCGATAATCACAGCAAAGAATTTCTACAAAACCTGCGATTGGTTTATATTAAAATGGCAGGGATAATGTAGCCTGCGAAGACTCGCGCAACCACTAACGTAGGCTAAAAGTCCATTTATGGTAACGCACTAGTGGCGAATCATCGTAGTGAAGCAGAAGCATCGTCCTGTGCGTCGTAACGAAGAGTAGCGACGGCTGTATTTTCGTGCTTTTTAACAATATTTGTCAGCTGTAGTGTAGGGAGTCAACTAAGAGAATTATGAAAGCAGGATGTGATATTTTGATTAACATGAAGGAAGTTTGGAAGACGTATCCCAATGGCGTGATGGCCATAAATGGGATCGATATTCATATAGAAAAAAGTGAATTTGTTTATGTGGTAGGTCCGAGTGGTGCAGGGAAATCAACGTTCATTAAACTAATGTACCGAGAAGAAAAACCGACCCGAGGGACGATAACCATTAACGGAAAAGAGTTAGCAAAAATTAAGGAGAGACACATTCCTTATTTAAGAAGAGATATCGGGGTGGTTTTCCAAGATTTTAAGTTACTACCAACTCTCTCAGTCTATGAAAACGTTGCCTTTGCTCTAGAAGTAATCGAGGAAAGTAAAGCAAATATTCGCAAACGTGTCATGCATGTACTAGACATTGTGCGATTGAAAAATAAAGCCCGGTTTCTCCCACATGAACTTTCCGGGGGAGAACAGCAGCGTGTAGCCATAGCTAGAGCCATTGTAAACAGCCCTTCTGTATTGATCGCCGATGAGCCAACAGGAAACCTTGATCCGGAAACATCAGGAGAGATTATGCAAATCCTTGAGGAAATAAACGATCGAGGGACCACTATTGTTATGGCTACCCATAATCGAGATATTGTAAACAGCATGCGAAAGCGAGTAATCGCCATTGAAGGCGGCCGAATCGCGCGTGATGAGGCAAGGGGGCAATACGGTTATGAAAGGTAGAACCCTTACTCGCCACATAAAAGAAGGTGGAAAGAACCTAGCTAGAAACGGTTGGATGACATTTGCTTCGATCAGTGCTGTAACCATTATGCTATTAGTTGTAGGTGCTTTCCTCCTTCTTATTATGAATATGAACCATTTCGCTGAAAGCCTTGAGGACGATGTTGAATTACGTGTGTTTATCGAGCTTACAGCAGATGATGAAAATCATGAACAGCTGGAAAACGAGCTGCATGACATTGGAAATGTAGATTCAGTGGAGTTTGTACCTAGGGAGGAAGGATTAGAGAGTCTGATTACAAGCTTAGGAGAACAAGGTCAGATTTTTGAGTCATTAAGGGAAGAAAACCCATTAAACGATGTCTTCGTTGTACAAGCAGAACAACCGCAACAAACAGAGTTATTAGCAGAAGAAATTGAAACCCTAAACTATGTTGACGATGTAGAGTATGGGGCAGATATTGTTGACCAGCTATTCTCTGTTACTAATATAGTGCGAATAGCGGGAATCACATTAGTTGCAGGCTTAATGTTCACAGCGATGTTCTTAATAGCTAATACGATTAAAATCACGATTATTGCCCGTAAACGCGAGATCCAAATTATGAAACTAGTAGGTGCAACAAACGGCTTTATACGCTGGCCTTTCTTTGTGGAAGGGTTGCTACTTGGAGTATTAGGATCGATTATCCCGATCAGTGCCTTAGCTTATGGTTACAAAAAACTCTTAGAAACTGTCGAGGCAACTCCTGAACTACTGTTTATTGAGATGCTTCCTACCTACCCGTTAGTCATACAAGTTGGGGGGCTACTACTTGGAATTGGCGTGTTTATCGGAATTTGGGGATGCATGATGAGCGTTCGGAAATTCTTGAAAGTATAAGTGTGAGTTCAAAAAGGAGGGCAATCAGAGCCGAAAAGTCGAGGGGTGACGCAATGTGTTTCCCTAGGGTGGGGTGACCTCTACGTTTGCCACAGAGCCTTGTGGTTCTTTCGACAGCTTTGATTCCCGGACTTTTTTGAGTGTCCTCTGTAAGAAAAAGTTTTGTCTATTTCCGTGGAAATAAATCATATAGGTTCGAATTAAGGGGGAAATTTTCAGTGAATCGTAGATTGGTATTTTTGTCGCTAGCATTCATACTTGCTTTCTCGACTTTTATAAGTGGGAATAGTAGTTTTGTTGTTGAAGCAAACACAGGTGATAAACTTAAAGAAGAAATTGAAGAAAACCGAAAAGCGCAAGAAAAGAAGCGAGAAGAAGCGGAACAAACTGAAGCTGAATTGGATCAGCTTGAAGAAGAAATTGAAGAAGTACAAGTAGAAATTCGTGAGTTGGACGAGCGTACTCAGCAAACGAATCAAGAAATTCGTGATAAACAAGCTGAGATTGATGAAACCAATGAAAAAATTGACGAATTACGTGAAGAGATTGAAGTTTTGGAAGAGCGAATTGCTGAGCGGGACGAGCTCTTAAAAGACCGGGTAAACTCGATGTACAAAAATGGTGGAGCGGTTAATTACTTAGAAGTTGTTCTCGGAGCACAAAGCTTTGGAGACCTTATTGAACGAGTAAATGCGTTAAGTACAATTTCTCGTCAAGATCGTAATATCTTAGAACAACACATTGAAGATAAAGAAGCTTTAGAAAATGCGAAAATAGAAATCGAAGAACAGCTTGAGAACTTGGAAAATCAAATGATTGAATTAGAAAATCTTCGTGCTGAGCTTGAAGTTCAAACTGAGGAGAAATCGGGTTTAGTTAACAAGCTAGAAGAAAAAGGGTTTAACCTTCATGATGAGGTCCTTTCCCTCGAGGAAGAACAATCAATTTTAGCTGACCAAGAAGCAGCTGCTAAGCAAGAACTTGAAAATTGGGAAGAAGAACAACGTAAGAAAAAGGAAGAAGAAGAGCGTAAGAAAAAAGAAGAAGAGCGTAAAAAGCAGGAAGAGAGTTCAAACAATAGTACAAGCAGGGGTGACTCTTCATCTTCATCTTCATCTTCTAGTAACTCCAGCGGTTCTTCTGCTGCAGCGCCGAGTGATACGGGTGGAACACTAATGGTTCCAGCTACCGGACGTGTCACATCTGAATATGGATATCGTCCAACCTTTGGAAGACAACACCACGGCATTGATATTGGTCAAGGTGGCCGTTCAAATGTACCGGTTGTATCAGCTGAAAGTGGACAAGTATCTTATGCAGGTGTCATGAGTGGATATGGAAATACTGTAATGGTGACACATAACGTCAATGGTCAAACAATAACAACTTTATATGCACATTTAGATTCTATTGGCGTCTCTCAGGGCCAAAGTGTAAGCCGTGGTGAACAAGTAGGGATTATGGGAAATACCGGAGTCTCAACAGGTCCTCACTTACACTTTGAAGTTCACGAAGGCGGCTGGAACGCAGCGAAATCAAACTCTGTTGACCCACGAAACTACGTTAATTTTTAAAATGTAAAACAAATAGACAGGATAAACCACACCTCCTTTAGAAGCTTTCTAGAGAAGGTGTGGTTTTTACTATATCCTATGTATACAAGGGGGAAGTTCGATAATTCGAAAACTCAGGGCGAAATAGTCCGTGTGCTGTATAATAAGCTGCTTCTGTGTTATCCGGAGGAGAGTCCGGATCTTATATGTTATTTGGATTACGATTTTTAGATTTTTGACGAACCTTAATAAGGAGAGGGGAATTAGTATTGTTTATTACTACTGGCCTGCCTATTGTCGTCGGAGTAATTACGTTATTTACTGTGTTGTATATTCATATACTCATTGAACGAGTGTTTCATCGAGACGAATCGTTGCACATTCTTCATTTCCCCAATGTGATGTTTACAGCTTTGTTGTTTGCTGTGACTTCAATAACGATTAACGGTTTCCTCTTAAATGGTGTCTTAGATAATGGTTGGAAACCAGTTCTGATAAATGGCTTTCTCCTACCGTTCCCTGTAATAATAATTGTATATTGTATCGTAGCGCCGATCTTTCGGAATGCATTGAAAAGGTATGTAACTGTTAAAGGGAGTAACATTGTTTACTTAAAGAAAAGATTGATAAAAAACGAAAATACTGAATGAATGAGGTGGGAATGGAACCTCAACATAAATACCTGTACTTTGCATATAATAAGTCGAGTTTTTGTACAAAGTTCAGAAAGTATAAGACTACACCCGTTCGCCTCAAGGGGAAAGCATCCTTGAGACTTTAAAGCACACGGCGGTAGGATTGTATAGTGAGCTTTCTTCAATTTACAACATAGTAATTTAAATGAAGCGTAAGTTTTGATATGATAGAACAAACTTATTTTTTTATGAATGATTGGGTCATATATAGAAAACATTACTAGAATAAACGGGGGAGCATGATTCGAAAGTGGGACATGTAATCCATAGTGAGGTGAGGATATGAACATCAATAAAAAGTGGCTTCCGATTGTTATTGTGTTTTCACTACTGATCGGTGCGGGTGGAATGTTTGTTGGTCTTCAAATTGCCGACGGAATTCAAGCTCAGCCGGTACTGGAAGAAAATGAGGAACCACAAACGGCAACAGATCCATCTCATTCTGACGATGAAGCGTTGGAAGAAGCAGTGGAGACTTCTTCAAGTGCTAATTCTGAGGAGGAACTTGAAAAAATTCAAAAAACTTTCAACATGATTATGGATCGTTACGTTGAAGAGCAGGATGGAGATGTTCTCCTTGAAGGTGCGATCAATGGAATGTTAGAGAGTCTTGAAGATCCATATTCTGTTTACATGGATGAGGAAACAGCTAAAGAATTTATGGAATCCTTAGATTCATCATTCGAAGGGATCGGTGCCGAGGTAAGTATGACCAATGGCAAAGTTACCATTGTCGCTCCTTTTAGAGATTCGCCTGCTGAACAGGCGGGATTGCGTCCAAATGACCAGATTATTGAAATCGATGGTGAAGATATTGATGGGCTTTCCTTGTATGACGCAGTCCTTAAAATTAGGGGAGAGAAAGGGTCAACGGTTACGTTAACGGTAGAACGCCCTGGTGTAACGGATCCGCTGACTGTTGATGTGGTTCGTGACGAAATACCGATTGAAACGGTGACGAGTGACGTGATTGAAGAAGACGACAAAACGGTGGGACTTCTCGAAATTAATTCCTTCTCTGAGAATACTTCTATTCGGTTTGAAGAAGAGTTGGAAAACTTAGAGGAACAAGGAATCGATGGTCTGGTAATTGATGTGAGAGGAAACCCAGGAGGATTCTTACAAAGTGTAGAAGACATCGGGAATTTGCTAATTCCAAATGGGGAACCGATCGTGCAAATTGAAAATAGGGATGGCGAGCGAATTCGCCACATTTCTAATTTGAAGGATGAAAAAGAGTATCCAATTGCGGCGTTAATTAACGAAGGAAGTGCTTCGGCTTCTGAAATTCTTGCGGCTGCGTTAAAAGAAGCAGGCGGTCACCATGTAGTTGGAGAAACTACGTTTGGTAAGGGAACCGTTCAGCAAACTTTACAATTAGGTGATGGTAGCGAGTTGAAATTAACGTTATTTAAATGGCTTACCTCTGCTGGAAATGACATAAATGAGGTTGGTGTAGAGCCAACAGAAGAAATTCGTCAGCCAGACTATTTCTATGTCTCGCCTGTTCAAGCAGAAGAGCCACTTGAGTTCGATATGAATAGTGAGCAGATACAAAATGCTCAGCTTATGCTAGAAGGGTTGGGTTATGATCCTCAACGAACGGATGGGTACTTCAGTCGTGAAACAGAAGAGGCAGTTAAGAACTTCCAAGAAGATGAGGGGCATGATGTAACAGGGATAATCGATGAGGATATAGCTTGGGCTCTTCAAGATCGTGTCGTTGAACAGGTTCAAGACCGTGAAAATGATCGTCAACTTAAACATGCTATTGAATTATTAATAGAAGAATAAAGTACGGTAGGATCTGCTCTTGATTTCGAGAGCGGGTCCTTTTTTCTTAAAAGGTCCGCTCTTGTGATTCAGATGTAAGTTGATTAAAAGGGTACAGTGGCCTGAAATTTAAGACATTTTCATTTCATTAAAGAAAAAAGGGTGTCCTTTTACCGCTTTTCCATTAAAATAAAAGGAGAATACTTTGTACGGAATACATTGAAAAGTAAAGTATATTTTTGACTTTGGAATCGGGAGGGCAACTATGGAAGTTGTGTTATGGGAATTACTTCAAGGCATTGGCCGTTTTTTTCTATATCCACTTGTCTATCTTTTTATTTTGGTTGGCATTTGGTTTGGTGTTCGTAGAGTAAAAAGAGAAAGACGGGATTTTCATACTCGGATATATGATGTATTAGAGGAACTTACATACCCGCTTGGAATTGGACTTATCTTCGGATTAGTGTTATCGGTAGCGATGGTTGCTCTAGGTGTAGCTGTGCCGCTCGGAATGTTTTTACTTATGACTGTGATTTGGTTTGCGATGATTCCATTTCGTAGCAGTCGCTGGTTGAGCTTTTCATTTGTCGGTAGTGCCGCACTCATTATTGCTTATTTTTTACCTTCAAGTGGGACAGGCGTTGTCTGGATTGATTCGAGGCTCATGGAAATATCACAAATGAACTCGGTTAGTTTTGTTTGGTTCTTAGCGCTTGTGGTATTTGCTGAGGCATTTCTTATATTAATTAATGGCAAGAATCGTTCCACATCAGCACTTGTGGAAAGCAGACGAGGTAAAATTGTCGGTCGTCATGAGGTGAATCGTGTCTGGCTTGCTCCGACTTTATTACTTTTGCCTGCAGGAGGAATTGCAGCTACTGGAATTGGAGCATGGCCGTTTGCAAATACAGTAGTAGGCATTCCAACTGAAACCGTCGGATTTATGCTGTTTCCTGTGATTTTAGGTTTCCACGCGATAGTACAAACAGATGATCCTAAAGAAGGGTTTAGACGATTAGGTGGCCGAGTTATGGCACTAAGTATTTTAGTCGCTGCAATCGCAGGTGCTGCCTATCTATTTGATTTTCTTACAATCCTGGCTGCAGCAACGGTGATCCTGGGCCGAGAAGGAATCTTTTGGTTCCATAGTAGAGGTGAGAAAAAGAAAAATAGCATGTACATCAATCAGAAGCAAGGATTAATTGTATTGGGCGTTATCCCTCATTCAATCGGGGATAAAATGGGCATACGTGTCGGAGAAATGATTATGAAAGCGAACGGGAAGTTTGTGAATTCACAAATAGAATTGTACGAAGCACTTCAAAATAAGGCTGCTTTTTGTAAACTAGAGGTTGTGGATCATCAAGGTGAAAAACGGTTTGCGCAATCATCAGTCTATCAAGGAGACCACTATCAATTAGGGCTGTTATTTGTACCGGATGATGAAGTAGGAAACCTCTCCGGTAAAGGACTTCGCTACTCCCTTATCGTCCAAAAAGACCGTGAAACCGTCTTAGGTGACTCTCCTGATTCGACCGATTCTTTAAATACAGAGGAAGAAGTAGCTGCTGTAGAGGAAAACTATGAAGGTGTTAAAGTCTCCGGTGAATACGAAACAGGTGAAGAAAGTACAAATTTATCAGAGAGTGGGACAGAAATTACGCAGGCGGATGGTTTGAAATCAGCTATGAAAAATGGTGAAAAAAGCTCAGAGCTTTCACACACAGAACAGGTAAAGAAAGATAACACAAATTAAATATAAGATAGAGGACCTTTAATAGGTCTTCTTTTTTTGTGCGACGGGCAGTCGCACCTAAAGTTCAGGGGACTGTCCCCGTACAATTTAAAAACATATGTTCGTATATTTTGGTTTTTTGAATGATATTTGTGGTATAATGATGAAGATAGGTTAAGAATGGGTAAGGGAGTAATATTATCCAAATATTTGAATGTATGATGGGCGTTATTTTAAATTAGAATTTTCTTTAATTTGATGTTTTTAACTTGATATAGAGTCTTTGCAGAAATGGAAAAGTGAAGGAGGTCATTGTGGTGAGTGAGGAACAAAATACATTTCAATTAGTTTCTAAATATGAACCCCAAGGAGATCAGCCGAAAGCAATTGAACAGTTGACTGAAGGAATTCATAAAGGAAAGAAGTTCCAAACCCTTTTAGGGGCGACGGGTACGGGGAAAACGTTCACTGTGTCGAATGTGATCCAACAGGTGAACAAACCAACACTCGTCATCGCTCATAATAAAACATTAGCTGGGCAATTATACAGCGAGTTTAAAGAATTTTTCCCGAACAATGCTGTCGAATACTTCGTTAGTTACTACGATTATTATCAACCAGAGGCCTACATTCCCCAATCTGATACTTTTATTGAAAAAGATGCAAGTATTAATGATGAAATCGATAAATTACGCCACTCTGCAACGAGTGCTTTAATTGAACGAAATGATGTGATTATCGTTGCCAGTGTTTCGTGTATTTATGGTTTAGGTTCGCCAACGGAATATAGGGAGCTAGTTGTGTCGCTCCGGGTTGGTATGGAAATAGAGCGAAACAACCTACTTCGCAATTTGGTTGACGTTCAATATGAGCGGAATGATATTAACTTTACACGTGGTACGTTTAGAGTTCGTGGAGATGTTGTAGAAATTTTTCCTGCCTCTAGAGATGAACATTGTATGAGAGTTGAGTTTTTCGGCGATGAGATTGACCGAATTACAGAGGTTGATGCTTTGACGGGTGAAGTTCTTGGCGAGCGAAATCATGTAGCGATTTTTCCGGCTTCTCACTTCGTTACTCGGGAAGAAAAGTTAAAAAAAGCGATAGTGAATATAGAGAAGGAGCTTGAAGAAACGCTGAAAGTACTCCATGAAAAAGGAAAGCTTCTCGAAGCCCAGCGTTTGGAGCAAAGAACACGTTATGATATCGAAATGATGCAGGAAATGGGCTTTTGTTCAGGCATTGAAAACTATTCGCGACACTTGACCTTCCGGGAAGCAGGAGCGACTCCCTATACGTTGATGGACTTTTTCCCTGATGATTCTTTACTTATCGTAGATGAATCTCACGTCACGCTGCCTCAAGTACGTGGGATGTACAATGGCGATCAGGCGCGTAAAGGGGTGTTAGTTGATCACGGCTTTAGACTTCCTTCAGCAAAAGATAACCGTCCGTTAAAATTTGGAGAATTTGAAAAGCACATAGATCAGGCGGTATTTGTGTCTGCTACACCAGGGCCGTACGAACTCGAGCACTGTCCTATAATGGTAGAGCAAATTATCCGTCCAACGGGGCTTTTGGATCCTTCAGTGGACATTCGACCGATTGAAGGTCAAATTGACGATTTGATTGAAGAAATCCGCTTAAGACGTGAGCGCAACGAACGTGTGCTTGTCACAACATTAACGAAGAAAATGTCCGAGGATTTAACGAACTACTTTAAAGAACTTGGAGTTCGTGTAAAGTACCTCCATTCTGATATTAAAACGCTTGAACGAATTCAGATTATCCGTGATTTAAGGCGAGGGGAATTCGATGTACTTGTCGGTATTAACTTACTTCGTGAAGGGCTCGACATCCCCGAAGTATCGCTTGTGGCTATATTGGACGCAGACAAAGAAGGGTTTCTTCGTGCAGAACGTTCATTGATTCAGACGATGGGACGCGCCGCTCGAAATGCGAATGGGCATGTGATTATGTACGCGGATAAAATGACGAAATCAATGGAAATTGCCATTGAAGAAACAAAACGTCGCCGAACAGTTCAAAAAGAGTTTAATGAGAAACACGGGATCACGCCACAAACGATCCAAAAGGATATCCCTGAACTCATTCAAGCGACTTATGCAGCCGAGGAAGGCGAGAGCTATGGAGATAAAGGTGCAGCCATACCTCCACAACAAAAGATGAGCAAAAAAGAGCGAGAAAAAGTGATCGAACGAATGGATACAGAAATGAAGGACGCGGCAAAAGCGCTCGATTTCGAGCGAGCCGCCGAACTGCGTGATGTGATTATTGAATTGAAAGCGGAAGGGTGAGAACGTACATGGCATTAGAAAACATCGTTATTAAGGGGGCACGCTCCCATAATTTAAAGGGAGTCGACGTGACGATTCCTCGTGATAAACTCGTTGTTTTTACCGGGTTATCCGGCTCCGGGAAATCCTCACTGGCCTTTGACACCATTTATGCAGAAGGTCAACGTCGTTATGTAGAATCTCTTTCTGCTTATGCACGTCAGTTTCTTGGACAAATGGATAAACCAGATGTCGATGCGATTGAAGGTCTTTCCCCCGCAATCTCGATTGACCAAAAAACAACGAGTCGGAATCCGCGCTCGACAGTAGGTACAGTGACTGAAATCTATGATTATTTACGACTCTTATTTGCCCGGGTTGGAAAGCCTGTTTGTCCTAATCATGGCATTGAAATCAGTTCTCAAACGGTACAGCAAATGGCTGATCGAATGCTGGCTTATCCCGATCGTACAAAAATGCAGATTTTAGCACCGGTAGTCTCAGGAAGAAAAGGTACTCATGCCAAAGTAATTGAAGACATTAAAAAACAAGGCTATGTTCGCGTCCGTATTAACGGTGAGATGCGGGAAGCGGCGGAAGAAATTGAACTTGAAAAAAATAAAAAACATAACATTGAAGTTGTGATTGACCGGATTGTTATAAAAGAGGGGATTGACTCACGGCTGGCTGATTCTTTGGAAGCAGCACTTCATATAGCGGATGGGCGTGTAGTGGTCGATGTAATTGGAGAAGAGGAGCTTCTTTTTAGCCAGAAACATGCATGTCCACATTGTGGATTTTCTATTGGTGAACTAGAGCCTCGTATGTTTTCATTTAACAGCCCATTCGGTGCTTGTTCATCTTGTGACGGATTGGGAAGCAAGCTTGAAGTTGACCTCGATCTTGTCGTTCCAGATTGGAGCCGTTCACTGAAGGAACATGCAATTGCCCCTTGGGAACCAACCAGTTCACAATACTACCCTGAGCTTTTGCGCAGCGTGTGTGAACATTTCGGCATCGACATGGATGCTCCTGTTGAGCAGCTGCCAAAGCAGCAAATGGATAAAGTGCTCTATGGAAGTGGGAAAGAAAAAATATACTTCCGTTATGAAAATGAATTTGGCAATGTGCGTGAGAAAGAAATTTATTTTGAAGGCGTCATTCATAACATTTCTCGCAGATATCATGAGACAGGCTCTGATTATATTCGCGAACAAATGGTAGGGTATATGACACAAAAACCTTGTCCGGCATGTAAAGGGAATCGTTTACGTAAAGAAAGTCTCAGCGTGCTAATTGGCGGAAAACATGTCGGAGAAGTAACGGACTACTCCGTAAAAGATGCGAAAGTGTTTTTTGAGAACCTTGAGCTTTCCGAAAAAGACATGACGATTGCTAAAATGATTTTACGTGAAATTGAGGAGCGACTCGGATTTTTAATTAATGTTGGATTAGAATACTTAACGTTGTCTCGTCCGGCGGGTACTTTGTCAGGTGGTGAAGCACAGCGGATTCGCTTAGCTACCCAAATTGGGTCAGCTTTGATGGGTGTATTATATATTCTCGATGAACCTTCGATAGGACTGCACCAACGTGACAATGATCGTCTGATTCGCACCTTAGAAAGAATGCGGGATTTAGGGAACACACTGATTGTAGTAGAACATGATGAAGATACGATGCTCGCGGCAGATCATATTATTGATATTGGTCCTGGTGCTGGGGCACACGGCGGTCAAATTACGTCTGAAGGTTCACCGGCAGAAATTATGGACGATGGTGAATCGTTGACGGGCCAATATTTATCCGGGAAAAAGTTCATTCCTCTTCCGGTCAATAGAAGAAAGTCCGATGGCCGACTGATCTCGATAAAAGGAGCAACAGAAAACAACCTGAAGAATACGTCAATTGATATTCCTCTAGGAATATTTGTAGCAGTCACCGGTGTGTCGGGATCAGGTAAAAGTACAATGATCAATGATATTTTGTATAAGTCTCTTGCTCAAAAATTAACAACAGCAAAAAATAAACCTGGTGCTCATAAACAAATGAAAGGCATTGAACATCTGGAGAAAGTAGTAGACATTGACCAGTCTCCAATAGGTCGAACCCCGAGGTCGAATGCAGCTACATATACAGGTGTTTTTGATGACATTCGTGATGTGTTTGCGATGACAAATGAAGCGAAGGTCCGCGGCTATAAAAAAGGTCGATTCAGTTTCAACGTAAAGGGAGGTCGTTGTGAAGCATGTCGTGGGGATGGCATTATTAAAATTGAGATGCACTTTCTCCCTGATGTGTACGTTCCTTGTGAAGAGTGTGACGGAAAACGCTACAACAGGGAAACGTTAGATGTGAAGTATAAAGGAAAAACAATTGCGGATGTCTTAGCAATGACTGTGGAAGATGCGGTGGCATTCTTTGAGAATATCCCGAAAATTAAACGAAAAGTTCAGACACTATATGATGTGGGGCTCGGGTACATGACGCTTGGGCAGCCGGCTACAACATTATCCGGTGGAGAAGCACAGCGCGTGAAGCTTGCATCACAATTACACCGTCGTTCAAACGGTAGGACACTGTACATTCTCGACGAGCCTACAACAGGACTCCACGTCCATGATATTGACCGATTGTTAAAAGTATTGCAGAGGTTGGTGGAAAATGGTGATACGGTCTTAGTGATCGAGCATAATTTAGACGTGATTAAAACCGTTGACCACATTATCGACCTCGGGCCTGAAGGCGGAGATAAAGGCGGAAAGCTTGTCGCGAGTGGAACTCCGGAAAAAGTAGCTGGTGTAGAAGGTTCGTATACCGGAAATTATTTAAAGCCGATCCTCGAAAGAGACCGTAAGCGGATGGAGGAGCGGATGAAATCAAAAGAATCGGTGACGAGTGGGTAAATTCGGTTCAACTTTGAATTAATGTAAAGTTTGATCACAAAAATAAATGTGAAATTTGACCGGTGACTAGCTTATGCAGTCACCGGTCTTTTCTTTTTCTGGAAGAAGGTTGAAATTGTGCGGGGACAGTCCCCCGACAATTTATTCGGGGGACTGTTGCCTGGAAGTTTTAGGATTTTTTAATAGTTAGGAAAGTATGAAGTTCCACGCTTCAATGTCTAGCTCCAGCGCCTAGCATTACTTCGTGAATAAGCTGCGGGTTCTCTCGGCGGATACACATCGGAGCATGCCTAGCAGAGGAAGAGACAGCTACGAGGTCACTTTCGCCTTTTTTGGTGATAAGTCAAGTTTCCTATGACGCACGACGCCAAGGCGCTTGCGTTTTTCTTTTCTGAAACTTTTTCTTTTTAGTTTCGTACATTCATATTAAGATCATAGTAGATAATATTTTTTGGAGGAGGTTTATTCATGCAAGAAGAACGTAAGATGATTTTAAAGATGATTGAAGATGGGAAGATTTCTACTGATGAAGGTTTACAGCTTTTGAATGCATTGAAGGAAAATGATAAAACGACAACTCCAGATACGGAGGAGGAACCTTCCGTATCTGATTCTCCTACACGAGCAGTATCTAAAGATGTAGATTGGAGAAATGCTCAAGGCTACCGTGGGAAAGAGAGGCAGAATTCTTTTGCGAGTCGTTTTACAGACTTTGTAGAAGACGCTGTTCAAAAAATTAAAGAGTTTGACCTAGACTTTAATTTTGGGTCGTCAGTTGAGATTGAACATATTTTTCAGCATACAAATGCTTCTGTGCAGGATGTCGACGTGTCAGTTGAAAATGGCAGTGTCACTTTTCGTCCCTGGGAAGAAAAGGATATTCGCGTAGAGTGCAATGTGAAAGTGTATAAAGTCAAAGATGCTGATGAAGCAAGACGTTTTTTCCTTGATGAAGTTATTTTTGATCTAAAGGAAAACAAACTAAAATTGAAGTCACCGTCAAAATCAATGAAAGTAAATACGATTATTTATATACCAAAGGCTGATTTAAACAGAGTGAAGCTATATGCTTTTAACGGTAAAGTGAGTGGCGAATCTGTTGAAGCGTCGACATTTGAAGTCCAAACAGTAAATGGACGGGTTGGCTTTGAAAAAATTGAAGGTAAAGATGTTCGCCTGGAAACAGTGAACGGTACAATCTCTGTTAGTAAGCTTTCTGTGGAACATTGTGATGCAAAAACAGTCAATGGGACGATTGCTATAAGCACTTCTGAAGGTGTAGTCGATGTTGAAACACTCAACGGAACAATCAACTATACGTTGCTTGAACCGAAGGCGTCAAGGGCTTATTTTAAAACAACTACTGGCAGTGTGGTTGTAAATGTTCCTAATGATGTGAAAGTTGAAGGGGATTTAAAAACGACGGTTGGCGGTATAAATTGCGACCTTCCGAAGCTTACCGTTATTGATGAAAAGAAAGACTGGGCGAACAAGCAGATGTCGTTTTTAGCAAATAAGGAAGCGACAACTTCTTTTTACGTGGAAGCAGAGGCAACAACTGGCTCAATTACGATAAAAAATTAAGACGACGTTCCTTTAGTAAAGGTTATAATCTTACTGTATAAGGTCAAGTGGAGTCTTTTGCATTCTTATTAAACCAGCAGCTCGTTTGAGTTATGACAAATCCGGGTAAAAAATTCGCGATAGGCTACATTAAAATGGACAAGAAATGGAGAAAGTTCAGTTCGCTAAAATATGAGAAGCAGGATGAGGGTGAACCTCTCTTTAAATGACACTATAATGCATTTTAAAGGTTATGAAAATTTACTAGTACATCATGAAGGGAGCGTGTGGAAAATGAAACGCTTATACCGAACTGTACATGATCGAAAGCTTGCCGGTGTTTGCGGCGGAATAGGAGCGTATTTTAACATCGATCCAACGGTTGTACGGATTATTGCGATTATCGCATTGATTTTTGGGAATGTTGCGACTGCCTTGGCTTATATTATCGGAGTATTTGTGATTCCGAATGAAACGGAAGTGAACCGTTAATGGGGTGGCTGCTGCAAATTCTTGTCAATGCAGCCGTACTTCTTATCATCTCCGGTTTCTTTTCCGGATTTGAAGTGGAGGGTTTTACAGCGGCACTTCTAGCCAGCTTTATCTTGGCTATCGTCAATTTTGTTGTAAAGCCTATCCTTGTCGTGTTAACACTGCCAATTACGATCCTATCACTTGGGTTATTTTTATTTGTGATCAATGCGATCACGTTAATGCTGACGCAAGCTTTGATGGGGAACTCATTTAACATTGATGGATTTGGCTTGGCCATTGTTGCAGCGATCATTTTTGCCATTTTAAGTGCCATCATCCATACCTTTATTGTAGATCCGATTACAAAAAGGTAGGAAATAGCTTATCACAAGAACCGTTGGTGAGTGTTCTCGCCAACGATTTTTTTGTTCACAAAATTGTGCGGGGACTGTCCCCCGAACTTTTTGTCGGGGGACAGTCCCCTGAACTTCTGATTGGTTTTTAGTTGTGATAAAATGAGAGGGTTAATAAATTTAGTTTCGAAATGGTTGCGCATAATGGAGTGGGGAGACCTTCATTTTATTGGGTAAGATTTATGCATTTGTGAATAATGGTGGTAGGTAGAGCATAGGAGGTTTTTGTACTCATGGCGAAAGTAACAGCAAAAGAATTGATTGAAGAATTTGATCTCGAGCTTGTAAATGAGAATGATGACATTGTTTTCCGAGCAATTACGACTAGCGATATTTCAAGGCCAGGTATGGAGATGGCAGGCTATTTTACGTATTATCCTGCCAAACGTATACAGTTATTAGGGAAAACGGAGATGACGTTTTTTAGTCAATTATCGGATGAGGATAAGAAAGACCGGATGGACAGGCTTTCTACATATGATACACCGGGTATCATCCTTTCTCGAGATATGGAAGCACCGCCAGAATTAATTAATGCGGCAAATGAAGTAGGAGTACCTATTCTTATTTCAAAAATAACAACTACTAGATTGAGTTCACAGCTTACAACCTATTTAGAAACGCAACTAGCACCAATGACAGCGATCCATGGTGTGTTGATTGATATTTATGGCATTGGTGTGATGATTACCGGATCAAGTGGTGTGGGTAAAAGTGAAACAGCTTTAGACTTGGTAAGACGAGGGCATCGGCTTGTTGCAGACGATTCGGTGGAAATTAAACAAGAGCATGACGGTGTATTAGTCGGATCTGCTCCTGATCTAATAAAACACCTTCTTGAAATTCGTGGACTCGGCATTATTAATGTGATGACGTTGTTTGGTGCGGGAGCAGTGCGAAACTACAAGAGAATCGGCTTAGTGATCCATTTAGAGTTATGGGATCAAAAGAAACAATATGACCGACTCGGACTTGATGAAGAAAAGATGAAAATATTTGATACAGAAATACCGAAAATAACGGTTCCGGTACGTCCAGGACGGAACCTAGCTGTTATTATTGAAGTGGCGGCAATGAATTTTCGCTTGAAACGTATGGGCATTAACGCAGCTCAGCAGTTTACCGAACGATTGAATGATGTCATTGAAGATGGAGATAAAGAGGAGTACTAAAGGGAAGAATAGTGCATGTTCAAATTGGAGGAAATCTAAGCTTATGGATTAAACGACGACATTTCGAAAATATTCGTAGGCTATGGTTCTTGACTTTTTTGAACAACCTCTAATAGATAAAAAAACGAGGTGGGAAACATGGTAGGAACAATTCAACCATTAAATCCGGTTGCTCTTGAGTTGGGGCCGATTACGATCTATTGGTATGGGCTATTGATCGCTTTCGGAGCTTTTCTTGGGTATCTTTTAGTGAACAGTGAGGCGAAGAAACGAGGCTTGCCGAAAGATATGTTCGCTGATCTTTTATTAATTGCTCTTCCCGTTGCAATCATATCGGCAAGGCTTTATTACGTCATTTTCCGGTGGGATTATTACGCTCAAAACCCTGGTCAAATCATTGCGATTTGGGAAGGAGGATTGGCCATTCATGGTGGCCTTATTGGGGCAGCGATTGTCGTCCTTGTATTTGCAAAAAAACGTGGGTTATCATTTTGGAAAATAATGGACATTGCGGCGCCGGGTATTTTATTAGGCCAAGCAATGGGGCGTTGGGGAAATTTTATGAACCAGGAAGCCCATGGCGGCGAGGTTTCCAGACAGTTCTTAGAAAATTTAATGCTGCCTGAGTTTATTATTAATCAAATGTATATTAACGGTGCTTATTACCACCCGACGTTTTTGTATGAGTCCCTGTGGAGCTTTCTAGGGATAGCCTTGTTACTATACTTGCGTCGCGTCAATTTACGTCGAGGGGAAATGTTCCTTTTCTATGTGATCTGGTATTCTTTCGCCCGCTTTTTCATCGAGGGACTTCGTACAGACAGTTTAATGATTTTTGACCTCTTAAGGACAGCGCAAGTGATGTCACTTGTTCTTATTGTTGGAGCTGTGGTGGTTTTAATTTACCGCCGAAAACAAGGGCTAGCTGAAAAGCGCTACTTGGATGAGGAAGACACACGGTCTCCTAGTAAAAAGAAAGCAGGACCTAGCGGCAACCGTAATAAAAAGAAGAAGAAAAAATAGTATGGTAAAAGCAAAGCGTCAGGAGATTCACCTCTGGCGCCTTATTTTATTTTTAGAGAGTGCCAGATAATGAAATGCTACTTGTTTTAAGCAGCCCATTGTATTCTTTAAGAATAACGTTTATTGTGATAATGTTAAGTGAGACGAAAGATCATGTATATTAACAAGAGAGTCCATTAAGCTTGGGGAAAATTGCGGTAAATTTCTCTGATCTTTTTGGCCTCCTTTTTGATCACAAATTAAATGGTTCATTTAGAATATAAGTTGAACGGTGAGAGTGGGATGGGGGAAACATATGCTTACAACTTTGAAAAAAGGCTTGAAAGTGGGCTTGATGACGACTTGGACGTTGGGAAAAATCATTTTTCCGATCACATTAATTGTGACGATTCTCAGTCATACGCCGGTGATGGATTGGCTTGTTCGATTACTGGCACCTCTAATGAGTGTGATTGGGTTATCGGGGGAAGCGGCGATCCCTCTAGTCTTAGGGAACGTCCTTAACTTGTATGCAGCCATTGGAGCTATTCTCACGATGGAATTGACAGTAAAAGAAGTATTTATTTTAGCTGTCATGCTTTCATTTTCTCATAATCTTTTTGTAGAATCGGCTGTAGCGAAACAAGTTGGGTTAAAGGTATGGGTCGTCCTTCTTGTGAGGATTGGGCTTGCACTTGCTTCAGCTTGGGTTATTCATCTTGTTTGGCAAGGTGGAGGAGAAACAGCCACATATGGTTTAGTTTCGGGTCCATCTCAAGAAGAGATTACGGGTATGGGACCAATCTTATTGCAAGGTATGGAAAGTGCTGTGCTCGGGATTGTTCAATTGGCTGCCATTGTCATACCAATTATGATTTTTGTTCAAGTAATGAAAGATCTAAAGTGGCTCGATGTGTTTTCAAAATGGATGCGTCCTTTTACTAAAGTATTAGGAGTCAATGAGAATACATCGACTACCTTAGCGTCAGGGCTGGCATTCGGTTTAGCTTATGGAGCTGGGGTGATGATTCAGGCAGTGAAAGAAGACGGTGTAAAAAAGAAAGACCTCTACCTCGTCTTTATCTTTCTAGTTGCCTGTCACGCTGTCGTTGAAGATACGCTCATCTTCGCACCACTCGGAATCCCACTATGGCCACTCCTTCTTATCAGACTTGTGACCGCGATTCTTCTCACGGTAACAGTCGCCTTTATTTGGAACCGGATTGAGAAGAAAGAAGCTAGCAACGAAGCATACTCGGAAAACGTTTAAAAATGTTTCAGAGGACTAATGTTCAGGGGACTGTCCCCCAAACTTTTTGTGCGGGGACAGTCCCCGCACAATTTTGAATGTGAGAGGATGATTAACAGAGATGAGTAAAAACAAGTATGAAACAATGGAAAGTGTTGATACGATATTATTTGATTTAGACGGTACGTTGATCAACACGATTGACTTGATTGTGGCATCTTTTATGCATACGATGGAAAAGTATTATCCTGGAGAATACGAGGAGAAAGACGTTGTTCACTTTATTGGTCCTCCATTATCGGAAACATTTGAAAAGCTTGATTCACAACGGATCGATGAAATGACTAAAACGTACCGGGCATTTAATCATGAAAAGCATGAGGAGCTGGTTAGTGAATATGAAGGTGTGTATGAAACAGTTGAGACGTTGAGCAAGCAGGGATATAAGCTTGCAATTGTGACTACGAAGCGTAGTGATACGGCGATTAAAGGCTTGAAGCTGATGGGGTTAGATCAGTTTTTTGAAGTGGTAGTTGCGCTGGATCATGTTGAGCAGTACAAGCCTCACCCGGAGCCTTTGGAAAAAGCACTCAATCAATTAGGGAGTTTGCCAGAAAAGGCCATGATGATCGGAGACAGTCAGCATGATATTTTAGGTGGGAAAAACGCGGGTACTAAAACTGCCGGTGTTGCTTGGTCAATTAAGGGTAGAGAGTACTTGGAAAGCTTTGAACCTGATGTCATGCTCGACTCAATGAAAGATTTATTAGCGGTTTTAGGTGTGCAAACAAAACAGCAATAAAAGGCGCATAGTGAAAATTCCATTAATTATAGGAAAGAATGAAAACATGAGGAGCGAAACCCATGAGGAAAACGACTCGTTACCCAGTTAAAACAGCTAATTCCCTTTGGCACGTATATAAAACTGTTCCTTTTTTTAAAGTTGTAAAGAATTTTATTGTGATTCAACTGGCACGGTATACACCATTTCTCGGGATGAAAAACTCGCTATACCGTACATTTTTGGGGATGGATGTAGGGAAGGAAACGAGTGTCGCTCTCATGGTCATGCTCGATGTCATGTTCCCGGAAAAAATAAAGATTGGCAGGAATACGGTCATTGGTTATAATACGACAATTCTCGCTCATGAATATTTGATTAAAGAGTATCGCTTAGGGGAAGTGGATATTGGCGACAACGTTTTAATTGGTGCTAACTCTACAATTCTTCCTGGGGTGAAAATTGGAGACGGTGCTGTCATTGGGGCTGCAACTCTGGTTCATAAAGACGTTCCCGCGGGTGCTTTCGTAGGTGGAAATCCAATGAAGCTTATCAAAACAAAGGAACAACGAGAAGCTGAGGAACCTGCCGCAAATATTGACGAAGATCAACAAAAAGCCTCAAGCGATCCAACGAATAACAATAAATCATAAAATAATCTCAAGTCGGTTTCGCAAAGAAGAATGAATCGAACCTTCCGCGAAACCGGCTTTTTTTGTGTCCAGAAATTGTACGGGGACAGCCCCCGAACAAATTGTCGGGGGACTGTCCCCGTACAATTTATAAGAGATAAAAGCCTATTCCCATGATTAGATAAGCAGCTAGTAATGTTGCGCCTTCAAACCAGTTGGTGTCGCCATCGTTGATAATGACAATGGCTAATAGAGCAGCAAGGACCATGGATATGAGCTCTTGAGCTGAAAAAACGAGGGCCATGGGGTTCCCTAATACAAATGAAAGGAGTACAAGTACGGGCAGGACAAACATGGCGATTTGTATACTTGATCCGATCGCAATTTCAATAGAGACGTTTATTTTATTCAGATAGGCCATATATACTGCAGACGCGTTTTCGGCAGCGTTTCCGATAATGGCGATTAAGATGACCCCGATGAAGAGCTCACTTAAGCCAAAAGTGGCCGTCACGGTTTCGAACGTCCCTACGAGGTTTTCGCTCACGTAGGCAACTCCAACAGTTGAACCTGCCAATACTCCGATTGATTTCTTCTTGCTCCATTCTGCCTCTTCTTTATCCTCGGATTCTTCATCAACAGGGTACGCACCTCGTTGTGAAAACAAGCGGAAATAAATCCCCGCAATGTAAAGCAAAATTAAGATGATCGCAATGGCGATGCTTAAGATCATACCATCTTGACCAACCCCATCCATATTAAATATCCGTGGGAACACAAACGCCACAATAATTCCGAACATGAGTAGTCCGACGTGAAAGCGAGCATCGTATATATTAAACTTTTGACGTTGGTGCATGACTCCACCTATAAAAAAAGATAGCCCAGCTACTAATAGAAGGTTCCCGATAATCGCCCCGGTCATGGATGCTAATACGATTGTCACGAAACCGGCTTTTAAGGAAAAAATAGAGATAATAAGCTCTACCGCGTTCCCGAACGTAGCATTTAAAATGCCGCCAATACGTGAGCCAACGTGTATGGAGACACTATCTGTTGCACGTCCCATATAAACAGCCAGTCCGACAATGGTCAAAGCACATAATGCAAAAAGCAAATTCACATTCCAACCAAGCCAGTCCCCTAATCCAACAAGGGGGATCCCCCCACCAACTAATATTCTTGGAATCCAGTTAAATAACATTTGAAAAACGCCTCCTGATTGGATTTGTTTTTATTGTGTCTGATATTGGAGAAAACAAACGTGAAGACTAAAAGAGATTGTTCAAAAACTACGGGAGAATAGCTGCAAAGGGAAATGTACAAGGTCTCCGATCCATGGGAAGTGTGTTCTCTACATGTCTTTTCCTTTACATACTAAGCAAAGTAAAAAGTCCACCGAGACAGCCCCGGAGTGATGGCAGCGAATTCTTGCTTTTGAATCGCATTTGGTCTTTTGGTGATGGAATCTGGTCAAACTGGGTAGTTTCTGGTTTACCGAGTTGGAACAGGTCATTTGGGAATGGGATCTATTCAAAATGGAGTGAGATCTGGTCATTCAGATGCTGGATTTGGTCTAACGAGAATTAAATCTAGTCAAAATGGTGATGTTTCTGGTCTTCCGAGATGGATCTAGTCTTCTAAAAGTAGATCTGATCTTTACGGAATACAGAACGTTAAGAAAAAACACACAAATCAGTTGACGCTCACCTTAATCCCTTGTAGACTACTATTTATAACTTTATTACGACATTACATTAGTGAACTAAAGTAGAAGCTCACAAATGAAACATGACTCGACAAACGAACACAAAAACCTTCTTTTTTTTGAAAAAATTCAGGGGACAGTCCCCGCACAATTTTGTGAACAAAAGTTCGGGGGACAGTCCCCGTAACTTTTAGAACTGGTAAAGGTGTGAGATGAGATGACGAAGCCATTTATGTTTGAGAAGCCGATGGGGATGAGAGATACCTTGCCGGAGCTTTACACTTTGAAGCAGCAGGTGAGGGGGACGATTGCTGGAGAGGTGAGGCGGTGGGGGTATGCGCCGATTGATACACCAACGCTTGAGTTTTACGATACGATTGGTTCGGCGTCGGCAACATCGGATACGCAGCTGTTTAAGCTTTTGGATCAACAGGGGGATACACTCGTTCTTAGGCCTGATATGACGGCACCGATTGCGCGGATTGCGGCGTCGACACTTCAAGAAATCCAGCGTCCATTGCGTCTTATGTATGATGCTAACGTGTTTCGCGCTCAGCAGCGTGAAGGTGGCAAGCCTGCTGAATTCGAACAGGTTGGGGTTGAACTCATTGGAGATGGGACGTCGAGCGCAGATGGGGAAGTGATTGCCCTCATGATTGCAGCACTTAAAAACACAGGCCTCACTGATTTTAAAGTAGCCATTGGTCACATTGGATATGTTAATACACTTCTAATTGAAATTCTTGGTAACGAGGAACGGGCTGGGACGTTTCGGAGGTACTTATATGAAAAGAATTACGTCGGTTTTAAAATGGAGCTGGAAAAACTTCCGTTATCGTCAATCGACCGACGTAGGTTAACGGATCTTCTAAATTTACGAGGCGGCTTCGAAGTTTTAAGTCATGCCGAACACCTTATCGAATCAGAGAGAGGCCGACGTTCTCTTGCTGACATGTATAAGCTTGTCGATGTACTCAAAGCTTACGACTTGGAAGATCACGTGATTATTGATCTAAATTTAGTCATGCATATGAGCTATTATACGGGAACTGTTTTTGAAGCTTACAGTGATGAACTCGGTTTTCCGCTCGGTGGTGGAGGGCGGTATGATGAACTTCTCTCTAAATTTTACCGACCGGAACCGGCGACCGGTTTTGCGATCCGGCTTGACCTTCTCACGGAAGCGCTTGGGAAAACAAAGGAAGAAGTGACTGTGAGTCACTGTATCATATACAGTAATGAACGCCGTAAAGAAGCAATGACTGAAGCAGCAAAGGTAAGAAGTATGGGCAAATCTGTCATTATGCAGGATGTAAATGGCATTGCTGATCTTGACGAATATACCTCTCAATTTGACGAAGTGAATTACTTAATTGGAAAAAACGGTAAGAAGGCTGGAGGTGCGCAAATTGACTAACCTAAACCGTGCCAGTCAAGCTCAAAACGGCATACTTACAGTAGCCATGCCGAAAGGACGTATTTTTGAAGAAGCGGTGTCTCTTCTTCGCGAAGCAGGGTACAATTTACCGCCGGAATTTGAAGATTCGAGAAAGCTCATTATTGATGTACCAGAAGCAGGGATGCGGTTTATTTTATCTAAGCCGACAGATGTACCAACGTATGTGGAACATGGGGTAGCTGATGTTGGTGTGGCAGGGAAAGATGTGCTGATCGAAGAAAAACGCGATGTTTACGAAGTCCTTGATTTAAAAATCAGCGCTTGCTACATGGCAGTTGCCGCATTACCATCATACGATTCAAAAGCTGATATCGCACCGAAAATCGCGACGAAGTACCCTCATTTAGCTGCAGGGTATTTCCGTGAACAAGGGGAGCAAGTTGAAATTATTAAATTGAACGGATCTATAGAGCTGGCGCCACTCGTAGGATTAGCCGATCGCATTGTCGATATTGTTTCTACAGGGCGGACGTTGAAAGAAAACGGACTTATAGAAACTGAGACAATGATGACAATCACTTCTCGTTTTATCGTTAACCCTGTCAGCTATAGAATGAAAGCAACGCAAATTGACTTGATGGTTGAGAGGTTGGCGGAAGTCATAGAAGGGGGGAGATAGTCATGAAGATCACTGAATATTCCGAGGACATAAGCTTAAAGCGTACGATTGATCAAGGTACAGGGGAACAGCGCCGAGTGGTTGAAAATATTTTAGCGGATGTAAAAAAAGACGGAGACGATTCTTTATTCTGGCTAACTAAAAAATTTGACGGAGCAGTGTTAAAAAGCTTGAAAGTAACAGAGGAGGAAATCTCCGATGCATACGAAAACGTCGACAAAAAAACGTTGGCTATTATTCGTGAAGCCAAACATAACATCATCCGCTTTCACGAACGTCAACGGCGTCAATCGTGGATGACGACTGAACCAGATGGCACGATCCTTGGGCAAAAAATAACCCCGCTTGATGCGGTCGGTGTGTATGTCCCTGGTGGTCGAGCTGCCTACCCATCAACGATCCTTATGAATGTGGTTCCCGCTCTCGTAGCTGGGGTGGAGCGTATTGCCATGGTATCGCCGCCACAAGCAGACGGGCGTCTAAATGATGTGGTGCTTGTTACAGCAAATGAATTAGGTGTAAAGGAAATTTATAAAGTCGGTGGTGCACAAGCTGTTGGGGCTCTCGCTTATGGAACAAATACAATCCGTCCAGTCGATAAAATTGTCGGTCCAGGGAACATATATGTAGCTCTTGCTAAACAGCTTGTGTACGGAACTGTAGATATTGATATGTTTGCTGGACCAAGTGAAATTGTCATCTTAGCTGATGAAACAGCCAAGCCTCATTACGTAGCGGCGGATTTGTTGTCACAAGCTGAACACGACCCGATGGCATCTGCAGTGCTAGTAACGACTAGTCGAGATCTAGCAGAACAAGTGAGTGACGAAGTTGACAAACAAGTAGCTACTTTACCGAAAAGAGAAATTGCCGTAGCCTCTATTCGCGATTTTGGTGCAATTTATTTAACTAGATCATTGGCTGAAGCAGTAGACGCTGTCAACGAACTGGCTCCAGAACACCTTGAAGTCATAACGGGGGCTCCATTTGAACTCCTCGGGAAAATTCGCCATGCAGGTGCGATATTTTTAGGGGAAAATAGTTCAGAACCAGTGGGTGATTATTTTGCTGGCCCGAACCACGTATTACCAACAAATGGGACGGCCCGGTTTTCAAGCCCGCTTAATGTAGATGATTTTACAAAGAAATCGAGTATCCTTTCTTATAGTCAAACGGCCGCACGAGCAAACGGTGCGAAAATTGCTGCTTTTGCTCGTTTAGAAGGGTTAGAAGCACATGCCCGTTCAGTAGAACAACGTCTGGAGGATCATAAAAATGACAACGACTAATCGCAACGCTATCAAAAAAAGAAACACAAACGAAACACAGATCGATCTTTCTATCGCAGTCGACGGTGATGGGAAGTCTACATTAGAAACTGGTGTGCCTTTTTTAACACATATGCTGGACCTTTTTAGTCGTCATGGGTTGTTTGATCTTAGTATTCAGGCTCAAGGCGATACGGAAATTGACGATCATCATACGACTGAGGATATTGGAATCGTGTTAGGAGAAGCGCTCAAGGAAGCATTGGGCGATAAAAAAGGGATTCGCCGATACGGAAACGCTTTTGTCCCAATGGACGAAGCGCTCGCCCAAGTAGTCGTTGACCTAAGTAACCGCCCGCACCTCGAGTTTCGGGCTGAATTTCCAAGTGAGAAAGTCGGCACCTTTGATACAGAACTTGTTCATGAATTTCTTTGGAAGCTTGCTCTTGAAGCGCGAATAAATTTACACGTGATTGTTCACTACGGGCATAACACACATCACATTATTGAAGCGATTTTTAAAGCGTTAGGGCGTGCACTAGATGAAGCGACCCAGCTAGATCCACGTGTAAAAGGGATTCCGTCAACGAAAGGACGATTATAGTCATGATCGCCATTATTGATTATGGAATGGGAAATTTGCATAGTGTTTCAAAAGCGTTGGAACGACTTGAGTACCCTTATTTTATTTCTGGAAACCGAGAAGAACTTGTTAAAGCTCAGGGGCTTATTTTACCCGGTGTTGGTTCATTTCGTGATGGCATGAAGGAATTAGAGGATGCAGGTCTTATTGATTTTATCCGCTCATGGACTGCTCAAAACCGCCCGTTACTTGGGATTTGTCTCGGGATGCAGCTTTTATTTGAAGAAAGCGAAGAGAACGGGATAACTTCAGGTCTCTCTCTTCTTGAAGGTCGCGTGGAAAAAATGACTGGGGTTTCTCACACTGGCGAGCGCTACAAAGTCCCGCATATGGGTTGGAACGCGCTAAGTTTTGAACAGCGTAATCATCCGATTCTCCACAAAGTGTCTAAAGGTCATGTTTATTTTGTTCATTCGTATGCTGTGAAAGTGACAAATCATGAAGACCTTGTGGCAACTGCTGATTATTTTGGAGTCGTCCCTGCTGTTGTTGCTAAAAACAACGTATGGGGTACGCAATTTCACCCAGAAAAGAGTAGCACAGTAGGGATTGGCATGCTTCAAAATTTTGCTGATTACGTGGAAGGGGCGAGAGTGTAATGTTTACAATTTATCCGGCTATTGATATGCGTGATGGGAAGTGTGTTCGTCTTATCCAGGGAGATTATGATCAGGAAACCGTTTACGGCGATTCTCCTTTTGATATGGCTGCTACTTTTGCACAGGATGGGGCAAGTTGGGTCCACATGGTTGATTTAGACGGTGCAAAAGAAGGCGAGCCTGTAAACCATGCTCACGTTATTCGTGCAGCCGAAGAGTTGAATGTACGTATTCAAGTTGGTGGAGGGATCCGGACAGAGAAATCTGCCGCTGCATATTTAGATTATGGAATCGACCGCATCATTCTTGGAAGTTCGGCGATATCTGATCCTACCTTTGTGCAAAATCTACTTCGTACCTACGGTGGTGACCGAATTGTTATTGGGATCGATGCTCGCGATGGCTATGTGGCGACGCACGGCTGGCTAACGACATCTACAGTAAAAGCTGAAGATTTGGCTCAAGAACTAATTACTCACGGGGCGAAAAGGTTTGTGATGACGGACATTTCTCGAGATGGTATGCTCAGTGGTCCCAACGTGGATGCGATTGCAAATTTAGCTGAGCAGACCGGGAGAAAAGTGATTGCTTCTGGTGGTGTGAGCGAATTACCGGACCTCAAACGTTTAAAGCAGAAAGCTCACCTTGGTGTAGAAGGAGCGATCGTTGGAAAGGCCTTGTATGAAGGGCGATTTACCCTGAAACAAGCGCTCGCGGAGGTGACTAATGCTTACTAAACGAATTATCCCTTGTTTAGATGTGAAAGAAGGTAGGGTTGTTAAGGGAGTTCAATTCGTTGATCTTCGAGATGCCGGTGATCCGGTTGAACTGGCGGCTTTTTATGACGAGGAAGGGGCGGATGAACTCGTATTTTTAGACATTAGTGCCTCTCATGAAGGTCGGGAAACGATGGTTGATGTCATTGAAGAGGTTGCCGGTGAGCTAGCGATTCCGTTTACTGTTGGCGGTGGGATTAATACGTTGGCTGATATGAAACGGATCTTGCGTGCAGGTGCAGACAAAGTGTCGTTAAATACAGCAGCTATTAATCGACCAGAGCTTATCCAAGAAGGTGCTGATTACTTTGGATCTCAGTGTATTGTCGTTGCAATCGATGCTCAGTGGGACGAAGAAATGGGCTCTTGGCGTGTCTACACTCACGGTGGGCGAAATGCAACGAAGCTAAATGCCGTTGACTGGGCAAAAAAAGCAGTAGAGTTAGGAGCAGGGGAAATTTTACTTACGAGTATGGACATGGACGGAGCTAAATCAGGCTTCCATCTTACGTTAACGAGTGCAATAAGTGAAGCTGTCACAGTACCTGTAATTGCTTCAGGTGGTGCTGGGAAAAAAGAACATTTTTTTGATGCTTTTACAAAAGGAAGAGCTGACGCGGCATTAGCGGCTTCGATTTTTCATTATAAAGAAACGAGTGTTGCTGAAGTGAAAGGTTGGTTGAAGGAAAGGGGGCTGAACATCCGGTGAATAGTGCAGAGTTAACGTTTGATGATCAGGGACTGATACCGGCAATTGTTCAAGATGCTGTGACGAAAGAGGTTCTGACGCTTGCTTATATGAGTGAGGAATCACTTGAAAAAAGTATTGAGACGAAGCAGACGTGGTTTTATAGCCGCTCTCGGCAGGAGCTCTGGCATAAAGGAGCAACTTCCGGTAATACGCAATCGATTTACGACATCATTTTTGACTGTGACAAAGATGCCCTCGTCGTCCTTGTTGAAACTGATGGACCGGCCTGTCATCGCGGCACAGAGAGTTGCTTTACGACATCGTTACTATCAGGGGTGGAAGTAGAGGGGGGCGAAGAAGTAGCTGCGTCAGTACGCCGAGAGCGCTTTGCGATCATTGAAGAACTTGAACGAACGATTGCGCAGCGTGAGAAAGAACGGCCAGAAGGATCCTACACGTCTTATTTGTTCGATGAAGGTGTAGATAAAATTCTTAAAAAAGTCGGAGAAGAAGCATCAGAAGTCATTATCGCTTCTAAAAACCGTTCTAAAGAGGAGTTGACATGGGAAACTGCGGACCTCTTGTATCATCTTCTCGTATTATTAGAGGAACAAAAACTTCCGCTAGACAACATTCTCGAGCGATTAGAAAATCGGTTCGGAAAAAAACATTTAAAAGAATAGCAGTAACGAAAAGCGGTCCACCCAAAATGGACCGCTTTTGTTGTGCCTTTTTGTGGTGCCTGACCCCCGCCACTGTACAGTATTAACGCAGTGGGGGTCAGGCACCAAATCACTGGCACGAAATCACTAAAATTCTGGTCTAGATCGTGGGTGTGGTGCGTGTTATACTGCTTGTATGTGTTTTTTTGCAGTGCCAATAAATGTTGTTTAAAAAGCTTGGGGAAATAGTCGTGGTTTTGATCTTCTCGGCTTTTTTTGTCCTTCTTTTTTGAACAAGTACTCATAGAGAAGATATTTAGGTTTATTGATTGAAATGGGGGCACAATTTGTGCGAAATATAAATTCTAACGAAAAGATGGGGCAGGTTATTCCTTTTTTGCAAGACGGTGCATATTTTTATAAAAAAGGGATCGAAGCTTATCAGAATCGAAATACGAATCAAGCGCTTCAATATATTCGACGTGCGATCCGTCTTGAGCCGGAAGAGCCGGTTTTTTTATGCCAGTTAGCGATTGTTCTTGCAGAGCAGGGGCAGTTTGAAGAATCTAACGAATGGCTTGAGAAAGTAATCCATGAAATAGATGAGAACATGGCAGAGTGCTATTTCTTTTTAGCGAATAACCTTGCACATGCAGGGGAGTTTGATATTGCGGTTCAGCATCTGAGAACGTATTTAAATATGGATCCGAAAGGCGAATTTGCTGAAGATGCTACGACTTTATTAGAGATGCTTGAAGATGATGGTGAAGATCTTGAGGACGAAGAAGAAACAGAAGAGCAGCTTGCTCACAGTCGTCTTGAAAGAGCGGCGGACCTTATTGATCGTGCCCAATTTGGTGAGGCCGAGCGAGAGGTTACAACTTCTCTTTCTGAAGTGCCGACCCAATGGGATCTTTATGCCTATTTATCAGAAGCGATGTTTCATCAAGGAGAAAAAGAGCAAGCCATGGGCATTATTGATGATTTACTGATGAAGGAAGAAAGCAACTTTCTCGCTCAGTGTAATTTAGTTGTCTTCTTAAAGGAAATGAACGACAGCCGATGGGAGATGTTTGCTCAAAGATTACGTGTCATGAGACCTATGGATGATTGGTATGGCTATCACCTTGCTAAGACGTGGTTCCTCCTTGGCGATTATGATGAAGCTTATGATAGGTTTAAACGGTTGTATCAACGACATACGTTTTCAAAGCGTCCGCGTTTTTATCACCAAATGGCGTTAACGGCATGGTTTGTCGGAGACCATGAGAAGGCAAGACAACTTTGGAAAAGGGTCATTCAATTTGATCATCAGCAAAAAAGTCTGGCCGAAAGTTGTTTAGACACATTAAGCACAGGTGGAACCCCGGAACAGTCTTGGTTTTATTATCGGTTGCCGGTTCTTGAATCTAAGTCCTAATTCATCAGAATAAAGCCCACTTAGAGGCAAACAATAAGGATAGGTCTTTGCCATAATGTGTGAGCAGTATTTTGGACTTATGAATAAAAATTCCTTAGGATATAGATGTGAATACGAAAACCAACCTACCGCATTAGGGGAGTGGACGAAGTGACTGAAGAAAAAATTTATGATGTTGTAATTATTGGTGCAGGTCCTGCAGGTATGACAGCAGCTGTTTACACATCGCGTGCAAACTTATCAACTGTAATGGTTGAGCGAGGTATGCCAGGCGGGCAAATGGCCAATACAGAAGACGTGGAAAACTATCCTGGCTATGATAGTATCCTTGGGCCGGATTTATCCAATAAAATGTTTGAGCATGCAAAAAAGTTCGGCGCAGAATATAAATATGGTGATGTAAAAGAAATCATCGATGGTAAAGAGTACAAACGCATCATTTTAGGAAATGGCGAGATGAAAGCACGCTCAATCATTATTACAACGGGTGCAAAGTACAAAGAGCTTGGCGTCGACGGTGAAAAAGAACTTGGTGGCCGAGGCGTATCTTATTGTGCCGTGTGTGACGGTGCCTTCTTTAAAGAAAAAGATCTTGTTGTCGTAGGTGGAGGAGACTCTGCTGTCGAAGAGGCTGTATACTTGACGAGATTTGCGAGTAAAGTAACCGTGGTTCACCGACGAGACGAGTTACGAGCGCAAAAGATTTTGCAAGACCGTGCTTTTGCTAGTGACAAAATTGACTTTATTTGGAGCCACGTTGTAAAAGAGATTAACGCGAAGGATGGCAAAGTCGGCAGTGTTACACTGGTTGATAAGAGTGATGGTTCTGAACGAGAATTCAAAACCGACGGTGTGTTCATTTACATCGGCATGCTGCCAATCAATGAGCCATTTATTAACCTTGGAATTACAAACGAAGACGGCTACGTAGAAACGGACGAAGAGATGGAAACGAAAATTCCTGGTATCTTTGCTGCAGGAGATATTCGTGAAAAGACATTGCGTCAAATCGTAACCGCAACCGGAGACGGAAGTATCGCAGCTCAAGCCGCACAACATTACGTTGAGAGCTTAGCTGAAGAGCTGGAAAACTCAAAGACAAAAAGCTAATCTATTGAAAAACATAATCGAGGGTGTCTCAAAAAGTTAAACCACTTTTTGAGACACCCTCTTTTTGTCAACTCATTTCGTCAAAATTCAGGGGACAGGCCCCGCACAATTTTGTGCGGGGCCTGTCCCCGAACAATTTCTGTATTATTAGTTTCGTGGGGTCTGTTTCACCATCGAAAGCCTTAGAGTATCATGGGACTATTATAGATGTTTCTTTACTGAAGTGAAACTTTTACAATTCGTAACTGCGTCTTAATTAAGCTGTAACAGAGTTGAAACAAAATACGGGTATTATGAAAAGTAAGTAATTGACCCCCTTTTTTATATATTTTTTGGCACAGGTTACCCCCCTGTGCCCCTTTTTTTTAAGAGTAAAGAGCCAAAAAAATCCACGTTTCGATGTCGAGCTCCAGGCGCTTTACGCTTTTCTTATCTCCTCCTCTTTTTTCGATCCCATTCGACTCATAGTTACCCCATTTCTAGTATTTCTCAACCTCCGTTTGCTGTTATGTTATTGGTGAGCAGAGAAAAAGTATTGTATAATATAGAGGTGTTCAAAAAAGTATGAGGAAATAGCTGCTAGCGATCATGGCAGGCTTTGTTGTTCTTCTTTTGGAACACACATAGACTGCTAATAAAACGTTTATTAAATGGATATCTAACATTGTGAAATAATGATCGAACTATGCGGGAAAATTGTTGTCGCTTATCGAGACTAGGTTTGACAATTTCAAAACAAAGGTATGCTTTCTTTGTGTTTTTAAGAAACGCATTTGCTTCTGGTTGAGGAATTAGCTCCGCTAGAGGATATCATATACAGTCAGAAGAAGATGGGGAAGTCGAGCTTCCTATCTCGCACGACGCTAAGGCGACAGTTGCGCTTTTTCGACTAATAGGAAAAGAGTTACCTCTTAAATTTTGGGGTGACTACTTTTAAGTAGGATTTTCAAACAAATAATCTTTTATAAGATTATCGTTTCTAGATAAAGATTTTACCAGTTCATCATGAATGAGTAGAGGTGAGCGGAATGCGAAGGGTCACTAACTGTATATTACGTGATCAAGATCATGTTCTTTTATTGCAAAAACCTAGCCGAGGTTGGTGGGTGGCGCCAGGTGGAAAGATGGAGCCGAGAGAGTCGGTAAAAGAGAGTGCCGTTCGGGAATTCAAAGAAGAGACGGGCCTGGATCTTTATGAACCCACACTTAAAGGCGTTTTTACCGTTGTTATAGAAGAAGAAGGGAAAGCCATTGATGAATGGATGCTCTTCACCTTTTATGCTGAAAAGTTCAGTGGCAGTCTACTAAGTGAGTCACCAGAAGGTCACTTAGCGTGGCAAATGGTTGATCATGTAAAACACTTACCGATGGCAGAAGGAGATCATCATTTTTTCGACCATATATTTAATCGCAGCGGGTTAATTTATGGTACATTTGTTTATTCTCCTGATTATCAACTTTTGTCATGCAACTTAGATCCGGAATAAGATAAAATGAATATACGAAAATAGAAAGGGTGGTGGTGATGGTCGAAAAGGAAAATCAGCCTGTTAGAGCCACGGACATGGAAATTGTCATTATAACTGGGATGTCAGGTGCAGGAAAAACCGTAGCTGTACACAGCTTAGAAGACTTGGGTTATTTTTGTGTGGATAATCTGCCTCCAGCACTCATACCGAAATTTGTAGACCTGATAAAGAATTCAGGCGATAAAATGAAAAAAGTAGCATTCGTGATCGATTTGCGTGGCAGGGACTTTTTCGATGAATTGTTCGAAACCATTGACTATTTGAGTGGGGAAGCTAAGGTTACACCGCAGATTGTCTTTTTAGATGCGAAAGATAGCGCGTTAGTACGTCGGTATAAAGAAACAAGGCGTTCCCACCCGCTGTCTGGTGATGGTCCACCATTAGAAGGAATTAAACTCGAACGCCAAATGCTTGATGAATTAAAAGGCCAAGCGCAGTTGATCGTAGATACAACAGAACTAAAACCACTAGCACTTAGGGAAAAAATAATTGAACGTTTTGCCTCACCAGATAAACAAGTCTTTTCTGTGCAAGTGATGTCTTTTGGATATAAACATGGAATTCCGATTGATGCTGATCTCGTATTTGATGTTCGATTCCTGCCGAACCCCCATTATATTGATCATATGCGGCCGAAAACTGGATTGGATAAGGAAGTATCCGACTACGTGTTAAAGTGGGCGGAGACGCAACAATTTAATGATAAACTGCATGATCTTCTCACCTACATCCTTCCACATTATAAGCGGGAAGGGAAAAGTCAGCTAGTGGTGGCCATCGGTTGTACCGGCGGAAAACACCGGTCTGTAACATTAGCTGAGTTTTTCATGAAAAAGCTGACCGATCAAGGGTATATGACTTACGTTACCCATCGAGATGTTGAGAAAGGAAAGCGAGAAGGTTGAAGAAGGCAAATATCGTGATTCTCGGGGGAGGAACCGGTTTATCAGTATTACTAAGGGGTTTGAAGACGTTCCCGGTGGACATCACAGCGATAGTGACTGTAGCTGATGATGGCGGAAGTTCTGGGCGGTTAAGAAAAGAGCTCGACATACCACCACCAGGAGACGTGAGGAACGTGCTTATAGCGTTATCTGAAGTGGAACCCCTTGTCGAAGAGCTGTTTCAGCATCGATTTGAAAACGGAAACGGATTATCTGGCCACTCGTTAGGAAATTTATTACTAGCGGGAATGACCTCGATCACAGGCGGTGATTTTGCTCGCGGTGTTCAAGTATTAAGTCGAATTTTAAATGTAAGGGGAAAAGTACTTCCTGCAGCAAATAACAGCATTGTCCTTCACGCTGAAATGGAAGACGGTACTCTTATTGAAGGCGAGTCGAAAATTCCACAAGCGGGAAAGCGAATCAAGCGTGTGTTTTTAGAACCTGCTGACGCTACGCCATTAGCAGAGTCCATTAAAGCGATTGAAGAAGCGGACCTTATCGTTATCGGTCCAGGGAGCCTCTACACGAGTATTTTACCGAACCTTCTTGTGCCTGGAATTGCTGAATCCGTGAAAAAAGCAAAAGCAGATAAAGTCTACGTATGTAATGTCATGACGCAGCCTGGGGAAACCGATCATTTCAGTGCAGGGGATCACGTTCAAGCTCTTGTTGATCATGTTGGAGATGATCTGTTAGATAAAGTACTTGTTAATGTGCAAAACATTCCTCACTCTTACGCTCAACGTTATGCAGGAGAAGGCGCAGCCGAAGTAAAGGTAGATGTTGATCGGTTAGAAAGCCTGGGAGTAGAAGTGATCGGGGATGACCTGTTATACTTTGATAATTACCTACTTAGGCATGATGCGTTGAAGGTTTCTCAACGACTCGTCTCGATGTTGTAAGTAATCGTAAGAAAAAAGAAGACCGGATCATTTATAAAAGATGTTCAAAAAGTCCAGGAAAAATCGCAGTCTAATTTCTACGTTGGCTCTTTTTCTCCTTTTTTTTGAACACGGATTTATATTACGTCAGGAGGTGGGGTAGATGTCCTTTGCTTCTGTGACAAAAAAAGAGCTGACACAACTAGAAGTTGATCAATGCTGTAAAAAAGCAGAGCTTGCAGCATTAATTCGAATGAATGGCTCTTTGTCATTTGGAAACAAGCAGTTTATTCTCGATATCCAAACCGAGAACGCGGCCATTGCTAGAAGAATATATTCGCTAATTAAGGACTTATTTTCGATTCATGTTGAGCTTTTAGTTCGAAAGAAAATGCGTCTGAAAAAAAACAATGTTTATGTTGTGCGCATTTCTAATCAAGCGAAGAGGCTTTTAGAAGACCTAAAAATTATTGACGGTGTATTTTCATTTACGAGAGATATTTCACCGGAATTAATCGAAACAGATTGCTGTAAACGTGCGTATTTAAGAGGCGCTTTCTTAGCGGGAGGTTCGGTCAATCACCCGGAGACATCCTCCTATCATTTGGAGATTTTTTCTTTATATGAGGAACATAATGATTCATTACGTAAACTCATGAATCATTTTCATCTTAATGCCAAAATGTTAGAGCGGAAAAAAGGATTTATTCTCTATTTGAAAGAAGGAGAACGGATCAGTGACTTTTTAAACATAATTGGTGCTCATCAAGCGCTTCTGCGTTTTGAAGATGTGAGAATCATGAAAGATATGCGAAATTCAGTGAACCGCCTCGTAAATTGTGAAACGGCCAACTTAAATAAAACGGTAGGAGCTGCGATGAGACAGGTCGAGAATATCCGTTTTATACAAGAAGAAGTAGGTTTAGAGTCGTTACCGGACAAGCTTAGAGAGATTGCTGAACTTCGTGTTAAACATCAGGATGTAACATTAAAAGAGCTTGGGGAAATGGTGGAAAGCGGAAAAGTAAGTAAATCAGGTGTCAATCATCGCCTACGTAAAATTGATGAATTCGCCAATAAAATTAAAGCAGGGGAAAATGTGTAGATTTCGATCTCACTTCTCCCTTTTCTGCTTTATCATTTTTGAAAGCGCTTCTAATGCGTGTTCAAAAGGAGCATAAAAAGGACCAAGTGGGTCGAGGCGGCAAAGCCTTCAAGCACTGGAACGACGAGCATTCCATCGTGAAACCACTACGAGTTGTCTCGAAGGATTCTCTCCATAGCATTTGCCAACGAGCTTCCTCAGGTTGGGTTGACTTCTGTGTTCGCACAGGCGTGGCGGTACTAGCAGAAGCTCCCTTACTACGTGGCCTTTTGAACAACACCTTCTAAGGGAAGTTATTCGTTAAAACAAGTATAAAATTTAAACCGCTTCCGCTAATAATCATCGGCGGTTAGCCAGGTCTTTTAAGGGAGGAATTAACAATGATTGAACAAACGCTAACTGTCAAAAGAAAAACGGGTTTACAGGCTCGACCAGCAGCTTTGTTCGTACAAGAAGCTAACCGATTTGCCTCAAATATTTACATTGAGCGAGAAGGAAAGAAAGTAAATGCGAAAAGCATCATGGGAATTATGAGCTTGGCGATTGGGGCGGGCAAAACAATCTCGCTAACGATCGAAGGAAATGACGAAAGTGAAGCACTGAATGCTCTCAAGGAATTTGTAGAAACAGACGAATAATAGAGAGGCGTCGTAAAAATCTAAAGCGCTGTGCAAAAGATTCGTTCTTAGCACGGTGTTTTTTTCGTTTAGGAATTTATATTTGCTTAGGTTGTGGATAACTTTTTAGAAATAGTGTAACATCTAGCTCCAGCTAAAATGCTTGTCGAACGACACCCTTAATTCTGCCCCTATTGACGAGAAGTTCAAGTTCCTACACTAAACTAAAAAGAAGCCTCTGAACATCCGTTCAGAGGCATGCTGCTTAATATTCGTCTAGTTACAGCTAAAGTTATGAGCTGATTTCTGATTTTTTCTCCATTACATCGTCGATTAAGCCGTATTTCTTTGCAGCTTCAGCTATCATGAAATTATCGCGATCTGTATCTCGTTGGATTACTTCCAATGGCTGACCTGTACGTTCAGAAAGAATTTGGTTCAACTTCTCGCGCATCTCGAGAATGCGTTTTGCGTGAATTTCAATATCAGAAGCTTGACCTTGTGTTCCGCCTAGAGGTTGGTGTATCATTACTTCACTATTTGGAAGGGCAAATCGCTTACCTGGTTCACCTGCGGCAAGAAGGAAGGCTCCCATACTAGCGGCCATTCCGATACAGATTGTTTGAACTTTTGGTGCAATGAACTGCATTGTATCGTAAATCGCCATCCCTGATGTGATAGAGCCACCTGGACTATTAATATAAAGGGAGATATCTTTTTCTGGGTCTTCAGCAGCTAAGAAAAGAAGCTGGGCAACGATTGAGTTCGCCACGTTGTCATCAATTGCTGATCCAAGCATAATAATACGGTCTTTTAACAAGCGGGAGTAAATATCATACGCACGCTCGCCACGGTTTGTTTGTTCAATAACTGTAGGAATTAAATTCATCGTAAGTCCTCCTTTAATCATATCCATTGTTATGAAATTCTTCTGCTTCACTATGAAGGTATCCTTATCATAACCATAAAGGTCAATGAAGGTCAAATGATTCGTTCATGTGTAGTGAATAAAAAAATCGACACTTTTCATGATAGCCTATTATATACGAGTTCAAACGCCTTTTCTATTTAAAATGTCAAACCGTCTGTGACAAAAATTACTTACCGTAAGCGCATACACACTGTGGTAAAATAGGAGTGAATAACGATGGACGTTTATGAAAAGGAAAAATCATAGGAGTGACTGTGTTTTTTCGAAAGGTAAGCGGGCGCCTTGCGCTTTTCTTAATACAGAGTGTTTTCACGATTTTGTCCGCTCCTGTATACTTAATTGAGGGGGGGGTACCTCATGATGAACATGGACTTAGGTTTATACCAACAGCAGACAATGAAGCTGGTCATGACGAATGAACTTCGTCAAGCGATTACCATTTTGCAATATTCCGTGTTGGATTTGAATCATTACTTACACGAACAGCAGCTTGAAAATCCGTTAATCGAACTGAAGGAAAACCGAGCCCAGGAAGAGCTCGTTCGCGACAATATGAATTTACAAACACCTTATTATGATAGTAGAAATCGTCAAGACCACGATGATGATTATTCTGTCATTGATAATGTGAGTGAACAAGAAGAGGGGCTACAAGATTTTCTTTTAGCGCAAATCCGGTTTTTAGAGATTTCAGATCAACTCCGGCGAAGCGTGGTTTACTTGGCTCTGAGTATAGACAAAAATGGCTATTTACCTTTTTCATTAGATAAGTTAGCGGAGGAATTGCAAGAACCGATCGAAGAGGCAGCCAAAGCGTTAAACGTGTTACAAAGCCTTGAACCTGCGGGGATTGGCGCAACATCTATAAAGGAATGCTTGCTTTTGCAATTGCGACAACTAGAAAATCGAGACCTTTTGGCAGAACGGGTCGTGGAAAATAATCTAGATCTTATTGCGAAAAAGCAATACCAAAAAATCGCCAAACTAGAACAGGTAGACGTTTTTGATATTCAAAGTGTGTCAGATCTTATTCAAACTTTAAATCCGAGGCCGGGTGCTGTGTTTCATGATGAACCAGCTGAATATGTGACTCCTGATGTGACCGTGAAGGAAATCGACGGTGAATACAAAGTGATGCTAAACGAACAGCACTTACCAAAAGTGTCTCTAAATCGGGGATATGAACGGATGCTCCAAGAAAAGAATGATGAAGTCGATGAATATTTAAAACAAAAATACGAACAATTGCAGTGGATCATCAAAAGTATTGTTCAACGACAGGAGACGCTTAAGAAAGTTACAGAGGCCATAGTGGAGCACCAAGAGGCATTTTTCGAACACGGCCCAGGTTATTTACAGCCTCTGACTTTAAAACAAATCGCAGAAAGTGTTGATGTTCATGAATCGACTGTTTCACGTGCGACAACAAAGAAATATGTGCAAACGTCTCGGGGAGTATTCGAGCTGAAGTATTTTTTCACTTCCATGGTTGGAGGAAATTCAAATGGAGGAGACGGTGCTTCTTCTGAAAAAGTAAAGATTTATATGAAGCGGTTAGTTGACCAGGAATCAAAAAGGAAACCATTATCCGACCAAAAACTGGCCGACTTGCTAAAGGCAGAGTACGATCTTCATGTATCTAGACGAACGGTAGCTAAATACCGTGATGAAATGCACATTCCTTCTTCTTCGCAACGAAAACGATTTACGTAAAGACACGATTAGTAGACAGGGGATTTCTTTAAGATGAAGCTATATTTTTACACGAAAAAACAATGTCCTTTATGTGAGAAGGGGCTTTCTTTTTTAAAGCTACTAAAAGATAATTTTGATTTTATCATAGAAGAAGTTGATATTTATGATGATGACCGTTTACTTGAGTTATATCAAATTCGAATCCCTGTCGTAACGGATGATAAAGGGATTGTGTTAGATGAAGGGATCCTTTCTTCATTTACCTTAAAACAAAAAATAGAGGATATTCAAAAGATGCGGGAAAAATAACGGTATTCTAGTTATAAATGGACCTTACCAAGTCCTTTTGCCCTCTATTTTGGATTAAAGTGATCCAATTAAAAGTTAATTCTTGAATGATGATTCTTTCCTTGCTACAATGTCAGTAAGTAGACAAAAGTCTATTTCTAATTTTCAATTGGCAAAGAAAGGATCTTTTTTTTTCGCCTATCTGGGACATAATATGTCTATGAGGGACTTTTTTGGTCCCGAACGAAAAGAGGTCGATAAGACTTTGTTAAGAGTTAAGAAAGTATAAAATCTACGTTTCGGTGTCTAGCTCCATGCGCTTTTCTTGTTATAACCCGAAATGCGTACATAAAAACGGGCGAAACAAAAGGAGTCGCTAAAGATGAATCGATTGTTAGATATTCAGAAAAAATTGCTTCCTGATCTCGTAGAAACGATGGGAATGCGTTATCGTATTCTCCGCTTTGTCCGGCTCATGCAGCCAATCGGAAGAAGAAGTCTCGCAACTAGCCTGGAAATGTCAGAACGGATTCTTCGCAGTGAAGTGACTTTTTTAAAAGAGCAAGGGTTAATTGATGTTGCGGCGTCGGGAATGACACTCACAGAAGAAGGGTACAATTTACTTGTTCAATTAGAAGAAGTGATGAAAGAAACCTTTGACTTAAAAACAATCGAACGGAAATTGAAGGAGCAACTTCACCTTCAAGACGTGATAATCGTACCTGGAGACAGCGATGAATTTCCGTGGGTAAAAAAAGAGATGGGCCGTGCTGCAGTTTCTCTTATGAAGAAAAGGCTTGCTAAAAAAGGAAACATCATTGCCGTTACTGGCGGTACGTCGATCTCATCAGTTGCAGATATGATGACACCTGATGGCGAGATGGAAAACGCTTTGTTTGTTCCTGCTAGAGGAGGACTTGGCGAACAGGTTGAAAATCAAGCAAATACGATCTGTGCTGAGATGGCGAGAAAAGCGTCCGGTGAGTACCGATTGCTTCACGTACCTGATCAATTAAGTAAGGAATCGTATGCGTCTCTCGTAGAAGAGCCTTCTGTTCGAGAGATTTTAAACTTGATTCGCTCAGCTACCATTGTTGTTCATGGCATTGGTGAAGCGAAGACAATGGCTGAGCGCAGACAATCATCACAGGAAATTGTTGAAAAACTTCTTCAAAAGCAAGCAGTAGCCGAAGCCTTTGGTTATTATTTTGATCAGAGGGGGGATATTATTCATAAAGTCCTTACAATTGGTCTGCAGCTAGAAGATTTAACGTCTATTCCGTATGTGATTGCCGTTGCAGGAGGAGCGTCTAAAGGGCATGCTATTCAAGCTTATTTGAAACAGGGGCCGAGCCAGGTTCTTGTGACGGATGAAGGGGCTGCAAAAGCGATGCTCGATGAAATGGACGTTTAAAATGCACTACAGCACGTGTTAAATAATGTGTATCAAGGGGAATCCCCTTTGAAATATAAAAACTTTCTTTACCTAACTTAAGGAGGAGCTATTATTATGGCAACAAAAATTGGTATTAATGGATTTGGACGTATCGGACGTAACGTTTTCCGAGCAGCATTAAACAACTCTGAAGTGGAAGTTGTTGCAGTAAATGACTTAACAGATGCTGATATGCTTGCACACCTACTACAGTACGACTCTATACACGGGAAATTAGATGTAACAGTTGAAGTAAAAGGTGACAACCTAGTAGTAGATGGCAAAGAAATCAAAGTACTTGCTGAACGTGATCCTGCAAAATTAGGTTGGGGAGACCTAGGAGTTCAAGTGGTAGTTGAATCTACTGGCCGCTTCACTCAACGTGCCGATGCTGCGAAACATATCGAAGCTGGCGCGAAAAAAGTGATCATTTCTGCTCCTGCTAAAGAAGAAGATATTACAGTGGTTATGGGTGTAAATGAGGACAGCTACGATGCTAGCAACCATCACGTAATCTCTAACGCTTCATGTACAACGAACTGTCTAGCACCATTTGCAAAAGTCTTGAATGACAAGTTCGGAATCCGTCGAGGAATGATGACAACTGTTCACTCTTACACGAATGACCAGCAAATTCTTGACTTACCTCACAAAGATTACCGTCGTGCGCGTGCTGCAGCAGAAAACATCATTCCAACAACAACAGGAGCTGCAAAAGCGGTTGCTTTAGTCCTTCCTGAGCTTGACGGAAAGCTAAACGGTGGCGCTATGCGAGTTCCAACGCCAAACGTATCTTTAGTAGACCTTGTTGCTGAGCTTGACAAAGACGTAACGGCTGAAGAAGTAAACGCAGCTCTTCAAGAAGCAGCTGAAGGCGAGTTGAACGGTGTACTTGGATACAGCGAAGAGCCACTTGTATCAGGTGATTACAACGGAAATCCTGAGTCTTCTACAATCGATGCTTTATCTACAATGGTTATGGAAGGCAATATGGTTAAAGTCATCTCTTGGTACGACAATGAGTGGGGCTATTCTAATCGTGTTGTAGACCTTGTTGACTATATCGCTAAAAAAGGTCTATAAACCTCTCTTATCCAATCCACATATGAAAGAGGAAACGAAAGTGTCCGGTTTCCTCTTTCATTTTTGTGACTAACTTTCTAACAATTTGACGATCCATAATTGAATTTAAATGAGGAGGCATCTTCATGAACAAAAAAACAATTCGTGACTTCGAACTAAAAGGGAAACGAGTATTTTGTCGAGTTGACTTCAACGTTCCTATGAAAGACGGTGAAGTTACTGATGACACTCGTATTCGTGCAGCGTTACCGACCATACAAAACCTTTCTGAAAAAGGTGCTAAAGTCATTTTAGCAAGCCACTTAGGCCGTCCTAAAGGTGAAGTCGTTGAAGAGCTTCGGTTAGATCCAGTAGCCAAGCGTTTGTCTGATTTACTTGGCAAAGAAGTACTTAAAACGGATGAGGTTTATGGTGAAGAGCCGAAAAAAGCGATTGAACAACTTGACGAAAGTGAAATTGTTCTTCTTGAGAACGTCCGCTTCGAGGCAGGCGAAGAGAAAAATGATGAAAATCTATCCAAAGAATTTGCTGAGCTTGCAGACGTTTACGTAAACGATGCATTTGGTGCAGCTCACCGTGCTCATGCTTCTACTGAAGGTATCGCTCATCATTTACCGGCTGCTGCAGGTTTATTAATGGAAAAAGAGCTCGATGTATTAGGAAAAGCTCTTTCCGAACCAGAGCGACCATTTACAGCGATCATTGGTGGAGCAAAAGTAAAGGACAAAATCGGAGTTATCGATAACTTATTAGATAAAGTAGATAACTTGATTATCGGTGGCGGACTTGCTTATACATTCATTAAAGCTCGCGGCTATGAGATTGGCAAATCACTTCTTGAAGAAGATAAGCTTGATTTGGCAAAACAGTTCATGGAGAAAGCCGAAAAGAATGGTGTCAAGCTTTATATGCCGGAAGACATTGTAGTAGCTGATGATTTTGGTGAACAAGCCAACACAAAAGTCGTTGCAATCGATAGCATCCCGTGCGATTGGGAAGGCTTAGATATCGGTCCAAAAACAAGAGAAACCTTCCGCGAAGTCATTTCCTCTTCTAAACTTGCGATCTGGAACGGTCCGATGGGGGTTTTCGAACTTGAACTGTTCGCTAATGGGACGAAAGCTGTTGGAGATGCTTTGGCAAAATCTGAAGGCACTTACACAGTAATCGGTGGAGGTGACTCTGCTGCTGCTGTTGAGAAATTTGGAATGGCTGACAGCATGGACCATATTTCTACAGGAGGCGGAGCTTCTTTAGAGTTTATGGAAGGTAAAGAGCTTCCTGGTGTTGTAGCGTTAAACGATAAATAAACATAAGAACGAATTGCTTTTAGGAGGTTTAAAATGCGCAAACCAATTATTGCAGGAAACTGGAAAATGAATAAAACGAAGCAAGAGGCAGTTGACTTCGTTCAGGAAGTTAAAGGACTTATCCCTTCCAAGGAATCGGTTGACGCCGTTGTTTGCTCACCTGCGCTCTTTTTAGATGCGTTAACAAAGGAAGTGGAAGGCAGTGACTTAAAGATTGGTGCTCAAAACATGCACTTTGAAGAAAATGGAGCTTTCACTGGCGAAGTTAGTCCGGTTGCATTGAGGGATATCGGAGTTGAGTACGTAATCATCGGTCATTCTGAACGACGTGACATGTTCGGTGAAACTGACGAGAGCGTCAATCACAAAGTACACGCTGCATTTACCCACAATTTAACACCTATCGTTTGTGTTGGTGAGTCGCTTCAAGAAAAAGAAGCAGATAAAACAGCAGATGTCGTGACAACTCAAGTTAAAAAAGGCCTCGAAGGTCTTTCTGAAGAGCAAGTGAAACAAACCGTTATCGCTTATGAACCCATTTGGGCAATCGGAACTGGAAAAACCGCTTCTGCTGATGATGCGAACGAGACGTGCGGTGTCATTCGTAGCGTAGTGAAATCGACATTTTCAGAAGAGGCAGCGAATGCTGTCCGTATTCAATACGGTGGAAGCGTCAAACCTGCAAACATTGAGGAGCTATTAGGTAAGTCTGATATTGATGGTGCTCTTGTCGGTGGTGCGAGCGTTGATCCTCAATCCTTTTTACAGCTAGTGGAGGCAGGAAATGAGTAAAAAACCAACCGCACTGATCATCTTGGATGGTTTTGCGTTGCGCGATGAGAAAAAAGGAAATGCTGTTGAAAAAGCAAAAAAGCCGAACTTTGACCGTTACTGGGAAGAGTATCCCCATGCCGCCCTCACCGCTAGTGGTGAAGCGGTAGGTCTTCCAAAAGGGCAGATGGGGAACTCTGAAGTGGGGCACTTAAATATCGGTGCAGGCCGCGTTGTTTATCAAAGTTTGACGCGTGTGAACATGGCCATTCGGGAACGGGAATTCTTTGCGAATGAAACATTTCTAAATGCAATGGAACATGTAAAAACAAAAGGAACGAACCTTCACATATACGGGCTTTTATCTGATGGAGGTATTCACAGTCATATTGACCATATGTTTGCACTGCTTGAGATGGCAAAAGCAAACGGTGTCGAGCAAGTTTACCTGCACGGGTTTTTAGATGGTCGTGACGTAGGGCCGCAATCTGCGGAAAAATACATTAAAGAAACTCAAGACAAGTTAAAAGAATTAGGGATTGGTGAAATTGCCTCGATTCAAGGTCGATACTATGCGATGGACCGGGATAAGCGTTGGGATCGAGTTGAAAAGTCCTATCGTGCCATGGTTCATGGTGACGGCTTAAAGTACCGTAATGCACTTGATGCTTTGGAAGATTCGTATAAGAATGATATCCATGACGAATTCGTGCTTCCGTCTGTGATGACGAAAGAAGACGGAGAAACGCCGGTTGGTACGATTCAAGATGACGATGCTATCATTTTCTTTAACTTCCGGCCGGATCGCGCAATCCAAATGTCACAAGTGTTTACAAACGCTGAGTTTAGTAATTTCGACCGTGGTAAAAAATTCCCTAATAACGTACACTATGTATGCTTGACGCATTTCAGTGAAACAGTAGATGGATTTGTCGCCTTTGAACCAGCGAATCTCGATAACACATTAGGAGAAGTCGTTTCAAAAGCAGGACTCACGCAGCTGCGTATTTCAGAAACAGAAAAATATCCCCACGTTACATTCTTCTTCAGTGGCGGGCGTGAAGAGAAGTTCGAAGGTGAAGAACGAGTTTTGATCGATTCACCGAAAGTGGCTACCTACGACTTGAAGCCGGAAATGAGCGTTTATGAAGTGACGGATGCCCTTGTAGGTGAAATTGAGCAAGACAAGCATGATATGATTATTTTAAACTACGCTAACCCGGACATGGTTGGGCATTCCGGAAAAATGGATCCGACGGTCAAAGCCATTGAAGCTGTTGACGAATGTTTAGGACGAGTGGTGAATAAAATCGTCGAAAAAGGTGGTCATGCAATAATTACAGCAGACCATGGGAACTCAGATGAAATTGAGACGATGGAAGGCAAGCCAATGACAGCCCACACTACGAACCCTGTACCTGTGATTGTAACAGATAAAGACGTTCAAATCCGTGAAGACGGCATTCTTGGGGATTTAGCTCCAACAATGCTTCAACTTTTAGGTGTTGACCAGCCAAAAGAAATGACAGGCAAATCATTGATTAAAGACTAAACAAACTTACTTAAAAGGAGTGTTGGACATGACGGCAATTTTTGATGTATATGCACGTCAAGTATTGGATTCTCGCGGGAATCCGACTGTAGAAGTTGAAGTAACTCTTGAAAGCGGCGCATTCGGCCGTGCCCTCGTACCAAGTGGCGCATCTACTGGAGAATATGAAGCAGTAGAGCTTCGCGATGGTGGAGACGCTTGGATGGGTAAAGGCGTTACAAAAGCTGTTGAAAACGTAAACGAAGTCATCGCACCAGAACTTGTTGGTTTTGATGCATTAGATCAAGTTGGCATTGACCAATTAATGATCGAAATTGATGGAACGGAAAATAAAGAAAAATTAGGTGCAAACGCGATCCTTGGTGTTTCTATCGCTGTTGCTCGAGCGGCTGCTGAAGCACTCGGTGTACCTCTTTATACTTACCTTGGAGGCTTCAACGCTAAGACGCTTCCAACACCAATGCTGAATATCTTAAACGGTGGTGAGCACGCAGACAACAACGTCGATATTCAAGAATTCATGATAATGCCAGTTGGAGCTGAAAAATTCGGCGATGCGCTTCGTATGGGAGCGGAAATTTTTCACAACTTGAAAAAAGTATTAAAAGATAAAGGCTATAACACAGCTGTAGGTGATGAAGGTGGATTCGCTCCTAACCTGTCATCCAACGAAGAAGCGCTTTCTACTATTATCGAAGCGATTGAAAAAGCTGGTTACAAGCCAGGTGATGATATCGTTCTTGCCATGGACGTAGCAGCTTCTGAAATTTATGAAGACGGCAAGTACAACTTGAAAGGTGAAGGTGTTGTAAAAACGTCTGAAGAGATGGTCGCTTACTACGAAGACCTTTGCTCTAAGTACCCAATCGTTTCTATTGAAGACGGTTTGGACGAAAACGACTGGGACGGATTCAAGAAGCTAACCGATTCTCTCGGTGATAAGGTTCAGCTTGTTGGCGATGACCTTTTCGTAACGAACACAAACAAGCTTTCTCAAGGCATTGAGCAAGGTGTTGGAAACTCAATCTTGATCAAAGTGAACCAAATCGGTACGTTGACTGAAACGTTCGACGCAATCGAAATGGCGAAGCGTTCAGGTTACACCTCCGTAATTTCTCACCGCTCTGGTGAAACAGAAGACAGCACGATTGCTGACATCGCTGTTGCAACAAACGCAGGACAAATTAAAACAGGGGCACCGTCTCGTACTGACCGTGTAGCAAAATACAATCAGCTTCTTCGCATTGAAGACGAGCTCGAGTACATCGGCCGTTACGCTGGCCGTGACGCGTTCTATCACTTAAGCAAGTAATTACACACGATGACAAGTATTAAAAACCGCTGTGCATTACAGCGGTTTTTTCGTATTAGGCGGTCCATTTTCAACATGAGAATCGCTCAAGACAGCGCCAACAAAGCAAGCCCCACCACCCCCACAATTTTACACAAAATTGTGCGGGGACAGTCCCCGTACTCCGCTATTGCAGTGCTTATCCTTTTTTGATAAGATTAGAATAGGTTTAAGTGTCGGATGGAGGTGTAGAGATTGTTAGCTGTCACATCGGTTTTTCTTGTTATTGTCTCCATTATGCTCATTACAGTTGTATTGTTACAATCTGGACGTAGCGCAGGCCTTTCTGGAGCAATCTCTGGTGGTGCTGAGCAGTTAATGGGTAAACAAAAAGCACGCGGCTTGGAAGCTTTCTTAAGCAAGTCTACCGTCGTTCTTGCTGTATTGTTTTTCCTTTTAACAATTGCTGTTGCATTTTACATGTAAAAATAACGTAACGAAGCTAACAGTGAGGATATGATCCTTGCTGTTTTTTTCATAAAAAAGCATTTATAAGAGGACAGCTACCTTCAAGCCGCTCGTCTCAAGGGAAAAGCATCCTTGAGACTTTAAAACATGCGAGCTGACGCTGTTGTTCTTATGCATAAAAGATCAGTTAGCACCAACTTATTACAGAGAGAAGATACGTGAAAGAGTGAGCTTGTTCCGTGACATGGGACGACCTTTTTTCGTATGATAATGAGGATTGATGTTGATTTAGTCAACCTAAAATCCGAGTTTGTTTTCCTGCGTGGATCTAGTCAAACCACGCAGGTTTCTAGTCAAGTAGGTCAGTCGGATGCTTTTACATAACATGCCGACACAAATATTATTCAAGCAGGTCGCAATGGACTAGTTCTACCGAAAAATGTGCCCAATATATTTATCAACACATTCAATCTTAGGAAAAAAGGGTATACTATCTCGAGAATGCAAACAATTATAATTGGTTTTGCCAGCTAAAACCACTACTCCTTGATACGATCGCTGTCTTTTAACAGAAGATGGATCAGCTTAAGAGGGTGAAGAAGAACACGGGTAAAAGCTGCATGCCGCTTTCCATTCATCGGCATGCTTTCTATGTTTAGTGTCTTGAATACACATGAGTATTAACAGCTGTGAGAAGGAGAGAGAGATCATGATGAAAATTTCACAACCGAAGCCATTTACATTTGAAGGGGGGGACCGTGCTGTTTTACTTTTGCACGGGTTCACGGGAAACTCTGCAGATGTCCGGATGCTAGGCAGATACTTAGAGAAAAGAGGGTATACGTGCCATGCACCTCAGTATAAAGGACATGGGGTTCCGCCGGAGGAGCTTGTACATACAGGTCCTGAAGACTGGTGGAAGGATGTTCAAGAAGCGTATGATCATTTAAAAGAGTTAGGTTACGAGGAAATTGCAGTGGCTGGACTTTCCTTAGGAGGTGTATTTTCCCTTAAGATTGGGTACACACTACCTATAAAGGGAATTGTGCCGATGTGTGCACCGATGTATATTAAGAGCGAAGAAACGATGTATCAAGGCGTTCTTGAATACGCACGTAAATATAAACGTTATGAAAAAAAGTCAGAAGAGCAAATTGAAGAAGAAATGAAGGAATTTGAAAAGACACCGATGAACACATTAAAAGCGTTGCAAGAATTAAACCAGGAAGTGCGTGAAAATGTTGACATGATTTACGCACCTGTCTTTGTAGTACAAGCTAGGCACGATGAAATGATCGACACAGATAGTGCAAACATCATTTATAACGAAGTGGAGTCCGACGTGAAAGATTTAAAATGGTATGAAGAATCTGGCCACATCATTACGTTGGATAAAGAAAAGGACGAGTTGCATGAAGACGTGTATCAGTTTCTTGAGAAGCTGGACTGGAATGTTTAAATAAGGTACCTTGTGCAGCGGTGGTCCTAGGGAAAGGAGCGGTAAAAATGACAGAACTAACAAAAGAATTTGTACTTAATTACATGAAAGAAGAAGCGGACAAACCTCTATCTATCAAAGATCTTGAAGAAGCACTAGAAGTGTCAGACTCCAGCCAATTCAAGGCTTTTGTCAAACTTTTAAATGAATTGGAGGAAGAAGGGGAGCTCGTTCGCACTCGCAGTAATCGATATGGCCTACCTGACAGAATGAACCTCATCCGCGGGACCGTCATTATGCATCCTAAAGGTTTTGCCTTTGTACGTACAGAAGAAGGCTTTGATGATATTTACGTTTCAGGCGCTGATATGAACAATGCCATGAACAAGGACAAAGTACTCGTCCGTCTTCATTCTAATTCAAGTGGATCCAAACCTGAAGGTACGATTATCCGCATTTTAGAGCGTGGTGTAAAACAAACGGTTGGAACCTATGTAGATGACAAGCATTACGGGTTTGTAGTAGCAGATGATAAACGTATTCCGCATGATATTTTTATTCCAAAGAAAAAAGAAGGCGGAGCCGTTGACGGCCACAAAGTAGTTGTCGAAATTACGAAATATCCTGAGGGCCGGATGAGTGCAGAGGGAGAAGTTATTGAAATTCTCGGTCATAAAAACGACCCGGGCGTCGATATTTTATCGATCATCCATAAGCACGGTCTTCCAGGAGAGTTTCCTCAGGAAGTCATCGATCACGCGCATTCGGTTCCAGATGAAATCAGTCCCGACGAGATTAACCATCGTAAAGATTTGCGGGACAAAACCATTGTGACTATCGATGGTGCAGATGCTAAAGATTTAGATGACGCGGTCCGAGTCGAGAAGCTAGATAACGGAAATTATATACTAGGCGTCTACATTGCCGATGTTTCACATTATGTAAAGGAAGGCTCTCCAATTGATGCGGAAGCTTATGAACGTGCGACGAGCTGCTACTTAGTAGATCGTGTGATTCCGATGATTCCGCACAGACTATCAAACGGAATTTGCTCTCTGAATCCGCAAGTGGACAGGCTTACACTCGGCTGTGAGATGGAAATTTCCCCTCAAGGAGAAGTCGTCAACCATGAAATTTTTGAGAGCGTTATTAAAACAACGGAACGAATGACATACACAGATGTACGAAAAATTCTTCAAGAAGAAGATGAAGAAGTGACGAAGCGTTATGAATCTCTCGTCCCTTTCTTCAAACAAATGGAAGAGCTTGCTGCTATTTTACGAAAAAAACGGTTTGATCGTGGTGCGATTGACTTTGATTTTAAAGAAGCGAAAGTTCTTGTAGACGAAGACGGGAAACCGACAGATGTGGTCCTTCGTGATCGTTCCGTTGCGGAAAAATTAATTGAAGAATTCATGCTCGCTGCAAACGAAACAATTGCTGAGCATTTTCATTGGCTAAAACTTCCATTTGTTTATCGAATACATGAAGATCCCGATGAGGAGAAGTTGAACAAATTTCTCGAATTCATCACGAACTTCGGGTACGTCGTGAAAGGAAGTGCCAACACGGTTCACCCTCGAGCGATGCAAGATATTCTTGACGCGGCTAAAGGGGAGCCGGAAGAAGCCGTCATTAGTACGGTTATGCTCCGCTCGATGCGTCAAGCAAAGTATGATCCAGATAATGTCGGTCACTTTGGTTTATCAGCCGACTTTTACACACACTTTACATCACCGATTCGCCGTTATCCGGATTTAATAGTCCACCGATTGATTCGTACGTATTTATTCGAAAAGAAAACCGATGAGCGGATTCAGGCCTACTGGGAAGAAAAGCTTCCTACTTTAACCGATCATACTTCTGAATTAGAGCGCCGTGCAGAAGATGCCTCTCGTGAAACCGACGAGCTGAAAAAAGTTCAGTACATGGAAGATAAAGTCGGTGAAGAATATGAAGGGATTATTAGTGGTGTTACAGGATTTGGCTTGTTTGTTGAATTGCCGAACACGATCGAAGGCCTTGTTCACGTAAGTTACTTAACTGACGATTATTATCATTACGACGAAAAACAATACGCGATGATTGGAGAGCGTACCGGTAAGGTGTTTAGAATCGGTGATCAAATCGACATTCGCGTCATTAATGTCAATGTAGAGGAACGAATCATTGACTTTGAAATCGTCGGGATGAAGGAGCGTAAAGCGAAGAAGAAAGATGCGCCGAAAGTCATCGAAGGCGGGAAGCGTCAATCTCGTAAAAAAGGAAAAGATGGATTGAAGCTTGGTGACAAAGGCAAAAACGGTAAGCGTAAAGGCGACGGTGGAAAAGATAAGCCGTTTTACGATCGAGCCCCGAAAGGTACAGGAAAAAAGAAGAAAAAGAAACGAAAATAGTAGATAAAAAAATCCAAACTCATCGATTGTGGGTTTGGATTTTTTGAGCCTTATGGGAATTCTGCGTTTCGAGAGTCTCGCTTTTTAAAGAGAAGTCGAAATGCAGAATATCCATTGCTTATTGCAGAAGAATTTTTTTATGCAAAGCTTGCGGCTATGTTAAGAAAACTGAAATCCAAGTGATCGTTGCTGAAAAAACCTACTGAATTCAGGAAAATAGCTCCTCTTTACTGGAAATCTCTCCTTGAATGTCGAGATCTGGACGAACTAAGATCAAATTGTCTACAGCAATGCTTTCTAATCATTAACAAATGACGTTTCATTTGATATGATAAAGGAATCGAAGCACGTTTTGAAAGGATGCAACCAATATGGCTAGAGAAGGTAAATTAGTCGCTCAAAATAAAAAAGCAAGACACGATTATCATATTGAAGAAACGTATGAAGCAGGCATTGTACTGACAGGAACCGAGATTAAGTCGATTCGTGCTGGCAGATTGAACCTAAAGGATTCCTTTGCCCGAATAAGTAACGGTGAAGCGTGGATTCATAACATGCACATTAGCCACTACGAGCAAGGAAACCGCTATAATCACGATCCAGTAAGAACGCGGAAATTGCTCATGCACCGAAAGCAAATCAACCAGCTTATCGGTATGACAAAAGAAAAAGGCTATACACTCGTTCCGCTGAAGGTCTACCTAAAAGGTGGATTTGCGAAAGTCTTAATCGGTCTTGGAAAAGGGAAAAAGAAATACGATAAACGTGAGGATCTAAAGAAAAAAGCAGCGAAACGTGATATCGAACGTGCATTTAAGGACCATCAGTTAGGACGCTAACAACGTCAGCAAGCCGTTCCATTGGCGGAGGAGTTTTCCATTTGACCGGAAATATGCGTGTGTTATAATAGTAATTGTCGGACGGAGAAATGGTGGTTTTTCCAACGACAGAAAAATTGAATAGCATCTATTCATGTTCTCCAGCTTTCCCATTTTATCTCATGGGGACGTTCTGGATTCGACAGGGGTAGGTCGAGCTTAAGTTGCGAGTCGAGCTGAGTGTCCTCGTATAAAACGCTCATCGCCTATAGTTGGCAAAGAAGAAAACAACTTCGCACTAGCAGCGTAACAGTTGCTTGCGGTTCCTCCCTTCATCGCCCATGTGAAGGATCAGGGACTCACTTATAGTGGGATACGCCTTGCGTCCACCGCCTGAGGACAAGAGGAAGAGATCAATCAGGATAGTTACACGGAAGCCTGTCAGCTGGCTGAAGTGATGGCGAAACGCTAATAAACTGACTACACTCGTAGACGCTTAGGTATCGTTATCTCTGGACGTGGGTTCGATTCCCACCGTCTCCACCATACATAAACTTATGAAGACTTCCGAAGCATGTTTCGGAAGTTTTTTTAGTAGGTAGGAAAGGTTATGCTTTATATGTTACTTTAAGGATTGCTCAAAATCGTATTTCTTTCGTTGTAAGAGACAGTTATGAGGATTATGAACTGTAACTCTTCACATAAAGAGACGTCTTAATACATAGAAACAATATCCAATTATCTTCTAGTTTAGCTGAAGAGCACAGTTGCTAGTAAGGCGATCATGTATAAGAAAGGAGCTATTCAAATGAAACCGATTAAAAAAGTCGTGTTAACTGTAAGTGGTGTTATGATTTTTTCTCTTTCAGGGTTTGGGGGGCAATTTACTTTAGCGGAAAGTGGTGAAGTAGATTCCTTTACAGAACAAATGCAGGAATGGGAAGAACAAGGGGTTGATCCGAATCATACTGAGGTGACTGAAAACATTATGGATTATATTGATGAAAATATAGAAGATGATGTTTTCGTGAGCATGCATATTGATCGTGAACAAAGAGATTTAGGGGTGCTCGTGTTTTCCTTTATAGAACAAATTAGTGAAGAAGCGAAACAAGATATAAAGAATTTAGTAGAAGAGCCTGCCGAAATCGAATTACGTGAAGTTACTTATACGGAAAGTGAATTAACAAAAAAGCAAGAGGAAATTGATTTAAGTGAATTTGAAGATCGAGGTATAACGATTCACCATACCGGTGTTGATGTTATTAATAATCAAGTCGACGTTGGGATCTTACCTTTTAATGAAGAGAACGCACAAATTATTTATGACGAATATGGCGCAGAGATGGTTCAGGTCGTTGAGGGCGTAGATGCACAGTTATTAGACGTATCAACAAGAGATGAGAATGCTAAACAGGTGAAAACAGAAGATAATAAGAATGTATTCCAAACATTCTTTCTTTCTATTAGGAATTGGTTCAATAATTTATTTTAAAAAGCCGAATTAGAAAGGTCAATTTTTCACCTTTTGAGACACTCTTTTAAAATAAACGACTGTTTTCGTAAAGTTTATTGCTTTTTGGGCAAGTATTTGCTTAGCAACAAGCTTTTTTATCCACAGAACCTAGCATTAGAGTAACTTTCTCGAATGAAATATATCGGTGTAAAACCGCAATTTATACACGAAATAGAACGCTACAACTCCAATCACACAAAAAACCATTTGTAAATTTTCAGAAAAATTGTTATATTGGATTGGTAAAAGTAAATAGTTTTAGAAAAAATAGGTGTAGATAATTTCTTATCTGCTTAAAAGGGAAGTTCGGTTAAAATCCGACGCTGTCCCGCAACTGTATTTGGGAGCAATTCGAAAACACCACTGTTTTCCGTGATGGGAAAACGGGAAGGTTCGAAACGCGATGATCATAAGCCAGGAGACCTGCCTGTTTTAGCAAGCATCAATACCTACGCGGATAGGGGGTGTTAAGTGCGAAATGGAAAGCATGCTTTTAAATTCTAGTCATTAGCATGTTTATTTAAGTATACAATCGTGACTTAACAACTTCTTCGGGAGTTGTTTTTTTTATTACTGAAATTCAGTAATGGTCATGATGGAGGAGAAGCTATGTTTGGAACAGTCGACTATTTTATGAATCACTTCAAGAGTTGCATTATGAACAATTACATTTTAAGAAACTCTTCTACTTTGCAAACAAATTATCAATGGCTAAATACTGAAATAAAAAATTTGAATGAGAAAACGGAGATATACTTATTTACGAAATCTTGAAAAGGCTTACAAAATTATAAATGAGGATTTATTTGGATGGGAGGATGAAGATGGAATCTAAAGTGGAGTATTCTCCAGGACTTGAAGGGGTAGTTGCTGCAGAAACAGAAATCTCTCTTTTAGATACAGTGCAAGGGAAAATTGTCATTCAGGGGTATGATCTTATTGAGCTTTCTCAAACAAAGGAGTATTTGGATGTCGTCCATCTTTTACTTGAAAAGACACTTCCTATGAACGATGAAAAGAAAGCTGTGCAAGAGGTGTTAAAGAAGGAGTATGAGCTGCCGCGAGGAGTGTTGGACGGCTTTAAGCTTTTGCCAGAGCAAACGCACCCAATGGACGGGCTACGTACAGGGATATCTGCTCTTGCAGGTTACGACAACCAACTGGAGGACCGTTCTTTAACAGTGAATAGGGATCGAGCTTATAAACTACTAGGGAAGGTTCCAAACATCGTTAGTAACAGTTATCGGATCATTAATAAAAATGAACCCGTAGCTCCACTTCAGAGCTTGTCGTATAGTGCCAATTTCTTTTATATGCTTACGGGAAAGAAGCCAACGTCATTAGAAGAACAAATCTTTGATAAGTCTCTTGTTTTATATAGTGAACATGAGATGCCTAATTCCACGTTTACTGCAAGAGTCATTTCTTCCACAAACGCTGATTTGTATGGGGCACTGACAGGGGCAGTGTCTTCATTGAAAGGGAACTTACATGGTGGTGCAAATGAAGCAGTCATGTATATGCTGCTTCAGGTGGAAACGGTAGAGCAGTTTGAGGAATTGTTGGAACGAAAGTTATTTAAAAAAGAACGGATTATGGGTTTTGGACATCGTGTATATATGAAGAAAATGGACCCAAGAGCACTTATGATGAAGGAAGCGTTAAAGCAATTGTGTGAAGTGAAAGGTAACAATTTGCTTTACCAGATGTGTGAAGCAGGAGAAAAGGTTATGGAAAGAGAAAAAGGGCTTTATCCGAATTTGGATTATTATGCAGCTCCTGTATATTGGATGCTTGGAATTCCGATTCCATTGTATACACCTATCTTCTTCAGTGCTAGAACGATAGGGTTATGTGCTCACGTGATTGAACAGCACAACAATAATCGACTGTTCCGTCCGCGTGTACTTTATACAGGAAAACAACATGTCTGCAACGATTGATTTATCTCGCAGCTGTTTATACCACTTGTAAACGCTGCTTTCAGGAGCATGACTTAAACCATTACATTTAGAAAGGGAAGATTCAATTGCTACAACTTAATGAACAAACCAATGTAGACCGTTTATTAGAGGAAATTACTGACTATGTACTGCATGAAGAGATTACTAGCTCAGAGGCGTTTGATACTGCTCGTTATGTTTTGCTTGATACCCTTGGCTGTGGAGTTCTTGCATTAGACTATCCAGATTGCACGAAATTGTTAGGACCAATCGTACCTGAAACGGTTGTACCCAATGGTAGTCGAGTTCCAGGAACGCCGTATGTACTAGACCCCGTTCAAGGAGCTTTTAATATTGGCTGTATGATTCGCTGGCTTGATTATAACGACACATGGCTAGCAGCAGAGTGGGGGCACCCATCTGATAACCTTGGTGGTATTTTAGCTGTGGCAGACTACATTTGCCGACAGAATGTAGCAGAGGGTAAAAGTGCGCTAACAGTGAAAGACGTGTTAGAGGCGATGATTAAGGCACATGAAATTCAAGGTGTGCTTGCTTTAGAAAATAGTTTAAATCGAGTTGGTTTGGATCACGTGCTATTTGTCAAGGTTGCGACGACAGCGGTGGTCACGAAAATGTTAGGTGGTCGTGCTGAGGAAATTACGAACGCACTATCTAACGCGTGGATAGACAATTCCAGCTTACGTACGTACAGGCAGGCTCCAAACACGGGATCACGTAAGTCGTGGGCAGCAGGTGACGCTACGAGCAGAGGTGTTTACTTAGCGATGATGGCTGTAAAGGGAGAAATGGGGTATTCATCTGCACTTTCAGCTCCAGGATGGGGCTTTCAAGATGTATTATTCAATAAAAAAGAATTGAAGCTCGGTCGTCCTTTAAGCTCCTATGTAATGGAAAATGTGTTGTTTAAAGTGTCCTATCCAGCAGAATTTCATGCACAAACGGCTGCAGAATGTGCTGTACAGCTTCACTCACAAGTGAAAGATCGTCTTGATGATATTGATAGCATTACGATCACGACACATGAATCTGCTATCCGTATTATTGATAAAAAAGGACCACTCCACAATCCGGCCGATCGCGACCACTGCTTACAGTACATTACCGCAATCGGCTTGTTGAAAGGGGATATTAAAGCCGAGCATTATGAGGATGGTGTAGCTTTAGATACTAACATTGATCGTTTAAGGGATAAAATGGTCGTTTTAGAAAATGAACAGTACAGTCGTGATTACCTTGAACCGAGCAAGCGCTCAATCGCCAATGCCGTTCAGGTTCATTTTAAAGATGGAAGTTCAACTGAAAATGTGGCAATTGAATACCCGCTAGGTCACCGCTTCCGTAGGGAAGAAGCCATTCCTAAGATTAAAGAGAAATTTTCTAGTAATATAAAAAATCATTTTCCAAGGAAACAGACACAAAGGATTGAAGATGTTTGTTATGACCAAGAAACATTAGAAAAAATGAGTGTTAAAAAATTTGTCGATTTGTTCTTAGTTTAATAAGGAGGACTCCTAGATGGCTTGGATAGTAGATCAACAGGTAACACAAAAAGAGCTGGCAGATCAATTTCGTTCGCTAATATCATCTCCAGAAATCCTGCAAATTCCAGGTGCTCATGATGCGATGGCTGCCTTAGTTGCAAAAAGTGCAGGGTTTTCGGCACTTTATTTATCAGGAGCAGCCTATACAGCTAGTCGCGGTTTACCGGATTTGGGTATTGTCACGTCAACAGAAATGGCAGATCGAGCTCGAGATCTTGTACGAGCTACAAATCTGCCTGTCCTTGTTGATATCGATACTGGCTTTGGAGGTGTATTGAATGTCGCACGTACAGCTAGAGAAATGATGGAAGCAAATGTAGCAGCCGTTCAAATTGAAGACCAGCAGCTTCCCAAAAAATGTGGACACTTAAACGGAAAACAGCTCATTTCAACAGAAGAGATGGTACAAAAAATAAAAACGATTAAAGAAGTAGCACCAGATATGGTTGTCGTAGCACGGACAGATTCTCGAGGTGTTGAAGGCTTAGATTCCGCTATCGATAGGGCAACAGCATACATTAAAGCAGGTGCAGATGCCATTTTTCCCGAGGCGCTCCAGTCAGAAGAGGAATTTCGCGTATTTTCAAATAAAATAACGGCACCATTGCTTGCGAATATGACCGAATTTGGAAAAACACCTTATTATACGGCAGAACAATTTGCAAGCATGGGATTTCAGATGGTGATCTATCCAGTCACATCACTTCGAGTTGCCGCTAAAGCATACGAAGACGTGTTTCAAATGATTAAAAAGCAAGGCTCTCAAAAGGATCGCCTTTCAAAGATGCAAACGAGAAGTGAATTGTATGAAACGATTTCCTATTATAAATTTGAGGACTTAGATAGTGAGATAGCCAAAACAGTTATACCTGATGAACATTGAAGATGAGGAGGGTCGTGATGGATGAATTAGCGCTTCATTCTTTATCACATGAGACGAGTGTTGATCTTTTTACGCCGGAAGATTTCAGCGACGAAGATCATCTCATATCGAAAACAACAGAACTATATGTAAACCAAGAAGTTGTCCCTCAATTACAGTCTCTAGAGCAACACAATTATGGGATCGCCCGCAAACTATTTGAAAAAGCAGGAGAGCTTGGTTTACTAGGGATCGAAGTTCCAGAGGCATGTGGAGGATTGTCCTTAAATAAAAAAATATCAGGCCTTGTAGCAGAAAAAATGGGTTATGGTGGATCATTTGGCGTTGCATTTAATATTCATGCTGGTGTCGGTACATTACCATACGTTTATTTCGGAACGGAGGAACAAAAACAAAAATATTTATCTAAGCTTTCCTCAGGGGTTTGGATTGGCGCCTATGCATTAACGGAATCAAATGCAGGCTCTGATGCATTAAACCCAAAAACGAGCGCTGTGCAAAATGATGAGGGCACAGCGTGGGTACTGAATGGAGAAAAGCAGTGGATTACGAATGCCCATATTGCTGATGTATATGTCGTCTTCGCAAAAACAGCAAAAGGCATGACGGCTTTCATCGTTGAAAGAACGTTTCAAGGTGTATCTATTGGTTCAGAAGAAAAGAAGATGGGGATTAAAGGATCTTCTACAGCAACGCTCATATTAGAAGATGTTTTAATACCAAATGAAAATGTACTTGGAGAAGTTGGTGAAGGTCATCATATTGCACTAAATATATTAAACATGGCACGTCTTAAGCTTGCGTTTGCGAATATTGGTTCGGCTAAACAGGCACTTCAATTGTCAGTTAAGTATGCGAAAGAACGGAAGCAGTTTAAAAAGCCCATCGCCGATTTTACAATTATTCAAGAAAAAATCGCAAATATGACTACCTCTATATACGGAGCGGAAAGTGCTACGTACCGAACAGCTGGTGTGTTAGATGAGGTGATCCAATTAGCAGATAACGGCGATAACATAAACAAAAAGATCGCCAATTATGCGATGGAATGTGCGATTAACAAAGTGAAGTGTTCAGAAGTGCTTGGTAGAGTTGTAGATGAAGCCGTTCAAATACATGGTGGATATGGCTATATGGAAGAAAACGAAGTAGAACGGTTATATCGAGATGCTAGAATTAGTCGCATCTTTGAAGGTACAAACGAAATTAATCGTTTGACAATCGCAAAATCGTTGTTGAAGAAATTCCGGCAATCTCGATTTACAACAACAGACATGACAAGTGAAACAAACAGTGATCGAAATGGACAGTACATTCAACTATCTAAACAATTACTTAACCAATCCTTAAAAGCGTTTTCTGTATCTGGTCTTAAGGTTGAGAAAGAGCAAGAATTGTTACGAATATTAGCTGATACGATGAGCGATTTGTATGTAATGGAGTCGTCCTATTTGCGCACAGAAAAAGCTAAAGCAAAAAATGGTCCGGAAAAAGAGAAGATCAAGCAATTGATGACAAATGTTTTATGTGAGGAAGGCTTCCGTAGAGTGGAAAAGGCCGTCATCTCTTTTATATCTGGGATCGTATCGAATGAAGAGGATAAAAAGAGCCTGCTAAATGAAGTCCGTCATCTTCATATTCCTCTATACAACAATCTATTTTCGTATAAACGAGAGATTGCAAAAGAGATCACCGATCGAGCTCGATAAACATTTAAATGGAGGAATTAAAATGGAAAAAATAGCGGTTATTGGACTTGGGAACATGGGGCTCCCGATGTCTAGTAATTTAATCGAATCCGGCTATACTGTTTATGGTTCTGATTTAAATGCGGACGCTGAAGCTTCTTTTCAACAAGCAGGGGGGGCGATTGGCGCTTCCATTCCTTCTTTGGGACAAAATTGTGATGTTATTATAACAAGCTTACCATCTACTGATGCAGTAGAGTCCATTTTTTTAGGAGACGAGGGACTCGTTAGAAACAGCCACCCGAATACCGTACTCATTGACACGAGTACGGTCACTCCGGAAACTAATAGTAAAATTGAAAAAGCTGCTAAAAAAAATGGCATTGATTACTTAGCTTCACCTGTCAGCGGAGGCGTTGTCGGTGCGCTCAATCGAACACTAACGTTCATGATCGGTGGTCCAAGAGAAGCCTATGAGAAAGCATTACCGGTATTGGATACATTAGGCGAAAATGTTGTCCATATTAGTGAAAAAATTGAAAGTGGAACGGTTACAAAACTCATTAACAATCTCCTCATCGGTTTTTATACGGCAGGGGTAAGTGAAGCACTTAACCTAGCGAAACAAAGTGATTTAGACTTAGATCAATTGTTTACTATTTTAAATGTTAGTTATGGTCAAAGTCGAATTTACGAACGGAATTACAAAAGCTTTATAGCAAGCGATCAATATGAACCCGGCTTCTCTTTAAAGCTTTTGAACAAGGATTTACGGTTTGCGCTAGATTTGGCAGAGAAGAAGGAACTAGATTTACCAATAAGTAAGGCGTTGTTTTCAATGTACGAAGAAGTGGAGAAAAATGGGTTTGGTGAAAAAGATATGTCTGTTCTTTATCGTAAAATTAGTGAACAGACGCCGTCTTTATTATCGGGAAAGGAGATGATGGAATGATTACGACAAAAGTCCAACATATTCAAAATCATATTGATGGTAAATGGGAAAATTCTACTGGCACAGAGGTTGAAGCGGTTCCCAATCCCGCAAATGGAAAGGTCATTGCGCACGTCACATTATCTACAATAGAAGACACTAATCGTGCGATCGAAGCGGCTCAGCGTGTCTATCCATCGTGGTCTGAAGTACCAGTTCCACAACGATCTAGGTTGCTATACAAGTATCTTCAATTATTACAAGAACAAAAAGAAGAATTGGCTGAAATTATTACATTAGAGAATGGTAAAACGTTAAAGGACGCACGCGGAGAAGTTCAACGTGGAATTGAAGCGGCTGAGCTAGCGACGTCGACACCAAATTTAATGATGGGTGAAGCACTTCCGAATATTGCAGAAGGAATTGATGGCTCCATTTGGCGTTACCCTCTTGGTGTCGTTGCAGGGATTACACCTTTCAACTTTCCGATGATGATCCCTCTATGGATGTTTCCGCTTGCCGTAGCATGTGGGAATACATTTGTGTTGAAAACATCAGAGCGAACACCTATTTTGGCAGGGAAACTAGTCGAGCTGTTTTATGAGGCAGGTTTTCCAAAAGGTGTCTTGAATTTAGTTCATGGCGGTAAAGATGTCGTAAACCGCTTAGTAGAACATACCGATGTTAAAGCGATTTCATTTGTAGGATCTGAACCAGTAGCAAAACATGTCTATCAAACAGGTACGGCTCATGGAAAACGAGTCCAAGCACTTGCGGGCGCAAAGAACCATGCACTGGTTATGACCGATTGTCATATCGACAAAACCGTTCAAGGTGTGATCGGATCGGCATTCGGCAGTAGTGGCGAACGATGCATGGCATGTTCAGTTGTTGCCGTTGAGGATGATATTGCAGATCAATTCATGGACGTTCTCGTGTCAGAAACACGTAAATTAAAAGTAGGAGATGGACGATACGAAGAAAACTTTGTTGGGCCATTAATTCGCGAAGTTCATAAAGAGCGTGTTCTTGGGTATATTGACCGGGGAGTTGAAGAAGGCGCTGAGTTATTGGTAGATGGCCGAGAAGGTGTAACTGATGAAGACGGGTATTACGTAGGGGCAACGATTTTTGACCACGTAAAGCCGGATATGAAAATTTGGCAAGACGAAATATTTGCACCTGTATTAAGTGTGGTAAGAGTAAAGGATCTTGAAGAAGGGATTCAAATTACGAATCAATCTAAGTTTGCAAATGGCGCAGTCATTTATACATCAAGTGGTAAAGACGCACAACGATTCCGTGAAAAAATTGATGCTGGAATGATTGGCGTTAATGTCAATGTCCCAGCTCCAATGGCGTTTTTCTCATTTGCAGGAAACAAAGCATCCTTCTACGGAGATCTCGGTACGAACGGAAAGGATGGTGTGCAATTTTACACTCGTAAAAAAGTCGTTACGGAGCGCTGGTTTTAAGCTGTGTTTTTACAAGGGAGCCATGGAAAAAGCGATGGTTCCCTTTTTTCGAAAGGCTGTCTCGAAATTTTTATGGTAAAAATGTGAAGGAGGGTATTGCAAGGTGGAATACAACTATACGAAAGTAATCAAAGAGAACTTTATCACGATCGTAGAAGTGAATAATCCCCCGGCAAACATGTTATCGTCTGCATGTATCGATGAATTGCGTGCACGCTTCAATACGTTAGCGGATGATGAAGAAACAAGAGCTGTTATCGTTACTGGTGCGGGAAGGTTTTTTATTGCCGGAGCGGATATAAAGGAATTTTTATCTGCTTTAGGAGACGAAGAAAAAGGATTGGCAATGGCAGAAGCAGGTCAAGCATTATGTAACGAAATCGAAACGATGAATAAGCCGGTGGTTGCTGCGATTAATGGTCCTGCCCTTGGAGGAGGGTTAGAGTTAGCGATGAGTTGTCATTATCGAATTGCTTCAAATAGTGCGACCCTCGGTTTACCGGAGTTGAAACTTGGTCTACTCCCGACGTTCGGAGGTACTCAACGCCTTGCGAGGATAACAGGCACGGCCAATGCATTGGATTTAATATTAACAAGCAAACAGCTTAGTGCAGAGGAAGCTGTCAATCTTGGGATTATTCAATTAGTAGCTTCTGAAAATGAAGTGTTAGAAACTGCAGTTGCGATTGCCAATACTCTTGTAGAAGGAAAGAGCATGACAAGTGTTTCACGAGTAGTGGAATGCATTATCCAAGGAAATCAGGAGCCCTTAGATGACGGGTTAAAAAGAGAGCGGGAAAAGTTTGCTGAGTTATTTTTAATTAACGATGCAAAAGAAGGCATTCAAGCTTTTATTGAAAAGCGAAAGCCTGATTTTCTACATTCATAAAAGGGAGGTTTTACAATTGACGAATGACGTGCTCTATTCGGTTAGTGAAAATGGTGTAGCAACCATAACGCTAAACCGCTCAAAGGCTATGAATTCATTGTCTCTTGAAATGTTGGAAGTGATTGGACAAAAGCTGGAAGATTGGGAAGCAGATAACCAGGTTCGCTTGATTGTCATGAAAGGTAGTGGTGAGAAAGGTTTTTGTGCTGGCGGTGATATTAAAACGTTATATGAAGCTCAGTCTAATCAAATGGCGTTGGAAAAAGCAGAACGTTTTTTTGAAGTAGAGTATAAAGTCGACCAATGCATCTATCAATATGCGAAACCAATTATCGCTTGTTTGGATGGTGTTGTGATGGGCGGGGGAGTTGGATTAACCTATGGAGCCAGTTATCGAATTGTCACTGACCGTACAAAATGGGCGATGCCAGAAATGAATATTGGGTTCTTTCCAGATGTAGGAGCTGCCTATTTCTTAAATAAAGCACCAGGATATACGGGACGCTACCTAGCCTTAACTGCATCTGTCATTCAGGCCTCAGATGTTATGTATATAAATGGAGCAGATACCTACATGAAGAATGATCATCTTGAAGCTTTTCTCTTACATGTTGAGAAAACCAATTGGCATAACAATGACGTAGACACTATACTTAAGCAGCTCGTAAGTCAATTTTGTGAGCTACCTCCAAATGCAAGTAAGCTAGCCGCATATCAAGAAGATATACATTATCACTTTTCTTTTGAAACGATTGAAGACATCGTCAAATCTTTAGAGGACAAATCGTGTGATTGGGCAACTAAAACAAAAGAAACATTGCTATCAAAATCTCCTTTCTCTTTAAAAATAACATTAAAGCAGCTAATTGAAGGAGAAAACAAAACACGAGAAGAGTGTTTTGCTACTGATTTAGTCCTTGCTACAAATTTTATGAATCACCACGATTTTTTCGAAGGGGTACGCGCAACTCTTATAGATAAAGACCATAATCCACATTATCAATATCAGCACTTATCAGATGTTTCTAAGGCAACAGTCCAAAGGTTTTGGAAGCATAGAGACGGTTCTCGTGCTTCTTCTTTGTAAATTTCCGGAAAACCTTCATCTTCATGATGGGGGTTTTTATTTTCGTTTAGGAACATGTGTTGGATAACGCCTTGTGCTGTTAGGTAGTTGTTCTACCTGTAGAATAAGAGGAAAAACGTCACCATCGTAAAAAGTATTTATACGTATTTCAATCACTCTTCCTTTCCATTAAGGAGTGGTTTAATGGATTTTTTTAGAAAAAAATGAGCCCCTCCAAAAGTAGAAGGGGCCTGCCATGATTAAGTTCTCATTGGAAAAAGGAACGCTATATTTCAGTGCGTAAATCCCATAATTCTGGGAAAAATCGGTGGTCTAATACCTTCTTTAAATAATCGACACCAGATGAACCACCAGTACCCGTTTTAAAGCCAATGATTCGTTCTACCGTCTTCATGTGTCGGAAGCGCCATTGTTGAAGCCAGTCTTCAATGTCTACTAGCTTCTCAGCTAATTGGTATAAATCCCAGTATTGATCTACATTTCGGTAAACCGTTAACCAAGCTTCTCGAACAGTAGGATCTTCTTTATACGGCTTTGAGAAATCACGATTTACCGTATCCGGATTAATTGCTAACCCTTTTTTTGCAAGCGCTTGGATAGCTACGTCATATAAACCTGGCGCATGATATGCCTCTTCAAGAATACGGTGAAGCTCTGGATCTTTCTCGTAAATCTTCAATATATGACTAGTTTTGTAGCCGAGAGCAAATTCAATTAAGCGATATTGATAAGATTGAAATCCTGATGCTTGACCTAAAGATTCGCGGAACTCCATGTATTCGGCTGGTGTTAATGTTGAGAGAACATCCCATGCTTGAATAATTTGCGATTGAATTTTCGAAACACGAGCTAAACGCTTGAATGAGGTTTGTAGCTCGTTAGCTTTAATCGACTCAATGGCTGCATTCGTTTCATGCAAGATCAATTTCATCCAAAGCTCGCTTACTTGGTGGATGATGATGAAAAGCATCTCATCATGGTGATCGGATAACCGTTTTTGACTAGAAAGAATATCATCTAACTTTAAATACTCCCCGTAGGTCATGTTGTTCATAAAATCGGTATGGATTCCTTTTTCAGATTCGGTTGCTTTGTGTTGTTGGTCATGTTTGTTAGTCATGCTTCCCCTCCTTGAAAATAGTTTTTTGAAATTGCAGTTTCAAAAAGTCTAGGTTCCGCTCTGATGATAGAGCGTTAAATTTATGTCGAATTTTCTTTTTATAAAGGTCTAATGACGGCGCGGACTGGGCTACCATCAGCATCTTTTAATGGTAAAGGAAGTGCGACTAGTTCATAATTTCCTTCATCAACATGATCTAGCATCAGGTTTTCTAAAATGTAAATATTGTTTTTGAATAGGGCGTGATGACCTTCTAGCTCTTTACTATCAAGAGGATCGACAGATGGGACATCGACACCGAGTAACCGGATCCCTTTTTCTTTTAAGTAATTAGCACCATCAGCTGTCACATAAGGAATGCTCTCGGGAAAGATCTCCGGTTGATTAGGAATCGATGTTTTAATAAGAAGTCGAATTACCCCTTCTAGATTAAAATGACGAAGCGTGGTTTTATCGATAACATTGTAGGAGGAAACATCGATTATTCGCGCCTCTCCGATATACAAGTTGATGTCTAAATCTAAGACTTTCGCGCCGTCATTAATAAAATGAAATGGGGCATCGACATGAGTTCCAGAATGGACACTGGTGGTGATTTGTCCAATATTAACTGAACCGGTTTGTTCCTTTGAATACGTGACTTTATATGAAAAAGGTGTATCTTCCGGCCAATGGGCTAGCTTTGAGTGCAATGGCTGTGAAATATCAATCCATGGGTTGTTGTCTTTAACGTTCTCGTTCATCGTTACGCCACTACTCCTCGTTCGTTTTTAAATTGCTTATATAATTCTTCCTCCATGATCGTTTTCAATACTTGAACACTTTTCCATACATCTTCAAATGTGTTGTATAAGGCAACGGGTGCTAAGCGAATCCCGTTTGGTGAACGAAAATCAGGAGTAATGTTCTTTGCTTTGAGTGCTTTACATATTCTTGCAGCCTCTGGGTGTTCAATATAAATATGGCCCCCACGCTTATGATCTTCTTTTGGGTTACGGATCGTAAACCCATGTTCAGCTAATTCATGACTAATGAGATCCATCATATAACGAGTCAGCTGTAGTGATTTCTTTCTGATATTTGTGATTCCTGCATCATTGAAAATAGACATTGATCCGATTAATGGAGCTATACTGAAGACATGGGGCGTTCCCATTTGATAAACACCAACGTGTTCTGCCGGTGTTAACTCATGATCCATGTCAAATTGTTTGTCTTTTTGCGAGCTGAACCACCCTGCAAGACCTGGGTGTCTACCAAAGTGTTTCTTGTTGACATACAATCCGCCAACGCCACCTGGTCCCCCATTTAAATGCTTGTAATTGCACCAGAAAGCAAAGTCAACTCCCCATTCACTGAGTTGGTGAGGGATAGAGCCGATTGAGTGACAAAGGTCAAATCCGATAAGAATATTTCGTTTATGCGCTTCTGCTGTTAAACGCTCGATATTTAAAATTTGCCCACTTCGATATAATACACTTGGTAAAACAATTAATGCGACATCGTCTTTCATTTCTTTAATGATATCGTCTTCGTTTAACGTGTGTCCGTCAGCGCTACTTACTTCGATTAAGTGCTTGTCTGGATCGTAGCCTTTTAGCTTGAGCTGACTTTGCAGAGCGTAAATATCTGTCGGAAAATTTAGCTCATCTGCTACTATTTTCGTCTTTTTATCGTCAGGTTTATAAAAGGAAGCGACTAATTGATGAAGGTTCACTGTTGTTGAACCGGTTACAATAACTTCTTCAGGAAGTCCTCCTACAAGTGGAGCCATTTTTTCACCTAATGATTCGGATAAATAAAACCATGGGTGTTCTCCCTCTGTCCAACCATCAATTCCGTAATTTTTCCAAGAATCAAGCAGGCTTAAGAGTGTTTCTTCTGCTCGCTTTGAAAGAAGTCCGAGTGAGTTCCCATCAAGGTAAATACTATCTTCTTTAATGTAAAATTCTTTGCGGTACGACGCAAGTTCATCTTGTTTATCTAAATGAATCGCGTGTTCTTGGCTGTAAGTATTTTTAGAAGCAGGCATATTCGCGAGACCTCCCAATAATTAAAGTAGTGATTTATTTATAGTTGAATTGTATAATGAGTATTGACATCATGTCAATGACGCCGTGTCAATTATTGGGGGTGCCTTGTATAACGTGAAAAGGTACGTAATTGCAATAAAAAAAACCTGCTTGTAAAATGGATATACTTATAATGTTGAGATGAACAGAAACCGAAAGTGGTGAACACATGGCGAACGAAAATGAAAACTTATCATCAAGGGAACGTCAAGCTATTCAAACGAGGAAGAAGCTTTTAAATGCGGGACGAGATATATTTTTAGAAAACGGATTCCAAAAAGCAACAATCTCACAGATAATCAAAAAAGCAAATACTGGATACGGTACTGCTTATGTCTATTTCAAAAACAAGGATGATCTTTTTATCATCTTAATGGAAGAATTAATGGGGCAGTTTTATGAAGTAGCAGAGCGTCAGTTTGAACCAAAAACAGAAAGGGAAGCACGTCAAATGATTAATGAGCAAGTACGTTCTTTTCTCAATTTGGCAATCGAAGAAGGCGCAATGATGAGGGTCGTTAAAGAAGCCGTTGGGATTTCTCCTATTGTTGAACAAAGGTGGAATAGCATTCGAGAACGCTTTATTGAGCGAATTTCTGTTGATATTCGTTATTCCCAGGCAAATGGTCTAGCAAAGCCCTCTTTTAGCCCAAGCCTTGTTGCGCGAGGGTGGTTTTATGCGAATGAAATGTTTATGTGGGATTGTGTAAAGGGAGAAAATCATTTTTTAATGGATGAAATCATTGATAATTTAACAAATCTTTATACAAGCGGATTATACGGTGGTATCAACTGACATAACAGAGCTATATTTTAGGAGGGAATACAGTCGGTTCTAGCTTCTGCTAAAATGTTCGACGCTTACTGTATCACCTTTAACTTCAGGAACGTAGAGGTTCATTTTCTTTTGAGAAGGACAGATCATTTATTAAGTTTCGATGTCTAATTCTTCAACCTGCTGTTCAAATATAGAGAAGGTGCACAAAATGAAGGGGAGCATGGCCGTTTAACTTTATAAAATAAAATAATGCGTATTTCTTTTTCGGAAAAAGGCATGATAAGTGGTGTAATAAAAATCCAACTTTAGGAGGGCTTTTTTATGCCACAGAACCAACAACAGCAACAACAAGCACAACAGCAAGCTCAGCAAGCACAACAAGCTGCACAGCAAGCAGCTCAGCAAGTTCAACAGGCAACACAACAAGCAAATCCACAAGCACTTCAACAAGCGCAGCAGCAGCTACAACAAGCAACCCAACAATTACAGCAAGCTCAAGCAGGTGCACAACCGGCACAGCAACAGCAATTCCAACAAGCACAACAGGAATTACAGCAAGCTCAGCAACAATTACAACAAGCTCAGCAATCTCAAAACCAACAACAATAATAGCAAATTGGGTGACACCACAATAACCTTTGGTGTCACCTTTCTTTTTAGAGTTGCGCGAATAAAAATCTACGTTTCGATGTCTAACGCTGTTTTAATAAATGACCGCTATGCGGTTTTTCTTATACGAATCTGTTTCGCCTGCTACCCATTCACCTGTTGGTACTCGCGGTCTTCCTGTGTGATTTTTGCAGGCTGCGGTTGTTGTTCTTTTTTTCCGATTTTAAGATTAACGACCAGTACGCCTATTAATGTGATAACTCCGCCCAAGACGGCAAAAAGTGTGGGGACTTCGCCTAACCAGACCCAGGCGATTAAAAATGATAAAACAGGCGTTAAATAAAGGGAGCTTGTAGCAGCCGATGCTCCTGTGTGAGATGTAATATAAGCTAAAGCGAAATATGGCAAAACCGTTGGAAATAACCCTAAATAAATGACACTTAATGTCGCATTCATTGGTGCAGTGACAATTTCTTCACCGAGTCCGGGAAATTGGAAGAACATAATGAGCGTACCAGCAAAAATCGTGTACGTTGTAAAAGGAATGAAACCATATTTTTTTAAATATTTTTTTTGAAAAACAAAAAATATGCTGGTAGCTAAAGAGGCTACTAAGATAAAAAACACTCCGAAATTAATCGGCATCGTATCCCCTGGTCCAATTGACACAAAGATGACTCCGAAAAACGCAATCATCGTACCAATCCATCCTCGGATACCAAACCCTTCTTTATAAAAAATAAAGGCTAATATAGCAGAGAAAATGGGTATTGTTGAAACAATGAGACTTATAGCTCCAGCGCTTACCGTTTGCCCACCGTAATTTAATGCAGTTTGATAAACGGCAAAGCCTAAACCGCCTAAAATAAAGATCATTGGAATATCCTTTATTTCCGGCAACCGCATTTTAATAATGACCGCAAAAATCAACAGCGCTATGGAACCTACGAGTAATCTCAGAAGAGAGAGATGTTCTGGAGAATAGGCACCAAGTCCTACTCTAATTCCTGAATAGGCAGATGCCCAAAGTGTGATGATTAAGACATGTGCAGATAGTATCCTTAATTTTAGGCTCGTGTCCATGACATTTACTCCCTCCTAATCGAAACCAACCAAATATGTTTTTGATCGTTACTAATTCCAATGATATCCATTAACTGATACACTGTCTGCAACCAGTTAGAAAAATTAAAACCAACCAGTTTATTTTTTGGAGCGGTGGGTTGGTTGAAGGAGAAACGTCATAAATGAGAAAAACGAAATATAACGACATTATTGACTACATAAGGGAGAAAATTGCAAGAGGTGAATGGTCGATAGGAAGTAAGATTCCAAGTCAGCGTGACTTAGCAAAGTTGTTTGCAGTGAACCGAAGTACTGTTATTACTGCTTTAGAAGAATTAACGGCAGATGGACTGATCGAGGGGAAAATGGGGAAGGGAACGGTTGTCGTAAATAATACTTGGACGCTGATGCATAAAAATAAGCCCGTAAACTGGAATGAAAATGTTACATTTGGAATTCATAAAGCAAGTGTTAAAACTGTAAAAGAAATAAATGAGACTGAAGCAAATAAAAAATTTATTCAACTGGGTAAAAGTGAACTGGCTCCAGAAACGTTTCCATTAGAGAAAATGAAACAAGTCATGGTGAAAGTTGCCGATACCCTTTCACCGATTGGATATGAAGAGCCAAGAGGGAATTTAGAATTACGTCAAGCCATTAGTCACCATTTGAAAAATAAGGGGATCTACACGTCTCCATCATCGATTTTAATAGTATCTGGGGCATTACAGGCATTACAACTCATATCGATCGGTCTTTTAAGAAGGGGATCGACGATTTTTTTGGAAAAGCCTTCTTATCTTTATTCACTATCAGTGTTTCAGTCGGCTGAAATGAAACTTCATGGCTTACCGATGGACGATGATGGACTTATTCCCAGCACCATACCTATAATAAAAAAACAACAAGAGAACGCTATTTTGTATGTCAATCCAACTTTTCATAACCCCACTGGTATCTTGATGCCGGACAGAAGACGTCAAGAACTCATTACCGTTTGTGAAAAAGAACAAATTCCGATCATTGAAGACGATGTCTATGGAGATTTATGGATTGACAACGCGCCGCCAGTTCCTGTAAAAGTAAATGATAAGTATGGAAATGTACTGTACCTTGGCAGTTTATCCAAATCTTTAAGCCCAGGATTAAGGATTGGTTGGATTGTCGGACCTGAATCTGTCATTGAAAGACTATCTGATTTGAAAATGCAGTCCGATTATGGCTCAAGTTCTTTATCTCAGCGGGTAGCATCGGAATGGCTGTCTAGCGGTTTATACGATGATCACCTAAAAGTTGTCAGAGAACAGCTTAAGGTTCGTAGAGAAATTGCTGTGAAGGCTTTAGAAGAGAATTTAGCAAGGTTTGCTACTTGGGAGGAGCCAGGTGGGGGCTTTTTTATATGGGTAAAGATTCAGCCTCAGTTTCATATAAGGAATTTATTCGAAAAAGCTTTATCTGAAGGTGTTCTTCTTAATCCAGGAAGTATTTATGCAAAGCAGCCGGATCAATATCTCCGGTTGTCATATGCATTTGCCTCGTTAAATGATATTAAACAGGGCATTTATAGACTAGGACAAATATTTAAAGCAGAGCATCGAACGTAATTTGAAACAAGTTCACAAGAGGGTACGTAATATTAAGGAGAATGAGTTATGGTCAATCGTCATCTTTTAGAAAAGTCATTATTAAAAAATCGTTCGTTTGTTCTCGTTTGGTTAGCAGGATTATGTGTAATGCTCGGATTCTCGATGTTTTTTTTGTCCGTTTCCTGGTTTATCGTGGATGCTTTGAACGAGCCAGCAGTCTTAGGGATCGTACTTATGTCTATGTCGATCCCACGGGTTGTTATGATGGTTTACGGAGGGATACTAGCCGATAAGATTCGCAAGTCCTTGATCATGTTCGTGACAAATCTTCTTCAAGCATTGGTCATGATTGCAATGATTGTGCTTTTTACAAATGATTGGTTAAGTGTGACTTCGTTGATTGGGATTGCTTTCGTATTTGGATTTTTGGACGCATTCTTTTTTCCAGCTGTTTCATCGATGATCCCGATTATTGTGAGTGATGAACAATTGCAGCGAGCCAATTCTTTGTTTCAAGGGTCAACAGAGTTAATGTTTATTTTAGGACCTTTATTAGCAGGGGTCCTTTTAACAATTGGTGATTTCACGCTTACGTTTTCTGCTTCGGCTCTGTTAATTTTCCTATCTGCTGTTTTTGTGTTTCCTCCATTAATTCGAGACCCAAAGTCAGCTCGAACTGGGGAAAAACAAAGTGCTGTGAAAGACTTAGTGGAAGGATTGAATTATGTGAGACGGTCTGACGTTCATAGAACGGGGACCCTCTCTATTGTAATAATCAATTTGTTTATGATTGGACCGATTCTTATTAGCTTTCCGATCCTAGTGGAAGCGCTGGGTGGGAGACCATTTGAACTGAGTTTACTTGAAGGCGGGTTAGCTCTCGGAACGTTTTCAGCAAGTATCTTGATCGTGATATGGAATGTAAAGAAACAGAGAGGTCGATTAGTTTTTGCTTCATTGTTAGTAAGTTTTGTACTGTTTATTTTGTTTAGTCAGTTGGAGGTATTCTCACTCCTTGTATTATTAGCTGCGTTAACAGGTTTCGTCGCTATGTTTGTTTATTTACCTACAGTGACGATGGTGCAGGAGAAAACAGATAAAGATAAGCTGGGACGTGTGATGAGTATTATTACGCTTGCTGCAAGTGGGTTTGAACCAATTGCCTTTGGGCTCATCTCGATTCTCGTTGCAGCAGCACTTCCGATCCAGACGGTTCTGGCTATTTCAGGCATAGGAGGTTTTGTTCTTAGTATTTTGCTAATATGGAAAAGCCGATCCTTTCGCAATTTGGACTAGTTTGAAAGTAGAATTTTAGCCATTAACCTATACTAAAATAATAGACATTTGTTGCTTTTGGAGTTAAGAATCTGTAATGTCCAACGGGACTGGGCAAATCTTTACTTGTTTAACACTCAAAAAGCTAACTTAGAATGGCACCCTTTTTTAAAAGGATGGGATGATCATGAGACGATTCTTATCGTGGATGACGATAAACATATTAGAAAGTTAATAAGTAGGTACTTAGGAGAAGAAGGCTTTAATGTGATACAAGCTTCTAATGGTCTGGAAGCTCTGAATTTACTTGAAGAAAATGATGTTAACTTAGCCGTTGTCGATATTATGATGCCTGAAATGGATGGCTATCAATTGACAAAAGAAATAAATGAGCATTACGAATTGCCGGTGATTATGCTCACAGCGAAGTCCCAGATTCAAGATAAGGAGAAAGGGTTTTCTTTAGGAACCGATGATTATCTGGTCAAGCCGTTTGAACTAAAAGAGTTCCTATTTCGGATTAGAGCGCTGCTACGCAGATACCATCAGTTGCGCTTGGGGTGTTATTAGATACTTTCTTAGTGCGAACGATTCTAGTTCCTTCTATTATTATTAAATTAGGGAAATGGAGCTTTTGGCCTCGTAAGCTCCATGATAGAAATGAAGAGAAGCGAAAGGACAACGTTGCTGAATAATGAACCTTAAATAGAGTGCCTGACCCCCACCACGTTAATGCCGTACAGTGGTGGGGGTCAGGCACCTGTTGAGGCACCTGTTGACAACAGTCGAGTTAGACTGTAAAATGAATGATAGTCAGTCAGTTGGAGGGGGTAAGAGATGGATAAAAAAGAAAAAATTATTCATGCAGCTATTGATGTCTTTCGTGAAAAGGGGATTGAGAAGACGAAGGTTGCTGATATCGTGAAGGTTGCTGGCATTGCTCAAGGGACGTTTTATTTATACTTCCCGTCGAAGCTATCTGTTATGCCTGCTATTGCAGGGGTGATGGTAGATAAAATAATGACGGAAATTAAAGATCATGTACAGGAAGGTGCCTCTTTTTCAACTAAGCTTGAACAGATTGTCGATGTCGTGTTTATGTTGACAAGAGAATATCGCGACGTGTTTTCTCTTATTTATGCTGGACTTACACAAACCGAGCATTTAAAAGAGTGGGAGGCGATCTATGCGCCTTTTTACGAATGGGTGAGCATGCTTTTAAATCGAGCAAAGGAATCTGGAATCATTCGTGATAATGTTCACACTGAACGTACGTCAAAGCTGATCATTGGGCTCATTGAGTCTGCAGCAGAACAAGTATATATGTATGATAGCGGCGAGGAAGACAATGCTCGTTTTCAAAAGCAGGAAGTACTTGAGTTCTTGGGCCATGGCCTCGGGCTTCATCGTTAAAAATGAAGCTCACATTTTTTTTATTAAAAAATGACTGATATTCAGTCAGTGGAGGTAGATATTTATGAATAAAGCTTGGGTTTATGTTATTTTAACTTGTCTATTTGAATGGATGTGGATTTTTGGTTTTAATGTCGCAACTACTTGGTGGCATTGGGCCATCGTAATTACCATAATTCTCATAGATTTTTACTTTCTTTCTAAAGCCTGTGAAAGTCTACCGACCGGAACGGTTTATGCTATTTTTGCTGGAGTCGGTACAGTTGGAACGGCCTTAATGGACGTGTTTATATTTGGAGGTAGCTTTAGCGTAGCAAAAGGACTATTTATGGGACTGCTCGTTGCTGGAGTTGTTGGCTTAAAGCTAGCAGATAATAAAAATGAAGAAGACGATATACAAAAAGGAGTTGCATAATCATGGGTTGGTTTTTAGTCTTTATAGCAGCAGTCTCTGAAATTATCGGTGTCATAGGATTGAAAATGTTTAGTCAAAATAAAACGTTAAAAAATATGCTGATTTTTGTTGGAGGCTTTGGGATTGCCTTTGCCCTTTTATACGCATCCTTTACCTACCTACAAATAAGTGTAGCCTACGCAGTATGGATTGGCATTGGTACAGCCGGTGCTGTAGTCGTGAACATGATATTCTTTGGTGAATCAAAGAGCCGAGCGCGCATTGTGAGTCTTTTTGCAATCGTCATTGGCGTAACAGGATTAAAAGCATTATCATAAAAGGTGCCTGACCCCCGTTGCGTTAATGCTGCACAGCAGTGGGGGTCAGGCACCCATTCTTTTTATTTTAAGTCTTCGATGGAGTCGATCTCCATGTATTCTGGGACTACAAGACCTGTACGAGCACCTTCAAGGTTCACACCAAGGTCTACAAGATCATCTTCGTACTCTTCTAGAAGATGGTCATGAGTTAATGGTAACCATGCTGCTACCATAGCGTCAGCTTCGCCTGTTGCTACAGCCTGGAACATGTATGGAGCCTCAAGTGGTGTTAGCGTAACTTCATAGCCTAGGTCTTCTAGTACTTTGCCCATCGTATTTGTTGAAGCAATTTCAGAATCCCACGCAACAAAAGCAAGTTCGATGGAATCTCCGTCAACAGAATCAACGCCTTCTGTCCACTCTGCAACCGTGTCTTCGTTGTTTTCAACCCATTCAGCTGCAGCTTCGGCTTCATCTTGGCCTTCATTAATAGCCATCATGATTTCACCCATATCTTCTTCTGTCCAGTGGAAGTTATCAAGAACAGTGTAAGCTTCAGGCATTTCGCCTTCTAATCCTTCACGTGCAAAAGTGTAGATGTTTTCAGCTTCACCAAATGTTCCTTCTGGATCTTCTAGGTATTTTAAGTCATAAGCAGCAAACTTCCAGTGAGGAGTCCAGCCTGTAACGATAACGGGCTCTTCATTTTCGTAAGCATCAGCAAGTGCTTGTGTCATAGCTGCATCTGAGCTTGCAGAAACCGTCCATTCGTCTAATTCATACGTTTCAACAGCTTTTTCTGCTGCTGCCATAACTCCTGCGCCTGCATCGATTCCTGTAATTGTGAAGTCAAGCTCTTCTCCGTAGTTTGTGCCTGCTTCTTCTGTTTCCTCGTCAGCACCACCATTTTCGTCTACTGGAGTACTGTCTCCTTCTTCGTCAGTGCCGCACCCTGCAGCAACAAGTGCTAAAGACATACCGGCAACGATACCATACTTTTTAAGTTTCAACATGACCCTCTCCTTTACTAAATCTATTTATTTTACCCTTTTTAAGGATGTTCAAAAAGGGAGAAAAACATAGTTTAATAGGTTAAACACGCATTTAAATATTGAATAGAGATTAAGCCTTCTTATTAAGTGTTTGTGTCATGCGATCTAGGATAATTGCTAAAATCACTAAGCAGATCCCTGCTTCAAATCCCATTGCGATGTCATTACGACCAACCGCGTAATAAACTTGGCGGCCGATGCCATCTGTTCCAATCATAGCGGCAATAACAACCATAGATAATGCAAGCATGATCGTTTGGTTTACACCAGCCATAATCGTTGTTTTTGCCATAGGAAGTTGAACTTTAAACAATTTTTGTTTCGGAGTGGACCCAAAGGAATCTGAAGCCTCAATCATTTCTGTAGGTACTTGACGAATCCCTAGGTTTGTTAACCGGACAGTTGGCGGCATTGCAAAAATGACAGACGCGACCACGCCAGGTACAATACCGATTCCAAAGAAGGCAACAGCCGGAATTAAGTAAACAAAAGCTGGCATTGTCTGCATAAAGTCTAATACCGGTGTGAAAATTCGTCTGACAATATCACTTTTTGCCATCCAGATTCCAAACGGAATTCCAATAATAACAGAAATTAATGTCGCAGTAAGAACAAGGGATAATGTAATTAACAAGTCATCCCAGTATTCTAAATTCTCTATAAAAAGAAGTCCAAACAAAACAAGCAATGGTAAGCCGTAACTTTTTTCTTTACGTACGAGTAAAAATGAGATTCCAGTTAATAAAAGAATAAATACAAGTGGTGGAATCACTTCAAAGAGTGATAGAAAGATGTTTGAGGCAATAAATTCGATCGTACTTCTTAATGCCCCAATAATCATTTCTGCACTTTTTAACCATTCGACGAACGCTTCAACCCAGTCACCTAAGGGAATTCTAGGAATCAGATTCATGAATGTTCACCTCATTTCCAGATAGAGCGGCCAGCACTTTACTACGGATAATAATACCTTTTAGTCGTCTGTTTTCATCAACTACAGCAATTGGTACTTGAGAAGTTGATGAAATCTCAAAGAGTTCGTTCATAGGTGTGCTTGCATCGACTGTTGGCACTTCATTTCGTATGTAAGGCATTATATCAGTCTCGTTATTTTTTACTGCAGTGGAAACCTCGTCTACATGCAAAATCCCCATCAATTCTTTGTTTCTTTTTGTTACATAAATACTGGAAATGTTCGCGTCACGCATACGCTGTAGAGCGACACGAGGACCATGTTTTTCTGCATTTACTGTTTCAGGCCTCACCATAATGTTTTCTGCAGTGTACACTTTTGAACGATCTACATCTTCAACAAATCGTTCAACATATTCATTTGCAGGACTGGTTAAAATTTCTTCCGGTGTGCCAATTTGGACAATGGCACCATCTTTCATGATCGTGATGCGGTCCCCGATCCGGAGCGCTTCGTCTAAATCATGCGTAATAAAGACGATCGTTTTTTTCATAGATTCTTGAAGGTCTAGAAGTTCATCTTGCATATCTTTTCGAATGAGAGGGTCTAATGCTGAGAAAGCTTCATCCATCAAGAGGATATCTGGATCATTGGCCAATGCTCTTGCCAGACCGACACGTTGCTGCATTCCACCAGATAGTTCATCAGGATACTTGTCCTCATACCCCTTAAGACCAACAAGTTCAAGGGACTGGCTTGCTTTTCTTATCCGTTCTTCTTTGTCAATTCCTTGAATCTCTAATCCATACTCGACGTTTTCTTGGATCGATCGAAACGGAAACAGTCCAAACTTTTGAAAGACCATGCTGAGCTTTTTACGCCGAACTTGACGTAAATCATTATCACTCATATGAGCGAGATCTTCGCCGTCGACCCAAACATTTCCGCTTGTCGGTTCAATCAATCTGTTGAGCAGACGCACGAGTGTGGACTTTCCGCTTCCCGATAATCCCATAATTACAAAGATTTCACCATCTTCGACATCGAAGGATGCTTGGTTGACCCCTACTGTCATCCCTGTCTTTGCTAAAATTTCGTCTTTTGATTTGTCGTTATCTAATAGTTTCAAAGCTTGTTTCGGTCGTTTACCGAATACTTTGGTTAACTTTTCAACTTTTATTTTTGACATTCGATCACCTCAATTTTTTTACTGCTAGAATATATAACTGGAAAAAAGACGATAGTAAAAGTAAAACGAAGATGCAACGATAAAAGTGTAAGTTTTTAGACTCAACTTTCGTCACTAGGTTATTACCTTAGACCTAGTGACGCGGTGTGAAAACAAAGTTTAATTTGTATTATGATTAAAAAGTCATATGTAAATAGATTCAATCACACTTGTCTCACTATACTGGTTTAGTTAAAGATGTTCAAACGGAATGAATCATTTATATTGGATAAAAAGTTTGTTCAGTAAAAACTGTATGGATTTATCATTATAAATACTTATATTTCCTCGTGATTACTTCTGTTTACTTTCTTTCTTCTGTCTTTAACATCTAAGTTGAGTCTGCTACTATTTTGTATAGTAATAAGAGAAGGAGGTAGGGCGATGGCCAACCATAGCACCTACGACCAGGACAAAAATAAGCTCGAGGCCGCTCGAAACCGGTTTATAAATGAAATTGCGAAAAATATTCACTTATATAACATCACCCCATCTGCAGGTAGACTTTACGGTACGGTTTTCTTCTCTGAGCGCCCTATGACTTTAGATCAAATGAGTTGCGAAATGGAAATGAGCAAGACAAGCATGTCAACCAACATCCGCTCCCTGCTGCAAGCAGACATGGTCGAGCAAGTGTGGGAAAAAGGCATTCGTAAAGATTTGTACAAAACAGAAGACGACTGGTATAAGTCATTCTCCAATGTCTTTATCACGCGCTGGAGCGAAGCCACGGAGAAAAATAAACGAGCGATTGAAGAAACAAAGAGGATGTTGGTTTCTTTGGAAGGAGAAACCGAGCACGACCAAATTAAACGTGAAATCGATGTCGATTTAGAGAAATTAAAAGACGCTGAAGCCTATTATGAATGGCTTACACAAGTCGTTTCATTGTTTGAAACCGGTGAAATTTTTAATATCGTGCCGAAGAAAATACGAGAAAAATAAAATTGGCTACTAGGCGAGAGTGAGGGTACTTCTCGTCTATTTTTTTCTATGGCAACGACTATTCGATTAAGTGAACAGAGAAAATCCTCCCGATAAACTGAGGAGGATTTATTGCTTTTGATTATAAAGCTAAAATATGCGGGGGTGTTCATTTGACTTCCTTTATTGCTCACCCTCTTGATTTTATCTTAATGTATGTTGCCAAACTCTTTTCATTTGACTTCCACGTTCACATCTATTTCTGCATTTTTATAAGCTTCACGCCAAATTAAGGTCGGTCCACTCTTGATAGGAAAGACTGTTTCTTACATATTGACCCAAGCCTACATTATCTGCTTGTACCTCTTGCATCTGCTCAGTTATTTCATTACTGGTAGACTTTAAATGAGGTCAATCCCGTCATCATGATATTCACGTAAATGTATTTAAAGTTGTACTTATGTCTTGTCTCATCTGTGGTAATTCGATTAAGTCATTCATATAACGAATGGTCTTCTTCCTGCTATTAGGTATGATTATTCCTTAAAATCAATATTATTCTTAGTTTTCTACTAGGAGAAACTTTACTTCTATGTGTAATTAATCAATTAACTTATTTACAAAAGCGAATCAATCAAATGGAAAATTTAATAAATAGTGGGAAGCGAAAGGGGGATTTTGATATTAAGTAGATTTAGAATTTATGCCTTTAGTCCAGATGACTAAAGGTTTTTTCTATTATTCCGGAAAGGTGAGACAATAAACATTATAATGTTATATTTACTTTGATTATTTTATGTGGTACCTTAACATTATAACGTTATAATTATATTTTGATTTTCATAGAAAGTAAGCGTGCTTAATAAGAGTGGGAAAAGGTGAAATGAATGAAAGGTCAATTCGTATTACGTAATGTAAAGCGGGTGAATAATGAAAAGAAGATCGATATCGTGATTAGGGACGGTAAAATTGCTGAGGTGACAAAGGCCGGGAGTGGACGCGGGTATGTGTTAGACCACTCAGGTGTGTATGTATCGAGTGGTTGGATAGATTTACATGTCCATGCATTTCCTCATTTTGACCCCTATGGCGATGAAATAGATGAAATAGGAGTAAAACAAGGCGTTACAACAATTGTTGATGCTGGTAGTTGTGGAGCCGACCGAATAGCAGATATAGGTGCGAGTAGAAACAGAGCCAAAACAAACATGTTCGCTTTTTTGAACATTTCAAGAATCGGTTTGAAAAGGGTCGATGAATTATCCAATATAGAATGGATAGACAAAGAAAAGGTAGTGCGGGCAGTAAATGAGTATAGAGATGTCATAGTTGGGTTGAAGGCACGGATAAGTAAGAGTGTCGTTTGTGACAGCGGTATTGAACCCCTACATATTGCACGATCACTTTCTAGTAAAACCTCATTGCCGTTAATGGTACACATCGGTTCTGGTCCGCCAAATATTGAAGAGGTCATTCCGCTTTTAGAAAATAAGGATGTCCTTACTCATTATCTCAACGGGAAAGAGAATAACCTTTTCAATGGTCATGGTAAACCGCTTAAAGTGTTCACCGATGCAATTGAACGTGGTGTACATTTGGATGTTGGTCATGGTACTGCAAGCTTCTCATTTAAGGTTGCAGAAGCAGCAAAACAACATTGCATCGGTTTAGATACAATCAGTACAGACATATATCGTGGGAACCGAATAAACGGTCCTGTATATAGCATGGCAAATGTCCTTTCGAAATTTCTTTACCTAGGATATTCGCTTGAAGATGTGATCGAAGCGGTCACAATAAATGCAGCAAGCTGGCTTGAAAAACCCGAGCTTGGTCGAATTAAAGTTGGCGATGTTGCGAATTTAACCCTATTTACAGTTAAAGGTGGACCGACTACACTTGTTGATTCTGAAGGGGAGAAGCGTGTAGCAGAAAGGCGAATAGAAACAAAAGGAGTGGTTGTCAATGGTGAATTCTTTGAATGCTAAATATGGACTTAAGCGTGTGATTAATGCTAGTGGACGGATGAGCATCCTTGGTGTATCAGCTCCGTCGGATACTGTGATGGATGCGATGAAACAAGGCGGGCAAAATTATGTAGAGATTGCAGACTTAGTGGATAAAGCAGGAGATTACGCTTCAGATATCCTTGATTCAGAAGCAGCGGTTATTGTTAACTCGGCATCAAGTGGGATTGTACTCTCTGTTGCTGCGCTAGTGACACAAGGGAATCGTCGCAAAAGTGAACGTCTGCACCAAGAAGACATTCCTAAAAGTGAAATTATTATACTAAAAGGTCAAAACGTACAATACGGAGCCCCTGTTGAAACGATGGTTCATTTGGGTGGTGGGAAGCTCGTTGAAGTTGGCTATGCCAATGAAGGCAGAGAAGAACATATTGAAGAAGCGATTTCTGAAAACACTGCCGCTATTCTTTATGTGAAATCACATCATGCAGTCCAAAAAAATATGATTTCTGCCGAAGAAGCCTGGGAAGTTGCTAGGCGTAACGATGTTCCACTCATTATGGATGCAGCAGCAGAAGAGGATATTCAAAAATATGTAAAAATATCTGACCTTGTAATTTACAGTGGTTCAAAGGCAATTGAAGGACCAACTTCAGGGATTGTTGGGGGTAAACGAGACTATATTGAGTGGGTAAAAGTACAGTTACATTGTATTGGACGAAGTATGAAGGTGGGGAAAGAAACAACCTTTGGGTTACTTCAAGCACTTGATGAATACGGTGTTAAAAAAGATAATAGCGAACAAGAAAAAGAAACATTACAAGCACTAATGTCATTGCAAAATCTTGAAGGTGTTCAGGTTGCAATTGTACAGGATGAAGCAGGGCGAGCGATTTTCCGTGCACGTATTCACATAGAATCACAACAAGCAAATACAACAGCACAGGATGTCGTTACGGGACTGCGCGAAGGTGAAATTGCAATCTATACTCGAGATTATGGCGTGAGACAAGGTTTTTTCGATATTGATCCGCGACCGCTTCAAGGAGACGACATTCATGTCATCGAATCAAGAGTACATGAGTTAGTAGGAGGAAAGTAAAATGTCAAACATCACAAAACGTTTTTACAAAGACCGTGTTGCATTAAATGTATTAGCTAATAGTGTAGAAAACGCCAAAGATGTATTTATAGCGGCAGAAGGAAACGTTTTAGTCGGTATTCTTTCAAAAGACTACCCAACTGTTGAAACAGCCGTATTATCAATGAAGGAATATGGAGAGGAAATAGATGAAGCGGTATCGATTGGACTAGGGGCTGGTGACAATCGCCAAGCAGCTGTAGTAGCGGAGATAGCGAAATTTTATCCTGGCAGTCACATTAACCAAGTATTCCCTTATGTTGGGGCAACACGTGCCAACCTTGGTGAAAAAGATGGCTGGATTAACAGTTTAGTGTCCCCAACAGGGCGCGTTGGTTATGTAAATATTTCAACAGGTCCAATAAGCGCTGCGCAAGACGAACGTGCGATCGTACCAGTTAAAACGGCGATTGCGCTTGTGCGTGATATGGGTGGTAATGCATTGAAATACTTTCCAATGAACGGTTTAAGTCGGGAAGACGAGTATCGTGCAGTTGCACAAGCATGTGGAGAAGAAGGTTTTGCGTTAGAACCAACAGGTGGAATTGATAAAGAAAATTTTGAAAAAATCGTACGCATTACCTTAGAAGCTAACGTTCCAAAAGTTATTCCTCACGTATATTCATCGATTATTGACAAAGAAACAGGAAAAACAAAAGTTGAAGATGTACGTGAATTACTTAAAACGATGAAGAAATTAGTTGATGACCATGGGTAAACAGGTTGCAGCTTTTGGAGAAGTCATGATGCGTTTACAGGTCCCGGGGTATGAATTGTTGTCCCAAGCTAGCACATTAAACTATTCTTTTTCTGGTTCGGGTGTGAATGTGGTCTCAGCTTTAGCACGTTTTGGGCATACGGGACACCTCGTATCCATTTTACCAGACAATCCGGTTGGGGATGCTGCAGTATCGTATCTTCAAAAGCTGGGTGTTTCACAAAGGTTCCTTCATCGTGGTGGTGACTATATTGGCATGTATTTTTTAGAAAATGGTTTCGGAGTAAGGCCAAGTCGTGTTACCTATTCTAATCGTAAAGAAAGTAGCTTCAATACAGCAGATGAAGGAACGTATGATTTTGAAGAGATGGCCAAAGAAAATGACGTTGTTCATTTCTGTGGCATCACACTTGCGATGAATGATTCTGTTCGTCAGCACATGAAATCGTTTGCGAAGACTGTCAAAAGTCATGGTGGTACAGTTGTCTTCGATTGTAACTACCGTCCGTCACTTTGGGGGCGAGACGGATATGAAAAAGCGAAACCGTATTATGAGGAAATGCTACATTTGGCTGATATTGTCATGATGAACGAAAAAGACGCACTATTTGTCCTTGACATGAAAACAGAGAAGGATAAACGTCAAGAACAACTTCTGGATCTTATTCCAGTCGTCGCAGAGAAATATAGGATTTCTGTAATTTCAGGTACTCATAGATCGATCAATGAGGACAATACGCATACTTTGTGTGGCTTTATATTTAAGAAGAAAACATTCACTTTTTCAAAAACATTCACATTTTCACTTTATGATAGAATTGGTGCAGGAGATGCCTATGCGAGTGGTATCATACACGGTGAGATTAAAGGATTTTCACCAGAAAAAACCGTCACATTTGCCACAGCTGCAGGGATGCTTACTCATACAGTTGTGGGTGATACCTTAATGTTATCGGAAAATGAAATACTCCGGGCGATAACTGATTCAGTAGGTGATATAGAAAGGTAGTGAATGTAATAGTGAACGTTTCGCCAAAAAATGGACCATTGTATTTACAAATAAAGAATATCTTGAAAGATCGAGTTTTACATGGGGTGTATCCGATTGGGACAAACATACCTTCAGAACCACAACTGGAAAATGAATTTGATGTCAGTAAAATTACAGTCCGCAATGCAATAAAAGAACTTGTTCAAGAAGGGTATCTCGAAAAAAAGAGCGGTAAAGGGACGAAAGTCATTCAAAATACTTCTGCTTCAAAACTTTCCAAAGGAAAACGTTTTACAGAAGTTTTAGTAGGGGAAGGGCATAAAGTTCAAAAGAAATTGTTACAAGCAAAACTTGTATACAATGCAGAGGGAACAGAGTTATATCAATTATTTGGAGAACGCTGTCTTTCTATCGAACGTCTTTATCACCTTGATGAGGTTCCATATATCCATTACACACATTATTTAATTGCAAGAATGGAAGATATTGAATTATCGGATTTAAATGCACACTCCTTGTACGGTTTGCTTGATGAGCAGGGTATTTCTTTAGAAAAATTTCGAGATGAATTTGCTGTTGCCCACGCCCCTTTTCATGTGGAAGAAATATTACGTGTAAAAAAGGGTTCGCCTTTATTAAAGCGATCACGTTACTCTTATGATGAATCGGGTAATGTGATTGAATACAGTCAGGGGTATTACAACACTCAAATGCAACATTATGTTGTAAATTATGATGTGTAAAAAGATAGCGAGGAAGCGAAGTAAATCGTTTTCTCGCCAAGATTTTGAAAGCGTTTTAGGTGGTTTATTAAAGACATTAAATGTTATAAAAGAGGACCCTTTATTTATAATGAAATCTGAATATTTAATTTATTATTAATTTAATTCGTGCTAGAGATAGTTGTAGTCTAAGTAAAAAATGTAACCGGTTTTATTGAGTATAGTAATGATGCTAGTGATGATGAGTAGTTAGGGGGAAGTATGATGATTGAGAACCAGGAAGTTTATTTAACAGTCTTCTTAGTGTTTACAATGTTTATGATCCTAGTTGGGATTTGGACGTCAAGAAAAGTAAAAAATGGTGAGGACTTTTTAATGGGAGGCAGAGGGTTAACACTACCTCTGTTAATAGGGACTACCGTAGCCACTTTAGTCGGAACGGGGTCAAGTATGGGAGCTGTGGGATTTGCGTTTGAAAACGGTTGGGCAGGTGCCTTATATGGAATAGGCGGCTCGATTGGAATGTTTGGATTACTTTTACTATTTGCTGATGTAAGGAAGTATAACTTTATGACATTTTCTGAAGAGTTAAGCTTTTATTATGGTGCAAATAAAATAGTAAAAGGATCTACGTCAATTCTGATGTATATTGCTTCACTTGGTTGGTTAGGTGCTCATATTTTAGGGGGAAGTCTTTACTTATCTTGGATAACGGGGTTGGACCTTTTTTACGCAAAAATCATCGTAGCTGTTGGCTTTGCACTTTACACATTAATTGGTGGTTTTTTAGCAGTTGTTTATACAGATACGATTCAAGGTGCTATTTTATTTGTTGGTTTTATAACGCTTACAATACTATCAGTTGTAAAAGTTGGAGGACTTGGACAGCTGTCAAGTGAACTGTCAAATGAAATGGTTTCTTTCTTAGGTATTGAAAAGTTAGGGTTTATTCCTGCGTTATCGCTTGTTGTTGTGATCGCGGTTGGAGTATTAGCGACACCATCATTTCGTCATCGCATCTACTCGAGTGAAAGTATTACGACAGTTAAAAAAGGTTTTTTTGTCACAGGCACTCTTTTTGCCATATTTTCATTATTTCCTGCAATCATTGGGATGTCTGCAAATGCCATTAATCCCGATCTAGAGGCGGGGTATGCTTTCCCATTTTTGGCGACTGAAGTGTTCCCGATTTGGGTTGGAGCCATTGTTTTAGTGGCAGGGTTAAGTGCAACAATGTCATCTGGAAGCTCTGATTTTATTACAGGTGTTACAATTCTATTAAGAGATGTCTTCCAAACGTTTACAGGTAAACTACCAGAGAAGGACAATATGGTTGGTTATTCAAGAATCGCTTTAGTCATTACGTTAATCTTAGCCTTTGTTCTTACGTTAGGAGCAGACAATATTATTGATTATATTTCTAACTTTATAGCGACTGTTATGTCAGGGTTGTTCGTAGCAGCGCTCTTAGGGAAGTTTTGGCCACGTGCGACTTGGCAAGGTGGACTTGCTAGTATCATTGGAGGGTCGGCCATTTCCTTCGTTGTTTTAATGAGCGAGTCGCTTATGGCATTTTGGGGGAATCCAATCCTTCCGTCACTTGGAGTCGCAATAATTGCGGGGATAGTCGTTAGCTTAATCACACCAAGAAATAAAGTTTCAAAAGAGGAAGCATTACAGATTTTATCAAAAGAACGATCGATTGTAGATAATGGAACACACGATGGTAATTCAATAAAGTCTGATGTTAACTAATGAGGGGAATTAAAATTAGTGACAATTATTAATAATCATAGTGAAAGGAGTTATGAATAGAAGAAAAAATTTGATTTTTACATCTAAACAGTTTTTTGCCGCCATTTAAACTATCCGAAAAGGGTAGTTTTTTTGTTGTTTGATATTTTTTAAGGTTGTGGATCACTATTTAAAGTTGGAGTGATTTCTAGCTTCAGACGTCATGCACATTTGTTCTTCCCACATTAGGCTCTCGTACAGATTTAAAGGTCTATTTCTCTATTGTTAAATTCAAATTTTAACGGAACCTATTTATCTATTTTATTTTAATGTGGTATACTCCTATTGTTAACTAATTTTTATATATAGTTAACAATTAGGTATTATCGGTTGGTGTAAAGAAAAAAGCTCTTAAACCGAAGTCAGGAAGTGAGTTTTCATGTCAGATCAATGTTCTTTTTTATGGGTTTCAGGTTGGTCAGTTGATTCGAGAGTCTGGGAAGAACAAATGATGCGTTGGCCTGAACGAATACATAAAAAAGTCGATTTTAATGGATGTAAAAGTGTGGACGAAATGATGTTGATCGCAGAAGCTGCGTTAAAGAAGTTAACATCGCCAGTTGTTATTGTTGGCTGGTCACTTGGAGCAATGACTGCGCTAGATTTGGCTTACCGACACCCAGACCGCGTACATTCTGTTTTCTTAATTGGCGGTACCGGACAGTTTATTCGTTCCAATGAGTTTCCGCATGGGACGGATGAACGATCACTTCGCAGGTTAAAAAGACAGGTATCTCTTAATCCTAAAGGGGCGATTGAGGGGTTTGACCTCCAAATGTTTTCTCCTTCCGAAGTCAAGCAGGGAAAATATGAAAGCTGGCAGAGTTTTAGGAAAGAAAGCAGCGTGAACCAGGGCGCTTTAGAGGTGGGACTCGATTATTTACGGCAATTTACCATAGGTAAAAAAACGAGAAGCATTCGCACTCCGGCCTATTTACTCACAGGAATAGAAGATGCCATCTGTCCTTATTTAGGAGCGAAACAATTAGAAGCATCTTTGCCGCAAAGTGAGTTTACGTGTTGGGACCATGCGGGTCATTTGCCGTTTTGGACAGAAGCAGATCGATTTTTTCATTGGATGAAGGAGAGAGTAGACAGTGGAATTACATAAGAGTCAAGTTTTGAGTCAATTTAACCGCTCCGTTCAATCCTATGATGATCATGCGATTATTCAGAGAAAAATGGCGGAGAGATTATTGCGTGACTTAGAAACCGATGAACCGATTCGAATTTTGGAAGTAGGCTGCGGGACGGGTATACTGACAAAAATTCTTCAAGATCGCTTTCCGAAAGCAGCGATTACAGCGATAGACATCGCTGAACAAATGGTAGAGGCGTCAAAGGCCCGCGTAAATGTAAGCTCACAGGTGACATTTTTAGTTGGTGACGCAGAAAGGATCGAGTGGTCAACGCATGAGCCTTACGATTTGATTGTTTCTAATGCTGTTTTTCAGTGGTTTAAGATGCCAAATCACACGATTGCCAACTTGAAGCGCGCACTAAAACCAAATGGCTGGATTGCCGCTTCAACCTTCGGACCTGCAACTTTTCAGGAATTACATCGAATTTTTGAAGAGGTGAAGCAAGAAATGGGGCTTACAGATGGTCGGCATACGCTTCCGATGCAAGAGGAGAAGGCTTGGCAAGCTGTATTAATTGGTGTCGGGCTAAAAGAAGTCAGTACGGAACAGACCATCGAGCGACTTACCTATGGCAACTGTCAACAGTTTTTAAAGTCGGTAAAAGCAGTGGGCGCTAATTATAGCGAAAACCATTACTCACTAGGAACATCAAGGGCTTTACTTAAAGAAGTAATGAGAAGGTATGATCTTGCGCACCGAGCAGGTGATGGAGTTTATACGACTTATGAAGTCATTGAAATTCGGGGAAAGGGCGGAAGAGATGACAGAGGATAAGCTTTACAGTGTAAGAATGCGAGCTTCAAAGTACAGGTCTCATGAACAAGGTGGAAAGCATATTTCAGGTGGCGAGATGCTCACCAGCTATCAAGATATGAAAATAGCGGTCAATACTTTACTAGATAAGGCGCTCACTCATCCCAAAGGAAATCCAGATTTTATGCAAATTCAGTTCGACCCTGTGGACGAAGCTGTAGAACGGATTAAACCATTACACGTCTCGACTTACGACGTTACAACAGTTGGAAAAGGGCAGCAATTAGCCCGAGAGCTTCTTGAGAGTGCGGGAGTTCCAAAGTGGATTATTGAAAAGGCTTATCATCTTCTTTCTGAGGACCTTAATCAATCTGGAGCAACTCTCATTGATATTCACAGTGGAGCATGCCTGGCAAAAAGTGTTCGTGTTTCAAGAATGGATTGGACAAATGCTAATTTTCAAATGTGGGCAGAGAACCATCACTTACCTGACAATCCTCGAATGAAAGAAGCACTCGTTCTAGCTAGTAAAGTGAATCATCACGTTGCGACAGTGGCGGAGCTATGCTGGTCGGATGACCCTGATTATGTAACCGGTTATGTGGCAAGTAAAAAATCAGGATACGAGAGAATAAATAAGCTAAAAGATAGTGGTGATGAAAATGGTTGTCGGATCTTTTTTGTCGACAATATAAAAGATACCGCTGCCTATATTCATTACATGGAAAAGCAACCGATACTTGTACAATGGGGGGAGAACAATGACACATGAAATAATTGAAAAAAGTAAAAAGCATTTATGGCTTCCATTTACTCAGATGAAAGATTATGATCGGGACCCTTTAATTATTGAAAGTGGAAAAGGTATAAAGGTAAGAGATGTTAATGGAAAGGAATATTATGACGGGTTTTCTTCGGTTTGGCTTAATGTACATGGACATCGTAAAAAAGAGCTCGATGAGGCTATTGTAGATCAGTTAAGTAAGATTGCACATTCAACTTTGCTCGGGATGACGAATGTACCAGCTACTGAATTAGCAGAAAAATTAGTCGAATTAAGCCCTGAAAATTTAACTCGTGTCTTTTACTCAGACAGTGGAGCAGAGGCAATGGAAATTGCTCTTAAGATGGCGTTTCAATATTGGCAGAACATTGGAAAACCTGAAAAACAAAAGGTAGTTTCGATGCGTAATGGCTATCATGGGGATACGATTGGTGCGGTAAGTATTGGATCGATCGACCTCTTTCATCACGTATACGGAGCCCTTATGTTTGAGAGTTATAAAGCACCGATCCCGAATGTATATCGATCAGAAAGTGGCGACCCGGATCAATGTCGGGATGAATGCTTACACGCTCTCGAACAACTACTTATTGAAAAACATCAAGAAATTGCGGCTCTATCCATTGAGTCGATGGTTCAAGGAGCGTCAGGTATTTTTGTTATGCCTGAAGGGTTTTTATCAGGAGTAAGAACATTGTGTACGAAATATGATGTTCTCATGATTGTCGACGAAGTAGCGACAGGCTTTGGTCGGACGGGGAAGATGTTTGCCTGTGAGCATGAAGGGGTTCAGCCAGACTTAATGGCAGCCGGAAAAGGAATCACTGGAGGGTACTTACCGATTGCGGTTACTTATACAACAGAGAAAATCTATGAAGCTTTTTATGATGACTATGAAAATTTGAAAACATTTTTCCATGGTCACTCGTATACCGGAAATCAACTTGGCTGTGCTGTAGCGATTGAGAATATACGATTATTTGAAGCTGAAGATATCGTCGGTCAAGTAGCCAAAAAAACGGAAGATCTAAAAAGCATGCTCGATGATTTGTATGCGCTTCCGCACGTAGGAGACATACGTCAGCTTGGCTTTATGTGCGGTATCGAGCTTGTTCAATCAAAAAAGACAAAAGAGCCATTTCCTTTTGAAAAGCGCGTAGGCTATCACGTTTCTTTAAAAATGAGAGAGCTCGGTATGCTGACGAGACCACTAGGAGATGTCATTGTTTTAATGCCACCGCTAGCGAGTACAAAGGAAGAGCTTCAGGAAATGGTATCGATCATCAAGGAAGCTATTGAAGTCGTTACAAGGGAGAGGGTCGAGCTTGGGTGAGTTTGATCAGCGGTTGAATAACAGGTTGGCCGAGCGAAAAAAACAGGGGCTGTACCGAAAACTGAAAACGATGAATACTGCACCAGGACCGCGTGTGGACATCAATGGTGAAAAGCAACTTGTATTTTCATCAAATAATTATCTAGGGTTGGCTAATGATCAGCGGCTGATTAACGCTGCCAAAGCTACGCTAGATGAGTTTGGAGTAGGCAGTAGTGGGTCAAGGCTTACAACCGGCAATTCAATCTGGCACGAAAGACTGGAAGAAAAAGTCGCGCAATTCAAACAAACCGAAGCTGCACTTCTTTTTTCAAATGGCTATTTAGCTAATGTCGGTGTCTTGTCGTCTTTGCCAGAAAAGGGTGACGTCATTTTAAGTGATCAATTAAACCACGCAAGCATCATTGATGGTTGCCGTTTGTCAAAAGCCGACACGATGATTTATAACCATGTTGACATGATCGATTTAGAGAAAAAATTGAAAGAAGAAAGGTCTTATCAGCGGCGATTTATCGTAACCGATGGCGTTTTTAGTATGGATGGCAATATTGCTCCCTTAGATAAAATCATGACATTAGCCAGCAGGTATGGCGCGTCAGTGATCGTCGATGATGCTCATGCAACTGGAGTCTTAGGCAAACATGGTCGAGGGACGAGTGAGTACTTTGGTATAAAACCAGATGTTATCATCGGAACGTTGAGTAAAGCCGTTGGCACAGAAGGAGGCTATGTGGCGGGTTCAAAGACCCTCGTTGACTTTCTTCTCAACTATGCAAGGCCATTTATTTTCCAGACAGCGATCTCTCCTGCGAGCTGTGCCGCTTCTTCTGTTGCATTCGACGTGATCGAAAGTAGCATGAATAAACGTGAGTCTTTGGTGTCGAAAGTCCAGTATCTAAAAATGAATTTACAAGAATTAGGTTATCACGTCATAGGAGGGCAAGGACCAATTGTACCAGTCATTATCGGGGAATCACAAAAGGCGGTTTCATTTGCAGATCGGCTCCGAGAAAAAGCCATTTATGCACCGGCGATTCGCCCACCTACTGTTTCTCCCTCCGAAAGTCGAATTCGGCTTACGCTCACATCAGACCATACAGATGAAGAGATCGATTATTTAATAGAAGCTTTTCGTTTTATCGGTGAAGAATTGAAGGTGATTACATGACTGGAATATTTGTGACAGGGACTGACACTGGAGTAGGGAAAACGATTATTTCGTGTGGGATTGCGGCTGCATTAAAAGAAAAAAAGGTCGATGTCGGTGTGTTTAAACCATTTTTAAGTGGTATCACCCGAGAGAACCCCGAGAGCGATACTTTTCTATTAAAGAAAATGTCTGGAACCGCTCTTTCAGATGAGGAGGTTACCCCTTTTCAATTTTCAGAACCTCTCTCTCCGTATGTTGCAGCACAGTTGGAAGGAACGAGTGTTCAATTTGATGAGGTACTTGAGCGGTGGAATATGATAAAAACGAAACATGAATTTTTTATTGTTGAAGGAGCGGGTGGTATCGCAGTCCCCCTTGGTGAAAGCTTCTTAGTCAGTCATTTAATAAAAGCGTTAGAATTGCCGGTTGTTATCGTCGCAAGACCTGACCTTGGAACGATTAATCATACTTTTTTGACGGTACATTATGCTAGGGAGGCCGGATTAAAAGTAGCAGGAATTGTGATTAACGGAGCTAGTGATACGCGAGATCCGTCACAGAAGACAAATCCGAAAATGATCGAAGAATGGTGTGAAGTACCGATTTTAGGAATCACACCGAAGCTTAACGATATGACAAATGAAAAGATAAAAAAGATGGTCAAAGATAACGTAAATATTGCGTCTTTGACTAAATAAATGGAGGACTGAACATGAACCAATGGATGGAACTTGCAGACCGTGTATTAGATGGACAGGAACTTACGAATACAGAGGCACTATCAATAATAGAGAGTCCGGACGATGAAATATTACCTTTATTGCATGCGGCTTTTCAAATTCGCAAGCGTTATTTTGGAAAAAAAGTAAAGCTGAACATGATTATGAATGCAAAGTCAGGTCTTTGTCCGGAAAATTGCGGCTATTGCTCTCAATCTTCCATTGCAGAAGTACCTATTGAATCCTACAGAATGGTTAAGAAGGATATGCTTCTTGAAGGGGCGAAAAGAGCCTATGATTTAAATATCGGAACGTATTGTATTGTGGCAAGTGGCAGAGGTCCTTCAAATCGTGAGGTTGATCAAGTTGTCGATGCAGTAAAGGAAATTAAAGACACATATGGGATGAAAATTTGTGCTTGTCTAGGGATATTAAAGCCAGAGCAAGCGAAGCGGTTAAAAGATGCAGGTGTGGATCGTTATAATCATAATTTAAACACAGCAGAAACGAACCACGATAATATTACAACTTCACATACGTATGGTGACCGAGTCAATACGGTTGAAGTTGCGAAGGAATCGGGGATGTCCCCATGTTCAGGTGTCATCGTCGGCATGAAAGAAACAAAGCAAGAAGTTGTTGACGTTGCGCATAGCTTAAGAGCACTTGATGCTGATTCAATTCCTGTGAACTTTTTACACGCCATCGATGGAACGCCGTTAGAGGGTGTTAAGGAGTTAAACCCGCTTTATTGTTTAAAAGTCCTAGCGTTATTCAGGTTTATTAACCCTACGAAAGAAATTAGAATTTCAGGTGGAAGGGAAGTCAATTTACGCACCTTACAACCGCTAGGCCTTTATGCAGCGAATTCCATTTTCGTTGGTGATTACTTAACGACAGAAGGTCAAGAAACAACCGACGACCACCAAATGTTACTTGACTTAGGATTTGAAGTCGAAACGGTTGATGAGATGAATGCTTCACTGTCGTTAAATCGATAACCGGTTAAAAATAAAACAAGACTTACATCTAGTGTTACGTTACAATTGAAGAAGACATACTTTTCATAATAAAAAATAAAACTTAATAAAACAAACAGGTGCCTATTTATATAGTTATAAAGGGGTAAAAGGGAAGCCGGTGTGAATCCGGCACGGTCCCGCCACTGTATTCGTTGAGCAAAGACTAATGAACGAGAGTCGAATCCACTGTGCTGATAAAGCATGGGAAGGGTTTAGCCATTGTGATGAAACGTAAGTCAGGAAACCTGCCTGTTTGTTTAGTAAGAATTCTTCGCGGAAAGAATGCTTAAAGAAAAAGATATGTGAAAAGGAAACCTTCAATGAAGTTAAGTGCCTATTAAGTTTTTTCCTTTTGACGGGCAATTTTATATCTTTTAAAGTATTTTAGCGTCTTTCTAATGAGGAAGATGTTTTTTTATGTTTGAAAAACGCTGATGTCGCACTTGTGCCCAGGGGTGAAAGCGTCCGCCTGTGGCGACTTCTAACTAAAGCCTTGAAAAATGAGAAATTTCTTTTACAGGAGGATACCATGACAGAAGATCAAAAAGGATTAACACTCGTTTATACTGGCCACGGCAAAGGAAAAACAACTTCCGCTCTAGGGCTGGCTCTACGTGCAACAGGTAGAGGACAATCAGTAAAAATCTATCAGTTTATCAAATCACCACAACGTTCTTACGGAGAACAAATCGCGCTAAAAAAACTTGGTGTCGATATGATTCAGCTTGGGATTGGTTTTACATGGACCAAAACCCCTGAGGAACACCGAGAAGCATTAAAGCAGGGCTGGCCAAAAGCAAAGGAAGCTGTGATGGGTGGGGAATACGATGTCGTCATCCTTGATGAATTGAACAATGCTTTAGCAATCAGCCAATTTCCGATCGATGACGTCTTACCATTAGATGAGGTCATTGACATGTTAAAAAATAAACCTCGTCATGTGCACCTTGTGATTACCGGAAGAGATGCAAAAGAAGAGATAAAAACGTTAGCAGACCTTGTGTCTGTTATTGAGGCTGAGAAGCATTATTATGATGAGGGGATTCCAGCGGTAAAAGGGATTGAGTTTTAGGGAATGTTCAAAAAATGCGGGAATCATAACCGTCCTGGAATAGGACCTCCTGCTAGTGCCGCGACGTCCTGTGGCGAACGCAGGAATCACCCCATCCTGGGAAAGCTCGCTATGTTGCTGCTCCAGTCCTCACGTATTAACTCGATAGGCTCCGGACTTCGCAGATGCCGTGCCTCGAACTTCTTGGTTTTGATTTTCCTCCTTTTGTACTTAGATTGGAGGCAATAAATCAGGGTCATCAACAATTCTTTAAATATACCAGTACTTTATCTATACAAGTCGATTTAAATGATACTTCGAACCTTTAAACATAGGGGGATTTTATTTTGTCAGAAAGAAGATTAGTCATAGCCGGGACCGGGAGTGGTGCCGGCAAGACGACAGTAACGATTGGGCTCATGTCAGCCTTTCAAAAGCAGGGTTACACGGTTCAGGGTTTTAAATGTGGACCGGATTATATCGATCCTACATACCATACGTCCGTAACAGGGCGTCGTTCGCGCAATTTAGATAGCTGGATGCTCTCACCAAGTGTAATGAAAGAGATATTACAGCGCGGGAGTGATGGAGCTGATATCTCAATCATTGAAGGGGTCATGGGCTTCTATGATGGTAAGGACCCGAAGTCAAACAAGGGAAGTACGGCAGAAATTAGTGTCATGACAGAAAGTCCGGTTATTTTAGTTGTTGACTGCTCAGGGGTAGCTCGTAGTGCGGCAGCTACTGTTAAAGGGTTTCAAGCATTATCTGATGAGGTTAACATTGTTGGGATTATTGCGAACCAAGTCGGAGGTGAAGGGCATTTTCAGTTAATCAAAGAAGCGGTTGAACAGGAATGTCAAATTCCGGTCGTAGGTTATTTGAGTAGAGAAACCGAGATTGAAATCCCTGAACGACACTTAGGTTTAATTCCTTCTATTGAAAGAGGGGAGCTGGATCCGTTTTTCGATAGATTAGGCGAGCTCGTGTCCCAAACCATTGACATGAATAAGCTGTATGACTTAGCAAAAACAAAAAAGCTCAACGTAGAGACGTCGCCCCTTTTCAAAAACAAACCGAATACAGGTGTGAAAATTGCCGTTGCCAGAGACCTCGCCTTTAACTTTTATTATCAGGAAAACTTAGAATTGCTAGAAGCTAATGGGGCAGAGCTGGTCTATTTTTCCCCGTTAAATGATGAACCGATTCCAGATTATATAGATGGCCTTTATTTAGGAGGAGGTTTTCCTGAAGAGTTTGCGGAGAAGCTAGCAAAGCAAGCAACGGTCAAAAGTTCAGTTAAAAAAGCCATTAGCCAGGGGATGCCGACCTTGGCGGAATGTGGTGGTTTTATGTTTATCTGTGATTCACTGATCACGGCAGACGGTCAAATCCATTCTATGGCAGGCGTCGTACCGGGTGTGATCCAAATGCAACAAAGGTTAGCGGCGATTGGTTATCGTGAGGTTAGTGGTGAAACCGATAATTTCTTATTAAGAAGTGGTGATGATGCGAAGGGACACGAGTTTCATTATTCATCCTTTCACCCAAGACAAGAGGTCACCAATGCTTATGAAACAAAAGGTATGCGAGGCGTGCAAAAGGAAGGGTATCTGAGCGGGAATTTAGTCGCGGGCTATACACATTTACATTTTGCTTCGTGCCCTGCCATTGTTGAGAATTGGATTGAAAAATGTATGGAGTGGAAATCTCATGACTAAAGCGGTTCCATTAATGATACAAGGCACACATTCAGACGCTGGTAAAAGTGCTATTGTAACAGCGTTATGTCGAATTTTTAGCCAGGATGGTTATAAAACGGCCCCTTATAAATCTCAAAACATGGCTTTGAATTCTTATATTACTGTGGATGGGAAAGAAATCGGTCGTGCACAAGGTGTTCAAGCGGAAGCTGCTAGTATTGTTGCGACTACTGACATGAATCCGATTTTAATCAAGCCAACAGGTGAATATGAATCGCAAATTGTTGTTCACGGCAAACCCTATAAAAATATGAAAGCAGGAGTTTATCGAAAAAGCTTTTACGATCAAGGAAAGCAGCTCATCGAAGAGTCGTATGAAAGGTTATCCCACCAGTTTGACCGGATCGTCATTGAAGGCGCTGGGAGTCCAGCTGAAATTAACTTAAATGACCGAGAGCTTGTAAACATGAGTGTCGCTCGCATTACGAATGCGCCAGTTATTTTAGTCGGTGATATTGAAAAGGGTGGCGTTTTTGCCAGTTTAGTAGGTACGTTACAGCTGCTTGAGCCTGAAGATCGAAGAAGAGTTGTTGGCGTCATCATTAATAAGTTCAGAGGAGATGTTTCGTTATTACAACCTGGCCTTACATGGTTTGAAGAGTACACGGGTGTTCAAGTAATAGGTGTCGTGCCTTATATAGACAATTTAATGATCGAAGCAGAAGATTCCGTTGTTTTAGGCCGATACACATCGTCAACCGATGCTTCTAAAGAAATCGACATTGCGGTCCTTAGGTATCCGCTGATCTCAAACTTTACCGATGTGGATCCTTTTTTTGAAGAGTCAGACTGTCATGTTCGGATTGTAAAGAATGCAGAAGAGCTTGGGGAACCTGATCTTCTCATTTTGCCGGGGAGTAAAAATACGATCAAAGACGTAACGTTTTTACATAATAGCGGATTAGCAAACCGCATTCTTGAATTGTCACAAAAAGACACCGTTCTTTTTGGTATTTGTGGCGGCTATCAAATGATGGGGAGCGTTATTGAGGACCCGCATGCAGTAGAGTCTCAAGTTCATCGAGCTGATGGTTTAGACCTTATTCCGCTACAAACTACAATAACAAATGAAAAAACAACCGTTTTGTCTGAAGGTACTGTCGCGTTTAGAAATGTTGAGATTGCCGTGTCAGGCTATGAAATCCATATGGGCGAATCCCAGGTTATAAATGAAGGAAAACCTTTTATTCAAATGGCTGAAAGAAGCGACGGAACAATAAGTGAGGATCAGCAAATCATTGGAACGTATTTTCATGGAATTTTCCATAATGACGAATTTCGAGAGGTCCTCCTTAATCAAATAAGGGCCCAGAAAGGGTTAGCACCGATAACGGGGAGGTATTCGTTCACGAAAAAACGAGAAGAAGCGTTTGATCGACTCGCGAATGTCGTACGAGAAAACATAAAACTAGAACAACTGAACGACATATTAATAGATGCAAAAGAAAGTAGGTAACGGTATCTTGTTAAAAATCATTGATGAAATTCCACCGGTAGATAAAGATGCTGGCAACGACATTCGATCGTATTTAAATACATTAACAAAACCTCAAGGGAGTTTAGGGAGGCTGGAAGAGCTTGTAATTCAGCTAGGAGAAATCACCGGGAGCCGTTTCCCCGAGGTATCACCACCAGGGATTATCGTATTTGCTGCCGATCATGGAATCGTATCGGAAGGAGTATCAGCCTATCCACAAGAAGTGACATCGCAAATGGTGGATAACTTTTTACATGGCGGTGCGGCGATTAATGTGCTTGCAAAGCAAATTGGTGCCAAGCTCGAAATTGTTGATATTGGTGTTGCCAGTACGATTGAAACAGAAGGGGTTATTTCAAGAAAAGTACGCAATGGAACTGAGAATTTCTTGAAAAAAGATGCGATGAGTAAAGAGGAAGCATTGACGGCTATTGGAGCGGGAATTGAGATATCTGAACAGTTTATTGATGACGGTGTAAAATACCTTATCTTAGGTGAAATGGGGATCGGGAATACAACGAGCAGTAGTGCTATTTTAGCTGCTCTTAGTCAGGTAGATATACACGAGGTTGTTGATGCAGGAGCGGGTATTTCTGCTGAACAAATGATACATAAACAAAGGATTATTAAACAAGCGATATTCAATCGTAATCCAAATCCAGAAGATCCATTGGACGTTCTCGTGAAGGTAGGTGGATTGGAGATTGCAGGGAAAGTTGGTGCGATACTAGGGGCAGCTATTCATAGGAAGCCTGTGTTAATCGATGGCTTTATTAGTACAGTTGCAGCACTATTAGCCTATAAATTATCTCCTCACGTGAAGGATTACATGATTATCGGCCACCAATCTGAGGAAAGAGGACATAAGCTTGCTTTAGATATGCTACAAATGAAGCCGATCTTAAACTTAAACTTAAGATTAGGAGAAGGAACAGGAGCCGCTCTTGCATTTCCTATACTAGAATCATCAACGAAAATCTTAAAAGAAATGGCAACCTTTTCGTCGGCGGGTGTTGCTGGTGCAAAGCAGCCCAGTGAATAGTCAATGTAACAGTTCTTTTGACATTGTTTCGGGGAATTAAAGGTGGCAATGTCCTTTTCGCGAAAATATAAAGTTTTTATTCTCAAATTACCGATAGAAAGCTTTAGAAATATCGATGGACGAACTTTCACTTATTAACAAATTTTAGATGTTTCAATGTCGGGCTTCAGACGTTTTACGCTTTTGAGTAGGAAAATGATCCTTATTAGTAAAAAATATTGGAAACAGTCTTGCAATCCAGAAAATTTTAAGGTAACGTAATTGAAAAGCGGAAAAACAACTTCATATTTTTTTCATTCTTATCTAGAGAGACGGAGGGATATGGCCCGACGAAGTCTCAGCAACCTGCCTCACAACAGAGGTCAGGTGCTAATTCCATCAAGTTCTTAAGAGCTTGGAAGATAAGGGGAAGCGATTCGAATACAAACCTTCTTCTTATTTTTGAAGAAGGTTTTTTGTTGTTTTAATTTTTAAAAAGAAAGGATGGGGGTTTTAAATGGATGTGCGACATGCTGAAACTAAGTTAGCACAAGTGGGAAATCGAAGTGAGATGACAACGGGTACAGTCAGTCCTCCAGTTTACTTTTCAACTGCCTATCGTCACAAAGGAATCGGACAGTCGACTGGTTTTGACTATACTCGGACGGGTAACCCCACCAGGGAATTAGTTGAGTGTGCCATAGCTGAGTTAGAAGAAGGAGAAAGAGGGTTTGCTTGCAGTTCAGGAATGGCAGCTATTCAAACGGTGCTGTACTTATTTTCTAAGGATGATGAAATGATCGTTTCACAAGATTTATACGGAGGAACATACCGATTGTTTGAACAAGGCTGGAAGCGCTGGGGCGTAAATTTTAATTATGTTGAAAGCAGTAATCCTGCAGACTGGGAGGAGCTGATCACTGAGAAGACAAAGGCACTATTTATAGAAACCCCGACAAATCCGCTTATGAATGAAGTTTCAATATCGAGTCTTGCAGACATTGCAAGACGTCACCAGCTATTGTTGATCGTTGATAACACTTTTTATACACCTCTAATTCAGAAACCTCTTCAAGAAGGGGCAGATATTGTGATTCATAGTGCGACGAAATATCTTGGCGGACATAATGATGTGTTAGCTGGACTTATTGTTGCCCATGGTAAAGAGCTTTGTGAGAACCTAGCGATGCTTCACAACAGTATCGGTGGGACATTAGCTCCATTTGATGCGTGGCTGTTAATGAGAGGGATGAAAACCCTCGCGCTCAGAATGGCTCAGCACGAGAGAAATGCCACAGCACTTGTTCCATTTCTTAACGACCAGCCAGAAGTGACGGATGTTCTTTATCCGGGGAGAGGAGGGATGGTGTCGTTTAGGCTACAGGATGAAGCTTGGATTGATCCGTTTTTGCAAAGCTTACAGTTAATTACCTTTGCAGAAAGTCTGGGGGGTGTAGAAAGTTTTATAACTTACCCAGCAACTCAAACACACGCAGAAATCCCTGAAGAAGTCAGAACCGCAAATGGTGTCTGTAACAGACTGTTACGTTTTTCTATTGGCATAGAGCATATCGGTGATTTAACCAGTGATTTGCAGCAATCTTTTGCAAGTTTAAGAAAGGCGGGTGTTTTTCATGAGTGATAAAGCCTATTCAATTCAAACGCGTCTCCTTCACAACAAGTATAAGGCTGATAGACAAACGGGGGCGGTTAGTGTTCCGGTTCAGCATGCTTCAACCTTTCATCAATTTCAGTTTGATACATTCGGTAAATACGATTATGGACGCTCTGGGAATCCGACAAGGGAAGTGTTAGAAGATACGATAGCTGAACTTGAAAGTGGCTATAAAGGGTTTGCTTTTGCGTCAGGCATGGCAGCGATCTCTACAGTTCTGACGATGTTAAACAAAGGTGATCATATTTTAATTACAAATGATGTCTACGGAGGTACGTATCGGTTATTAACGGAGGTTCTTTATAAATTTGGAATTGACTACACCTTCGTTGACATGACCGATATGCAGCAAGTCGCAGTAAATATCAAGCCGAATACGCGCCTGATTTATATCGAAACGCCATCGAATCCTTTATTAAAAGTAACCGACCTTCAAGGCGTCGCAAAGCTCGCGAAAGCGAACGGTTGTTTAACAGTGGTAGATAATACGTTTTTAACACCTGTGTTACAACGTCCCCTCGAGCTTGGAGCAGATATTGTCATTCATAGTGCAACAAAATTTATTGCAGGACATAGCGATGTCATCGCAGGTCTTGTCGTCGTTAAATCAGAGGAAATAGCAGAACAGATCGGCTTTTTGCAAAACTCTCTCGGCTCTGTATTAGGAGCTCAAGATTGCTGGCTTGTCTTAAGAGGGCTAAAAACGTTGCAAGTACGCTTAGAGCAATCTTCAGCTACAGCTTTTAAACTAGCTCAGTGGCTCGAAAGCCGAAATGAGGTAACACAGGTGTTTTATCCAGGGCTTACCTACCACCCAGGTAAGCCAATTCAAACCATTCAAGCTTCAGGGTATGGTGCCGTTTTATCTTTTGAGCTTGAAGATAAAGAAGCAGTGAAAGTATTTGTAGAGAAGGTGGAGATTCCGGTTTTTGCCGTAAGCCTTGGTGCGGTTGAGTCCATTTTATCTTACCCTGCAACAATGTCTCATGCTGCGATGAACAAGTCAGAACGAGAATCACGTGGTATTACAGACGGCTTATTACGATTGTCGGTCGGCCTTGAACGGTATGAAGATATAGTAAATGATTTTTCGACAGCTTTACATTGGGCAGGGAAAGTAAAAGGTAAGGAAATACCTTTAGCAAATATAAAATAATCGTGATTCTAGACAGAATGAAAAAAATCCGGTGGCTATGTTTTAGCAAAACATGATGATAGAAATGAGGTGTGAGGATGGGTTTTTTGCAAGAGTTAGAGAAAAAGATTTTAATCGGAGACGGAGCAATGGGTACATTGTTGTATGCTCATGGCGTGGATCGTTGCTTTGAAGAACTTAATTTAACGCATGATGAGCAAATTAGCCAAATCCACCGAGCTTACATTCGGGCAGGTGCGGATTTAATACAGACAAATACGTATGGAGCAAATTATGAGAAGCTATCAAGATACGGCTTGGAGGATTCTGTTCAAGCGATTAACCGAGCCGCTGTAAAAATAGCAAAGAAAGCTGCTGAAGATCAAGCGTATATTCTTGGGACCATTGGTGGAATTCGAAGTATTAAAAAGACCGATCTATCAGTAAAAGAAATTACAAGAGGGTTTCGTGAACAGCTGCATAGCTTGCTTCATGAAGGGGTAGATGGGATTCTCTTAGAAACGTATTATGATTTAGAAGAATTGTTAGCGGTACTTAACATTGTCAAAAATGAGACAGCACTTCCTGTCATTGCACAGCTTTCTCTTCATGAAGCAGGAGTCGTTCAAGGGGGGCATACAGTTGCAAAAGCATTAGACACGATATACGATGCTGGGGCAGATATCGCTGGATTAAATTGCCGCTTAGGGCCGCACCATATGATTCAATCATTTGAAGAAGTTCCCTTGCATGAATCACGCTTTCTTTCTGGCTATCCAAATGCAAGCCTTCCCGATTACAAGGATGGCAGGCTCGTTTATGATTCAAATGCAGATTATTTTCAAAAAAGCGCGGAAGCTCTTCGAAAACAAGGTGTTCGCTTGATTGGTGGCTGCTGCGGAACGACTCCGGAACATATAGAAGCGATTGCTAAAGCCGTAAAGCATACGACACCTGTGACTGAAAAAACAATTAAAACAAAGGGTGTAACAAATGTGGTCGTCGCTAAAGAACGAGAGCAGCATTTACATGAACTTGTTGAGGAAAAAAAGTCGGTCATCGTTGAGCTTGATCCCCCAAGAAAGCTCGAATTTGATCGTTATTTAAAAGGGACAGAGGCATTAAAAAAGTCAGGTGTAGATGCAATTACTCTTGCGGACAATTCATTAGCTTCACCAAGAGTATGTAATATGGCGCTTGGGGGTATGGTTCAATCAAGAGGCGTGCGTCCACTGATTCATATAACTTGCCGTGATCGGAACCTCATCGGTCTTCAGTCGCACTTGATGGGATTGCATGCGCTCGGTATGAGTCAAGTTCTGGCGGTAACAGGTGATCCGACGAAGGTAGGTGATTTTCCTGGTGCTACCTCTGTGTATGATTTGTCATCCTTTGAATTGATTCATTTAATTAAGCAGCTTAATGAAGGGATTTCCTTCTCTGGAAAATCGATCGGTCAGCAATGTACGTTCTCTGTGGCAGCCGCGTTTAACCCAAACGTGAAGTCATTAGATAAAGCAGTACAACGCTTAGAACGTAAAATCAACTCAGGTGCCGATTACTTCATCACCCAGCCAGTATACAGTGAAGAGAAAATTATTGAGGTTTATGAAGCAACAAAGCACCTTCCAGTTCCGATTTACCTTGGAGTGATGCCGTTGACGAGTGGTAGAAATGCGGAGTTTCTACACCATGAAGTACCGGGGATTAAGCTGACAGACGAAATACGTACGAGAATGCATGCATGCGAGGAGGACCGTTTGCAAGGTGAACGTGAAGGAATTGCCATCTCAAAATCATTAATTGATACTGCTGTTCAATATTTCGATGGTATTTATTTAATTACACCATTTTTAAGGTATGAAATGACTGTACAATTAACCGAATATATCAACATGAAAACAGGGCGACGATTCACTCAGCCTGTAGGAAGTATCAATATTTAGGAAGGAGGGTCTTCAAATGACAAAGCTGTCATTAGCTGAGCAATTAACGAAAAGAATTCTCGTATTAGATGGTGCAATGGGTACAATGCTCCAAGAAGCAAATCTTACTGCTGATGACTTTGGTGGAGAAGCTTACGAAGGCTGCAATGAATACTTAAATATTACTGCACCCAATGTAATTGAAAGCATACATGATGCCTATTTAGAAGCAGGAGCTGACATTATTGAAACGAATTCATTTGGCGGAACAAATATCGTTTTAGCAGATTATCATTTAGAAGAACATACGTATGAAATCAATCATGCAGCGGCAAGGCTTGCTCGAAACGCAGCTAATCGCTTTTCGACTTCGGAAAAGCCGAGGTATGTCGCTGGAGCGATGGGACCAACGACAAAGTCATTATCAGTCACAGGAGGAACGACCTTCGAAGCACTGATTGAAAATTATCAAGAACAAGCTTGCGGATTAATTGAAGGTGATGTTGATCTTATTCTCCTGGAAACGAGCCAGGATATGAGGAACGTCAAAGCTGCCTTTATTGGCATCGAAAAAGCCTTTGATCAACTGGAAGCGAAATTACCTTTGATGGTATCTGGGACAATTGAACCGATGGGCACGACATTAGCAGGGCAAAGTATTGAATCATTTTATTTATCATTAGAGCATATGAAGCCGTTAGTCGTAGGATTGAATTGTGCGACAGGCCCTGAATTTATGAGAGATCATTTACGATCGTTATCCGAGCTTTCAACTTCCGCAGTAAGCTGTTACCCTAATGCTGGATTACCTGATGAAGAAGGGCAGTATCACGAATCACCTCAGTCGTTATCTAAAAAGCTAGCAGCATTTGCAGAGAAGGGTTGGCTCAATATCGTTGGAGGTTGTTGTGGTACTACACCTGAGCATATACGAGCGATTGTTGAAGCTGTTCAACCATATCGGCCTAGAAAAATAAACGGGTCTCATCCTCATGCCGTTTCAGGAATTGAACCATTAATCTATGAAGAGGATATGAGGCCGTTGTTTATCGGAGAGCGGACGAATGTGATTGGTTCGAGAAAATTTAAACAACTCATTGCTGAAGGAAAATTTGAAGAAGCGTCCGAAATCGCACGAGCACAAGTAAAACGCGGAGCACATGTCATTGATATTTGTCTTGCAGACCCAGACCGTGAAGAAGTTGATGACATGGATCACTTTATCAAACAGGTCATTAATAAAGTAAAAGTCCCCTTAATGATTGATTCGACAGATGCGCATGTCATTGAACATGCATTGACATACTCTCAAGGAAAAGCCATTATTAACTCCATTAATTTAGAGGATGGTGAAGAACGTTTTTCAGATATTGCTCCACTCATCCATCGATATGGCGCAGCAGTTGTTGTTGGGACGATTGATGAAAAAGGGATGGCAACAACGGCAGCACGAAAACTTGAGATTGCTAAGCGGTCGTACCAGCTTTTGACTGAGAAATATCATATTCCTCCGACGGATATCATCTTTGATCCGCTCGTGTTTCCTGTAGGAACGGGAGATGAACAATATATAGGAGCAGCTAAAGAAACAGTCGATGGTATAAGGCTGATTAAAGAAGCGCTTCCGGACTGCTTAACGGTGCTTGGTGTATCAAATGTGTCGTTTGGACTCCCGCCAGTAGGTAGAGAGATTCTCAATGCGGTGTATTTATATCATTGTACAAAAGCAGGTCTAGATTATGCGATTGTAAATACTGAAAAGCTTGAAAGGTATGCATCAATTGCAGACAATGAAAAGAAATTAGCTGAGCAATTGCTGTTTAAAACTGATGATGAGACGTTAGCAAAGTTTACAGCATTTTACCGTAGCAAAAAAACAGCCGATAAGCCTAAGGTTTCTTCACTTTCATTAGAGGAAAGAATTGCAAGCTATGTAGTCGAAGGGACGAAAGAGGGTTTGATCCCTGACTTAGGGCAAGCTTTGCAAAAGTATGAGGCTCCGCTTGATATCATTAACGGCCCGCTAATGACCGGAATGGAAGAGGTCGGTCGCTTGTTTAACAACAATGAGCTCATTGTCGCTGAAGTATTACAAAGTGCTGAGGTCATGAAAGCCTCAGTTGCTTATTTAGAGCAGTTTATGGAGGCAAGTGGCAGTCACAGTAAGGGAAAGATCCTTTTGGCTACCGTCAAAGGAGACGTTCATGATATTGGAAAAAATTTAGTGGAAATTATTTTAGGGAACAACGGGTTTAACATTGTTAATCTTGGAATTAAAGTTACTTCCAACGAGTTAATCGAAGCTTATAAAAGAGAGAAGCCTGATGTGATCGGACTGTCGGGATTGCTTGTAAAATCCGCACAACAAATGGTATTAACGGCTCAAGATTTACGCCAGCAAAATATCTCGATTCCAATTCTCGTCGGTGGAGCAGCATTAACTCGAAAATTCACAGAAACAAAAATTGCTGATGAATATGAAGGTCTCGTTGTTTACGCTAAAGATGCAATGAATGGCTTAGACATTGCAAACCGGTTAAATCGAGATGGGGAAGAAGAAAAGATGTTTCAAGAACAACAGTCGAAAAAAAGAGACAGGCAGCAATCTGTAGCCCCCCCTTCACCTAAACCGGTAGCAGAACAAACGAGTTCAAAGCAATCAACTGTTTCAAAAACTGTCCCAGTCTTTACACCACCAGACTTAAAGCGTCATGTTCTTAAAGGTTATTCTTTAAATCATCTTGAGCCTTATATTAATAAGCAAACACTATTAGGAAAGCATTTAGGGTTACAAGGGAAGGTGGAGCGGCTATTGAGTGAGGGGCAGCCTAAAGCACTTGCTTTGGAAAGTGAATATAAGCAGTTATTTAAAAAGGTGACGAGCGAAAAGTTACTCACAGCGGACGGTATTTATCAATTTTTCCCGGCGCAAAGTGATGGAGATTCGTTGCTCATCTACGACTTTCATGATCATAAAACCATTATCGAAAGATTTACTTTTCCTCGCCAGGATAAAAAACCTTTTCTTTGCTTATCCGATTATGTACGGGATATAAACTCTGGTGAAATGGATTATGTCGGACTCTTTGCCGTTACGGCAGGAAAAGGGGTCAGAGACATTTCAACCAAATGGAAAGACCAGGGAGATTACTTGAAATCTCATATGATTCAAGCTTTTGCACTTGAGCTGGCTGAAGGATTTGCTGAACGCCTTCACCAATTGATGCGTGATCGTTGGGGGTTTCCAGATGAAGTTGACTTTACAATGAAACAAAGGTTTTCAGCAAAGTACCAAGGCACCCGTGTTTCTTTCGGTTATCCTGCTTGTCCGAATCTTGAGGATCAGGAAAAACTGTTTAATCTGCTTCGACCAGAAGAGATTGGGTTATCGTTAACAGAAGGGTTTATGATGGAGCCAGAGGCCTCGGTAACAGCTCTCGTTTTTGCTCATCCTGAAGCTAGATACTTTAATGTTCAACAGCCAATCGAATCCTTTGTATAGAACGATTCGACAAAAAATATATCTAATTTACAAGCTACAGAAACTCTTCTATAATAATATCAGAACAAAAAAACAAAATAATGAAACAAATAGGTTTCTTAAAGGTTCATCGTTGGTTAGATGGACATTTAAGATGAAATGGGAAGTTGGTGTAAATCCAACACGGTCCCGCCACTGTAATCGCTTAGGAAGGCTGAAACAATTCCACTGTGCAGGTCATGCATGGGAAGGAGAAGCTAACCGACAAGGCGTAAGTCAGGAGACCTGCCTATTTTGTTTTTAAGCTCCTTCGAGGAAAAGGATGTTTAAAGTGCAGAGTTATCTATTAAACATAATAGATAAGTCCCGCATGCAGTCATTTGAACGTCGACAGCAGTGTCATGCATTTTACATTCAACGCTTTTCCTTTTTGGAATGGCGTTTTTTTGTTCAATTAAAAACAGGGGGAACGAGATATGATGAATCGAATTTTGAAAAAGTGGGGGCTTACAAGTTTACTAGCTGTATTCATGCTAGCTTTCATTGTAGGATGTAGTACCGAGGAGGAAGCAACAGGCGACCAAGACGGTGCATCTCAAGAAGAGGAATCAAACGGAGAAGAAATAACGGAGGAGTCACAATTTCCGGTAACAGTGACGGATGATGCAGGAAATGAAATTACGATTGATGAAGAGCCGGAAACGGTTGTGTCTATACAAGCGAGTTACACAGAAATATCCTATGCTCTCGGTTTAGGGGATAAAATGATCGGTGTATCAGATTTCTGTAACTATCCTGAAGAGGCGATGGAAGTTGAAACTGTCGGTGGTCAAGATATGAACGCTGAGCTTATTTTATCTCTTTTACCAGATGTTGCGTTAGTGACCGATTATCATCATCAGAATCACCCTGAAATTCTCGCTCAATTTGAAGAGGCGGGGATTGACGTGATTGTCATTGGAAGTGCAACCTCCTTTGCGGATACGTATGAGAAAATAGACTTGATTGGTGAGGTTACTGGCGCCACTGCGGAAGCTTCTGAGTTGATTACTGACATGCAGAATCGTCATGAGGAGATTATCGAAAAAGCAGATGCAGTAACTGACAAAAAGAAAGTCTGGGTCGAAGTCTCCCCTGCTCCAGATATTTTCACGACAGGACAAAATACTTTTATGCATGAGATGCTTGAGTCAATTCAAGCAACGAATGCCGCGGGTGATCAAGAAGGCTGGGTAGCGTTAACTGAAGAAGAAATTGTCCAATTAAATCCTGAAGTGATCATTACGACTTATCATTCAGACGATCTGCAAGAAGAAATTTCGTCACGTGATGGCTGGGCTGAGGTTCCTGCTGTTAAGAATGAACAAATTTTTGATGTCGATAATGATACCGTTGTCCGACCTGGTCCTCGTTTAATTGAAGGGGTTGAAACGCTTGCCAAACTTATCTATCCGGACATTTTTGAGTAATAAAGTCCTTTGGTTATATATCATTAGCGGAGGGTTTGTACTTTGTACAGCCCTCCTTGGTTTGTTAATTAGCAGTGTGATCATCCCTGTTCCGACGATTTTACATATCATCATGGATAATGGCTTTAACATTGGTTGGCTAGAAAGCATTCCCCAAAATGAAGAAATGATTATTTGGAACATTCGCCTACCGAGAGTTTTACTTGCCCTTTGTGTAGGGGCATCTTTAGCTTTAGCGGGGGCTGCGTTTCAAGGGCTTTTACGTAACCCGCTTGCAGATCCATATACGATAGGCGTTTCGTCCGGGGCTGCTTTAGGTGCTGTTATCGTTTTGTTTTTTCAAATTACGATTATCGGACTTGGAAGCTATACGCTTCCTATCGTTGCAATCTTAAGTGGATTTGCCTCTCTCCTTATTGTGTTTGGTCTAGTGAGGTTAAGTAGCAGAAGTCTAGCCATAGAAACGATCATTTTGGCCGGCATTATCGTCAGTGCTTTTATCGGATCGATTATTTCGTTAATTATTGCTTTAGGTGATCGTGATTCGATGACACAAATTATCTATTGGTTGTATGGAAGTGTCGGGATGAGAGGGTGGAGCCATGTTCAGCTTATCATCCCTTTTATGCTAGCGGGATCCTTCATTCTTCTTATTCATTACCGCGAATTAAATGCACTCGCTCTTGGGGAAGACGCGGCGGATCATATCGGTGTTGATGTAAAAAGGGGGAAAATCTTCATTTTAATCGGTGCCTCCTTGTTAACTGGGGCAGCCGTTGCTGTCTCTGGGTCCATCGGGTTTGTCGGTCTTGTCATTCCTCACCTTGTCCGCCTTGTTACAGGACCGGATCACCGTCATGTTCTGCCATTATCGATGCTTACAGGGGGAGCATTTTTAATTTTAGCCGATTTAGTATCGAGAACGATTATTGCTCCAAAAGAACTGCCAATTGGTGTCATTACAGCTTTAATAGGAGCACCGGTTTTTGCTGTTTTACTAATAAGAGAGCGATTAGGCAGGGGGGAGAGAGCATGATTAAAGTTGAAAATTTAGTAGGTGGATATACGACAACTCCTGTCATTAAAGGGCTGGATTTAGATATAAAAAAAGGTGAATTCTTTGCTTTACTTGGCCCTAATGGTAGCGGAAAAACGACCCTATTTAAACTGGTTACCGGGCGGATTCCTGTGCAAGGAGGAGAAATTAAGGTTGCAGGAAAAGTGATGTCTACGTTATCGAAGCTTGAAAAAGCAAAAAAAATAGCTGTCCTTTCCCAAGAAGTCCAAGTTTCGTTTGACTATACGGTCGAAGAAATTATTAGACTAGGCCGCTATCCCCATCAAAAAGGGATATTGAAGCGACTTTCAAAGGAAGACCGGAACATCATTGAAAATGTGATGGAAATTACCAAAGTAACACAGTTTCGAAACACTCAATTCCGAATGATTAGCGGCGGTGAAAAACAACGAGTTTTATTGGCGAAAGCTTTAGTTCAAGAGCCTGAAGTTTTACTATTAGATGAACCTACGAATCACTTGGATATCAAGCATACGTTTCAAATGCTCGATTTGTTAAAAGAATGGCAGCAAACGAAAGATTTAACGATTTTTGCGATCTTGCATGATTTAAATGTAGCGTCATTATATGCTGATCGAGTTGCTTTGCTTCATGACGGATCATTTATTGAAGTGGGGGATATTAACACGTTAAGAAAAGAGGATCAACTAGAGAAGGTTTATGAAGTCGAGGTGAAAATGCAGTCTCACCCCACTGTTCCAAAGCCGCAGCTGCTTATGACACCTAACTACAAGGCAGCTAGTGAACCTGTAGAATTTCGATCTGCTTATAACATCGAACAAAACAACGAGTACATTCACGTTCAATTCGATGCTCCGTTACGTACGATTTCCAATGGTGTTATCGGAGAGGGTATTCATTGGTTAAAGCACTTTTGTAATTTTCACGTTGAAAAAAATTACGACTGCTCGGAGCCGAAAAAAGATCTGCAAAAGTGGATGAAAAACCAACATATTCCCCCTGAACAGGCAGTCGGAATGATGACAGCTGTCACATTAGAGGATATGGTTTGTTTAACCAAACAAATGAATGGAATTCAAATGATGGTGATCGTAACAGCAGGAGTAGGCAATGCTGTCGATATTTCGAACGATCAACTACCAGAAGAAGTTAGGAAGATCGGAACGATTAATACGATGGTGTTTATCGACGCTCACTTTACAGACGGTGCGCTCGTAAATGGACTGATGTCTGCAACTGAAGCAAAAACGAAAGCGTTACAGGACCTTAACGTTACAGACCCAAACACGAATACGGTAGCTACAGGTACATCAACAGATAGCTTGCTTCTTGCTGCTACACAGCAAGGTGAAAGAACACCTTATGCAGGTTCAGGAACGGCTGTTGGCAAAGCGATTGGAAAAATGGTCTATGATGCTACGACTGAAGCCGTCAGAACGTATTTTAAGAGAGTGAAAAAGCCATGATCGAATATGTTTACACATGGAGTGGGGCCGGATCTTTAGCTGTTATCATCATCGTAGCTGCTATTGTCGTTGATTTAATTATCGGTGATCCAAGGTGGCTCCCGCATCCTGTTGTCCAGATCGGACGCTTCATTTCATTTATTGAAAAAAGGTTGAACAACAGGGGAAATCGAAAAGCAAAAGGGGTTGCTCTTACTGCAATAGTGATCGTTAGTGTATTTTTTATGACGTATACGGTTGTTTTTCTTGCTTATCAGCTCCATCCAATAGTTGGGATTTGGATTGAGGTATATTTTATCTCGACAACGATTGCCATTAAAGGGCTTCGTTCTGCTGCCTTACACGTCTACATCCCATTGGTCGATGGAGATTTACAACAGGCAAGGGTGAATCTAAGTATGATTGTCGGTCGAGATACAAAGGCGTTAGCCGAAAGTGAAGTTGTTAGAGGAACAGTGGAAACAGTCGCTGAAAATACTGTCGATGGCATAACTGCTCCTTTATTTTGGGCGATTATAGGTGGTGCTCCGCTCGCTATGGTATATCGTGCGATCAATACATTGGATTCAATGGTCGGTTATAAAAATGAAAGGTTTAGTCAGTTTGGGTGGGCTTCTGCTAGATTAGACGATGTCGTTAATTGGCTGCCTGCTAGAGTAACTGCAGTGTCAATTTGGGTGTCTTCCTTCTTTTTTCGAGGCGGGCATTCTTCTGCATGGAAAGTAACCTGGAGAGACGCTAGAAAGCACCCTAGTCCAAATAGCGGCTGGCCAGAAGCAATGGTCGCTGGGTTAATCGGAGTGCAGCTAGGAGGAGTGAACTTCTATCACGGTGTAAAATCTGAGCGAGCGACCATGGGAGACCCGTTAAGAAAGCTTGTCTCGCAAGATATAAAGAAGGCGATTCTTTATATGCACGGGGGCTGGCTTTTCTTTCTATTGACAGGGGTCGTAATCCTGCTATTCATTATATAACTTTTAGATATATAGCTGTCGCGCTCCATACGAGATGCAAGTACCGACGGTGAGATATGACACTCGCTTACATTAAATGAGGTGAAATGATGAAATGGCCAAATCACGGTGGACAGAAGGAAACGATGAGACAGCTTTTTAATATGGATAAAGAGGTACCTATCCTGGATTTTAGTGCGAACTTAAACCCTTTAGGTCCACCATCCTGGTTAAAAGAAGAATTAACTGCGCACTATGATACGATTACACAATACCCTGACCCCACGTATTCTCGAAGTAACGCTTACATTGCCGATCATGAGAAGGTAGATGAAAGTGAGCTACTTTTAACAAATGGCGGGGCGGAAGCGATTTTTTTAGTTGCTAAATATTTTGAAGGTGGAAAAGCTTTAATTGTACACCCTACCTTTTCAGAGTATGAACGGGCGTGCACTCACTATCATATTGAGACTGAAGACATTTTTTTTGAAGATAAACAGCAGTTTCAACTACCATTACAAATCATAGAAGAAAAGCTTTTAAAAACTGACGTACTGTTTCTTTGCCGTCCAAACAATCCGACTGGAACGGTTGTTGATGAAAAAAATATGCAGGTGCTATTAACAGAAGCGTTAAAGGCGGGAACCTTCATTGTTGTAGATGAAGCTTTTGCAGATTTTCTTCAACCGTCACATTCTACTCTTACACCCTGGCTGGACTCTTATCCAAACTTAATTTTACTGCGGTCATTAACGAAAATGTATACGATCCCGGGGCTAAGATTGGGCTATATTATCGGGAGTAAAAGCGTTATAAAAGCTTTAAAAGGTGAACAAATGCCTTGGAGTATTAATTCATTGGCAGACGCGATTGTACCTAGATTGCTCGACGATCATCAGTTTGTTGAAAATACAAGAAGGTGGCTCGACGGCCAATCTCAGTTTGTAAAAAGCACGTTAACTGCTATGGGTTTCTATATATCTCCGTCTGAAGTGAATTTTTACCTTTTACAGGATAATCAACACCCGAAACAAACAGCCAAGCTCTTCCAGTATTTATTTCACCATGGAATGTTAACGAGGCATACTCACAATTTCAAAGGGTTAGACGGTGATTTTTTACGTGTTGCTATTCGATCTGCAGAAGAAAATGAACAAATCCTTCAAGTGTTAAAGAAATGGAGAAGGGATTCATGATTACATTTATTTCAGGTGGTGCACGCTCAGGGAAGAGTCGACTTGCTGAAGAGCTAGCGGTTTCTAAATTATTGGTCGATAAGGAACCATTTTACATAGCGACGGCAAAAATAACGGACGATGAGATGAAAAAGCGGATCCAAATCCATCAGCAAGGTCGTAATGAGCATTGGAAAACATTCGAAGAGCCCTATTTTATTTTATCGACTCTATTAAAAGCGAGAAGTGGGGATGTCGTTTTGCTAGATTGCTTAACGGTCTGGCTTAGCAATATGATTTTTGATTTACAAGAACCGATTGATCGTTTGGTAAATAAGGTTAGTGAATGGATGAAGGTAGCTAAAGAAAAACAGCTGCAGCTAATCATTGTTTCTAATGATGTAAATGAAGGTCTCCCACATGCTGATCCGCTTGTTTATCAGTATGTATTATTACTTGAGAGCCTTCATCAGTTTATCGTTCGTGAAGCTGATCAAGCGATCCAGGTGGTAGCTGGCTGTCCTGTTTATTGGAAAGGGGAAAAATAATGAAGCAGTGCTTTTATGGTTTTTTGTTAGCGATTCAATTTTTAACACGTTTACCAGTTCCGGTTCAGTGTCCGTGGAATAAAGAAACGTCTAAATGGGCGATACGATGTTATCCTATAGTTGGAGTGATTATCGGTATCGTTATGATTTTTGTTATTTGGCTTTTACAGCCTTTCGTACCGTCGGTCATGCTGGCTTTAATTATCATGACGTTATGGGTTTGGATCACTGGAGGATTGCATCTCGATGGCTGGATCGATGTAGCTGATGCAGTAGGTTCGAACGCCCCGTTAGAAAAAAAGTGGGAGATTATGAAAGATCCGCGTGTTGGGAGTTTTGGAATTCTTGCTCTTTTATTTTTATTAGCCTGGAAGACGATGTTCATATATATGCTCTTCGATATAAATGATCAGCTGATTTATGCATTCTTTGTTATTTTGGCTATGTCTCGTCTCGGAGCTGTATTTTTAATGTTCTTCCTCCCTGATGCAAAAAAACAAGGATTAGCTTGGGAATGGAAGAAGAATTTAAATGGAATGGATGTCGTTTATGCAAGTCTACCAACCGTTGCTTTATTGTTCGTCTTTCCTGAATATCTTTTTTTAATTCCTGCGTATTTCCTTGCCCTTTTCTTGTATGCACTATGGATAAAGCGTGCGTTTAAGGGGATTAATGGAGATTTACTAGGAACAGCAATAGAAGGAGGCGAATTATGGGGGCTTGCGATCACATGGATTTACTTCTCGTTCGTCATGGGGTAACCGCATGGAATCAAGAGAAAAGATATTTAGGGCATACGGATTTATCAATATTGGAAAGTGAAATAGTTCATTTAGCGGTTTTAAAAAAAGAATTTGTAAACGAAACCTTTGACCATATCTACACAAGTGATCTCGTCCGTTGTCAGGAAACGTTAGCTTATTTAGACCTTTCTTCATCTGTAACAGTAGATCGCAGGTTACGAGAAATGAATTTCGGAGACTGGGAAGGAAAAACATATGATGATTTAAAAGAAAACCGAGATTATCGGGATTGGATAGACAATTGGCAGAACCATTCCACGCCAAACGGAGAGTCTGGCAAGGCATTCAAAACGAGAATTGATTCCTTCACTCAGGATTTATTCCTCGGTCTAAAAGCGAATCATCGTCTAATGTCCGAAAAAATCCTTATCATGACTCATGGAGGTGTTATCCGCTATTTGATTTCAAGGCTCAGTAGAGACCATCATTTTTGGGACGTATCGATTAAACATAGTCACGCTGTTCGATTGTCGTTAAGCTGGCAGGAAGGGGAATGGGTATGCAACTCATTGTTGGAGGTGCCTTCGCAGGCAAGAGAAAAAGAGTAAAAGAAAAGCATAAGAATGGTAGTTGGGTCACTGCTTATGAAGGTGATAAACTAGCAGATTGGGAGGCGAAATGGGAGGGGAGCTCAACTCTCGTTATTGAAGGCTGGGAGAAGTGGATCGCTCATGAAATGAAAGAAAGTAGCCGTAGTGATGATGAAATTAGGCAGCATTTCCGAGCTTGTATGAAGGAAATGTCTCAAGCAGAACAGAACAGTATTAGAGAGGTTGTCCTTATTATGCTGGAGGTTGGAAGAGGAATTGTTCCGATAACGATCGATGAAAGAAGGCTGAGAGACATTGCCGGCTGGGTTTTGCAAGATGCTGCTGATGTGGCAGATGAAGTTTTTTATGTGTGGCATGGGCTTATGAGGCGGTTGAAGTGACATGTAGAGGGTGAGATTTTAAAGCGAGAAGCCATATAAATTAAACTTTAAGATGAGAAAGACCCCGAGGGTTCTCTTCCCCATTTTGGTAAATGAATCGACTCATTGATTTTGATATGGGACAAGACATAATAAAAGTCTACGCTAGAATGGCTTATTTCACTGATAACGAATTCGAGATTATATTAGTGAAAGGCTGTTTTCGTAAAATTTGTTGCTTTTTGAGCGTTAGGCAAGCATGCGCTTGCCTAACGCTCAAAAAACAACTAACAACAATCTTTTAGAAAAACGTCTAGTGAAAAGTCGAATTTGATATACTTATAGCGCAGATTAAATGGGAATCGACATCTTGTATTATGGGGGAGTTTTACAAGTGATTAGGTTAAAAGACATTGCAGAACACGTGGGAGTATCAATTTCAACTGTTTCAAGAGTTATAAAAAACGACCCTACCCGAAAGGTGAATGAGCAGACGAAAAGAAAAGTTTGGGAGGCAGTTAAAGAGCTAGGCTATACACCAAACGAAAATGCAAGAAATTTAGTCACTAATAATAATAAAGGTGCAAGGAGAACGATGAGAGTCGGATGGGTTGTGAATCCTCAACTTGTAGAGTTAAGCCCTTATTTTTCAACATTGGCATCTGGAGTTAGTGAAACGCTTACGGAGCTCGGGTATACACCAATCAATATTAGTAAAGAGCAGCTGGAAAACGAGACAATAATGATGAAGACAATCCACGAATCTGGTATTGAAGGGCTGATTTTGATTGATGATATTGGGGACGAGACCATACATTACATTCGTAAGTATCTTCCTGTTATTGGACTAGATTTCTTTTATTCTAATAAGAATATTTCACTTATTGACTATGATCGTTCGGGTGCAGTAAAAGTATTAGTACAGCATTTAGTTGAGCAAGGTCATCGTCATATTGGTTTTATTGGAGGAGGTGTCGGGGACAATTTCGAAGATATGAATAACGAACAACGCTTTAAAGGGTTTCAAGCGACGTTGAAAGATTTCGGCTTGCCTTATAACCCCGAGTGGGTAATGAACACAGGATGGATTATGGAAAAGAGCTATGAGGGGATGAAAGCGCTGATTAATAATCACGATCATTCATTACCTTCTGCAATGGTTTGTGCAAGTGATCTTATGGCTATTGCAGCGATGAGGGCAGTTATAGAGCATAACCTGCGTATCCCAGAAGATATCACTTTTGTTGGAATTGATAATATTGAACTAGCCAAGTATTCAACTCCACCATTAACGACAATAGACATTCCTAAATTTGGTTTAGGGTCTATGGCTGCAAAGGCGATCGTTGATATAATTTCTGGAAATATGGCGACACCTGTTAAAATTTTATTACCTTTTAATTTAATAATAAGAGAGTCTTCAAAGGTTTCGCGAGTATGTGATGGTGTATAAACTCAAGTGAAATCGGAGGCTTTACTTAGTATGGAAAAGACACATAGTATGACAACTACTTTAATGTTGATATTTGAAGAGCGGTCAAGAAGTCAAGAGTAAATTGTAAAAACCGATAGTGAATTCTGGGAATTGAGAAAAGTATTCTAACTATATTTTAATTTTATGTTGACAATTAACACAGGGTCACTATACAATTTGAATAGTTAGAAATTTCGGACAATCATACCTTTGGTATAACTTGTACCTACAACCCATTGACCTAGTATGATAGAAAGTCGATAAGAAGTGGTGAGTATTTGGTCAGTGTATCGGTCTATAGCAAGGTATAGATTGCCTTATTGATAACGGTTTTCCGCGTATAGGAAGACATATTCAATCACTATCTCATTTAGGAAAACGTTTGGATTAAATTCGGAAAAAATTTATCGTAACTTCTAACATTGCGGAGGGATGAAAAGCATGCAAACAGTCAAAATGGGGATTATTGGTGCTGGATTAAGAAGTGGAATTGCAAAATACTGGCATCATCCAGATGGGGATTCACAAGTTGTTGCAGTGGCAGATGTTGCAGCTGAAAAGTTAAAAGCATTTCAAAAAAACATAAATGAAGATGCGTTTATCACTACTGATTATAGGAAGCTACTAGCAAGAGACGACATTGATGCGGTTGCGGTTTTATCACCAGACTTTCTACATGAGGAACATGTCATTGCTGCACTTCAAGCAGGAAAGCACGTATATAGTGAAAAGCCGTTAGCTATTACAGTAGAAGGTTGTGACAGAATATTAGAAGAGCAAAAAAAATCAGGAAAACACTTAATGATCGGCTTTAACATGCGGTATATGAGTATGTATCAAACGATGAAGGGAATTGTCGATTCTGGAACGATTGGAGATATAAAAGCGGTTTGGGTAAGGCACTTTGTAGGACATGGTGGCTATTTTTATTATCACGACTGGCATGGAAATTCCAAAAACACAACCTCACTTTTGTTACAAAAAGGATCTCATGATCTCGATGTCATTCATTGGATCACAGGTGCGTATACGAAAAAAGTTTCCGCATTTGGATCGCTAGATTTCTTTGGAGGGGACAAGCCAAATGATCTGTCATGTCCGACATGTAGTGAGAAAGATGTTTGTACAGAATATAGTGCTCACACTTTAGTGGAATGTGCGTTTAGAGAAGAAATAGATGTTGAAGACAATAATATGTTGATTATGGAAATGGAAAATGGAATTAAAGCTTCTTACTTACAGTGTCATTTCACACCAGACTATCAACGGAATTATACGTTTATTGGTACAAAAGGAAGAATAGAAAATTCGGAGTTAGAAGGTAAAGTATATGTCAAGACAAGAAAGTCACATTCCTGGCATGAATACAGCGATATAACTTATGACATTAAAAAAGAAAAAGGTTCACACGGTGGTGCTGACCCCAAAATCTGTAAGGATTTTATTGACTTGGTTTTGTATAGTAAAAAACCTTTAACTACGCCTTTTGCGGGACGGATGAGTGTAGCCGTTGGGTGTGCAGCAACAGAATCCATTCGCTCTGGAGGAAAAGTAGTCGATGTCAGTCAAGAATCAACACTGAGAGTGAACTAATTTGTGAGGTGGATAGAAAGGAGGCGAGCCTTTGAGTACTGCTGTGAGAGAGGGTGATAAGTAGTTATTCACTGAACACCAATCACTACACGAAGATGTCTTTTTTCAATTTTGTATCTATTTATTGAGAATTTATTCCAAAATGCGGCGTAAGTGAGTTCTTGCCATACAAACTTAACGTTAAATATATAACGTAAGGAGATGATTAAATGAAAAAGCTATGTTTCTTATTTGCTGGAGTATTACTTTTAGTAGCAGGTTGCTCTCAAGAAAGTGAGGAAACTAGTGGAAGTGAGTCAACAAATGAAGATGTTACTTTATCTTACATGGTCTGGGATTTGGATCAAATGCCTGCATTAGAGCAAATTATTGAAGAATTTAACACAGAATTTCCCCATATTTCCATTGAATTAGAGAACACACCTTTTTCTCAGTACTGGGACTCATTAGAGATTGCTGGTACAGGTCAATCGCTACCTGATGTTTTTTGGATGAATGGTCCAAATGTTAAGTTATTTGCAGAAAATGATATGCTTCTCCCAATATCTGAGAGAGTGGAAGAGGATTCATACGATTTATCACCATATCCAGAGGCTCTACTGGAATTATACAATGTCAACGAGAATCAATACGCAATACCAAAAGATTATGACACGATTGGATTATGGTATAACAAGGAACTTTTTGATGAGACATCTATTGATTATCCTGACGAATCTTGGGATTGGGATTCATTAATTGCAGCAGCACAAAAGCTAACCAATGTAGATGAGGGTGTTTATGGAATTGCAGCCCATTTAAACTCACAATCTGGTTTTTATAACACAATTTATCAGGCGGGTGGATATGTAATTGACACTGAGAATAATACTGCTGGACACAACACCAATGAGGGGATAGAAGGCATAAAATTTTGGGTGGATTTAATTCATAAATATGAGGTTTCACCATCTATACAACAAATGACAGATAATCCACCAACGAGTATGTTCGAATCTGGAAATGTTGCAATGTTTGTAAGTGGTTCTTGGTTTGCTCCAGTTTTTGCTACCAATGAATACACTAAAGACCGAGTAGATGTTGCTCAACTGCCTTCTGGAAAAGAAAAGTCCACGATCATTCATGGGCTAGGAAACGTCATTTCTAGTCACACTGAACACCCTGATGAAGCTTGGGAATTTTTGAAGTTTCTTGGGTCTGAAAGAGCAGCAGAAATCCAAGCAGAATCTGGCACTGTTATCCCTGCTTATGAAGGTATTGAAACAAAATGGGTAGAATCATTACCTAATTTTAATGCTCAAGCATTTATTGACCAATTAGATTATGCTGAACCACTTCCGAACTCATTACAGACTAGAACTTGGCAACAAATAGAACTAGATTACTTAAATAAAGCATGGACTGGTGAAGTTGAGGTCGAAGAGTTAGTAGACGAAATGGTTAATGAAATTGAGGAGATCCTTGCAAACGAATAATAATGTGGAGGTCAGTTCAATTTTGCTGACCTTCTATTATCTACACAGGGGAGATTTTATGTTTAATAAGCAAAGATCGAATAGGAAGAAGTTTAAAAAGGTATCACCTATGAAAAAGCAGGATTATCTCTGGGCTTATTGCTTTATAGCCCCTTGCTTTCTTGGGCTATTTATTTTCAATATCGGACCTATTTTTTATACAATATACCTTGCTTTTACGGAGTACGGATCTTTTGGACAAAAGACTTGGACAGGGCTAGATAATTTTTTGAGGTTGTTTCAAGATCCAAATGTGTTAATAGCACTAAAAAATACAATTATATTCACAGGGATTGCTGTGCCAGTAAGTATATTTTTATCAACAATTGTAGCGGTATTACTTAATCAAAAAATTCGAGGGGTTACCATTTATAGAACACTTTACTTTTTACCAGTTATTACAATGCCTGTAGCAATTGGAATGGTGTGGAGATGGTTATATAACGGGGATTATGGATTAATTAATTATTCTCTTGGATTAATTGGGATAGATGGGCCGTATTGGTTAGTAGATAGCAATATAGCGCTTTATTCGGTTATCATAGTAGCGATTTGGGCCGCGATTGGATATAACATGATAATTATACTAGCTGGTTTACAAAATATTTCTCCTACTTATTATGAAGCAGCAGAAATCGACGGAGCAGGACCTTTGGCAAAGTTTTTTAATATAACAATTCCGTTAATAACACCTACTCTCTTTTTTGTTACTGTAATATCGATTATTAGTACATTACAGACATTTGAGCTTATTTATATGATGGTGGGGATTAATAGTCCTGTTACAACTTCCAGTCAAACGCTTGTCTTTTTATTTTATCGTGAAGCATTTATTAATCATGATTTAAGTTATGGTGCGGCAATTTCAATAATGCTTTTCTTAATTATTCTTTTAGTTACTATTTTTCAATTAAAGTACCAAAAAAAATGGGTGCATTATGGTTAGGGGGATGAATTAATTGAAAATAAAACGGAGTACAAAACTAATTCTTCACCTAATATTATCAGTTGGAGCTGTCTTCATGATCATTCCTTTTCTTTGGATGATTTTAACATCTTTAAAAACTATGGGGGAAGCAACTCAGTTACCTCCTACAATTATCCCTGCAATTTGGAATTGGAATTCTTACGTTCAAGTTTTTGATTATATGCCCTTTCTTCACTTTTACTGGAATACAATTCTTATGACTGCTGGACGAACGATAGGACAACTTATTTTATGCTCCTTAGCAGCCTATGCTTTTGCTAGAATTGCATTTCCAGGTAGGAATATCCTTTTTTTAATTACACTCTCAGTTCTCATGGTACCTCTACAAGCATATGCTATTCCTCAATTTCTAATCATGGTGGAGTTAGATTGGCTAAATACGTTAAAAGCATTAATTGTACCAGGTTTATTCAGTGCATTTGGAGTGTTTCTACTTCGACAATTTTTTATGTCGCTACCTAAAGAATTGGATGAAGCGGCTAAAATTGATGGATGTAATCATTTTCAAATATTTTTTTACATTTTACTCCCATTGACTAAACCAGCTCTTATTTCACTATCGATTTTTACGATCTTATGGTCTTGGAATGACCTTTTGTGGCCTTTAATAGTAAATAGTTCTCCGAGCAAGCTGCCTTTATCAGCAGGATTAGCCTCATTACAAGGTCAATATGCAACAAATTTCCCGATATTAATGGCAGGATCATTGTTAGCGATCTGGCCAATGATTGTTATATTTATATTCCTTCAAAGGTACTTTATAGAAGGGATAACAATGGGGAGTTCAAAATAAAAAACAATATGAGTATGTCATTAGCTCAAAAATCATTCATATTAGAAGAATATTATACTTCCGCAGAAGTGTCGTGGTGTCTTCGGGCCTTTATAAGTAAGGCTGTTTTCTAAAAGATTGTTGTTCTTGACACAAAATATATAAACTGCGACATAGAAGTAGATTGATTTCCGCTCCGGACAGTCGCTTTCCGCGGAAAGCGTAGTGTATTTACGAAGCGGTAGGTGATGTCGCAGTTTAATTCAGCTGCGAAGATTAAAAGCAACAATACATACGAAAATAGCCATAATTAAAAGTGAAATAGTAAACATGGCTGATGCCTTCATAATTCTGAGCAAAGGGGATAATCATCATTAAAAACAATAATACTATTTTGGTTTAACTAATTATTTTTAGTTATTCTGGTTGTTGGATTGACACTACAATGGGAGGTGGTTATACTTTAATTAAATTTTCAAATAAATCACTATAGTATTTAAGCTTGGAGGAAAGAGGACACAATGAAACCTCTAGAAGTCAATAGTATAATCCCACTTTATCACCAGTTAAAGGAGAGGTTACAAGAATTAGTCGATAATGGTCACTGGGCACCTGGAGAGAAGATTTTCTCGGAAAACCAACTAATGGACCAATTTAATGTAAGCCGCAACACTGCAAAAAAAGCTATTGAAGAGCTCGTTCAGGAGGGAACTCTTTATCGTACGCAGGGGAAAGGAACATTCGTAGCCAAACCGAAAATGCAACAATCACTTATGGGGTTTTATAGTTTCAGCAAGGTGTTGAAGGAAAAAGGACTAAACCCTAAGGACATTATTCTAAAAATAGAAGAAGTTGTTCCAAGTCATAAAGTAATTGAAGCACTTCAGTTAAAAAAAAGTGAATCCGTGATTGAAATACAAAGGTTACGATGTGCGAATGAAGAGCCGTATATTCTAGAATCGTCATTTTTACCGAAAAGGGTTGTTACGGATATTGACGAGCTTAATAAAGTAGGGCAGGTCTCTCTTTACGACCTACTGGATCAGCAGTTTGGTGTTACAGTTACGCGTGCAAAGGAAGCTTTCGAGCCTGTATTAATCAGGCCCGAAGAAAGTACCTATCTCGAGACCGAATCTGGGCTTCCTGCATTACTTCTAGAAAGAATTGCTTATGATGGGAAGGATAATCCAGTGGAATTTTGTAAGTCGATTGTACGTGGAGATCGTTGCCGTTTTTATACCGAATTAACATAGCCAATAGGAAAACCGCTTCCACCATATGTTATAAAGGCTCAAGGGTGTGGTCCCCTAGAGGCGAGCGGTGTGAAGGAAGCTGTCTTCTTTTAAATTCATTTAATAAGATATCAACTCATAGCAAGTATTTAGAAGCTATGAGTTGTTCTAAATGACAACTTGTACCAACAACCCATCTATAGTGGAGGGATATTATGGGATTAGTACCAACACAGGACATATTAAAGGATGCTTATCGAAATCATTACGCAATTGGGGCTTTTGGTGCTCACAACCTGGAAATGATCAAATCGGTTGTTGCTGGTGCAGAAGAATTAGACACTCCTGTTATTTTGCAAACAACACCAGGAACGATTCGATACGTTGGCATTAATTATATGAAAGCGATGGCTGAATCTGCAGCTGAACAAGCAAGTATTCCGGTTTCTTTACACCTAGATCATGGGGATTCATATGACATTGTAGTCAAATGCTTGCGTGCGGGCTATACCTCGGTCATGATCGACGGTTCTCATTTACCTTTAAGTGAGAATATTGACCTTGTAAAAAAAGTAGTCGAGGCTGCCCACTCTGTAGATGTACCAGTTGAAGCAGAGTTAGGTAGGATCGGGGGAGTTGAAGATGATCTTGAAGTAGAGGAAGGTTCAGCTCTATTTACCGATCCACAAGTAGCGGAGGAGTTCGTAACAGTAACGAAGGTAAACTCTTTTGCACCAGCTTTTGGAACGGCACATGGGATGTATAAACAAGAACCTCAATTGCAGTTCGACTTATTAAGAGAGATTTTTGAGCGTACCGAATGCCCATTGGTTATGCATGGAGCTTCGGGAGTATCTGCTGAAAGTGTTGGAAAAGCTTTAAACTTCGGCGTTGCTAAAATAAACTTTTCAACAGAACTGAAGGACACTTTTGCAGAAGAAATTCGTAGGTATTTTAGTAAAAACCCATCTCAAAACGATCCTCGCAAATATTTTGTTCCAGCTGCTAATGCTGTAAAAGATCTTGTTAAAGAAAAAATAACCATGCTGCAATCGTCTGTTAAGGTTTAACACAATGATCACAACGATTACGTTAAATGCAGCATTAGATAAAACCTATTACTTACCTTCTTTTTCAACGGGGAAAACAAATAGGTCGAGAGCGATGCATAGTGAACCGGGAGGCAAAGGGAACAATGTCGCAAAGGTTCTTCATAGATTAGATGTTTTGGTCAAAGCTGGTGGATTTGTTGGCGGGAATAATGGACAGAAAATTAAAGAGCTCTTGACAGAAAGAGGAATAGCTCATGATTTTATCCCTGTCCAGGGTGAATCACGTGTCTGCATGTCGATTATTGATGAAGGTAAAAAAGAGGAAACGGAACTGTTAGAAGCTGGACCATACATTACTGAAGAAGAATGGGTACACCTTTGTCGTTGGGTCAAAAGAGTGGCTGAAAGTAGTAAGATCGTCACGTTGTCAGGAAGTCTTCCAAAAGGTGTTCCAGAAGATGGCTATGCTAAGCTTATTCAAATGATTCAAGAAAGGGGATCAAAAGCAATTTTAGATTCCAGTGGAATTTCACTTGTGAAAGGAATTGAAAAAGCCCCATATGCTGTAAAGCCTAATGAGTATGAGATTAAGCAATATGTCGGTAAATCAACGCTTTCACTTTCAGAATTTATTGATATAGGAAAGGATCTGATTAATAAGGGGATTCAATACGTCTGTATTTCCTTAGGAGGAGAAGGGGCACTTTTTATAACAAGCCAAAAGGTGTATCGAGCTAGAGTCCCGGAACTAAACGTTCTCAATAGCGTTGGAAGTGGAGATTCAATGTTAGCTGGGTTGGCTGCAGGCTTTTATAAACATCTTTCTGATGAGGAGGTTATTACTTTTGCTTCGGCTTGTGGAGCAGCAAATACATTGAAATCTTTTGCCGGAGAAATAGAGGTTTCTGATTTTACACGGTTGAAATCACAAATAAAAGTGGAGGAAGTCACCACTTTTTAATTAAGAAGGAGGTCATTTATTTATGTACACATATGAAGAAATCATAAACCAAGCGAATCAATTAGAGAGGACTTATGAGGTAGTAAACAACCAGGTATTTAGTGAAAATGATGCGGATGTGCACCTCTTTATCGGTTGTGGCACTTCATTTTACCTTGCCCTGTCTGCTGCACGCTATTTTCAGGAGGTGACAGGGAAAATAGGAACAGCCCTTCCTGCTTCAGAGGTTTTCATGCATCCTGATAACAGCCTTCTTAAAGGTAAGAGCTACAATGTAGTTGCTATTTCGCGCTCTGGAACGACTTCCGAGGTGGTAGCAGCACTGGAAATGTTACAAAAGCGTTCAAATGTGAAGACTCTTTCTGTTACTTGTCATGGAGATAGTCCAATGGCAAAGCTATCTGATCAAGTTATTTCACTTGAACACATTAAAGAGAAAAGTGTTGTCATGACACAATCTTTTTCTAATATGTTGTTTGCATTGCAAATTTTTGGAGCGAAAACAGCTTCTTCAGGGGTCGACTTGTCTGAGTTAAAGCAAGTACCTTCGTTAACAAGTAAGCTATTAGAAAAATGGGAGGTAACCAAACCTATTGCTGATAATCTTTCGAATAAGCGTTTTATTTTCCTAGGTACTGGGTTGAATAATGGTATAGCGAAGGAAGCGACATTAAAGCTGAAAGAAATGACCCAAACAGAGTGTGAGAGCTACTCTACGCTTGAGCTTCGACATGGACCGATCTCGATTGTCGATGAATCAACCGTCGTCGTCATGACTTCACAATCTAGTACGGAAACTCTTGATCAAGAGCTCGTTCGTGACATTCAGAAATTCAAAGGTTCAGTGCTGGTATTAGGCCAGTTCACGACTGACTTTTCTGCAGATTATGTTATCAATCATGGAGGAACGCTATCTGATCGTAATAATCTCGTTCTTAATGTTCCGCATCTTCAGCTTCTAGCTTTTCACCGGGCGATTAAATTAGGGTACAACCCTGATGAGCCTCGCAACTTAACACAAGTGGTCAAGTTGAAGCTTTCTTAAGGGGGCATTTATGTGAAGAAGATATTAATCGCAGACATTGGAGGGACGAAAATTTCTGCAGCATTAGCTGACGAAAATGGGGAAATGACACATCGGGTTAAAGTAAAGAACGATGTACAAAGTTCTGAGTCTGCTTTCCACTCTTTATGTTTCGCTTTTGATAGAGTGCTAGAATTAGCGAGAGTAAAGAGAGACGATATCAAATTAATTGGACTAGGGGTGCCAGGACAAGTTGATTCAAATAATGGCATAGCAGTCTACCAAAATAATCTACCGTGGCGAGATTTCCCTTTGGCCAAGCAGCTTAAGGAAAGGTTTTGTCATGCTGAAATTGTGATGGATAATGATGTAGCTATGGCTGCATATGGTGAATGGAAGACGTTTGATTTAAAGAAAGAGACCTTTGTCTATGTAACCGTTAGTACCGGAATTTCTGCTTATATTATAAGCGAAGGTCGTTTTATCCGAGGTTCAGGGATGGCTGGAGAGATAGGCTTTTCTACTTATAGGGAAAGTGAGAATGTTAAAACCTTAGAAGAGCTCGCTTCAGGACCTGCAATAGAAGCTGCCGGAAAAACATTGTACAACAACTCTGGAATGACTACAGAGCAAGTGTTTAATAAATATTATGAAGGTGACCCAACTGCAGCTGTTGTTATGCGTAAAACAGCACAATATCTTGCTTTTAGTTTGCAGCATTTATTTTCAATCCTAGATCCTCATGTTGTAGTAATAGGCGGAGGAGTTATGAACAATCATCCGGAGTTTCTAACCTTGATTAAGGAAAAGTTGAAGCCTCTCCTTCATAATCCGGTTCAAAGTGAAGTTAGTGAACGGCTTTACACCAGTCAAATTAAGGGAGAATCGGGGTTATATGGAGCGCTTTATCGTGTATTATGCTAGCAAAATTTAATGTGATCCAGAGAGCTTCCTAGGTTTCTCACATTGTATTCGAACACTGCCCTTTTCCTCACAATAAAGCGAATTTAAATAAAAAGTAAGACATAACTTTACAAAAACCGGTAAAGCTATAATCTATACTCTTTTTATACATAGGTGATAGCTGTGGATTTTAGTTTTATATGGGAATCGTTAATATTAGTGCCAGCGGGTTTACTTCTCTTAAGGCTTTCTGGAAGAAAATCAATTAGCCAAATGACAGTAGCTCAAACTGTTGTCATGATCTCCATTGGTGCGATTATCATTCAACCTATTATTGAAGATAGTATATGGAGAACAGTTGGGGCAGCTATGATTTTTATTTTGATACTAATTTTGTTCGAATGGATTCAGGTGAAAAGTAATACATTAGAGAAGCTTATTACAGGAAAATCACAAGTTGTTATCTTAAATGGCCAGATTCAATATGATAAGTTGAAAAAATTAAGATTTACTGTTGATCAACTGGAATTAAGGCTTAGACAAAATGGCATTTCAAGTTTTGCCGATGTCAAAATTGGTACATTGGAAGCCAATGGACAGCTGGGCTATGAATTTATGCCTAAAGCAAAACCGGTAACTGTTGGTGATCTTGAAAATATTCTTGGTAAGGCACTCATCACCCATGAAGAGAAACCACCTTCTGTTTTTGAAGAGGTGTTAAAAGAAAAACATGAGAATCCGAATCCAGATGATGTGAAATAGGAAAACACCGTTAAATGACGGTGTTTTTTTGAAGAGTTAAGAAAGCATAAAAATCTCGTTTAAGTGTCTAGCTCCAGGCGCCATCGACTCCTGTCAAATAACCTGCCGAATTAAAAGTAAAGAGCACTTTTTATCGAACAGAACATTTGCATGTAACCGATTAGCGGGCTCCTTACACTTTTCTTGAGAGATGAGAAAGTATAGAGCGGACAGCTACCTTCAGGCCGTGCGTCTCAAGGGAAAAGCATCCTTGAGACTTAAAAACATGCGAGCTGACGCTGTTATTAATAGAAGACCGCTGTGCGGTTTTACGGAATTTTTCTTAGTACTTTCGTTTCGTGTCTGCGGAAGGTTCTTGCTATATAATGGTAGTTAGATCAATTGGAAGGTGGTTTTCCAGTGTCTATTAATTTTTTTGATCGGAAAAATGAACAAGTGTATGCGAATCGGAAAGTTGACGATGCTTGGATGGCGCTCATTGGCAAGGAAGTTCAGGTCAAGGATAAAGTAGGTGTAGATATTGGCTGTGGTGGCGGAATTTATACGGAAAAGCTGCTTCAATTAGGTGCAAGAAGAATAACGGCATTTGACCAATCCCCAGTGATGCTTGATGCAGCAAAAGACTCTTTAGGTAGCAATGAAAAGGTTAATTTCAAGCTAGGAAAAGCAGATCAGACAGGGTTTCCGAATCAATCCTTTGATTTTTTATTAACCCGGGCAGTCATCCACCATATTTCGCAATTGAATCCCCTTTTTAAAGAGATGAAAAGAATCGTTCGCGGTGGAGGTTCGGTGATCATTCAAGACCGGACGGAAGAAGATTGTTTTTTACCAGGTAGTGCTACTCATCTGAGAGGATACTTTTTTTCTTTGTTTCCAAGGTTAAAAGAAATAGAAAAGAAACGGCGTCATTCTTCTTACGATGTGAGGGAGGCATTAACGGAAGCGGGGTTTAAGACGGTTCGAGAGCAACAAATATGGGAAGCGAGAGAGGTTTATGAAAGCTTTGGTGAACTTGCTCATTCGCTTCGAACTCGTCAAGGGCGTTCGATTTTATTTGAACTTACAGATGAAGAAATTGAACAGCTCATTTCCAAACTTAAAGCTGAATGGGATAAAAATATCGATGTTAAGTCTATTGTAGATCGAGATCGATGGACGATTTGGTTTGCTGAATGCTGAAAAACGTCGGCGCTTACACGCGCGGTAATTCTCTTTTTTTGTCTTGCAAAAAACGCGCAAAATAACACCTGTTTTGTCGAATATAGAAAATTCTCAAAACTTTTGGAGGATTTTGTGCTAAACTAGTAGAACATTACGTTTATCCTCTTAATTATTTTGGAGAAGTTCAGTTCATTTGAAATGATATGGGGATTGTGGGAGACGCGAGGGGGCGTAGTCCAAAGTGATGGACAGGCTTCATTACTTAAGAATTTCACTTCTTTATGGGAGAGGACATCAGAAGGGGTTGAGGTGCAAGTATGTTTCATTCATTTCGTAATATTTTTCGAGTAGGGGATCTACGAAACAAAATTATTTTTACTTTATTAATGCTTATTGTTTTTCGCATCGGTGCTCATATTCCAGCACCTGGGGTAAATGCAAGTGTCATTGACTTTGAAGGAATGGCAGCATTCGGATTTTTAAACACATTTGGTGGCGGTGCACTGGAGAACTTTTCGATTTTTGCAACCGGAATTATGCCTTATATTACTGCATCTATTATCGTACAATTACTTCGTATGGACGTTGTTCCAAAATTCGCTGAATGGGCAAAGGAAGGCGAATCTGGACGTAAAAAGCTTGCACAATTTACGCGTTACGGCACCGTGGGAATTGCTTTCGTTCAAGCATTAGGAATGTCCATCGGATTTAATAATTTAATGCCAGGTCTCGTACCTAATCCGTCATTTGTAACGTATTTGTTGATTGCAATCGTGCTAACTGCAGGAACAGCTTTCCTCATGTGGCTAGGTGAGCAAATTACTGCAAATGGTGTTGGGAACGGGATTTCATTATTAATTTTTGCCGGTATTGCAGCAGCAATTCCAGGTGGTGTAAACCAGCTTTATGCTACATATATTCAAGGGGCGGGCGAACAGATTTTCATGAACGTTGTCATTATTCTTCTTTTAGCATTAGCGGTATTAGCAATTGTCGTCGGGGTTATTTACGTTCAGCAGGCGCTGCGTAAAATCCCAGTACAATATGCAAAGAAAATGGCAGCGGGCGGGCGTCCTACTGGCGGACAATCCACACATTTACCGCTTAAAGTAAATGGAGCAGGGGTTATCCCGGTTATCTTTGCGATGTCTCTGTTCATTTTCCCACCGACAATCGCAAACTTCTTTGATCAATCAAATCCGGTTGCTAATTGGGTTGTACAAAACTTTGATCAGACGCAACCCATCGGAATGGTTGTATTTGTCGCATTAATCATTGGGTTTACGTACTTTTATACATTCGTACAAGTGAACCCAGAGCAAATGGCGGATAATCTGCGAAAGCAAAGCGGATACGTACCAGGTATTCGTCCAGGCAAAACGACGGAGGTTTACATTACTCGCGTATTATACCGTCTTACGTTTGTGGGAGCCCTGTTCTTAGCAACTGTATCGATCATACCTGTCTTCTTTACGGTCGCCATGGGTCTTCCGGCATCGATTCAAATTGGCGGAACCGGCTTACTCATCGTTGTGGGTGTTGCACTTGATACGATGAAACGAATTGAGAGCCAACTAATCGACCGCAAATACACAGGATTCTTAAAGAAAACCTCATAAAAGTAAATAGAAAAAGCACTGGCTGCGGCCAGTGTTTTTTTGATGGCGGTGTAAAAATTGTGCGGGGACTGTCCCCGCACAAAAAGTTCGGGGGACAGACCCCGTACAATTTATGACTTTTTACATTGTTTTATAAATTAGGGCATAAAGTTTTATAAACAAATTGACCTATTTGTTTATGAAAATGTAACTATTTTCTTAGAAGCTAGTAAAACTGTGTAAATATGTGTCTTATAATAGAGGGTGTTCAAAAAATTCAGGGAATATAGCTGTCGAAGCTTTTTTTATCCTTCTTTTTGAACACGCAATAATATGAAATTGTAGGACAATTTTTAAGGAGGGAAACAATGAAGAAACAACGAGGTTACAAGCAAGTATTTACCTTCATTATGGCGTTTTTTCTTATTTTTCAAACGGCTGTAGGAGCACTGGGGTTAACACCAACAGCTAAAGCCGCGGATAGTGACGAGATTGAGTTGAAGATTTTACATACAAATGATATTCATTCAGGGATTGATCCGCTTGGTAAAGCGGCAGCTTATATTGAATCTGAGCGTGAATCAGTAGATCACAGTCTATTTTTAGACGCCGGGGATATTTTCAGTGGTAACCCGGTAGTAGACTTAGAGTTTGGCAAACCGATTATTGAAGTTTTGAATGAAATGCAGCTCGATGCTCTGACGATTGGAAATCACGAATTTGACTATGGTCAAGAAGAGTTCCAAAACCGGGTAGCAGAGTCTGATTTTCCATGGATCAGTGCAAACACCGAAGTAGTAGATGAGTCAATTAAAATCCAACAGCCTGAGCCATATGTAGAGTTTGACTTGGAAGGGCTTTCAGTAGGGGTTCTCGGTTTAACTGAAACGCCTCCTTCTACGGCTCCAGCAGGAATTGTAGGATTAGAGTTTCATGATCCAATTGAAACGGCACTAGAATATGCAGATAAGGCGGACGAAGTCGACGTTTTTATAGCCTTAACTCACCACGGCTATACAGAGGATCGCAAACTTGCGGAAAATGTTGACTTTTTTGACGTGATTATAGGAGGACATTCTCACACAATTTTAAATTCTCCTCAAGTTGTCAATGGTACTCCGATTACGCAAGCTGGAGCAAACGGCAGCCATGTAGGGAACTTATCGATTACAGTTAACGAAGGATCTCGAGATGTGACAAATGTGGAAGGTTTTTTACAGCCTACCAGTGATTTGACAGAGGTTCATCAGCCAACTCAGGATATTATTGATTATTGGAACGACAAAATGGATGAAGTTCTGGATGAAGTGATCGGGTATTCCAACACGGGGTTGAGTCGTGATGGTCGTACAGTTCGCGATGCGCCACTCGGAAACTTTTGGACAGATGCGATGAGAGATGCAGGGGATGCAGATATTGCCCTTACAAACAATGGGGGAATCCGTGACAGTATTGCGCCCGGAGAATTAACGAAGCGCGATATTTTTACAGTTGAACCATTCGCTAACGAAATTATGTTAATTGAAATGACGGGGGAAGCAGTTCAAGATGTAATTGAATTTTCTTTTAGCCGTCGAAATTCAGTAGACTTGCAAACTTCTGGTCTGCATTACGAGATTTTAACCTATGATTCGGGAAACTATTACGAGGCAAATTTAACGGTTAATGGTGAAACATTAGATCCTGAAGCTACCTATACCGTTGCTGTTGCTGATTATATCGGTACTGGCGGTGGCGGTTACGACTTTGTTGGAGAAATAGTTGATGAGGTTGGCTTAATGACGGAGGCTATGATTAGTTATTCCGAAAAACTGACTGAGGATGGTCAAGACATTGATTATTCTACTGATGAGGGGCGTATTAGCGTCTCTGTAGCAGACGATGCGCCAATTGAAGGTGAAGTCATCGGTGAGACTGAGAATGGATTAAGCTCTGAAAATAATGCTAAAGGGGACAGCGGTTTAGGAAATCTTTACACTGATTCCGTTCGTTCGAAAACAGAAGCGGATGTAGCTGTGTTAAACGCTTCCTCGATTTCAGGGAATATTGCACCAGGTGTGATCACAGATAAAATGATCGAAGGCTTAGATGCTTTCGGAAATGAGATTGTTGTCGTAGAAACAAATGGTGAACGCTTGAAAGAAGTGCTTCTTGAACAAGCAAACTATCATAGTGGTGTTGATGTTCAAATTTCTGGATTGACTTATGAATTAGTGGAAGGAGACGAGACATCAAATCGTTTTGATGAGATTACCGTGTTCTACACTGACGGTACAAAAGTAGAAGATGCAGATACATTTACAGTCGGTTATAACGACTTCATGCACGGGCAAGGATTCTACAACTTAGGTGATAATGTTGTAGACGAAGAGTTCGGAAAAGTGTGGGAGTCAACCGTTGAGTATGTTACGAATCACGACGGACCGATTGACTATGTTGAAGGGGAGCGCATTTCCATCGAGTACGGGGAAGGCGGCGAAGAACCAGGACCAGCACCCGGAGACGCCTTAACTGTAGCTGAAGCGATTGAAAACCAAGGTGAAGATGCGAAAGTAGCAGGTTACATTGTAGGTCATGTTGTTTCAGGAACAAGTGTTAATTTTGAAGCACCATTCTCAAATGATTTTAACTACGCATTGGCAGATAGCCCAGATGAAACGAACTTAGATAAAATGCTATTTGTTCAAATTACTACAGATTACCGAAGTGAGTTCGGATTAGAGTCGAATCCACAAAACGTAGGAGAGCGCGTTTTAGTAGAGGGGAGCCTCGAAGCGTACCACACAAAACCGGGACTTAGAAACCCAGTAGATATGCAGTTTATTGAGGAAGAGGTGGAAGAACCAACTCCTCAAGAAGTCTCCATTTCCGAAGCTCGCGGATTAGATGAAGGAGAGCTCGTGACTGTGATCGGGGTATCCACAACAGACGCAGGTGCTTGGGGACAAAAAGGGTTTTACGTACAAGATGATGAAGCAGGAATCTATGTCTTCCAGAGCGATGAGGATATAGAAAAAGGTCATGAAATTAAAGTTACAGGTCTTGTAGGCAGTTTTGGTGGAGAACGCCAAATTACAGACGTGCAAGCTGTGGAAGTTTTAGGAGAGGCTGAGGTTCCAACACCTATTACTCTTATGCCAGGTGAAGTTGGGGAAGGAAATGAAGCTAAGCTTGTAAACGTCGAGTACGTAAAAGTGGCGAATCTCGAGTCGGTTAACGATTTTGGTACTTTTGAATTCGATGCGGTTTCTTTACGTGACGAGTCCTCTGTACGAGTACGTGTGGATAACCGGACAGGTTTAGAGTATGATGACATCGTATTTACTGAAGGAGACGTGCTTTCAGTTACAGGTGTGTCCAGTGAATTTGATGGTACTATTCAACTGAAGCCACGTGGAGAAATCGACTTTGTAGACGGATTTAATGATAAGCAAAAGCATTTCTATAATGTGAAAAGCAAGCAAATCGAGAACTTTGAAAACATCCGTAACGAAGAAGTACGCGAGCGCCAAATCCAAAATGCGAAAGATCGCTTTTGGAAAAAGATCGAAGACGCAGCTTAGCATAAAAGCCGCAGCCAATCAATGGCTGCGGCTTTTATTACACAATTGTTCAGGGGTCAGGCACCGAGTGGGCAACAACAGCACTGAGTGAAGGGATTGAATAATTTGGAAAAAGTGGTAGGGTAAAGTGTGAGAGTTTTTGTGGGGGAGTGGTTATTATATGGCAGGCGTTGGTCATAAACATAGTGATTCTGTATTTGTGGCAGCTAAAACAAAAAAACTGACCGGAAAGTACCGGAAAGCGGATCTTTTTACGGTATGGATAGAGAGAATCATGATACCGGGTTTAGCTGGAGGTTTTCTTTTTCTATTGTTTCACCCCGGATTCTCTTTACTTGATTATCCGATGGTTGTACTATGGTTACCTTTGTTTATAGCGTTATCAGCCTCGACGAACTGGAGTATGCATTTAGGCTGGAATCAGAGGCTCGACGGTAGGATGAAGTATGGATTCGAAGAAAAAGAGCTTATCATTTATTTTAATAAAAATATCTTGCAGAGAATTCCTTACGAGGAAATCAGGTGGGTAGAAAATCTCGATCAACCGCTTACTAAACTCGGAGGGGTTCAATTGTATGGCCGTAAATACTGGTATTCTTTTATGTCAGGGACGAGTAACGAATACCCAATGCTCATGGTGTTTGGTACAGCTTTAGATGAAGGGCTTATTATCAAAAGGCCATTTGATTGGATTCTTATCACACCAGAAGATGTAGAGACATTCACTAAAAAACTTCAAGACAAAAAAGCCGAACATACTGCATAAGTTCAGAGATTCATTTTGAAAAGTGCTATAAATATAACTGCAATGGCTCCATATGGTGCCCGCAACTATGAAAACATCGCTCATTGCTTCAAGAAAACCCCAAGAGGTCGAAAACCGACCTTTTGAGGTTCCTTTTTTAAAAGGCCGCTATGCAGTTTGTCTTAAAAAGTCAAGAAAGTATAAAAATCTACGTTTCGATGTCTAGCGCAAGCGACTAGCATTACATCGTGAATAAGCTGAGGATTGTCTCGTGAGGATACACATCGGAGCTTGACTAACAGAGAAAGAGAAAGCTACGAGGTCACTTTAGCCTGTCAGAAGAAGCCAAAAAGCGGCTTCAATCTGCCAGTCGAAAGTGCTTGCACTTTCTGTATAAGTCCATTTTTTGATGAAAGTACAAGATCAACTAAGACTTTCGCCTTTTTTGGCGATAAGTCAAGTTTCCTATGTCGCACGACTCCAAGGCGCTTGCGCTTTTCTTTAATATAAAAATGGGAATATTCGGAATCTGTGGCGACACCAGTATTCATAAATTTCGCCATATCGGTTCTGAAGTATACGTTCTTCGAGGCTCATTCGGTAATGAAGAGCGCTTCCAAGTAAGGTGAAAGTAACGATAAGAACTAGCCAGTGTCCACTCATAAAGAGAGTTACCCCTAAAACGATAAAGAAAAAGCCTGTTTGATAAGGGTGGCGGTGCAACCGGAAAGGCCCGTGACTGTATAAGGGCCGCTCTTCGTCGTGATGGATGCCCCGTGTAAAATATGTTTTTGTGACCACGTAAGTCCAATAGCGTAGAATTAGGCCTAGTAGCATAAAGAACAGTCCGCTCGTTTTTGCCATCTGCATAGATTCGTTAATCGACTTCCCAAGCAGATATGCTGAACCAAGTGAGAGGATAACAGTAAAAAGGATCATCCCTTTTACTAGAAATCTCACACGAAGAACCTCCTTTCGTAACCGGGGACTTTCTTTAAAAATAAACCACTCAGCTATCCAAAGGGTTAGTAATGTAATAAAAATGATCGATGGTGTTGTCATAATTATACTATTTGCCAAAGACACTTAAATTACTCATATTGAAACGTTGTTATCTAGCTAAAATTAAATAAGGAAGGCACTACTGTTTTAAACTGTTATATAGTAGGTAAAATGTCTCAATAAAAAATAGTAAAGAAATACATGTTGACGTATAAAACTCGATACCTCATACTTTTATATACAGAATTATCTAAAAATTCTGTATTATAACAAAGTGAGTCTAACGGAGAAAAAGCATAAAATTTTTACATAAAGGAGAGGTGGTTCGCTTTAGTGATTACGATATTAATTTTCTTATTTATTATTGTTGCGAGTGTAATTTTAACGATAAAAAAACAACGCCCTATTTTTTTGTCGCTGCCAGTATTCGCGATCATTGGCTATGTAACTTTAGAAATCGCTCTCGTACCCGCGCCATTTTTTGAAACCGTAAGATTCATTTTCAGTCTGCAATAGAAATACGCTTATAGCTGTTTGTTTTTTTTTGAGCGTTATGAAAGCGGATGCTTACCCTGTCACGCATAGCGTGCCAGAATAAATGCTCAAAAAGTAACAAGCTTTACGAAAGCAGCTAAAATTAAATTTCATATAACTGTTCAAGAGAGAGGGAGGTAGTTAATGAAGAAAATTGATAAGGCCATGGCAGATGCATATTCCCGAGAGAAGAATAAGTATATTGTTATTTTTCTCAGCATATGGTTGGTTGTCTCGTTTGGCGTTGTGTTGTTTGCAGAGTCACTTCAATTCCAAGTGCCAGTGCTTGGTTTCCCGTTCCACTATTTTATGGGGGCACAAGGCTCCATCCTAACCTTTATTATCCTTTTATTTATTAATGCAAAAGTAAGCGATCGCATTGACCAGAAGTATGGCATTGACGAAGAGGCGAACGAGCAGTTGAGTTATGGAAAGACGGCAGACCATTAAAGCTTTACTCATCTAACTCCACCATGAAGAGCAAAGAAACCATTGCTCCTACCCACCCGAATTACCTTCACTACAAAAATACAACTACAGTACAGCGACGGTCGAACCTAAAACGTACTTCAAAAATATGATTAGACGAATGGTATTGTTATTTTCTTAAGAGGGGGATGGACGGTTGGAAAATGTACAGTTTCTCGTTTCACTAGGGTTAATACTACTTACATTTGCTATTTATATTGGAATTGCCATTTACAATAAGGCGCGTCAGACTTCTGACTTTTATGTAGCTGGTCGCGGTATCCCGCCGGCATTTAATGGAATGGCGATTGGGGCCGACTGGATGAGTGCAGCATCGTTCATTGGTATGGCTGGAACAGTGATGCTGCTCGGTTACGATGGACTGGCCTATATTATGGGGTGGACAGGAGGTTACTTACTCTTAACTTTCCTACTAGCACCACAACTTAGAAAGTATGGAAGGTATACTGTTCCTGAGTTTATCGGTGACCGTTATCGTAGCCACACTGCCAGAGTGATAGCAGCTGTTTGTACGATTATTATTAGTTTTACATATTCCATAGGACAACTGTCTGGCTCTGGAGTCGTTATTGGACGTTTACTAGAAGTCGATGCTAAGGTAGGAACCCTTATTGGTGTTGTTTTAATTGCTTTTTATGCAGCATTCGGTGGGATGAAAGGAATCACTTGGACACAGGTAGCACAATACATCATTTTAATCATCGCCTATTTAATTCCGGTTATTTTTATGTCACTTCAAATCACCAATAATCCATTACCCTGGGTTTCGTACGGACAGGTTGTCTCCGAGTTAGGGGAAATCGACCGACAATTAGGGTTGTCTGAATACTTTGCTCCTTTTGAAAACGGATCGAAGTGGCAATTTATGGCACTTATGTTTACTTTAATGGCTGGTACAGCAGGTTTACCGCATGTTATTGTACGTTTTTACACAGTGTCCACGATGAAAGCTGCTCGGTGGTCAGGAGCATGGGCCTTATTATTTATTGGGCTACTCTATCTATCAGCTCCAGCCTACGCAGCATTTTCTCGTTTTATACTAATGAGAAATGTAGTAGGTCAGCCAATAGACGAATTACCGGCTTGGACTGAGACGTGGATTAATACAAACTTATTGCAGATTGCTGATCATAACGGTGATGGCATTTTGCAGTGGGATGAACTGATGATTTCCAATGACATTGTCGTGATGGCTACACCTGAGATAGCTAACCTTGGTATTTTTGTTATTGGATTGATGGCAGCAGGGGCTATGGCAGCAGCTTTATCTACAGCTGGTGGACTGATGATCTCGATTTCGTCCTCTTTTGCACATGATATTTACTACCGTGTGCTTCGTCCAAATGCGTCTGACAAAAACCGGTTAGCTGTAGGTCGGATTACCATTGTAGCGGCTACTGTTTTAGCTGGACTCATTGCATTGAATCCACCTGGAGTTATTACGCAGATTGTTGCTTGGGCATTCGCACTTGCCTCTGGTACATTCTTCCCAGCTTTATTACTGGGAGTTTGGTGGAAGCGAGCTAACGGGCCTGGAGTAATTTCGGGTATGTTGGTAGGGTTATTCGTCACTCTTTCCTATATTTTTGCTGCACAATCCGGGAGTTTTATGATTGCAGGGATTCAAGATACAGGTGCGGGTGTGTTTGGAGCAGCTGCAGCCATCATTACTATTGTAGTTGTCTCATTGCGAACAAAAGCACCGACACAAAAAGTACAAGAGGAAGTTGTGGACCTACGTTATCCGGAGCAAATGACGTACAAAGATGGTGATGTGTGGATGAATAATAAGTAATACAATTTACTTCAATTGGTGGAGGGGCGAACAGTTCGTTCCTCCTTCAATCTAAAATGAAAACGCGCCTGAATAATTAAATATCCAAACGCGTTTTGAGTTAAGAAACATAAAATCTACGTTTTAAATATCTAGGTCTAGCGACAAACGTTACACCGTGAATAAGCTACGAGATCACTTTGGTCTGTCAGAAGAAGCCAAAAAGTTCTTCAATCTCCCAGGAAATAGAGCTTGTTGAACGATGCTGAGGTTTATACTTATGAAACAGGATTATTTTGATTGTACGGAAACTGTGTACTGTACCCTGAGAATTGCTGATGCGATTGATCCAATGTTTGTTGGGTAGCGGCATCAAAACTATACCAGCCTTTTTCAAACATAAGGTTAAATAAGTCGCGCTGGCAATTTTGAGTCTCATTAAAGATGCTTTGTACATCCTTGTATAACCCTTCGTGACTGGCTTCGTTTAAAGCAGTACTATACGCAGTTGTCATATACTTTTCCGTTGATAACATATCATTAATGTAATCACGGTCATTCATTTGCGGGGATTCAGGTGTTTGTGTTTTCGGGTTTTCAATTTTAGCCTGCTGCTGATTCATACCACCTTGACCGCCGCCTGGTTGATTTTGATTCATTTTTTTCACTCTCCTTACTGCATTTGATTGGGCTGGGTGTTATTTTGTAAATGCGTCAATAACGTTTGGTAATGCATATAATGCATACGACCGGCTTGATCTAACGCATCTTTAATTTGCTGGTCTTGACATTGCTGTGAAAATTGGTGAGCTTTTTTCATACAAAGTAAGTTCCAGGAAAGCATGTCGGTAATATACAGGTGGTCTTTACTCGTAACAACGTTCGGTGGTTGAGGCATCACCTGTTGACCTTGTTGAGTTTGATATTGCTGTTGCATGTTCAATCCTCCTTCGCGGTTGTTAGAAACGGTTCAAAATCATCGTCAGTAGTTTTTGCTGAAACAGGAGAAGTATGCGGAACTTTTAGCGAGAAGCAACTCTTCATTTCAAATGGATGATGTGTATAAAAAAGAAAAATGATTATCCCCTTTGCTCAGAATTATGAAGGCATCAGCCAAGTTTAATATTTCACTTTTAATTATGGTTCTTTTCGTATGTATTGTTGCTTTTAATCTTCGCAGCTGAAATAAACTGCGACATCACCTACCGCTTCGGAAATACACTACGCTTTCCGCGGAAAGCGACTGTCCGGAGCGGAAATCAATCTACTTCTATGTCGCAGTTTATATATTTTGTGTCAAGAACAACAATCTTTTAGAAAACAGCCTTAGTTATAAAGGCCCGAAGACACTACATATGCTTCTCATATGAATGATTTCTGAGCTAATGACATACTCATAAATAGAAATAAAGAAAATTTTCTGTCAATATGGTTGCGTAATAGACGAAATTTTTATATAGTTAAAGTGTAAACAAAATGAAAGAAGTAGCGTGTATCGAAAACGCATATTTTTTTGAAGAAAAAATGAATGAGTATTCATTCAAAGGAAAGAAGGAGGTCCTTCATGGTTGGGAGAATCGGAAAGGTAGCGGTGTTAGGCTCTGGAGTGATGGGGTCTGGAATAGCAGCACACTTAGCTAACATCGGGATTCCATCACTTCTTTTGGACATTGTCCCGAAGGAATTGACGGAAGCAGAAAAGAAAAAAGGGCTGACATTAGAAAATAAGACAGTTCGTAACCGTTTAGCAGCGGAAGCGATTGGCAAGTTAAAGAAGCAAAAACCAGCGCCTCTCGCAAAAAAGGCAAATGCAGAACTTATTACACCTGGGAATATCGATGATGACATGGAGAAGCTTGGTGAAGTTGACTGGATCATCGAAGTTGTTGTTGAAAACTTAGATATCAAGCGAAAGGTGTTTGAAAAAGTAGAAGCGTATCGTAAACCCGGAAGTATTGTTAGTTCAAATACGTCAGGGATATCCATTGAAGCGATGTCAGAAGGTCGTTCGGAAGATTTCCGTGCACACTTCTTAGGCACTCACTTTTTTAATCCGCCTCGTTACTTAAAACTATTAGAAGTCATTCCAACAAAGGCTACGAAACCAGAAGTCTTTGAATATGTGAAAACATTTGGAGAAAATGTACTAGGAAAAGGTGTTGTCGAAGCAAAAGATACACCCAACTTTATTGCAAACCGTATCGGAACGTACGGACTACTTGTGACGGTTCGAGAAATGACGAAACGCGGCTTTTCAGTAGGAGAAGTGGATTCAGTGACAGGACCGGCAATTGGTCGCCCAAAGAGTGCCACTTTCCGCACGCTTGACGTCGTCGGTCTCGATACGTTCCTGCATGTAGCGAAAAACGTCTACGATCAAGTTGAGGGTGAGGAGAAGGATGTTTTTGATCCTCCTGCTTTTATGAAAGAAATGGCCAAAAAAGGCTGGATCGGAAGTAAATCCGGTCAAGGATTCTATTTGAAACAAAAAGGCGAAAACGGGAGTGAAATCCTCGAGCTTGATTATGAAACGATGGAGTATGGACCACGCAAGAAATTAAAAGCTCCTTCTGTACAACAAAGTAAACAGGCGAAGTCAAAGGCCGATAAATTGAAAGCGCTTGTATACGCGGATGATCGTGCCGGTGAGCTCGTATGGAACATTTTAAAGCCTGTTTTACTATACTCCGGCGAAAAACTTCACGAAATTGCAGACAACGTAAAAGCGGTTGACGAAGCGATGAAATGGGGCTTCGGTTGGGAACTTGGCCCATTTGAAACGTGGGATGCGATCGGCATTGAAAAATCAGTGAAACGGATGGAAGAGGAAGGCGAAACAATTCCTGAGTCAGTTAAAAAGATGCTCGAATCTGGCGTAACCTCCTTCTATGGTGAAAATAATGAATACTTCGAAAACGGAGTCTATGTTAAAGCCGAATTTAACCCGAAAATAATCAATCTAAAAACGCTTAAAAAAGAAGAAATCAAGGTCATTATGAAGAATGCTGGTGCTTCTCTTATCGATATTGGAGATGGTGTCGCAAATCTTGAGTTCACTTCTCCAAACAACTCCATCGGTCTGGATGTCATGCAGATGATCTCAAAATCTATCGATGAAGTAGAAAAAAACTATAAAGGTCTCGTTATTAACAACCAAGGGAAAAACTTCTGCGTCGGTGCCAATTTAATGATGATTTTGATGGAAGCTCAAGACATGAACTATCCAGAACTCGATCTTGTTGTCCGTCAATTCCAGAAAACGATGGCAAAGATTCGTTATTCAGGAAAGCCAGTAGTAGCCGGTACGTTTGGCATGACACTAGGTGGCGGTTCGGAAGTGTCAATGCCTGCTGCTAGTATTCAAGCGTCACTTGAAACCTACATGGGACTCGTCGAAGTAGGAGTAGGACTTATCCCAGGCGGCGGTGGAAACAAGGAGCTTTACTTACGCCAGTTAGAACGCTTGCCGAAAGGTGCAAATATTGATCTCCAAAGTGTCGCGAATCAAGTGTTTGAAACGATTGCGATGGCAAAAGTCGGAACGAGTGCCCAGGAAGCTGCTGAATTAGGCTATATCCGTCCACAAGACGGTATAAGTGTAAACGGTGATCATTTGCTGTACGATGCGAAGCAAAAAGCACTTCACCTTGCAGACTCAGGCTATCAACCACCTCAACGTAAAAAGATTCCGGTTGTAGGTGAAACCGGGTACGCGACGATGCTCCTTGGCGCGAAAACAATGCATTTTGGTAGTCACATTAGTGATCACGACTTGAAAATTGCTGAAAAGCTCGCATTTGTTTTAGCTGGTGGACGTGTGCCAAAAGGAACAGAAGTAGATGAGCAATATCTATTAGATTTAGAACGTGAAGCTTTCTTAAGTCTCGTAGCTGAACCGAAAACTCAACAGCGTATGCAACATATGCTCACAAAAGGAAAGCCGTTACGTAACTAAATGAACGTTAAAAGGAGGGGAAATTTTGTGAGAGAAGCCGTCATAGTAGCAGGTGCTCGTACACCTGTTGGAAAAGCGAAAAAGGGGACACTAGCCCACGTTAGACCTGATGATTTAGGTGCTTTAACAGTAAAAGAAACGTTAAAGCGCGCGGGGGGTTTGGATCCTTCACGAATTGATGATGTCATTATTGGCTGTGCGATGCCAGAGGCGGAACAAGGCATGAACATGGCGAGAAATATCTCAGCTTTAGCTGGATTACCCGACACAGTTCCGTCGATTACGATAAACCGTTATTGCTCATCCGGTCTGCAAAGTATTGCCTACGGGGCGGAGCGGATTATGCTTGGGCATTCTGAGTCAGTACTCGCAGGCGGTGCAGAGTCAATGAGTTTAATTCCGATGGGCGGACACGTCATCGCCCTTAATCCGACGCTTGTAGAAAATGCACCTGAATACTACATGGGTATGGGTCATACTGCTGAAGAAGTAGCACGCCGCTTTGAAGTAAGCCGAGAAGACCAGGATTCGTTCGCGGTTGAAAGTCATAAACGAGCAGCACAAGCGTTAGAAAAAGGTCATTTTGAAGACGAAATCGTACCCGTACCGGTTACCTTCCGTTCCATAGATGAAAATCATAAACTTGTTGAAAAAGAGCTGTTATTCAAGCAAGACGAAGGAGTTCGCGCAGGATCAAGCGTTCAATCTTTGGCAAAACTCCGTCCGGCATTTAGTACAACCGGAACGGTAACGGCAGGAAACGCGTCACAAATGAGTGACGGTGCAGCCTCTGTTCTTGTGATGGATCGTGAAGCTGCTGAGGCTGATGGACTGACACCACTCGTGAAGTTCCGTTCGTTTGCGGTAGCGGGAGTTGCTCCTGAAATTATGGGTATTGGTCCTGTCGAAGCGATTCCAAAAGCGATTAAGCTAGCAGGGTTAGAGCAGTCTGATATTGGTCTGTTTGAACTCAATGAAGCATTTGCATCACAAGCACTACAAGTTATTCGACACCTAAACTTAGATCATGATCGTGTGAACGTAAATGGTGGAGCTATTGCACTGGGTCATCCACTCGGCTGTTCAGGTACGAAACTGACGCTAAGTCTTATTCACGAAATGAAACGACGTGGCGAGCAATTTGGCGTCGTCACGATGTGTATCGGTGGCGGAATGGGTGCTGCTGGAGTATTTGAACTCGTTTAATGTTAGGTCACTATTAGTGCGTGTTCAAAAGGAGCATAAAAAAAGAGCCGAGTAGGTCGAGGCTGTATTTAGCAGGAGCTCTTATTCTCGATCAATCAGCTAGTTTAGCGAACTTTTTGAACATCTTCTAGTACAAAAAAAATTAGGAGGTACAGCGAATGGCAACAGCTGATAAAACGTTAAAAGGCGGCGGTTTTCTACTTGAAAGCATTGATGCTGACCGTGTGTTTACACCAGAAGACTTTACCGAAGAGCACACAATGATCGCAAAAACAACGGAAGACTACATTGTAAATAAGGTCGTTCCTGAAGTCGATAAAATTGAAGAGCATCAGTTTGAGATTAGCGTAAAATTATTAAAAGAAGCTGGAGAGCTTGGACTTCTAGGAGCAGACGTACCTGAAGAGTACGGTGGAATTGGCTTAGATAAAATCAGTTCTTCCTTAATTACAGAGAAGTTTGCATTAGCTGGTTCTTTTTCTTTATCCCATGGTGCTCACGTTGGAATTGGGTCGTTACCAATCGTTTTCTTCGGAACAGATGAGCAAAAGAAACAGTATTTACCGGGACTTGCAACTGGTGAACAAATTGCTGCTTATGCTTTAACAGAGCCAAGTTCAGGTTCAGATGCATTAGGAGCAAAAACAACAGCCAAACTAAACGATGCTGGCACTCACTATGTATTAAACGGTGAAAAGCAGTGGATCACCAACGCTGGCTTTGCAGACGTATTTGTCGTTTACGCTAAAATTGATGGCGATAAATTTACTGCCTTTATCGTAGAGCGTGATTATGAAGGGGTTTCTGTTGGGCCGGAAGAAAAGAAAATGGGAATCAAAGGCTCATCTACTCGTACATTAATCTTGGAGGACACGCTAGTTCCAAAAGAAAATGTTTTAGGTGAAATAGGTAAAGGTCACGTTATCGCGTTTAATATTTTAAACGTTGGACGCTATAAGCTTGGTGTGGGATGTGTAGGTGGTGCAAAACGTGCAATTGAAGTTTCTGCAAAATATGCAAATGAGCGAAAGCAATTTAAGATTCCAATTTCCAAGTTCACGCTTATTCAAAAGAAACTTGCTGAAATGGCAGCCAAAACCTACGCCGCTGAAAGTTCAATCTACCGTACTGGCGGACTGATTGATGATGGGTTTAATGCGTTAACGGATGATGAGCAAAAAGATGGGAAAGCTGTGGGGAAAGCAATTGCGGAATACGCAATTGAATGTTCTTTGAATAAAATATTCGGATCAGAAGTTTTAGACTTTGTCGTTGACGAGGCAGTTCAAATTCATGGCGGATATGGATTTATGTCAGAATACGAAGTTGAAACAATGTACCGTAATTCGCGAATTAACCGTATTTTTGAAGGGACGAACGAAATCAATCGAATGCTCGTGCCAGCTACGATTATGCGAAAAGCGATGAAAGGTGAGTTGCCACTTCTTGAGCAAGCAGGTGACCTGCAAGAAGAATTAATGATGATGATGCCACAAGAAGTAGGGGATGAACCACTTGAGCAAGAAAAGTACCTGCTTGAAAATACGAAGAAAATTTTCATGATGGTAGCAGGAACTGCCGCTCAGAAATACGGTGAAAACCTGGAAAAAGAGCAAGAACTTTTAGCCAATGTAGCTGATATCGTTTCCGATATTTTCTCCATCGAGTCTTGTGTACTGCGTACAGAAAAAGCAATTAATAAAGCCGGAGCGGATAAAGCAAAACAAAAGCTGCTCTTAACAGAAGTGTTTACACAAGAAGCAGTTAATCGTATCGAAGCTGTTGCCAAAGAGTCTCTCGTTGCACTTGAAGAAGGTGACAGTCTCCGTACAATGCTTGCAATATTGAAGAAGTTAACGCGTCATACGCCAGTAAATGTTGTGGCTAAAAAACGTGAGATTGCAGCAGAGATTATTGAAGCAGAAAAGTATGTAATTTAAAGGCATTCGCCTATTCTAAATCTATTAGTTAAATTTGTTATCAACTTTGGGGCATTTCCCCATGCCCCAATATAATAATAATCCTCCTATCTAAAGGAAGGGCATTCTCCTCTCTTAAGTGCAAAAAGTCCCATTTAAGGGGCTTTTTGCACTTTTTAAAGGTTTCTTCATTGTTTTTCTCTATATATAAAGGGGATACTAACTTCTTGAATACCGATGATGAGGAGGAGATATTAATGAGAAAACCAAAAAATGAATTTATTTTTGACCGTGAGCTTCAGGGTGTTGAAGAGTTTTCAACCGAACTAATTCCATCTGAACAAGACGCTTCTAGTTTAATTCAAGAAGTGTGGGAACAAGGTGCGGAAAAAAGTCAGCATCCGTCGAAAAAAAAGAAAAAATAAGCAGGAATCAAGAAAGGCAAAAGCGAAAGTAATCTTTGAACAGCTTTTGCCTTTTTATAAATTTATAAGCAGACGTTACCTTCGCGCCGCTCGTCTCAAGGGGGAAAGACCACTGAGACTTAAAAACATGCGGCCGAGCTACCGCTGTTTTTAATAAAAGTGGCGCATTAATTTTAATTAATTAAATATAAAAGTTATAATGAACTGACAACATGAGAAGGAGGGAGAAACGTTGAGTGTAACATTGTATCACTATCCGAAATGCGGAACGTGCAGGAAAGCAAAGACATGGCTGGAGAATCATAACGTAGACTTTGAAGCCGTCCATCTCGTAGAAAACCCACCTTCAAAAGAGCAATTAAAGGACCTCCATGCTAATAGCGGATTAGCGCTTCGTAAATTTTTTAACACGAGTGGGAAAAAATATCGTGAACTTGGGCTGAAAGATAAAGTAAAAACAGCTTCCGAGGATGAACTGTTTGATATTCTAGCCTCAGATGGCATGTTAATAAAACGTCCGATTGTTACTGATGGCCAGCAAGTTACAGTAGGATTTAACGAAGATACATTTGAATACAATTGGGGCTAGGATTTATCTTGCTCATGGCATAAAGAATGTACTATAGTGATAGTGGATGGTTTTACAATTGGCACATACGTACATAATGATTGCTGTGCCGTAAAATTAGCAGCCAATTTAAACTTGGAGGGAAGCACACATGAGTTTACCAAAGGAATTTAAGTATTCAGAAGAGCACGAATGGGTTAAAACCGAAGGAGAGAAAGTGCGCATTGGCATTACTGATTTTGCGCAATCTGAGCTTGGCGACATCGTATTTGTTGAGCTACCGGAAGTAGGCGATGATGTAGAAGCAGACGAGCCTTTCGGAAGTGTAGAATCTGTAAAAACGGTTTCTGAACTTTACGCGCCTTTAAGCGGAAAGGTCGTTGAAGTAAACGAGGAACTGGAAGACTCTCCAGAATTCGTTAACGAATCTCCATACGAAAAAGCGTGGATGATCGTTGTGGAACCATCTGATGCTTCAGAGCAAGAAAAATTAATGACAGCAGAGCAATACGAAGAAATGATCAGCGAAGAATAGAAAAGATCAAAACCATTTCCCATATATGGGAAATGGTTTTTTAGATTGATTTAGTTGTTGTTATTGAGCGTTACGCAAGTCAGGCAAAGGATGAAAGTAACTCAAAAAGAAACAAACATTCCGAGAATCGCCTTGAATAAACATCGTTCATTTTATAATCGCGAATTCACAATGAAGGTCTGGAAAGTCTCCCCCTTATATATTTCATTAAATAAGCCATACTAAAAAGAAAGGATGCATGAAAGGGGTGGAACTTAGTTGGATAACAATAAACCATTTAACAACCCACAACCAGAACATCAACGAGTGAATAACTTTAATGGGCGTACAGGTTCAGATGCTTCCACATTTAGAGAAGAAACCTCACGTATAGACGTGACTGATCGAATCAATGCAAAACTAGACGCAGAAGGATTTATCACGCTTTACCTTGATAATAAAAAAGTCGGCAGGCTTCGATTGGACCAACAGGATACTCTTTACGAAATAGGTGAAGAATTTGAGTTTGACCATAATAAAGTGTTCAAAAAAAACACGCCTCAGGTAAATCAGCCAAAGTCATATGTGGAAGGCTGTGACATGGGCTGGTGTTAATCTAAGAAACGGGTCAGGATCTTAGTGAATGTTCAAGGGTCTGACCCTTCTTTGGGTTTACTTCAGGTGAACCGTTAATACTTTTGTGGGAGGCTTTAGATCCCTCAATTTAAACGTTACTTAAATACCATAGTGACTCAAGAGTCAGCAAATCATTTAGGCATCCTTCCACTCCAATTTGACCGCGTTTTTTCATGGACAACAAAAAGTCATCTCCGTATAAGAACTGCTTCAACTCCTCTAGCCTTCCTTCAATGACGACGTCACTTTTTTCACCGGTGAATGGTCTGACATCATTTCTTTGTCCTTTGATCGAAAAATACCACTTGTTCTCATCACAAATAACACAAACTTCTAAATTTGTTCGGTTTAATAAGCTTTGCAGTTGTTCAATCCTTTGCATGCGTTGTAGAGATGAAAAAAGAATCGATTCCATAGCTGCACCGCCTTTTTTTAGAGAGTTAAGAAATTAGAAGAAATCTACGTATTGATGTCTAGCTTCATGCGTTTTGCACTTTGTTTTGAATTAAGCTGCTAAGGTTAGTATAGAAAGATTCGCTTGGCCGCTGCATTTTTCCTTTATCTTCAGAACGTTTTGTTGTTTTTTTCGGAGTTTCTTTTATAAAAAGTGTTGCTATCTGTTTTGAGCATTAAGAAACTCAAAAGTAATGCCTTTCTATTTTCTTAAACTTCTTTGTCATTTGGTTGCTTTATTAATCGAATGAATTTCATAAAATGATTATCCCCTTTGCTCAGATTATGTAGGCATCAGCCATGTTTACTATTTCACTTTTAATTATGGCTCTTTTCGTATGTATTGTTGCTTTTAATCTTCGCAGCTGAAATAAACTGCGACATCACCTACCGCTTCGGAAATACACTACGCTTTCCGCGGGCTCGCGCTGAGCCTCCTCGTTCGCAAAGTGCGCTCACTGTGGGGTCTCAACGTCTTCACTTTCCCGCTGGAGTCTACGTGTATTTCCTTCGCTGGTATAGTGCTTTGTAAATTCATCACATTGATGAAGTCAAACAATGGCTATTCATTTTTATAATGGATGATTGGAGCGAAGGGCAGTCGACTCCTGCGGGAAAAGCAACAACTGAAGATCCCGCCGGAAGCGGGGTTTGCTTCCGAGGAAGCTGAAGTGTTGCCCGCGGAAAGCGACTGTCCGGAGCGGAAATCAATCTACAAAGAACAACAATCTTTTAGAAAACAGCCTTACTTATAAAGGCCCGAAGACACCACGACACTTTCTGCGGAAGTATAATATGCTTCTCATATGAATGATTTCTGAGCTAATGACATACTCATATTTCATAATTCTGAGCCTAGGCTGCTCAAGGTTCTAAGAAATGAGAAAAGGAGCACCTCCCCAAATATCGAATGAATTTAGTAAGTGACCAAACAAACGAAATGAAATGGGAGGACCCCCCTCATGCCTACTGTACGACAAGATAGTCTTTTTAGCCCCCTGCCGGAATCTGCGAGACTCCTGCGGAAAAACGGACTAGCCGAGACCCCGCAGGGCGCATTTCCCGAGGAGGATTGGCGGTTCGTCCGCGGAAAGCGAGCAGATGTAGGCCAACGGAGCTGCAAAAAGATACGCTTTTTACAATAAGTAATATCAAAGAAAGGTGTTAAAATGGTTGCACAATATTTTTACGCATGCTATGATTTATTCTAGTACTATAGTAAATTGATAAATAAAATAATTTTCTCTTATCAAGAGTGGTGGAGGGACTGGCCCGATGAAACCCGGCAACCGCTAATCAAAACGATTAGAAGGTGCCAATTCCTGCAGAGCAATTGCTTTGGAAGATGAGAGAAAGGTTATTTCCTATTTGGAAAACCTTTCTGCTCATTTTGGCAGAGAGGTTTTTTGTACTTTAAGACAGTTTAACTTCTCCAAAGAAATAAAGTAGTATAAGCACCATTAAGACTTGGTAGTGCATTTTACTACTAAATTACACACAAATTCGTTACAGTCACACATTTTGACTCGAAACGAAAATCTGAGTTCCTCTGACTAGGAGGTATAGATCTTGATTCAATTACAGCAACTTCAAAAATTGTTCCAGACTAGGGATGGGAAAGTAACAGCCGTTGATCACGTCGATTTAACGATTGAAAAAGGTGAGATCTTCGGAGTAATTGGCTACAGTGGTGCGGGGAAAAGTACACTTATTCGCATGCTAAACATGTTAGAGCGCCCAACATCAGGTCAAGTTACTGTTGCGGAAAAAAATATGGGGACGCTATCGAAAAATAAATTGCGTCTTGCACGACAAGAAATCGGAATGATCTTTCAACATTTCAATTTACTTTGGTCACGTACAGTGCGAGATAATATTGCATTTCCACTCGAGATTGCCGGTGTTCCAAAAGAAAAGCGGAAAGCGCGTGTCGAGGAGCTTATTAAACTCGTAGGCTTAGAAGGTCGCGGGGGGTCTTACCCTTCCCAGCTAAGTGGAGGTCAAAAGCAACGTGTCGGCATTGCTAGAGCGTTAGCAAACAACCCGAAAGTACTCCTGTGTGATGAAGCAACTTCGGCTCTTGATCCGAAAACGACGGACTCCATTCTTGATTTACTCGTTGATATTAATGAAAAGTTAGGGTTAACGATCGTTCTTATTACTCATGAAATGCATGTAATCCGTAAAATCTGTCACCGTGTTGCGGTGATGGAAGGTGGACGAGTTGTTGAACAGGGCAATGTCCTTGATGTCTTTAAGCAGCCGAAAGAATTGATGACGAAAGAGTTTGTAAAGCAAGTGACTGAACCTGAAGAAACTGAAGAAGCTCTTGAACATCTTTTTGGTGAAGAAGGAATTGGACGAGTTCTTCAATTAACCTTTGTAGGAAACGATGCCAAGAAGCCGCTTATGACGGAACTCATTCGTAACTTCAATGTGACCATTAACATCCTGCAGGGGAAAATTTCTTCAACGCAAAACGGCTCATACGGTTCGTTGTTCATAAGTATCGATGGTGAAAAAGATGAGCTAGACAAAGCAATTTCACATATCCGTAACGAAAAAGTTGAAGTGGAGGTGATCCACGGTGACTGAATTGTTATTTCCTAATGTTAACTGGGAACGTCTGTGGGAAGCGACGCTAGAAACGTTATATATGACGGGATTATCTGTATTATTTACGTTTGTGTTAGGGGTTTTTTTAGGTTTACTCCTCTTCTTAACTGACAAAGGTAACCTTTGGCAAAATCGGCTCATTCATGGATTTACTGCAGTGTTCGTCAATGTCTTTCGGTCTATTCCGTTTATTATTTTAATTGTGCTTCTTATCCCGTTTACTCGAGCATTGGTTGGGTCAATGCTAGGACCATCTGCAGCATTGCCTGCGTTAATCATAGGAGCAGCGCCGTTTTACGCAAGAATGGTAGAGATTGCTTTACGAGAAATTGATAAGGGCGTCATTGAAGCCTCAAGAGCTATGGGAGCATCGAATAATGAAATAATATTTAAAGTTCTCTTACCTGAATCTATGCCAGCATTAATTTCGGGAATTACGGTGACGTCTATCGCATTAGTCAGTTATACAGCAATGGCTGGCTTTATCGGAGCTGGTGGTTTAGGAGATATGGCATTTAGAGAAGGGTTCCAAAGAAGGCAAGAAGATGTAACATTAATGGCTACCATCGTCATTTTGATTATTGTATTTGCTGTACAATTTTTTGGCGACCGGTTAACCCATAAATTAGACAAACGATAATAATAGGGGGTAAAAAGATGAAGAAGTATATTAAAGGCTTATCAATTTTTGCGTTATCGCTTAGTTTAGCAGCTTGTGGTACTGCTGATGATGGAGCAGATGAAGAAGAAGCAGGCGCAGGCTCTGACACTGAAACGGAAGAAGCTACAGAAGGCGAGTCGACAGTTTTAACTATTGGTGCTTCAAATATTCCGCATGCAGAAATTCTTGAATTTGCTGCACCACTTTTAGAAGAAGAAGGCATTGAGCTGGACATTGTCCCATTCCAAGACTATATTTTACCGAACGAAGCTTTAGCAGATGGAGAAATTGATGCCAACTACTTTCAGCATGTTCCTTATTTAGAGTCACAGCTTGAAGATAATGATCACTATGATTTTGAAAATGCAGGTGGAATTCATATCGAACCGATCGGTATTTATTCTCAGGACTACAGCAGTTTAGATGATTTACCTGATGGTGCTGATATTATTATGAGCAGTTCGGTAGCAGATCACGGTCGTATTCTGATGATGCTTGAAGATGAAGGGCTGATCACACTGGCAGAAGGTGCTGATGTTGGTGCTACACTTGATGATATTGAAGAAAACCCAAATAACTTTAGCTTCAGGGATAATGTAGAAGCAGCTATGCTCCCAGCGTCTTATGAAAACGGTGAGGGAGATGCCGTTTTAATCAATTCTAACTATGCGTTAGATGCAGGGCTTAATCCATTAGAAGATGCTATTGCAATGGAATCTGCTGATTTAGATAACCCATACGTTAACGTCATCGCCGTCCGTAGCGAAGATGAAGGATCTGAGCAAATTCAAACGTTAGTTGAAGTGTTACGCTCTGAAGAAGTCCGTGACTATATCCTTGAACAATATGACGGAGCCGTTGTTCCGGCAGGTGAATAAGAAGTGAATGAGAGCGTCCCACCAATGTGTGGGGCGTGTTTTTTGACTCCTGTTGATTTCCAGATAGGAGGTGGGTGCAAGACATTTGCTTTAAATACATACATTGAAAGAAAACATACTTTCTCATCCATCAACTCATACTAACGAGTGATATATGAATTAAACAAAAGGAGCGAGATGGAAATGGATCATCAAGAGTCGATGTCTTCTGTTCAGCAAGCATTACATGATTATAAAGCAGGTTTGGGGCATTTTACTGAACAAATGCCGGATATTGCTAGAAAGTACAATGCTTTTACTGAAGCTTGTTTTGAAGAGGGAACGTTAACAGCAAAGGAAAAACAGCTCATTGCGTTGGGAATTAGCTTATACTCGCAAGATGAATACTGCATTATTTATCATACAAAAGGATGCTTAGACCAAGGCTGTTCCCAAGAGGAAATTTTTGAAGCGATAGCAGTGACGGGAGCATTTGGAGGCGGAGCAGCTATGAGTCAAGCTGTTACCCTAGTTGAACAGTGCCTCACAGAGCTCGACCAACAGCCTCATTAAAAGTTTTGAATGGAAAATAAATGGTAGTACATGCTTGGAAATCGATGTTTTTCGGTGGATTTGGGGGAAATTTTATATGAGAGTGGCTTGAGCGCACTTCACGATAATTTACCATTCTGTATGCTACACCATCCGCTCTGAGGCAAATTGGATAGAATCCTTTCTCGTGCTAAAATACAAATGTAATTAAAAATGGTCGAAAAATTAAGTCAATTCTCATGTGAATGTGGGAACACAACTTTAATTTGGCCAAAAAATTCGAAAGGATTGATTTATTATCCATCAGATTCATATGAATCACACAAGCGAGATGGAAAAAAGCATGCACCAAACGCACGGAATGAGCTACGCGGAGTACAGCAGTAATCTGGAAAACCGCATGGAAGTTGAAAAGAGAAGAGAAAAAAATCATCAACAAAGCTTGATGATCATATCAGAGCATCAAAGACAGATTCACAGCTAATTGTAGAGTGATCATAAATAACCATGAACTTACCTGGAAAGGTTGGTATGTCCCCGCATACCTACCTTTCTTTTTTGGGTTGTTATTTGTCGATTCGCTGTTTTCTAAGCCGATTCTGCTGATATATTGCCAATTTGCGTTAAAATAAAATACATAAGAATGATGTTCATTCTCAATTAGGGAGTATTGAATGAGAATTGTAAGATATACTAATTGCGAGTATGCTCATCTTTGCTTAAGGGTAGTATCTAAAGAAAGTTTATTATCATTATGAATTTTAGGCGATGTAAAATAGAATCCTTCCGTTTTGATAAAGAAATATTTAGATGATGTAGAAGAGATTCTATTTTCTTAATGATATTTGAAGAAAGTACATTAAATATGTTTGAATAGTACGTAGGGTGTCGTTTTCCCTTGAACTCAATTTTCATTTGATATAATATTGTAATGAGAATAAATTGAGAATGGGTATAACTACATTCTTGAAAAGGCCAATCCTACCATGATAGGTTATATGCCAAATCATGAAAAAAATAAATGGGGGTTAGAACAAATGACAGCACCAAATTTAAAAGTTGAAGATCTTCATGTTTCCATTGAAGAAAAAGAAATTTTAAAAGGTTTCGGAATCGAAGTCAATGGTGGCGAAATCCATGCCATTATGGGACCGAACGGAACAGGTAAATCCACACTAGCATCAGCTTTAATGGGACATCCAAAATATGAAGTAACAAGTGGGAAAGCGACATTCAATGGGGAAGACCTATTTGATATGGAAGTAGATGAGCGTGCTCGTGCTGGGTTGTTTCTAGCCATGCAATATCCTTCTGAAATCAGCGGAGTAACAAACGCAGACTTTATCCGCTCAGCGATCAATGCGAACCGTGAAGAAGGCGACGAAATTTCTTTAATGAAATTTATCCGTAAAATGGATGACAAAATGGGTACGTTAGATATTGATGAAACTTTCCAACACCGTTACCTAAATGAAGGGTTCTCCGGTGGTGAGAAGAAACGTAACGAAATTCTTCAATTACTTATGCTTGAGCCGAAAATCGCTATTCTTGATGAAATTGACTCTGGTTTAGATATTGATGCACTTAAAGTAGTAGCAAACGGCATTAACGATATGCGAAACGACGACTTTGGTTGCTTAATCATCACTCACTATCAGCGCCTGCTTAACTATATTAAGCCTGATAAAGTTCACGTAATGATGCAAGGACGTATTGTAAAATCCGGTGGTCCTGAGCTTGCTGAGCGATTAGAAGCAGAAGGTTATGACTGGATTAAAGAAGAATTAGGTATTGAAGACGAGACTGTAGGTCAATAAAGCGGTTTTTAAGGAGGAGGAAACGAAATGTCAGTGGATACAAAGCTACCATTTGATCAGGAATATGTGACGAACTTCTCTAAAGACCGCCAAGAGCCTGAGTGGCTAACGAACTTGCGTGTATCGTCTTTAGAGCGTGCAGAAGCAATTGATTTGCCAAAACCTGATAAAACAAATATTACAAAGTGGAACTTCACAAACTTTACGCATGGGAAGACAGCCACTACTGAGATAGCATATGACAGCCTTTCTGATAAAATTAAAGGCTTAGTTGGAAAAGAAGAAAGCACGCAAACGATTCTTGTTCAGGAAAACGGTGCGACAGTTTACGCTCGTAAGCAAGATGATTTGCAAAAGCAAGGTGTTGTGTTCACCGATATTGAAACAGCGGTAAAAGACCACAGCGATCTTGTTGAAAAATACTTCATGAAAGACGCAGTAACGGCGGACGAAAACCGCTTGACTGCGCTGCATGCAGCACTGTTAAATGGAGGTACGTTCATTTATGTGCCTAAAAATGTTGAAGTGAAGGTTCCACTGCAAGCTGTTTACGTACAAAAAGGAGCTTCTGGCCTATTTAACCATGTTCTAGTTGTCGCAGAAGCGAATAGCTCCGTTACGTATATCGAAAACTATGCATCAGAGGACGCTTCTGAAAATACAGTGGCTAACATCGTGGCTGAAGTTTACGCTGCTGATGGTGCTACAGTGAATTTTGGAGCAGTTGATAATTTTGCTACACCAGTAACAACTTATGTAAATCGTCGTGCTTATGTGAGCGGACGTGATGCTAAAGTATACTGGTCTCTTGGTCAAATGAATGATGGAAACACAGTTTCTGATAATACGACGTTCCTTGTTGGTGAAGGATCATATGCTGATACTAAGACCGTATCCATCGGTCGCGGAAAGCAGTCTCAAAACTTCACAACATTAATCAAGCACTATGGTAAACATTCCGATGGCCAGATCTTAAAGCATGCTGTTATGAAAGATGCAGCGAGCTCTATTTTCAACGGAATCTCTAAGATCGAAAAAGGAGCGACCAAGTCTAACGGTGAGCAAACTGAGCGCGTCTTAATGCTTAGTGAAAAAGCTCGTGGAGATGCGAACCCAATCCTTCTTATCGATGAAGATGATGTTACAGCTGGTCACGCAGCTTCTGTTGGAAAAATTGATCCGCTTCAAATGTTCTATTTGATGAGCCGCGGAATTTCTAAGCAAGAAGCAGAACGCTTAATTATACACGGTTTCCTTGGCCCTGTTGTAAATGAGATTCCGATTGAATCTGTAAAAGAACAGCTCATCGAGGTAATCGAAAGGAAAGTATACTAATGAATGTCCAAGATGTTCGTAAGCAGTTCCCGATTTTGGACCAAGAAGTTAATGGTCAACCTCTTGTTTATTTGGACAGTGCAGCGACATCTCAAAAGCCGACGCCGGTGATTGAAGCACTGGACGATTATTACCGACGATACAATTCCAATGTTCACCGCGGGGTGCATACACTTGGAACGTTGGCAACTGATGGATACGAAGGTGCTCGTGATAAAGTTCGTCACTTTATCGGGGCATCTTCAACTGAAGAAATTGTTTTCACTCGCGGAACAACGACAGCGATTAACCTTGTTGCAATGAGTTACGGGCGTGCGAATGTCGGTCCCGATGATGAAATAGTGATTACGCCAATGGAACATCACAGTAACATTATTCCATGGCAACAGTTAGCTAAATTCACTGGGGCGACACTTAAGTATTTGCCATTACAAAAGGATGGTACGATTGATATAAAGGGTGTTGAAGAGACGATTACAGAACGAACAAAGATTGTCGCTGTCATGCAAGTCTCCAACGTCCTCGGTGCAATCAATCCTATTAAAGACATTTCTCGTGTCGCTCATAAACATGGTGCTGTCATGCTTGTAGATGGTGCACAAAGTACACCGCATATGAAAGTGGACGTACAGGATCTAGATTGCGATTTCTTTGCTTTTTCCGCTCACAAAATGTGTGGTCCCACAGGGATTGGTGCTTTGTACGGGAAGAAAGCTCTTCTTGAAAACATGGAACCTGTTGAGTTTGGAGGGGAAATGATCGACTTTGTCGGCCTTCATGAATCTACGTGGAAAGAGCTTCCGTGGAAGTTTGAAGGAGGCACTCCGATTATTGCCGGTGCCATTGGTCTAGGAGCAGCCATCGACTTTTTACAAGATATCGGACTTGAAAATATCGAAAAACATGAGCACGATCTGGCTCAGTACGCCATAGAGCAACTTAATGAAATGGACGACGTTACCGTTTACGGACCGAAAAAGCGAGCGGGCATTGTGACGTTCAATTGTGATAACGTTCATCCTCATGATGTCGCAACAGTACTCGATGCAGATGGCATTGCTGTTCGTGCCGGTCACCACTGTGCACAGCCATTGATGAAATGGTTAGATGTAACGGCTACAGCCAGAGCAAGCTTCTATTTGTATAACACGAAAGACGATGTGGATACGTTTATTAAGGGACTAACTAAAACAAAGGAGTACTTCGGAAATGTCTTTGGGTAATCAGCTAGACACATTGTATCGACAAGTGATCATGGATCATTATAAAAACCCGAGAAACCGAGGCGAACTTGAAGGGGATTCTCTCACCGTAAATATGAACAATCCAACGTGTGGGGACCGGATTCAACTGCAAATGCAAGTGGAGGACGGTAAAATCTCTGATGCAAAATTCGTAGGCGAAGGGTGCTCCATCAGTCTTTCTTCTGCATCAATGATGACCCAGGCTGTTAAAGGACTGCCGGTCGAGGATGCCATGAAGATGTCCGAAATTTTTTCTGATTTAATGCTTGGAAAAGATGTGGATTTTGGCGACATTGATTTAGGAGATATTGAAGCATTGCAAGGGGTTGCAAAATTCCCAGCAAGAATTAAATGCGCTACTTTAGCATGGAAGGCGATGGAAAAAGGATTAAAAGAAGACGATATGGATTAGTTCATAAGATTGGGGTTAAGACCTTAAGGTGGTTAATCCCATTCATATCGTGTAAAATGGAATTAAAATACCTTGGTCATAAGAAAGCTTCCCTTTATGACTAAGGAAATAGTATCGGATGAAGGAAGCGTGTTTTGGTTTTACCAGAATCAAAGGGAGGGTTTTCTAATGGCAAAGAAAATGCCAGAAATCGGCGAATATCAATATGGTTTCTCCGATAAGGACGTTTCTATTTTCCGTTCTAAGCGCGGATTAACTAAAGAGATCGTTGAAGAAATTTCACGGATGAAAAATGAGCCCCAATGGATGCTCGATTTCCGCTTGAAATCATTAGAGCAGTTTTATAAGATGCCAATGCCTCAATGGGGTGGCGACATGAGCGAGTTGAACTTTGATGACATTACGTATTACGTAAAACCATCGGAGAAGTCAGAACGCTCTTGGGATGAAGTTCCCGAAGAGATCAAGAATACCTTTGATAAGCTAGGGATTCCTGAAGCTGAACAAAAGTATTTAGCCGGGGTTTCTGCTCAGTACGAATCTGAAGTCGTTTACCATAATATGAAAGAAGAATTAGAAGAACAAGGAATCGTCTTTAAAGATACTGACACAGCTCTTAAAGAGAATGAAGATATCTTTAGAGAACACTTTGGTAAAGTAATTCCTCCGTCTGACAACAAATTCTCAGCCTTAAACTCAGCGGTCTGGTCTGGTGGATCTTTCATTTATGTGCCTAAAGGTATTAAAACGGATACACCACTTCAAGCGTACTTCCGTATCAACTCTGAGAATATGGGACAGTTTGAGCGTACGTTAATTATTGCTGATGAAGACAGCTCCGTACACTACGTAGAAGGTTGTACAGCTCCAGTTTATACAACAAACTCTTTGCACAGTGCGGTAGTTGAAATTATCGTTAAGAAAAATGCATATTGCCGTTATACAACAATTCAGAACTGGGCTCCTAACGTGTTCAACTTGGTAACAAAGCGTGCTGTTGCTGAAGAAGGTGCTAACATGGAATGGGTTGATGGTAACATTGGATCTAAACTTACGATGAAGTATCCAGCTGTTATTATGAAAGGCCGCGGTGCCCGTGGTAACATCCTTTCTATTGCAATTGCAGGAAAAGGACAGCATCAGGATGCTGGTGCGAAAGTCCACCACTTAGCGCCTGACTGCTCTTCTACTATCGTTTCTAAATCCATCTCCAAGCAAGGTGGTAAAGTAACGTACCGTGGAATCTGTCACTTCGGCCGTAAATCTGAAGGGTCTAAGTCTAAGATTGAGTGTGATACGTTAATCATGGATAACGAATCCACATCTGACACAATCCCGTACAACGAAATCTTCAACAACGACATCACGTTAGAGCACGAAGCAACCGTCTCTAAAGTGTCTGAAGAGCAGTTGTTCTATCTCATGAGCCGTGGTGTTTCTGAGCAAGAAGCGACGGAAATGATCGTTATGGGCTTCATCGAGCCATTTACAAAAGAACTACCAATGGAATATGCCGTTGAAATGAACCGCCTTATCAAGTTCGAAATGGAAGGTTCCATCGGTTAAGTCAATATTATTTAAGCGAGGTCTGGACTTACGTCATAGGCCTCGCTTTTTTGCGTGCACTTCAAGATAAAGTTTCGGGGACTAGATAAAGTTATGGGGACTGTCCCCATAACTTTTCGAATAAAATTGTGCGGGACAGTCCCCGCACAATTTATAATAGAAATGTGGGTTCAAACTAGGGTATTCACACAACAGCATATGTACTAAAATATAATGCGTATAGGTTATAGCCTAATAGAGATAGTTACAGAAGTATGGGAACCATAGCTCTGGACTTAGTTGTATATGAATCATTTTAAAAACAAACGAAAAATACTACTATATTCTGATGAGAACGAGAGAGAACAGAAGGGAGAAGCGTATGATCAGAGTAGGACTGACCGGATGGGGAGATCATGATTCCCTGTATGAAGGTGTGAAAAATTCCTCGGAGAAATTAAAAGTGTACGCTGGTTATTTTCCGACAGTTGAAATTGACGCATCGTTTTACGCGATACAACCGCTTCGGAACATGGAAAAATGGGCATGGGAAACGCCAGATAACTTTCGTTTTGTCGTTAAAGCATACCAAGGAATGACAGGACACATACGTGATGACGGTAACTTATTTGAATCCCGAGAGCAGATGTTTAACGCTTTTCTTGATTCTCTTAAGCCATTAATAGAAAAAGGAAAGCTAGCAATGGTATTGTGTCAATTTCCGCCGTGGTTTGAATGTAGAAAAGAGAATGTTCAATACTTAAGAATATGTAAGGAATACTTAAAATCTGTGCCATGTGCACTGGAATTTCGTCACCAGTCTTGGTTTTCGGCAGAATACAGATCTCAAACGCTTTCTTTTATGAGAAAAGAAAATTGGATTCACAGTATTTGCGATGAGCCTCAAGCTGGTAACAGGTCTATTCCTTTCGTTCTCGAAACGAACGGTCAATCATCTGTGTTGTTTCGTTTTCACGGCCGTAACGTTGCTGGTTGGAACAAGCCCGTTAACGGGGAAGAATGGCGAGATGTGCGTTACCTATACGATTATCGCCGCGACCAATTGGAAAGTTTGGCAGAAAAAGTGCAAAAGACTGCCAAAGAAACGAAGGAGGTTTACGTCCTTTTTAACAACAATTCAGGTGGCCACGCAGCAGGCAATGCACAAACGATGATTGACCTTTTAGGGATTACTTATCGAGGACTCGCACCTCGACAATTGGATCTGTTTGATTGATAATAGAGATTGGGCAGACGGTAAAGTCTGAAAAAATTCATAACAGAAAGTGAAGTCATAACATGGAATGGATTCTTCTTTTATTATTAGGATTATTTGCGGCAATTTTAGGTAGTATTATGGGTCTTGGCGGTGGCATTATTATCGTGCCAGCATTGATGGTTCTAAGTGGGTATACAGCAATCCTTAGCGGGATTACGCCACAAGTAGCTGTAGGGACGTCACTTCTAGTGATGATTTTTACAGGTCTTTCGTCAACGTTAGCTTATATAAAGCAGAAAAAGGTTGATATAAAAAGTGGGCTGATCTTTTTTGCTGGCAGTGGTCCAGGCGCCCTCTTTGGTGTCTGGCTTAACAAGGATATTGAAGTCAATGCTTTTCTTATCTTTTTTGGAATTTTTATTATTATTGTTTCTTTTATTCTGATGATTCGCAAGCATATCAAGCCGATCAAGCTTGCGAAAAAGGGTGGCATAAGACGTACGTATGAAAATGACCTGGGAGAAACAATAGAATATGGATATCAGCCCGTTGTCGGGATTGGGATCGGTTTTGTAGTCGGTATGTGTTCTGGATTATTCGGTATTGGTGGGGGATCCTTAATGGTTCCCGCGATGATATTACTATTTGCTTTTCCACCTCACATGGCTGTGGCTACGTCCATGTTTCTTGTATTTTTATCTGCGATTGTTAGTTCCATTTCTCATATCTCATTAGGAAATGTTGATTGGCTTTATGCAGCGGCGTTAATACCAGGAGCTTGGGCAGGTGGACAAATCGGAGCCGTAATTAACCGACGTTTAAAAAGTGATACAGTTGTAAATTTATTACGTATTTTCCTAATTATCATTGGAATTCGTCTTATTTATCAAGGAATAACAGGGATGTAAATGATAGGTGGTGACCTGATTGAGTATAAAGAAACTACAAATTATCCATACCAACGACTTACATAGTCAACTCGACCAATGGCCGTCGGTCGTTTCAAAAGTAAAGAAATTGCGCGAAGACGGTGAGAATAAAGGAGAACCAGTATTTCTCTTTGATATCGGGGACCATGCTGATCGTGTACATCCGGTCACAGAAGGGCTCATTGGAAAAGGGAATGTGGAGTTGCTGAATGCCCTCGGTTATGACGCTGTAACGATTGGAAATAATGAAGGAATGACGTTTTCGAAACCGCAGCTTGACCGTTTGTATGAAGAGGCTTCCTTCTCTGTTTTGGTTGGTAATTTATATGAGCAGGATGGTTCAATTCCTACTTGGGCAAAAAAACATCAAATTTATACGACAGAAGATCAAATCAAAGTCGGAGTATTTGGGATTACGGTTCCGTACTATCTGTTTTATAAAGCACTTGGTTGGAAAATAAAAGATCCATTTGAAATTATCCGTCAAGAAATTGAAGTGCTACGAGACGAGGTTGATGTTCTTGTATGTTTGTCTCACCTCGGACTGCACGAAGATGAACGAATCGCAAACGAATTTTCCGAAATCGATATTATCCTTGGGTCTCATACTCACCACCTCCTTGATGGCGGAAAAAAAATAAACGAAACATGGGTTCATCAATGTGGGCGGTCAGGAAAGTATATTGGCCATATCTCACTATCTTTTGATAGTGAGACTCACCACATGACAAGTGTGGATATAGAAACGATTAAAACGCCGAATGACGCAGGTTCTCAGGACGAAGAAACCGTCGAGATGTTAAAACAGATGGAGGTCCGTTCAGAAGATGTTTTAAACGAAGTTATTGCCACTCTTCCTGAAGACTGGAAGGTAAACTGGGAATATTCAACCCCGTTAACGAAGCTTCTTGTATCTGGCTTGCGACGCTGGTGTGGAGCTGAAATCGGCATGTTAAATTCAGGAGTTATTCTCGAGGGATTGGCAAAAGGTCCTGTAACAAAAGGGCAGCTTCACAAAATTTGTCCTCATCCTATTAATCCAGCAAAAGTGGCACTGTCAGGGGAAAGACTGTTGGAGTTTATTCGGCAAGCTGAAAAAGATGAAATGATTTATAAAAAGGTAAAAGGGTTTGGCTTTCGCGGAAAAATTCTTGGTTCCATGGTTTATGACGGAATTGACATCTTGGAAAGTACAGGTCCTCTGCAGCCAGAGCACGTACTAATTCGAGGTGAGTCTCTTGACCGTGAAAGGACGTATGAGGTTGCTACAGTGGATATGTTTACTTTTGGACACCTCTATCCATCGATAAGTACTTTGAAAGATAAAACGTATTTTATGCCTGAATTTTTACGAGATGTATTGGCATGGAGTTTAAAAAATGAATCGTTCAAATAGCTGATTGGTATCGCGATGAATCAATCACTTTTTTCCGCTTCGAACATACTTTATTACTAGCCAGAGGTTGGCTTTATACTTGAGACACCTTTAAGGGAATTTAGTTTCTTTAATGGGGTGAGTGTAAGCTCAACTAAAGTTTACGGCATGTAGGTGTGACGGCAAGCCAAGTTTTCCTATCGAAAACCCTATGAGGTTGCTGAAAGAAGAGGTGGAAGAAATGATTGACGTGAAACCGATGTTTATTGATGGTCAGCCCTTTACCGCGGTCACAGTAAAGCTGCCTAAAACAAACTTTATGGCGGTAACGAATGATATTGGTTATATTATGTGCGGGGCTCTTGATGTAGCATTGCTCAATGAAAAACTAGCTGCAAGGAAAATTGTTGCCGGTCGAGCAATAGGCGTTCGTACGATTGATGCGCTCTTAGAAGCTCCTTTAGAATCCGTCACCCACGAAGCGGTTCAGTTAGGGATTCATAAAGGAATGATCGGAAAAGAAGCCTTATTGCATATGGTCGATAACTCCTAGCATAAAAATTGTTTTTATCACGCCTCACTACTTAGAGGGGGGCGTGAGTAATCAAAAGCTATCCTTATACACAATTAGACAAAGGAGGGACCGTTTCATGCGCTTAAGGTCCGTACACTCTCTAGGCATCGGTGATTGCTTAGCTAAAGCAATATACAATGAAAATGGACAAGCTCTCGTAAATGCTGGAGTACCTTTGTCTCTAAACATGATTGAGCGTCTAAACTCAAAAGGTATTACGTTTGTTTATATTGACGATGAGGAATCGCAACATATTGAGTTTGAGGAAGTAATTACGGAAAAAACGAGACAGAAATCGATTAAAACAATAAAAAAATCATTTCAATTGATCACTGACCCGAGCGTAATAAAGAAAACATTTCAAATCGATCAACTTGGGCATTCCTTTCGACAGGTTGTAAATACGATTCTTGAGGAAGTTCGAAGCCATAAAGAAGCGATTTCTTTATTAGTGACTATCTATTCTTATGATTCATACGTTTTCCACCATTCATTAAATGTAACAGTATATGCCCTCGCTTTAGGGGAGAAGCTCGGCTTGAATGAAAAGCAACTGCAGGAATTAGGATTGGGTGCGCTTTTGCACGATATCGGAAAAATGATGATACCGTCGCATATTTTAAATAAGCAAGAACCGTTGACAGACAAAGAATTTTCTCTTATAAAAGAGCATGCCACGACCGGTTTTAATTTGTTACGTAAATCGCATTCGATCCCGCTTTTATCTGCCCATTGTGCTTTTCAGCATCACGAAAGATTGAACGGGTCAGGTTACCCCAGAGGTATTGAGGAAAAAGACATTCACCTCTTTGGAAAGATTCTTGGGGTTGCAGACGTCTTTGATGCTGTAACATCTAATCGAGTGTATCGAAAAGCAATGCTTCCACATGAAGGGCTTGAGCTTCTTTATGCAGGGGTGGACGAGCTTTTTGACAGGAAGATGGTCGAAGTTTTTGCAAAAACAATAGCAATTTATCCTATTGGTTTGGAAGTGGTAATAAGCGATGGCAGGGAAGGGATTGTTTCGAAACAAAATCCCGAAATGAATGCAAGGCCGGTGATTCGAGTCTTAAAAGAGAGTGGTGAAACCATATCTCCTTATGAAGTTGATTTAACTAAAGAGCTAAATCTGATGATTATGAAATGTGAGACAAGACTATCGAAAGCGGCTTCGTAGTAAAGGAAAGAGGAGGAGACAGTAATGAGACAATATCTTGAGCTGTGTGAGCACGTTTTAGCAAATGGTACAGAAAAAAGTGACCGAACGGGGACAGGAACTGTAAGTACGTTTGGTCATCAGATGAGGTTTGATTTGGCTGAGGGTTTTCCACTTTTGACAACAAAGAAACTATCGCTGCGCGCCATTACCCATGAACTTCTTTGGTTTATTAAAGGAGATACTAATATTGAGTATTTAAAAGAAAACAACGTTCGTATATGGAATGAATGGGCGGATGAAAACGGAGATCTTGGTCCGGTGTATGGTGAGCAGTGGCGTTCTTGGCCGACACTTGAAGGAGAGAAGATCGATCAGCTACGCAATATTATTGAGCAGATTAAAACAAATCCAGATTCCCGCAGGCTCGTGGTGAGTGCTTGGAATGTGGCGGATTTGGATAAGATGGCGTTATCCCCTTGTCATTGCCTATTCCAATTTTACGTCGCTGATGGCAAGCTGTCTTGTCAACTTTATCAACGAAGTGCAGACTTGTTTTTAGGGGTTCCTTTTAACATTGCCTCTTATTCACTACTGACAATGATGATTGCACAGGAGTGTGGGTTGGAGTATGGAGATTTTGTTCATACATTCGGCGATGTTCACATTTATTCGAACCACCTAGAGCAAGTAAAGCTTCAATTAACTCGTGAGCCGCGTAGTTTGCCAAAAATGAAGCTTAACCCCGATGTGAAACGGGTTGAGGACTTTACGTTTGATGATTTTGAATTAGTGGAATACGACCCTCATCCCCATATTAAAGGAGAGGTATCAGTATGATTTCGATGATTGCGGCCATGGATGAAAATAATTTGATCGGAGTAAATAATGAGTTGCCTTGGAGTTTACCTAATGACCTCGCTTTTTTTAAACGGGTAACGACGGGACATACGGTTGTGATGGGACGAAAAACGTATGAGTCGATTGGAAAGGCGCTGCCAAATAGACGGAACGTTGTCATTTCGAGGAATACGCGCTTTCAAGCTGAAGGTGTTGAAGTGGTAACCGATCTTGAGGACGTTAAGAATCTAGCGTCGCAAAACGAAGAAATTATGATTCTTGGTGGACAAAAAATCTTTGAACAGCTAATGGAAGACACAGATCGTTTATACATCACGCGAGTCCACCATTCATTTGATGGCGATACCTATTTCCCATCTTTCTCAGAGCAAGAATGGGAAATCACTGAAACTTACGAAGGCAAAGTCGATGACAGAAACCAATTTCCCCACACCTTTTATGTATATGACCGAAAAAAATAATACGAAGTTAACCCCCCTGTTCGAGTAGACTTGAACAGGGGTTTTTAGTGGTCGTTAAAAAACTGTATCTATTTTAGAGGTGGATTACAATTTTTGGAAGTTTGTTTTCGTAAAATTTGGTATTTGGTCTTTCTTGAGCGTTGGCAAGCATTCTCCAACACTCAAAAAAAGAAATAGCCACAATCTCTAAAAGACCCTTATAGAGGATGTACAAAAAGTCCGCTAAAAATAGTTGTCGTAGAATAGAATCTCCTGCTAAATACCGCCACGTCCTATGGAAACTCATTGGCTTGTTTCACGCTCCTCACGTAATTACCATCAGATGCCTCTTTCTATGCCAGTTAAGCTACGAAGAGTATCCGTCGGGACAGCTTGTAGTGATTTCTACAATGTCTTGCTCGTCGCTCTGGTGTTTGAAAACTTCGCCGCCTCGATTCTACTCGGTTCTTTTATGCTCCTTTTTGAACACGCACTTATAGATTAAATGTATCATTAACATAAAAATGTCAAGAACGGTTATGACTAAATTAGCTTTAGATTCAATTGAATGCGTATACATTTGCTCTTAAGATTAAGTTATAAGATTTATAACTTAAGGGGGAAGATAAAATGGCTGAACAAAAGAAGGGTTCATTGAAATCAAGAGTCCAGCGATTTGGCAGCTTTTTAAGCGGTATGATTATGCCGAATATTGGTGCATTTATAGCTTGGGGATTAATTACGGCTTTATTTATTCCAACAGGTTGGTTTCCTAATGCAACATTCGAACAGTTAGTAGATCCAATGATTACTTACTTACTGCCATTATTAATTGCTTATACAGGTGGAAAAATTGTTTATGATATTCGTGGAGGTGTCGTTGGGGCAATAGCAACGATGGGTGTTATCATTGGTGCTGACATTCCGATGTTTTTAGGCGCTATGATTATGGGGCCTCTTGCGGGTTATTTAATTAAAAATATTGATACCGTTTTCTTACCTAAAGTCAAACAAGGGTTCGAGATGCTTTACAATAACTTTTCTGCAGGTATTTTAGGTGCGATATTGGCTATGCTTGGCCTCGTTGGGGGCGGTCCTATCATTGTCGCCTTCACAACAATGCTTGCAGGAGGCGTACAAGCCATTGTTAATGCCGGTCTGTTGCCTCTCGTTAGTATTTTTATCGAACCAGGTAAAGTACTCTTTTTAAACAACGCAATCAATCATGGCATTTTGTCACCACTTGGTGCAGAGCAAGCACTTCAACAAGGAAAATCAATTTTATTTTTACTAGAGTCAAACCCGGGTCCAGGACTTGGTATTCTACTTGCATATATCGTATTTAGTAAAGGTATGGCGAGACAGTCAGCACCTGGAGCGGCGATCATACACTTTTTCGGTGGGATTCATGAAATATACTTTCCATATATTCTAATGAAGCCATTACTAATTTTAGCTGCTATCGGTGGTGGAATGAGCGGGATCTTCGTATTCACATTATTTGATGCTGGTCTATCATCATCTCCGTCACCAGGAAGTATTATTGCTTACACGTTGTTAACTCCTCAAGGAAACTTTATCGGAGTTTACGGTGGTGTTATTGCGGCAACAGTCGTATCCTTCTTAATTGCATCGGTGATATTGAAGCGCGGTGCTCCGGAAGACGATGGAGATATTCAAGGCGCAACTGCAAAAATGCAAGATATGAAAGGGAAGAAAAGTTCAGCTGCTGAAACATTATCCACATCGACATCTTCAACAAAAGTTGAAAAAGTTGTGTTTGCTTGTGATGCAGGAATGGGTTCAAGCGCAATGGGATCTTCCATTTTAAAAAATAAATTCAAAAAATCTGAGATTAATATTGAGGTAACCAATACTTCAATTAGCAACCTGCCAAGTGATGCTGACATTGTCATTACGCACAAAGATTTAACAGAACGAGCTGTTGACAAACTCCCAGATGCAGAGCATTTTTCTGTAGATAATTTTCTTGGCAGTCCAAAATACGATGAACTTGTTGATAGATTAAAATAAGTTTCTTCAAAAAATTAGTGGAGGGGGATGGTCATGTATATCTCCGCTCGTGAACGACAAATTATTGAAGTGCTGTTCGATCATCTAAATGGGATCACGATAAAAGAGATCTCACAGGTTATTGATGTGAGTGAACGAACAATTCACAGAGATTTAAAAGGAGTCGAGGATGTACTTGGAGAGTTCGGGATAAGGCTGGTAAAACAGTCTGGTCTCGGACTATCCCTGATTACCGAAGAAGAGCAACTACTTGAATTAAAGAGATATTTATTTCAGCTTGGACGTGATGAGTATACTCCAGATGAAAGAAAAGTGCTATTAATTAGCCGACTTCTAGAATTAAGAGAACCGGTAAAGCTTTTTTCGTTAGCAAGCGAACTGAATGTAACAGTAGCTACGATAAGCGCTGATTTATCAAAGGTGAGTGACTGGCTCAAAAACTTTCAGGTAGATGTTATCCGAAAAAGAGGATCCGGAATTGAATTGAGAGGGTCTGAACAGAGCAAACGAAGAGCGATGAGCCGACTTTTAATGGAACAAGTAAATCAAGATGATTTTTTTCAAATGGTTCATGGTGAGACCTATGAGAGCACCATGAATACAGTTTCCGAACGTCTTCTTCACCTTGTTGACCGCGAAAAGCTGCGGGTTGTTGAGCGGGGTGTAAGTACTATTCGTGCGGAATTACCATATTCCATGGCAGATACTGCCCATATAGGGCTTGTTATTCATCTAACATTAGCTATTGAAAGGATTCGTCTAGGTGAAGAAATTAAAATGGAAGACAATTACCTGGAAAAATTACTTGAAACGCCGGAATTTCCTCTAGCTAAAAAGTTAGCTGAAAGGTTAGGACAACAAGTTAATTTAGTCATTCCTCAATCAGAAATCGGATATATTACGATGCATCTTCGAGGAGCAAAACTTAGCGCAGAGCAAGACGTTCCTCTTGAACAAACAAACCTTGAATTAGCGGTATCAGCAAAGGAACTTGTCCGTCTAGTCAGTAGAAAACTAAGTACACCTAAGCTCGTAAATGATCACTCTCTGTTGCAAGGTTTACTGTCTCATTTACATCCGGCATTATACAGGCTACGGGAAGGTATGAAAATCCATAATGCAATGGTGCATCAAATTAAAAATGATTATAAACATTTATTTGATGTTATTAAAAGTACACTGGAAGAAGTATTTCCTGACCTTAACATACCTGATGAGGAAATTGGCTACTTGGTTATGCATTTTGGATCTGCAATGAATAAATATCAACGAAAACAAGAGCTTAAGGCTTTGGTCGTTTGCTCGAGTGGTATTGGTTCATCTAAAATGCTAGCTTCCCGATTACAAAGGGAAATACCTTTTATTAGTAAAATTGAAACAACCTCACTGAATGAGCTTTCAAGCATAGATATTGACGATTATGATCTTGTTGTCTCGACAATTTCGCTTCCAAAGGTGGATCAAGAATATTTCGTGGTAAATCCTTTTTTACCTGAAAAAGAAGCGGAAAAAATTAAAGCGTTTGTTCAACATTTGAAGCCGGAAACTCAAATGATAGAAGATCATGATAGTAGAAATTATGTATTGGCCCATTTTGAGTCTTATTCAAAAACGATAAGCACCATTGTTGAAGTACTAGAACAGGTGAATATTTTCGATGAGAATAAAGTTAACTTAGAAGAACTTCTTGAAGAATTGTGCCTAAAGCTTAAAAAGGAAAGAAAAATAGCATCTGCTTCAAAAGTTAAAACTGCATTAACAGAGAGAGAAGCATTGGGGGGCCTTGGAATTCCCGGTACATCTATCGCTTTGTTTCATGCAAGAAGCGAATATATTCTAAGGCCTGTATTTCAAATCATTCGTCTGGAAAAGAGTATAAAAGTGAAGGGGATGGATGAAAGTGAACATGATATGAGGACAATGTTATGTATGTTGGCTCCTCTTCATGCTTCTCAAGAAGTGGTGCAAGTTTTGAGTTCGATAAGCTCAGCCATTATTCAAGATGAAGAAAGTTTTTATATATTTGAGCATGGGAAAAAGCAAGAGGTTTTTCAGCTTTTATCAAAAATATTTGATGACTATTTAAAATCTTTATAAGGAGTGTTCATAATGAGTAATACGATATTAAATAAGGATAATATTTTATTAAATGCAAAGCCAGGTAATAAGGTTGAGGCAATTGAATTAACAGGGAATATTTTAGTTGAAAAAGGATATGCTTCAAAAGAATATATTAATAAAATGAAAGAGCGTGAAGAATTAACTTCAACTTACATGGGCAATTTTGTTGCGATCCCACATGGAACAGAAGACTCCAAGAAAGAAGTTCATCATTCTGGAATTTCAATCGTGCAAGCACCTGAAGGAGTGGACTTTGATGGAAACGAAGTTAAGGTTCTCATAGGTATTGCTGGCAAAAATGATGAACATCTAGAGATTCTTTCACAGATTGCAGTAGTCTGTTCTGAAACTGACAATATTGAAAAGATGGTCTCTGCTACGACTGCTGAAGAGCTATTAGAACTATTTGAGGAGATTGGTTAATGAAAGCTGTTCACTTTGGAGCAGGAAATATCGGGCGAGGATTTATCGGACAATTATTGCACCAAGACAATGCAGAGATCACGTTTATTGATGTTAATGAAAGTGTTATTCAAGCTTTAAACACAAGAAAACAATACGAAGTTATTTTGGCAGCAAAAGAAAATGAACACCATACTGTCACCAATGTACATGGGATCAATAGTCAACTCGAGCCAGAAAGAGCAGTAGAGGCTGTTGCATCTGCTGATATTATAACGACCGCTGTGGGGCCAGCAATTTTATCATTGATAGCTCCATTAATTCAAAAAGGTTTGCTACTTCGAAGTAAGCGTACGAAACAGCCTGTCGATGTCATTGCGTGTGAAAACATGGTTGGTGGGAGTGAAAAGTTAAAAGCGCACACCTTTGAACAACTAGACCCAAATCAAATTCATACTATTGAATCGATTGCAGGGTTTCCGAATGCTGCTGTTGATCGAATTGTTCCTGAACAAACGTCAGGTGACGGATTAGCGGTTCGAGTGGAACCGTTTTATGAATGGGTAATTGAGGAGTCTAAAGTTAAGCGTGATGATATTCGTATTCCAGGGGCTCTCTATGTAAAAGAGTTGACACCATTTATTGAACGTAAATTGTTTACCGTTAATACGGGTCATGCTGCCGCAGCCTATGTAGGATTTTCTCATGGGTATCAGACAATTGCAGATGCAATGGCTGATGACTCTGTCTATTCAACAGTTTTAGGTGCCCTTAAAGAAACAGGTGAGATGCTCACAAAGAAGTATCCGCTATTTACTAAAAACGAACAAAAAGAGTATATCGAAAAAGTACTCACGCGTTTTACAAACCCTGAACTAAAGGATGATGTCAGGCGAGTAGGGCGTACTCCTCTTCGTAAACTCGGGTTTCAAGAGAGATTGATTTCTCCTGCTATTCAACTAATTGAGAGAAGCGGTAAACCTGACTATCTGTTGGATGTTATCGTAGCGGCATTAAATTATAGAAATGCTTCAGACCCAGAAGCGGTCCAGCTCCATGAAGAGATAGTAGAACACGGAGTAGAATACGTGATTAAAAAGCATGCACAGATTAATTCTTCGAACGGACTCTTGATGCTGATCTGTGATCGTTACCGTAAAATGGTTAATTAAGTTCTAAAGAACCCTTTCATTTGTAGTAAAAAGGATTGAGGTTTAAGCACTTTTTTCAATCATTTTAATATAAGAAAGCTATGCGGTTTTTCTTGAATCAAGCCCTATTTGGCTCTAAGCGAGTCGAGTAGGGCTTTTGATTTTCAAAAAGTAGCAATGCTACATTTTACAAAATTGTACGGGGTCTGACCCCGTACATCTTTGCATATGTATTAAGAAGGTGAGGGAGTAGCTGAAATGAAGCGAGGGTTTCGACCGATCAAACTTAAGGAGGCGAAAGAGTCCTCAGCTCCATTAATGACGCCATTTCAAAAAAAAATTAAGAGAATATGAAAGGGTGACACCGAGAACATCACGTTGGTGAGTCTTTATCAAATCTTATTGAACACGGCCACGTAAAAGATAGCAGCATAAGAGAGGTGGGGGCCATGGGAATAAGGAAAAAGAAGAACTTTCGTTTATTTAGATTTAAACATAAGCGAAGAGGACCACTGCCTTTTCGTTATGTCTTCTTAATTTCATTTATCATTTTTATTTTATTAACTGCTCAAGGACTATATATTGTAGAAAAGGGTATAAGGCCTACCCTTTTGAATATTGCAAATACCGAAACGCAAAGAATTGGGACACTAGCTATTAATCACGCCATAACAAAAAAAATCCAGCAAGGTGCTGATTTAAATGAGGAAATGATCGAGTATGTAACAACTGAAAATGGAAAAGTTACCGCTGTACAATTCAATGCATCTCTAGCCAACGAATTCTTACATCAAGTGACAGATAGCGTACAATCTTACCTTAATGATATTGAGCATGGTAGGGTTAGAGACATATATATACCAAGTGATGTTGACATAGAAAGAGATGGTGTATCGATAACTGAGGATGGTATTATTCATATGATCCCTATAGGGCAAGCTACAAATAACGCTTTACTCGCACATTTAGGTCCTCGAGTACCTGTTCGTTTTTCTGCTATTGGCGATGTAAAATCAGAATTTAGTCATGAAGCTATAGAATTAGGCATAAATAATACACAAATTACCATTACCGTAGATATGGAAGTGGATGTTAAGATCGTTATCCCATTTTCAACAAAGACAGAAGTCGTATCTACTTCCTTACCGGTAGCAGTGGTATTTTTACAAGGAGATGTACCTGAGTTTTATAGTGCAGGTGGCGATAATGGCGTTTTTCCAGCGATATTAAACCAGCCAACTCAAGGAAATGACGAGGAGGTAGACGGTGAGGTAAATGAAGAAATAGATGTGGAGATAAATAATTAAAGGGTTCTTAAATTAGAGAAAAAGGTAGCGTTCTCTCCTCACCTAGTAAACTACTGTCGTATTGGAGAAATTGTAAGTTGATAAGGTTCAAAAGCTAGTCGAAGATGAATCAAATGAAAGGGAGCATTATCTGGAAATAGAATAATTATTGCATTGTTTACGATCCTCTGATAAAATCATAAACAGTTTGACAATTGAATCGATTATAGTAATACCTCATCACGTTGTGGGTGAGGTAGAGGCGCGAAGGTTATGAATATGTATCAGGAGAATGGACATCTACGAACGATACAAAAAGGGATCTTTGCCGAAGCGGGTAATTTGTCCAAAACTACCTAGCTGGGGTTGTATTTAAAAAATGCAGCACTGTCACTCGGGAAACCGTAGTGGAGAACTACTGACTCATTTCTTGTTGGGGATCGCTAACCTTGTTTATTAAGGTAACGTTGGAGATCCGTCCGGCGTTGCCTTTTTTTAATGGAAAAATGTTTGAAGTTCTCAGAAGTGACCTTATAACCTATCAAATGATTGTTGAGCTACTTTCTTAAGATGCTGAATAGGGAAGCACTCTTTTAGCAACCTAAATGGACAACCTATACATTATTTTATCGAGGAGGAACAATTATGGACCACGGTGCATTATCTTTACTGCCACCGATATTAGCATTAATTATGGTGATGATTACAAAGCGGGTTCTGCTTTCACTAGGAGTTGGAATCATTGTCGGGGCTCTCATGGTCAATCAAACAGAAGAAATGTTTGTCAATGAAGCACTCGCTCAAATCATTGCTATTGTTACTGGCATTTTCTACGTTCCAGGGGAAGGTGTGAACACATGGGAATTTTACATTCTATTATTTTTAATTATTCTTGGTATCATTGCCTCATTGATTACGATCACAGGAGGCAGTCGCGCGTTTGGTGAATGGGCGTTAAGCCGAGTGAAAACGCGAATGGGTGCTCAATTTGTTTCAGCATTTCTTGGAATTTTAATTTTTATTGATGACTACTTTAACAGTTTAACAGTAGGGAATGTGAGCCGTCCTTTGACCGACCGTCATCGTATTTCACGTGCGAAACTAGCCTATTTGGTTGATTCAACGGCTGCACCTATGTGCGTGATTGCTCCGGTATCAAGCTGGGGGGCTTATATTATTACGATTATCGGATCGATTCTCGTTACTCATAGCGTCACACAATATGAAGCACTTCAGGCGTTTTTAATCATAGCGCCTATGAACTTTTATGCGATTTTCGCCGTGTTGCTTGTTTTTGCCGTTGCCTATTTCCGTCTTGACTTCGGACCTATGCGTGTCCATGAACAGCGCGCGATAGAGACAGGTGACCTAGTAGACCATGAAAAAGGTGCAATCCCTGGAGAGAGTGAAAATGGAGAGCCGGTTGTCAATGGAAGAGTAGGTGACCTAGTGTGGCCAATCATCACATTGATTGTCGCAACTGTTTTATTCATGGTTATTACAGGAATTCAGGCAACTGAAGGAACAGCTAGCTTGTTAGCTACATTTGAAAATACTGACGTAGCTGCTTCACTTTTATATGGCGGATTGATAAGTCTTGTTGTGACGATTGCAATTGCCTTTATGAGAAGTGTGCCTGTAAAAGATTTCGGCGTCGGACTATGGGCTGGTGTAAAATCGATGCTTCCAGCTATCTACATTTTAATTTTTGCATGGACGATTATTGAAATTATTGGTGCTTTAGGTACAGGGGAGTATTTAGCTGAGGTAGTAAATGGGAACATGAATCTCGCTTACTTGCCTGCAGTACTCTTTTTACTCGCTGGGTTTATGGCCTTTACCACAGGAACTTCCTGGGGGACTTTTGGGATCATGCTACCGATTGCTGGAGAAATTGCAGCACAAACAGATATAACCTTATTGCTTCCGGTATTAGCAGCAGTATTGGCAGGAGCTATTTTTGGAGATCACTGCTCACCAATTTCAGATACAACGATACTATCCTCAACTGGGGCGGGAAGTCATCACATTGACCACGTGCTTACACAGCTTCCGTATGCCTTGTTAGTCGGTCTGATTACAGTAGTTGGCTTCTTAGTCTTAGGCTTCACTGGAAGCTTACTGATTGCTCTTGCAGCGGCTCTCGCAGTTTTTGTGGCTATCGTATTTGTCTTGAAATTAATCATAAAACCGTTAACGGCAGATTAAAATGGCCTGGCCTAAGAGGGGGTGACCTTTCTTGGGTCAGGTTTTTTCTAGAGAAAGTTTAGCGCGACAGCTACCTTCACGCTGCTCGTTCTTGAGCCTTAAAAACATACGGCGGAAGCTAACGCTGTTTTAATAAAAGACCAAATGCGGTTTTTTTGTACTTTAGGAAAGTTTAACTTCTGTAAAGGAATAAAGTATAAGCGCAACTAAGGCTTGGCGGTAAGCCAAGTTTTCTTTAGAGTTCAGAAAGTAAAAAAAATCTACGTTTCAATGTCTAGCTTCAGGCGCCATCGGATCGTTTATTTCTTCGGGTACCCGGTCGCCTTGCGCTTTTTCTTAGAATGGTGACTAATTAAATTAATATTCTAATACAATATTTTCTTACTCTTTTGTAGAGCTAGAACACAAAATGTCATGGTAAAATTAATGAGGAAATACTATGTAATACCAAGTATTTTTTGAGTCTTAATATAATATGACCTAGCCAAGTTATTTTATATTTCAGCTTTTGTAGAATTTTGCAAAAATATCTTTACAAACTCAGATAGGCATTTTATAATAAGACCACATAACCAATTATGAGCATGGGGAGGTTGTGAAAAGGGGACAATTTTAGTCATTCTTTTGTACTAAAAAGTCAGAAAATACGAAAAACTCAATGTTTATAAAAGGTAGAGAGAGAAAGGAGTTTTCAACAATGAGTATGGGTCGTGAAAGATGGGGAACAAAAGCGGGTTTTATTCTAGCTGCGGTAGGTTCTGCTGTCGGGTTAGGTAATATCTGGCGTTTTTCATATGTCGCTGGTGACAGTGGAGGAGCCGCATTTTTACTTATTTATATTTTATGTATTTTCCTTGTTGGTTTACCAGTCTTATTGGCTGAATTTTCAATCGGTCGTAGAGGTCAGCAGGATGTCATTGGTTCTTTTAATACCATTGCACCACAAAAACCATGGGTGTTAGGTGGTATTCTAGGAGTTGCCTCATCCTTTTTAATTTTATCCTTTTACGGTGTTATTGCCGGGTGGGTTATCTTTTTCTTATATAGTTATTTAACGGGAGCAGCTGGCGCTGTTGGTGCTGGTGAATATGGAGACTTTTTTGGAGAATTTATCGGAGGCTCTGTAGGTCCGGTATTTTGGCAAGTCCTATTCATGACAGTAGTTGTCGGGATTGTTTTCTTTGGTATTAAGAAAGGAATTGAACTTTCTAATAAAATCTTCATGCCATTATTAGCCGTTATTTTAATTTTCTTAGCAGGTTACAGTTTAACATTGGACGGTGCTGCAGACGGACTTGCGTTTTTGTTCCAACCTGACTGGGGAGCATTTGGAGATCCTAGTGTATATTTAGCAGCTATAGGACAAGCGTTCTTTACGTTATCACTTGGGATGGGGGCTATGATAACTTACAGTAGTTACTTGCCTAAGGAAACACGGCTTCCAAGTGCAGCTGGAACAGTTGTGGTGTTTGATACGTTATTTGCCATCATTGCGGGTCTCGTGATTTTTCCAGCGGTATTTACATTCGCTAACTTGGAGCCTTCTGATGGTCCGGCATTAATCTTTATTACCTTGCCTGAGGTTTTTAATCAAATGGGCGGCGGAGGTACGATGTTTGGGATTCTCTTCTTCTTCTTAGTGGCGATTGCGGCTTTGTCATCAGCGATTTCACTTCTCGAAGTAAGTGTTTCTTATGCGATGCGTAAGTTCAATTGGAATCGTAAGCTTGCTACCGTTGTTGTAGGTGGTATTGTTACGCTCGTCGGTATTCCTTCAGCTTTAAGTCAAGGTGGTCCATTAACTGACTTTACAATTTTCGGGCATGCCTTCCTCGATGCCGTAGATTTATTAACAGATCGTTATTTCCTTCCACTTGGTGGCTTAGTTATTGCTCTGTTTGTCGGTTGGGGATGGAATAAGAGTGAAGCTTTAAGAGAAACAGGTCTTACAGATTCTGTACTTGGGAGCATCTGGATTTGGTTCCTGCGAATTGTTGCTCCACTTGGTATCGCGTTAATCTTAATTATCAACTTTTTGTAATATAAATTAAAAAGGTCGTCTCCTTAAAATTGGGGGCGACCTTTTTAATTTTGTAAGAATTTATAGAGCGACCGAGCACAGGTCGTATCCTATAAAGGTTGGAAATTCCATTCAAAACATGCGAGCTGACGCTGTTTTTAATAAAAGACTGCTATGCGGTTTTTCTTATAGTCAGAACACATTTCGATGTCTAGCTCCAGCGGTGAAGTGTTAGCCTTGTCAACTTCTATGTGCAAAATTCATATGTGCCGGGTCTGTCCTTAGTCGCTTGAGCTTTTATTTTTTCCTACTGGCTTGTCGTTCTGCTTTTTCCCATGATTTAAGCGATGGGTAGGGATCAAAGGACCATTCGAAATAGCCGTTATCTTTGTACATACCATAGTGGAGGTGAGGAGGGAATTTTCCTTGGGTACCTGGTTTCCCGTATCCAGAGCTGCCCACATATCCGAGAACGGTTCCGGGTTCAACGATGGTGCCCCGCTGCATACCTTTTTCAAATCCGGTTAAATGTGCAAAGTAATGATATACGTTACTCGTATCGCGAATACCAATGCGCCAACCACCAAATTTGTTCCACCCTTTTAATTCAACGATACCATAGGTAGTTGCTCGCACGGGAGTACCGTGACCAGCAAAGAGATCTGTTCCTTCGTGGATTCGACGACCGCCCCACCCGCGTGTGTCACCCCACGTATTTCTGTAGCTGTAATTATAGTTAAGAGGTAGTGGGAACATCCGTTTACGAAGGTCAAGTGTGTTATAAGTTCGATACACATTCGCATGACCAGTAATCAACTCAATCGCTTTGTCTCTTTGATAATAATCCCATAAGCCGATTCGCACACTGTCTTTGTCAGTACCAAAGTTAGCTAAATAGTCGGCAAAAGTGAAAAGAATATCCTCGTCATTTTTTTGGTCTGCTTCTCCATCTCCATTCCCGTCTTTCCCTACCCCATCAAAAATTGAGAGCGAGACTGGATTTGTATCTTCTTGGTTAGGGTTTTCTATTCCACTCCATTTGTCTGAGGGAATAAGAATGCCAATTAGCCCCTCGTCATCAGGTAAATCCTTTCTTGCTCGCCTTAGCCCTCTTTCATAACTATCTACACCTGCCAGGTAATACCACGGAACTCCGGTAATCGCTTCAGTTTTTTTATATAACGCCATGCGTTCTTCATAAATTTGTTCTGAAGACATGTCCTCTAAGTTAGCGAAGATGCTTGTGGGACAGATGATTAGAAAAAGAACCGAGAGAAGAAAAAGTAATGAAGCTCGTTTCATTGGTGAAATCTCCTTTCTAAAAGATCGTTTTCAACAACCGAAGAAATGATAAAATTAAATCGTGTTATTTTTAAAAGATGGCTCTGTTAAAGCTTGTTGTTGATATTGTGACATCGCTATCGGAGGACGCTTTCCGCGGGCAAACTTTTCAATGCATTTCTCTAACAACACCGAACTTTAACAGAGCCTAAAAGATAAGAATTTATTGAGCGGGCAGCTACCTTCACGCCGCTCGTCTCAAGGGAAAAGCATCCTTGAGACTTTAAAACATGCGGCGGAAGCTAACGTTGTATGCGGTTTTTCTTATTGCCGAAATATGTTCATCATGTATATAGTTTTGGGAAAAACAGTGGAAAACCATCCCGACAAATCCTTCCAATAAGCCGTCCCTTTGAGATTTCTAGGTTTTCATGTTAAAGTTACTAATGGTAATATTGAAAATTGGAATACTGATGATATGCTGTTCAACATTTTTGATTTATGGGAGTCAAAGATATTAAAGCAGGAGAGTGAACTTCATGGCTAAAAAAGAAGAATATATTCGTAAGCCCGAATGGCTTAAAATAAAACTGAATACGAATGAGTCTTATACTGGACTTAAAAAGATGATGCGTGAGAAGAAATTACATACTGTTTGTGAAGAAGCCCGCTGTCCAAACATTCATGAATGCTGGGCTGTTCGTAAAACCGCCACTTTTATGATTTTAGGAGATATTTGTACCCGTGCGTGTCGTTTTTGTGCTGTGAAAACAGGCCTTCCAACTGAGCTTGATCTCGAAGAACCAGAACGAGTAGCAGAATCTGTAGAACAAATGGGATTAAAGCATGCCGTTATTACAGCCGTTGCACGTGACGATTTAAAAGACGGCGGTGCTCAAGTATTTGCTGAGACGGTTCGTGCCATTCGTCGTAGAAATCCAAATACAACCGTCGAAGTACTACCTTCCGATATGATGGGAAGGTTTGAAAACTTAGAAACACTGATGGATGCAAAACCAGATATTTTAAACCATAATATTGAAACCGTTCGCAGTTTAACTCCACGTGTTCGAGCTCGTGCCACGTATGAGCGCTCTTTAGAGTTTTTAAAGCGAGCAAAAGAAATGCAGCCTAAAATCCCGACTAAATCAAGTATTATGATCGGGTTAGGTGAAACGAAGGAAGAAATTATTGAAACAATGGACGACCTAAGGGCAGCCAATGTTGATATTATGACAATTGGCCAATATTTGCAGCCTTCGAAAAAGCACTTGAAAATCAAAAAGTACTGGACTCCAGAAGAGTTTGCGGAACTTAAGGAAATTGCGATGAGTAAAGGCTTTAAACATTGTGAGTCAGGTCCTCTTGTTCGTTCTTCTTACCATGCAGACGAACAAGTCAACGCTGCTGAAAGTTAATGTGTAAAATAGCAAAAAGCTGGCTTTACAAAGTTGAAACATACTTTTAAAGCCAGCTTTTTTAGAGTGTATAGTTTTTTGTTACAAAGATGATGTCATCATCCCTATATCAATAGATCGCCGAAAATATCATGTAAGGTAATGAAAGTTTTTTTGATTAACTCATGTCATCATTATCGTTATAGTGTAATTCATCCTCGCTGATCGATTCACCTTGCGGATATTGTTTGAATTGTTCAATGGTCTGTTCTAAAGAATCTTCGTATTCATCAGATTCTGGAGATAAACCACCGAAACGTTCAATTTCATCCATCATTGTCATATCATCGCTGACGTACACTTCGTAATAGGAAGGTACGACAGAAAGCGCTGTTTTCTTTACTTGGTCAGCTACATCGTTACGGTCGAGATTGTTAGTATCCTGAGCTTCGTACACCATTAATACTTGATCTGAAGTTACGAGCACACCACAGTCTTCAACACTCGGAATGACTGCCGCCATTTCACTAATACTGTTTGCCAGTAGCTCACGGTCATAAACAGCATAGCCCGGATATTTCTCTTCCTGAGCATTTGCTTTTGAGTTACGGACAAAACCGAACTCTAAATATTGATCATGATCTGCAGACTCACGATTGATGACATTATAGCCTTCAGTTGTGTTTTGGCTTCTCATCATCATAGGATTCCATTGTCCATCGCGAGTTTCGTTTGTTTGATCCATTTCTCCACCACAACCTGTTGCGGCGAGTGCTGACACAAGAGCTAACGTTATTACACGTTTCATCATTTTCCACCTCCTAATCAGTAGGGTTCACCATAACCTACTACCTTAAGAGCGGTAATTTGTGGTGGCTAATTGGGAAAAACATTGAAATTTTCTTTAAAGTAAGGCAAGATAAAGAGAGTAAAGTGAGGTGTCAGAGATGATTCGTGTCCAGGGAAACCAATACGAACTTGTAGAAAACGTAAAAGAGGGCTGGGTGGAAGAAGATTTTAAAGGACGTTATAGTGATGTTTTGAATAAATATGATTACATTGTCGGAGATTGGGGTTATAACCAGCTGCGTTTAAAAGGATTCTTTGACGACCAGCACCGCAAGTCTCCATCTGAATCTAAAATCAGCTCTTTACCCGAATATTTATATGAGTACTGTAATTTTGGCTGTTCTTATTTTGTTATAAAGAAGGTAAAAGAAAAAAGGAAATCTTCATAGAGGTTTTCTTATAAGGCTGTTTTCGTAAGGTTTGTTGTTTTTGGAGCGTTTTTTTCAACTCAAAATGATGTTACGGACAAATGAGCTTGCCCTCCGCGATCATTTGAGTTGAACTCTCACGCTGAAAAACTGAAAAATATATAACAAGCATTTATAAAAAAGCTTTTTATAAAAAACAGCCACCACATTTTGAAAAGTGGTGGCTGTTTATTTACCTTTAAATTGCAACTGAAACTATATGACTTCGTATAAAAATTGCCTGAGCTCATTTGCTTCGTCTGCACTAAGCTGAAAAACATGTTCCAAATAGCCAGGTTCGTCAAGGTCGTCGGTGCCGATAATCGCAAATCGATTGGAAAGCGTGTTCATGACAAGCTTTTTGCCATAGTATCTTGATGTTGTTGTAATCGCTAAATCAAATCGTTGTTCTTCGCCCATAAAACTTACATAACGCGTTTTAGTATCCTCTTGATCGTTATAAAGATAAAAGCGTTCTGACAATTTCGCTCACCCCTTCCGAGCCATTAACAGAACCGACCTAGCCTTTGAACCAACTATTCCGGCATAACGAGGTGCGGCTTCTGATTCAGGCGGTGTGTGGCTTTAATATACCTTACTGTGCCTGTTTTTGCACGCATAACAATTGAATCAGTCTCTACAAGGTCACTGCCTAAAAACCGTACGCCTTCTAATAGTTCTCCTGTTGATACACCTGTAGCCGCGAAAATGGCGTCGTCACTTTTTACTAAGTCGTGAAGTTGAAGAACACGTGACGTGTCTTCTAAGCCCATTTTATTACAGCGCGCTTCTTCGTCAGCATTCATTGGAACAAGGCGGGCTTGCATGTCGCCTCCTAGTGTTTTGATGGCAGCAGCTGAGATGACACCTTCTGGAGCTCCACCGGTACCAACGAATAGATCGATTCCTGTTCGAGGCATCGCAGTAGCAATACAAGCACCTACATCACCGTCGCCGAATAAGGTTACACGCGCCCCTTTTGCACGAATACGTTCGACTAATTCGGCATGGCGTTCACGTTCTTGAATAATCACTGTAACATCACGAACTCGCTTATCGTTCATTTTGGCAACGATATCAATCGTTTTTTCAATCGGATCATCTAACCGGATGAGTCCAGCTGCTTCAGGCCCTACAACAATTTTCTCCATATACATATCAGGGGCATGAAGTAAGGCACCACGATCAGCTATGGCAATTACCGCCATGGCATTCGGATGGCCTTTTGCAACGATACTCGTGCCTTCTAATGGGTCTACTGCGATGTCGACTTCAGGACCATTGCCTGACCCAAGCTCTTCACCGATATAAAGCATAGGGGCTTCATCTAATTCCCCTTCGCCAATGACGACAGTTCCTTGCATGTTCACAGAGTCAAACATTGAACGCATGGCACTTGTTGCTGCATCGTCTGCTTCATTTTTCAAACCGCGTCCCATCCATTGAGATGATGCTAAAGCGGCTGATTCAGTAACACGCACAATTTCTAATGCTAATTCTCGATCCAAGTTAATTCCTCCAGTTGTATTATTAACATATAAATGCGTTGCTCTACGATCGTTCTCTTGAGCGAGTGTAAAAAACGAAGCAATCCCTCATCATAATAACAAAAAATACGTACTAAATAAATCATAATCGGGTTATTTTGTGAAAGATTTATTTGGTAAATGCTAAATGTGTTATACTAATTCGAGATTATTAAGGATAGGTGATGACCATGTATTTTGTTGATAGAGAGTTAATTGAAAAGCGATTAATTTATTTAGAAAAGCTGCTAAGTCATATGGCAGATCAGCATCATCAAGATCTTAACAGTTCTGCCCTTATTTTAGAGAGAGCCGGTCACATGATTATTGAGACGATGATGGACGTTGGAAACCAAATGATTGATGGGTTTATTATGAGAGATCCGGGTAGTTTTGAGGATATTGTGGAAATACTCCTCGACGAACGCGTCATTCAAGAGGAAGAAGGAAAAGAAATAAAACGCCTGTTGCCTTGGAGAAAAACATTGCTCCAGGATTATACAGATATTGACCATCAGAAGCTACAGTCTGATTTTGAAAAGGGGATGCCAGTTCTCCTTCGTTTCCCCGGAAAAGTGAGGATGTATTTGGAAAATGAGCTTGGCCCAGTTTCTGCATTTTTACCTCATAAAACCGATTAACCACCAAAAGCTTAAACTCATATTAAGGAGGTTGCAGTTCGATGAAAAAATATCGAGGGTACTTAATAGATTTAGATGGAACGATGTATAGAGGTTCAGAAAAAATTGAAGAAGCTGCGTTGTTTGTAAATGAGTTAGCTAAAAGGAACATTCCTTATTTGTTTGTCACGAATAATTCTTCAACAACAAGGGAGAAAGTAGCGGATAAGCTTGTCCAAATGGGGATCCCGGCTACAGCGGATCATGTTTTTACAACAAGCATGGCTACAGCGAATTATTTAGTGGAAAAAAAACCGAATGCTTCCGTCTATACGATTGGAGAAGAAGGGTTAAAGACAGCCCTTGAGGAGAAAGGGTTTCGTTTCGCGGAAGAAAACGTTGATTTTGTCGTCGTTGGGATCGATCGTAACATTACATATGAAAAACTCTCAGTTGCTTGTCTAGCCGTTCGAAATGGTGCTGCTTTTATTTCTACAAATGGTGACGTGGCTATTCCGACGGAGCGAGGGTTATTACCAGGGAACGGAGCGTTGACTTCGGTCATCACTGTTTCAACTGGTGCAGAACCTATTTTTATTGGCAAACCAGAACCGATTATCATGAACCAAGCCCTTGAAGCACTCGGGACACTTAAAAATGAAACCGTTATGGTAGGAGATAATTATGATACTGATATTCTAGCTGGTATTAACGCAGAGATGGATACGATTATTGTTCATACAGGAGTTACCTCAAAAGAGCAGCTTCCAAATTATAAAAAACAACCAACTTATTCGATCAATGGATTAGATGAGTGGAAATTTTTTGATTAAATTCAAGGCTAATGGAGTAAAAAAAGGGACTTCAAAAGGTGAAATTTTGTTATTTTAGCTCGCTGTGAGCTCATTACAGCGAGCATCAGGTGATAGAGCGAGGGGACTTGATTTTTGAGCTATCCGGCCTTTGAGATACCAGAGATACCCTTTTCTTATTCTGTTGACTCTTGACTGTGAGCAAGCCGGCTCGAAGCAGCTGCGGCAATTGCCCCGACAATGTCATCTAAAAACGTATGACAGCCATTTTTCTTATCATTTAAATATTTTAATATTCCTGGCTTTTCTTTATCAATATACCCATAGTTCGTAAACCCGATGGAGCCATACACATTTACAATAGAAAGGGCTACGATTTCATCGACACCATATAGTCCTTCATCACGCTCAATAATGCCTTGTAAAGGAGCTTCTAATTTTCCTTCTTCGGCCAATTTATCTAACTGGATCCCGGTTAAAATTGCATTTTGTACTTCTCTTTTTGCAAGGACCCGGTCCACATTACTTCGGCATAAATCCATGGTTAATTCTGGGTAATATTTAACTTGCAAAAAATATACAAGCTCTGCTACATCTTCAATTTTCACTCCACGTTCATGAAGCCATTTTCTAGCTACTTTTTCTACTACATCCATTTCTCTCTTTTCAACCATCGTATCATCACCTTCAATTATCTTTTGGAAAAGTATATGAAGACAGGGGTAGAAATGTGTCCCTCATTTTTCATTCTATAGTTTGGACTTTATGTACACTTTTTACTCGGTGGTTTGTAAGATAGGCCATTATCACAAAACGGATGGAATGATCATAGTTTATTGGAACAGTGTTTGAAGAGGAGGGGGGAAAAGGATGCTTGAACGATCGTTGTTTGACCATTACAGATTATATGCAGAAGGGGTTATGCATACATTTAGCGAGACGATTATTGAAGCAAATGGAGAACAGTATATATTAACTCCAGTTCAATATGATCAGGATCAACTGCAGCAGCAATCAGAGATGGGGCAATGGTTACAATCGCAAGGGGAAGAGGGTATTCCTGAACTTGTCAATACGGAGTACGGCAAACCCACTGTTGACCTTGATGGTACTGTAATGGGCTTGTATCGACTGCCCTCTAGTAAAAAAGTGATCAGAGCCAGTGCACCGCTCGGAAGAAAACTGGCAGCTTTTCATCAGAGAGGCCAGTATTATAGCATGCAATCAAGAAAGAAAGGGGTACTAGGAGCTCAATCATGGAAAGGACGTTGGGAAAGGCGCCTTGACCAAATGGAGTCCTGGTATTCACAATTATTACGTGAGAGGGTCAAAACACCATTTGATCAAACATTTTTGCTTACTTACCCGTACTATATGGCTTTAAGCGAAAATGCCATTCAATTAATGAATGATATTGCGATTGATGACGGTATCGGTTCTATGGGGCAAGGAAATACGATTTGCCACCGGCGGTTTAACGAAACGACCTGGTTAACTGTGGATGAACGCCACCCATCTTCCATTAAAGTCCCCGGCCAATTCATTATTGACCACTTTACCCGAGACTTAGCAGAATGGCTTAGGGAAGATTTTCGAAATAACTTTAGTGATTACCGGAACATGGCTACTCAGTTTCCAGAGATTATATCTGCCTATGAAGAAGAGCGACCGCTAACGACTGTAGATCGAAAACTCATGATCGCCCGGTTGTTGTTCCCTTTACATTACTTTGAAATTATTGAAACCTATTATCAGACCGTTGATGAAGAAAAGAAAGTGTCACTTGAAAAGGAATTTTTAAAAGCTATTGAACATTCCGGGAATTATGAACGAAAAGTATCCGAGGTCATCCGCTACTTGATGGATGATCGCTCTCGCATGAGGCTTCCGGTCTGGTTGGAATAAGAAAAGGACAGTATTTATCGCTGTTCTATTATTCAAAGATAACTTTCAGCAAACAGTTCCCTTCACGTCGCTCGTCACAAGGGTAAGGTATTCTTGGGACTTAAAAAACGGCAGCTAATGCTGTTTAAGACCGCTGCGCTATGCGGTCTTTCCTAAAAGTTAAGAAAGTATCAAAATCTACGTTTCGATGTTTAGCTCCATCGCTTTATCTTCAGCAAAATAGATAGTCCTTCTTTTTTTAAAAACCTATAAGACGTATACTAAAGAGAAAGGAGGGAGATTTAATGGACAAGAATAGACCTTATATATTTATCACAAGGAAGCTGCCGGAGAATACAATTGCTCCTTTAAAAGAGTTTGCAAAGGTCGTGGTATGGGAAAAAGAAGATGAACCTGTTCCGAGCGACCACCTCATTGCAGAAGCAAAAAAAGCAGATGCGCTACTTACAATGGTAAGTGACCGCATTGACAAAGAAGTTTTAAAAAGCGCTAAAAATTTAAAAGTAATTTCAAATATGGCTGTAGGCTATGACAACATTGACGTGAGCGAAGCGACTAACAGAGGTATTCTTATTTGCAATACGCCTGACGTGTTGACAGAAACAACAGCAGATCTAACATTTGCGTTATTAATGGCCACTGCTCGTCGTTTACCTGAAGCGGTGGATTACGTGAAAGAAGGACATTGGGATCAATGGGGACCGATGCTGTTAGCCGGAGCAGATGTTCATCATAAAACGATCGGCATCGTAGGAATGGGGAGAATTGGAACAGCAGTGGCTAAACGAGCAACCGGATTTGATATGAACATTCTTTATTTTAACCGCTCTCGTAATCGTGAAGCCGAGACAAAAGTAGGAGCGAAGTATGCTTCCTTTGATAACCTACTACAACAAGCGGATTTCATCGTCTGTTTAGCTCCCTTAACATCTGATACGAAACATCTTTTTACATACGATTCGTTCAAAAAAATGATGCCCACAGCTCGGTTCATTAACGCTTCTCGAGGTGGATTGGTGGACGAACAAGCACTCATCTCTGCGCTTGAAGAAGGACAGATTGCCGGAGCTGGTCTTGATGTATTTGAAAGTGAACCGATTGACAACAATCATCCGCTGCTATCATTTCCTAACGTCGTAGCACTTCCTCACATTGGTAGTGCCAGTGTTGAAACGAGAGAAGCGATGGCTAAGTTAGCGAGTCAAAACATTGCAGAAGCCTTAAAGGGAAAACGGCCTAAAGCACTAGTCAATCACGAAGTGTATGAAGAAGAATAATCTCCTGTCATGGATTGTCACCAAGCTTTAAACCTCCTTAAGGTACAAAAAAGCCTCTGCTTTTTGAATAGCAGAGGCTTTTCTCGACGTTTATTAGAATACTTGTTCTAGTTCTTTTACACCAGGTACTTCTTCAAGTAGAGCACGTTCAATACCTGCTTTAAGAGTGATTGTTGAACTTGGGCAAGAACCACAAGCACCCATTAACCGTACTTTTACTACACCTTCATCGATACCGACGAGTTCAACGTCTCCTCCATCACGGAGTAAGAACGGACGAAGTTTATCTAACACTTCTTGTACTTGTTCTTCCATGCTAATTTCTGTTGCCATTCGAAAACACTCCTTTCTTTATCTTTCATTATAATATCCATACGTCAAAAAATCCATGAACGTGCTTGAATTTTTATATTTCCAACTGGAAAATCCACCCTAGCCTATTTAATGGAGATTCTCGGTGAGTATAACTGAAATATATGTTAAAATAAAGTTATAAGAAGTTTTCTGAAAATGTAAACGTTTACTGAGGGGAGGCTGTATATTTTGTCATCTATTACTATTACTATATATGGAGCTGAGATAAAATGTGCCAGCTGCATTCATTTGCCATCAGCTTTTGAGACGAAAGAGTGGCTAGAAGCGGCGATTATGAGGAAATTTCCAGACCAAGCCTTCAATTTTATCTATTGTGACATTGATGCACCACAAGGAGAAGAACAGTCGAATTATGCCGAACGGATATTAGACGATGAATTTTTCTATCCTCTCGTTGTTCTCAACGGTGAAGTCGTTGCTGAAGGTAATCCAAAACTTTCCGTTATTTATAAAAAAATTGAGGATATTCAATCTGAAGATAATTTCTCACAAGCTTCCAGCTAAGCATCTGAATAACACAGCTTGAAGTGAAAGATTTCTGAAGTTGGAATTGGGCTGCTCTGCGTACTGGATGAATTTCTAAACGAGGTAAATAAAAAACTATTGAAGATAAAGAAAACTGTCTCTAAAGATAGAGGCAGTTTTCTTTATTTTTAATAAAAGACCGCTATGCGGTTTTTCTTGAGAGTTAAGTATAAAAACTTACGTTTCGGTGTCTAGCTCCAGGCGCCATCAACTCGTGTCAAATAGCCTGCCCGACAAAAGTAAAAAGCACTTTTTATCGGACAGAACATTTACATGTCGTCGGGTAAGGGTGCCTTGCGCTTTTCTTATAAAAAGGGTTAAAAAAAGAAGCGATCCTTTTAGAGGACAGCTTCTCATTCATTTGTCATGATCCTGAGTGATGTTTATACATCCAAAGAACCCCTGATTTCAGCACACGAGGAACTCGACCTGTAATTGGCTTTTCACCCATAAGCCCGAAGCCATGTTTTTTCCCGAGGGAGCCTAAAACGCCTTTTAGCTTTATGCGCGGCAACTCATCGGGCCAAGTTTCACCATTCCATTTTTGCTGAAGCAGCATGGCAATTTGTTCTGCTTGAGCCTCAGCAAGCTGAGCACTAGGTGCTTGCTCAAGGCGTGCGCAGTCTCCTACAACAAAGACGTTTTCATAACCAGGTGCATGATGGTGCTTTGTGACTTTAACTCGGCCTTGGGTATCTTTGTCTACATCCAATTGACGTACGATTTGGTTCGCTTGAATTCCAGCTGTCCAAATAATGGCATCAGTGTTGATAGGCTCGTCGTGGTTATAAAGAATATTTTCTTCGACTTTTGTAATATTAGCCTCGTTAATAATTTCAATATTATTTTCTACTAGCCATTCTGTAACGTAATTATAAAGCTTAGCCGGGAACATGGATAAAATGTTCTTCCCACGGTCAAATAATTTTATATTTAAATCTGGTCGGCTTTCCCGAAGCTCACTAGCCAGTTCAACGCCGCTTAACCCACCACCAACGATGGCTACGGTTCCGTTATTGTGGATTCCTTGCAGAACTTGATATGTCTTTCGGGATCTTCTCATCGTTTGAATGCTTAACGTATACTGGTCTGCTCCAGGCACACCGTGGTATTTATCCTCACAGCCGAGTCCAATGACTAAATCATCAAAAGGGAGTTCCTCTCCATTGGCTAAAGCAACGACTTGTTTTTCCAAATTAACTTCGGAAACGGCTTCATACTTCAGTTCAAGGCGAACGTCATTTGGAAAAGAAATACGGAGGTGTTTGTCAGCTACAGTACCAGCAGCTAATGCATAAAATTCTGTTTTCAAACTGTGGTATGCTTCTTTTTCAATTAATGTTATGTTTGTATCATTCATGTCTTTAGACGCTAGTAGACGCTGTATGACCCTAAGACCGCCATACCCACCGCCTAAGATAAGTAAATTCCGCACACGATCAGCCTCCTCTTTGATGTGTGGACTTCTATTTCACGTGTGGTAACATAGGTCACTGTGATTAGTTAAGTACACGTTGAAAAAATATGTAAACGTTTTAGTACGATTAAATTTTATCAATTTTTTGTCGAAATAACAACATTTTTAAGAATATTTTAGGCAACTAAAAAGCATACATGTTGACATTAAAAAAGTGAGACGATAGGATTATGGTTGACCATCGAAGAGGTGATACGAATTGAAACCCATTATCGAATTTTGCGTGAGTAACTTGGCAAGCGGAACGCAAGAGGTGAGAGAACGACTTGAACGCGATCCGAACCTCGATGTTATCGAATATGGTTGCTTAAGTTTTTGTGGGCAATGTGCAAGATCACGATTTGCTCTTGTGAACGGAGACATCGTAACTGGAGATACAAATGACGAGCTTTATGATAACATTTATAAATATCTTGAAGAAAACCCGATGTTTTAGCATCTTTTACCCCTTCGCCTTACACTCGTGGTAAGGCGTTTTTTCGTGTATTATTCTATTATATAATGAGTAAGAAATTAAGAGCATTAATTAAGATGCTATTATTTGTTAAACGAAGCAATGTTGGTTAGCAGCCTAACATTTAAACTTGAGGAGGAAAAACGGATGAAACCCATTCCTTTTGATCATACATGGCCATATGAAAAACTAATGGGAGATATTTATGTATCAACTTGCCCGTATTGCGGAGAAGAAAATGTCCTTACAAATATGAAGCTTCGCGACTTAGAGCGAGCAAAAGAACAAGTTAAGCAACGATTGAATATGCCGTGCTGTCTTAAGACTATGGTTATCTTAGAAGCTGATGAGGATTACTTTTGGACAACAGAACCGCTAAGAAAACAGAGTTAATAAATCAATTGACGGACAGGAGGGTCCAAATGACAATAAAATTTACGAAAATACATGGGCTTGGAAATAATTACATTTATGTAAACGAATTTGACGTTCCCTTAGTAGAAGAAGAGCTTTCTTCGCTTGCAATCGAAGTAGCGGATCAGTATGAGGGTATCGGATCCGATGGTTTAATTTTAATTGGCCCTTCAATGAAAGCTGATGTACGGATGAGAATCTTCAATAACGATGGATCAGAAGCAAAAAATTGTGGGAACGGTCTACGTTGTGTAGCGAGATATGCTTATGAAAGAGGTCTTGTTAATGAAAAAAAGAACATGACGATTGAAACAAAAAGCGGAGTTGTGACAGCAGAAGTGCATGTACAAGAAGAAAGTGCACCAGAGGTTACGGTAAACATGGGGAGACCTGTATTAAACCGGGAATGTATCCCAATGAAAGGGAATCCTTCATCACAAGTGGTGGCAGAGCCTTTTCATGTTGAAGGAGAAGAGCTATCTCTTACAGCGGTATCGATGGGAAATCCTCACGCGGTGTTTTTTCTTCCTAACATTGACGAAGCACCTCTAATCACGCTCGGGCCGCGTATTGAAAAAGATGCCCGCTTTCCTGACTGGGTTAACGTAGAGTTTGTAGAAGTCGTTTCCCCTGGGGAAATCCATTTTCGCGTATGGGAGCGAGGTTCAGGAGTAACTCAAGCGTGTGGAACAGGAGCCTGTGCAGCCGCAGTCGCTTCGATTTTAAATGGACATAGTAAAAAAAATGAAAACATTGTCGTTCATTTAGCAGGTGGAGACTTAACAATTCGTTGGGATGAAAACGACGAAGTCTGGATGCGGGGCCCTGCGGAAGTGATCTGCGATGGCGTTTATTATCCGAAAAAGAAGCGAGTATAAGTGAAATCAGAAAAAAGCTGTTGTATGTTGACGAACCCAAAAACCCAATACCAAAAAAAGAAACCCGGCTTACCTAAGCCGGGTTTCAAATTAATATTCTTTAATCACATTGTAGAACGTGTCTCGTTCAACTGGGTTTTTGTTAGCACCTTTGATTAAGTGAACCAACTCTTTACGAGTAAGCCCTTGAGACGTGAGGGCGCCGGCAGAATGAGAAATTCTTTCTTCAATCAGTGTGCCGTGAATATCAGAAGAACCAAAGGACAAGGCCAATTGCGTAAGCTGAGGTCCAATGTTAATCCAATAAGCCTTAATATGATCAAAATTATCGAGCATTAAACGGCTAATGGCGATTGTTCTTAAATCATCATAAGCTGAAGTTCTTCTTGTTAAGCTCGCATTTACACTTTTCGGTTGCATCGCTAGTGGAATGAAAACCATAAATCCATTTGTTTTATCTTGAAGCTTACGTAGGCGGTCCATATGAATCAAGCGTTCTTCCTTTGTTTCAATGGAGCCGTAAAGCATTGTCGCGTGTGTTTTTAAACCTAGTTCGTGTGCGAGTTCATGAGCTTCAAGCCATTCATCAGTAGACGCTTTTTCAGGACTCATCTTTGCACGATAACGTTCAGTTAGAATTTCTGCACCGCCCCCTGGGAGAGTGTCGAGACCTGCATCGATAAGCTCTTGGAGAACTTCTTTCATAGAAAGGCCGGAAATACGAGAGAAAAATTCAATCTCTGCACCAGTGTAAGCTTTTACGGTACATTGTGGATAATGCTTTTTCAATGTACGGATCGTGTCTAAGTAATAGTCAAATGGAACTTCGTTGTTATGTCCCCCAACAATGTGGAATTCGCGGATATTATCGTTCCAACGGTCCTCCACGTATTTAAGAAGGTCTTCCTCGTTCATTGTATAGGCACCCTCTTCGCCGGGTTTACGCTTAAACCCGCAAAAGGCACAACTCGCTTCACATACATTGGTAGGGTTGATATACATATTTTCGATAAAGTAAACATTCTTACCGTTTTTACGCTCATTTACTTGGTTTGCAAGCTGAGCAACGGCAAGGTAATCATCGGTTTCATATAATTTCAAACCGTCTTCAATTGTGAGCCTTTCTCCATTTTGAACTTTGTCTTGAATGTCTTTTAACTGCTGATCCATCAACAAGACTGACATGGATTCTCCCCCATTCTTATGTAAAATGTTTATCTATCGGTTCCTGTAATTACTCTTCAGTGAACGCATTTCGTAAATCGAAAGTCTTCGTCTATCATATCATCATTTTCTTAACCGTGTAAAACAGTAATACTTGGGAAGTGAAATGTGGAAATGTAGAACGAATGAAGGTTCTGCCTATTCAGTTTCAAGATGAATAGTGTAAAATAATAATAAAGGATGTTAGAAAAAGACGGCTTTATTCTGGTTGTAACATTCACTAATAAAGATAACTGAGTGTAAGGAGGGATGGACATGATAAAAAAGACACGCAAGGATCGAACAACTGAAGAAACTTTACCTGACCTTGACGTATTACTAAAAGAAATTGAAATACTAAGAGAAGGTATGCTTAAAGCAGCGGAAGACTATGGCCGTGACCATCCCTCGGTTTTGGAATACAGTAAAGAAATTGATCGGTGTCACAACCTGTTAATGCAATATAAAGAGAAAAAAGACTCCCTTTAAAAGAGCTTCTTAAAAATGATAGCACAAGAGAAGTGCAAGGCACCCTTACCCGAAACATGCAAATGTTCTGTCCGATATAAAAGGTTGTTGTTTTTCCCGCTGGACCTGGAGCTAGACATCGAAACGTGATTTTTTTAACTATAAATAAAGGTTTAAAAGCTCTGATTTCTTGAACGCTTAGGATGAACACGATATAATATGACTACGAAAGGAGGGGCAACGATGCTGAATATTACTGAAGCAGCAGCAACCCGAATAAAAGAGATGATGAAAGAAGAGGACGATGAAAATGTCTTACTTCGAGTCGGTGTAAAAGGCGGCGGATGCAGCGGATTGTCCTATGGAATGGGCTTTGAATCTGAAGTTAATGATGACGACCAGACATTTGAATTGCATGGAATTGAAATTGTTATGGATAAAGAAAGCAGACCAGTTATGGATGGTGTAAAAATTGATTATAAAGAAAACATGATGGGCGGAGGGTTCACCCTCGATAATCCGAATGCGATCGCATCGTGTGGGTGTGGAGCATCATTTCGAACGGCAACCAATGCAGGAAAGCCAGAAGATTGTTAATGAGAACAGGACCAACTCAAGTGACGGGGTTGGTTTTTTGTTTGAGCTTTATGAATTTATCGCTAAAATTAGCAAACCGAAATATGTTTAGGACGGTCAGAATGAGAACCTCAAAACTAAACAACTCGTAAAATTTCTAAATAAAAGCCCGCTTCCGGAATAAAGGAAGCGAGCATAACATATTATTGTGAAGTCTTGAACTTTCTGTACGCAGAATGCAATTTATTGTGGGAACATACTTGAGCTATGCCCAGGAAATACTTTTGCTTTCGGATCGATCGCAGCTTTCGCATTGTTAACTGCAATCGGTGCCTCACCAAAGCCACAGGCAATTAATTTTACTTTTCCATCATAGGTGGCCACATCTCCGGAAGCATAAATCCCTTTTATATTCGTTTCCATCTTCGAATTAACAACGATGGAGTTCTTTTCGATTTCGAGACCCCATTCCTTAATAGGTCCTAGAGCTGAAATGAATCCGTAGTTAACGATCACAGCATCAACCTCAATCGTTTCGACATCATCACTATCTTTCTCTTTAATATCAACAGCGGTAATTTTTTCACCGTCTCCGTGTAACTTTTCAACCGTGTATGGTGTGCGAACGTTAATTTTGTCCGAATCCATTAATTGATTAACACTATGTTCATGTGCTCGGAACTTATTACGGCGGTGAACAATCGTAATATCTTCAGCGATATCTTCAAGCATGAGTGTCCAGTCAACAGCAGAATCTCCTCCGCCTGCTAAGAGGACGCGGTCTCCTGCGAATTTATTCAAATCATTTACGAAGTAATGCAAGTTTTTTCCTTCGTATTGCTCTGCACCTTCAATTTGTAATTTGCGGGGCTTAAAAGCACCTACACCGGCTGTGATGACAACTGTTTTAGAGTAATGTACCTCTTTATCTGTTGTAAGTGTAAAAATTTCATCTTCGCCTTTTTCTACGTTCTCTACTGCTTGTTCGAGAACGACTGTCTGTTCAAATTGATTTGCCTGTTCAACAAGGCTGTCTACTAGCTCTTGTGCCCGTACTTTCGGGAATCCTGCGATATCGTAAATGAATTTTTCTGGATACAAAGCCGAAAGCTGTCCGCCTAATTGCGGCATAGCTTCGATTATTTTAACCTTTGCCTGTCTCATTCCACCGTAGAAAGCTGTGAAAATACCAACAGGTCCTCCCCCTATGATTGTAATGTCATAAATATCTCTTTCTTTTGACAAAACCTACACCTCCAAAGATAATTTACATGGCTTCTACCTTTTAGTATAAACATATAATGAATAGATGGAAAGAAAAAGCATGTGACTCTACTAACTAATCAGAAAATTATAAATGAAATGACTTTTATTGTGTAATAACGTTAAAAATATGACAATAGTGGGAACACCATTAATATATTCAATGTAAATATAATTATAAGAGGAAAATGTTCAAAAAAAAGTCATAAAACGGTTGAAATCTAAAAGGTAAATGAATATGATTGTAAGTGGAGTTTATAGATTGGTATCAAAAAATACAATTATACTTCAGCACTTATCAATCTTTGTCTTTTTGTAATTTATATCGTGAAAAACATCACAAACTTTTTACCCTCTGTTTTTAATAATAGAAACCAAAAGAATTAAAGTCAAGATTGTTGGGCGATGGTTTTGGTTGAATATCCTCTTCCTATTGGGTAATTTTCACACGCTTGTTTTAGAAGAGGACGGGAAAAATGGAGAGTAAGTAAGAAAAATGGAGTGAGAACTGTGGAGAAGAAACCAAGAATTGTCATTTTAGGTGCAGGTTACGCTGGGATCATGACTGCTTCACGTTTAACGAAAGCCGGTATGCATCAGGAAGCGGAAATCACATTAGTCAACAAACATAATTATCATTATCAAACGACGTGGTTACATGAACCGGCAGCTGGTACATTACACCACGACAAAACGCGTATGCGCATTAAAAACGTCATTGATACGAACAAAGTGAACTTTGTTAAAGATGCGGTCAAAGAAGTGAAACGTGAAGAAAAGAAAGTGATCCTTGAAGATGGAGAGCTTGATTATGATTACTTAGTGATTGGATTAGGTTCTGAACCTGAAACATTCGGAATTCCTGGTGTTGAAGAGCATGCGTTTGCGATTCGCAGTGTAAACTCTGTTCGACTAATCAGAGAACACATTGAATATAAATTCGCAAGCTACAACAATGAAGATGAAAAACATGAAGAGTATCTTACATTCGTTGTTGCCGGTGCAGGATTCACAGGCATTGAATTTGTCGGTGAGCTTTCTGAGCGTGTACCTGAACTATGTGAAGAATACGACATTGATCGCGAAAAAGTACGTATTGTTTCTGTTGAAGCAGCACCAACAGCGCTTCCTGGTTTCGATGAAGAGTTAGTCGAGTACGCCATGAACCTTCTAGAAAGCCGTGGTGTTGAATTCAAAATCAACACACCGATTAAAGAAGTGACCGAAAACGGTGTGTTACTAGATGATGGTGAAGAGGTTAAATCTCATACCGTTGTTTGGACGACAGGAGTTCGAGGAAACGCGATTGTTGAAAACTCAGGATATGAAGCGATGCGTGGCCGTGTGAAGGTAGAGAAAGACCTTCGTGCACCAAACCACGAGGATACTTTCATCATCGGAGATTGTGCGCTTATCATCAACGAAGAGATTAATCGTCCATTTCCACCAACAGCACAAATTGCGATCCAGCAAGCCTATACTTGTGCTAACAATTTAAAATACCTCATCACTGGAAAAGGTGAAATGGAAGAATTCAAACCAGAAATTAAAGGAACAGTTGCCTCACTCGGCGGAAAAGAAGCTATCGGACTTGTTGGTTCAAGAAAAGTGTATGGGTCATCCGCATCCACTATGAAAAAATTAATCGACAACCGCTACCTATTTATGCTCGGTGGAATGCCGCTTGTTCTCAAAAAAGGAAAACTAAACCTATTTTAATATATTTACAAAGAAAGTTCGGGGGACTGTCCCCCGAACTTTTTGTTTAGTTTTGAAAAGAAGAGAATGAGGAAGGAAAAGCGCGTTGTATACGCTTACATAAAGGGATTTCAGCTCATTTAATGCTTTACTAATTAGAGGAAAACTTGTTATATTATCAGAAACTTCAGAAATATTGGAGTAAAACATCAAAGGAGGAGTTACCATGGCATTTCCAAAAAGAAGATTGAACCCAGGTGAATGCGTGTATTGTACAGGGAAAGGGTATTTTCAATTATTGCTCGGTGGATCAGAAACTTGTGATCACTGCCACGGTACCGGAAGGCATAATCGGAAGGAATGACCCTCCTGAGAAGACAGATAAACATTTTGGTTTTATATGAAAATTGTGCTCTGCCCTTTGGGTAGAGCTTTCTTTATGTATATTGTTACTGTATTTACTTGATATTACAATTAATTTAAATTAGAAAAAAGTGCTAGTCGCTCGACGTCAAGGCACTTTCATTTTCTTAATATTCTCATTGTAGTCTCGTATTTGACGGCGAGGTGATAAACGCAGTAAACTATAGCTTGATATAGAGGTTTATTGGTAAGGGGGAGACTATCAGTGTTAAGCATTCCGCAGCTTATTATTTCCATCGTTCTATTTTTAGTTCTGTTTTTTGGAATTGGTTTTATATTAAATATGCTACTTCGGTCTACTTGGGTTATGGCTGTCATATATCCAATTGTCGTTATTTTTATAATCGATAATGTAGGTTTTTTTACTTACTTTACGGCACCAGGTGTGGCATTTCCTGAATTGGGACAACAATTGGCCAATCTAAAGGCAGCCGATATCATTGTTTTATCTTCAGGTATGATTGGGGCCATTTTGTCCGGGATTACGAACCGCATGTTGCGAAACCGAGGATACCAAATGTTTTAGGAGCCGACTTACATGTGAATCATAGGCTTGAAATAAACAGGCAATGACACTCGTATTGCGCGTGCCCGTCCTGAAGAAAAACGTTTTATATATAAAATAGTGCAAATAACTTCGAGGGTGTCTCAAAAGGATGAATATCAACCTTTTGAGAGCCTTTTTGTTTTTGCGGGGTTAATTTTGTGACTTTAGTGAGTCTCCACTAGTTGGGTTCATTGTTGTAAATGTGTAAAAAATCCATGTTCCCTTCGTGCATTTTGCTTGTGATACTTGAAGTCCAGCGTATAGTTGCGAAAATTTTAAATGTTCCATTTAGTTTGGATATTACTAAAACTCTTTATTGCCCACGTCAATATGCGTATAATCACAGAATGATTATCCTTGAATTGAAACTATAGATGGAAGGGAGATTGCAATGGGAAATAATAATAAAAATGGACTTCTTATGCGGTCTTTGGATGGGATAGAAAGAACAGGAAATAAATTACCACACCCTGTCACACTATTTGCTATATTTGCACTTTTAGTTATTATTGCATCTGGAATTTTTTCCGCGTTAGGTACGGCTGTTCCGCATCCTGATCCAGAAGAAGAAGGACTTATTGAAGTTCAAAGTTTAATGAATGCTGAAGGAATTCAGTATATGTTCGAAAGCGCAGTTTCGAACTTTGTAGGCTTTGCTCCATTAGGTACTGTTCTTGTAACCATGCTTGGTATCGGCATAGCTGAACGCTCTGGCTTGATAACAGCCGCGCTTAGAGCATTAGTAATGAGTGTCCCTAAACAATTGATTACAGCATCTCTAGTATTTGGTGGAATTATGTCAAGTATGGCAGCAGATGCTGGGTATGTTGTACTCACACCTCTAGGTGCTGTTCTTTTTGCAGGCCTAGGTCGTCACCCTTTAGCTGGACTAGCCGCAGCTTTTGCCGGTGTATCAGCAGGTTTCAGTGCAAACTTACTTCCTACTTCGCTAGATCCGCTTTTAGGCGATTTAACAATTGCAGCTGCTGCGCTGTTAGATGCGAACTACGCTGAAGGCATGAACATTGCTATGAACTATTACTTCATGATTGCCAGTGTTTTCTTCCTTACGATTATTGGTACGTTAGTAACGGAAAAAATCATTGAACCACGACTTGGGAAATATGAAGGCGGTATAGGTGAAACAGCTGAAAAATTAACTTCAATTGAACGCAAAGGCTTACTTGCAGCAGGGTTTACGTTTGTGGTAACTCTAGCTGCGCTTGCATTACTCATTGTTCCTGAGTGGGGACCGATGCGTGGTCCTGAAGGTGAAATTATTCAGTCGCCATTCTTTAATTCTCTTGTACCTATTATTTTAATTATGTTCTTTGTCCCAGGTTATGTTTACGGGCGTGTAACAAAGGAAATTAAATCTGACAAAGACGTGGCAAACCAGATGTCTGATACGATGTCTGCAATGGGCATGTATATCGTTCTTGCATTCGTAGCTGGTCAGTTCGTAGCTTACTTTGCTGAAACAAACTTAGGTCTTGTTATGTCAGTTCAAGGTGCAGCTTTTCTTGAGGGGCTTGGTTTACAAGATGGAGGAATTCTTCTATTAATTGCCTTTATCATCGTTGCGGGCATCATCAACCTCTTTATTGGAAGTGCTTCTGCAAAGTGGGCTCTTATGGCTCCTGTGTTTGTTCCAATGATGATGATGATGGGGATTTCACCAGAAGCTACGCAACTAGCTTATCGTATTGCAGATTCAACAACCAATGTTATCTCACCACTGATGCCGTACTTTGCTATTGTGATTGCATTTGCGCAAAAGTACGACCGCAAGATTGGAATTGGTACGTTGGTGGCTACAATGCTTCCATATTCCATTGCGTTTACGATTATGTGGGTGATTATGTTTATCGTTTGGATTATGACAGGTCTTCCACTCGGACCGAACGCACCTGTTATGTATCCGTAAGCAAGGGTTCCGCTCTCAATTTGAGGGCGGTTCTTTTTTTGCCAATTCAAACTGGCTGAAACATTACCTTAGGATACCAATCAAATCTGAATAATTGCTCTCTGTATTGGACATGATGTCAGAATGAGGAGAGTGAAAAAGATGATCACTGCTAAAAAAGCAGGGAAAAATCTATTGTTATTCAGTTTATTTACAGGGGCGTTGTTCGCTACCTTCTTTCACTTAACGGATGTTCAGGAAGAGGAGATAGTTCATTGGTTTTCCAAGCAAGACCTTTTTTGGAATCACTCGATTATGATGAGTGAAGCCGGAGAGCGTCAAACGACCTTGACAAGTAGAAACCTCCCCATTGCTTTATCCGAAAAAACATGGACCGCTCATGAAAGTATTGGATCAAATCCAGTTACTCTGGAGGAATCTCATGATTGGAGCAAGTATCCTGCACATAGTGTAGTGGCAACAGGTTATACTGCGGGAGTTGAATCAACAGGTAAGAAGGAAAATCATCCCCAATATGGAATAACGTTTTCCGGAGTGAAAGTAAAACGGGATTTGTATTCGACGATTGCAGCAGACCCATCTGTTTTTCCGATTGGATCCATTTTATTCATTCCAGGATATGGATATGGGGTGGTTGCTGATACTGGCTCTGCGATTAAGGGAAATAAGATTGATTTGTATTATGAGACAGTAGATGACGTTTATAATCAGTGGGGTAAGCAAACCATTGATGTTTATTTAATAGAGAAGGGTGAAGGAGAACTAACCGACCAAGAACTCATCGACTTAAATGAAGATGAAGCTGTCCAAGTATTTAGAAGGTAACTGTTATTCGTAGATGTTAAGCGCTTTAAAAGATCGAGTAAATATATATAAAGCAGTTAGGTGATGGGATCCTAACTGCTTCTTTGCATTGTGTTTCTCCGCTCTTTTTTTCACCCTTTTTGCATAAACGTTAATGGTTATTAAAAAAAGAGGGCGTGTAGAATAAATGTCAAAATAATGCCTAATAACCCGCCGAAAAACACTTCGATCGGTTGGTGACCTAAAAGTTCTTTTAGTTCTTTTCGTTTTTCCTGCTCTTCTTTAGTAGGCCAGGTTCTCATTTCTTCGACGAGCTTATTAAAATCTGTAACGAGTTGGTTAACGACTGTCGCTTGTTCACCTGCATGCCAGCGAACGCCAGTGGCATCAAACATCACGATAATGCCAAAAATGGCGGTAATCGCAAAGTAAGGAGAACCTAATCCCTCTTCCAAAGCAATCGCAGTAGCTAAAGCCGTTACGGCGCCTGAATGCGAGCTAGGCATGCCACCTGTACTTGTAAGGAGAGTCCAGTCGAACTTCCGAGAAGCGATATATTGTAAAGGAACTTTGATAAATTGTGCTAAAAATATAGCGCTTAATGCAGCCCAGAGGGGGAAATTTGTGAGTAAATCAGTCACTATAATGATTCCTTTCTAAAAAGAGATTTGTATTGTGATCTATACCCTTTATCTGTTCCCATAAATACCGTGTTCATAATTTTACCGATAATTATATCATACAACCAGGGGATTTCGTGAAGTGAACTTTTTTGATCTTGACTTTATAGAGGAATCTGAATATATATCGAGAAAGGAGTAGAGGCTGGATTACACTTAATTTTTGAAGTAGGAGAAAGGAGAGAGAAAAGGTGAACGTTAACTATCAATGGGCTACTGAAAATTGGAAAGAGGGAGTAGATGGAATACGAATTGTTGGTATTTTTCATGGCGAGGAGAATAATGAAAATCAGCTGTTAAATAAAATTGTAAATAAGCACCCTTTATGGGGTTATGAAGGAAAAATACACTTTTTCAGTTTTGATGATACACAAGAATTGGTAATTTTAGGTTTAGGAAAAAAAGAAAAATGGACGATCAAAAAAACGGAACGTCTTGGAGCGAAACTTCAACGATTTTTAGTAAAAGAAGGTGTCGAAAAAGCATTTTTGTACTGGGATTCTATTTTTTATGAACATGAGGAAAATAAGTACATAACCTCTTTTGCAACTGGAATGACCTTAGCTTCCTATAATGTGAAAACGTATAAGACAGATGCGGTACCACGGTCTAAAAACTTCTCTTTACAATTGTTTACTGAAAAAAAACAGGCTGAGAAAGAAGCGGCGTTTGATAAGGGGTATGAAAAAGGAAAAGCTACGAATGAAGCGAGAAGGTTAGTCAATACTCCTGCAAATTTAATGACACCTTCCATTTTGGCAGATGAGGCGATCAAGCTTGGTGAAGAACTAAATGTTGGAGTCGATGTCTTTAGTGAAGAAAAAATTAATTCGCTCGGTATGGGAGCTCTTTTAGCTGTAGCGAGGGGGTCTGAAGAACCACCTCGTTTTATTACGATAAAATATTATGGAAACCCGGGTGCCGACGGATGGGACGTAGCTCTAGTCGGAAAAGGATTAACCTACGATTCGGGCGGTTATTCATTAAAAACAAGAGAAGGCATGAAAACAATGAAAATGGATATGGGAGGAGCAGCTGCAACTCTAGGTGCCATGCGCATTGTTCTTCATGAACGTCCAAGGATTAATGTAATGGCGGTCATTCCTTCTACAGAAAATTTAGTAAATGGAAAGGCATTAAAACCAGGAGATGTTATTCAATCCCTCAGTGGGAAAACGATTGAAGTATTAAATACAGATGCAGAAGGGCGCCTCATTCTCGCGGATGCCATTACTTACGCCAAAAGGGAGGGGGCAAGGGCACTTATTGATGTGGCAACGTTAACTGGGGCAGCTGTTGTTGCACTGGGCGATGTTGTAACGGGAGCTGTCACAAATGACGAATCCTTTATTGCCACTGTGAATGAAGCGGCTGAACAGGCTGGAGAAAGGGTTTGGACTTTTCCAAATGATGAAGCTTACCGAGAGAAAGTAAGGCAATCAGATGTGGCTGACTTGAATAACTCTCCCGGAAGACAGGCAGGAGCGATTACAGCAGGTCTCTTTATCGGGGAGTTTGCCGGAGATACACCCTGGGTTCATCTAGATATCGCCGGAACAGGATGGCAAGAGCGCTCGAATATACTAGGGCCCCGTGGGGGAACCGGGGCTATGGTGCGGACAGTCGCCGAAACAGTATCTTTAATGGCAAAAAAATAATGTACTTGTTTAGCAAAGTGATCTACATCAACGCACAATATAGATTTCACTTCACACCTAGTACTTAAAGACGAGAAATTATAACCTTACAAAGACAAAAAGGCACTTTCCTTCTGGGGGAGGTGCTTTTTTGTACTTATAAAAAGAATCCAACTATAAGGTAGGAATTTGCTGTCCCTTAGGAAATTAGACCAATCAAGAGTTGTAGCTAGTATTTTTACACAGCACCTATATCATGTCATGAAGTTGTAAAATATTCTGTAAAATCACTCAATATGAAAATTCACAGTCTTTGTGTGTAAAGTCCTATTCCTATATGATTTATATTAGCGGAACATCGGAAATTTTAATTAATATTATTTGTACTTCTAAAAGGAGTTCAAGTTACATATTCTCATTCATTAAGTAAACCTCAAGTACCCAAATAAGAGTGCTTTTAAAAGGAGGAGTATAAATGTGAACGTCATAAAAAAAATAGACGGGGCTCTAATCTGGTTTGAGAAAGTGATTCTAAGCTGGTCCATTATCATTATCTCGATCATGATCGTTGGGAATGTCATCAGTCGTGAATTAACAGGGTCCAGCTGGGCGTTTTCTCAAGAGATTAGTCAGATGGCTGTGGTCATGGCAACATTTATGGGAATTAGTTATGCGGCCCGAAAAGGTAGACATATTACGATGTCGGCCGTCTTTGACACAGTACCTAAAAAAGTAAAAAAAGTGTTATCTATAGTAAATCCGCTTATTACAGCGCTCGTTTTATTTGTTGTCGCTTATTTGGGATATCAGTACATGATGTCAATATACAATACAGGGAGAACTACAGCTTCATTACAGTTCCCATATTGGATTATGATCATGTTCGTACCTTTAGGACTTGTCCTTGGAGGAATTCAATTTTTACGGAATACGTGGGTCAACATCGTGAATGAGGAAGTTTATTTAGCTCAAGAAAAGAAGGATTATGATAAACAATAAAAATACGAATGTGGAGAGGAAACGAACATGGTTTGGACTTTAGTTGCCATCATGGTGATTTTATTATTAATGGGTTTTCCAATGATGATTCCTCTTATTGTTGCACCATTGGTTGTTTTACTAATCTACTTTGACAATTTGGATCCAATGATGATGGCAAGTCAAATGGTAGAAGGAATATCAAGTTATGTTCTTCTTGCTGTACCACTTTTTATATTTGCTGCAGATATTATGTCAACCGGTAAAACATCTAAAAGGTTACTAGATTTTGTAGGAGCATTTGTCGGCCATCTGCGCGGAGGATATGCAATTACAACTGCCGCAGCGTGTACTCTGTTTGGGTCAATTTCGGGTTCTACGCAGGCGACAGTTGTTGCAATTGGTAAACCGATGCGTGAGCGGCTTCTAAAAGTTGGCTATAAGGATTCGAGTGCCATTGCCCTTATTATTAATGCCAGTGATGTTGCTTTGTTAATTCCTCCAAGTATTGGCATGATTATTTATGCATTTGTCACGGGGACTTCAACAGGAGACTTATTTATTGCTGGGATAGGTCCAGGTGTACTAATCTTTTTCTGTTTTGCTGTTTATTCTTACATACATGCCCGGGTATTCAAGATTCCTATGGTAGATCTGGTACCATGGAACAGCCGGTTTAAAGTAACTGCTAGAGCGTTATTACCATTAGGCTTCCCATTTATTATTGTTGGTGGGATATATACTGGATACTTTACGCCAACCGAGGCTGCTGGGGTATCTGTGCTGTATGCCATAGTGTTAGAGGTAGTTATTTATCGCTCAATTAAGTTTACTGAAATACCAAGGATCGCCTTATCAACTGGATTGGTTACTTCAGCGGTTTTTATTTTAGTGGCGGGAGGTCAAGCCTTTTCTTGGGTTATCTCCTATGCTCAAATTCCGCAGATGCTGACAGAAGCTGTGATTGGAACAGATCCATCGGCACTTTATGTTCTTTTAATCGTTGCTTTGTTTTTCTTTGTGGGATGTATGTTTGTGGACCCGATCGTCGTGATTCTGATCCTTACACCAATTTTCTGGCGTCCGGCTTTGGAAGCGGGAATTGACCCTGTTCACTTAGGAGTTGTTATCACTTACCAGGCCGCTTTAGGCTCTGCAACCCCACCATTTGGTGTTGATATTTTTACAGCGAGTGCGGTCTTTAACAAGTCTTATCTAGATGTTATCAAAGGGACACCACCATACATTTTTATATTGTTGTTTGTAGGAATTCTCGTCATTTTATTTGAGGAAATTTCACTCTTTCTTCTTTATTTTCTCTAATTTAAGAGTGGGTTTCATATAAAAGGGGTTGTTCAAAAAGTTAATGGGTCATCACTTCATTGTCCCTTTTTTGAACAAAGATTATTAGTTTTAAAAAAATAATGGGGGGTATTTTAAAACCATGTTTAAGAAAAAAGGCTTACTTACAAGTACCGTTCTTTCTTTAGGGTTAGTTATGGCAGCGTGCGGATCTGATGAAGAAACAGACGCCGGCGCGGATAATGGAGAGGCTTCTGGTGGAGATGGTGAAGAAACATACGAATTACGTTTTGCTACTGAAGAGTATGAAGGGCAGCTTCAGTATGAATATGCCCAAGAATTTGCTGATCTTTTAGAAGAAAAAACAGACGGACGTATTACTACATCCGTTTATGAGTTTGGTGGGTTAGGTAGTGAAGTCGATCAATTTGAAATGATTCAAAACGGAGGAGTCGAGTTCGCAATCGTTTCACCCGGATTTACAGGTACGACAGTTCATGAGGGGCAATTGTTTGCACTACAATTTTTATTCTCTGACGATGAAGATGTAAACTATGAGGTATTAAATGAAAGTGAAGCTCTAAATGAAGATTTAGCAGCAAAATATGAGGAATACAACGTAAAACCATTAGCGTTCTGGTCTGAGGGTGGCATGCAGTGGACTGGTCATACTGAGCTCCGCCAACCAAGTGACTTCGAAGGGTTTAGAATGAGAACGCAGGAATCTTCATTAATTCTTAGATCTTATGAACAATACGGGGCAGACCCAACACCATTAAGCTGGGCTGAACTGTATTCAAGTTTACAATTAGGAAACATTGATGGGCAGGAAAACCCGATTTTCTTTATCGAGGATGCAAATTTTCATGAAGTTCAAGAACACATGACTGTTTCTGACCATAACATTTATGTTGCTATGACAACGGTGAACACAGACTTCTATAATGAACTGCCAGATGACCTTCGCGCCGCAGTCGATGAGACTGTTGAAGAAATGCGCCCAGTTGCTCAAGACATGCAGATTGAAATGAACGAAGAATTGCTTACAGCCATTGAAGAAGATGATGAAAATCCAACTGAAGTTTATACACTTACAGAAGATGAAAGAGATGCGTTTAGAGAACTAGCGATTCCTATGCAAGATTACTATCGTGATGAAGTTGGTGAAGAAGGAGCCGCTATTCTTGATAAATTGTTAGAAGAAATTGAAGCGGCTGAAGGAAATCAGTAATGTAAATTGTGAAAAAACGAGGCTTAGGGTTTTGACCCCTAAGCCTTTTCTTCTTATAGAGGAGGTTCAAAAAGTCTGCTAAAAATAGCTGTCGGAGAATAGGAACTCCTGCGTTCGCCACGTCCTGTTGCGAACGCAGGAGTTACCGCATCCTGGGAAAGCTCGTTGGCTTGTTTATCGCTCCTCACGTATTAGCACCAAATGTCTCTTTTTCTGCTAGTTAAGCTACGAAGAGTATCCGTCGAGACAGTAGTGATCACTCCGATGTCTTGCTCACCGACCTGGTGCTCGAAAACTTCGCCGCCTCGACCTACTCGCCTCTTTTTATGCTCCTTTTTGAACAGGCACTTATATGTCTGTCTTAGCATAGCAAAAGTTTCTTTTAGAATATTCATAAAGTATAAGAAAAAACATTGACAAATTAAATAATAGGATGATAAGGTATATTTTCATACATTAGTGATTTATCGGAATAAAGTAATAAAGGATGATGGGGTTATGAATGCTGTTGTGATAGCTGTACTGGTGATGATTCTACTGAGTTTAATGAGGATCCATGTCGTTGTTGCTCTAATTGGTGGTGCAATGGTAGGCGGACTTGTAGCCGGATATTCGATTATGGAAACGGTCGACATTTTTACAAGTGGACTTGGAACTAATGCGACGGTAGCTTTAAGTTATGCCATGCTAGGTGCATTCGCCGTGGCAATAAACTACACAGGGCTTCCAAACTTGTTAATTAAATGGGCAATTCGACTCGTTGGAAAAGATGGGGAAACAAAAAGAAAAACTTACTCTAAAGTGTTGTTATTATTTATTATCGTAATTATTTCAAGTATGTCTCAAAACGTAGTAATGGTACACATTGCATTTATTCCGTTATTAATTCCACCACTACTAAAAATATTTAATGAGCTAGCGCTAGATCGCCGGGCTGCAGCTACAGCATTAACGTTTGGATTAAAAGCACCTTATATTTTAATCCCCGCCGGCTATGGTCTGATTTTTCATGAGATCGTTTTTGAAAACATGCAGGATAGCGGAATGGCAGTGGAAATGTCGATGATCCCGAAAGCACTGCTGTTACCCGTCCTAGGGATGGGCCTGGGATTACTAACAGCAATCTTCATAACTTACCGTAAGGCTCGTACCTATGATGACCGGTCTATACAGAGTGTCGGAGAACAGAAAGAAAATGAGCAAGCTTACACGAAATTGTCCGTTGGTATTGGACTCTCGGCTATTGTTGTTACACTGGTCACCCAAGTGATAACTGAGTCGATGATTTTCAGTGCGCTCCTTGGCTTATTGTTACTATACGTGTATTTTGCGTTCCTGCACTTTACCGAGAAACTTACTTTACACGAATCTGAGAACCTCATGACAGATGGGATGAAAATGCTTGCCTTTATAGGATTTGTGATGATTACGGCGGGAGGTTTCGCGGAAGTGATCCGTGAAACAGGTCATGTTGAACAACTCGTCAACACAGTGGATGGTTGGGTAGGAGGAAATCAAGGCCTTGCTGCTTTATTTATGCTCATTGTGGGGTTGTTTATTACTATGGGAATTGGCTCTTCTTTCGCGACAATCCCAATTATAGCCGCTATTTTTGTTCCATTAGCCGCGGCTGTAGGATTCAGCCCGATGGCTACAATCGCCTTAATTGGTACGGCGGGGGCTTTAGGAGATGCTGGCTCTCCTGCATCTGATAGTACACTTGGACCAACGGCAGGCTTAAATGCTGATGGTCAGCACCACCATATTTGGGATACATGTGTGCCAACATTTTTACACTTTAATCTTCCTCTTATTGCAATTGGTTGGCTTGCGGCAATTATATTGTAAATCAAACTATTATTTTTTTAAATGAGTTAAGAAAGCATAAAAATCTACGTTTAGGTGTTTAGCTCCAGGTACCATTGTCTTGTGTCAAGTACCTGACCGATTAAAAGTAAAAAGCACTTTTTATCGGTCAGACCAAAGGGATGTCGTCGGGTAAGGGCCTTGCGCTTTTCTTGGTGCTTTTCAACTCAAATAATAAAACATGAAAAAAGAGGTTGTCTTTTAATCCATTAAGACAGCCTCTTTTTTTACTTTGGGGTTGCTGAATAACTTTAGAACTCAAATACAAAGGGTGTCGCCTTCCGTTGCTTTGCTTTCCGTCGGTAACGCTTCAGTTTCCTCATTCGCGTAAGGCGTGCTCACTGTGGGGTCTTCTGCTGCTCCTGCGGTTCCTCGTCGCAAGAAGACCATTGTTGCTTTTACCTGCTGAAGTCCCCGTCATTGTAGCAGCACCCCTTGGCTATCCCGTTTGTATCTCAAAGTCAGGTGCAAGGTTTTTGGCAAAAGGAGAGCTAGTTCCTTGCAGATTCTTTCCCTGAGAAAGAGCATATCCTCTTGCCACGAAGACGTATGCTACTTATTCAGTAGTCTCTACTTAATGGAACTTAGAATGAATGAGAAAAGTTTTTAGGGATTTTGGGTGAAAAGTCTTTCTTCCTATGTCGTAGGACGCAAAAGGTAATATAAAAATATGAGAAGAACAGTAAAATTGAAACTTTTGGGGTCTGTTCTTCGTCTATATTAAGTAAGAAACTTACATAATAAAGGATGGCGTTAGACGTGAAAAAAGAGACGAAGAATCGATTGGTTGTTGCGATTCTATTAATTTCAACAGCAATAGTCGTATGGTATAACCCCTTCACTTCCAAATTAAATGATCAGGATCTCTACGATCAATACATACAAATTGTGTCAGATACAAGTGAACTCTTTCAAACCCATAACAGAATTGAAGAAGCTTATTTCAATGAGTCTTTTGGAAATAAAGAAGCCATTCACCAACACCTTGGTGAGAGGATGACAGATGATGGTCTTCAACAACTCGTATCTTCTCTTTTTCGCAAAGAAGGACCATACCTTGTCTATAACGATGACTATCAGATTTACTTACAAGAGGTACATTTAACTAAAGAAGATGAACATTCTTATTATAATACTGTAAAGGATACGCTATTGAATCCTGGTTTACTGTTAATCCAAAAAGAAGACATGACGTTTTCTCGTGAAGGTGACAAAATAGAAATTCAAACAGAAGAGACACCCGTTTATTTCTTTAACCAGGATGATATTGTATATGATCATCAGTTTAAACGCTTTGGTTACCCGCCTGTGGACAGATTAACGATCACCTTTACTTTTACTGAAGAAGAAGGTGATTACCTATTAGATCATTTCAAAGTCCAAAGTCAATCATCTACCTAACCTATTGAAAAAGAGCACCCTAATTGGATGCTCTTTTTCTTTCTCTCTCTATATTTTTATGGGAGAACCAATTGTTAAGATGCTGGCCTTTTGGCGTGAATAGGACTTGGAGGACGGTTGACCGCTTTTGCCACTTGAGGACAAATTGATGCGGCTACTCCCGTTAAGATTGCATCTTTAATTAAGAACGGAATCATACCTGAAAAAATTGCTAGGTAGGAAGCTTCTGTTACACCTAACACGTAAATTGTGTGAAAGTATAAATAGGTTACGCCAAATAAGTAGTTTACCGTAAGGCCAACAAAACATGCTACTAAATAAGAAGAATAATTCTGGTTGGATTTTTCTACAATTTTACCGGTAACAAATGCTAAAATAATAAAAGATAAGATGAAGCCAAAGGTTGGCGATACTACAATTTGAGGACCACCAGTGAATTGGGCAAAAATCGGTGCTCCAATTCCACCTAATATTGTATAACCAATCATAGAGAAGGTTCCTAAACGACTACCGAGTAGGACACCAGCTAAAATTGCAATAACGGTTTGGAACGTCATAGGTACTGTCCCTACTGTTATGAATGCGGTCGCATTAGCACCTAGCGCCATTAATCCAATAAACATAGCTGCTTTTGTAATGTCACTTGCAGAGAAACGCTTGTTAGAATTTGAAACTGAAGACATAATGTACCCCACTTCCTTTTGTATTGTTCACTACTGTATGTAGGTGGTTAACAATAGAATAGCTGGATAGCGGTCCTTTTGTCAACTTAATTTTCAAAACTGTTAACCTTTCTGAGCTGAAAAGTTGTAGAGTTCATAGATTCTCAATAATTAGTAACGTTATAGAAATGTCCCTTATGTTAGAGTATTGGATGAAGTACATTTAAATATAGATTGAAGGTAGGGATACAATGGATCGTACACGAGTACTCCTTAGGTTTTCAGCTCTATTTGCCTTGATTGGTGTTTTTATTGGTTCTCATATGGCAGGATCAGGAGGCTATTCATTACAACCGTTACATGCCCACATTCTTGTGGTCGGGTGGTTGTCATTGTTTGCATTCGCAGCTTTTTATCGGTTGTTTTCAATTTCAAAAGATTCAAAGCTAGCAAATATTCAAGTTTGGACAGCGATTATCGGGAGTATTTCACTTCCGACAGGGATGTATTGGGAAAGAATGATCACCGAAGGGCCGTTAGCGACAGTCGCTTTAATTTATTTTATAGTTGGCGGGACAATATTAATGATCAGTTTTATTCTTTTCTTCACTATGACTTTTGTCTTTTCAAATTCTATTAAAGAAAAGAGCGATTACTAGACAGATTTGAAATAATACCTATTTTTTCTGGAGAAGCCTTATATTTATATAGGAGCTTCTTTTTTTACCCTCCGAAAGCATAGAGCGGACAGCTACCTTCACGCAGATGGTGTTTCAAAGCGAAACCTGCAGAGGAGGATACAAGCGGCCTAGTGGGTTGTGAACGGATGTCGCACTTATGCCTAAGGGTGAAAACGTCCGCCTGTAGCGGATTCGAGCGTTTATCTTATCAAAAGCAGCAATCTTTTAGAAAGGCTGTTTTTGTAAAGTTTGATGCGCGTTATTTTTCGAATCACCGATATCTGAGCTATTTTCGCTGATATCATGATGGTTTCCGCCGATATAATTCTTGAACAGATGATAAAGCGCTTGCTCCCGCAGATATATTAATCAAATAAATACTCTGCTTTTTGTTTATGAGTGATTTTCAACTCAAAGAAAAGAGTTGAAGGCAAAATTTTGCGTCCTTTTCCGTCATTTGAGTAGTTGAAAGGCTGTCACGCTCAAAATAGCAACAATCTTTTATAAGTGCTAATTTCTAAAAAATTGTTGCTTCTCCCGCTGTTGTCACTGCCATTCGCTCTTTCAATTTATCAATAAAAAACAACAATCTATGCGAAAAGAGCCTTTAGAAAACAGTCTTAATAAAAGACGCCTACACGATTTTTCTTAGTTTATGGTTACTATTAATAGAGGAAGAGAAGGATAATGGATAAGTTTATGTTCAAGAGAGCATAGAAAAATCGAACCGAGTATTTCGAGGTGGAGGAGCAAGCAATTGAGCTTCCCACAGATCGGGTAATTTCTATGATAGTAATTTTTAGCGGAATGTTTGAACATCCCTATAATTAATAAAAATTAATTCATTAAATAGTGAAAGAATAAGAACTTCAGAGAAAGTGAGATTTGGGTTCTATGACTTTAGGTTTGCTCTGTGTTTGTACAACTCCAATAATCAATTCTAGAATGTCTAAAAAAAATCGAATTTAAGTGTTGACCAAGAGAAGGAAAGCCTCTATAATAAATCAGGTCCCCAAGAAAAGGACAAAAATTACACAGTTAATAACAAAACAACAAAAACTTTTTTAAAAAAGTTGTTGCATTATTGTTGTTATCGTGATATATTATTACTTGTCGCCGCAAAAAACGACGACGACAAATTGACCTTTGAAAACTAAACAAAAAGCCAAGCGAAACGTGGGATATCGAGAGATATTCCGTCAATGAATTATTTATGATGTCAGAGACATCGAACTTTCTACGGAGAGTTTGATCCTGGCTCAGGACGAACGCTGGCGGCGTGCCTAATACATGCAAGTCGAGCGCGGGAAGCAAGTGGATCCCTTCGGGGTGAAACTTGTGGAACGAGCGGCGGACGGGTGAGTAACACGTGGGCAACCTGCCTCACAGACTGGGATAACTCCGGGAAACCGGGGCTAATACCGGATGATCAAAGGGATCGCATGATTCTTTTGTAAAAGTTGGGTTTTACCTAACACTGTGAGATGGGCCCGCGGCGCATTAGCTAGTTGGTGAGGTAGTGGCTCACCAAGGCGACGATGCGTAGCCGACCTGAGAGGGTGATCGGCCACACTGGGACTGAGACACGGCCCAGACTCCTACGGGAGGCAGCAGTAGGGAATCATCCGCAATGGGCGAAAGCCTGACGGTGCAACGCCGCGTGAGTGATGACGGTCTTCGGATTGTAAAGCTCTGTTGTTAGGGAAGAACAAGTGCCGTGCGAATAGAACGGCACCTTGACGGTACCTAACCAGAAAGCCCCGGCTAACTACGTGCCAGCAGCCGCGGTAATACGTAGGGGGCAAGCGTTGTCCGGAATTATTGGGCGTAAAGCGCGCGCAGGCGGTTCTTTAAGTCTGATGTGAAAGCCCACGGCTCAACCGTGGAGGGTCATTGGAAACTGGGGAACTTGAGTGTAGGAGAGGAAAGTGGAATTCCAAGTGTAGCGGTGAAATGCGTAGATATTTGGAGGAACACCAGTGGCGAAGGCGACTTTCTGGCCTACAACTGACGCTGAGGCGCGAAAGCGTGGGGAGCAAACAGGATTAGATACCCTGGTAGTCCACGCCGTAAACGATGAGTGCTAGGTGTTAGGGGTTTCGATACCCTTAGTGCCGAAGTTAACACATTAAGCACTCCGCCTGGGGAGTACGGCCGCAAGGCTGAAACTCAAAGGAATTGACGGGGGCCCGCACAAGCAGTGGAGCATGTGGTTTAATTCGAAGCAACGCGAAGAACCTTACCAGGTCTTGACATCCTCTGACACCCTTAGAGATAAGGCTTTCCCCTTCGGGGGACAGAGTGACAGGTGGTGCATGGTTGTCGTCAGCTCGTGTCGTGAGATGTTGGGTTAAGTCCCGCAACGAGCGCAACCCTTGATCTTAGTTGCCAGCATTAAGTTGGGCACTCTAAGGTGACTGCCGGTGACAAACCGGAGGAAGGTGGGGATGACGTCAAATCATCATGCCCCTTATGACCTGGGCTACACACGTGCTACAATGGATGGTACAAAGGGCAGCAAAGCCGCGAGGCCGAGCGAATCCCATAAAGCCATTCTCAGTTCGGATTGCAGGCTGCAACTCGCCTGCATGAAGCCGGAATTGCTAGTAATCGCGGATCAGCATGCCGCGGTGAATACGTTCCCGGGCCTTGTACACACCGCCCGTCACACCACGAGAGCTTGTAACACCCGAAGTCGGTGCGGTAACCTTTTGGAGCCAGCCGCCGAAGGTGGGACAGGTGATTGGGGTGAAGTCGTAACAAGGTATCCCTACCGGAAGGTGGGGATGGATCACCTCCTTTCTAAGGAGCTATTAAAGCTCAACGAGTTTTACAAAGGTTTTGCTTTGGTCTTTTTGTTTAGTTTTGAAAGGTTAATCCTTTCAAAACCTGTTCTTTGAAAACTAGATAACAGTAACGACATCAAATTTCTAATTTGAAATGAGATGTTCAAAAACGAGGACGATCAGGGTCGAGAAGATCGAGGAACGGCAGTGTCGAAGCCCGGAGCGTAGTACGCTACGTGAGGACTGGAGACACAAACGTGACGAAGAGATTCGACGGCAATGATACCCGGAGTTTTTGAACATCATATCGTAAACTCTTTGTGAGTTTCACCGGTTGTTTGATTATTTGAGAGAACAACCGAGTGTCTTAGAAAAAGACCAACGACATCGACGGTTAAGCTAATAAGAGCGCACGGTGGATGCCTTGGCACTAGGAGCCGAAGAAGGACGGGACGAACACCGATATGCTTCGGGGAGCTGTAAGTAAGCTTCGATCCGGAGATTTCCGAATGGGGGAACCCAGCACGCGTAATGGCGTGTTATTTATACCTGAATACATAGGGTATAAAAGGCAGACCCGGGGAACTGAAACATCTTAGTACCCGGAGGAAGAGAAAGCAAAAGCGATTTCCTGAGTAGCGGCGAGCGAAACGGAAACAGCCCAAACCAAGAGGCTTGCCTCTTGGGGTTGTAGGACACTCCATTGGAGTTACAAAGGAACGGAGTAGATGAAGCGACCTGGAAAGGTCCGCGAGACAAGGTAACAGCCCTGTAGTCGAAACTTCGTTCCCTCCGGAGTGGATCCTGAGTACGGCGGGACACGTGAAACCCCGTCGGAATCCGGGAGGACCATCTCCCAAGGCTAAATACTTCCTAGTGACCGATAGTGAACCAGTACCGTGAGGGAAAGGTGAAAAGCACCCCGGGAGGGGAGTGAAAGAGATCCTGAAACCGTGTGCTTACAAGTAGTTGGAGCCCGTTAAAGGGTGACAGCGTGCCTTTTGTAGAATGAACCGGCGAGTTACGATTACGTGCAAGGTTAAGTTGAAGAGACGGAGCCGCAGCGAAAGCGAGTCTGAACAGGGCGTATCAAGTACGTGGTCGTAGACCCGAAACCAGGTGATCTACCCATGTCCAGGGTGAAGTCCAGGTAACACTGGATGGAGGCCCGAACCCACGCAAGTTGAAAATTGCGGGGATGAGGTGTGGGTAGGGGTGAAATGCCAATCGAACTTGGAGATAGCTGGTTCTCCCCGAAATAGCTTTAGGGCTAGCCTCGAGGTGAGAGTGTTGGAGGTAGAGCACTGATTGGACTAGGGGTCCCTACAGGATTACCGAATTCAGTCAAACTCCGAATGCCAATTACTTTTTACTCGGGAGTCAGACTGCGAGTGCTAAGATCCGTAGTCGAGAGGGAAACAGCCCAGACCATCAGCTAAGGTCCCAAAGTATACGTTAAGTGGAAAAGGATGTGGAGTTGCTTAGACAACCAGGATGTTGGCTTAGAAGCAGCCATCATTGAAAGAGTGCGTAATAGCTCACTGGTCGAGTGACTCTGCGCCGAAAATGTACCGGGGCTAAACGTATCACCGAAGCTATGGATTGTCCTTCGGACAGTGGTAGGGGAGCGTTCCAAGTGCCGTGAAGTCAGACCGAGAGGACTGGTGGAGCGCTTGGAAGTGAGAATGCCGGTATGAGTAGCGAAAAGAGGGGTGAGAATCCCCTCCGTCGAAAGCCTAAGGTTTCCTGAGGAAGGCTCGTCCGCTCAGGGTAAGTCGGGACCTAAGCCGAGGCCGAAAGGCGTAGGCGATGGCAAACAGGTTGAAATTCCTGTACCACCTCCTCACCGTTTGAGCAACGGGGGGACGCAGGAAGGTAGGGTAAGCGCGCCACTGGATGTGCGCGTCCAAGCAGTAAGGCTGGCAAGTAGGCAAATCCGCTTGTCGTAAGGCTGAGCTGTGATGGCGAGGGAAATTATAGTACCGAAGTTCCTGATCCTACACTGCCTAGAAAAGCCTCTAGTGAGGTGAGAGGTGCCCGTACCGCAAACCGACACAGGTAGGCGGGAAGAGAATTCTAAGACGCGCGGGAGAACTCTCGTTAAGGAACTCGGCAAAATGACCCCGTAACTTCGGGAGAAGGGGTGCTCTTTCGGGTTTATAGCCCAGGAGAGCCGCAGTGAAAAGGCCCAAGCGACTGTTTATCAAAAACACAGGTCTCTGCCAAGCCGCAAGGCGATGTATAGGGGCTGACACCTGCCCGGTGCTGGAAGGTTAAGAGGAGGGGTTATCCCTTAGGGGAGAAGCTCTGAATTGAAGCCCCAGTAAACGGCGGCCGTAACTATAACGGTCCTAAGGTAGCGAAATTCCTTGTCGGGTAAGTTCCGACCCGCACGAAAGGTGCAACGACTTGGGCACTGTCTCAACGAGAGACCCGGTGAAATTATATTACCTGTGAAGATGCAGGTTACCCGCGACAGGACGGAAAGACCCCATGGAGCTTTACTGTAGCTTGATATTGGATTTTGGTACAGCTTGTACAGGATAGGTAGGAGCCTTGGAAACCGGAGCGCCAGCTTCGGTGGAGGCATCGGTGGGATACTACCCTGGCTGTACTGACATTCTAACCCAGGACCGTGATCCGGTTCGGGGACAGTGTCAGGTGGGCAGTTTGACTGGGGCGGTCGCCTCCTAAAAAGTAACGGAGGCGCCCAAAGGTTCCCTCAGAATGGTTGGAAATCATTCGCAGAGTGCAAAGGCATAAGGGAGCTTGACTGCGAGACATACAGGTCGAGCAGGGACGAAAGTCGGGCTTAGTGATCCGGCGGCACCGCATGGAAGGGCCGTCGCTCAACGGATAAAAGCTACCCTGGGGATAACAGGCTTATCTCCCCCAAGAGTCCACATCGACGGGGAGGTTTGGCACCTCGATGTCGGCTCATCGCATCCTGGGGCTGAAGTAGGTCCCAAGGGTTGGGCTGTTCGCCCATTAAAGCGGTACGCGAGCTGGGTTCAGAACGTCGTGAGACAGTTCGGTCCCTATCCGTCGTGGGCGTAGGAAATTTGAGAGGAGCTGTCCTTAGTACGAGAGGACCGGGATGGACACACCGCTGGTGTACCAGTTGTTCCGCCAGGAGCATGGCTGGGTAGCTACGTGTGGAAGGGATAAGTGCTGAAAGCATCTAAGCATGAAGCCCCCCTCAAGATGAGATTTCCCATTACGTTAAGTAAGTAAGATCCCTCAGAGACGATGAGGTTGATAGGTCTCGTGTGGAAGCGTGGTGACACGTGGAGCTGAGAGATACTAATCGATCGAGGGCTTATCCAAAAAACGATGTTGTTTGTCTTTAAGAAACTCACAAAGGTTTCAAGTTGAAGCTGTTATCTAGTTTTGAGAGAACAAGGTTTTCTCAAATTCAATACGTTGTCTAGTGACGATAGCGGAGAGGTCACACCCGTTCCCATGCCGAACACGGAAGTTAAGCTCTCCAGCGCCGATGGTAGTTGGGGGCTCTCCCCCTGTGAGAGTAGGACGTCGCTGGGCAATCCCTTTAAAAGGGTAACTGTGCCAAAAGCATATTTGTCCTCTAAAGATCTGATTGCCAAGAAGGTCGAGGAAGCAAGAGAGAGGAAAGGATCGTACCCAAGTACGTGACTGACCGAATGAGTGCAGCTGACGAAGAGATTCGTAGCTTATTTCAAACAAAAAACGGGGCCTTAGCTCAGCTGGGAGAGCGCCTGCTTTGCACGCAGGAGGTCAGCGGTTCGATCCCGCTAGGCTCCACCATTTTTACAAATTCATTTATTATATATGGCGGTGTAGCTCAGCTGGCTAGAGCGTACGGTTCATACCCGTGAGGTCGGGGGTTCGATCCCCTCCGCCGCTACCATATATACATTGCGGAGGAATACCCAAGTCCGGCTGAAGGGATCGGTCTTGAAAACCGACAGGGGCTTCACGGCCCGCGGGGGTTCGAATCCCTCTTCCTCCGCCATTTAAGGTCCCGTGGTGTAGCGGTTAACATGCCTGCCTGTCACGCAGGAGATCGCCGGTTCGATCCCGGTCGGGACCGCCATTTTAATTTAATTAGATATTGTGGAGGGGTAGCGAAGTGGCTAAACGCGGCGGACTGTAAATCCGCTCCCTCCGGGTTCGGCGGTTCGAATCCGTCCCCCTCCACCACTTTTCATTTAGGGGTATAGTTTAATGGTAAAACGAAGGTCTCCAAAACCTTTGATGTGGGTTCGATTCCTACTACCCCTGCCATTTTAAATAAAAAAATTTTATGGCGGCTGTGGCGAAGCTGGTTAACGCACCGGATTGTGGTTCCGGCACGCATGGGTTCGAATCCCATCAGTCGCCCCATAAATTTTAAATAAATGTACTTGTTTTAGGGCTATAGCCAAGCGGTAAGGCATCGGATTTTGATTCCGTGATTCGCAGGTTCGAATCCTGCTAGCCCTGCCATTTTTTGCGGAAGTAGTTCAGTGGTAGAACACCACCTTGCCAAGGTGGGGGTCGCGAGTTCGAATCTCGTCTTCCGCTCCAGTGCGCCCGTAGCTCAATTGGATAGAGTGTCTGACTACGGATCAGAAGGTTAGGGGTTCGACTCCTCTCGGGCGCGCCATTTAAATTTTATAAGAATAAATGCGGGTGTAGTTTAGTGGTAAAACCTCAGCCTTCCAAGCTGATGATGTGGGTTCGATTCCCATCACCCGCTCCATAGTTATGCTTAAACGATCATTTTTTCCTTCATCCCTTGGGCCTGTAGCTCAGCTGGTTAGAGCGCACGCCTGATAAGCGTGAGGTCGGTGGTTCGAGTCCACTCAGGCCCACCATTCCACAGTAGCTCAGTGGTAGAGCAATCGGCTGTTAACCGATCGGTCGTAGGTTCGAGTCCTACCTGTGGAGCCATTTTGGAGAAGTACTCAAGTGGCTGAAGAGGCGCCCCTGCTAAGGGTGTAGGTCGTGTAAGCGGCGCGAGGGTTCAAATCCCTCCTTCTCCGCCAGTTATTTTCTCATGTTGGCCCGTTGGTCAAGTGGTTAAGACACCGCCCTTTCACGGCGGTAACACGGGTTCGAATCCCGTACGGGTCACCACTTTTAATTACACAAACAAAGTGAAACACTAGATCTTACATAAGGTAGCAGCTTATTGATCCGAAACCGATGATTGGCAAGAAGCAAGAAGGTTGAGGAAGCAAGTGAGAGAACACCGGAATGTACAAAAGGTACATGAGGATGTGAAAGAACGAAGCAGACGAAAAGATTCGCAGCTTATTGTCCGAAACCGATGATTGGCAAGAAGCAAGAAGGTTGAGGAAGCAAGTGAGAGAACACCGGAATGTACAAAAGGTACATGAGGATGTGAAAGAACGAAGCAGACGAAAAGATTCGCAGCTTATTGACAATCATCTCTAAGAGCCATTAGCTCAGTTGGTAGAGCATCTGACTTTTAATCAGAGGGTCGAAGGTTCGAGTCCTTCATGGCTCACCATTTATACATACAAAAGTGAGATCGGAATCCGATGCCTCACTTTTTTTGTACCTTTTTATAATAAAAGTATGTATTAGAGGCAATGGCGCTTCACGCTGCTCTAGAGAAGTACAATCACTCTTAAAAGATTGTAGCGAACCACTCAATGCATTTAAGAAAAAAGACCATCCTTAATAAAAGGTGATGCGCTCGTAGCTCAGTAGGATAGAGCAGCAGCCTCCTAAGCTGCAGGCCAGAGGTTCGACTCCTCTCGGGCGCGCCATATAAATAACACAAAAGCTCTTATAAAAATAAGGTAGGCTGTTGAGAAATCCATCTCAACAGCTTTATTTAACGTGATCAGGAAATTATATTTTTTTTTACGTCGTGAATCACAGAAGTAAAATGGAATGAAAATTGAGAAGGTAAGGAAGAAAAACTTATTTTCTACGAACAAGAATAATAGCTACAAAAGCTTATAGAAAATGCTCTAAGTTTTTATATCTTGCTAAAAAATAAGTGAACAGCTACCTTCGCGCCGTTCGCTTCTAAGAAAGAATACCCTTAAGACTCATTGTGGCGGAGTTAACGCGTATTATAAAATAACTATCCTTCCTGAACGGTGTACGTCATTGTGGCTTCATATTCATCCTCATTACCCTCAAGTTCCACACGAATAAGATAGTACTCAGCTTCGCCCGTTTCCCACGTGAACTTTCCATTTTCGTCAGTTTTCAAGCGAAGATCACTGGAATCACTTCTGCGGATGACAGCGACTTCAGCATCTGCTACAGGCTCACCTTTCAATAGCACTTGAGCAGTGACAGACTGATCTGGTGTCATTACTGCAGGGTTAAAGAAAGGAACGATCTCTGCTCGTTCAGGCGTTACATGTACATCATAGCCTTTGTAATCGCGCACATTGGCTATCTGTGGACAATCGCTCACTGCCACAAATGATTTCGCGCTTCTTAACGTAGGTTCTTCTTCATCACCATAAGTGAAGTCCCCTTCAGCAGAGATGATGTAGATCCCCTCTTCAATCGCTTGAAACGACCCTGCATAATAATTGTTAACCCCTAACCTTTCAGCATCAACTTCTTTTTCTTCTCCCAAGTAAAAGAAAGAGTCGGTAATGGTTTGTTCTTCAAGAGAAGGAGATGTAACCTTTACTTCCGAATCATTTAGGTCCCACTTTCGGTCAATACGGTAACTTGTATGATCGTCTGAATGATTACCAAACAGTAATTCCACATACGAATGCTGGCCCTTTTCAACAATGGGAGAATTGGTTTGAGACCATCCATTATGAGCAAAGACATTTGTAGCTAAAAATAACAAAGTTAAACAAACGACAGGAATAGTCACCATTAGTCGCACTTTAATTCCACCTTTACAAAAGTATTTTACTTTTGTATTTTTCCAATAATCAATGAACATATTACTGTGGATTAAAATGTGACGAGAACTACAATAAAAAAGCACGTAGTAAACATGCTCCCTATGGTTTTTAGAAAGTTTACTCTAATTTAAGAATATATTCATTGAGTTAATGACATAATTCACGTTGTTACATAGTATAGGAAGTTTGAAAATAGTAGAATTTTTTTTGCTTGATGAATGTAGAATTCCTTACTTTATGTATTAGATACGTTGAACCTCAAGGGAACGACATTAATGATTAGAAGTAAGATGAGGCTGTTTTTACCCGTGAAGGGTAAGAATTATGATGAAAACTCCCATAAATAATAGAAAAATATTTTGCTTTCTTGAGCAAAGAGCTTGTAGGAAAGGGTTTTCAAATGTTTTAATGAGTTTTAAACGATGGAAGTTGAACATGTATATACAATATAAAAAGAAATATCAATAATTTTATTGGAGTGATCATCATGAAATTACGTCAAGATAATAAGATATATCCGTTTCTTTTAAATAATGAGTGGAAAGAGAGTGAATCTGGAAAAACAATTAAGATACTTTCTCCAGACGATGAGAGCATTGTTGGAAGTGTCCCTTCTATGACGCAAGAAGAAGTAGATACAGCAGCGAGAGCTAGTAAGCAAGCTCAACTTGAATGGGCAGACACACCAATCGATGAGCGAGTGGCGCTACTTCACCGCTGGGCGGATGAATTAGAAAAGATGGAGGATGAGATAGGGGCGATCATCCAACATGAAGTAGGTAAAGATGTTTCTTCTGCTAAAGGAGAAGTAACAAGAACTGCAGAACTTATTCGCTATACTGCCGAACAGGGGTTACGAGTAAAAGGTGAATATATGACCGGAGATGGATTTCCAGGTGGTGGGAAAAATAAAAAAGCTCTTGTTCAAAAAGTACCACATGGTGTTGTACTAGCCATTTCACCGTTTAACTATCCAGTAAACCTTTCAGCTGCTAAAATAGCGCCTGCGCTTGTTACAGGCAATACGGTTTTATTTAAGCCAGCTACGCAAGGGGCAATTAGTGGTATTAAAATGATTGAGGCACTTGTGAAAGCAGGTCTTCCGCAAGGCGTCTTAAATCTTGTTACTGGAAGAGGGTCTGTCATTGGTGACTTTATTGTGACGCACCCATCCATTGACATGATATCATTTACTGGTGGTACTGAAACAGGAAAACATATCGCAAAAGAAGCCTCAATGATTCCGATTGTACTTGAGCTTGGAGGGAAAGACCCCGCGATTGTACTTGAGGATGCAAACTTGGATAAAGCGGCTAACGAAATAGTTAGTGGGGCCTTCAGTTATTCTGGACAGCGTTGTACGGCGATCAAGCGTGTTCTCGTAATGGAGGATGTGGCAGACGATCTTGTTCGTAAACTTAAAGAAAAAGTGGAAGGGTTGACGGTTGGTTTTGCTGCAGATGGTGCTAACGTAGTTCCGATGATTGATGATAAATCCGCAAACTATGTAGAAACATTAATTGATGATGCGAAGGATAAAGGTGCTACTGTTGTGACAACAGGAGAACGTAAAAAGAATTTACTGTACCCAACACTACTTGACAATGTTACGGAAAAAATGCGTGTTGCTTGGGAAGAACAATTTGGACCTGTTTTACCAGTAATCCGTATTAATAATGAATTTGAAGCAATTGACCTAGAACGCCGTAATAAATACGGTCTTCAAGCAAGTATTTTTACGAACAATATGGAAGATGCTTTCCGAATTGCTGATAAGCTTGAAACCGGTACGGTTCAACTGAACGGCAAAACATCTCGAGGCCCTGACCACTTCCCATTCTTGGGAGTGAAGAATTCTGGCCAAGGAGTACAGGGGATTGGTAGAAGTATTGACTCCATGCTTCGAGATAAAGTGGTTGTGATTAATCTTTAAAGAATATAAAGAAGGCCTTACCTCCTGCGGGTGAGGTCTTTTTTATACTTTAAGAAGGATGACCATCTCTAAAGAAAGTATAAGCGCAACTAAGGCTGCCACGATTAAGTATTGGCGGCAAGGCAAGTTATCTTTCAAAGATTGATACTAAAAACGGACAGCTATATTCACACCGCATGTTTTATTATTATTCTAGTTTGGGTAAATGAACCTACGATGAATATGTGGAGGATTTTTCAAGATATATCGGCATGGTCCATTACACTCATGATAAAGCTGGTATACTCAACTATACTTATTGTAAGCGTTACCACATGGAGTCTTTCTTCCTTTTTGAGTAAAGAAACCTAATGAGGCACGCTAATTTTCGGAAAGGGACTGATGAATGTTGAAAAAAAGAGTGCAATGTTTATTTTCATTTATTATTGCTGGTCTTTTGTTTTTTTCAATTTTTACGTTTAGTGGTGGAGAAGGAAAGGCTCAAGGACAATCACTTATCCTTTTACAGAACAGTCCACATATGAAAACAGATTTGGAAGAAGACGGATTTTCGCTTACTCCTTTATATTTAACTGAAGGTGGAGGCTTTATGGAAGCTTCCGAGAACTTGGAATGGTCCTCATCTAATAAAAATGTAGCGGATGTTAATGAAAATGGTGAAGTTAGGGTAGTAGGTAAACCAGGACGGAGTTTTATTTCTGTTTCCAATGGAGTAGAGTCTGATCGAATTGCGGTACATGTTACACCGAAAGAGGGCGCAAATCTCGTACAACAAGAAGGTGATCAGTATAATCTGATTGAACGTGCGATGGACGAGCTTTCTTTAGAAGAGAAAATTGGCCAAATGATGATGCCTGACTTTAGAACTTGGAATGGTGAAAATGTGACGGAGATGCTTCCGGAAATTGAAGCCTTAATACAAGACTATCATATTGGAGGTGTTATTTTATTTAGAGAAAATGTTGTAGAGACTGAACAGATTATTGATTTAGTTGAAGGGTATAAAAATGCTGCGAATAAATTTGGTATGCTGGTGACGATTGACCAAGAAGGAGGAATTGTCACTCGATTACAAAATGGGACTGACATGCCAGGAAATATGGCCCTCGGTGCCACACGTTCAGAGGAACTCTCATTTGATTCTGGGCGTGTAATTGGTGCTGAACTTGAAGCGTTAGGAATAAATATGAACCTCGCTCCTGTGCTTGATGTGAATAATAATCCTGATAATCCGGTTATCGGTGTCCGTTCATATGGAGAGGATCCGGACCTTGTCGGAAAGTTAGGTTCTGCTTATACTCTTGGTTTACAAGAACACGGAATTGCAGGGACGGCTAAACACTTTCCGGGGCATGGAGATACTGATGTCGATTCACATTTAGGGCTTCCGGAAGTTCCTCACGACCGGGAGCGATTGTTTGAAGTGGAACTGCCTCCATTCCAAGAAGCGATGGAAAATGGAATGGATGCGATCATGACGGCTCATGTGACGTTTCCGAAAATAGATGATACGAAAGTAATTTCTAAAAAAGATAGAAGTGAAATTGCATTACCAGCGACTCTTTCTGAAAAAGTCTTAACCGGACTCGTACGGGATGAGATGGGTTATGAAGGAGTGATAATGACAGATGCATTAAATATGAACGCTATTGCGGATCACTTTGGGCCGGTAGATGCGGTAATCCGTGCTATTAATGCAGGAACAGATATCGTGCTCATGCCTGTTGGTTTGATTGAAGTTTTTGAAGGTGTGCATGAAGCCGTTTTAGACGGAGAGATCTCTGAAGAACGAATTGATGAAGCAGTAGAAAGAATTTTAACGTTAAAATTGAATCGCAGTATTTTAAAGACGGAAGCTGAAGTTAATGTAGAGAAAATGAAGGAACGAGCTCATGAAATAATTGGTTCAGAAGGACATCTGAAGGTTGAGCAAAAAGTAGCAGAACGTGCGGTTACAGTAGTAAAAAATGACAACATATTGCCATTAGAGGCTGGCACCGAAGAAAAGATCGTAGTTGTAGGTGCTACTTATAGCGACTCACTCTTTGAAGCGATTGGACAAGATCATGAAAATGTGGAGCATGTTTCCTTGAATGCTGGTCAAAGTGAACTAACTGAAGAACAGCAAGAGACAGTAAACAGTGCAGATTCGATTATTATCGGTTCCTATACGTTTGATGTAGCTGGTCGTTCTGCTAATAATCCTCATATGCAGGTTTATCAAGCAATTGTAGAAAATGTGGAGGTACCGGTGGTTGGAGTAGGGATTCGAAATCCATATGACATTATGGCATTTGAAGACATCGATGCATATGTCGCACAATATGGATTTAGAGATGCAAGTTTTGACGCGACAGTCGCGACACTCTTTGGGCAAAATGAACCGTCTGGACAGTTACCTGTTACGATCTTTGATGAAGCAGGAGAAGTCCTCTACCCATTTGGACACGGTATAACGTTTGAGTAAAATCAAAAAAGCCATTTCCTGACGAAGGGGAATGGCTTTTTATGAAAGGTTAGAAAATATAGAATGGACAGTTACCTTCACGCCGTTCGTCTCAAGGGAAAATATCTTTGAGACTTTAAGACATGCGAGCTGACGCTGGTTTTAATAAAATGCCGAAATCTACGCTTCGATGTCTAGATCCAGGCGCTATCGGTTCGTGTCAAAGAACCTGCCCGATCAAAAGTAAAAGCACTTTTGACCGGACAGAACATTTGCATGTCGTTCGAGTAAGAGAGCCTTGCGCTTTTCTTACGAGTTAAGAAAGTATAAAAATCTACGCTTCAATGTCTAGCTCCAGCGCCTACGAGCTCGAGGTCACTTTAGCCTGTCAGAAGAAGCCAAAAAGCGGCTTCAATCTGCAGTCGAAAGTGCTTGTCGCTCGTGACCAAGGCGCTTGCGCTTTTCTTGTAAAAAACGGTCACAGTTAGTTATTTAAATTGATGGTCTGTTCTCTATTTAGAATTCGCCGAAAAGCTCGTTTTCATCGACTTCTTCTGCGTTTTCGAGAATGTCCGCTGGTATTTCAAGGTCGTCTAGCTCGTTAAAGCTGTGCATAAGTAGGTGGACGGATTGCTTCATGTCAAATCCATTGATCCCATCATCCACAGTAGTATCCATAAAAATGTTTGCTTCTGTGTTATAGAATGTCTCACGATCGATAAAAAGTTCGTACTCTAGATCATGAACTTCCATGCTGTCAAAAGCTTCACCAAGCATGTCATCCATACCTTCTCCTGTAATTCCAGCAACTTGCTCTTTCATTGTATCCATATCTAAGCCATCACCCTTGAGTGTAATGACGTAGTGATCTTCTTCTGTTTCAATGCTTACTTCTTCTAGGTTATCTTTAAAAGGCTTCAATTGCTCTTCCGGACTCATTTGCATATCAGATATTGACATTAATTCCTCAGTGAACCCGTCAGAAAGCTTCATCCATTCGCCCCCCATTGGGTCTTCCATAAAGAAGCCGTGTTCTTCAGAGAAATAAGAGTCATAAGATACATCCATTCCAAAAAACTGCATTGACATGCTTTGAAACATTGTGAGTGGTTCCATTAACATATCGACCTCAGAATCCACTTCAAGTTCTTGTGTATCCCCTTCAGCACTCATTTCCTGAGTAGTCGTCATTGTCATGGAATAACTGGACAACTCCTCCATTGCTTCTTCAGATTTTAGTAAAATATCCTCTGCTGTTAAACCATCGTCACTTTCAGCCGAGCAAGCGACAGCAAGTAGTGTAGTTGCTGATAAACAACCAGCTAATAATGCTTTTTTCACAATATTACCCCCAATAATTTTCACATTGATGAAATAATGTTCCTGCACTATTATTCCATACGAATCATTTGAAAGGAAGTTTCAAATAGAGGTAATTTTTGATGTGAAAATAAGTCAAAAGTCCTTTTTTGAGGAAAGCGGAAATCGCTGCTCTACTTAAGAGCAAGAATTTTAGTTGATCGGATATCTTTTCGTACCAATATGACGATCATAGGTCCAATAGTGGCTAAATTTCGGATAAACAATGGAGACACCTTTATCTTCTCTTACTGTAATAATTTGACCGTTTCCGATATAAAGAGTTGGGAGGTGGATACCTTGATCGGATTCAAAAAACATAACATCTCCAGGCTTTTCAGAGCCTTGAGGAACGTTTTCACCATAATCCCATTGATTTTTGCCAGAACGGGGAACGTGGTTATTCATTTCTTTAAAAGCGTAATGAATAAAGCCACTTTGGTTAAAACCTTTTTCTGGAGACTCCCCTTGTGTAGAGAAGGGCATGTTAATCATTTCATAAGCAACTTTTACTGCAGGATGGTCATTTTGAATTCGGAGTTCATTAAATCGCTTAATACCCGTAAAATGCTTCATCCATTCTTCACCTAGGTAGGAAATCATTGTTTCTCCCTCTTCTCCACTGGCGTGAATAAAGAAATGGTCTCCTAAATAAATTCCTGTATGTGAGATGCCTTCCTGCCAAGTACCTGAAAAATAGATGACATCTCCAGGCATTGCATTTTCCAGTGAAATATCTTTTCCTAAGTCAAATTGCTGATACGTGATTCGAGGTAAATGAATGTCCATTTCTTCAAAGGCGTGTTGGACAAGAAAGGAGCAATCAAAGGCTGCTAATGTATTCCCAGTGAGTTTATAGGGACGATGTAGAAGAGAAATAGCTTCACGAACGGCTACATGATCATGATTTTTGTAAGTTGAAGGGTTGAGGCTAACCTTTTCCTTTTGGGTTAGGCGCTTTCCTTCGATAAATCGCTTTTTCCAAAAAAGATCGCTAGTTAAGTGACGGAGGGCCACACCATCTTTTGTAACTACAACAAATTGCTGATCTTTTAAGTAAATGGCACTGATTTTATTTTTCTTACCCTGAAAGAAAACAAGATCGCCTTCTTTTAAATTCTCCTTTTTTACAGGTTCCCCAAGCTCACTTTGAAGGTGTGGATACCGGGAGAGAAGGACGCCTTCGCTAATACTGTACATATATTGAACGAGAGTACCTGTTGAAAACCCTTCTTCAGGTGAACTACCTTTTCCGTTATAGGGGGTGTCAAGGAGATCTTCTGCTAGTTCTGAAAACGAGAGACCTTGTATTTGCGAATTGATGTCAGGATTTACAACAGTGCCTGTTTCAATGAGAGATTCCTCAGCTAATTCATTGATCTTCATATTACTTGAATCAATGGGAGTGACGAAAAAATAACCGCTTATGATTGCTATTAATGTCATGAGACTGATTGATTTCATATTCGCCCCTTTCATTCATGCCATTGCCATTTTCTTTTCATTGTTTCATCGAATCAGGTAAATCATACACAAAATTGTGCGGGGACTGTCCCCCGACAATTTGTTCGGGGGACAGTCCCCTGAACTTTTTAACAGTTAGGAACTTTTTTGGGTTGGGTACGTAGAGTCATTAAGGAGTGTTTATGGAGAATGGGGAGGTTTGAGGTTGTGGCAGAATTCAATTGGGGGCTTATTGCTCCGATTTTTGTGATTCAGTTAATATTAATGGTTGTTGCTCTTGTGGATTGTGTTCGAAATTCAGAGCTGAATGGTCCGAAGTGGATGTGGATTTTAATCATTATTTTTATTAATATTCTTGGTCCGATTCTTTATTTTATTATCGGAAGGAGAAATAATGGATGAGTTTGATTACAACAGAACAATTAACGAAAACGTTTAAAGAAGAGACGGCCGTCAAAGACGTTGATATCACTATTCGCGAAGGAGCGTGCACGGCACTGCTTGGTCCCAATGGAGCAGGGAAGACGACAACGCTGAACATGATTGCAGGGCTAATGAAGCCGTCAAGAGGCCATATTGCCTTTGCGAATAACCCTAAAGAAGACCCCCGTCATCATCTTGGTTACCTTCCGCAATATCCGAAGTTTTACGGTTGGATGAGTGGTCTTGAGTATTTAATTTATGTAGGTGAACTTGCTCATTTGCCACGAAAAAAGGCGAAGGAAAAAGCGGAAGAACTCTTATCGCTTGTTGGATTAATCGATGCAAAAGCTAAAAAGATCGCCGGTTATTCTGGTGGGATGAAGCAGCGTTTAGGAATTGCCCAAGCGCTTATTCATAACCCTAAACTTGTCATTTTAGATGAACCCGTGTCAGCACTTGATCCTCATGGTAGACGGGAAGTGCTGGAGCTAATGAAAAGGATGAAGCAAGATACATCGATTTTATTTTCCACCCACGTCCTTCACGATGCAGAAGAAGTTTGTGACGACATTTTTATAATGAAAAATGGTGAAGTGGTCGTGAACGGTTCATTAGAGAATTTGCAACAAAAGCACCAACAGCCTGCGATTCACGTTGAAACAGAACAAGACTTAACTGAATGGGCTAAAGAAATAGCAGAGAAACAATGGGTTAGTCAGTGGTCTGTCGATACTCATAAACTAAAAATGACGGTGGATGAGGTGACAATTGCGAGAAAGGAGATTCTCGCGGACCCTTCTTTTCACGAGTTAAAGCCGGTTCGCTTTGAAGTGGTTAAAACAACACTTGAAGACTTATTTATGAAGGTGACGCAATCATGAAGCAATGGATGGTGTTATATAAAAAAGAAATTAAAGAACAATGGCGTAGCTACAAATGGCTTTGGCTGCCGTTAGTTTTCATCTTTCTAGGGATTATGCAGCCAGTGACAACCTATTATTTACCGGAAATCATGGAACGATTCGGTGGAATGCCTGATGGTGCGGTTATTGATTTTCCTATTCCCAGTGGGGGGGAAGTTCTAGCTCAAACCGTTGCGCAGTTTAGTCAAATTGGTTTTCTTGTTCTCGTTCTTGCATTTATGGGTACTATTACGAATGAACGAAACCAAGGTACGTATGTGATGGTCCTTGTAAAACCGGTCTCATATCCTTCTTTTATTACCTCAAAATGGCTGAGTGTGGTAACCATCACCGTCGTTTCATACGTGTTGGGAATGGTAAGTGCTGTCTATTATACGGCGATCTTAATTGAGGGCCTTTCAATTTCGTCTGTACTTTATGGAACCACGGTATTTGGTCTTTGGTTACTTTTTATCGTTACTGTCCTTCTAACATTGAGTACAATTCTAAAAAGTAATGCTGCAGTCGCTTTTCTTACGATGGGGATTGGTATTTTACTTTCTATTCTCAGTAGTGTCGCTCCAGACTTTATGAGATGGTCTCCGGGAATGTTGACAGGGCACAGTCACTCATTATTCATGACAGGTCAAGTGGGAGAAGCTTTTTGGCTAAGTATCACGTTTACTGTATTAGCAGTTATCGGTATGATTACGCTCTCTGTGTATATATTTAAGCGTAAAGAAGTGACAACTCAAACTACATAACGATCGGATGTGAGAGACTATGGGGATCAAGCAAGCCGTTCTTGACCGGATTGAGGACGGACAATGGGCGGTTTTACTGGTAGAGGAAGGTAAGAAAGAAGTGCTCCTTCCCGTGCAAAAGATGCCGCACAATAGCAAGGAAGGCGACTGGTTTCAAGTTACCTTTGTCGAGGAGACCGTTTCCAGTGTTGTTTTTGACGATGTCGCAAAGAAAAAAACAACGTAAACGATTCAAGGTCAACGAAATGCCCTGCGGAAAATTAAAAGAAGTCGACTTAAACTACAGAAAGAGTACCCTTCAATTTAGTGAAGGGTACTTTTTTTGTACTTTAAGAAAGTTTAACTTCTCTAAAGGAATAAGTATAAACGCAACTAAGGCTTCCGCCATTAAGGCTTGGCGGAAAGCCAAGTTTTCTTATTAAAAAAGTTGGCCGAAAAATGAATATTCCAGGCAGGAAGATACACCGTGAAAGAGATCTGGTTCCTAACAACTGTTCAGGGGTCACAGCCCCCTTTTAGGAGACAAAGAATAAGTCCTATTTTTGTACATATAAATGAGAAAAGGGTGATGTATGTGAAAAGCACTGCGAAAACAGCAGCGACAAACTAAGTTCTAATATAAACGTGAAATATTGAGCAAAGGCGAATTTTGAACGGTCACATACATAAAAAAGAGAAAGGTGGGACGGGGATGCATATTCTTGTGTGTATTAAGCAAGTGCCAGATACGAAAATCATTAAAGTCAATCCGAAAACGAATACGCTTGACCGATCGAGTGCTCCTGCGATTTTAAATCCCTATGATGCTCATGCGGTAGAAGAAGCTGTTCGTTTGAGGGAGGTCCATGGAGGAAAAGTAACGGTTCTGTCGATGGGGCCACCTCAAGCTCGAAATGCAATTCGTAAATGTGTAGAAATTGGCGCCGATGAAGGAATTCTTATATCTGATCGTCGGTTTGCTGGGGCGGATACGTTGGCAACGAGCTACGCACTGTTTAAGGCGATTGAAAAAATTCAAACAGACCAGGGTGTTGACCTCGTTCTTTGCGGTAAGCACGCGATTGACGGCGATACCGGACAAACAGGCCCAGGTGTAGCAAGAAGACTTGGGATTCCACCGTTGACGTGTGTAATCAAAGTCGCAGAAATGAATCTTGAAAAACAAACGATTCGTGTCCACAGAAAAGTAGAAGAAGGGTATGAACTCATTCACTCTCCTCTTCCTTGTTTATTAACGGTAGAAAAAGCAATCAATGAAGTTCGCTACTCACCTTTACCTAATATGCTGAGGGCGACACGTTATGAGCCGAATGTTTGGACGGTTGATGACCTTGAAGATGTTGATATTAAACAGCTTGGTCTTAAGGGCTCTCCTACGATTGTTGGAAAGATGTGGCCTCCTGAAAAGAGTAAAGGAGCTCAAATGATTAATGGAGATGCTGAGGCGCAAGTGAAAGAAGTGGTGAACATTTTGTTAGAACAGCGTGAATTGTTCGACTCCTAAATTAAGGTAACAAAGCTTGCCACGGAAAGGCGGAGATGGATTTGAAAATGAACTTGGATGATTATCGGGGCGTATGGGTTTTTATTGAACAAAAGGAAGGGGTCTTACTTGAAGTAGGGTTAGAGCTTTTGGCAGCTGGAAGAGATTTAGCTGACAAGTTAGAAGTCGAGCTCTGTGGGGTTCTTTTAGGTGATCAAGTAAAGAGTCTAACAAAAACTATTTTTGAAGCAGGCGCTGATAAAGTTTATGTGATTGATGATCCAGTTTTACAATTGTATCGGACAGAGACGTACATGATGGCCGTTGGTGACTTAGTGAGAAAATATAAACCGGAAATTTTCTTGTACGGGGCTACGTCGAACGGGAAAGACCTTGCGAGTGCTGTTGCAACTGAAGTTTTGTGCGGACTTACTGCAGATACGACACTCATGGATGTAAACGTAGATAAACGATTGTTTGAAGCTAGTCGTCCTGCCTTTGGAGGCAACATTATGGCGACGATTTTGTGTAAGAAGCATCGTCCGCAAATGGCAACGATCCGTCCGAAAGTTATCAAAAGACTTCCAGTTGAGCCTGGAAGAAGTGGAGAGGTTGTTGAGGAGTTCATTGACGTACGTGAAGAAGACTTGAAAACGAAAGTAGTTCGCATTGTTAAAGACACAAAAAAATCCGTTAATTTGGAAGAGGCTAGTGTCATTGTATCGGCAGGTAAAGGGATTAAAGATGAAAAAGGTTTTGCGATGGTCAAAGAGTTAGCAGAAACGCTTAACGCCTCATTAGGAGCAAGCCGTGATGTTGTAGAAGCCGGGATCTGTAGTCACGATCACCAAGTAGGGCAAACAGGGATAACAGTCACTCCGAAAGTCTATATTGCCATAGGAATCTCAGGTGCAATCCAGCACCTTGTCGGCATGCAAAACTCTGATCTTATCATTGCGATCAATACCGATCCGGATGCACCCATTTTTCAAGCTGCTCACTATGGAATCATAGCGGATGCCTTTGAAGTTACCCCTTTATTAACATCAGCATTTCAGGAAGCACTTAAGGAGCCGTCAAAATCTAGTTTAGCGAAACAGGATGAAGAAGGAGTGACGAGCCATGGCTGAAAAATTTGATGTGATCGTTGTCGGGGCAGGCCCTGCTGGAACAAGTTGTGCGTTCACGGCAGCAAAAAAAGGACTAAATGTGCTATTAATCGAACGAGGTGAATTCCCGGGTTCCAAAAATGTGATGGGTGGAATATTATATCGTAAGCAAATGGAAGAAATTATTCCTGAGTTTTGGAAAGAAGCGCCATTAGAACGTCCCGTGGTGGAACAGCGTTTTTGGTTTTTAGATAAAGAATCGATGGTTACGACAAGCTATAAAGGACTCGAATGGGGAAAAGAACCGTTTAACAACTTTACTGTACTTCGTGCAAAATTTGATCGTTGGTTCGCAGACAAAGCAGTGGAGCAAGGAGCTTTACTTATCAATGAAACAGTCGTATTAGAGTGTATTGTTGAAGACGGTAGAGTGGTGGGGGTTCGAACAGACCGTCCTGATGGGGATTTATATGCTGATGTTGTAGTATTAGCAGATGGAGTCAATTCACTCTTAGGAAAAAGCCTCGGCTTTCATAAGGAGTGGCGGCCTGATGAAGTAGCCTTAACAGTCATGGAAGTGTTAAAACTTCCTAAAAAGACAATTAACGAACGATTTAACGTTTCTGATAACCAAGGGGTTTCCGTAGAAATCTTTGGTGATTCTACCCAGGGGTTATTAGGAACCGCTTTTTTGTATACGAACAAAGATAGTTTAAACATTGGTGTCGGTACGACGTTATCGGGGATGATCAAGAAAAAGATTAAGCCATACCACCTATTAGAGTATGTAAAAGACCATCCGATGGTCAGTCCTTATATTGAAGGTGGGGAAACCTCTGAATATTTAGCCCACCTCATTCCTGAAGGCGGTTACAAGTCTGTTCCACGATTAGTTGGCGACGGCGTTATGATTGTAGGCGATGCAGCTCAGTTTGTGAATGCGATCCACCGCGAAGGGTCGAACATGGCAATGAGTTCAGGAAAGATGGCTGCTGAAGCGATAGTACAGGCAAAAGAATTGAACGATTTTACCGAAAGAACGTTAGATACGTATCGAAAAAATCTTTATAACAGCTTTATCGGCAAAGATTTGAAAAAATACAAAGATGTCACTCATACGTTTGAAGAACATCCACAATATATGGCAGACTACGTCCCAATGATGAATAGAGCTGCGAGTTCATTTTTTACCGTAGATGGGAAGTCGAAAAAAGAGAAGCAGGGAAAGATTTTACGGAGTTTTACAGAGGGAAAAGGAAAAATTGGTGTAGCTAAAGATTTATACCGCGCATGGAGGGTGATGAAATAGTGGCGAAAACGATTGAAGAAAAGCAGTACCTCGTCCGTTTTCGGTGTGATACGCAATCCCACTTAGAAGTAAAAGATCATAATGTCTGTTTGACATCATGTCCGGATAAAGACTGTACAATATTTTGCCCAGCTGATGTTTACAAATGGGAAGGAACCCGGATGCATGTCGGCTATGAAGGCTGTCACGAATGCGGCAGCTGTCGAATCGGTTGTCCAACTAATAACATCAAATGGGAATATCCAAAAGGCGGTCACGGTATCGTTTTTCGGTTAGCATGATAATTAGAGGGAAGACCTCGAGGAAAAAAACCTTGAGGTCTTTTAAATTGGAATGATATTTGTTTTGAGCTTTTTCTTTACGTTGTTTTTATGCTTGGTCTCGCCAGTAATATTTGATTGCTTCTAAATCCATTTTGTCTGACCGTGTTGTTTCAGCATTTAGGACATGCTCCATCAAGTTAAGAGCTTCACGATTATCTTCCTCATGGTTCGAAGCGACACAATCGGAGGGAATGTACAGTTTATAGCCGCGCATATACGCATCATTTGCAGTAAAGTGAACACACATATTACCCGCTAATCCTGAAATAATGAGCGATTTCACGTTAAGGTACTCCAAAAGCAAGTCTAATGGTGTATTAAAAAACGCAGAGAATTGTGGTTTTAAGACAAAGTAATCGTCTTCCTCCGGGATGAGAAGTTCTGTAATTTCTTTCCCCCTTACATTTTCTGTTAAACAGTGATTGACCAGTGTTTGAAAATCTGACTGCCATCGTCCGTAATTATCATTCACATATAGAACAGGAATGTTTAATTGTTTAGCTCGCTTTTTTAAGGAAGCAGTTCTTTCCGCCATAGGTCTTGCATGTCTTAAAAGCTTTTCACCGTCTTCAAATTCTAAATCGTTGACCACGTCGATTAATAATAAAGCGACGTGGTCATATTCGGTTACATGAGGATTTTCGTTCTTATCAACCATAGTAAAGGAGCCTTCCTTTCTGTTAAAATAAACGGCACGAGTATGAATTGCAGTATTAAAGATATAGTTTTCGCTTAAAAGACACATGATTTAATTTTCCCATAACCGGGATTGTCAAAACATAGATAAACGAACTGGAGGAGCTAGATTATGGAAAAAGAAATGGAACTGCTCAGGCTTTTAGAAAAAAACGGCCGAATGCCTGTAATCACGATAGCTAAAATGCTTGATTTAACGGTCGAAAAAGTAGAAGAACGAATGAGTGATTTGGAGAAAAGAAAGGTGATCCTCGGTTATTCTGGAATTGTTGACTGGACAAAAGTAGATAGCCCAGAAGGAATAACTGCGATGATTGATGTAAAAGTTCAACCAAAACGAGGCGTCGGTTTTGATGAAGTCGCTGAGCGCATTTACCGTTTTAAAGAAGTAAAAGCGTTATACCTCATGTCGGGTACATATGATTTATCAGTCGTGATTGAAGGAACAACAATGTCTGAGGTCGGGCAGTTTGTTTCTGAAAAATTATCAACATTGGAATCGGTTTTATCTACAACGACACACTTTCAGTTGAAAAAATACAAGCACGATGGTGTCGTTTTTGAAGACGGGGATGAAGACCATCGGATTGTGGTATCGCCATGACGTCATCACAAGAAAAATCCAATCAATATTTATCAAGCGCGGTAAAACGAATTCAGCCGTCGGGGATTCGAAAGTTTTTCGACTTGGCGTCCTCGATGGACAATATCATTTCGTTAGGTGTGGGAGAACCAGACTATTCGACTCCATGGAACGTGCGCGAAGCAAGTATCGCTTCTTTAGAAAGAGGAATTACCTCGTATACAGCGAATGCAGGCATGCTCGAACTTCGAGAAGCGATTTCTCGTTACTTAGAGAATGAATTTGAGACTCTGTATAATCCGTCCGATGAAATCATCGTAACAGCTGGAGCAAGTGAAGCCATTGATCTTGCATTGCGGGCAACTGTGAACCCAGGTGAAGAAGTGTTGATTGTTGAACCAAGCTTCGTATCCTACGCCCCTCTTGTTTCTTTAGTCGGTGGAGTTCCAGTCCCTGTGGCAACTTCGATTGAAAACGGCTTTAAAGTAACCGCAGAACAGATTGAACGATGTGTCACTGAAAAAACGAAAGCGATTTTACTTTGTTTTCCAAATAACCCCACTGGTACAATCATGTCAAAATTAGAGCTGGAGAAAGTTGCTGCAGTTATTAAACGCCATGACTTGCTTGTCTATTCTGATGAAATTTATGCTGAGATGACCTACGATAATCAGCACGTAAGTGTCCCGAGTCTAGATGGGATGTGGGAGAGGACGATATTAATTTCCGGCTTTTCAAAAGCCTTTGCGATGACAGGATGGCGATTAGGGTATGTAACTGCACCTTCACACCTTGCTTCGGGTATGCTGAAAATTCACCAATATGCGATGATGTGCGCGTCGACTATGGCTCAATATGGTGCGATAGAAGCCCTGAAAAATGGAAAAGAAGAAATGCTGGAAATGATCGAGAGCTACAGGCAACGTCGGAATTTCTTTGTAAGTTCGTTAAAGGAAATCGGTCTCACCTGTCATAAACCAGGTGGCGCGTTTTATGCTTTTCCATCTATAGAATCAACAGGGCTATCCTCAGAAGCTTTCGCTGAAAAGTTACTTTTTGATGAAAGGGTCGCGGTCGTACCGGGAAATGTGTTTGGTGCTGGTGGCGAAGGCCATATCCGTTGCTCCTATGCTAGTTCTTTATCTCAGCTAGAAGAGGCGGTTGAGAGGATTGACAGTTTTTTGGGGAAAATACGGTGATGAGCGCTGATTGTAGAATGCTCTTTTTATAAAAGGTGAAAAGTTAGTTTTTAGGTGGAAAAAATCAATTTTGGTGTCGGATAATTTCACTTTTGTGTGGAATAAAGTCTGACTGGTGTAGAATTTCTAATATCAGAATTGCTAATAGAGAGAAGATAAAAAAACAAGATAAGAGAGTAAAAGTTCAACTCTCTCACCTTGTTAAAAGGGGGAATACTAGATTGTATACATTTATCATTGTATCCACCCTGCATAAAACTATACATTAAGGAGCAAAAAAATAACAAAGGGCGGCTCCTGTCAAGAGGAGCCAGCCATTTTACACAATTGTTCGGGGGACAGGCACCACAAGGGGGGCCTGTCCCTTGAAAGTTAAATAATCCCAAGAACGTTGAGGAAGGCGATAATAATTGCGACTGGTGTGACGTATTTGACGAGGATATACCATGTATTAAATAGGCCTCGTTTTATACTCGAACTTTTTTGGATTTCCTCATACAGTTCATCTTTCTTGATTTTTAGCGGTGCGAATATCGCGATTAATAAGGCTCCTAGTGGAAGCATAATATTACTTACCAGGAAGTCTAGTGCGTCAAAGAAATTGTTCCCGAATATCAGTACATCTCCCATTACACCGTAGGAAAGGGCAGAGGGAATTCCCATTACAAATATTAATAAACCAATAGTCCATGCAGCTTTATTTCGCTTTGTCGGATCATTTTTTGTAACCGAAGCGACGACCATTTCTAATAAAGAAAATGCGGAAGTTAATGTTGCGAACAATAGCAACGCCATGAACGCTACAAAGAACACACTTCCAAATGGGATCGCACTAAAGACTGTAGGTAAGACGATGAAGATTAACGGTGGCCCTTCTGCGGGCTCCAGACCGAATGAAAAAACTGCCGGGAAAATGGCAAGCCCTGCTAAAATAGAAATAAAAATCGTTAAGCCGACAATTGACACTGCAGAACGTGGCAAACTTTCAGATGATTTCAAATATGAACTATAGGTAACCATAATCGAAACACCGAGACTTAATGAGAAAAATGCTTGTCCTAATGCAAATAGAATTGTTTCACCGGTGACAGAAGAAAAATCAGGCATTAAGAAGAATTCGACACCTTCCATAGCACCTGGGAGTGTTACAGAACGGATCACGATAATAAGAAATAAAATAAATAAGGCCGGCATCATAATCTTACTAAATCGCTCGATTCCTTTTTGAACACCACCTCGAACAACTAAGATTGTCAAAACCATAAAGATTAAATGAGCAAACACGGCTAAAAACGGATTACTTATCGTTTGTCCAAATAGTTGCTCAAACTCAGTTCCTTCTCTTCCAGCAAGACCTTCCGTAATGGCTCGAGTTAAATATATGACAATCCAACCACCAACAACGCTATAAAAAGACAATAAAATAAAAGATGTAGCAACTCCGAGCTTTCCAATCCAATGCCAAAAAGTACCAGGTGCTAACATCCGATAAGCCGTAATGGCTTCATGCTGAGTTTTACGCCCAATCGTAAATTCTGTAAGTAACAAGGGCAAACCTAAAAAGATTGTGAATAGTAGGAAGATCAAAAAGAATGCTCCACCACCACTCGTGCCTGCTACATAAGGTAGTTTCCAAATCGCTCCTAGGCCAATAGCAGAGCCGGCAGCTGCTAAAATAAAACCGAGCTTAGATGTCCACTGATCTTGTTTTTGGGACATAAAAAAACCTCCTTTTTCTCTGTAATAAAGAAATGTGTGTGAAAGGAATATTCTGACTAGAAAATTCAGAAAAATGATGTTTTTCACTGCAATATTTTTATACTATAAAGCGTTACACCAACGATGTCAACGACTGTCACCTCCTTTATTACTAAGAAATGATTGAAGCCTGTATGTATTTAGGTGTAATGGAAATAATCCCTTTTTGTCACGATGAAAAAGCTGTGATATAATTAACCAGTTAATAAATAGCTATAGGAGTTGTTCTCATGTCAAGTAATTATGAAGTTGGCAGTATTGTCGAAGGAAAAGTAACTGGGATTAAACCTTTTGGTGCGTTCGTAGCCTTAGATCAAGATAAACAGGGTCTAGTTCACATTTCACACATCGCTCACGGGTTCGTTAAAGATATTAATGAACACCTTTCTGTTGGCGACGAAGTAAAAGTGAAAGTATTGTCTATAGATGAAGAATCAGGCAAAATTTCACTATCTATCCGTGAAACGCAACCTAAGCCGGAGCGTCCAGCACGTCAAGAACGTCCAAAGCGCCCAGCACAAGGCGGAGGTGGCGGTGGTAAACGTCACACAAATGAGAAGCCTCAAGGATTTAACACTCTTGAAGAAAAACTCAAAGGTTGGTTGAAGCAGTCTAACGAAATTCAAGCTGACTTAAATAAGCGCGCAAAAAAATAAGGATTTACCCAGAATCCTACTTTCCAAGACAAAAAGAGGCAGCTCCCGAGAGTTGCCTCTTTTTTTAGCTATTCTGCCTGTCTTGACAAAGCGCTTCCATTTAACATCAGGACCCTTGAAAGGAATGGGACCGAATGGTGTTGATATCGACTACCGTTGGGGTTCTGGACTACGTTCCAACTCTTCGTCTGGCTTGAATAGAATGGAGATACAATATAACCCAGCCAATCCGACAATAGCATAGATGAAACGTGAAAAACCGGCAGCTTGACCACCGAAGATGGCTGCTATAAGGTCAAACCGGAAGAATCCGATTAAGCCCCAGTTTACTGCTCCGATAATGGACAAAACAAGAGCTGTGCGTTGAATACCGCTCATTCGCTCCTCACCTCCTTATAGGGGTTCACTCATTTTTTAAAGAAGCGTAATGCTCCTTTCCTTATAATGAATAAACATGAATCGAATTATGCATTTAAACAAAAAAATAACGCCGCCGGCAGATTTCTTTACATATCCTTTTGTCATAGTAGATAATAAAAGGGACTTAAATCTGATAAAGGAGTGATGACATTGGATAACTTTATTTATCAAAATCCGACTCGACTTATTTTTGGTCAAGGACAAGTAAAAGAACAGCTTGTAAATCAATTAATGCTATTTGGAAATAAAATTCTTCTTGTTTATGGAGGAGGAAGTATTAAACGTAACGGTCTTCATGAAGAAGTAACGACTCTTTTAAATGAAGCTGGTTTTAAGGTCAGTGAATTGGCAGGGGTAGAACCAAACCCACGTCTTGATACAGTACATAAAGGCGTAGAAATTTGTAAAACAGATGAGATTGACGTCCTATTAGCTGTCGGGGGCGGCAGTGTTATTGACTGTACGAAAGCGATTGCTGCCGGGGCAAAATACGATGGTGATGCTTGGGATTTAGTAACGAAAAAAGAAACACCTGAAGATGCGCTACCGTTCGGAACGGTCCTTACGTTAGCCGCAACGGGTTCTGAAATGAATTCAGGGTCTGTTATAACAAACTGGGAAACCCATGAGAAATATGGATGGGGAAGCCCACTTGTGTTCCCGAAATTTTCGATCCTTGACCCAGCAAATACGCTTTCGGTTCCAAAGGATCATACGATTTATGGGATCGTTGACATGATGAGTCACGTATTTGAACAGTACTTTCACGTGCAAACAAACACACCACTACAAGAAAATATGTGTGAAGCTGTCCTCAAAACAGTGATCGAAGCAGGACCAGAGCTGGTCGAAAACTTAGATGATGTAAAGCTTCGTGAAACGATCCTTTATTCTGGTACCATTGCCTTAAACGGAACACTGCAAATGGGGGCTCGAGGAGACTGGGCATCACACAACATTGAGCACGCCGTCTCTGCTGTTTACGATATTCCTCACGCAGGAGGACTTGCGATTTTATTCCCGCAATGGATGAGACATCATTTGGACAAAGGAGAGCGCAAATTAGTTCAGCTTGCCGTGAATGTATGGGGGATTAGCACTGAAGGTAAATCGGACCGTCAAGTTGCTGAAGAAGGTATTGAACGCTTAGAACAATTTTGGAGCAGTTTAGGAGCACCCAACCGTCTCGCCGATTATGACATTGATGATAGCCGAATCGGTGAAATGGCCGACAAAGCGATGGCAAGAGGCCCATTTGGAAACTTTAATGCTTTGGAAAAAGAAGACGTTGTTGCAATTTTAAATGCAGCATTATAATGGTTAACTAAGGGCACTCTTAATGAGTGTCTTTATTTTTAAAAGATCAGAAACTATAATCGGACAGCTACCTTTACGCTGCACTTATTAAAACGCTCAAGAAACAAATAGCAACAATGTTTTAGAAAAGAGCCAAAGAAATCATCCATGAAACTTTAAAACAAGCGCAGAAAGTTAACGCAGAAAACCAGCTGTTTTTTTTTTTTTTTATTGGATACGCTTATAATTATATATGCGCTTGATTAATTAGGGTTGTTTTAATAAAGTGAAAAGTGGAAGAGTAAAAATAGCGTTTCTCATCAATGGAGGTATCAATATGTCAAAAACGATTTCGTTTGACTACAAAAAAGCGTCTCACTTTGTCTCTCAACGCGAAGTAGAGCAATTGTCTGGAGCGATTAAGTCAGCTCATGAAGCTTTACATAACGGTACAGGTGCTGGAAATGACTTCTTAGGATGGATAGACCTTCCTGTTAACTACGATAAAGAAGAGTTTTCCCGCATTCAAAAATCAGCAGAGAAAATCAAGTCCGACTCCGATATTTTACTGGTGATCGGGATTGGCGGTTCTTATCTCGGTGCAAGAGCTGCTATTGAAGCCCTCAACCATTCATTTTATAACGTGTTAGAAAAAGAACAACGTAACGCTCCACAAGTTATCTTTGTAGGAAATAATATCAGTTCTACTTATGTTCGCGATCTTTTTGATGTGCTAGAAGGAAAAGACGTATCGGTTAACGTCATTTCAAAATCCGGAACAACTACAGAACCGGCAATTGCATTCCGTATATTCCGTGAGTTTTTAGAGAAAAAATACGGAATTGAGGAAGCACGCAAACGTATTTATGCAACAACGGATAAAGAAAAAGGTGCTTTAAAGCAGCTTGCAATTGAAGAAGGGTACGAATCATTTATAATCCCTGATGATGTCGGCGGCCGCTTTTCTGTTTTAACAGCTGTGGGACTTCTGCCAATTGCTGCAAGTGGGTTAAACATTGAATCGATGATGCAAGGAGCAACGGATGCTCGTGAAGCATACAGTAGTCCGAACCTTGTTGAAAATGAAGCTTATCAATATGCTGCCGTACGAAATGCTCTTTACAACAAAGGAAAGACGATTGAGCTCATGGTAAACTATGAGCCAGCTTTACACTATGTAAGTGAATGGTGGAAGCAATTGTACGGAGAAAGTGAAGGGAAAGACGGTAAAGGAATTTTCCCGGCCGCAGCGGACTTTTCAACAGACCTACATTCCCTAGGTCAGTACGTTCAAGACGGGCGTCGCGACCTTTTTGAAACAGTTCTTAATGTAGAAAATGTACGTGAAGAATTGAAGATCACAGAAGCAAAAGACGACCTAGATAAACTTAATTATCTTGCTGGAGAAACAATGGACTTTGTTAACAAAAGGGCTTATGAAGGTACGATGCTAGCGCATATGGACGGTAACGTTCCAAACTTAGTGTTAAACATTCCAGAATTGAATGAATACCACTTCGGCTATCTCGTATACTTTTTCGAAAAAGCATGTGCAATCAGCGGTTACATTCTTGGTGTGAACCCATTTGACCAACCAGGAGTAGAAGCCTATAAGAAAAACATGTTCGCCCTACTCGGCAAGCCAGGTTTTGAAAAAGAAAAAGCAGAGCTTGAAAAAAGACTGTAAGGAATTTGGGTATACTACTCGATTTTTGTCGGTTATTAATAAGGTTTCCCGGGAAATATGTTGAAAAATGAATGAAAAGATCCGTTGATGAAGCGTATACTGCTCCTATCAACGGATTTTTTAATTTGTTATACATTGACTCTTTTCTAAAACAATGTTGCCAGTAGCACTAATAGTAAATAATTAAACCTTTCCTAGGACATGCTATTGAAAACAACGTTCTGGAGGTGGGAGGCAATGATTGAAGTCCAATCTCCCTTGGAAAATCAGGAATTTAAACTAATTGATTTAGAAAAGAAATTAAAACCAATTGGCTATGCGATTGGTGGAGGATGGGATTATGATCACGGGTATTTTGATTACGTTATGAATGATGAATCGAGCTATTTGTGTGTGAGGCTTCCTTTTTATGCAGCAAAAGGGGAGCTTGACACAAGAGGAGTGATTGTTAGACTGGGGCGACCATTTCTATTAGCGCACACGTACGAAAGCGGGCAAGACGATGATAACACTTATGACCCGAATCCATGGGTCAATCAGTTCGCGGAACCTGAAGACAAAGACGACAACTTCCCAGGGGAATGGATCAACACAGGGAAGGAATATATAAAAGAGCTGGAGCAAGTTATTTTGCACGACATGAAAATTTACCCAAGAGGCGACTAACTATTCTTTAGTCGCCTGTTTGTTTTTTCTTTACTAAAACAACTAAATGATCTCCTTCTTTTAGTTCATAGCTGTCAGCTGGCAGAAGTTCAGCTGAATCACCTCTCCAAATACCTAACAAGTGTTCACCTTCAAAAAGATCCCAATCTTCACACAGCTCTCCATATGTTAAGCCAATGCATTCTTCGGGAAGTTTTTTTAATTCCATTTGATTTTTTGTATCTTTTTGTAAGAGAGTCAGCATCAGCAGGCTTACACCATGAGATTCAGGACCGTTATTCATTAAAGAACTGAGGAGAACTGAACTTTGCACGATTTCATCCGCACCAGCTCGTCTCGCGTTTGATATTTGTGATTCTGTAATGATTTCGGCAATTGTATAAATTTTAGGGTTGACCCCTTTAAATGCAAGTAAAGAAAGCACCGTTTTTGAATCGGCAAGTCCTTCTTCCTCATGCGAGTCAGCGGTTATGATTGCCGTATAAGCCTCATGGATGTTTGCTTTATGTAGTATATGATCATGGCTGGCTGACCCTTTAACAAAATGGACCCAAGATAGGTTAGAGGGCTTTTTTTCTAATGTTTCGTCGATTAACACAACATGGGCTTTTGAGTTTTGTTTCTTAATTTTATTTAGTAACAGTCTGGTTCGTTCGTTCCACCCTACAATGATGATATGCCCTTTTTTATGAAACGAGTGCTTCCCTTTTACGTGATTATCTTTTGCATTAACTGCTGAAGTAGCTACACTTGTTATAAAGAAAGAAAAAATTCCAACACCAGTTAAAATAAGAATCACGCCAATAAGTCTTCCTGGAATTGATTCAGGTACGAAATCTCCATAGCCCACTGTTGAAATGGTCACCATCGCCCACCAAATTCCATCGAACAAATCAGGGAAAACCCCAGGCTCTATATAATGAGCAATGCCACCAAATAAAAAAATGACGAAAAAGAGAGCAGTTAATAAATTGATTAAGGTTGGTAGTTGATTTGAAGCCGCTTGAAAAAAAGAAGATAATCGAAACACAAAAATTGCCTCCCCATACTGTACTCTTTCCATTATTGACAGAATGAAGTGAAATCCATTCATACATTTGATAAGATAGAAAGGTCAGAAGGGGGAAATGATATGATTCAGTCTATTATATTTGCAATCACTATCTTTATCGGATGGGTCATCTTTGATGGCATCAAACACCGAAAGATCATTAAAGAAAACGTTCTTGCCGGACTAGCTGCGGCGATAGTTGCAGGAATTGCTTGGTACATACTTTTCATCATTTTTTAACAAAAATCTATCTTTTTCGCAAAAAAGCTTGATCCTCTCAGACCCTTCAGCTATAATCAATAAATGTGAGGTAATACACACAAGCTTATGGGGCATTAGCTCAGCTGGGAGAGCGCTTCGCTGGCAGCGAAGAGGTCAGCGGTTCGAGCCCGCTATGCTCCACCATACTTCGGATAAACCGCGTCATATCAACGGATATGGCGTTTTTTCATGCGTTGAATTAGGTGGGGAATTACCCGTTGAATTGGACGTAGTAAAGTGCTCCTATAGCGGAGAGTAAAGCGCTCCGTTTTCATCGCCCATGAAAGGAGGCGTTTTGTATTGGCGCGTTTGGATAAGCGGAAGGGGAAGTCGCAGAAAGTCGAGCGAGCCGGGATCACTATGCGGCAATCAATAAAGAGTATACCGGTGCTCTACGAAAAGTATTACCTCGCGAAAGAGGCGGAAGGACGAGCGAGATCTACGTTAGATAGTTACCGCTTCCATTTTCGCATTTTATTTTTATACGCGGATCATGTCGGGCGGGAGCCGAATATTGATCGGATGGACGTGGAATTTTATCGTCATTTCGTTAACTGGATGCGCGATGAATACGTAAAAAATGAAGGCCATAAGTATAAGCCGGAGTCGGCGAAAACGGTTGGGCTGTCCGCTACATCGATTAATTCCGTACTAAAGACATTACGAAACTTCTACGATTTTCTAATCGCAGAGGGATTGGCGGATCATAATCCGCTTCACTCCGTCAAAAACGTTCGGCAGGTCGATAAGGACATCACGGTACTGACCGCGGACGAGCTAAGGGCGTTATTATCGGCACCCGATCAACGAAGGTACGCTGATTTCCGCGACTACGTACTTATGACGTTGCTACTCGATAGTATGATGCGGATCAACGAAGCATGTCAACTTACGCGCGACGACGTGGATTTTAACGACTGTTCCGTACATATACGGGCGGACAACGTTAAAACACGGAAAAGTCGTAGGGTTCCGATCCAACGACGCACTGCCCGGTTAATGAAGGAACTCGTAGCGGAGGTATCTGTATTCGAGGACACCGAGTTGATATTCCTCGCAAATTACGGCGGGTCGTTAACACCGAACCACTTCCGGCACAGGCTCGAAAAGTTTGCGAAACAAGCGGAGATATCGAAGAACGTTCATCCGCATTTGTTTCGGCATACTGGTGCGACGATGGCGTTAGAAAACGGAATGGACATCCGCCATTTACAAATGATTCTCGGTCATGCGGATTTAAGAATGACGATGAGATATACGCATTTATCGGATAAGTCGTTGAGCGCGCAACATGAACGGTACTCCCCGATGAGCGTAATCAACGGAACATTAAATAAGAATCGAAAAATATTGCGATGAAGCAGGCGTCGGTTAACTCCGGCGTCTTTTTTTTATTTTCCGGAAAAAAGTTTCGGTAAATTTGTGCGAAAACTAATCGAGGCTGGTAGTTAAGTAATGAAAGCGGAAAAGGAGGCGGTCAGTTGACGAAACCACACATACGCAGAGGTAACGTTCGAAACGGCTTCACGATAATGTACCACGATATTTTCGACCTTTATCATCCTTACATCGGAGACAAGGCGTTGCTATACTACATGTTCCTACTGCGCTACCGAAACACCGAGGAGGGTTCGGACCACTTCGGAAAGTCGTGGAACGGTCGGAAATCAGTCGTAGAAAAATTCCAAGTATCATATTCCGCGATTCCCATAATGGACGACATACTCCTAATTTCCGGACTAATCGAAATCGAAACGGAGCCGAGCGGAAGGGGACGCGATAAAATTTACTACATCGTCCATGACCCGTTAAGCCGGGACGAGTTTCGCGAAAAGGAATCGGATATACGGACAGATCTGCTGCGGCTTATCGAAAAGAAATCGGAGGCCGGGCGGATTGTCGGAAAGGAGGTAAAGCCGAAGCGGAAGGGTCGTAATACCACTAACCAGTAGATATAATCTACTAGGTGGTAACTTTATATCTACTAGGTGGTAACTGATAAAGAACTATCTATAAAGAACTATCTATAAAGATTAAGAGAGTAGCGGTGCAAAGAACGCACCGGACTTCGCTATCGCTCGTCTTCATTATCTTGTCGCGAAAATGTATCCGATATAAGTAATTGTCGCGGATAAAGTAGTGACCGAGTGACGTAAGGAACGAAGGTTGAGGGCGGTCTTTGCCCGAAAGGTTTTAACTAAACGAAGGAGGACGAAACCATGCCGAAGCAAAAGACGATCACCCTACCGACACTGCCGCGCACCGTAGCGGACAACCTCGAATTTGTCCGATCCCTCTACGGAGCCGACAACGTTATCTCTTTCATATCTTCGCGGATGACCTATACGGGACACGATCACCTGCGGAAGTACGTCGACGACCACGGACCTGCCGACATCATCACCGCTCTACTTTTCGGCTACACGATCGAACGAACGCCGGAAGAACTCGTAGCCGACGCGTACCATACGGAACAACGTATCGCGGACGCCCACCCTCTCGGCACGTACGTACGGGCATTTCATTGCGGAAAAGCCTCCGGAATACGAACGGCTGTCGAATTGCTAGAACGCCAAATACCCGGTGTAAACACGGTGGGGACGTACATCCCGAAGGAGGAGGACGAGTAAATGGCGCAATTTAAAATCACGGACGATTACCGTATTGTCACCGACCAGCTCAATTTTATCGTGGAGGAACGCCATATCACGGACCCGACGAAAGTGCCCGGCTATGACGCCAGCGACCCGGAACATGCTGCACGTCAGCCACGAGAAGTATGGCGCACGGCGTCAGCCCGCCCATATCACGGCACGCTCGAGTCGGCGCTCAACTCGATTGTTAACCGCGAAATCATGCGAAGTGAAGCGACGTCGATTGCGGAGCTAGTCGAAGAGGTTACGGAGATACGAGCGCACATACGTAGTGTTCTGCCTGTGCCATTGCGGGAAAATTAAGGCGGTAGGGCTTACCGAGGGTAATACGTTAGAGATACGCTAGGGCGCTAATTTACCCGTGATAAAACGGGATCAACGAAAGGGGACGGTAAAATGACAGAAGCACACCGAACTGTTACCGAGTCTGACCGCGAACAAATCCGGCAACGCGCCGAAAAGGTTGCGCAAAGCTCCAACACGGAAGCCGCCGAGTTTGCGGAGATTACGCTGTTACTTCTCGACGATATAGAAGAAAGGGTCGAAGCCATGGCGATTGTGCACGAAAATGAGATGAAATGGAGGCGGGTAACATGAGGGTGACGTACCGCTGTTATATCAACGGAGAATTCTACGGAGCGGGTCCGCGGAAATATATGACGGAGTTGTTCCGGGATTACGTGGAGACTTGCGGCATGCACGGAAAACCTGCGGTAGATTTTCGAGTAGAACGGAAGGAGAGGACGGAGGATGTTCGATCATCTGAAAGACATCGCAAAGGAAGCGGACAAGACGGCGAATAACGCGTACAGGAAGACGAAGCATGTCGCGGAAGACATGGGCGTCGGTCCGGAATCGTTCCGGGATTTCTGGGGTATTTCGGACGACGACGTTAAGCGGAAGGAGCGTGATCGCGATGACTAAACCGAAATCGACCGACTGGCGGTCGCTACCCGTCGCGGAATGGAACGTGGCTTCGTTTTCGCAATATCTAATCGACCAGACCGCAGGGCTCTACGGAGTCACCTACGCGCCAGGCGGAGGCGGGTCGAAGTCGCAGCGGTGGATGCGCGAAAAAGGCATGCTGAAGCAGGCGCAAGGCCGGTATGGTAACGAGGTGCTCCGGCGATTCATCGACTTGTGCCTGACGGAATACGCGCCGAAGCCGGAATACCCTTTCGCGGCATTTACGTTCATGTATTCGTACATGGACCGCAACCTTACGAAGGCACAGGCGCAACTGGCGGAGGAACGCCGCAAGGAGCAGGCGCGCAAGGAGCGCGAGCAGACGAAAATGACGGCGGACGAGATTGACGATTATTTCTAGGGGGAGGCGGTACATTGACGGATTCAGTAACGATCGCAAAAGCGTACGATGCGCAGGTGCAGCCGGAACAGACTGAGATTGAAGGAAAGAAACGGTGGCTTCGGACACGCGCCGAAAAGGACGTGCGGTACGAGCATTTCAACGAACGCAAGGACGCGCCGATCAGCGAAAAGGAACGGTGGTCAGTCGAGATTATCAAAACCGGCATCAAACGCGCAGAAAAACCGGTGGTGTCGTGCAGCTTCGGAATCGATTCGGTGGTTTCGATTTACCTGACGCGGAAAGCGATGGCGGAGCTCGGCCGAGCTCCTTCCGATATCGATATCGTGTGGAATAACACGCTTAACGAATTCCGGGAGGTACAGACATTCGCGAAGGAGTTAACGGAACAGTGGAAGCTACGGCTGATCGTGACCAAGCCGAAAAAGCCGCTGAAAAAGGTAATCGACGATAACGGAGGCATCGACGGCTCGTACTTCACCGCGCGGAAAGGTTCGCGTAAAAACGGCCAGCCTCTATCGGAGAAATGCTGCGGAACACTGAAGCATGAACCGATGAACCGCGCAACGCGGGAAAACGGATGGGACCTCATTATTAACTGATTACGCGCGGACGAAAGCCGGCAACGTTTACTCGCAGCCCTCCGCGATGGTGAATACTTCTACTCGTCCGGCACATGGAAGTCGTACGTGTCGCGGCCGATTCTTTGGTGGGACGAGGCGGACCTGTGGGAGTACGTAGAGTGGCGCGACGTACCGTACAACGATTTATACCGGAAGAACCTGATCCAACGCTACCCGGACGACTTAACCGACATTATCAACGAATACGGCGGAGACTTGGCACGTCTCGGGCTGGATACGGAAAGTCTGCGTGATAAGGAGACGCAGACGGTCGGACGGAGACAGGCGATGGAGCTCGAGAAACTCGGATTTACGATATTCGCGCCTCGTACGGGCTGTCAAATGTGCCCGATCCCGGTGAAATACGGCTACATGCACTGGATGCGCACGTACTATCCGAAAGTGTACGACGCAATGGTGAACAAACTCGGCTACGGATCGGCGCTGCTCGAAATGGTGCCGAAGGAAACACGCGACGAAATCGAGGCGCTAACAGGCGTCGACATTACCGCGGAGAACGCACACGAATACCTTTACGAAATACTCGAAGCGAAGCCGTGCATCTTCGACGAATTCAAATAACGGAAGGACTGACGAATGTGGGCGCAATTAGCGAAACACTCGTAAACAAAGGCATGATCGCAAGTGGACGGAAATGCTCCGGCGAGGACGTGACGGGCGTGTACGTTGTAACCGAAGTGGACGGGCAGGGACGATTCCTGAGGATGATTAATAAGGCAGCGGAAACAGTGACGGTTATATATGAAGATTTCTGCCACCCGAACAAGCCGGTACGAATCGAGGTGGTCGGACCATGACGACGGAACTGACCGAAGCACTACTCGCAGTGGCCGGCTGGATCGCCCTTGCGGCGGTACTGTTCGCGCCGGCAATCATATTCGGAGCATAGGCGAAATTAAAATAACCGGCGACAAGCCGAAAGGGAGCGGTAAAATGAGCGGAATTATTGAACGACTAGAAGCGGAAATCGACGAGTTAAAGGAGAAGGTTGAACGACTAGAAGGCGATGGGTGGATTACGTTTGGAACAACGACGGGACCTATTACATTGAAGCGACCGATTAAATCACCGCAAGAACAGCGGGACGAAATCGTGGAGCGGGCGAAGGCGGACGTTGAGGCGTTGAGCACGACGTGGCGGCCGGGTTGCCCTTCGTTAAATTACCCGCCGAGCGCATTTAATCCGGCATTAGAAACCGTTAATTTTTCGATAAATAACGATAAGCGTACGGTTGTGTGTTATATAACGTATAAATCACCAATAAACGGAGGTACACACACTTCATTCCGCGGAATCGCCAAGTGTGCGCCGAACGACTGCTTCAACGCACATATCGGAAAGGCGGTCGCCCTCCGTCGAGCGCTCGGATTGGACGTGCCGGATGAATACTTGACCGCACCGCAGCCGACGGAAAAGCGTCCGGGGAACGTTGTTTATATCGAGAGGGAAGACGAGTATAGGACCATAGCGTCGGTAAAAAATACACCCGGAATATTCGAGTGTCATCCGAGATCACCTGTCGGAATACGCGGAATCCTCGTAGACGACTCGCGCGAGGTAAGCGAATGAGCGTAGATACCGACGCAAAACTTCGCAAGCAATACGATAACGGCGAAATAACTGCCGAGGAATTTATCGAAAAGCTGTTCGCTAGTGAGACAGCGGATAATCGACGTAGAAAAATCGTTGAGAAAAATCGAAAGCTACGTAACAGACGGAAGGAGTGACGCAATTTGACGCAACAAACGAATGAGGCACGCTGCGTACTAGCCGCGCCGTGCAAGCTCGCCGGCACGCCCGCCTGTAACGACACCTGCGGACATTACATCGCCATTCACAGCGCAAGCGGACGGCACACGCTCGCAGGACTGCCGAAGGATTACCGGTTGGTTACGCTGGCAGATTCGCCGGCACGAGCGGACCAGGCGGACATATACGCAAGGTTGACGAAATACGCCAGCACGTTCGAGCGTGTGTACGACGGAGGCGACCGTATTAAATCCGTGTATCTCTATTCGGAATCGCCCGGCACCGGCAAGACGACCACGGCGGCTGCGCTACTCAACGCGTACCTGACCGCGGTGTACCTCGGCGCAAAGAAACGCGGGCTTGCTCCGCCGAGACAGCCGGCGTATTTTCTCGACGTAAACGAGGCACAAACAACATATAACGGGTTCAACCGTGGTAGGGTGCCGGATGAAATTGCCGCGCCGAAAGCGACTGAGTATTACCGGCAACTGGAACGCGCGAAACAGGCGGACTTTGCGGTACTCGACGATATAGGTGTGCGGAGTGCTACGGAAGGATTTCGATCGGACTTGCACGACGTAATAAATCATCGGGTGACAAACGAGCGCCCGACGGTATATACGAGTAATATAGCAATGGACGGCTTGGCGGACGTGTTTGATGCGAGGTTGGCGGACAGAATCGGGGACATGTGCGTGGAGTTTGAATTTGCGGGAGATTCGAAAAGAGGGAGGCGTTAGTGTGTACTATTTAAAGGCGCAGAAAACACGAAATTTAGGAATAGTATTGTTTCTCTATAAGATAAACCGACGCAAAGGCGGGGCCGACGAGTATATCGATATGTACGCAGAGGAGGACAAGGAAAAGGCGTTATCGGATTTATTGACATATACCAGCTCGTAGAATTTTTGGAAATAAAGGAGGCGATAACTTGCGAAAACTAACGGTACTAACGACAATCGGCGCAATCATTACAGCGGGCACCTCCGCCTACCTCGCTAACCGCCACCGGAAACGCCTCGCAGAGGAGGACGCATGGATCGACGCTTTACTCGCGGAGGAAGAATCGGCCCCATACACCGACCCGTACGAAGCAGCCGTCGGCGGTTACGTCTTTGTGCGAGATCCGCTCGATGTGCACGGACATTCGGAGCCTTACCGAGGCAAGATTGCGGAGGTCAGACCGGAGGAAAACGGACATATCAACGTGTATCGGCTCGAGGGCGATCCGACATGGTATAGCCAAAACTGGATACAGCCGGACTTTACCGGACCGATGACGTTAAGTCCTGCGCGAAAGGAGGACGAGGATATGGCGGAGAAGGACGGAAAGACCGCAAACGACGTGGCAATCGGATACTGGTTAGCAACGTTATCGGACGCGATGAAAGCGGGGAATAAAACGGAGATTGACGAGGCAAAGGCGGAGTTGACTGCGTTGACTGGCGGAGTTGATAGCGCGGAGTAGAGCGAAACTGCTCAGTAAGGAAGGGTGATTATTATTCTTCAATTAAGAATGAGGTTTGCAACCGAATGTAATCATTGTGGGGTTAAAACAAATGAGTTTTGGCTTTGGGAATGGCAAGTAAAAGACAAATACATTTGTGGAAATTGTCATTATCACGAAGCCATACTTACAGAAGTGTTAGAAAGAGTGGAAATTGACCCACTCAAACCAGTTAAGTAATGTCGCAGTGCGACCATAAAGCGAAGGAGAGTGAGTAAAATGACTGCACAAGAGAAACTTGATGTTTTAAATAGTATGAGTATTGATGATTATTCTGTAGGGTGCGGTGATTGTGAGTATGTGATGACGAAGGATACGCCAGAAAAAGTAGAAGCACTTTTCGAAATGGGAATGACAGAGGAAATGTTTGCCGATTCAGTCTCGCAGATAAATGGATGGTTAGAACTTTCTTCTTTTGCTTTTCAAGTAGTAGGGGCGGAATGTTGGAGTAAAACAGACGGATTCACTTTAGGGTAGTCAACTGTGAAGGAGTGAATGAATTTGGACAAAGTATTGGACGCTTGTTGCGGTAGCAGAATGTTTTGGTTTGATAAACAAAACGAAGATGTAATTTTTATGGATAAACGTGAATTAGAAACAGAGTTATGTGACGGTCGAAAGTTAGTAGTCAAACCTGATGTTATTGCAGATTTTCGAAACATGCCATTTGATGATGAAAGTTTTTATTTGGTTGTTTTCGATCCACTACACTTATTAAAAGCCGGTGATGAATCTTGGTTGGCCAAAAAATATGGGAAGCTTGACGATAATTGGCGAGAGGACATTGCACAAGGATTTGACGAATGTATGCGAGTTTTAAAAACGAACGGAACATTAATTTTCAAGTGGAATGAGGATCAGATACCTCTAAGAGAAGTCTTGAAATGCTTTGGACAAAGGCCGTTAATCGGCAATAAACGTAGTAAAACACATTGGTTAGTATTTATGAAATAGTTCGCAGTACGTAAATACCGTGACATAAGGAGTGATTAAAAATGAGAGAAATTAAATTTAGGGGATGGGACGAAGTAGGAAAGAAAATGTATTACAACATGAAAAGCCTTCATGGTACATTGATGCAATACACAGGCTTAAAGGATATAAACGAGAAAGATATTTATGAGGGTGATATTGTTAGATACGTTAATGACTCACATGTGAAAAGAACAGGCATAGTTGTTTTTAAAAACGCTTCGTTCGCCATTGAAAATCCAACAATCACTTCTTATAGATTGATTGATTATTCAATTGAGATTATCGGAAACATATATGAGGAATAATGAATAGCTCGACCAAACAACGAAAACAACGGAGGTGATTACGATAACTAACGGAAATAGCGCATATGGCGAGATGCTCTTATCACGAGTAGTAGACGATAACAATATCCGCGCACTCAAGCAATACGGAATCGACGAGCAGCACTTCGCCACTCAAACGGAACGCGAAGCCTATCGTTTTATCATCGACTACGCGGATGAAAACGGGCAACAAACGCCAAGTTACGCGGCAGTGACCGACGCGGTGCCGGACTTTATGTACCTCGACGACATCACGGATCGATACGAATATCTCGCAAAAAAACTTAAGCAAAACTACGCCATTAACGAATATAAGCGTAAGTTCTCCGGCACCCCCGAACAGATCGCGAAGCAGAAGCCAAGCGAGTTTGCCGAGGTATTTTCGCGAAATGATCCCGAAGAAATTGGAAAATACTTGCGGAATTTGGCTGATGATATTACAATGAGAACAAGCGTTCGTAACAATCCAGGCAAAACGTTCGCCGAAATAAAAGAATCCGTACGAAACGAATTTGATAAACGGCGTGATGGAAAATCATTTACCGTGTGGAAAACGCCCTTCCCGACATTCAACGAGATTATCGGCGGACTCTACAGTGGAGATATCTACGGAATTATGGCGGAGTCGGGTCGGGGTAAAACGTACCTGCTCGAAATGTTTATCGACGAGCTTTTACGTCAAGGCGCAAACGTGGCGATTAAGTCATACGAGGTTAAAGAGTACGACTGGATTGCGCGGCTAATCTCGATCATATCGGCGAGGGAAGGGCTATTCAATTTTTCGGAAGTGTCGGAAGAACAACGAACAGAATTCGAAGGTCGCTTCGGAATTCCTGTTCGCGCTATTCTCTCCGGGAAGATGGAAAGCCACATCCGAGAAAATTTCGAAGGAATACTCGATAATCTCGACAATTATTACGAAGGAAACGTGTTCCTCCAGGCTAAAGGCGGTAAGGATTTAACGAGAACTCTCGATGGGTTAGAACGCGAGTTGGAAGGCGGGGGCATTGACGTCGTAGTGCTCGACCCATTCTATGGACTGACCGACGTATACGGAAAGAACGCGAACAAGACTTCCGGCGGTGCTGCGGAACAAGCTGCGACCAGGTTCGAGCAGATTATCGGAGATCATAACGTCGTCGGAATGTACACCGTGCAGGCTACTGTCGAAAAGAAGTCGAAGGACGAGGAGGGCGATCGGGAACTAAATCCGCCTACTCGCGACCAAGTGAAGACGTCGAAAAGGCTCCTCGATATTGCGACCGTGCTCCTATCGTTCGATTCCGTGAAGGCTCCGGATGAGGTCGGAGGTCAGGCGGTTATTAATATAGAAAAGGGTCGGAATGGAGGCGAGGATTTAGAAATCGAGTTAATATCGATATTAGATTACGGGATTTTAAAGGAAATGGATACCGGCGAAAAGGCGATGGCACAGTTTGATTTTTAGGTTTACCCACAGAAAAACGCCAGTTATCCACGGTATCCACAGGAATCCAAGCCTGCCATACTATGTTATCTCAAAATTCATCTATAATAAAAGTTAGGTCGAAGAAATAATCTATAATTCTACTTCTAACGACACAGTAAATTAGGTCTAATGAATCGTTTTAAGCAAGATATAAAAAATTATGTAAAAATATGAAAGGAGGTGAAGTATAATTGCCGTATGTAAATCTTTTCGACAACCGACATAATCTTCGGGTGGGCGTCGACATTCGAGGCGAACTCGAGCAGTACGATTGGGGACACCGCGCGACATGGAGTAATACGAAGTTGATAGCGGAATCCCCGTTTCGATATGATACCCGGCCGTCGTTTTATGTATACCTCGAGGACACCGAAACAGCGCCGGCGGGCAGTTGGGGCGACTCGGGCGGAGTGGATGACGAGTTTTCGAAAGGTGGCTTCGTTAAGCTGCTCGCATTTTTACGCAATGAGGACGAGGAGTCGACCGCGGAATACCTCGTCGAGCAATACGGCGGTGTCGACCAGGACGATTACGGCTACGACGAGTCAGTTACGATTGACCTAAGCGGGCTAACGGACAAACCGAAGCGCCCACCGCTTGACCCGGCGATGCTCGAGCAGTACGCGTATCGACATCCGTATCTCGAACGGCGGGGCATCTCAGAAAAGGTACAACGTATCATGCGCGTTGTATACGATCGCGATAGGCAGGCGATTGTGTTGCCGTGGTATCATGCGGACGGACGGCTGGCAACCGTTCTTTACCGCAAAACAGAAGGCAAAGCGTTTTGGTACGAAAAAGGTGGCGTCCCCTTGCGTGAGTTAGTTTACGGACTCAACGTAGTGTATAAATACCGTCGTAATACAGCGGTACTAACCGAGGCACCCATCGACGCGTTATCGTGCATGACGGCAGGGTACGCGGGACTGGCAACGGGTGGGGCGAGCATCAGCCGCAAGCAGGCGGAGCTCATCGCAAAGTCGCCGGTGGCACGGTTGATTATTGCGGGAGATAACGATAGGGCGGGCGCTGAGTTTACGCGTAAGGTGATGGCAGCTTTCGGAGATTACTCGGGATATATCGAAGTCGTTTCGGTGGATTGGACGCAATTTTCCGAATACAAAGACGTGAACGACGTGTTGCGGACGCGCGGTGCGGAGGGATGTCGGAGACTTTTTGAAAATATTCCGAAAAATTTCGGAATAGGGGTTGCTATCGCGAACATAATGTAATATGATGGTATCAGAGGAAAAACAACGGGGGAAACAACGCAGCAAATATACGTAGAAGTACGTAGGTTTAACGGCAAGGGGCGTGCTAGCCGCCGGCCTTGCGCCTACTTCGGTGGAAACTCGTACAAGTCGTCGAGGTCGCAGTCCAGTTCGGACATGATCGACTTCGCTTCGGAAACTTTCATCTCGTTCCGGTCGTTAGCATAGCCGTTAAGCTGGCTGTAATTGATACCGGTCCGGCGCGAAAGTTCCGCCTGGGACATGCCCTTTCGGCGCAGCACGAGTTTCAGCAGGCATTTTCCGCGGTCATATCGCATCGGAAAATCCTCCTTTAGCCACAGACTTCTACATTATAAAAGAAAACCGGGTTATTTTACTACCTGTCAAAAATAAAGGTGGAAAAGTTGGATATAAACGGTAGAATACTAGAAGGGCGGGGGACATATTGCAAAAAGTCGCGGAATTTGTTATTGAAAAGATGGAACAGAGGGGCATTAAGCAGTCGGACCTACAGAAGGAGCTCGGGATCAGCAAGTCGGTTATTTCGAAGTTTCTACGCGGAGATGCTAATACGGATATTCAGACGGTACTTAAAATTGTACGGTACGTTTGTCCGCGCGATGAAAAGTTAATCATGCGTCTTTACTGCCTCGCGACTGAAAAGCTAAAGTCCGTAACGCGCTCCTTCGAGTATTGCGCATTCAACGGCCACTTCGACGTGTTACGCGAACTAATCGAAAAGCACGAAGGCGATAAGAAACTAGCGGAATGGTGCAGCGTTTATCGGGTAGTTCTTCGCCGAAGCAGACTCGTAGATTACACGGAGCTTGTAAAAGTAATTAAGGACACATTCACCAAGTCGGATGTTCTCCGCGTACTCCTTCTGATTCTGGAAGTCGGTTGTCTTTATAAGAAGAAGCAATACGGCGTGATGTTCTTGTATTCGGCCGAACTGGACGAGAAGGTAAACGCAATCGAGGACGACTTTATCCGCAATTGCTACAAAGCCCGTGTCGCGATTCACAACGCAAACGCGGAACTGTTCGCAAATAACAACCCGGAAGGTGCCCGCAAAGTGGCCGAGGAAGGGTTGACGCTGGAACTTCCGTACGTTTACCGCGGTTCACTTACGGAGACGATCGGCCTATCTTACATTATCGATGACTTCGACAAGTTTACTCTATATCTTAATCGAGCAAAAGACGCCTACCGTAAAGGCGGGCATACGGACGATGTAACCGAAATAAACCGGACGACCGAATCATTCGCGTATAATCTTCACAGAAAAAAATATAAATCGGAAATGTCGTCGGAGGAAGAGGCGCACGCGTTAATCGTAAGCGGCGATATTGAAGAAGGCAAAAAGAGAGTCGAAGCAATCGAAGCTGCATCGGGCGAGACAGCATACACACACCTATACCTCGGTATGGCGGAAAACAACGTCGAGAGGTTGGTCGAGTCAATGCGGAAATTCCGAGCAAGCGGAGACAACTTCTTTGCGCAGATTCCGTACCGCATGCTATTAGAAAGAGGCGTGCCAGACTTCTTCCTCCGCGCATAAATAGGAGGAGAAAGGTTAATGAAAAAACTAATGACAGTAATTACACTAATCGCAGTTCTAATCGCAGGTGATATCATGTTCGCAGTCAGCAACGAAGAGGTAGGCAGGAGAGATCCGATTGATCCGAAATTCATTGAGCAGCCGGAAGGAGTGGAAACCGCAGGGAGACGCGATCCAGTTGACCCGAAGCATTTTGCGGGACGTCGCGACCCTATCGAACCGAGGTCTGTTGAGTTTTTCGCAGGCCGCAGAGATCCGATTGAACCAAGAGCCATCGATTTCCTAATTTAATAGAGAGTACGGAAGACAATGACGTTGCCCTTCGCGGGTAGCGTCATTCGTCATTTAACGAAAAAGTTTCCCGAAATGCGAAAAACGCAAAACGAGAAACTTCCGGGTCAGTCGCGATATTCAATTCGGACAACCTTTTCGATCGGGACTTCGAGCTCCCTACATAATCGCACGACAGTCGAAAGCATTACGTCCTGGTTGTTCTTAAACTTCGCAACGGTTGACTTACTGAAGTATTCGCGTAGGTCGGTGCGGGTGACTCCCTTTTCGTACATGGTACGGTACAGCGGAGAAAAGTCGATACAAGTTTTATCGTCCATTGGTTTATAGACCCCCAGAAAATTTTACCTATCAATATTATACTACAAATTTACATTATTAAGGAGGTGGAAAATAAAATGAGATTTTTTTAAATAAATTTTTTAAATCTTGTGCGAAAGTTGTCCGAGCCTAGTAGTTAATAAGTGAGAAGCAAATAGGAGGAGATAAAATGTTAAACGAATTAAAATTAAATAATCTCGCAGTAATGTACTCAATAACAAAAGACGAGGATGTATTTAACGAAATTTACGATATCCTCTCGTCAGAGTGGTCGAGAGGATATCGGTATCATGCGAGAAAGCTATGGTCCAGTCCAGAAGAGGTACAAGCAGCATTCGAGGACACGCTCCTAAGCGTACTAACGAAGTACGACGGACAGCGACCGTTCGCTAACCTGCTGGCGCGAAGCATTAAGAACACGAAGGCCACGATTTATCGAAAATGCAAACGGTATTGCGAGTCGCAACCGTTAATCGTCGATCACAAGACGGAGGACAGCGAAGAGTTACCAATCGAGATTGCAGACGAATACACGCTCGAACAACAATTTTTTGAATCGCAGACGAAAGGAGACCAGCGGCAACTGATCTCCCATCTAATCGACCCGGACAAGGTCTCTGACGCAAAGACGACGGCAATCGTCGAAGCGTTTCCGAAATACAATTCCATCACGGCGCTCGGCAAAGCGCTAGGAATGCACCACGAACAAGTCTTAAGACGGCTAAGAAAGCTAGCGAAAAATTACGATCCAAACGAATTTGGCGACATTCACGACTATCTTAGCGCTTAACTATGCGAAAGACGCGCGGTAAATAGGCACAGTACCGCGTAGGTCTTTCCCCCTATCGTAACATACGGATGAGTTGTTGACGGCAAATGTAACGAAATTTTTACGTACTTGTAATATAGCGTGGTCTTACCGTAATAATACCCACGCCCGATATTATAACACGGGATTTAAGTAAACGCAAAGGAGCGGATTAAAGTGACTCGTACTAATAACCTACCCGAAACTAGTACCGAATATACACGCGACACCGAAATAGATTGTCCGATATACCTATACGAAGGTGCACTCGAAGAATACGAAGACCCGGCGGACTATGTAAAGTTTGCGCCGAAAGGGGTGCGCCTCGGATGAAAGAGTACCACGTAACGTCACACGCGATTGAACGCGCAGTCGAGCGCCTCGGTCAGACTCGCTCACATGCCCGGAACCATCTCGTAACATTAATGCAGACGGCGGTCTACCAGGGAGAACAACCGAACGCCCGCGGGGTTATGACGAAAATCTACGATCATCACCGCAGTCGCACACGGCTAGTAGTCGACGGCACTCGTATTGTGACCGCGTATAAAATGGAAGGTCCGCTTGACGCCGAATCATTTCCGAAAGAGATTCGCGCGGCCATCCAACGTAAGGCAAGCGCGCTCACTCGGCAATACCGAAAGGAAATCCGGTCGATCGAAACGGAGCTTGCGGAGGTTAATCTCGAGATCGCCCGCCTGCAACTTAACCGCGCCCGTGCGAGGAGTCCGAAAGTCCGAGCGGCGATTGACGTTAAATTGACGAGGTTACGCGAAACATACGAAAGTATCGAACGGAAGCAGACGGCAGCCGGGCGGAAACTTGCCGAGGTAGCTGCGCATGTTTGAGCGGAAGAACCGGAAGGGGACAAGGTACTTCGTTAATGAGGCGGAGGAGATTATCGCGAAAGAGTGCCGGAAGTGTGGCGAGGTTAGGGGTTTGCAAGAGTTTACGATACAAAAAAACGGGCTTGGCGGTAAACGCTCTAAATGTAAAAAGTGCATAGCGGAAACGGCGAGGAAATACTACGAAGCTAACCGCGTACGTATAGCGGAAAGGAATGCGGAATACTACGAAGCTAACCGCGTACGTATAGCGGAAAGGAATGCGGAATACTACGAAGCTAACCGCGAATATTTTGCGGAATACTACCAAGCTAACCGAGAACGTATATCGGAATATCCTAAGAAATACTTTCAAACCGAACGCGGTCGCGAAATAAAGCGCCTAGTCGACCAACGACGTCGAGCCCGCAAACATAACCTCCCCGACACGTTCACGGACACGCAAGCGGAAGAAATACGCTCACACTTTGGCGGGTGTGCGCTAACTGGCGAAGATTGCGAAACCCATTACGACCACGTGATTCCGTTAGCAAGCGGACACGGCGGAACCATCCACGGCAATATGATTCCGCTGCGTGCCGACTTGAACATTTCGAAAGGCAACCGCAACGTGTTCGAATGGTTTGAGGCGAATAAGGAACGGTTCAAACTCGAACAATCGAAATTCGACGCAATGGTAGCGTATATCGCGAAGCTAAACGATATGAGCGTCGAGGAATACAGGGAATATTACGATAGTTGTTTCGCGGATAAACTGGCAATCGCGGAATAACACGCCGGCTCTAGTCGTCGGCGAAGCGGTGTCACTCGCCCCACTGTTCCGGGACGAAGCTGGCGGGTGGTATCGTTTCGCGGGCGACTAGCGCATGTAACGGTGCGCAACGTTACACAGCGGAGAACGTCCGACTATATTCGAAAGGGAGCGGTTAATTAATGGGACTACGCGATCAACTTAAGAAACGTGAGGAACGACGCGAGAAGGCAGCAAACGGAGGAATCAACGGAGGACTACCGGAAGGCGTAACGAGATATGTACGATTAAGCACCGAACTTAAAGGAGAAGGCAAGCCGTTTGTTATCTTGCGCGACCCGGATTTATGGTACTTCTATTACGTACACGAGGCGGGAGATTTTGCGACAAGACAAACGTATATTAAGAAGCACACTTGCTTGAATTCACCGCGAAAGGCGCCTGAAACAATCGAGGAAGCCGAGGAAATGTTCGCGAAGTTCGAAAAGCCGAACCCGAACGTTTGTATTTCGGACAAAGCGAAAGCCAAGCGCGGACTATATTTCATGGTGCCGGTGTTTGACCCGGAATACAACGAGTGGAGAGTGCTCGATTTTAAAGAGTTCCACGTTAGCAACCTCATTAACGACATGGATAAAACGGAAAAAGCTGCGCGAAAGTTCGATAAATCTTATACGATGATTGGCGACGTAGTTGTTATACGCAAATCTGCGGACGGTAAATCGTACACAATCGAGTCGTCCGACATGGAAGACGACAAGGCGGCGAAGGTGAAAGACGACGCAGCGAAAGTCGATCAATCCGAAATCGATTACGAAGAACTCGCTAACTTCCGCGAGGAGTCCGATATCATTGCGATTCTACACGAAGCGCACGACGACCACGTAGACAAGTCCGTACTGCCTGCGGTAGAGTCCGCGCAACCACAGGACGAAGCCACGCCAATCCCGAGCGACGCCGATGCACCGCCCGAAGACGATTTCTAAGTCGGTGGCGGACACCGTAACCCTTCGGATTAGCCACGAAAAATAAACGAAAACGGAGGCGATGACTTATCGCGAAATTAAACGGAGTTAAGGTAATCGACGCAAAGGGCGGCACTGTTGAGCGCGTGCAGTATGACGGAAAAGTTTACGAAAAGGCGGGAAATCCGAAGAAAGGCGACATTGCGGTGTTTAACGAAAACAATTCATTTTTTCAAGGTCAATGGTCCGAGGTTCTCGCCATTGATGCGGCAGGAGATCCGGTTCTATGTGCCGCTCATCATCTTCATTGGTACGCACGTCACCTCGACTATTACCGACAAGTCACCGAAAAGCTAGCGCCAAAACCCGGTCGTTACATCATATTTACCGATAAGGACGATAAGCCGATGGATACAAGGGTAGGCAAGCGATATAAAATCATTTGGGACGGCAAATATTGCGATGACGTAGGCGATTATCTTGATGCAGAACATGTCGCTAAGTTTTTTCCCTACGAAATCGTCGAGCACGAGGAGCCGAAGCAAACGTCCGAGTCGACCGAAACGATCGAACACGACGGTACCGAATATCGGAGAGTTCACCGCAAAGCCAAGCCGGGCGACGTCGTAGTGTTTACGGAGACGGCTGACGCCGATATTACGGAGGGTATCCCGTACGAGGTGGAGGATGTTGATTCCGACGGGGACGTTCATTTCCTAGATGACAAGGACGAAGGAAATGTTGGAATCAGTCGCGAGGAATTCGATATCTACGGGAAGGTAGCGGAGGAGAGCGCGGAACAGGACGAAGTAAAGAGCATCACAGTCCGCCACAAAGACGGCACGATTACGCGATTACAAGACGTAGAATCAATCGAATTGGCGCAGTAAAGCGCGGAAGGGGAGGCGGTTATTATCGCACATATTACGGAGGTAGTCGGAAAGTATTCGGAGCTAGTTGCAGAAATGACGCTCATCGCCAACGGGTATCGCGTGTCCCGGCCGAGCATGGCGGAGGCGCACGACCTGGAGGCGGTGGATCCGCTGAACGGCGAGTCCTATCGTGTGCAGGTGAAGACGATTCGCGAACGGACGGACCGCGGTGGCGAACTCGTCGTCTGCGCGAAGAATAGCAACGGAAAGGGGTACGCAAAGTCCGAAGTGGATTTATTTATCGGAGTTCTGATTCGGGAAGGCGAAGCCCCGCGCGCGTTCATGTTCGAGAATAGGGAATGCCGCGAATACTGGAGTACGGAAGCCCGCGCAACCAAACGGTGGGTCGAGCTACCTATCGCAATGAACCGCGAGGCGTATACGAAGGACACCGAAACGATAGCGGGGTGACGGCACATGGCGCAACTAAACTTAACGAACTTACGCGGTGACCTCGTCGCCAGCGCCGACCGTCGGCAAGCGGTCAAGCAGGCGAGCGCCCGTAAATCAGCGGCTAAGGAATCGATGGACGAGGCGTGGGCGCGGATATTCGCTAGTAAATTAACGGACGCCGACCGTGGCAAGTTGGCGGAAGTCAAGCGTGCGATGTCGGAGGGCTCGATAGGTAGGAGCCCCTCGGACACGCACACGAAAAAAGGTACGCCGAAACGGTTCAGCAAGGCGGAGGCGATCCGCTTGTATGCCGTGCTGCAGGAACGGAACAAGGCGGACCGACTGCGCAAAATGGTCGAGGATACACCGGAGAATTACGAACTCATTACGACAGATGACGCATTATCGCGGTTCGTGGCGGAACTGCAGAACGAAGAAATTATCGCAATCGATACGGAGACGACTGGGGTGGACGTGTATTCCGACGATATTGTCGGGATATCCGTCACGCTGCCGGACTCCGACAGGCACGTATATATTCCGGTGGAACCTACGAAGGATGACCACGCAATGAACAGGGCGGCGGTACTGGACGCGCTTCGGCCGGCATTAGAGGACGCAATGATCGGCAAGGTACTGTTTAACGCGATATTCGACCGGAACATTCTCCGCAGTCATGGCGTAGAGTTTCGCGGAATCGCATGGGACGCAATGACCGCGATGCACCTGCTGAACGAAAACGAGCCGTCGTATAAGCTGAAGGACTTAGCGCCGAAATACCTCGGAGTCGAGTCGGACACCTACGACGAATTGTTCGGCAAGAACGCACAGTTTGCGGAAGTACCTCTCGACGTGGCGCTCGTATATGCCGCGAAGGATACGCAGCTAACGTGGGAGCTATACCGGTTCCAGGAACGTCACCTTCGCAAGTTTCCGGAAATGTACGAATATTACACGACGGTAGAGGTTCCGCTGCTCGACGTAATTGCGGACCTCGAATCTAACGGATATATTCTCGACTTGGATTTCGCGAAGGAATACGGCGAACGCCTGCGGAAAGAGGCTGCGGAACTACACGAATACCTCGTCGATAAACTAGCGAAGTATCACGAAGGAGACGAACCGATCAACGTAAATTCTCCGCATCAGATGCGCCCGGCATTATCGAAAGCTATCGGAAAGGAACTGCCGAACCTGGACGCCAATCGCACGCTTAAACCTTTGCGCAAACAGCACGAAATTATCGACAGGCTGCTCGAATATAAGCGCGTGACGAAACTGTCCGGCACGTATATCGAAGCCCTGCCGAAAAAGCAGAATCGGACGACGAAACGCTGGCACTCGCGGTTCAATCCGATGGGAACGGTAACAGGCAGATTCAGTTCCGGTAAGGACGAAGAGGACAAGACGGGCAGCGGATTTAACGTGCAGAATCAGCCCGAAGACGTGCGTCCGATGTTCGTGCCTCCGCCGGACAAAGTGCTGATCGGCGCGGACTTTAAGGCGCAGGAAATCCGGTGTACGGCGTACCTTTCCGGCGAGCCCGTGCTGATTGACGCGTTCAATACCGGCCGAGATCCCTACGCGATGATGGCGTCGCAATTCTACAAGCGGCCGTACGAGGAAGTAAACAAGCTGCCGGACGGGTCCGATACGAAGGAACGAAAGCAGATGAAAGTCGTCTGGCTTGCGACCCTGTACGGAATGTCCGACTTTGCGCTCGGCGACATGCTCGGTATCGCGAAAAAGGATGCGACCGCCTTTAAGGACGAGGTATTCGGAAGCATGCCGAAACTGAACGCGTGGCTCGAGTCGAATAAGACGTTCGTGCAGAAAAACGGCTTCGTATGGGCCGATAAGAAATACCGCAAGCGCCGGCTGAAGGACGCGCAGCTTAAACGCGAATTTATTCCGTACGGAAAATATAACGACCCGAAATTCGAACCGCAGCGGCTCAATAACTCGCGAATCAACCGGGCACTACGTCAGGCGACGAACGCCCGCGTACAAGGCACGTCGTCAATACAGACGAAGGTAACGATGATCGAAGCCGACCGTATGTGTCACGAAAAAGGTAACGGCTGGCATCTGTGGGGCACCGTCCACGACGAAATTCTGTGGGAGGCGCCGGCAGACTTTACCCGCGCAGATATTGCGGACATTGAACGCGTAATGACGGAATCGTACCGGTTTGGCGATGTGCCGAACGGAACCGATATCGAGGTTGCGCGCAGATGGGGGCACGGAATGACGGTCGACGAATGGTTTAAACAAAACGAAAAGGGAGCGATTTAATATGGCGTATACAATCGAAGTATTTGCGGGCATGGAATCCGTGGGAATGTGGTCGGACGCATATTCGAACGAGCCGAAAGTGTTCTCTACGAGAGTCGATGCGGTGGATTTCGCACACCGTATCAAAGCGGAATCGAGCCTTTATGTATGGACGAAAGTTTGCGCAGTAAAGGAGGACGCCTAATGTCCGTAAAACTAACGAAAGTCTCATCGCAAACTTGCGTACCCTGCCGAGTGCTCGATGCGCAACTAGCCGGCATCGAGGACGACGTGCCTGGCATAATTTACGAAAAACTCACAGTGGAGGACGATCCCGACCGCGTAACGACGCTCGGAGTGATGAGCGTGCCGACGTTGATTATCGAAAAGGACGGTAGGGAAACGTGGCGCCATACCGGATTCATGCCGAAAGAAGCGGTGATTGGTCGGTTAATTCGAGAATAGTCGTCAAGCGGTGCCTGTTAAAATGCCGGGAACGGATAGTTGAAGGAAACTGCGAAGTAAAGGAGTTTGCTAAACAAAAAAAATACCGCTAAAAATCAGCGGTAAAACCAACCTCCACTTTTATAAAATTCGTTCGATAATTTACTTATACCTTTTAGATCAGAAGCATACCCATAAAGTTCCATACCTTCAGATTGATGACTTAAAACTTCATTCCAATCCGATGTGAACTTCCAGTACCCACTGTAACTATTTTTCGACCATCCGACGAGTAAGTACCATTTTCGATCGTCTATACCGGTTCCATTACAGATATTACAATCAACTGACGAGTTATCGTGCGTGCATATGCATTTAACCATTATCATCACCTCTGGATATTTTATGCATAGAAGGTTTGGACTAATTACTAAAAAATCACAAACTTAATCAATGAACAGTACAATCATAAAACGAACTTTACCGAAAAATTTTCGTACTACAAGTGCGAATACGAAATCTTGTGCGTAGTTACTATATGAGGAGGCGGTTATTATCGGAAACACAGCAGCGAGCAGGCTACGGCAGGCGGTGGGCGGCAATAAGTCGCAGGAAATCGCGGACAAATTAATCGAACAGCTAGACGAATGGTACTCGTTACCGGAGGCGTGGGACAACGACCTCGACCGACAGATTGCGAAATGGTACGCAGACGCCCCGAACGTATGGCCGAAGCGTCCGTACTTTTCACCGAGCGCAGCAACGGCGTGTCCACGGTCGCTTTATTTCAAAGCGAAACGCGCGAAGAAGGACGCATTTCCGAAACCTCCGTACCAGGGACGTTGGCAAGCGATCGGGACAGCGATCGGAACGACTACCCAGCGGGACATTCTCGCGATGGAGCGTAACATGCCCGGCTGTCCGTTCAGGTTCGAGCGTACGGAGCGCGGGGAGCCGATGTTCGAGGACTTCGCGAAAAAGAATACGGAGATTACGCACAACGGACGCACCTTCTACGCATATGGAACATGTGACGGCATACTCGAGTACATTGACCCGGAAACAGGTGAAGTTACCCGCGTTGGACTCGAAATAAAATCGAAACAGACCACGGCAGCGCAAACGGGATTTTATAAGATGAGCGAGCCTAACGAAAAGCACGTCAAGCAATGCGCGGTTTACTCCGACATGTATAACGTCGATTATTACGTCATCCTGTATGTCAATGCTTCGAAAAAGTCGTGGGAGTATCCGGAAGGTGAGTACGAAAAGTCACCGGACATTCGAGCGTTCGGGCTAACATTCAGTCAAGCGGACAAAGCCGCAATATACGACCGGTTTGCCGACATCCTTTCCGCGGTTGAGGCTGGAACACCGCCGCCGTTGAGTATTGAGGACTGGACGTTCAACGGATTCAAAACGGCGTGTGCCGAATCGCTCACCGACGAGGAGTTATCGCAAATAGAGCGGACGGTCTCGCAGGTTAAGCGGTCGAGGTTGCCGGATTACGTGAAGGCGAATTACATTCGCGCACTGGCGGAAATCGAGGCGTTGCGCAATGGCGAATAAAGCCGTACGCATCCTCGGAATCGACACGTCCTACGCTTCGCCCGGCATGGCGGTAATCGACGTCAAAGCCGGCAAGGCGAAGCTGATCGCGGCAAGCCACGTTAAAACGAACGGCAAATACGCGAAGCTCGGCGACGAAGCGCGTAACCGCATGATCTACGGCTGGACGATTCTCTTCTGCCGCGAACACTATCCGTTCGATGCGGCCGCTCGCGAGAAATTCAACTCGCCGTCGGTCGATATCACCCGGAAAGTATTCGGAGCCTGGCGCGAAATGGATTCGGCAATGGCTGCGCTCGGCTACGAGGAGCATCCGGAAACCGCGACGCCCGGCCAGTGGATGAAGGCGATAAGTGGACGCGGAAAGCTGACGAAGGAAGAAGTCGAGGCTGCGGTTAAGACGTACCTGGGCGACGTGGAATTCGCAACAAGCGGAAAAGGCGGAACATACGACGAATCGGACGCGGCCGGCATAGCGCTATGGTGGGCGATTAAAAACGGATTATTACCGAAAGAGGAGGCGGAATGATGGACGTTAAAGTAAACGTGTATTCGGTAAATTACGAATACACGGGGAGCGAAAATTTATATTATGCCACTGCGATAGTGTGGGTTGGAAGTTGCGCGTTCGATAAGCAGAAGTATTACTTCGACAATCTCGTAACATCTTTTGCCGAGGCTGAGACGCGAATCACTATGAAAATAATGGGCGATATCGATGAATAGCCCGCCAATCCAAACGTACCGCGCCGCAATCCTCCGAAAACTCCACCGAGGCCAGCTCGACGGCTCCGCATGGCTTCGGCTGGACGGAAAACTCGACGAATGGACGCAGAGGATGCCTGACGAAATGACCGATCACCGCGAATGGTATGAGGGCAACGTCGCCCGACTAATTACCGCCAAGCAGCGGGAATACGTCGAACTCGGCGGCGACATTGACGAAGAAATGCGCAGGCTGACGGAAATGCGCCAGCAGCACGAAGCACTCGGCGCAGAGATCGTGGCGCTGCGGAAGGAATACCGGAAGAGTACGGAAGGGGAGGCGGAGTAAATGTACGCACATGATTACGTTATAGCCGCGATAATCGCCGTACTGATCGGCGTGGGGACCGAAAGTGTTTCGACGGCAGGATTCTTCGGATGCTTGGCGCTGGCTCTTTTCGCGGTAATAAATATCGCCTACCATACGAAGGAAATCGCGGAAAGGGGTCGGAAATGACGTTACTAAAAATCGTATCAATCGTATTCCTCGCGTATCTAACGTACGCAACGGCCACCAACGCGCAGGAAGGCGAAAAGAACACGGAAATTTACGTGGCGTGCGTCATGCTCGTAGTGCCGCTGGTTTACATCGTATTTAACTAACGGAAGGGGACGGTAATTTGACGAAGGTAAGTAACGTAAGACTAACCGATGATTTTCTAAACGAGTATCGCGGAAAGCAGCCGAAGTGGGGATTCGGAGGACTCGGGTATATCGTATATCTGCGCACATATGCCCGCAAAAAGGACGACGGAAACCTCGAACGGTGGGACGAAACAGTGCAGCGGTTTACCGAGGGTAACTTCCGGATCGAAGCGCAACGGCTCGAAGAAATCGGCAAGCTAACGGACGAAGCGCTCGACCGACTGAACACGGAAATGGAACGGTTTTACCACCTTGCGTTCAACCTCGTAATCCTTCCGCCAGGGCGCGGGCTGTGGATGAGCGGCACGAAATACGCGGAAAAGGTGGGCGACGCGGAAAATAACTGCTGGTCCGTTTCGATGCGACCGCAAGCGTACGAGAACGGCGGGGAGCTGCGCCCGAGCTTTCCGGCAGTGTTTACGTTCGACCAGGCGATGAAAGGCGGAGGCGTCGGCATTAACGTGCAGCGCAAGCATGTCGACAAGATGCCGAAAGTGAGTAACCACCTCGATATCGAATTTATCTGCGATCCGTACCACGACGATTTCGACGAAGTGGAGAGACTGGGCGTGTATTCCGAGGAAGGATTCAACGATATCCGACTTAAAGTCGAGGATTCGCGACAGGGATGGGCGGCTGCGCTCGGTGACGTTATTGACGCGCATTATAACGGCGTTGAGTATTTTGCGATTGACATTTCGAATGTACGACCGCGAGGTTCCGAGATTAAGGGCTTCGGCGGAATTGCCAGCGGGCCGGCACCGCTCGTCGACATGCTTACGAAGGTAAATAATATCCTTAATAACCGCGTAAACGACTACGTTTCGCCGACGGAGTGGGGCGACGTTGTGCAGAACATCGGGTGCTGTGTCGTGGCCGGGAATGTGCGTCGTACGGCACTTATCCTCATCGGAGACAAAGACGATCAGGACTATATCGAATCGAAAAACTATTCGCTCGAAAAGAACAAGGTTGCGAGTCAGTGGCGATGGGCTTCGAACAACAGCGTCGATATCGGCATCGATACGGAGCGCGAGGAGCTGCGCAATCTAGCCGTGAATATCTTCTATAACGGAGAGCCCGGATACACGAATACGGAACTGTCGAAGCACTACGGACGTATCATCGACGGCTATATCGAGAACGTGGACGGCGAAGTCGAAGGATTTAACCCCTGCGGAGAAATCACGCTACCGAACGCCAGTCCGTGTAACCTATTCGAAATCAACCTGCCGCGGATCCACGAACGAATCCAAGCCGGAATTGATACCGAATCACTTTACGAAGAGGCTGCGTACCTGGCTACGCGATACGCCTACCGTATTACTTTCCGTCAATACGAATGGGACGCCACCCGCGACGTAGTATACAGACACCGCAGGCTCGGCGTAGGAATTACCGGTATTACCGACTGGGTGCTTATGCGATTCGGACGGAAAGCCATTGCCGGTTTTGACAGGGACGAAGCGGTGTTCGACCACGGAGTAACGAAGGAACTCGATAGGCTTTATCGGTTTGTTCGCGCAAGTAACGAAAGTCACGCGAAAGAACTGAACGCGAATCCGTCTATTAAGGTGACAACCGTTAAGCCGTCCGGGACTGTTTCGCTGCTCATGGGCGTATCACCCGGACAACATTTCCACTGGTCGCGATATATCATCCGCCGGATCCGCATGGCGTCGAACGCGCCGCTCGTTCCGGTGCTGCTAGACTGCGGATACTCAATGGAGCCTGCGGTAAAAGGATTCGATAGCGACGGAAAGCCGGTATATGACGACCACACGATCGTCGTGGAGTTCCCGGTCAAGTCGCCAACCGCCGACCACGCCGATTTCCAGTCCGCAGGAGATGTACCGCTCAAAGAGCAGGCGGCGCTGCAGGCGATACTCGCGACGTACTGGTCCGATAACGCCGTATCCGCGACGCTATCATTTAAGAAGCCGACACCGCGGCCGGTATACTTCCACGACGGCACGAAGCTGCTGAATAAGTTCGGCGAACCGAAGCTGGTCGTAGATAAACGCGACGAGGACCGGATTATCGACGAGATTACCGACATCCTTGACCGCTACAAAGGCGTGATCAAGTCGACGTCCCTTCTGCCGCACGCTACCGATACGTATCCGCAGATGCCGCTCGAGGAAATCACGGAGGACCAGTATATCGAAATGACCGCGAAACTAACCGCGAAGCCGTGGGAGGTAATGAGCGGAGAGGTTGCCGCAGAAGACGACGATACGACGGACAATTCGATGGAATGTGTAGGCGGATCTTGTCCGATAAAATAAGCGGGGCCTCGGAGCCCCGTCCGGAGGTGTTCGGATGGAAATACTCGCGGAAAGCGTAAGTAATACCGAGTTTTGGCTTGGGGTTATTTTCGGAAGTTTTTTCGGGCCGGTTTTTACTGGTTTGATTGTTCTGTACACCGTCATCATGATTATAGAGCGTAAGTTTGACTCGGAAGCGTTGGGAGCAATCTTTATTTTTACTGTATTTTCCACAGCGGGGTGGCTCGGTATATATTTCGGAATCACATCGGAGCCGACCGTCACATACGAAGTCATCATCACGGACTATAACGAAGTATACGAACAAGGCTACGAAATCACCGGCAATCGTGGCGAAATTTACGAAGTTAGGGAGGCGGACTAATGCCGTTACCAAAAGACTCGATGTTCTTCGGATTCGCGGAAAAGTTAACCGACGAGCAGCGCACCTACGTCGATTCCATTTTCGACAATCAGTTGACGATCGTCAACGCGAAAGGCGGCACGGGTAAAACGACGCTCGCCGTTGCCGTTGCGAAACTTCTCGACCAGCCGATGATATACACGTTCTCGCCGGTGGAGGAAGGCGCAATCGGACACACGCCGGGCACGGTCGAGGAGAAGGAGGAGAAATATATCCAGCCGCTACTCGACGCGCTCGACGCCATTAACGAGGACGCCCGATTCGCTTTATACCGCGAACGCAATCCGGACATGATTAACGACCAGACGTGGATACGCGCCAAGTCGCATACGTTCGTCCGCGGTACGAATATTATCGGCTCGACCGTTATTATTGACGAGGCGCAGAACCTGACTCGCGGAGAGTTAAAGAAGCTGCTGACGCGAATTCACCGTAATACGAAAGTCGTAATGATCGGACATACCGGCCAATGCGATTTAAAGAATCCGGCAAAGAGCGGTTTCGAACCTTACCTCGAATGGTTCCGCAATCAGCCGTACGCGCAGGTTTGCGAGTTGACCGAGAATTTTCGTAGTCCATTGGCGCAACATGCCGACGAGCTTACGTGGTAGAGCGAAACTGTTCACTAAGGAGGATGGAGTTAAATGTCTAAAAAAGTGACCATAGGCATGAATATGAATTAGTAAAAAATTTTAGACGTAGGTTGGTTTACGCACAAAAAAGTTTGTAAGATATGCGGACATGTAAATGACAAAGTTAGGATATCGGATTGAGGGAAACTATGAAGGAGTTGATTAGATGATTACGATTGCAACTTTATCGAATGAAGTTTTATTAAAAGAGTACAAAACTTGTGTAGTCATAGCAAGTGGCGAACTTATCACTAACAAAACATTTCAGTATTTAGAACGATTGAATGAGGTAGAGAAAGAAATATTAAAACGTATGAAACAAAGTCAGTAAACGGCTCAGACATACGGAATGTCGAGTGGAAACTATGTACTTAAAGAAAAGGTGGCGATACCTCTGACTGCATTAGGAAAATTTGTTTTATGTGAAAAGTGTAAATTCTCAGGAAAGCGAACTGATTTGGAGTGGATACCTTTTAATCCTATTGATACCTTCTTGGGCAAAGACTCAAGAGATAGCCCTAATAATATTATCAAGTTTAGGGAGATATGTCCCAACTGTAAAACAGAAGATAGTGTAGTTGTTGTTTAGGGTGAGCAGTAGAAGGAAACTGCGACATAAGGAGGAATTAAAAATGGATTATTTAGAGGATGCAAAAAAAAGAAATTCGTGAACGTTGGTTTGATAATCACGTAATAAAAAGAATCGAAGGCGAGAACGGATTTCAACGTATTTCATGGGGAGAAAAAGGAACTAGGATGTACCAAGTTGATTATATTTTATCAGATAATATGGTTTTCGTTACTGGTGATTTAGGAGATGCGGCATATTCTTTAACTTGCCAAGCAACATTTGAAAACATTAAAGATTTTGACCTATCTTATTTTACTGGTAAGTTGTCAGCCTATGAAAGAAGAAGATGGGATTTCGATTATACTCTTGCTCAAGAACAGATAGAAGAATATATCTTTGATTGGTGCGATGTAAGTCATTTCGACCAACTAAGCGAAGATGATAATGAACTTTATGAAGAACTTCTTTACGCAGCTAGAAATTGGGATTTACAAGATCACTTTGAAAAAGCAGTATTTTCAATTTGGGAAAATTCAAATGTAAGTTGGTTTGATGGCGAGGCTGCAAGTTGTATTAGTGATTGCGGAAAAAGATTACCACGTAGTTTTATTGCTTATTGGGTTGGTTTACAGATGGTTGCAGAACAATTAGAAAGCAAAAAAGAGAAAACGGCTTAGTTCGCAGTTCGATCACTCCACGTAACAAAAGGAGGCGGAACCTATGGCGAAATTTACGCAAAGTAGCGAAGGTTTAGCGCAGGAAGCGATCGATTATATCCGGCAATTCGACGATTGCATCGAAGAACTCGAAATTAAAGCGAACGCCAATGACGGCTATGTCGACGTAATCGTCCTGATCAACCGAGATAAAAGGAGACGATAACATGCGAAGAATAACCGATATCTGCCCGGTCTGCGGGCTTCGTTTCACGGTCGTGGACGACATTGGCGTCGTCTGCGGACAGGCGGACTGCTGCCGGAAATTTGACGAATGGCAGGCGGAAGAGGAAGCGGAGGAAGACGATACGGGGAGGACGAGTAAATGAAAGAAGACGGAAAGCTTTGGCGGTTTCTTGAGCGTATCGCGAAAAATAAGACGGGCCATTCCGTATTAACCGTTATTTACCGGACGTGGGAACGCGTCAACAGAATCGTTAATTATTTCCGGAAAGATGCTTCCGTTTTTGTTCAGTACGTGCATTATATGGACAACTACGGTAACCACCGAAAGTATCCGGACAGCTTCAATATTCATATCTGCGCGAAGGGTAAATGTCAGAGCTTGTGGGGTTCCGCAGACTTTACCGAGGCGCAAAAGATCGTCGACTTCCTCCGCGCAGACAAGAAGAAAGCCGTTATCGAAATGAGCGCCGGAATGGGCACCACTTCGATACTTATTCCCAAGTGGGCGAAACAAACGGTTATTGACGAACTATTGAAGGTAATCGAGGAGACGAAGCAGGACGTAGAGGACTACCGCAAATGGGCTGGTGACGGAGAATGACGAAGCAATTGCCGCAAACACTGCGAGTAGGCGCGAACGATTACAGTGTAGAATTGACGGACACTCTCACGGCAGCAGACGGATTTATCGGAATGGTTCGATACAACGAAACGAAAATACTACTGCAGAACGCGGGCTTATCGGAAGGAAAGCGGCTCGACGTACTCATTCACGAATTGACACACGCGATAATGTACGAGGCAGGGTTCGAGGAGCACGAAGAAGATACGGTAAACCGCGTAGGCAAAGTACTTACGCAGGTACTCCGTGACAACGACTTCACGTTCGCGCGAGGCCGCGTTGACGAATAACCGACAACCGACCGGAAGTTGACGGAATGAGCGATATGGACGAACAAATACGAAGTAAGGAGCGCGGTAATATGGACGGAAGCAGATTCGAATTGAAGTGGGGACTGAACGAGGACATTGACGCGGATATGCGCAAGCAAGCCGAAAAGCATGAAGCGGAGTCCATCCCGGTAAAAGTGAAGCGCCTGCACCCGGACGCAAAAATGCCGGCATATGCGCACGACGGCGACGCAGGCTTCGATCTCGTCGCGATAGAGGACACCGTAATCGAGCCGGGCGAGACTGCGCTAATCAAAACGGGGCTGGCGTTCGAGATTCCGGAAGGCTTCGAAATGCAGGTGCGGCCACGGTCGGGCGTTTCGCTGAAGACGAATCTGCGCGTATCTAATGCGCCGGGGACGGTGGATTCGAACTACCGCGGAGAGGTTGGCGTGATTGTCGATAATATTGCGGATAAGCCACCCGAAAAACCATTCGTTTCGCTGGTTGGTGGAATCGACGGCAAGGTTTCGCTGGATGACGGCGGCAATCTATACGACGAGGGTACGTACATCATCCGTAAAGGTGACAAAATCGCGCAGGCGGTACTTAACCGCGTACCGCAAGCGGAGTTTATCGAAGTGGACAAACTGGGCGCGACAGATCGTGGCGAAGGCGGCTTCGGTTCATCCGGCTACACAACGAAAGGGGCGGAATAAATGGCGGAAACAACGATGAGCGTTACGTTAATGGCGCATACGCAGTTGAGCGGGAAATTTACGCAGAAATTATTCGAAGAGGACGCGATGTTCCTCGACGAAGGGATCGACGCAACCGACGGCCAGGCGGTCGCACTCTCCGCAATCCGAACGTGCTACTCGGCGAACAAGCCGTCGGAAATCGTCGCAAAGGAAGGCGCCAAGTATTTCGGCAAGAAGGCGACAGACGGCGAAGGCGGCACGGACGCTGATCGGCTGCTCCGGATGATATTCCGCAGTAAGCATCTAAGCACCGTCGAGCACCTAACGTTCACATTCACGATCGAAGGCGTAAGCCGTGCGCTACTTGCGCAACTCACGCGCCATCGTGCGGGCTTCTCGTTCAGCGTCCAGTCGCAACGTTACGTGAAATTCGGTAGCGAGAATAAATCGGGCGGGTTTGACTACGTTGTGCCGGATAGTATTGCGAATGACAACCGTAAGCACCCGAGTAATTACGACGGAGACTTCTACGTGGAACTTACCGCGAGGGATCAATTCGAGGAAGCGATGGGAGACGCACAGTGGGCTTACGATAAATTACGGAAAGCAGGAGTGCCTGCCGAAGATGCCCGCTCAGTATTACCGAATGCCGCTGCGTGTAATCTCGTAATGTCCGTTAATCTCCGGGCGCTGCTCGACTTCTACGCGAAAAGGAAGCCGGGGAGAGGCGCGCAGGGCGAGATAGCGAAGTTAGCGGAGTCACTAAAGTCGGAGGTTGTCGCGGTGGAACCGTGGACTTCGCAATTCTTCGGTGAAGCATAACGAAAGGGTGATTCGATTATACACGTCATACTCGCGCTAACACTTGCGCCAATCTGCATAGATACGAACGAAGTCCGCGAAATAGACGGATCGCCCGTAATATACGGCGAGCATATGCCGGAGGCGGTCGAAGTTGATCCGCATAGCCCGGAGGTAGTCGAAGAGGAACCCGAGCCCGACTGGCGCACGTTCGAATCGACCGCCTACGTTGCTTTTTGCGACACGGGATGTACCGGAGTGACCGCGACTGGATATGACGTCAGCGACACGATTCATTCGCCAGGCGGCCGCCGTATTGTCGCGACAGACCCGGACGTGATTCCGCTTGGCTCGGTCGTAGAAGTGCGGCTGTCCGATGGTACCACGTTCGAGGCGAAGGCGCTCGACACTGGCGGCGCAATTAACGGAAAAATGATCGATTTACTCGTAAGCGACACGGATACCGCGTGGCAGTTCGGCCGGCAGTCGGTCGAGTTGCGCGTAATAACGAAAGGAGACGGTTAAATGAAATTCCACGAAATCGACGGAGTGCGTTACGTAGAGGCGGACAGGAAGGCGGAGGTTGGGGATAAGATTATCGTTGTTAATACGTGTGATAAACGGTGGGAGAACGGAGAAGTATTCGATGTATACGCGGGAGGTAAAGGCGTCATCTCCATTCGGCATCCGGAAGGTAATTACGGCGGAAAAGAACTCGCTATAGTTGCGAACAACGAGTTCCGCGTACTCGAGCCGATAGAAGACCGCGACCTATCCGACATCCTGGCGCACGTTGCCCGCGAACAGGCGGAGATGAAGCGGGAACTTGCCGCACTGGCGGGCAGGCTCGAAGATGTGGCGGAGATTGCCGAGCCTCGGGCGGATGCTCACCCGGTCGGAGAATCCTACGACTTTTGGCGCGGTGATTCGGTGTACGACGCGGAAGAGGAGCCGGATCCTGCCGTGGCGAACGCGAATATTACCGATGTGACCGAAGATATCGGACAACGGACGTGTATTCTCCGCAACGACCATGAGCGGGCGATATATGACGTGTGCCAAGACCTCGCCACTCTGCTCATCCGCAAGAATCGCGACTATGGCGACAGCTTTTCGAAGCAATTCGAACGCTACGGAATCGACTCGGCGCTAATCCGTATGGACGATAAACTGGCGCGATTGGAAACGTTAAAAGATGGCGATCAGACGGAAGTTGCGGAAAGCCTCGAAGATACCGTGCAAGACTTGGCGGGATACGCCGTGCTGACTGCGTTTGAGCTTCGAAAGGCCCGTTAGTCCTCGTCCAGTCGAAACGCGTGAAACCGCTCGCCTTTGACGCTAACGGCGCCGGCGTAAAAATAGCGGACGTATTCGTCGGGCACGTCAATTCCGCAGTCACGGAGCGTCTGGCGAATGTGGAGGTAGTTTTTCCGGTCGACTTTCGTCTTGGCATCGGCAGGCGCGGTCGTAGCGAGTTCCTCCTTTTGTATCGCGAAGGTTTTCGAAGCCTTATCATAGGCAACGGCAACCCACGGCGTAAATGCGCTGTCTATGCCGATCTTTTCGAGAGCTTTCGCGGACAGGCGGATGCGTCCGTACTTGTCGAGCGTGATATGCGGTTCATTTGGCGCGATTTTCAGAAATTCGAAGGAAGATTCGTTTGACACGGGTATACACGTCCTTTTCGTTTAGTGGCGTTACCTTTATTATACGCGAAATTGACGAGTTGTAAACGGGCTGGGCGGAAAATGAGACGAAAGGGGCGATTATATGGGCGTATCGCGCTATGATAAATCGGCGCAACACAAACGGCTGGAACAGCGGTACGCGCTCGACGATAAAGACGGCGTACGGGCGTTGCTCCGCGACATACACACGCTGAACAGCCGGTCATATAACGGGGATTATGCTGCGTGCGACATACTCGCTGACTTGGCGACGGCGATCGGAGCAGCCGGACTGACGGATCGGCAGCGGGAGGCCCTCGGCTACATTTACGGCGAGGACTTAACGCAAGCCGACGCAGGCAAGCGCATGGGCGTGTCGCACGCGGCAGTGTCGCAATTTATCGAGGCAGGCACCCAGAAGATAGCGGAGATTTATTTTCACTGGGCGGGGCACGGCGAAGGATACGAAAGCGGGGAGGATGATTCGCAATAATGGCGACACACACGGAGCAACTAAAAACGGAAATCTCTGTAATAGAACGTAAGGTGCGCGAAGGCGGTATGTGTTTCGAGGAACGGAGCGCCGAGATTGATCGAGTATCTAAGGAATACGTATTGCGCCTTTCCTCGTTTAACGACGCGCAAAAAGCAGCGGAGGAACTATCCGCGGAATCTTCCGGAAGGAAGCCACGCGAACTCCCGATAAATCCGCCTGACACCGCCTTGCTCGATAGGTTATCGGACTTACTGCTGCACGAAGATTTAACGGATAAAACACCGTGGAAAATACGGAACACCGAGTACCCGTTTATGAACGCGAGGATGACGGAGGATCGGAAGGCGAAGGACGTAAAGGTGTCGGCTATCGAGCGCGAACAAGAGCGAAAATTAGGCGGGACCCGGCGGATGCGAGCTCCGCAAGAACACGCGTTCATGGATCGGGCAGCGCGAAATAAAAACGCGGAAAGAAGACGTAAATATAACGCGTTTGTAAAAGGAAAAACGGAGGGGGTGCTGCGCGTTGTCATTAAAAAAGCGGAATGACTACGACATCTCTTTCCGAAAGGCCTCCCGCGCGCTTCACCATGTATCTTCGCGGAGTGAGCGTATTTCCGAGGCTGGCGCAATGATTGACGCTTATGTCGAGCAGCACGAAGAGCCTCCGGCAGATTATTTATGCGAGGTAATAGCAGATTCGCTCCTGTCCGAAGAATTGCGGAATCGAAATCCGGATAAGGTCTCCGCAGAAGAGTACCCGATTTTATCGCACAGAAGAATTAATAGGCGGACTCGTCGGCGTAAGGATACTAAATGGTTCGAGGTGGAGTACGTACCGAGAGATTACGACGTTCACCTGCTTAAGTACGGGTCGGGCGGATTGTATGAGCGGACGGACCCCGAGACTACGAAAGAAATTATCGACCGTGACGTACGCAGGTACGAAGAGATGAACGAGGCGCAGCCGGTGCATACGTACTATATAAAGCCGGAACCGGTCCGGCGCAATACTAATTCGCGCACAGGCCGCGGAGAGGAGGGGCGGATATGGGCGGAAGCCGTTAAAAGTCGCGACGGGTATCAATGCCAGAAGCCGGACTGCTCCACTAGGGCGGGAATAATGCACGCTCATCACATTCACAACTACGCCGATTGGCCGGAATTGCGCACAGACGAGAGTAACGGAATCACTTTATGCGAGCCGTGCCACAAAGAATTCCACTTATTTTACGGAAAATCGCGAACTACTTACGAAAACTTAGAGGAATTTTTCGGATCATACTTACTAAACGCGGAAAATGTTACGTATTAAAGTGTGAGGGGAAATACTTCCCGACAGTGTTACGGCGTCCACAGCGGGCGCTTTTATTTTGCCGGAAAACCGGCGCTAAATAAATTACGAAAAGGGAGCGATGTATCATGGCGGGTAATAAACCACGCGAAGATCAAGCGAAGGAAGCGAAATCAATCGGAGAACTCACGGTATCAATTTCCGCAGACGTATCCGAAGCACTAACCGGACTTAAAGCGATTCAGCGAGAGGCGCGGAAAGCTACGCGGGCCATACGGGAGTTAGAAGCTGCAAAATCCGGTTGGAGCGAGGAATTCGAACAGCTTGTCGAATCGCACATGGAACTAGCGAGGAAGCACGACGATATCCTTGCGGAAGCGAATAAGCAGCTCGCGATACAAGGCTACGACGGCAACTGGAATTACGACGAATATATGCACGGAATGTATAACGGAATGGAACTCATTGTCGCGCAGATGGAAGACCGCGAGCCGGAATTCCGGGAGGCGCCGGACGAGTGGATCGTAGACAAGCCGCGGGAGATAGACGAACCCATTTCGGTAGAGGACGGTGATTCCGCTGACTAACTGGGCGATGATCCACCGGCAAACAGGCGAAATACGTGAAATGGACGAACACGACCGGACGCAACGGCGGAAGGCGGAAGGCTACGCTAAATTACGCGAGGGTAGACGCCACGACTTCACGTTTACCGACATGGATAACATTCCGAATATAATCGGACATATCGAAGATAAGCACTGCGGGTACCTTCTGTATCTGCAGTGTTTTATTTCGTACGATGACGGCAGACTGACGAATCCTGACCGCGATAAAACACCGATGAGCAAGCGCGATATCCAGGAAGTCGTCGGCCTTAAGAAAACGGCGTTCGGCGAGTTCTTCCGGGACATGACGGATAACGGAATCATCTACCGCAACGAGGACGACAGCTACTCGGTAAACTCCGCGTACCATTTCAAAGGGAGCACCGCCAATCCGAACGTAATTAAATCGTTCACGGCGAAGGTGCGCGAGCTCTACACGGGGCGGAACGCGAACAAGCTCGGCTTTATTTACAAGCTGCTTCCGTACGTCCACTTCGAAACGAACACGGTATGCGCGAATCCTTACGAGAAGGACGTCGCCAAGATTACGCAGCTATCGAAGCGGGAGATTGCGCAACTGACCGGTGTGTCGGAGAAGACGGTATATACGTACCTGAGGCGGATGAAGCTCGGAGACGAGTACGTGTTCGCGGAGATCAGGCGGGGCAAGACGTTCTACTATAAGCTGAATCCGTTCATTTTCTACCGCAAGAATGGTCGGCCGGATGCGACACTGCGCGAGATGTTCCGGCTCGGTTTTAGCGGGAAAGAAAAGTGAATGACCGTTCATCGGTAAATTCGCGGACGTTTTCGGGCTTTCATCGGTAAATTCGCGGACGTTTTTAAATAGGCGTAAAACACAACATATAGCGTATATAGTGCGTATATATGGCGTTTGTATACTATATATTGACGAGTGGTGGTGTTGGCGACGCAAATTATATCTTAGTCTTTAGTAGTTTCGGGATTACGCAGCTAATAGACAAGGACAAGTGCCTGCCTTCCGCCTCCGCTTCTCTACGGCGTCGGCCACATGTTCTTTATAAAACCTTTTCGCGAATATGTATTAATAACAGAGTGGCGCGGAGCAAAGCGACGCGCAGGGTCTTGACATTGAATCCGTCGTCGGCTTTTCAAAGCCATCGGGGATTCCCGTAATAGGGCGGCATAGGTAAATACGGTATAACACGAAAGGAGGACGATTACATGGCGAAGAAACTATCCGATAAGCAGTACGCGGCTATTGCGTTGCTCTCTCTTCCGCAACGTGGCGGTATGACATATGAGCAGATCGCGGAGCAGGTCGGCATACACCGGACGACACTACATGACTGGCGGAGGGATGACGACTTTAACGCGGAACTTAAGGCGCAGATTATGCGGAGTACACTCGATAGGTTGCCGGACATTATGGCGAGCATACCCGATCATATTATCGAAGATGGTAATGCGGCCTTATTTCGCACACTATTACAGGCACACGGAATGCTAACCGAGAAGCACGAGGTAGAGGCGAAGGGATCCGGACAGGCGGACATGGACGCTATACGTGCGAAGATACAGACGCACCGTGATACGCAGACGTAGGGGTACCGTTATAGGGGCGCACATATAATAGGAAGATACCCGGATATAGTCGTATGCAGGGTGGGCTATACCGAGGTACGTACGGCTACATGGCGCAGGGGTATTATACCGGATTATACCGCTGTAGGCCGTTACGGGCGACGATATTACTGCGCAATAGTGACGGAGGGGTTACGTATTAGGCGGACACGCACGCGCTGATACGCAGGCACAGACGGTGCTAGACGGACACAGGCCGGTAGGGTTGCGCATACAGATACGTACGAATACACACGGGCAGGTACGTACACACGCGCATATACCTGCACCACCGCCCTGCCGCGCGGCCCTTCGAACACTTTGCGTCGAATCTTATCGTCGTTATTCATTCGTTTATTCATCAGAAGAATTTGTAAAACGTTGATTTAACGCCATTCTTTCGATGCATAAACGAAGGAACCGATTAGAAGCGCTCGAACCGTTGATGTGACGGCGTTCCGTATGTAACAAAGCGCCATTCTGTTACTTTCGTTATGCAATCGATGAATTCCGTATGCATGCCGGAGCTTGTCGAAAGCTGTCGACCCCCAACGGGTGGGACGAGATTCCCCACGCCTGACGCTCACTGGCCGCGGATATCAAATTTTCACTTCGGATCTTACCGGAATGAAGCGGACACCACCCGTATTACATCGAGTATATCACGTTTCTCACCGTCTACGCACGGGGTTTTCGTCGCGCTAGCCTTCTCGGAGGGTAAACGTACCTAAACGCCTACAAACGGTAAAAACCCCGCTGTTTTCAGCGAGGCTTCACGTTACAAATTAATTCCGGTATAAACTTCGTCGATATCCGATTGTTCAACGCCAATATATCGGAGTGTGAGCGATTGCTTCGAATGATTAAATATCCGCATCAACAACGCAATATCCGTGCCGTTATTATACGCGAAATATCCGAAGGTTTTCCGGAGCGAGTGGCATCCGATCTCCCCGCTAATGCCGGCCCGACGTGCTGCTTCGTTTATTACGCGGTAAGCTTGCACGCGACTAATCGGCCTAGCGCCTTTACGGCTACGGAACAAGTAATCGGAATCTTCCGCATCGGTCGGCACAAGCTCGGCAACCGCCCGTTTAATTGCGGTGTTAAATACGAACCGCTTCGCCTTGCCGGTCTTTCCTTCGCGCAAGGTTATTGTGGACTGACCGCGCACCTGCCCGACCCGGAGCGTAAGGATATCGGATATGCGGAGTCCGCTGTTAATCCCGATGACGAATAACAAGCGGTTGCGCCCATGTAGAGCGGATTTCATGGCGGCTATCTGACGCTTACATTTTATTGCGGATACTTCGTTCATGGAACGTACCTCCGTTCGTGTAACATAGCTATCGCTTAAGTTACATTCAGTATATATCAGCGATACATACGGAGTCAAGCGAAACTTACGAAAAGGAGGCGAAATAATGGCGGACATATCCACCGGGCGCTGTCCGGATAAAGGCGATAAGCAATGTACCTGCCGGACTTTTTGCGCCAAATTATACGGCACGGAAGCACGCAAACTACGACATGAAGCGTCAAAGGCGCATCCAACCGAACATACAACGAAACTACGTAAATGGCGGGAATTCGTGCGGAAATATACGTTCCGCGGAAGGTAGCACGACTATATCACACGGAAAGGAGGCGGTTAGATGGCGTGGACGAACGGAGAGTGGCTCGAAAGGCCAGCGCGACAGAAACGTATCGATGAATTCACCGCGTTAAAGGACGAGTTATTTACGCTGGTGGACGATACATTCGGCGGAGACGTGGGCGCGTTGCCGGACGATTTACAATACGATTTATACGAAACGCTCGAGGAACTCGATCGGCTTAAACGAATCCACCGGGCAGAAGTCGACCTACTATATTTCGCGTATGAATACTTCGGCGACGACTTAAACCCGGATAACGACGGTAACTGGATTCCGCGGTACGACGACAGCAACCCGGACACCATCACGTCTAACGCGCCTTTCTTTCACGGCGAGATATGCGAAATCATGAACGACGTGTCACACGTTCGACGTAATGATAAGGTTGCCGTCGCGGCGCCCAGGTCACATGCTAAAAGTTCCTTCTTATCGAAGGCGTACCCGATTCGCGAAGTCGTGTTCCGACTGCGCAAGTACGTCATTATCATATCGGAAACGCCGGCGGTATCCTCCGCGAATATGGAATGGATATCGGAGCAACTGAAGAACAACGAAAAGCTGCGGGCGGACTTCGGACCGCTCTTATCGCCGAAGGACCAGGCGAACATTAAAGACAATTCCGAAGAATTTATCGCATGGTACGAAGATAAGAACGGACGCAAACGGCAGTCGGCGTTAGTGCAAGCGGCATCGACGGGACAGAGACTACGGGGACGTAACTGGAACGGAAACCGGCCGGACTTAATCGTTTGCGATGACTTAGAGGACGCGAACACGAACGCAGCTACCCCTGAGCAGCGGAAGAAACTCCGCGAATGGTTCGCATCAGTTGTTGTACCGCTTGGTGACCCGAAAGGTGAAAAGACCGCTATTTTATACATGGGCACAACCGTACATCATGAGGCACTTTTAATGCACATCCTATACAAGCGGTCGGACTTTCGGACAAAGTTATACCGCGCGATTATAGATCAACCGGTAAACGGCGGACTGTGGGAGTCTTGTCGCGAGATATATGTTAATAGAGAAAATGCGAACCGAGCCGATGAAGCTCGGCTTTTTTATGAGGAAAACCGCGAAGACATGGACGAGGGTGTTCGAGTTCTATGGCAAGACGTCCAGCCGATTTACAAACTAATGACGTGGAAATGGGATAACGGTTCCAAAGCGTTTAATACGGAGTACATGAACAACCCGATCGACGAGGAATCGATGATTTTCAACCCGGACACGTTCACGTACTGGACGAAGGACCCGTCGCTCCACACGGACGATTTCAAGAATAACCGGCGCTTCCGTATCGGAATGGGCGTCGACTTTGCGATGGGTAAACAACGCGGAGACTATCAGGCGGTAACAGTGACGGCAAAGGACGAGGCGAACGACATTATCTACGTAGTCGATTCGTTCCTCGACCGGATCCCGCCACAGAAGTTTATCGACGTCATTGTCGCGAAGGTAATCGACTGGCAGCCGGACATAATCGCCGCCGAAGCGCAGATGGCGCAGGAATTCTTCGTCGACACGTTAAAAGAATCGTTGCAAGAAGCGGGCTACCCGGCTCATACCCGCGTAAAGAAGATACAGCAACGGAGCCGTAAGGAACTGCGAATCGAAGCGATGCTGCCCGACATTGAAAGCGGGCGGATCCGGTTTTCAAATAAACACGCGGCCCTGCTCGAGCAATTCGAGCGCTACGGAACCGGGGCGCATGATGACGGTCCGGATAGCTGCGAAATGTCATACTCGGTTATTCAAAAGCCGGAATTACGCGTAATGGACAAACCGCCGGGATTCTAACCGGCATTACAACGAAAGGAGGCGTTTGCCATCGCACTATTTTACGAAGGGGCGCAGTATCCCCCGGAAGAACATATCGGACGTGTCGCGAAATATGCCCGAGGTAAGGCGGTATTCGATAACCGGCTGTGGGAGGTATACGACCGCGCCACCGAAATCTTAAGCGAAACGAATCACGCGGATTACCTCCGCAAATTATATATTTCTATCGGAATCATGGACATCCTTTGCGCCAAGCCGGCCGACCTGCTCGTCGGAGAGCCGCCGAAGTTTGAGTCCGGTAAAGACTCCGAATCAATCGAGCAGCGCCGCATTAACGAAATCGTCGAAAATAACGATATGACGCAGATGCTCCACGAACAGACGACCGGCAACGGATACCGCGGCGACGCGTTCTTGAAAACGTACTACACGTACCGCCAGGATATCTCGGAGGTGCCGGAAGCATGGCGCGATGAGATCCGCGCAAAGATGAAGCGCGAAGTTATCATCGAAAGTGTGAGCGCTAAATTCGTATTCCCAGAATTCGCGGAAGGATCGAAGAAGCGGGTTAAAGCGTATAACATCGCATGGCCGGAATTCGTAGACGTCGGCAAGGAGGAGCGCGTATTCCTTAACGTCGAACGCCATGTGCCCGGCGCAATACTGTACGAACGTTATCGCATGCACGATAAGCACGTCGTAACCGAATACGGAGACAGCGCGCACGTGCCGGTATTCACCGTCGGCGAGCGCGTTAACACTAACCGCGACCAAGACGCCATATTTACGGGTGTACCGCACCTGCTCGTCGAGCACATTCCGTACAAGGCGACAGACGACGAATTCTTCGGAATCAGCGGCGTGGAGAAACTCGAATCCATACTGGCCGCGCTAAACGACCGCCTTACGCAGATCGATTATATCCTATGGAAGCACGCGGACCCCGCGATGCGTGGACCGCAATACGGCGGAGACGGTTCGATGAAAGCGAGCGGCAAGTATTTCCCGTTCACGCAGGACGAGACGACTCCGGAATACTTAACGTGGAACGCGCAGCTCGATTCCGCGTTTAAGGAGATCGACTATCTGCTCGGCGTGATTTTCCAGATGTCCGAAACGCCGCAATGGCTATTCGGTACGACGATGACGGAGGACCGCGGAGGCACCGGAACGTCCCACACGGACGGCGCCGCCATTAAAGCGCGGTTCATGCCGATTCTATCGAAAGTTAAGCGGATCCGCATGTATGTCGACCGTGCCGTTCGCGACGCGCTATGGAAGGCGCAAATGCTCGAAAACGAAGCGAACGAAGACGTCGACGGGTGGGAACCGTACGAGCCTGTATATCCGACGGTAACGTGGAGCGACGGACTTCCGAAGAACGAGAAGGAGCTCGCGGAAATCTATTCGATCAGAACCGGAGGCAAGCCGACTATCGACCAGCACTCCGCGATTAAGAAGCAGGATGACGTTGACGACGAAAAGGCTCGCGAAACGATTGACCGCATTGTTACGGATGAGACTCGCGAAGAAGAGTCGTTCGCAAGCGTACAATCAATCCGCGAAGAGCCGATCGAAGGAGATGACGCTTAATGCCGACAGAGAGCGAAGGATATCGCAACGCGCTCGACGTAGACCCTAGCGCAGATATCGAGCGTCACGCTAACCGAATTGCGCGAAAGGTTGCCGGAACGCGGAACGATGTTCTCGAAGTGCTTGGCGACATTGAGCTCGATAACTTGACGCGTGCCGAACAACAACGCGTCGTGCGCCGTGTTAACGAAATACTCGGCGGACTCGATGCGAACTTGTCGGCGGAAATCGATAACGCAATTGACGATATTTACGAACACGGGCGCGCTCGTACGTTAATTGCGTTAGGATTATTCGCGTCGATGGGCGCAGCTCGGCGTTATTTGCGAAGCGACGACGTAATAGAGAGCCGAACGCATCGAACGTGGAAAACATCGCAAAAGGACGTCACGACCGAAGACTTGCTCGCAATGACGTCGAATACGAGGCGCCGAGTCAAGTCGGAAGTTAGGCGAGTTGCTGCGGAGGTCTTGCGTGAGGAGTATTCGACCGCGGTGAATCGGCGAGTAATGACGCAACGGCTCGAACGTGCCGGAATGCACGCGATAACAGATTCGGCGGGTAGGCGTTGGAAGATGAGCCACTACGCGGATGTCGTTATGAAGACGAAGATGGTCGAGGCGCACCGAGAAGCTGGCGAGATTGAAGCGAGGGAACGCGGTGCTGGTTACGTTGTTATATCGCAACATGGCGGGAGCTGTAAAAAATGCGTTCCTTGGGAAGGACGCGTGCTACGAATTAACGACTCGATCGAAGGGACGCAACCGACCGTAGACGAGGCGCGGAATTTTGGGCTTTATCATCCGGGGTGCCTACATTCACAAGTCGTTATACGAGACCCAAACATAATTCGTTAATATCTGACTTACGGAATGTCTTTAAACTTTCGGAATCTATAGTCTACGCGGACTTTAAAACGTGGAGGTACAAATGGTAGAGGAAACTAAAGATTCGCAAGTAACCGAAACAGACGAAAGTGTAAACGAAACTCAAACGGTTGAGGAACCGGAAACTAAACCGGAAGAACAGGCGGAGGCCAAAACGTTTACGCAGGACGAAGTGAACGCGCTTATTGCGGACCGACTCAGTCGCGAGAAAAAGAAATACTCCGATTACGAGTCCGTAAAAGAGAAAGCGGAGCGCTTCGAAAAAGAAGCGGAGGAACGCCGTCTCGCCGAAATGTCCGAGAAAGAACGGGCGGAAGAATTGGCGAAGAAGTACGAAACAGAAAAGGCGGAAATTGCGCAGCAGCTCGAGGAGTTTAAGTCGCAAGTCCAACGCGAAAAGGTAACGAACGAATTTATCAAAAAGGCGCAAGCAGCGAACATTGCGTATGTAGACGACGCGCTGGCCCTGGCCGACCTATCCGCGGTAACGGTCGAAGACGGGAAAGTGAACGGCGTGGATGACGTAGTGCAATCGCTGATTGAAAATAAACCGTTTTTACTTGCGCAGAAGAAAGCGGAAGCAAAAGAGATCGGCAGTCCGTCAAATTACGACGATAAGCAGGCGGAGAAAACGGCCGACCAACTGCTGCAGGAAGCGGCGCAAAAGGCGAAGCGTTCGGGAAAGACCGAGGACCTCGCCGCGTATCAGCAACTTAAACGAGAATTAGGACGATAAATCGTCGGGCATATTGCCGGGCGCTATTTTTATGCAATTAAAACCTAAAACAAAATTGGAGGAATTTTAAATGTCTAAGATTTTTAACCAGGAACTAGTCGGAAAACGCGAATCGGTAGTCGATCAGCTACTACTTCTTAACGAGCACCAAACGCCACTTGTGAGCCTTCTCGGATTCTCCGCACCAGTAACGCAAGTTGAGCACCAATGGTTCGAGGACGAAATGTTCGCGGACGAGTCTACAGTTACCAGCGCAGTGATGGACGACGCAACTACAATTCCGGTAGTAGATGCAGAGCCATTCCGTAAAGACCAAGTTGTTAAAGTAGGCGAGGAGCTTATGCTCGTAACTGCAGTAAACGGTGAAGACCTTTCCGTACAGCGTGGATATGCTTCTACACCAGCAGCCGCTGTTGACGAAAACGCGAAAATCGAAGTTATGTTCGTAGAAGGCGAAGAGGGACGCGACGCGCGTGACGCTCGTTACAAGCCACGTAAACGCGTGAGCAACCTTACGCAAATCTTCGACGACTCTATCTCCATTACCGGCACTGCTGCGGCTGTCGCGAACTACGGCATTGATAACATCTACAACCACGAACAAGCGAAAAAACTACTCGAGCTTGCGCTGCACATCGAAAAAGCAGCAATCAACGGTGTTAAATACGAGTCCGGTGACGGCGTTACTCGTCAGATGCGCGGTATCCGTAACTTCATTCAGACGAACGTTGCTAACGGTGGCGGAGACCTTACTGACGAGAAGATTAACGATACTATGCAGGCTATTTACGAAAAAGGCGGATTCCAGACTGGCGGTAACTATAAAATCATGGTTGGCGCGAAGCAGAAGCGTGCTATCAGCAACTTTGAAAAATCAAATATTCGCTTGGACCGCCAGGACAACGGACGCGGCCAGGTAGTTGACCACTTCGTATCCGACTTCGGCGCTGCTGAAATCGTACTGAACAACAACCTCGCTGCTGACGAACTATTCGTAGTAGATGCGAACCGTATCGCGCTTAAGCCGCTACAGGGCCGCGAAATCTCTCACGAATACCTCGGAAAACAGGGCGACTACTACAAAGGTATGCTTGTTGGTGAGTACACGCTCGAATTCCTACAGGAAAAAGCACACGGACGTATCAAAGGTCTAGCGTAATAAAAACGGAGGTGTCGCGATCATGGCGAAGTTCAAATCGCGTTACTCCGAGTTAGCTTTCTACGTCGGCGATGAGCGTAAGCAGTTCGTCGCTGGCGTTTTTAAGACGGAGGACGCACGGACAATCAAAGCGCTCGATTCGCTATCTGACGCAACGCGCGTAGATGAGCCGAAGCCCGAGCCTGCAAAACCGGCGGAGGAGCCGAAAGAAACGCCGAAGCCAGCCCCGCGCAAGAAAGCGCCGGCCAAGCGAAAGGCATCCTCCGCGAAATAAAGGAGGTGCCGTAAATGGCGGAATCACTAACAACGCAAGCAGCGGACGAATACATCGGATCGTACGTGATTGATACGGAAGACTGGTTCGAGGCGGAGGAAGCGAAAAAACAACGGATGATAAACGTCGCTGACCGCACGCTTCGGAAGGAATTCCCGCTCCATCACGTGCCGGCCGATGCCGTATTCGAATACTGCGCAAAACTGGCGGTTGTATTTAACGATACCAACCGGTTACAGCAGCACGGCGTGGCGTCATTCTCCGTTACGGGGGTGGCGTCATTTACGTTTAAGGAAAACAACGTTAAGGCGGCAAGCGGGCAGGCGCTTACTGCGTACATCCCGCCGGAGGTTTACGGACTGATTAACGCCTCACCGGAAAACGTCGGCCTGCCGAAACTAGGCGACGGATCAACGCCGAGGGATGTGACGATGTAATGGCGCTTATACCGTTAAATCAGCATATCATCGTCCTGCGCGCAAATACGAACGAAGACGGAGAAACGGAATTCGACGACTGGGGTAATCCGAACATGTCGGAGCCCGAGTCGTATTTTATTTCGCATAATCAGACGGTACTCGACGACGGGACCGTATCCATTCCGGCACGTGTCGCGGAAGGAAGTAACGTAGTCGTAAACCGCTCCGGCGACGGGTCAGGCACAACCGCCGGCAGTACGCAGGTGGCGCAAGCCCGGATCCTACTCGATAAACTTGCGGACATCCGGTACACCGACGAAATATCCTTTACGAATGAACTCGGACAGACAATAACGCGAAAGCCGAAGGAAATCAACGTAAAGCGGATGTTAAGCGGAAAACCGGTATTAACCGAAATTTTTATCTGAGGAGGTGTTTATCTAGTGGAATGGGACGCATCGAGTTTCCTATCGCATCTTGACGCAAAAGGTAACGGAGCGCAAAAGGAAGCGGAAAAGCGGTTAATGGACGCAGTTGACGATCTCGCACGAATAGCACAAAGTATTGCGCCGATACACACCGGATACCTTCGCAAGCAAATCCGCAAGTCCATGCGATCTAAAACGGGCGCATTGTCGGGCGAGGTGTCGTTTAATGCGATAGCCAATTCGAGCGGATACGGTGAATTTAACTACGCGATATGGACGCATGAATTCATGGGCGCGGGGCAGGCGCGTACTAGCGGAGGTACCGATGGATATACGGTCGGGCCGAAGTATTTGACGCGTCCACTGGAAGGCGAGGAACAACGTTGGCTGCGGGAAATCGCGTCCGGCGTGAAAGGGGTGCTCGATTAATGCGAGTCATCGATTTAATTACGTTTCTGCGCGGTGAAGTCGATTATCAATACGTCCCGAACAAGTTTCCGACGTCGGCGGGATATCCGGACAAAGCGGCTGCGGTCGTGATTCACCCGGGACGACCCGTCGACGAATGGACGGGCAAGCGGCAACCATCGTTTCAAATCCTCGTACGTGGCGGACCGAATGGGGATGCCGATGCAGAAGCGAAAGCATACGAAATATTCGACACGCTCGCCAATCGGCGGGATGTCAATATCGGCGCGGACTCACTATCGATTATCACACCGGTAGGGTCGGCGCCTTTTTATATCGGAGAGGACGAGATCTACCGGCCAATCTATTCGATGAATTTTAACGCGGTGATACGGCCGGCACCGCAAACCTAATTAGGAGGACGACTAAATGGCAAACGGAATTAACGTACCTATCGGACCGGCGGAAGTCGAGTACGGTGATACGACATACAAAATTACAAAAGGCGGTATCCAATTTCAATCGACGTCACAAGTACACGACGTAACAGTCGACCAATATGGCGAAACCGTCGTCAAGTCGGTGTACCAAGGCGGATCGGCGCAAGTAACGGTACCATTCGCGTTACATGACCTCGAAAAACTGGCGGAAGCAATCCCGAACAGTGAATACGTAGAGGACGGCGACAAAAAGAAAATCACCGTTAAGGCGCAGGCAGGTTACGATATGCTCGAAAACGCGAAGAAACTCGTAATCAAGCCTACGTCAGCGGGAACTACGGAAAACGACTGGATCACGATTCCACTCGCAGGCGCTCGTAGCGACTTGGATTATACGTATGACAGCTCAAACGAGCGTATCGCGAACCTTACGTTCGTGGCGTATCCAGACCTCGAAAACGACGGCGTATTGTTTATTCTAGGTGACGAGTCGGCGGCAGACACGCCCTAATTTCGGGTTTTACGCTGAATATTAATGGCGCTCACAACGGGCGCCTTTTTACTACGGAAGGAGGACGCTCGGAGTGCCGATTTTAGATAAATTACGCGATAGATTTACGAAAGAGAAAACGAAATCACACGTTATGCTCGGTGACCGCGAAGTCGAAGTACCGAAGCTGACGTACACGAAATACCGAAGGATGATCGAGGTATCCTCGCAATTACCAGGCGCGATAACGACGTTAATCTTTACGCCGGAGGAAGAACGCGCATCAACCGCTTTACACTTATTCGACATTGTCGCGGAGGAGATATTCGAAGCTACCGCGGTGCTATCCGAAATAGACGCGGAATGGCTTAAAAACAACGCATCAATTACGGAGGTAGCGGATTACCTCGTATGGACGTACAAACGGAATAACTTCGCTGAAACGGTAAAAAACGTGCGAAGCCTTCTGCGCAAGGAACCGACGATGCAGGAGGCGGAGACAACGGAGACGACCGAACAATAGACGATTGGTTGCGTGAAAGTGCCGTCATACTCGGCAAAACGCAACGGCAAATTGAAAATGAATATTACCTCGTCGACTTGCCGGAATTGCTCGACGATAAGCGCCGAACTGACGCGATACAGAGACTAGCGGACAACCACGCGCAAGTAGCAAACAACGGGCGACGACTCGAAGACGAGGATTACAAAGAATATAGAAACGCGCTGGTACGCGCAGCCGGAATCAAGCCGAAGGAAACGTTTGACCGCGATAAATTCGAGCAACTACGGATGATGGCTGGGAATGGCGCGAATAAAAAATCGTAAAACTTTCCGTTATTTTGGGGATTTCCGTGCGAAACGGCGATTTCGCTAGTAGTTACCTTATAGGAGCGTTTAACTTGCGAGGGTGTTACGCGAAGTTTGCGCAAATAGCGGAGAGGGGCGATTGTTAATGGAGGAAAAATACAACCGAGCAGGAACTAAATATACTGTAGATGAGGGTGGGGAAATTACCGCCAAAGTATGTAGTATCTGCGATAGCTTAAAAAGCCTTAATGAATTCCATAAGACAAGCAAAGGATTTGGCGGGAGGATGCCTAGGTGTAAAGTGTGCAGTTCAGAATTTAGGTCGTCTTACTATCAGAGGAATAAAGAATCTGAACATCTGTCTAAAGCTATGTGGAGAGTCACTAACAGGGAGTCGGAATCCGCGAGAACCGCTAAATGGTTGGAGAAAAATCCGGACTACCCGCGAATATATAGAGAAGAAAACCGAGCCGAAGTTTTAGAGAGGAACAATAGATGGAGAAGGGAAAACCCGGAAAAGATGCGCCTCTATAAGCAAATTAGACGAACCCGAAAATCCTCACTACCTTATAAATTTTCCGAAGATGACATGTCCGAAATGGCTTCTTATTTTGGTGATAGGTGCGCGCTAAGTGGGGAAGTTGTGGTGTGGCACTTAGATCATGTTATCCCGCTGTCTTGGGGGTGCGGTGGTACAGTAGTGGGAAATATATTACCTCTCAGACCGGATCTGAACAGTTCTAAAAAAGATAAAAATGTCTTTGAATGGTTCGAAGTAAACAAGGTTAGGTTCGGATTATGTGAGAAAAAGTTCGAAGAAGCTATTGATTATATCGCGAGCAAAAACAATATGTCATTAAGTGAGTACAAATCGTTTTACACAGCATTACATGACAACTTTAAGTTAAACGAGATCGCCAATTAAGGCGGTCTTTTTTTGTTGTTCATTTTACGAAAGGAGGTAACTCATGTCACAAGCAAGCGCAGGAGAAATAAAAGCGCGCCTAAACGATTGGGCAGTTGCGAGGTAACTCGCTTCTTAAAACAGCGTGTGAATTCGGGGAAACCTACGGCGCAAGCTATGGCAATCCCGAGCCGAGCCGCCGACGAAAGTCGCGGAAGGTGTAGAGATCAGTACACGGAGCCTAACGCGAAAGCTACGGCAGTAAAGTACCACGAGCGCACGCCGTCCCATTGCGGACGATGATATGATCCCATCCTCGCTACGAAAGTTCGAGGGCGAGATAAAGAACTCGCCGTAAGGTAATGAACATTGGAGAACGAGCAATTTCGCAAGGGAATGGAGCAGGCAAAACGCGATATGGACGCTAATACTTCTTCCGCGGAACGTAATAGGAAATCGTTACAAATGATTGAACGCGGGGCACTAGCCGTCGGTGGCGCCGTCGTAGCGGCAATCGGCGGAAGCGCAAAAGTAGCGGCGGATTTCGAGCAGAGCATGGCGCGAGTCGCAGCAATTACCGGAAGTACTGACGAAGAGATGGCGCAATTAGAGAGCACCGCAAGAGAGTTAGGTAGTACCACACAATTTTCGGCATCCGAGGCGGCAAGTGCGATGGAATTCCTAGGAATGGCAGGATTTTCCACAAATGAAATTATATCCGCAATGCCCGGAGTATTAAATCTCGCAGCAAGCGCAGCGGTTGACCTCGGGTTAGCTTCGGACGCCGTTTCCAATATTATGACGGGTTTCGGTATGTCTGCTGAGGAAACGGATCGGGCGGTAGACGTATTAGTTGCGACAATGACTTCCGCAAATACGAATCTTCCGCAGTTGGCGGACGCGATGAAATACGTTGCTCCGGTTGCAGCGTCCCTCGGTCTTGATATCGAGGAAACCGCCGCAGCTATCGGAAAAATGAGCGACGCCGGAATTCAGGGAAGCCAAGCCGGAACCACAATGCGTGCGATGCTTTTATCTCTCGCCTCGCCAACCGGACGCACGAAGGATGCGATGGAAGATCTCGGCATCTCAATTACCGACGCAAATGACGAAATGTTGCCGTTGTCCGAAATTATCGGAGTCGTATCGGATGCCATGGAAGGCATGACGGACGTTCAAAAAACGCAATATGCCGAAATGCTCGTCGGAACACAAGCGGCGTCCGGATTCCTCGCGTTACTCGAAGAAGGCGAAGATGGCCTTGCGAACTATACGGAAGAACTCCGAAACTCCGAAGGCGCGGCGAAAGAAATGGCCGACACGCAAAACGACACGGTAAACGGGGCTTTCCGCGAATTTAAATCGGCGATGTCCGAAATTGGTATCTCGATTGGCCAAGAATTTCTCCCGGTCATACGGGATGTCGTCGAACGCGCCACGGAATTAACGCGTAAATTTGGCGATCTCGACCCGGCAACCGTCGCGTTAGGCTTAAAAATGGCGGGAACAGCCGCAGGGGTGACGCTGGTAGTTACGTCGGTAATAAAGCTAGGTACGGCGATACGCGGATTATACGCGGCAATGGGGCCGGCCGGTTGGCTAATTCTCGGATTATCCGCAGTAGCAGCGGGCGTAGTCGCGTGGAACGATCGGTCGAAGCGAGCAGCGGAAGTAAATGCCGAAGTTGCGGACGCTACGATTGAGCAAGCGGACTCGCTCGAATCATTAGCTGATCGTTACGATGAATTGCGAGGCAAGTCGCGCTTAACTACGGATCAAATCGGTGAGTTACTCGATATACAACAGCGGATGGAACGAGAAAGCGACCCCGAAGAATTGAAGAAACTCGAAAATGCGTACGATGACATCGCGGAAAAGTCCGGGTTATCGAAAGACGAGATAAGCGAATTACTCGCGGTGAATAACGAGATTATCGAACAAACTCCGCACGTAGAGCAGACGATGAGCGAGCGAGGTAATGCGGTTGTTGATGCGACTGACGCCGTGCGCGACTATATCCAATCCTTACGCGATATGGCGTTGGAGGAATTGCAGATGGAACGTATTGCCGCGCTTGAGCGTGAGGCGGAGTTGCGTAAGGAACATCGCGACGATTTACTTGAGCAAGAAGAGATAGGAAAGCGCCTCGAAATCCTAACGGAATCGCGAAATATGTCCGAGGATGAGCGAAGGGATCGGGTCAGTGAAATAAACCGTTTAATTAATGATGAATTCGCGACTGGCGAGGAACTTGTTAAATTAGAACGGGAACGCGACGTATTAATGGAATTACACAAAACCGGTATGGCGGAAACTCACGGAAAACTACGGGAACAAAAAGAGGAAATCGACGGAAAACTCGAATTGCACCAGGATGAGATCGATAAGCTCGGGGTCATCGACGAAAAGATTGCCGGAATCCTCCTTACGGAAATCGGTATTAACGAAGTTGGAGAAGAAGGCCTCAAAATAGCCGACGAGAAATTACAGAAACTTCGAGATGAAAAGGCGGAAATCGAGGAGCAAATATCGAAAGAGGGCGACAAACACGGTGTCCTCGGAATGCAAGTCGATACGCTCAATGAGCAGATCAGCAAGCACGAAAATATCGTCGGACAGATCGAAGAGGAAACGGGGTTGAAATCGGATATTCTCGGTAAGGAAGACGAGCACAACCGTAAGCTTGAGCAAAACCGCGCGCAACTCGACTTAATCGAGGATTCGATGCTCGGAAATACGCGTGCGCAAGAGGGTACAAACGACAAGATCGACGAAGGTACCGCCAAGGCCGGCGAGATGACGGACGAACTCGGCAAGGACGTCGACAAGGCCGTAAATGTATCGGACGGTGGCGACATCGCCGATATCAATCGCCGTGCGTCCAGCCCGGTGACTAAGATCGTCAGCGTACGCGAGCGGCTACTTAATTCGGTCGGACTATCCCGCCACAACGGAGGACCCGTCGGACAATATCGACCGGGCGACGGAGCGCCTGCCGGAAAGTTGCATACTGGCGGTTTAGCTTCGCAACTAATGAACGCGCCGATGCATAACGAGGTAGACGTACGACTTTTGCGTAACGAAATGGTATTGACGGAAGGCCAGCAGGCGAATCTGTTCCGGTCACTACAAGGCGGCGGGCAGTCAACGGGCGGATCGTCCGAAGCATACCTCGCTGAAATCGCGGGCGGTATCGCGCAAATAGAACGTAAGATACAGGAAATTGACCCGAGCTTTACGATAGAGCTCGACGGAGAAGAAGTCGGCCGCAAAGTGGAGCCACACGTTAGCACGAATCAGCACGACAAGCACGGCGTGCAACGAATATTTAACGGAGATTGGGGGCGTTAGACATGGCGGTTACTATACCGAAAGTAGACTCGAATTTTAAGATAGTGTACGCGGACGGCACGGAAATCGACATGGCGTGCGACCTCTCCGTGCTTGTGCGTAGTTTCCGGGTAAGCGCGCCGAATCCGGTTGATTATACGGAGGTAATACCGGGCAGGCACGGCGCTATCCGTATGGGACGCGACTATGGTCCGCGGCAGATAATGGCAGTTTGCGAGTTTTACGTAGGTGACGCGTCGAGCTACAGCACGGCAAGACAACGTATTTACGACGCTTTGTTCAGGCTGGAACCGTATCATATTATCGCGGACGAGGAGCCGGAAAAGCGGTGGACAGTCGAGGCAGATTCGACGTTTACGCCTAGTCGCGTAGGCAGTACCGGAGAGTTTACAATCCCTTTCATCTCAAACAATCCATTTGCGGAATTAATCGATCCAACGTTAGAAGAATACGACATACAAACGCCTATCCTCGTTAAGTCCGGCGGTTCTGTAGATTTGGGCGGTGAGGATTTCAACGGGTATTCTACTTTCGATGCTTCGCCCGTTGAATTCTCTGTCTGGAATCACGGCAACATTACACTTGATCCCCGCAACCTCGACCACCTACTAAAAATAACGGTGGGTGTAGAGGGGGCGCAAGGCGATAAAGTGACAATACAAAACGAGACAACAGGCGATACGTGGAAATACGAAGGTGCGCTAAACGATGGCGACACAATCATATTAAAAGGCGTGCGGTCGATGCGTAATGGGTTAAGCGTGGTTGGGTCAACCAATCGTGAATTGATTTCATTAGCGCCGGGCGAGAACGTCTTTTCTGCCTCTATTGAGGGGTACGGAAAAATTACATTTGACTTCAACGAACTTTACATGTAGGGGAGAGATAACATGCCAAACTTTTTAAATACAGATGGCGATATCGTAACATCAGCAAGGGATGACGGTACAGGCAAGCCGGTAACAGATGTACAACTAACTGGGAGTATTGTTGAGAACGGGTTTAATAAAAAACTGGCGTTTATTGCCACGACATTAGAGCCGGGAAACAATCAGGCGATAGATATAAACAAGTCTATTATTATAGATAGTTTAGTGGTCGATGCTAACAACAATAATTTGCAGTTCGAAATGCAGTTCAGAAACAGAAATGGGCTTTTCGAAGATCGAGAAAGAACATCAATTTCACCGGGTAGTATATCGACCTTGCCGAGATTAAGACAATGCAGACACACACATCCTTTTATCGAATCTGTGGTGTATGATGACCAGGAAAACCGTTATATTTTCAAGCTGAGAGAAAAACAGCGCTTCCCGTTCGGCATTCGTTTTATGGTTCAAAGCCCGCCATCTCCGCAGCCTACAGCAAATATTGCTGTAACGTTGGCGGTACACTATAGGATCACGGAGGTGGAATAATGGTAAAAACACGATATGTAAAAGGAAGAATCGAATATCTAGACACAGAAACAAAATTACACGATGACCGCCGCACGGTAGGGGCGGGAACCAGAATTGATGTTAGGAATTACGATAAAGTCATTCTGAAAGTAGATAAATGTACCAGAGCAACGTTGCAACCGAGAGTAAGCGAGACAGACAATAATTCTGATTGGAGCCATAAAAAGGCGACTAATATATGGACAGGAACCGAACTAGAGGCGATTTATAATATCGGCGAGTACGTTGTAGACGTTAGCGGGTATAGTTACTTCCAATGTAACGCTATTTACGTGCAGCATGAGGTGCATTCCAGTGTAACCGTCCGGGCGGTGGCAACAAACAAGCCTGTTCAAGTTTCCGAAAAAAGACACCAAAAACATTTTAGACCAAAACCACTACAGGCAGAGAAAGAGGTTCACATCCCGCAACCTGATAGCGGAACTTTTTTCGCTACCGACATTACAGATGATACAATTTACGGATACTACCGGAGAGTTATTGTTAAAACAACGGACGGCGGGCAAACCTTCACCGAATTGTTTAATCGATGGGAAGATGATTCGTCGCCTTACCCTACAATGGTAAAGAAATTGAATGATGGAAAAGTAATGGCAGGATACAACAACGGTGAAGTTTATAAAATGGAGGATGCGGCGAACGTTGAACCTGAATTGGTTTTACAAATGCCTGTAGGTCGCATCGGCATCGACAGCATTGATATTCACGAAAACCTCGTTTTACTGGGTGAGTATGGACTTAAAGTGTTGCCTAACAATTCGCGCAGAGTTTGGATCAGTACAGATCACGGTGATACCTTCGAAAAAATATTCGAGGAAGCTCCACGAGACGACTACCACATTCACAGCGTAAAATATGATCCGTACCAAGATATTATATGGCTTGCGGTGGGCGACACGATAAACTCAAACGTCTATTGGTCAATCGACAGGGGTAAGAATTGGAGTCGTGTTTACGAATGGGGCGAGTGCCCTAACCAGTGGACAGCCATTCTCCCACTAGCGAATTGTGTATTATTCCTTAGTGACAACCGGCATACAAGTGTTTATAAATGGGACAGGAACAGAGGGATAGAAGATAGTATAAGCAGCCATAGAAATATTGAAATTGAGATAGCCTACACAATTTCAAGAGAAGTATTTGACGTTGAGCCTGTGGCGCATTTCGGCTGTACAGACTACGACAATTCAGCAGCCTATTTTGGTTTTATCCAGTTGAATAATGCTCGCTATTTACCTAGTGTTGTCTACGGTACAGCAGACGGTGACAAGTATTATCCTGTATGCATTGACCATGAAATCCCTTCTGTACCAAGTGGAGGCATTAGAGGTGTTGCAGGCCCGAACAGCAAAGGAGAAATTGTAACTACGGTTGTGGACGGCGAAAAAAATAAAATAGTGGTTATTAAAGTACCTGAGTGGATTGAAATATAAAAATAGGAAAAAACACCCTAAATGTGTGATATAATTTTCAAATATTAGATATAGTTTAGGGTGTGTGTTAATTGCAAATTGCTTTGAATCTCGTCTTGATCGCAAGTATTCTAAAATCGATTGTTTCCTCTTTGAAGGAACAAAAGGTTATTGGGCTTATTTTTATAGGAATATTGTCAATTACACTCCTGTCCATTATTGGCATTGGTCAGGGGAGAATGGTAATTTCCTATGGAATACTTTCTTTAGCTTTGTTTTTAATTGTTTTTTATTGCAAATCATATGTTAAAACCAAGATCAACCTTTTAGGAATTATACTTTTGGCTGGGTTCCTCTCGGTATTTCTGCTGTCTTATTTTTATTCGCCTGCTGCCACATCTGAATATGGATTGTGGAAAATGAGGCAGTTTGTCTTTTTGGCTTTCCTTCCTGCGTTCTTGATTCTAATCGTAGGTAAATTAAAGAAAAATGAAATGACATTGATTGAAAACTTTATCTTATTTGCTTGCTTTGCCACGTCCTTGGTTGTATTGTACAACACATTTTCGGATGGTGGATTAGCTGGACTGCAGGCTGACTGGTTTAGTCGGCAATCTATCGGAGAAATGAACCCAGTATGGTTAAGTAGATTTCTCGGTTTAGGTCTATTGGTTTTACAGGCACCTCGTTTCGAAAAAAGACCTGTAATGGTATTCGTTTTAAGTATTGCGCTTGTAATTACGGCTTTGCTCACTGGCTCAAAAACAGTTCTTTATTTTACACTTCCGATAATTGTTCTGTACAGATTGTTTAATAGTGGTATAAACAAAAGAACCGTATTAAGTGTGCTGGCTCTAATCGGTGTGGTCAGTATGGTTGCGATGTTTTTGAACACAATTAACAGTGCGGCGCTTATCCAGAGATTTAGTCTAGAATCTGGGACAATCGGCATGCGTGAAACAATGATGCAATCGACTTGGAATGCGTTTATCGGTAGCGGCACTTTTAACACTCTTTTCGGACATGGTGGGGGTACCGTTGCAAGCAGTATGGGGTATGGGTATGTGAGAGAATACCCGCATAATCTCTTCCTTGAAGTTTTATTTGAACTCGGTTTGATTGGATTCTTTCTGTTGTCCTTTCAGACGCTATTGGCGATTTTGTTGTTTTTAAAAGGATTAAGGAACTGGGTGTTTTTTGCTTACATTCTTCATGTGCTTTTTTCTTTTACGAGCGGTGATCTCGCATCGAATAATCTAGTGTTTGTGTTTTTTGCACTTTACTTGGTTTCCCAAAGGGAAAAGGACATTAAGGTTAAGTACAGGTTGAAATGGTAACTAACGGTGTACCAGTTAGTTGCAGAAAGGAGGGATAACCCTGCTTACAATAACAGACTTAAACGGAGATATCGAAAATCTCACGAATATAAAAGGCTTTACTCTGAACCGGAAAGTAAACGGTGATCGGAGTATAGCCTTTTCTTGTATTCCCGATGAATCAAACGAGCACGCCTTCGGAATGATCGACGGAGAATCATCTATCGAATACTCGAACGCACGCTACGTAATTAAACGCGTCAACGAAGGTAACTCCGGTCACAAGTCCGTTAAGCACGCGGTAGCTATCCACGAGTTTTTCGACACAATGCGACGACGCCCCGAGCGCCGCATCCTCAACGGCAATCAGTCGTTTAGTGCGATTCTTGCGTTTATATTCGAAGGCACGCCGTACACGTTTAACATCGTTGACTCGTACAGCTCCGAACGCGTCGAGGACTTCGGCAACACATCGAAATTGACGTTGTTTAAGCAAGCGCTCGAAATTTACGGCTCGGAGTTTACCGTACTGGGCAATTTAGTCACATTGCGGAGGGAAATCGGCGCGAACGTCGGCTTCCAATTCCGCTACGGATACAACGTTAATGCGATAAACGTATACCGCGATACGGACGACCTTGCCGCGGTTATCCGTGGTTATGGCGGAGAACCCGACGAGGACGGTGTTTACCCGGTCGAAGTAACATACGTGTCTCCCCACGTTGACATAATCGGCGAGGAAAACGAAGCACCTCCGGTATATAACCGCGACATTACGAACGAGTCGGAAATGCTCGATCTGCTAGAAGCGACGATTATCGACGAGCCGCAGCTTTCCATTACGATAGATATTGCGGACTTGCGCGCGGATAACCAATTTTACGAAGTAGTCAACGAGGGCGACCGCGGTTATATTGTTTATGAGCCGATGGGATTGACGATAGAGGCGAGAGTGGTCGAAATAAGCGAAACTTTCGACGCGAACCTTAAGCCGATTAGTACGAAGGTTACTTTGTCGAATATCCGCGAGAGCATCATCGACGACTTTACGCGATTCTCGAACACGTCCACTCAAGTTAACCGGATTATGGGTGGGCAGGCGAAATTACCATTTAACGTGCTGGACGATGCCGTACTTAACGCGACACGGGCGCTACAGTCGGCACAAACGGAGCTTGTATTCGAAAATGGAATTCTTGCGATTGAAAAAGAGAATCCGAACGAAGTCGTTATCTTTAACTCGAAAGGGATCGGGATAAGTAAAGACGGTGGGCAAACGGTTACGACTGCCATGACCGGCGACGGAATGGTAGCGGATGTTATTACCGGCGGGCAAATTAACGCAAATAACGTGACGATTTACGGGGGCGACACGGAAAACTACACTCGTATAAGCGGAGCCGACATTGAATCGCGCGGTAGTTTTACGCGAACGTGGTTCGGCGAAACGAAAACACACGATGTTGCGTTCCAATTTCGGAATGGACGTATGCGAGTAGAAAATTTTAACGAAGATAAACGTCTTTATTTCTCGGACTTTGGTATATCAACATTTCTTCGAGGATATGACGATGAAAGCGACAACGCGGAGTTCCACGGCTCGGGTGTTATCGAGTTTTTCTCGCATATGTACAACCCCGATGTACGTGGACTGACGTTATTCTCCAACCGCGGGACAATCGGATTGCGGACAATGACCCGTGATATTATCCTAGACTCGGACCGTAACGTTGAGATTATGGCAAGTCGGGGCACAATTACACTCATGCCGAGAGACGATAGTCGTTCTGGAAATAACCATTTCCGTTTTAATGTAAAGGATAATGACGGCCCTAGCGATACTGACGGGTGGATACAATACGGTAGCCCTAACACGAATTACGGATCGGGCTTACGATTCCAAAAAACGTCGGTTGGCGAACCCATGCTATGGGTTACAAACGGAAACGGCGATAAGGGTAGCGGTAGTCTATGGGCGAATAAATTATTCGGCGCACTGGAAGCAAAGGTTAGTAGCGCATATGTACACGTTGACCACCGATTACGCGTAACGAGCATGTCGGGCTACAATGGTGATAGCACATCATACAGGCCGATAGAGGCGTCCGGAATTATGACAGGGCACACTAACCTTTATCTTGGCGTAAGTGGAACAGATAATGGAGAGGTACGAGTTACGAACAAACTACTTCGGAATGACGGTGATACAACCTATTACCCTATCCGAGCAAGCGAATACCGCAACGGGTCGAGTTTGCAGTACAAAACAAACATAGAGCCTTTGGAGGATGACGGACGGTACGTAATAAATAAATTAGAAGTCGTTAAATACTTTCTTCAACAAGACGTAGACAATGGGGTATACGATAATGAGCAAGTTGGGTTGATTAGTGAGTTTAGCCCCGAGGTCGCCACGAAGGATCAAAAAGCGATTATCATTTATAAACTCTTAGGATACGCAGTAAAAGCTATCCAAGAACAAGATGACATTATATTAGATTTAAAAGATCGAATAGAAATATTGGAGGGATCAGAGGATGAACCAGATACAACCGGACAATCAGAAGATAATTGATTCTTTGCTAGGGAGAATCCAGCAACTTACTTACGAATCTGCCGCAAAAGACGCAATCATTCGCGAATTACAGGAATCACAAAACGAAAGCCAATCCGAAACGTCCGCCGAATAGGGCGTATTTTTTATGTCCGAAAAAGGGGCGGTGACACACGAAATGTCCGATAATCTCGACGAAACGAAAGAGCTTCTCCGTATGGCGATGGATGTCCGAGAATCAATCGCGCGACTCGACACGAAGGTCGACCGACTATCCGAAATACAAAAAACGGCAGAGGACGCAAAGGAGTCCGCTAATAGCGCCCATGGGCGTCTGGATTCGCACGAACACCGTCTTGTCGAAAACGACGAACGATGGCGAAATGATCGCACAGAAAAGCGGTGGATATGGGGCTTATTTTTTACGGCAGTAATTGCGGTTAGTACCGCGTTACTGTCGATTCTTTTATAGGGGGACGATAATATGACGAAATTAATCGCACTGGACGCAGGTCACGGAAAGAACACGTACCCGCCTTCGAAGGGTGTACCGAAGATGCCGGAGTTTTCGTTTAACTCGGCAGTTGTCGGATATGCAAAACCGCTCTTCGAGGCGAACGGGTTCGACGTTTTATTGACGCAGCCCTTGGACGGGAATGACGTTGCCCTCCGTACGCGTACGAACGAAGCAAACGGGAAGAAGGCGGATTTATTCCTCTCGTTTCACGCGGACTATACCAGTAACAAAGGTGCGCGCGGTCACTGGGGATTCTATTGGCACACGTCAAAAAACGGTAAGAAGCTAGCGGATATTTGGCACGATGAGGTCGCGAAGGTACGCGGGGACAACCGCCGCAATAATCAAGCGTCAAAGCCGGGCGCATGGACGAATTTCCACGTTGTCCGCGAAACGAATATGCCGGCGGTGCTAATGGAGCACGGATTTATGTCCAACGCTGAGGACTTAGCGTTGTTACTCGATGATGATTACCGACGCAAGTGTGCGGAAGCTGCGTGCCGAGCGGTGTGTCGTTACTTCGGACAGCCGTATAAATCCGTTAAACCTGCGCCTAAAACGGGAGTAAAGGACGAGGTAGCCACGCCGGCACCGGCAAAGCCGAAAAAGCCTACGCCATCATCTCGCGCAACCGTCCGGCGGGGATCTCGCGGAGCAGACGTTCGATACGTGCAACAACGGTTAAACACGCTAGGATTCAACGTAGGTACCGCGGATGGTATATTCGGTCCTAAAACGGAAGCAGGCGTCAAGGCGTTTCAAAAGGCGCGCGGAATCGGAGTGGACGGAATAGTAGGTCCGCAAACGTACGGCGAGTTAGCTAAAGCAAACCCGAAGCCAAAGCCGAGTTTACCGAACGTTGTCTTACGCGCGAACCGACCGTACCCAAGCGGTGCTAATGTGCGCGCCGTACAGGAGTCATTAGCTTCCGTTCATTTCTACCCGGAAAAAGGTGCGAGAAATAACGGAGTAGACGGAGTGTACGGACCTAAGACAGCGGACGCCGTACGTCGATTCCAATCGGTTCACGGCTTGACTACGGATGGCGTGTACGGACCTAAGACACGCGCAAAATTAGCGGAGGTGATGTAGATGGATTTCGCAGCAGAGTTCGCGCCGTACGTAGGTTTAGCGGTCGTACTATATGCTATCCGGCAAGCAGGCGCAGTATCTAACGCGTTAATACCGGTAGTGGCGATCGTTCTAGCCGTGCCGTTCGCGTTTTGGGAAGCGGGCGGAGTTTCACCGGATGCGTTGATGGTCGGACTACAGTACGCGTTGCTTGGCGTTGGAACAGTGGCGGGGATAAAATATTTCCTCGAAACCAAAGCGGAAGATAAACGTAATTAACGATACAGGCGAAAAGGTGCGCATAATTGCGTGCCCTATTGCCTATACATAGAATATGCGGTAATATTTAGAAAAAGGGGCGATTACGATGAAAATATTTATTTTTGCTATATCGGCACTACTATTAGTCGGTTGCGCGTCGACACAGTCGGGCGACTTAGAGCCGTTGTCGGACGAAGAGAAAGAAGCGCGTCAGGCGGAGGAAGAGGAATTGTTCCGCGAGGAAGTTTCGAAAGACTTGTACGATGACACGAAGCAGGTTAAATCGGTAATTTACGAAGCTTATCGCGAAGGGCGCAATTTAGACGACAGCGAAAAAATCCTTTACGACGATTACATGCACAAATACGACGATTACAGCGTGTTGAACTGGTACGAAGGGGAAATACACTCGTACATCCGCGAATTAAACATTGCTCTTATGCGGTATAATCGCGACGATCCCGTGCTAGATAGCGAGGATTCGCATTTAACGAATTTTCAACGTACGCTTAAAAAGCTGCGCGACACTCTCGATAAAGTAGATACGTACTGAGCCCGCTACGGCGGGCTTTTATTTTTTTTGTTTTATTCGAACGTTTGTTCGTGTATAATATCGATAAGGGGGCGGTATTATGACACATCGCGGTAAATTCGGAGACGGCTCGCAATGGATTACGAAAGATTATTTCGATGATCGGCTTAATGACCGCGGCATGGTCAAATGGCAGCCGATAATGATCCCGGAACATGCCGCATTGTTACGGAAGAGTCGGTCGGAGTATGGTAAATCGCCAAAACCGGAACTCGACGAACAGGCATACGAAGAAATCAGCCGAACGGTAGCGGAAGCAATGGCGGAAAACCGCCCGCTAACCTTTACGTATTGGCGCGACGGACATACGTACGATATCACCGCACATTGCCATTATTGCGATGCCCAGCGGAAGGAGTTTCGGTTGATCGATTCGGAAGGTAATCGCGAGCGGTTGTCGTTTGATTGCGTAATTAGCGTTGAATAACGAAGACCCGCTCGGTTAATTCCGGCGGGCTAAATTGCGTGTAGTTTCGTATTTAATTACGTCATCCTCGAGAAACAAAGGCAGGCGTCCGTTATCGACTCGTGTGTGCTCCGGAGGGAAATCGGCGTGGCGCCGCGACCAGTTATTGACGACCTGCCGCGAGACGCCCCACCTTGTGGCTAGATCGGACTTTGCGTAAAGCTTCGGTATCATTTAAATAGATTTCGCATGGTGCGGCCGGCAGCCTTACCGGTAGCACGCCGACCAATACGTTTACCGACAGTGCCTCGTTTGACCGCGCTCGCATCGTTCCATATTCGCAAGAATTTGTAAATTGCGGATTTTGCGCCCATTCCGATCGCCTCCGTTTAATATAATTTCGCGATAACTTTCGCGTTTTTGATAACGATTTCTCCTTCGTCTAAAGCATCGTCCTTATTCGTAATTTCGTTGCCTCCGATGATGTACGCGTGATATACGTTGTGCAGGCTTTCCGCGTCTTTATCCATGTCGCGATCGTTGTAGCCGAGCATTGCGTCGTATTCGATGTGCCATGCGCTAGTTCCGTCAAGCTCGAACATTTCTTCGTACTCTTCCGTTCCGTATTCCGGAAATTCCCGCTCATCTTCGCGGTCGAGATTGTGCCGGCTAGTTTCGCACGTTTCGCCTTCCTCGCGTTCCTTGTCTTCGAATCTTAGTCCGATAAAATCGTATTTCGCTTCGTTCTGTTCAGCAATTTCGTGCGCCTTTTCGAGCATTTCTTTTACGGTCATTCCGATCGCCTCCGTTTGATTTATTAATTGTAGTATATCCCAAATCGTTTACATTGTAAACACTTTTTCGGAAGTTTTTTAAATTATTTTTAGCCGACGTTAACTCTAACAGTCAAGCTCCGTAAAAACTCGCTTACATCCGTATATTGTCGCACCTTAAACCCCTCCGTCTCAACTCGATACTTTTGCGTAGAAAATAACAGTACATAGGGAAATACCGGGTTTCCTTTCGGCTGCCAGTCGAGTTTACGCCAATCCTCACTATCATAATACGCTTGATACCGCTCAAATTTCTTCGCCATGACCCGATCGCTATAAACGGACTTTTGCACCTCGATAAACAACGGCATTCCTTGATACACCGTAAATATATCAGGTCTCACCTCGACGTCATCATACCGGGGCTCCACCGTAAACTCCCGCACCTTGCCCGCCTTTTTCAGCGCGATATACACGTCCGCTATTGCGAGGTAATGGTCGATTTTGTTGCTGTCGCGTTTGATAGGCGCGGGGTTGATCATGTACACGTAAGGCTGCCGGAAAGGGGCCACGGTTAAATACCTGCGGTCTCTTAATCGTTTGAGCGCCGTATTTGCGTTGGTATGAGGTTTACGGCAGTGCCCGAAATAGAGCTCCGAAATTTGATCTCGTGACAAGCACCGGAATTTCGTAACCTCATCTATAATCGTTTTATATCGTTTATTCATCATCAATCAACCCCACCATAAATTCTTCGCCGTCTTCCGGCGGCTGTTCCGCGTATTCCTCGGACTCTTCGCGCTCAACTCGGTAAGGATCGAGCAGTTTTCGCGCTTCTTTATCCGTGAGATAAGGCGCTTGTATTAACGTTAAATCCTCGAGTTTTAAATACATCCGCCCGCGTTCTTCGATGCTAATATCCTTCGCGTCCTGCGTACCTATCGTTATTCGCGAGTTAATGCCGTCCGAGTGTCGAAAAGCCATTCGCACCGTGAGGTTATTCTTCAATTTTCCGTCAAGCACGTTGCGGTCCGGACGTTGCATCGAGAGCAAAAGAAACACGCCAAGCGCCCGGCCGATTGCGGATATCTCTTCGATTCCTTCCATTATTACATTTTCCTTCTGTAGCATCGCGACCTCGTCGATACATAGCACAATGTATTTCGGGCGCTTGTCGGCTGGTAATTCGTCCACATGCGTCACTTCGTGTTCATCGAGTAAGTCGCCGCGCCGCTCCATCTCCTTTCGCAATTTCGAGACACGCGATTTAAGCTTCGCCGTTTTCGTCATTACCTCGGGAACATGTTTTACGCGTTTAAATATGTGAAATTCCGACCGCTTTAAATCCGCCATGTACAACGTTAATTTGTCGGCGCCCACGTTACGGATTAACGTTGTAATAATCGACCTTACCTGCGTTGACTTACCGGACCCCGTTTCGCCTGCGATTAGTAAATGCGGGTACTCGGCCATGTCGTAGCTTACCGTTTCCCCGTATCGATCCACTCCGCAAAGGATAGGGAGGCGCATATCGCTTAGTTTTGACGGTAAATCAACACGTAAATAGGGCGCGGATGACGGTAGAGACCTATAGTATACGGTAAGTGTAAAACGCTTAATTTCCCCGTCAAATTCAAGCTTATCGCCAAAGACCTGCCGGAACACATAATCCTTTTTCGTAAGATCTCGCGGGTCTAATCCGGTCGGTAACGTAAATACATACTCGCGACTGTCACCCGTTTCTCTGACCGAATGAATTTTCGGATATATTCGCCCCTTCTTGCCGTCGAATCCATTGTATTCGCGGTAAATCTCCGCAACGGTAAACGCCTTCTTTAACTCCGCTTTGAGTCGTCGCTCCTCTTTAATCTTCGTAAACTTCGCTATCATGCACATAACCTCCTTCGTCATTTTATTAACGGATTGAAAAACGTCAGAACGATTAGCGCGATAAGTAACGTAATCGGCATGAATAATCGCATAAATTTCACGATGCCCTCTGCTACATGTTCATTATCTCGTCGAGCAGCGACCATTTCCGCCGCAGCTACACCAAGACCGAGCAGTCCGGCACCGACGATGATAAACGAGCCTACGTCTATAATACTGACGCTAGCTAACGTGTAGTCTTGCGGGACTGGTTTCGGTATCCGCTCATTTCGGACAAACTCTCGAAAATCAACCGTTGTAATTTTCGTACTATTCCGTTTCATAAAATTTCCTCCGTTTATTTTCGTATTTGACGTATACTCTCGCGTCATGTGGAATCGAACTATTCATCACTTAGGCTTAATCCTTATATAAAACAACTATAGCCATCTGATTTTCTCCTTTTATTTTCTTACATAGTTTCTCTTTTAAACTCGTTCACAAGTAGCCTTAAATTTCATTCCATCCACTTCAAATTCAACGACTTTAGTGCAATAGTTAACAACACACCTTTTAAAATCTTCTGTTACGTCTTGTTTATCTCCAACCCACATATCATTTATGATTTCTCCCGCGTATACATTCTCAGTTAAAGGTGATACGCCAATTCTTATTGACTTCATTTAATTTCACTCCCTCATAGTTTTCTTTCTACTGTTCACCAAAATTTACATGACCGTTACATCCATCCTCCGCTTCGCTCCGTCTTCCACTTTAAACAGACTTCGTAAATCCTCGTATTATTCCGTTGTACAAGATAAAACCTCGGTACCATTACTATAGTAGAAACTCGGGTAATGACCGGTGTAGCTACCGCAGTCAGCGGCGCCAGCCGACCGTGGTAGCGACTACGTTATATACCTATGCCGTACCGCTCGTACATGTTTCGCAAAAGTTTAGGCGGAAGGTCGTATAAATTTGCGATACTTGGACGAAACTGCCGATAAGGAGGCGATAATATGTTCGCAGAATTATTCGGATTAGGAAAAGCACGCAGCCAGTTCGGTCGGCTACTTGATGATTACGATATTACGCAAAAGGAGTTCGCGAAGCTGTCCGGGATCAGTCCGAACACATTGACGAGGTTATGTACGGACAAGCACTATGAACCGAGCTCGAAAGTAATACGGAAGATTGCGAGGGGGTTGCAGCGTGCGAGGGTCGACGAAGACGTGGCGGATTATTTCGGGTAAAGCGCTGCAAAATTTGACGAAAAGTGGTGCTGCGTGGTATTATCGTGAAGTACGAAATAATTGGCGGTGAATTAACGGGGAATAAACGTTGAATTACTGCGGTTTTCCGGGGAATTGGCGGATGAATTGACGAGGGTATATCGTACCTTCCGGCTGGCAGCGAAGAGGTCAGCGGTTCGAGCCCGCTATGCTCCACCATACTATGTGAACAACGACGCGGTTTCTCGTTTTAACGAGGGGTTGTGTCGTTTTTTTTCATTGTCTAGCTTTAGCTTTAGGTATCCGGGCAATTTGTCTAAACCGCGGAACATGATAATGAAATGTTTATTATATTCAGAAATTTTTTTTGTGAAATCAACTTTATTGCATCTTTTCTTTCTGCTTTCTTGGAATACATCTCTATAAGTGGTTGAAATAAATTGTTCTAAAACTGTTATTCCACGCATTGTTTGGATTTAAATCCTTGTCTATAGTCCTTAGGAGTACATCCATTGGTTTTCTTAAAAACCTTCATAAAGTGTTTAGGATCAGTATATCCTACCCTTTCGCTAATTTCATAGATTTTCAATACAGGGTTTTCTAGGAACATCCGTGCTTTTTCCATTCTTACATTCGTTAAATACTTTAAAAATGATTCACCTGTCACAGTTTTAAAGAGTTGACCTAAATAATGGTCACTCAAGTGCACTCGTTGTGCTAACTGTTTTAGTGTTAAAGGCTCCATGTAGTTGGTATTTATATAATTTAAAGTGCTAGTAATTACTCTTTCTTGTTGTGTTTGACTTTGTGAAATTTCTTCTATATTATCCACAATAGGCTGATTGGGCTGAGCTAGATATTCTTGTAGCACTTTATTCACAGTTTCTAATAACTCGATTATATCAATCGGCTTTAATAAATATCCTCTTGCATTATAACGTAGCGCTTCTTGTGCATAAGTAAATTCTTCAAACCCACTCATTATAATTACGTTAGTTTTTATTTGCTCATTATAGATGTGTTTCGTTAAAGATATCCCATCCATTTCTGGCATGCGTATATCTGTTAAGATAATGTCTACTTTTTCTTTTTGTAACCAAAATAAAGCTTCTTCCCCGTTTTCAGCGGATCCTACCACATCAATGTTCAGATCTAACCATTCATCCATATGCTTTAAACTATCGGTAATCATCCAATCATCATCAACTATTAGCATTTTATTCATTTATTTCACTCCTATTAGGGATGGTAATTTTCACCGTGGTGCCTTTTTCTACATCACTATCAACCGAAATTCCATAAGAACCACCATAATGTAAATTAATACGTGATTGGACATTATATAGGCCAATTCGTTTTTTATACTTTGTAAGCTCCTTAGAATTGTCCTGTAATCTGCTCCTGATTTCATTAAGCTTAGTATTACTAATCCCCACTCCGTTGTCCTTTACTGTAAAAATAATAAACTCTTCATCCAAATGCCCCTGAATGTCAACTTCTCCTTTTGTTTTAAGAGGCTCGATACCATGTGAAATAGCGTTTTCAACAATAGGTTGAAGGATCCACTTTAATATGTGCTTATCGTATAAGTTATTGTCAATATTTATATTGAAGTCAAACGAATGTCGCATTCGCTTTTGTTGAATATTTAGATAGTAATTAATATACATGATCTCTTGATGAACAGGAATTTTTTCTTCAAAAGAACTAATACTTAAGCGTAATAGTCTTCCTAGTAACACAATAAGATGACTAATTTCATAATCTTTTTTCTTTCTAGCTAATGAATTAATCGATTCTAAAGTGTTATAGATAAAATGTGGATTGATTTGTAATTGCAAAGCTGTTATTTCTGCTTCTCTCTTTAACTTTGCCTCTTTAGCTACTGAACTGATTAAAGCTTTAATTTGTATAAGCATATGATTAAATCCTTTGGCTAGGTCTCCGATTTCATCTTTTGAATTTGTAATGAATTTTTCTTCGAAGTTGCCGCTTTCGACTTCTTTCATTTTTTTCTGTAAGTTATAAATAGGATTTGATATTTGTTTTGTTACGAATAATGAAGCAAATATACAAATAATTACAGTAATAATGATCGTATAAAGGAAGAAGTTTCTAGTATCATAGACTGGTTTAAAAAAACTTACGACCTCGAAGTACTCCACGATCGTCCAGTCGATTGAAGGGATCCTTTGTTTGTAAATAATAAACTCTTCGTTTTCTTCATTTCGAATAATATCTCCGGAATCACTAGAGGAGATTGTTTTATATGAAAAGGTAAACATTTCATTTTCGGAGTAGACAATTTTGTCATTATTATAAATAATCGTTCCTGCTATGTCAGCTCCCTTATACTTAATATTCGGAATATTAGAAATATACTCTTCTGTGAAATCGATTATAATGAAACTAGAGTTTAATTTATTGTCCCACCCTTGATAAACAAAGGAGTAAACGGGTGTCTGTTTGTTACTGTATTTTCTGTTATGTGGAGGAGTAAGGGCCGGGTGAGATAGAGCTTCTATCGATGGAAACCAGTCAGATTGATAGAAAGTGGTTGCGGTGGTGTTGAGCGCCAATGGGTAGCCATAGTTGTAAATGAAATCCGATTCATTAATGATGGTGATGCCTTCGAATGCTGGAAATATATTTTCAATACTGACTAACAATCGATCTAACTCCAGATATAATTGCTGGTGCCTTCGATAGTTGTCATTTCCACTAAAAGTAGAAAACACTTTATTATTAACAATTCCGCTGCTTAATCTTTCTAAGTCATGATAAAGCTGGTCTAATGCGTCTACTTTCTGCTCAAGAATATAATTTGCATGATAATCTAGATTATCCGTCATGCTTTTGGAGGTGTTATTGTACGTAATTAGTCCGACGATACTTAAAGGAATAATGGAGATGGTTAACAAACAAAATAACAATTTAAAGAATAGAGAGTGAAAAAACTTCATAAGTCACCTCCTTTTTGCAATTTTATACGAGATTACCTCTTTTTCTCTCTGATCATTATTTAGATACTTTCAGCCTACTTCCTATGTAAGTGTTTGTGAGGAATTATAATGATATATTTGAGTACTATCAACCTTATCGACAAAAAAAGATAGTTTAGGGGAAATTTTTTACCCACTTTTATCACAGAAACGCCCTCTTTCAATTCATTTTGAAAGCGCTTAATATAAATTTTAACCGATGCTAACTGTAAAAGAAAGTTTGCATTAAAAAAAGGAGGTATGAATAATGATACAAACGCTAATGAGAAGGTCATTGTTATTTATTTCTTTATTGCTGTTGGTAGGTTTAGCTGCATGTCAGTCTCCGTCAGGGGGCTCGAGTGTGGAAGTAGAGAGTAATGAGCAAGCAGCAGAAGAACAAAATGACGGTGGTCAAGAACAGGAGGCATCAGAAGATGAACAAAATACGCTTCAGTTACTGATTCCAAACTATTACAATGATGTGGAACGAGATCAATGGAGGCAGGTAGTGGATCGTTTCAGCGAATTAAATTCTGAGATTGAAGTTGTATTAGAAACAGGCGATGTTCGGGTCGAGTCTGGAAGTTTAACAGCATTGTTACAGTCTGAAGTAAACACCCCTGACGTACTTCTTATGAATGCTGGCCCAAGTCGTATTTCCGTTTTGTCACAGGGCGAATTAATTAAACCGCTAGATGACATATATGAAGCAAACCAATGGGAGAATGCTGTTCGTCCATTTGCGTACGACTTGATTGCAGGTGGCGACCATATCTATGAAGTACCTCATATGGTAGATGCAATTGCCCACTTCTATAACATCGATGTGTTTGAGGAATACGGACTAGATGTTCCTGAGACTCCTGATGAATACATTGAAGTATTAGAAACGTTATCTGCAGAATCTAGTATTGATCCAATTACAGTAGGCGCCAGAAATGGTTATGCAATTGGCTGGTTATTTGGGGCTATGCTAGAAGCAAAGGCAGGAACAGAGAAATTGGAGGAAATTTTCTTTGAAGATGGGAAGTGGAATGATCCGGAAGTAGTGGAAGTAGCAACGGCTATGACAGAATGGCTGGATAAAGGCTATATTTCTCAAGATGCTGTTACATTGCAAGAGACAGACTCAAAGTTTAAATTTTTAAATAAACAAGCTGCAATCTATACAGGTGGTACGTATCTTATTACAGATTTAGCGGAAGAAGGTTTGCTAGACAGTGTAGGATTCTTTATGGCACCATCCTTTATAGATGGGGAAGAAGCAAAACCAACAGGTGGAATTGGCCAATCGTGGGTCGTTCCAAAAGGTGCAAAAAATCAAGATGCGGTTGAGTTATGGTTAGAATTTATTCTTTCTAGTGACTATGCAGAAATTGTCTATAGTTTCCCAGACTATAACTTTATCCTCGCATCTACTGATTCTATGGATGTAGAGCCTGTTGGCAATGTTTTACGAGCGGCAGCAATTGACGTTGCGGACGGATCAGGTTATAACCCAAGTGTATTTATCGGCGTGGAAACGGGTGAAGCCTACTTTCAAAACTTACAAGGGTTGGTCGGTGGATTAACGACTCCAGAAGAAGCAATGAACGCAATTGAAGAAGCGGCTCAAGAAGACAAAGCAAACGGGTTCCAATTAAAGAGATAGGATCACCATGATGTAGTATAGTGATTCTAATAACAAAGCGAAGGTGTTTTCTAAAAGTATAGAAGGCACCTTCGTTTTCTATTATTCATTCATTTTTATGTGATTCTACCCACTTTTATCATCGAAATAGCTCCTTTTATTCACTGAAAAATCAGATTATTATTTTATGTAAAGAAACAAATATGGGAGGGGATGAAGTTATTTATCACATGCATTAGACCCAATTGTGAATGCGCTTTAAAGTGTTCCGAAATTAACCAGGGAGGGGAGTTTGCTTATGAACATGAATTTACCAACTGTAAATGTAAGTGCTCAAAATCAAAATATAGTCAGAGGGCAAAGGAATAATAAGATAAAAAGATTTGCGGTTATTGCATCCTTTTTATCACCAGCGCTGATTCTTTATGGAGTTTTTATGCTTTACCCAATGGCAGATGCCGTTCGTTATAGTTTATTTGATTGGAACGGGGCATCACCAACAATGAACTTTGTTGGTATAGAAAATTATGCAAGATTAGCAACAGACACTCTCTTTTTTAGAGCCTTAGGTAACAATCTATTGTGGGTTGTCCTAAGTTTAACACTAATGGTTATTCCAACTTTAGTACTCGCTGTGCTTATTAGTAAGGTAAAGAGAGGTAAAACCTTTTTCAGAGCAGCCTTTTACCTGCCAAGTGTATTGTCCCTTGCAGTTGTAGGGGTATTGTGGTCGAAAATTTACGATCCGACAATGGGGCCGATTAATATTTTCCTTCGGGCAGTTGGGTTCGATTTTATGGCAAGAAACTGGCTTGGAGAGCAGATGTTTGTCATTCCTGCCTTAGTGATTGCTAGTACGTGGGCGTTTTATGGTTTGTATATGATTTTATTTTTAGCAGGGTTACAAAGTATTGAGCCGCAAATGTATGAAGCAGCAGATATTGACGGTGCGGGTCCAATCAGAAAGTTTTGGTATATAACAGTGCCAAGCTTGCGCAATACAATGAACGTTGTCATTAGTATGGTGATCATTCATGCGCTAAAAGGTTTTGCGCTAATCTGGATTATGACTCAAGGTGGCCCTTTCTACATGAGTGAGGTTGTATCAACCTTAGTTTATAAAACTGCATTTAGCATGAACCAAGTTAGTTACGCGACAGCACAAAGTGTAGTATTAGGGATTATCATTATTATCTTTACGATCGGATTTAACTACTACAGAGAAAGGACTGAGTAATGGTGGAGAGAACAATGTCAAGAAAGTCGTCCTCACAATTGATGATAAGGGTTGTATTATTTTTACTATTAACATTAATCATTGCACCAATTATTTACGCTGTTTTAGCAAGCTTTAAAACAAATATGGAAATATTCTCTTCTCCCTTTTCTTTGCCTAGTAGCTGGAACTTCGAAAATATCGTTAATGCATGGCAGGTAGGGAATTTCCAGCAATATATCATTAATAGTGCGATTGTAACGGTTGGTGGAATGTTTGTTGTAGCACTGGTTGCAAGTCCTGCTGGGTACGCGTTTTCACAATTAACTTTTAAAGGGAACAACCTCATCTTTTATATTGTTTTGTTAGGGATGGCCTTGCCTGTTCAAGCGATCATTATTCCGATCTTTTTCCACTTGAGGTCAATGGGGTTAGTGAATACGCTAACCGGTCTAACGCTGGTTTCAGCTGCGTTAGCCTTACCATTTTCAATATTTTTGATGCGAAATACATTTCGGGATGTTCCAAAGGCACTACGTGAGTCTGCCATGATCGACGGTGCAGGAGAATGGAGAATCTTCTGGACAGTGATGCTTCCGTTAGCGAAACCAGGGTTGGTTGCATTGTTAATCTTTACATTTATGAATATATGGAATGACTTCTTATTACCGTTAGTTCTCTTAATGTCACAGAGTAAATATACGATATCTCTTGGTTTGTATTCATTTCAAGGAGAAATGGCAACTAACTATTCACTTATTTTTGGCGGAACGGTTATCAGTATGATTCCAAGTATTATCGTCTATTTAATATTCCAGCGCTCCTTTATTGAAGGGATGTCGAGCGGGTCCAACAAGTAATATTGGTGGTGAAAATACAGCAATCTACTTTTTTGCCACTTTTTTAAAAGGAATACCTCATTGTAAGTACTATATATCGATTTAAAATATAGTTAACAAATCTTTTGTTGCACAGGTTGTGTACGAAGGAATGTGCAACAAGATTTATTTAAGAGTCTAAAAGAAGCGGGGGATTATCATGACTAGTAATCAAAAAAGTGCAACTATTACAGATTTAAGCGAAGAGCGTTATTTACTGCCGATGGACTGGGGCGGTATCCAATGGCTTTGCGGAGAGGATATCGATCCAGATAGTGAAATGACATTCGGGATGGTGTTTATTAATGCAGGTGAAGAAAATCCGCGTCACATTCATCCGAACTGCGAAGAAGTGATCTTTGTCTTATCAGGAGAATGTGATCATAGCCTTGGTGATGAAACCTACCATTTAAGACCTGGAATGATGTTAAGAATTCCAAGGAATATTCCTCATAATGCGAAAGTTACCAGCTGGGAACCTTGCCGGATGATTATCGCTTATTCAGCACCGGACAGACAAACGGTCGGAGAATAATATATGGAGAGGGGAGTCATTTTTGACAAATATTAAATTTAATTACGAGTACACCAATAAGATTAATGCAGGATTTATTGGGTGTGGTGCTCACTCGTTTCGCAACGTTTACCCTACATTTGATTATGCTCCAGTGGATTTAGTCGCAGTTTGTGACTTGAATTTAGAAAGAGCAGAGATTTACAGAAAACGATTTGGAGCAGAACGAGCATATACAGACTATCAAGAAATGATTAAAAAAGAAGACCTTGATGCCATTTTTGTAGTATTGAATTTTGATCGAAACGGCCGTCCTCTTTACCCAAAGATTTTGCCAGAAATTATGAAAGCAGGCATTCCTGTTTGGGTAGAGAAACCCATTTCTTATACGACAAAAGAAGCGGAAGAGTTAATGGAATTAGAAGCAAAATATAATGTGCAAGTCCTTGTTTCAAACAAAAGATACTTTTATCCATCATTCGAAGGAGCTAAAAAGGTCGTAGAGAGTGAAAAATTCGGAGGTGCTACCTCGATTACAGGGCGTTATCCGCTGACATTAACACCTTTTAATGAAGAGTCAGGGGAACGAGAAGGTTTACACTGGTTTTTAGATATATGTCACCCGGTTTCCGGAATGCAGTATTTAATGGGGGATATTGATGAAATGTGTTTTGTTGATCATCAGCCAAGTGGTAATGTACACACATTATTTAAGTTTAAATCTGGTGCGGTAGGCAGTTTGCACTTACCGTCCACTCAATCAGAAACGAGTCCTAAAGAAAAATATGAAGTTATCGGTAATAGCGAAAATATTGTAATTGACAATGCGGTCCGACTTGGTTATTACCAAGGCAAAAAAGGCAGTGGTGAATATGGTAAAGCACCTTCTTTTATTGGAGACGACCCATTGAATGGACCTGTGCATTGGGAGCCGGAGTTCTCGCTAGGTCAGTTGCATAATAAGAATTTATTTACTCAAGGGATGGTTCAAAGTGTTAATCATTTTACGGAAGCAGTATTAGAAAATAAACAAGTGGAACGTGCAACGTTAAGAGACGCATGGCATTTAACTCAAATATTTGAAGCATATAAAGGTAATAAAGCTGGTGACTGGATTAAGATCGGATAATATTCAATGTAAATATATAGAATCAAGGTGGGGGGAACTTTATGAAGTTTAGTGTTGTGACAGATATGTTAGGATTAGAATCATTTGATGATGCGTTACAAACAGCCAAGGAAGTAGGTTTTGATTATATTGAACTTCGTGCCAAATTGAATGGGGATACAATAGATTCTATATCCGTTGACAAGGCAAAGAAATTAGGAGAAAAAGTCAAAGAACATGGATTGGAAGTTGCGACTCTTAGTTCTTGGGCAGTAAACTCTTGTACTTTTTCTGGATCACCTAAATATGATAACTACGACGAAAACCACCATGAAGAAATGACGAATCAATTAGATCGATTATTCAATTTAGCAGATGCTTTTTCTGCACCAAACGTTCGAATCTATTCTTTGTACAGACAACCTGATTTCGATACATGGCCAGAGGAAGAAAAGGAAAAAGAATATAGACATAATGCTGAAGTCTTAAAAAGGCATGCAGAACACGCAAGAAGAAGAGGGAAAGTGATTTTAGTAGAAAATGAACCGCCTACGTTAACGAACAATTGCGTGGAACTCGGGAAATTAGTGCAATATGCGGACCATCCACATTTAAAATTAAATTGGGATATTGTAAACGGCTGGAGATCTGGTGAATATCCAACGGTGGAATTATATGAACAAATTAAAGGAAATGTTGCATCTGTTCACTTAAAAGGAGCTTCGAGAGTCGTCAACACTATAACAAACGATATGCCTGAGGGAAGGTTTAATAACTTTGCTATTGCCGGAGAAGATGACTTTAAACATGAAGCAGTTTTGAAGGCGCTTACAGAAGGGGAACCAGACGTTATTTTATCGATCGATACACACTACCCTTCATTCTATCAACAAGACAAAATTGGAGAGGCAGAAGTTGTTCGTCAAACAAAGGAGTTCTTTGAAGGAGTAATCGGATAAGAATGAATGGAGGATCAACGATGGAGAAAAAAGTGCTTGTTATTGGTTCACTTGATACGAAAAGAGACGAATTTCTCTACGTAAAAGATATTCTAGAGAGCAATAATCATACGGTTTTACTAATGAACACAGGAATCTATGAAACATCTATTCATGGAGACATAACTAGCAGTGAAGTTGCAGAAGCTGGCGGTGTCGCCCTGCAGGAGTTGCGTGATAAAAATGATCGAGGTACGGCTGTGGCCACAATGACGAAAGGTGCTGCTAAAATCGTCTCAACATTGGCAGTGGAAAATGAAATATCAGGTATCTTTGGTATGGGTGGAACAGCTGGAACAACTGTTGCAGCAACAGCAATGAGAAATGCGCCAGTAGGCCTGCCGAAAATCCTTGTCTCTACTGTTGCATCTGGTAATACGAGACCATATGTAGGAGATAAAGATATCACGATGATGTATTCTGTTGTTGATATCGCAGGGATTAATGGTTTGTCGGCTGAAATTTTGAAAAACGCAGCAAATGCATTAAGCGGGATGGTTCAAGGGGCGGAAAAAGGGCCAAAAGTAGAAAGTAAGCCGATGATTGCTACCACGATGTTTGGTGTAACAACGCCTTGTGTAACGAAGACAAGAAAATTATTAGAAGGCCAAGGATATGATGTCTTAGTGTTCCATGCAACAGGTACAGGTGGCGATGCGATGGAATCGTTGATTCAAGATGGTTTTATTGAAGGGGTCGTAGATATTACGACGACTGAGTTCGCTGATCAATTAGTCGGGGGAATTTTTAGCGCTGGTGATGACAGGTTGGAAAGCGCGGGGAGTAGAGGTATTCCGCAAGTGGTTTCTGTCGGTGCACTAGATATGGTTAACTTCGGCCCACCAGAAACCGTCCCAGAACAGTTTAAAGATCGTTTATTCTACCAGCATAATCCTACGACTACATTAATGAGAACAACAGTAGGAGAGAATGAACAATTAGGAAAGATGATCGCTGAAAAAATAAATAAAGCCCACGGTAAAACGGTTGTAATTCTGCCAAAAGGCGGTGTTTCCTTATTAGATAAGGATGGGCAGCCATTTGAGGGGAATGAACAAAGAGAAGTACTGTATGCAAGCATTAAAGAAAATTTAAATGGAAATATTCCATATATTGAAGTGGAAGAGGACATTAATGATCCGTCAGTTTCTGAGTTAATGGTCAAGGAATTATTACAGTTCATGTAAATGAAGAGGTGATAAAAGTGGCAATTGCAAGAGAGGAAATTATAAGAAGGTTAAGAGAAAATGTTCGTAATGGTACAGCTATTATCGGTGGAGGAGCTGGTACTGGGCTGTCAGCTAAAAGTGCAGAACTGGGTGGCATTGATTTAATCATTATTTACAACTCAGGAAGATATCGTATGGCAGGAAGAGGATCCTTGGCAGGCCTTATGCCTTATGGGGATGCAAACCAAATCGTTGTTGAGATGGGGAATGAAGTCCTTACCATTGTCGAAGATACTCCTGTCTTAGCTGGTGTTTGTGGAACAGACCCATTCAGGGATATGGAGCACTTCTTAAAGCATTTGAAAGATATGGGATTTTCAGGTGTCCAGAACTTTCCGACAGTCGGGTTATGCGACGGACAATTCCGCCAAAACCTAGAAGAAACAGGTATGGGGTATGATCTTGAGGTTGAAATGATCAGAAAAGCTAGCGAATTAGGTTTATTTACTTCTCCGTATGTTTTCAATAAAGAAGATGCGATTAAGATGGCTGAAGCGGGAGCAGACCTGCTGGTTGCACACGTGGGTCTAACGACGAAAGGCGCAATTGGAGCTCAGACCGCATTAAGTCTTGAGAATTCCGTAAATTTAGTCCAAGATATTCATGATGCAGGGAAATCGGTAAATGAAGATATTATCGTTATTTGTCATGGCGGTCCGATTTCAGAGCCTAAAGATGCGAAATATGTGCTCGACCGCACAAGAGGCGTATCTGGCTTCTTTGGAGCCTCTAGTGTAGAAAGATTGCCTACGGAAGTCGCGATATCGGAACAAGTGAAACAATTTAAAAACATTTAAACTTGTTACAAAAATTCTTTACTACTACAGGTGAAAAAATAATACTAACCTTACGAGTGGTCATTACTGGAATTAGGTGGGTTTTGTCTTTGCTCTGATAAAGCTGCCAGCCCCACCCGCTATTTCTGAAATTTCTGTTACAGATAACTTTGGGGTAAAAATTTAACAACTATATTAACATTTCATAGACAAACTATAAAAAGTCAATTAGTCACTACTTGCTAATTTGAAATGCCAAGTAGTGACTATTATTTTCTCTATGAAAGGCTTGATATGTCTAATTAATGAACAATGGTTAATCGAGTAGCTGCGCTGTTTATTATGCTTTGCTCCTTTTATCATTCATGTCACGCAGTTTTTCGTGCTAACAAGATCCTTTGGACATCATATAGAAACATGTTTATTAAGGGTCACAAAGAATGGATTCATCCTTTGTATGGAGTTGCAGTACCCGTGGCAGCTGTACTTTCCTCGGTTGTTCGATAGGTTAATACAGGCATTCTATAATACTTTTATTAGTGTAACAACTTTTGATCTATGTTTTAGATTACCAATTGCCAAGTTTCTTTATCATAATTGCGAGGTGGATAAAGATGAAAATGGCATTATTATACATTATGTTAATCGTAACAATGGCTATATGGGGTTTTAATATTATTGCTATTAAACTTCTTGTCTCGACTTTTCCTACATTAACTATTACAACATTAAGAGTTTTTATAGCATTTATTTCCATTTTACCTTTACTTTTTATTCGACATTCGTGGAAAAAAATATCAAGGAGGGATGGATTATATTTATTAGGTATTTCCCTTACCACAATCGTAGGTCACCAATTGTTCATGTCGGTAGGGTTAAATTACACTTCTGCTGTTAACGGCGGGTTAATACTTGGAACGGTACCAATCGTTACTTCGGTAGGAGCGGCATTGTTTCTGCAAGAACGTTTTAACATACATAAAGTTACCGGTTTTATTTTAGGGTTTTGTGGTGTGGTTGTCATAATACTGGCTGGTTCGGATTATAGGTTTAATATTTCAATTGGTGATTTGCTGTTTTGCTGCACAGTAATTGTTCAAGTCATTGGTTTTATTTTTGTCAAAAAAATATCAAATAGTGTTGATACTCTTGTTATTACAGGAATTAGTCAATTTTTCGGTGGAATATTACTTATTTTTGTAAGTATGGTTTTTGAACCTGATGGTGTTTATCAGCTTGATCAGGGGGATTGGACGGTCTGGATGTTGTTCATCTTTTCGGGAGTCATTGCAACTGGAGCAGGTCATTACCTGTATAATCTTTCAATTCGAGAGATTGGTGCAGGGAAATCGGCTATTTTCTTAAATTTTACTCCATTTTTCTCTATTCTTGGCTCTTATTTCTTTTTAAAGGAATCCATAGTATTGGGGCATTGGGTTGGTTTTCTTCTAGTTGTAATGGGGGTATTATTTAGTACGGGAATTATACAGAATAGCTTGAGAAGAAGTAAATATCGTGATCAAATAGATAGGGTTAAGTCGAGTTGACGAGTGCATCCCCCCATTTTTCCTAACACTAGTCAGTAATTATTCTTGATCTTTTGAATTTTTCCAATAATTAACTTGTTTAGGTGAGATATATCTGGCAGCGAAGAGGTCAGCGGTTCGAGCCCGCTATGCTCCACCATATGTTAACAACGACGCGGTTTCTCGTTTTAACGAGGGGTTGTGTCGTTTTTTTTCATTGTCTAGATTCAGCTCCATTGGCTCGTGTCAAATAAATAACCTGCCCAATTAAAAGTAAAAAGCACTTTTTAATCGACAGAACATTTGCAATTAGTCGGGTACACGGGCGCCTTGAGCTTTTGTTCAGAGATAAGAAAGTTTAGAGCGGACAGCTAAGAGTTGATTTCCTTCACTTTGCTGAAGGTTGGCTTCCTTTTGGCTGTTTTCTTTCCCTTTTATGTAGAATAAACTTACTTTTGTGATGTTAGGGATTAAATATGGAGAATCGTTGGGTTCTAATAGGGGAAGGGCTATTTCGATTTTTAGTAAGCTACACAGCTGCGAAGAGATAAATGTATCGATTGGTTAACACCACTATAAAAAAACAATACAACTTAATTTCAAGAAGAAGAGAGTGTTACTTTTATCGGTAAATGATCAGACGCTTCTGGTATTGTTTTCACAAGCTCTGCTTCAACAACTCGGAGGTTTTGACTGGCGAATATGTAGTCCAATCTCATTCTTGGTCGACGTGAAGGGTAAGTGTATCCTGCTCCTTCTCCTAAAACAGACCAAACATCTTGAAGGTTTCGGGTTACTTTTCGCCATTCTCTTGATCTGGGTCTCATATTCCAATCGCCCATGATAATAATTGGATGAGAACAATTGCAAGCCTGGTTTAAAATGAAGTCTGTTTGCTTCTTATGAAGAAAAGGGTTAAGGCTTAAGTGTGTCACATTTATTTGAAAGAGCTGTTTATTAGCCTCGATTGTCGTTTCGAGCAATGACCTTCTTTCAACTAGTCCAGAAATAAAGTTAAACGGGTAGCTATTGTTTTTTACTATCGGATATCGAGATAAGAGGGCATTTCCATATTGTCTCATTGTTTTTTTTGACTTTAATGACAGGGAAGGACTGTAAGCCTGTTCCATATTTAGTTGCTTTGCAAGCCACCTAATCTGATCTTCATAGCGACTGCGCTTAGAAAAATGCTTATCAACTTCATTAAGACCGATGATATCTGCATCACTTCTTTCAATCACTTCAGCAATTCTGTCTAGGTCTACTTGTTTATCCATTCCTTTACCATGATGAATGTTGTAGGTCATGATTTTGATATCCAAAGTATTCTCTCCTCTGAAATCGACTTAATAAGAGCATGTTCAAAAAGTCTAGGAATAATAACTTTCCTTACTCTACATTTGTGAACAACTACGTCATATAACCTCTCTTATTAAGCGAGGAGTTGCGATTGTTTTTTATACTATCAAATGTGAATGGATTTGGTTTCTTATATCATCTTTAATTGTTACTTCATAATCAAACAACAATAGGGAAGCAAATTCTTAATGAAAAAGAAGTGCGTCCTTTAAATTGCTTTAAAACAGAAAGGCCTAGTAACATGAAGATAATATAAGACTATCTTCTTAAAAATGAATGTTTAATTGAATGCTTTCCGGGGAATATCGATGGATTTTCCCTTTTAATAGTTTCGATAGATGATAGACAGGGTAGATTCTCAGCATACGCTTTAATATGTTTTATAAACAGGTAGAGGAGTGTGTGAATTTGAAAAAATTTATTATTTTTACGATTATGTTTGCAAGCTTTTTCTTTATTCAACAGGAAAATAAAACGGAGGCCTCGAGCTTGTTGGTAGACGGAAGTAGTGGTTCTGATGTGGAGAGCATTCAGCAGACGCTGTATCATTTAGGTTATTTAGATGTTAATCCTACCGGTTATTATGGTTCGCTTACGGCTGAAGCGGTACGTCAGTTTCAGACGGACTTTAATATGTCCATTGATGGAGTAGTGGGAACTAACACACAACAGAAGCTCAGTGATGTCGAAAAGATGGCAAGAGTAGTTCATGGCGAAGCGAGAGGGGAGTCTTATGAAGGACAAGTAGCTGTTGCTGCGGTTATTTATAATCGTGTGGAAGACAGTGGTTTTCCTTCAACTGTTCACGACGTCATTTTCCAAAGAAATGCTTTTACAGCAGTAGCAGACGGACAATATGATTTAACTCCGGATTCAAATGCATACCAAGCAGTGAAAGATGCTCAGCTTGGCTGGGATCCTTCTAGTGGTTCAACGTATTATTACAACCCAGAAATTGCAACGTCTTCTTGGATCTTCACGAGAGAAAAGACTTTAAAGATAGGGAGTCACCTGTTTGCAGAATAGTTTGTTCTAATATTATTTATGATTAAATTATGAAGGCACAAATGCTCTTTTGGACGAGCATTTGTGCCTTCTTCTTTTACTTCAATTATTGTGATAAGTAACATGAGACTCACTAACTACTCCCTTTTTATCAATCTTAAGCTGCTGTACGATGTGAGATTGAAAGCGTGTTTTGAGTTGATATTGAAGGTCAGCCCCTGTCCCTTGAGGTGCAAAGCACATGATAGTGGGTCCGGCACCACTTAATGAAAAGCCGTGGACATTTAGTTCAGATGCAATGGAAGCGGCTTTTTTTAACTCAGGAATAGCATGCTCTCTGTAAGGGTGATGAAAGAGGTCTTTTTGCATCATCTTTCCTGCAAGATCCCAATTGTTTTGCATAAGGGCAGCTACAAGAACATTGCTAATGCTACTAGCTTGCACAGCCTCTTTATAAGGCAGCTGGCTTGGCAGAAGGTTTCGTGAAGACGATGTTTTTAGTTCATAATCAGGGATTACAGCAACAATGTCTACTTCCGGGTAAATTCCATTTACGACTTCAGTCTCATGGGAGAGGTGAGTGCCAATTACCAAGCCACCGTGAATAGAAGCGGCAACATTGTCGGGATGGCCTTCATAACGACTTGCTCTTTGTACTTTTTCAGTTATCGATAACTTTAGATTTAAGAGTTTGTCTGCAAGTTCAATCCCTGCTACGATTGCTGCTGCACTACTTCCGAACCCGCGTGCTAAAGGGATTTCACTAGTGACTAAAACTTCGCATGGTGAAAGGGAACGGTTAAAATCTTCTGCTATTGAAGCAGCTGTTTGATAAATTAAATTTGTTTTTCCAGAGGGCAAGTTATCAAGGTTCGCAGATTGAGGAATAAACTTCCAGTCATCACTTTTACTCACTCTAATCGTTAAATAACGATTAATCGCGAGGCCGATGGAATCAAATCCTGGTCCGAGGTTAGCAGAACTTCCCGGGACAGTGATCGAGAATAACTGGTTATTATTCATTGTTTAACACGTCCTGCTATATGATCAAAAACAAGCTGCTCGTCATTTGGAAGCACCAGTGGTTTGAATTTAGATGACTCAATTGCACAGTCTGGATCTTTTAATCCATTTCCGGTTAAAACTGAGACGACTTTAGCTCCTTTTGTTATTTCACCTGCCTCAAGTTGTTTTTTTAGACCGGCAAGGGATGCGCAGGAAGCAGGTTCGGCAAAAATACCTTCTTCTTCGGCAAGCATTTTATAAGCTGAGAGGATTTCGTCGTCTGTCACTTCGTCTATTTTCCCTCTAGAAGAAGAAGCGGCTTCCACTGCACTTTCCCAGCTGGCTGGATTCCCGATGCGGATCGCTGTAGCCATTGTTTCAGGATCATCTATTATGCTATTACGGACGATAGCTGCTGCCCCTTCTGCTTCAAATCCACGCATTTGTGGAAGCGTTGTGTTTTTATATTTCCGGTATTCTTTAAATCCTTTCCAATATGCTGTAATGTTTCCGGCATTTCCTACAGGAATCGTTAATATATCCGGTGCTTCTCCTAATTGATCACAAACTTCGAAAGCGGCTGTTTTTTGCCCCTCAATACGATAAGGATTGACTGAATTGACTAAAGTTATGGGGGAGTTTTTACTCAAGTTACGGACCATTTGTAGTGCTTGATCAAAGTTGCCTTCAATGACGTAAATCTCTGCACCATACATTACTGCTTGGGCCAGCTTCCCCATGGCTACTTTTCCATCTGGGATTAAAACGATACACCTTAATCCAGCTCGAGCGGCATATGCCGCAGCTGAAGCGGATGTATTTCCTGTAGAAGCACATATGATTGCCTCACTACCTTCTTCCTTTGCCTTGGCGACGGCCATGACCATTCCTCGATCTTTAAATGAGCCTGTAGGATTTGCCCCTTCATATTTAGCATACAGGTCTATTCCCCATTTTTCAGACAAGCGGTTCATAGGAATGAGCGGGGTATTCCCTTCATTTAGTGAAATTATCGGTGTCCTTTCCTCGGTAGGAAGTAAGTCCTTATAGTAGTGGAGTAGTCCCTGCCAGTTCATAACTAATCATCTCCTTCTACTCTGTAGCTGCTTTTTATGAAATCCACAACCTCTAACTCATCTAACTCGTGTAAAACTTGTTGATAATTCTTTTTTGACACTTTGTGAGTCGTCATAATAATTTCCGCTGAATCACGATCTTGTAATGGTAGCTGCAATATTTTTTCAAGACTTACGTGATGATTTGAAAATAATGAAGTAAGGGTTGAAAAAGTCCCGGGTTGATCTTTTGCATGTAAGCGCAGGAAGTATTTCGAATAGATATCTTCATCTGCTTTCAACTGCTTCTCGAATTGAGGTACGACAGATTTGTTTCCGTTCACCCCAAGGCGCATATTTTTCATTACTTCCACAAGATCAGAGACTACAGCAGTGGCTGTTGGAAGTTTACCTGCGCCAGGTCCGTAAAACATCGTTTCACCTACTGCTTCTCCATAAACATAAACGGCATTAAATTCATCATTCACTGCTGCAAGTGGGTGAGAGTGTGGGAAAAGTGTTGGCTGTACACTTACCTCTACTTTATTATCCGATCTTTCTGCAAGACCAATTAACTTTATTGTGTAGCCAAGTTGAGCACTGTAAACTAAATCTTCTGTTGTTACATCTGAAATTCCTGCAACTGTCACGTCATCTAGGTCTATCGGCATCGAAAACCCTAAAGTCCCTAAAATGGCAGTTTTTCTTGCCGCATCTATCCCTTCCACATCAGAGGTTGGGTCGCTTTCGGCATAGCCAAGATTCTGTGCTTCTCTAAGGACTTCCTCATACGCACGCCCTTCCTTAGACATCTTCGTTAAAATATAGTTTGTTGTTCCGTTCACAATCCCCATCACTTTTGTAATACGATCGGAAGCTAAACCATCTACTAAACTTCTTAATATTGGAATACCTCCAGCTACACTAGCTTCATAGAATAAATCACATTGATTCATAGCAGCTGTCTCAAGTAATTCGTTTCCGTAGACAGCCATTAAATCTTTATTTGCAGTAACGATATGTTTTTTATTTTCCAATGCTTGAGTAATATAATTTCTGGCATCGTCAATTCCTCCCATTACTTCGAGGATGACATCAATGTCAGGATCATTTAAGACATCATCAGGGTTGGTTGTCAGCGGAGAATCGGACAATGAAACGTCTCTTTCCTTATCAAGGTGGTTTACAAGGATTTTTTTAACTTTTACATTACAGCCCACCTGATGACTCAATTTGTCCTGATGCTGATCGATAATGTGTACAACACCACTCCCCACAGTTCCAAGACCAAGAAGGCCGATATTAATAGTAGAATTCATCTTCATCTCTCCTCAAATAATGTCTTTTTATAGAATACATTTGTTTGTATATAAAGGACATTATAGAGGTGAGAAAATGCATTTACAACCCCCGGCTAAAAAAAACATGTGTATTTAATATTCTATGAGGAGTAAATAACCATTTATTCTTATTGATCACGACCAGTGGAGGTAGCCAGATTCTAATTTCGATAAATGATATAAACGAGATAAATTACATATGCAGCGGTTAAGGTCAGACCTTCGTATCTTCCAACGATCGAATATGTTCTTGAGAATCTGAATAAAAGTACGGTGAAGATCAGCATAACAGTCACATCAAAAAAAAGTTTGTTATTTACTGGCAGAGGTGTGATGATCGAAGCCGCTCCTAAGACGAATAAAATATTAAAGATTGAACTGCCGACAATGTTCCCGATTGCAATTTCGCTTTGTTTTTTTACAGCTGCGGTAATTGATGTAATAAGTTCTGGTAAAGAAGATCCTAACGCGACGATCGTTAGACCTACTAGTGTTTCACTCATTCCAAATGTATAGGCGATTTCAGTACTGCTTTCCACGACTAAAAATCCGCCAACAATAATCGCTGCAAGTCCTGAAACAGTAATCAGGATGTTTCTTCTCCAAGTTCCTGCCTCTTTTTTAGGGGAATGATCTTCGATGGATGGGTCGCGATTGTTTCTCGCAGCTTCAATCACGTAATACATAAAAATAGCAAAAAACAATAAAAGGATAATCCCATCACTGCGAGTAAGCATATTTTCGCTTACGTATTGAAGGGTTCGATCACTGATTAAGACAAGTAATGCAACACTAGCTAAAAATGTAAACGGAATTTCTTTTCTTATTGTAGAGCTTCTTACAGTTAGAGGGGAAATGACTGCAGTAATACCGATGACAATGGACATGTTTAAAATATTACTTCCTACCACGTTTCCGAGTGTCACATCCGGACTTCCTTCTAAAGCAGCAATAATACTCACTGTAGCTTCGGGTGAGCCCGTTCCAAAAGCCACAATTGTAAGCCCAATAACAAGTGGGGAGATACGCAATAATGTGGCAATATTTGAGGAACCATCGACGAAAAAATCCGCACCTTTAATAAGTAAAATAAATCCAATAATTAATAAAATATACATCATTTTTTTGCACCAACCTTCTTGATGGAATACCCTTATGGTTTGCAAGAAAAGGAAGTACCATTCTAAATGTTTAGTGGTTCTTTATAACTAAACGAGAAAGCAAACAGTAGAAGGTGAAAAACGTAATAAAACTATACTATTGTAATAATTTTTTTTTAATATGATTTTATATAAATGAGCTACAGTTAAAAATGGTATAAAGGTTGCTACGCTTACCTTCTTTAAATACAACCTGGTGAATACCAAGGAAAATAGAACTATATAATTGTTGTAAAATTGTTAAAATTCAATTGATTTATTTTGGAATATATAGTATTCTTTCGAATAACACGATGTACAACTACCAACCTATTTAAGAGTTTAAGAAAATATTAAAGATCCACCTTTCGATGTCTAGTTCCAGGTGCCATCGGCTAGTGTCAAATAACCCCCCCGATTAAAAGTAAAAAGCACTTTTTATCGGACAGAACATTTGCATTTCGCCGATAGTCGAGCGCCTTGCGCTTTTCTAATTACATAATACATAGTGAATGAAATGCGTCCATATTGGGCGTTAGAATTTCTTCCGGAAAAAAGGATGGGGAAGGCTCTAATGACAAAACCAGTACTTGAAGTTAATCAACTACAAACCCATTTCTTTACCGATCGTGGGGAAGTTCCTGCGGTAGATAATGTCAGCTTTGCAATCCATAAAGGTGAAGTGCTAGGCGTTGTCGGTGAGTCAGGGTGCGGAAAGAGTGTAACCTCGTTATCTGTAATGGGGCTTATTCCGAAGCCGCCAGGTAAAATTGTCGGAGGCGAAATTCTTTTTCGACAAAAAACAACCAAAGAAGAAACAGCTGAAGACTTAGTAAGTGTCAGTAAAAAACGAATGCGGCAAATTCGTGGAAACCAAATTGCGATGATTTTTCAGGAACCAATGACATCGTTGGATCCATTATTCCCGATAGGCTTTCAAATTATTGAAGGAGTGAAAAACCACCGTAAAGTATCTAAAAAAGAAGGGCGCTCTATTGCCATTGATATGCTTAAGCTTGTTGGAATACCCCGGGCAGAACAAATTGTAGATGAGTACCCGCATCAACTCTCAGGAGGAATGAGGCAAAGGGTGATGATTGCGATTGCCATGTCCTGTGATCCGGAAGTCCTTATTGCTGATGAACCAACAACAGCACTGGACGTAACCATTCAAGCGCAGATATTGGAGCTAATGAAAAAATTAAATCGGGATAAAGGCACAGCAATTATGATGATTACACATGACCTTGGGGTAGTGGCAGAAATGTGTGACCGTGTAGTGGTAATGTATGCAGGAAAAGTCGTGGAGCAAGGCGATGTGCGAACGATCCTAAAATCTCCAAAACACCCTTATACACAAGGGCTTATTCGTTCCTTACCGAAGCTTGATCAAAGGGATAAACGTCTTTACTCTATTCCGGGAAATGTTCCGAAACCAGGATCAATCAAACAAGGGTGTCGGTTTGCAGCGAGATGTTCTGAAGTATTTGATCGCTGTTACAAAGAGGATCCGGAGCTATTAGAGCTAAAGGAAGGACACGCGTGTCGATGTTTCCTCTATGAATCCGGGTTCAAAAAGGAGGATAAAAAGAGCGGAGAAGGTCGAGGCGACGAAGTCATGAAGCCTTGAGTGTATCGTATTAATACATAAGGACTGGAGTTGCGACTCCATGAGCTTCCCTGGATAGTGACTTCTTCGTTCGACACATGACGTGGCGATCCTTAGAAGAAGCTCCTTATTTCGCGATTTTTCCCGAACTTTTTATAACATCCTTTATGAAGAAGCGGAGGTAACTCATGTCTAAACCATTACTCGAAGTCAAAGGTTTAAAAAAATATTTTGATGTAACAGGTGGAGTTTTCTCCAAAAAAGTTGGAGAAGTAAAAGCGGTTGATGATGTATCATTCGACGTTTTTGAGGGGGAAGTTTTAGGTATTGTTGGAGAATCCGGTTGCGGAAAATCCACAACAGGAAAAACCCTTTTAAGGCTCATTGACCCTACTGAAGGACAGGTCATGTTCGACGGTAAAGATGTTACGAAACTTAATGAAGATGAAATGCGAAAAATGCGGAGAGACATGCAAATTATCTTTCAAGATCCGTATGCATCACTAAATCCACGACATAAAGTTGAAAAAATTCTCGGCGAACCTCTCATTGTTCACGGGATTGGGGATAAAGAAGAACGTCTAAAAAAGGTAAAAGAGATTTTGGAGATCGTTGGATTGCCTGGTGATCACGCCTCTCGTTATCCTCACCAGTTCAGCGGTGGACAGCGTCAGCGGATTGGAATCGCCCGAGCCCTTATTGTCAATCCTAAGCTCATTGTTTGTGATGAACCCGTCTCAGCTTTAGATGTTTCAATCCAATCGCAAATTTTAAACTTGATGGAAGATCTCCAAGAAGAGTTTGGGTTAACTTATCTATTTATTGCTCATGATTTAAGTGTTGTTAAACATATTAGTGATCGAATTGGCGTAATGTATTTAGGAAGATTAGTAGAATTAACAACAAATGAAGAGTTGTATGATAACCCACTTCATCCTTATACAAAATCGTTACTATCGGCGGTTCCAAATCCGGATCCGGATGTCAAAAAAGATCGAATCATTTTAGAAGGAGATGTTCCAAGCCCTTCTAACCCACCATCGGGGTGTGCTTTTCATACGCGCTGCCCTGAATGTATGGATATTTGTAGTGAGATACGGCCGGAATTTCAAGAAATTTCTGATAACCATTTTGTAGCCTGTCACCTTTACAACGATGACGTAAAGCAGGGATAGACTACAATATTAAATATTAAAAGATTAAATTAAAAGAGGGGGAAAAAGGATGAATAGTAAACTGTGGTTGATGTTGCTTTCATTAGCGCTAGTGTTTGTACTTGCAGCCTGTGGCGGTGAGGATGAGCCTGCTGATGGAGACGGTGGAGGAGATGACGAAGAAACAGCAGATGATACTGAGGAAGCCGATGGTGATGATAGTGAAGAAAGTGAAGATGAAGCTGCAGGTGAAGCCGCAGCGGATCAAACGTTAATCTTTGCTCGTGGTGGGGACTCTGTAAGTCTCGATTACGCTAGTGTAACCGATGGAGAATCTTCTCGTGTTACAAAACAAATCTATGAAACGCTTATAGAGTTCGATGAGGATTCATTTGAAATTGGTCCTGGTTTAGCTGAAGATTGGGATGTTTCAGATGATGGTTTAACTTTTACGTTCCAATTACGTGAAGGTGTCACATTCCATGATGGAACAGACTTTAATGCTGAAGCTGTAAAAATTAACTTTGAACGTTGGGCAGACCCGGATCACGAGTATAACTTTGCTGATGAAGGCTATGCTTATAGCGTTTATGGACAGCAATTTGGCGGGTTCAAAGGTGACGATGGTCATGTGATCGATGAAATTAACGTTCTTGGTGACCATGAAGTAGAGTTTGTGTTATCAGAACAACTAGGATCTTTCATACAGAATATGGGGATGAGCTATTTCGCGATGACTTCTCCTGCTGCATTTGAAGAGTATGGAAGTGAAATTAATGAAAATCCTGTTGGTACAGGTCCATTTCAATTTGTGAGTTGGTCACGTGATGACAGTATTGTTCTAGAAAAGTATGAAGATTACTGGCAAGAAGGTTTACCTAAGCTTGATCAAGTTATTTTCCAGGTAATTCCTGATAACGCTGCGCGCTTGACGGCCCTTCGTTCTGGAGAAATCGACATTATGGATGGTTTAAATCCTGATGATGTAGAAATGATTGAATCCGAACCTGAATTAACGGTCTTTGAACGCGCGACAAATAATATTGGGTACCTTGGTTTTAACATGGATAAAGAGCCTTTCGATGATCCATTGGTACGTCGTGCTTTTAACCATGCGATTGACAAAGAAGCATTGATCACCTCCTTGTATGCAGGTCTTGCTGAGCCAGCGAAAAACCTTATCCCGCCTGGATATATGGGGTATAACGATAGCATTGAAGAATATGCCTACGATCCAGACGAAGCACAAGCGCTTCTTGATGAAGCAGGGCACGCTGATGGATTGGAGTTTGATTTATGGACGATGCCAGTTGCAAGACCATATATGCCGGACCCAGAACGTGCAGCTGAGGTTATTCAAGCCAATTTTGCTGAAATTGGTGTAACAGCAAACATCGTATCAATGGAATGGGCGACCTATTTAGAGCGTACTGAACAAGGTGAGCAGGATGTGTTTATGCTAGGTTGGTCTGGCGTAAACGGTGACCCTGACTATTTCTTTAGTAACCTGTTACATGGAAGTGCAATTCCTGGTGGTAACCGAACATTTTACCGAAGTGATGAAGTAGATGATCTCTTTGACAGTGCTAAGGTAAGTGTAGAAGAAGAGGAACGTATTGCTCTTTATGAAGAGGCTCAAGAAGTCATCCATGAAGATGCTCCATTAGTTCCGTTAGTACACACAACTCCAGTACTTGCTGGTAGTGACAGAGTTCAAGGGTATGTACCTCACCCGTCTACAAGTGAAACGTTATTAGAAGTTGAACTGACAGAATAATAAATATCAAGCCTGATGAGGGCAGGTTTTGAAAGAACTTTTGAGCGGAATATTCCACCAAAAGCGATTTCCTGCCCTCTTTCTTTTATAGGGTGTTCAAACAGGTGGACAACAAGCCAGGAAGTAAGAAATAAAGCCATATGAAAACGGATACATTAGTGCTTCTTGAAGTAAACTTACCCGCTGGGTTACCTGTTTTTTGAACATCCTCTATAAAAGAAAGTTAGGGTTAGATACATAGTTGAATGGAAGCAAGAGGTGAAGACTATGATTGCATATACAATTCGAAGATTACTCATGTTAATTCCTGTTTTGATCGGAATGTCCTTGATCACCTTTTCTATCATTCACCTCATTCCTGGTAATCCTGCACAAACCATTTTAGGTGAACAAGCTACGCCTCAAGCGATTGCTAGTTTGGAAGAGCAGTTAGGAATAAATGAACCTTACTTTGTTCAATATGGGAACTATATGGCAGGGCTCGTTCAAGGAGATCTTGGGACGTCACTTAGGACAAGGTCTGAGATTTCGACGGAAATTCGACCTTATTTGGCTGCAACCATTGAATTAACGATATTTGCGATGATTTTTGCGGTCGTTGTTGGGGTGAATGCAGGAATTATTAGTGCATGGAAGCAAAACTCTTGGTTTGACTACTTAAGTATGCTGATTGCACTTGTCGGAGTGTCGATGCCAATCTTCTGGCTAGGACTAATGGAACAGTGGATATTTGCTCAAGAGTTAGGTTGGCTTCCTGCGTTTGGGCGTGGAAACCCACGGGATCCGGTTGAGACAACGACTCATTTTTACCTGATCGATACATTGCTAAACGGACGGCCTGATCAATGGTGGGCGTCATTTAAACACTTAATTTTACCTGGGATTGCTCTTGGAACCATTCCGATGGCAATCATTGCGAGAATGACCCGTTCAAGTATGCTTGAAGTACTACGCAATGACTACATCCGTACAATTCAAGCAAAAGGTTCGCGTACATTTGCCGTTATTTACCGTCATGGCTTTAAAAATGCGGTCATCCCAGTATTGACTGTCGTAGGGTTACAGACAGGAACGCTTCTCGGAGGTGCAATTTTAACAGAAACGATCTTTAGTTGGCCAGGTATTGGTCGATACGTGTACGAAGCGATCGGAAACCGTGATTATCCCGTTATTCAATCTGGAATTTTAGTGATCGCAACGATGTTCGTTTTAATAAATTTAATCGTCGATCTTCTCTACAGCTATATTGATCCACGAATTAAATACTAGGAAGGGGAGAGAGAAAAATGGAAAACGTCAAACCAACTCAACAGCATCCCATTCCAGGTCCTGAAAAGCCACAAGTTGAGTCGAAAATAGAGTCGATCTCTCCCTGGAGAGAAGCATATTGGCAGCTTAAAAAAAATAAGCTTGCGATGGTCGGTCTTTTTATAATTTTATTCTTTATCACGGTCGCAATCTTTGCACCGTTTCTTACAAGCTATTCTTACCAAACTCTCAATGCAGCGGACCGTTTACAAGGTCCTTCCTCACAATATTGGTTTGGTACAGATGACTTAGGACGAGATATATTTACAAGGATTGTATATGGAGCTAGAATATCCTTAATGGTCGGTTTTTTTGCAGTTACGGGAGCTTTAATATTTGGTTCGTTATTAGGGATCGTAGCTGGCTTTTATGGACGCTGGATTGATATGATTATTTCTCGTATCTTTGATATTATGCTCGCTTTCCCTAGTATTCTATTAGCCATTGCTATTGTTTCCATTCTTGGTCCATCGTTACAAAATGCGTTAATAGCGATTGCGATCATTAATATCCCGATTTTTGGAAGACTTGTTCGGTCGAAGGTTATCTCCATTCGTCAGGAAGAATATATTATGGCTGCGAAGGCTCAAGGAATGAAAAGCGGAAGAATTCTATTTCATCACGTGTTACCTAATAGTATCGCTCCGATTATTGTTCAATCCACACTTGGGTTTGGTACAGCGATTTTGGAAGCCGCAGCACTTGGATTCTTAGGATTAGGGGCTCAACCACCAACCCCGGAATGGGGGCGGATGTTGTCAGATTCTAGACAGTATATTCAAAGCGCACCTTGGACTGTACTGTTCCCTGGTTTTTCGATCATGCTCGTCGTATTAGGCTTTAATATGATTGGAGATGGCCTCCGTGATGCTCTTGATCCGAAAATGAAGAGTTAGAGTAATCACCAATAGAATAACCATTTTTACTGACACTGTTTCCTGTAAGAAATAGTGTCTTTTCTCTTTGCTATTTTCGGGAATTTTGTTTCTTTTTGAGAAAGATTCCCTTTTTTAAGAGTAAAAATAGCTTGAAAAATCAACTGTCTAAATTCTGGACAGTATTTTTTTATTTATCTGGACAAATCCCCCACATCTTCCCAAAAAGCCTACTGTACTAGCCCCTAAATGATATATTAGTTGGTATGAAATTTGCATTAACTTGTTCTTGTAGCTAGGACACAATAAGGAGGGATTAGAATGAATGTCAATAATACGATTGCAGTAGTAACTGGAGGGGCTTCAGGACTTGGCGAAGCTGTCGTTAGAAACATTGTAAAGCAAGGTGGAAAGTGTGTAATTCTCGATTTATCTGTAGAAAGGGGAAATGACCTCGCAAGAGAACTAGGAGAACAGGCACTTTTTGTTGAAACGAATGTCGCCGATGAGGTAAGTGTAAAGGCTGCGATCGATCAAGCCGTCCATCATTTTGGTTCTATTAATACGGTAATCAATTGTGCTGGAATTGGTGTAGCAGAAAAGGTGATAAGTAAAAGAGGAATTCATAATCTTGACTCCTTTTCTAAAGTGATAAATATTAATCTGGTTGGTACTTTTAATGTGATACGACTTGCTTCTGAGGAGATGAGAAATAACGAAACAAATGAGCATGGTGAGCGTGGGGTGATTATTAACACAGCTTCAGTGGCTGCATTTGATGGTCAAATAGGGCAAGCTGCATACAGTGCTTCAAAAGGAGGAGTCGTAGGGATGACGTTACCAATTGCAAGGGAATTATCTGTTTATGGAATTCGGGTAATGACCATTGCACCGGGCTTATTTGATACACCGATGTTTTCTTCTCTACCAGAAGAAGCCCGAAAAGCTTTAGGTGCGATGACACCTTTCCCTTCCCGACTTGGCCAACCACATGAATATGCTCAGTTAGCACAGTCGATTATTGAAAACCCGATGTTAAATGGAGAAGTTATCCGTCTTGATGGAGCGATTAGAATGCAGCCGAAATAAAGTTTACTTTAACAGCTAAATACAATTAAAGTTAGGGATCAAAACAGAGCGTTGTGTTACACATCCTCTGTTTTTTTTAATGGCTGTTTTCGTAAAGTTTGTTGCTTTTTGAGCGTTAGGCAAGCGCATGCTTGCACATTTCCTGAACTAATAAATCAATAATTCTAAAAATTTACTCTATTTTGTTATACAATAGGATAAAAGGACTCGAGAAATAGGGGGGATAGTAATTAACTTAAAAGAAATCATGACTCCGGTAAATGGCACGATCCATGAGAAAGCACCGATGAGTGAAGCTGTTCAAATGATGAATCAAAGAAAGTGGAATGTCCTCCCTGTAACTGACTCAGAAGGAAAGCTTACTGGTGTTTTTACTAGGAGTAACCTGTTTGAAATGGTTCTTGAACAAAAATCGCTATCTCAACCAATATTTAATTATATAAAACGTGACACCGTATCATTGTCTTTGAATACTCCTTATGAAAAGGTTATTGAAAATGTAAAAAAGAGCCCAGTTGGTACTGGCGTTATTTTAGACGAAGAAGATGTTGTAATTGGACTTTTAAGAAAAACAGATATGGTCATGGCCCTGTTACAGTCTTCAAATATATTAAAGGAACAATTGGAAACGGTTTTGGAAAGTTCCCAGCTTGGGGTATTAATGACAGATGACCAGAAGAGTGTTATTTTCGCAAATGACAAATGCATCCAGATGATGAAGAAAGCGAAAAATGAAATTATCGGGCAAGCAATCGGAACTGTTATCCCTCAAGTAGGCGACATAAATATAAAGGAATCGACGTATATTCCAAAGATGTCCGTTGGAGAAGATCAAACGATGCTTCGCTTGTCTCCCTATCAAACCGTTTCTGGAACGCATGGAATCATTGCGCTTTTCCTGGAGATTACTGAGTTAGAGCGGATGGCAGAGGAATTACAAACGGTAAAAAACTTAAAACAGACATTAGATACCGCTATTGATCATGCCTATGATGGGATTCTTATGATCAATGAACAACAAAAGGTTACCATGGTCAGCCCACCACTTCTTGATTTGTTTAATTTACAAAAAAGTGAGGTGTTACATAAGCCTATTGAAAGCGTATTTCCTCAATTAAATGTACAAGCTGTATTTGATACAGGAGAAGCAGAGTTAAGTGATTTTATGGAGGTTAATGGGATCAGGTATATCGTACATCGGATCCCAATTAAACAAGACGGAAAAATTATCGGGGCACTAGGAAAAGTGATGTTCAGGCAATTGAATGAAGTTAGTAATTTGTTTATTAAACTGGATAAAGCAGAAAAGAAAGCAGATTATTATCGGTCTCAACTGCAAAAATCAGAAACGTCACGATTCACATGGGATCAAATTATAAGTGGTGACCCTTGTGTAGAAAAATTAAAGAAAAGTGCAGGGAAAGCAGCCAAAGGACGGTCTACGATATTGATACGCGGTGAAAGTGGTACCGGTAAAGAACTGTTTGCTCATGCGATTCATAGCAGTAGTGTTAGAAGGGACGGAACGTTTGTTATCGTTAACTGTGCTGCAATTCCTGAGCATTTACTAGAATCGGAGTTTTTTGGATATGAAAATGGAGCATTTACGGGTGCTCGTCATAAAGGGAAAATTGGAAAGTTTGATCTTGCCAACGGGGGTACGCTTTTTTTAGATGAGATAGGTGATATGTCATTAACGTTACAAGCAAAATTGCTGAGAGTATTACAAGAAAGAGAGTTTTACCGTGTAGGAGGTACGGAGCGAATTCATGTCGATGTACGAATCATCGCCGCTACAAATCGGAACTTAGAAGAAATGGTAGAGAGCGGAGAATTTCGTGAGGACCTCTATTACCGGTTAAATGTTATTTCACTTCAAATTCCACCTTTGCGTGAGCGAAAAGGTGACATTAAGATATTATCCGATGTATTGATGGAGCAATTAAATCGCATGCTTGGTACGGGGATTACAGGCATGGTTGAACCGGTGCAACGAATATTGCTGAATTATGATTGGCCAGGAAATGTTCGTGAACTTAAAAATATTTTAGAAAGAGGAATGACCTTTGCTGAGACCGGAAAAATTCAAGTAGAGGATTTACCTGATTATCTTGTTAATAAAGCAAGTAAAGAAGTTAAAGGAGGTCCACTTGAAGAAAAAATGGCAGCGAGTGCAGAGCGAGCGGCAATAGAAAAAGCACTTCTTAAAGCTAAAGGGAATAAAACGAGAGCGGCCCAATTGTTAGGGATAAGTCGTTCAGGACTTTATGAAAAAATAAAGAAATTACAATTGTAGAAAGGTAGTGTTCAGATTTTGGACACTTCTTTTCCTTTTTAGAACTTGTTTAAGTCCATAACTCTCGTCATTCCCATTATTAAAGTACTATAAAATATGGCATAAAACTTGCATTTAATTTATACAAACATAAATACTTACGCGACTTCATAAAAAACAAGGAGGAATGTAGGTTGGATATTGGAAGCCACTTATCCGTAAATGCGAGAAATTTTGGGAAGAAGCAGGCGATTCGCTTTGAAGGAAGGGATTATACTTATCTGCAATTTAATCAAGAAGTAAACAGACTGGCTCATGGGTTCATTAATCTTAATGTTAAAAAAGGTGAGAAGGTCGCATTGTTAATGAGGAATTCAGATTATTTCGTCTTTTGTTATTTTGCATTGGCTAAATTAGGAGCGGTTATTGTACCCGTCAATTTCAGGCTTTCAACAGGTGAAGTTCACTACATTTTACAACAATCTGATGCATCTGTAGTGATTTGTGATGATGAATTTGCTCAGTTAATTGAAGAAGCGAGTCAAAAGACCGGCATTCGAACAGTGATAACCATCGGACAGTCGAAAGCACCTCACCACGTATCCTACCAGGAACTCCTAACTGATCAAATAAATGATCCCGATGTAGACGTATCTGAAACAGATGATCTTGAGATTTTGTATACGTCCGGCACCACTGGAAGACCAAAAGGAGCTTTACTTGATCATAGACGAGTATTTAATGTTGGGCTAACGATGATTATTGGAATGGGCATTAACCAGCATGACCGGTTCCTTCATATTGCTCCGTTGTTTCATTCGGCACAGTTGAATCTATTCTTGGTGTCGGGGGTAGTACTAGGTGCTTCTCATGTGATTCACCGTGAGTTTCATCCAATAGAAACGTTAAAAGCAATCGAAGAATACAAAATAACGCATTTCTTTGGCGTGCCGGCTATGTATAATTTCATACTTCAAATACCGAATGCGACGGAGTATGACTTAACCTCAATTCAACGATGTGGATACGGAGCTGCTCCGATGGCTCCGGAGACTGTGAAAAGAAGCATGGATTTGTTTCAAACCGATCAATTTTTTAATTTATGTGGATTAACTGAAGCAGGGCCTGGAGGCATCTTGCTTGATCCAGAAGGGCATAAAAATCATCTTGGCAAAAGTGGAAAATCATTTTTTACAACAGAAGCACGTGTTGTAGACGAAACAGGGGAAGATGTTGTCCCAGGAGTCGTCGGGGAGTTCATTTTGCGCGGAGAATCGATTATGAAGGAGTACTATAAAAAACCTGAAGAAACTAAGAAAGTGTTGAAGGGAGATTGGCTTTATACCGGCGATTTAGCTGTCACCGACGAAGAGGGGTATATGACATTAGTCGATCGCAAAAAGGACATGATTATTTCCGGTGGGGAAAATGTCTACTCGATTGAAGTAGAGCAAGTAATGTATGAACACCCTCAAGTGCTGGAGGCTGCGACAATTGGCTTACCTGATGAAGTTTGGGGTGAAGCAGTCACAGCTATTGTTGTTCCAAAAGATGGTGAATATATTGATGAACAGGAGTTTCGTCAATTCTGCAGAGAAAAGCTTGCCGGCTATAAAGTTCCAAGAAACATCGTGTTTGAGAAACAATTGCCGAGGAACGCATCAGGAAAAATATTAAAATACAAATTACGTCAAAAGTTCGAGGAAGTACAGTCTTAGGTTGCGCCCGTGTAATCGACAAAAATTGGAGGAGAAAGAATGAACCATCCCTATTTAACGGAAGAACATCATATGTTTCGAAAAGCATTGCGAAAATTTTTAGATAAAGAAGCTTATCCGTACTTTGATGAATGGGAGGATCAACGAATGATTCCCCGATCCTTTTGGATGAAAATGGGGGAACAAGGTTTTCTATGTCCTGACGTTCCGGAAAAGTATGGAGGTGCTGAGGTAGATTGGGGCTTCTCCGTTATTATAAATGAAGAATTAGAGAGGGTAGGGACGAGCCTTGTTGGCATTGGTCTTCATAATGACATCGTTGTTCCCTATATTTTGGCCTATGGGACGGAAAAACAAAAACACCGCTGGCTTCCCAAATGTTTAACTGGTGAAACAATTACAGCAATAGCAATGACCGAGCCAGGTACTGGGTCTGATCTTGCGAACATTAAGACAACAGCAGTGGAAGATGGTGACGATTATATTTTAAACGGGCAAAAAACGTTCATTACCAATGGTATTCATTCAGATTTAGTCGTTGTTGCTTGTAAAACCGATCCGCAGGCAAAACCTAAGCATACTGGGGTCAGTTTACTCATAGTAGAACGTGGGACAGAAGGGTTTTCTAGGGGGCGAAAGCTCAACAAAATAGGCTTACACAGCCAGGATACGGCAGAATTAATTTTTGAAGATTGTCGAGTGCCGAAAGAAAACTTATTAGGTCAAGAAGGAAAAGGCTTTCTTTATTTAATGGAAAAGCTTCAGCAGGAGAGGCTAGTGGTTGCAATTGGAGCCCAAGTTGCTTCAGAAGATATGTTGGAGATGACGATGGAATATGTAAAAACAAGAAAAGCTTTCGGACAGCAAATTAGTAAGTTTCAAAATACACAATTTAAGTTAGTTGAGATGGCGACTGAAATTGAAATGGGCCGTACATTTCTTGATCAGCTCATTGCTAAACATATTGCAGGTGAAGACGTAGTTACCCAGGTGTCAATGGCAAAATGGAAGCTAACTGAAATGGCAAAGCAAATAGCATCAACATGTATGCAGCTTTATGGAGGATACGGTTATATGGAAGAGTACAAAATAGCCAGGCGCTTTCGTGATACACCAGTTTCCACTATTTACGCTGGAACCAATGAAATTATGAAAACAATTATTGCCAAAAATATCGGCTTGTAAAAGAAAGGTGATTTTTATATGGGAAAAGAAGCGGTCATAGTTGAAGCGGTAAGAACTCCCGTTGGAAGACGGAAAGGTTTACTCGAGCATATTCGCCCTGATGACCTTGCTGCCACTGTGCTAAAAGAAGTTGTCAGTCGTGCTGGGATATCAGCTGAGTTAGTTGAGGACGTTATCATGGGCTGTGTAACTCAATCAGGTGAACAGGCTGGAGATATTGGGCGGGTGGCTGCGCTTATTGCTGGATTTCCAGAACATGTACCTGGAACGACGATCGATCGTCAATGCGGATCTAGTCAACAGGCGATTCACTTTGCAGCTCAAGCGATCTTGAGTGGAGACATGGATGTCGTTATTGCTGCGGGAGTAGAAAATATGTCACGAGTACCGATGGGAACAAATTTTCAAGGTGCTCTGCCCAGTGAAAAGTTAACGGAGCATTATGAAATTGTTCATCAGGGAATATCTGCAGAAAAGATTGTGGAGAAATGGCAGTTCACCCGTAAAGAGCTTGACCGGTATTCTTTAGAAAGTCATCGTAAAGCCTTATTAGCACAAGAAGAAGGTTATTTCGAAAAAGAAATCGTTCCGGTTGAAGTTACGTTACCTGATGGATCGAAGTCAGTACTCCGTGAAGATACGGGACCGAGAAGAGAAACTACTTTAGAAAAATTATCAGAATTAAATCCTTCTTTTAGTAAAGAAGGGAAGGTTCACCCTGGAAATTCAAGTCAGATCAGTGACGGGGCAGGTGCTGTCTTAATCATGTCAAAGGAGAAAGCTGAAGAACTAGGCTTAAAGCCACGGTTTAAAATTCACACTCGAACTGTTGTAGGTTCAGACCCAACATTGATGCTGACAGGCCCGATTCCGGCAACGGAACTGGCACTAAAGAAATCAGGATTATCGCTAGATGACATCGATATCTTCGAAGTGAATGAAGCATTCGCCCCTGTCCCGCTCGCATGGTTAAAAGAAACTGGAGCAGATCCTAAAAAGCTTAATCCTAACGGAGGAGCGATTGCGTTAGGGCACCCTCTCGGCGCAAGCGGTGTTCGTCTCATGACCGCGATGGTTCATGAACTTGAAAGAGCGGGTGGACGATACGGTCTACAAACGATGTGTGAAGGTCATGGAATGGCGAATGCAACCATTATTGAGCGATTAGATTGATCGTCAAAATCATATTTGAAGTTTTTCAGTTCTACAGAAAGTATCGATCTACTAGTTTGGCAAGCTAATGAATCTATTATTGGAGGGATGTAATTGTGTACACAACAATCGGAACGTTATTTGAGCAGACGGTTCAAAAATATCCTCGAAAAGAAGCATTAGTTTATGTGCAAAAAGAGGTTCGGCTTACTTATGAAGAGTGGGATCAGCAAATTAATAAGGTAGCCAATGCTTTCATTACAGCTGGTGTAAAGAAAGGGGACCGAGTCTCAACCTATTTATTTAACACTGAGGAGTTGGCAACAACTTTTTTCGCATGTGCTAAAATCGGTGCTGTTTTTAATCCTATTAATTTCAGGCTAGCAGTGGATGAGTTGAAGTATATTTTGGAAGACGCGGCACCAAAGATCGTTTTATTTGAAAAAGCCCTGCACCCTCAAATAAATGCGATTCATAAAGAGATGGATGGTGTTTCTTTCTGGTATGTTGATAAAGATGTACCTAATTATGCTGTTGGTTACCATGAAAAAATAGCCAATGCTCCGGCTAAGCGTCCTGAGGTTGAGGTAACAGAAGAGGACCTCTATGCCATTATGTATACAAGTGGAACTACAGGACGGCCAAAAGGAGTGATGCATCGTCATAGAGATATGGTAGAGCAAAGTCTCATTCTAGTAGCTGCGACGAGCCTAACGGAAGATGATCGTGGATTAGTAACCGCTCCAATGTTTCATTGTGCAGAGTTACATTGTGCATTTTTACCGAGAGTTCATATTGGAGCAACGAATATAATTACCCATCATTTTGAACCAAAGAAAACGCTGCAGCTTATTGAAAGAGAACAGATCACGATGTTTTTTTCAGCTCCGACAATGTGGAATATGATGCTCCAAGAAGACTTAGAGCACTATAATTTAAAATCGTTACGTTTAGGGCTATACGGCGCTGCTCCAATGGCACCTTCTCTCGTTCATACGATTCAGGAAAAATTTGAAGTGGGCTTAGTGCAAGCATATGGGATGACTGAAATGGGGCCTGCAGTAACCTTTTTACGAGAGGAAGACCAGATCAGAAAAGCAGGATCTGCTGGAAAAGCGTGTTTAAACCATGAAATACGAGTTGTGAGCCCGAGAGACGGTGGACCTTCAGAACCGGAAGATGTTTTATTACCAGGAGAGACGGGTGAACTCATTGTACGAGGGCCTTGTATAATGCAAGGTTATTATAACAGGGAAGATGCCACGAAAAGTGCGATCTATAAAGGTTGGTATTATTCTGGAGATATTGCGTCATTTGACGAAGAAGGGTACCTGTGGATTGCTGATCGCGTTGACGACATGATTATTAGCGGTGGTGAAAATATCTACCCACGTGAAATAGAAGATATTCTCCATGAGCACCCAGGTGTACTCGATGTAGCTGTCATTGGTGAGCCTGATGAAAAATGGGGTGAGAGAGCGACAGCCATTGTAGTGGTGAAAAACGGAGATATTTCTGAAGCGGAATTGGATGAGTTTTGCAATAAAAGTGCTCGGTTGGCCGGTTACAAACGTCCGCGCCGCTATTTATTTGTTGAAGAGCTCCCGAGAAATGCGAGTGGAAAAATTCAAAAATTCCTATTAAGAAAAGAGCTGGACAAAACAAATACACTGGATTAATTGTCTGTATAACAATACGTTATATTCCTAATAGGATACGCATTAAAAAAGAGAAAGGAACATACAGATGCTAAAAGGTATACGTGTGATAGATTTCTCGTTTTATCTTCCAGGACCCTATGCCAGTCTGCGTTTAGCGGACTTAGGGGCGGAAGTGATCAAAGTAGAGCCACCAGAAGGAGACCCGGCTCGGACAATGGGGGATCAAAAAGACGGTACAGGATTGGTTTTCCTGGCAAATAACCGTCATAAAAAAAGCATCGTTCTTAACTTAAAGGAGGCTAAAGGTCAACAGATTGCCTTGGATTTAATAAAGGAAGCAGATGTTGTGATCGAGAGTTTCCGACCGGGTGTAGCTAAGAGACTTGGAATCGATTATGAGAGAGTGAAAAAGGAAAAGCCCGATATCGTTTATTGCTCTATCTCTGGTTATGGACAGTCGGGAAAAATGAATCACCTCGGAAGCCATGACCTCAATTATATGTCGGTGAGTGGAGCGTTAGCGCAAATGAAAAATAAAGCCGGAGAGCCTGTTCACCCTACGAATACTTTTGCTGATCTAGTTGGAGGCATTGCAGCTAACGAAGCCATTTTAGCTGCTTTGATTAATAGTTCAAGAACGGGAAAAGGAGAGCACATCGATCTTGCGCTTACAGACGTTATGGTTTCACTTATGACAAATCACGTCTTGTTTGAACAGGAAAAAGGTCAACAAAATGGCATATCCTTGCTTCGTGGTGAGATCATTTCTTATAAAATTTATCAAACAAAGGATCATCGTTTTGTAAGTCTTGCAGCTTTAGAAAAGAAGTTTTGGGAGAATTTTTGTCATGGAGTCGATAGAGTAGATTGGATTGGTGCACATTTTTCAGCATCTGAGGAGGAAAATCAGATATATCGAGAAGTAGTCTCCTTATTTTCCAGTAGAACTTTAGAAGAATGGACAACGTTTAGTATGGAAGTCGATTGTTGCTTAACACCGGTATTGGAACCTGGAGAGCTAATTGAAAATGAATATATAAAAGACAGAAGTAACATTAGTGACACAGACTGGGGTATTAGGCAAGTGTTAACACAACCACACGCTGCTATCGACCACTCATTAAAACCGCCAGCAAAAGGAGAAAATACAGAAGAAGTTTTAACATCTCTGTTAAACATGACTGAAGAGAATATAAGGGTTTTGAAAAATAGCAGAGTATTATAATTTACTTCTCGAAGGGGCGATGCGAAAATGATGAACTTACCATTAACGGTTGGGGCAATGTTAGAAAGAGCAGAGAAGTTTTTCCCGAAAAAACAAATCATCTCAAGGACTTCTACAAAGGTATCGAGATTAACGTATAAGGAAATTGGACAAAGAACGAGACGTCTTGCTAGCGCATTAGCAAATCTCGGCGTTTCTCAAGGCGATTGTGTAGGGACATTAGCTTGGAATCATCATCGTCATCTAGAAACTTATTTTGCAGCACCAGGAATGGGAGCGGTTCTACACACAATTAATATTCGTCTATCCGAAGAACATATAGTATATATTATTAATCATGCTGAAGATAAAGTGCTATTAATCGATGAGGATGTCCTCCCGTTAATTGAAAAGGTCAGTGATCAATTAAAAACAGTAAAAGCCTTTATCGTAATGTCCGATGAAAAAATTCTACCGGAATCAACCTTATCCCCACTATATTCCTATGAACAGCTTCTGGAAGAGGAAGATGAAAAATTTGAATTTGTAAAAGAGATTGATGAAAACTTACCCGCAGGTATGTGCTATACTTCAGCAACGACAGGGAACCCAAAAGGTGTTGTCTACTCCCATCGTGGAATTGTTTTGCACAGCTTTGCAATGGGACTAGCTGACACTGCTGCAATCTCTGAATCTGACCGGTGTATGCCAGTAGTTCCTATGTTTCACGCGAATGCCTGGGGGTTACCATTTACAGCGACATTACTAGGAACAACACAAATTCTTCCTGGACCGCAATTCACCCCGAAATTACTAGCAGAACTTATAGAATCAGAGGCAGTGACTGTTACTGCCGGAGTTCCAACTATTTGGTTAGGATTACTTAATGAACTGGAGAAAGGTAACTATGACACGAGTAGTCTTCGTGCTGTGTTGTGTGGCGGTGCTGCTGCACCGAGAGGAATGATAAAAGCCTACGAAAGTAAATACAATATCCCTTTCCTTCATGCTTATGGAATGACGGAAACAAGCCCACTTGTCACGCTTTCTAGACTAAAAAGTTATCAAGAGAATTTAGCAGAAGAAGAAAGGTTAGAGGTTCGTTCTATGCAAGGTTTGCTTGTTCCGGGGCTTGAAATGAAGGTGGCAGGTGCAGCCGGTGAAACTTCCTGGAACGGAGAGGAAATGGGCGAACTGCTGATACGTGGCCCGTGGATTGCTGATGAGTATTATAAGGATGAACGCTCAGAGGAAGCATTCCAAGACGGTTGGCTTCATACCGGTGATGTCGTAACAGTTGACCAAGAAGGTGTTATTAAGATTGTAGACAGGACGAAGGATTTAATAAAAAGTGGCGGAGAATGGATTTCCTCTGTCGATATTGAGAATGCTCTGATGGCTCACGAGGCTGTCTTTGAAGCAAGTGTGGTAGCCGTGGCTCACAATGAATGGCAAGAGCGTCCTGTTGCTTGTGTTGTTTTAAAAGATGAATTCAAAAAAACAGTGACAAAAGAGGACTTACGGGAATTTCTAACACCGCAATTTGCTAGATGGTGGCTACCTGACGACATCGTATTTCTCGAGGAAATCCCAAAAACATCCGTAGGAAAGTTTTTAAAGCGGGCACTCCGTGATCAACTTAAAAATCATTTTGTTCATTAAGAAAAAAGTAGAGCTCTCTTGTTGTTGTGTAAAAAGATAGATGATAATATTTGGAGGTTTTTACCAGGTTATATAGGGATTGCTGAATAACTCTAGAACTCAAATACAAAGGGTACCGCTTCCATGGCTTCGCTTTCCGCAGGCAACGCTTCAGCCTCCTCATTCGCGAAAGGCGTACTCACTGCGGTTCCTCGTCGCAAGAAGACCATTGTTGCTTTTCCTGAGGGAGTCTCCGCCATTGCAGCAGCACCCTTGGCTCTATCAAAATCAAGTGCAAGAGCATATCCTCTTGCCATGTAGGCGTATGCTACTTATTCAGCAGCCTCTATATAACAGCATAAAATGTTTAGGGAGTGTCTCAAACATTTTTGTGCTGTCTTTGTTTTACTTCAATTAAACATCATAAAATCGTTGGTACCAATCGACAAAGCGGTCGATCCCCTCTTCAATTGAAGTGGCTGGTTTAAACTCGACGTCTTTAACTAAATCATCGATGTCTGCATACGTTTCGACTACGTCACCAGGCTGAATAGGCAAAAACTCTTTTTGGGCGACGATACCTAATTTTTTTTCCAATGTGACGATCATGTCCATTAATTGCACTGGTTTGTTGTTTCCGATGTTATACAATTTATAAGGGGCAGAGCTTATAGAAGGATCTGGACTTTGGCTTTTCCAACAGGGTGAAGCGACAGGCTTGTGATCAAGAAGTTTCACGATGCCTTCTACAATATCATCGATGTAGGTAAAGTCGCGCTTCATGTTTCCGTAATTAAAGACCTTGATCGGTTTTCCCTCAAGGATATTCTTTGTAAAAAGAAACAAGGCCATGTCAGGACGTCCCCAAGGGCCATAAACCGTGAAAAAACGAAGCCCCGTCGTCGGAATCCTGTAAAGATGACTGTACGTATGAGCCAATAGTTCGTTGGCTTTTTTTGTTGCGGCATAAAGACTGACGGGGTGATCGACATGATCTTTTGTTGAAAAAGGCATGTTAGTATTCAGCCCGTATACGGAGCTTGTTGACGCAAAAATAACATGCTCTACCTCCGTTTGGCGGCAGCATTCCATTAGGTTTGTAAATCCGACGAGATTTGAATCGATATAGGCGTCTGGATTTTCTAAGCTATATCTTACCCCTGCTTGGGCAGCCAAGTTGATCACTACAGTAGGTGAATAATCATTAAAGAGATTCTTTAACGTTGATTTATCTTCCAAAGATCCCTTTATGAACGTAAATAGTGGATGAATTATCCATTTTAAACGCGCTTCTTTTAGTTTAGGATCGTAATAAGTATTTAAATTGTCAATTCCTATGACAGTTTTCCCCTCGCTCGTGAGTTTCTTCACAAGGTGAGCTCCGATAAAACCTGCGCATCCTGTGACTAAAATTGTCAACGATCATCTCTCCTCAACTAGTTCGTATTAACTATAACTATGAAAATGTGAGGAGTGGGGTATGGTTGTTTTCCCTGGATATAGAAAAAAGGCTGGGGAGCACAGGGTTCAATTGACTCTACAAAGACGACAGTAAAAAAGTTAAAATATAAAAAAGAAGCAAAAAAAGGAGGCAGATGAAATGAGCATTGGTTATATTAACGGAAAGTTTGTTTCATTAGATGAGCAGGTGATCCCGATCGATGAGAGAGGTCACCAATTTGGAGATGGCGTATACGAGGTGATTCGGTTTTATAACGGGAAAGGATTTATGCTAGATGAGCACCTAGACCGGCTTGAGAAAAGTGCGCAGGCTATTAAATTAAACTTGTCAGATGGAATATCTCCGATCCGAGAGCTCATTTTCGAAGGGGTGAAGAAAGCCAAATTAGCCGATTGCTATGTTTACCTTCAAATCACAAGAGGAATCGCGGCGAGAAATCACTTATTCCCAAGCGTACCAGTTTCGGTATCGATGACAGTTAAGCCTGCTAGTTCTCTAAAAAAAGAACTTGTGGAAGAGGGAGCTCCGGTCATAATACACCCAGATGAACGATGGGCAAATTGCTACATAAAATCGTTAAATCTACTTCCAAATATATTGGCTAAACAAACAGCTTCTGAAAAGGGCTGCTATGAAGCGGTTTTGGTAAAGGACGGACATGTAACAGAAGGAACGAGCTCAAACATTTTTATTGTGAAGGGGAACACAGTAGTGACAACGCCTCTTACAAAGCAAATCTTGCCTGGAATAACGAGAATGGCGGTAAAGCAAGTTTGTGAAGCTGAAGATATCACATTTCAAGAATCTCATTTTTCAGAAGCTGAATTACTGAAAGCAGATGAGGTTTTTCTTACTAGCACGACTTCAGAGGTATTACCGGTTACAAAGGTCGATGGGGTTCCTATTTGTGGCGGCAAGCCAGGAAAATTGACGCAACATATACTAACATCATTTAAAAAGCGAACAGGATAAAAGGAGCTGGAGAAATGAGCAACGATGGTTTAGTAGGACAGTTTCCTATAGGGGATAAAAACTGTATTACCGACGTAGCTGGTGTAAAGGTTGGGCATGTTACGTTAGACTTCCCTTTGGGTAAAGAAGATGAGTATGCTTGTACGGGTGTAACGGCGATTCTTCCGCATAGTGATAATCTATTTCGAGAAAAGGTTCCCGCTGCTAGTTATGTCATTAACGGGTTTGGAAAAACAACTGGATTAGTTCAGGTCGATGAATTAGGGGTTATCGAGTCCCCGATCATGCTTACGAACACGTTTGCTGTACCAGCAGTGACGCAAGGGGCACTACAATTTATGCTAGAAGAAACACCTGAAGTCGGGGAAACAACAGGAACGATAAATGTTGTGACCGGTGAATGCAATGATAGCTACTTAAACTCGATCCGCCATTTTTCTGTAAAATCAGAGCATGCCGTTGAAGCATTGCGCAAAGCATCTACCAATCGTGCAGATGAAGGAGCCGTTGGTGCAGGGAAAGGCATGGTTTGCTTTGGCTTTAAGGGTGGGATCGGTACAACGTCAAGAGTGATCTCGACAAATGACGGACCAGATATTATAGTGGGTTGTTTAGTGCTCACGAATTTCGGCAAAAAAGAAGAATTTCAGCAGGATAGATATGCAGCTTCGGCAGAGCCAGAAAGCGGAATCTCTGAAACATCCGACGGGTCGGTTATCATCGTCCTTGCAACCGATGCTGCGCTTAGTGACAGACAGCTAAAACGAGTAGCAAAGCGCTGTGGGATTGGGTTAGGTAGAACGGGGAGTCACTATAGTAACGGAAGTGGAGATATCGTCATCGCTTTCTCAACGGCTAACCGTGTTCCTCATTCATTAAATGAGATGATTGAATCACGGCCCCAACTTCGTGACGACCATCAGGTTATGAATAAGCTTTTTACTTGCGCAGCCGAAGTAACGGAAGAAGCGATTCTACATTCTCTTAAGAAGGCTGAAACGACGACTGGGAGAAAAGATCGAGTAGTTTATAGTATGAATAGAGAAAAGTTGCAGCCCACTGACTGAAGTGGTGCTGCAACTTTTTTTAATAGAGGCTAATTTGTCACTTTTTCATCGTCAAGCGCAAAGACAGCAGCGGCTTCTGCATGAATTTTCGTTGTGTCATAGACAGAAACATTTACATCTTCTGCTTTAATGAGTAAAGGGATTTCAGTACATCCCAGCACGATGCCTTCTGCACCACGATTATGCAGCTTCTCGATGATGTCAATGTAAACTGCTTTTGATTCAGGTTTACACACGCCTTTACAAAGCTCATCATAAATGACGCGATGAACGACTGCTCGTTCTTCTTCAGTAGGAATGATCGTTTCAATTCCGTGTTGTTTTAACCGGTCATGGTAAAAACTGTCTTCCATCGTGAACTTCGTCCCTAACACAGCGACTTTCGTTTGCTTTGCAGCTATGATTTTTTCCGCTGTAGCATCCGCAATATGAAGAAGGGGGATATTCATTTTGGTTTCCATTACGTCAGCCATTTTATGCATCGTGTTCGTACAGATCACCACTACATCAGCGCCTGCTGTCTCAAGTGTTTTTGCCGCATGAACCATAAGGTCAGTAGCTTCTTGCCATTTACTTTCATGCTGCAGGTCAACCATTTCCTGAAAGTCAAAAGAGTGCATGAAGCATTTCGCTGAATGCAGGTTGCCCAACTGTTCTTTCACTGTTTCATTAACATAACGATAATACTCAGATGTCGATTCCCAACTAAGCCCACCAATAAATCCGATCGTTTTCAAAGAAAAAACCTCCTTTTCTGCATCCTATCATGGTAATCTGGTAAGAAGTAGTACCACAATAATGATATTTTTATAGAACCAGATCAAAGTCGTTAATCAGGAGGAGAGAATGTGTGGTTACAGGTAAACCGAAATGATAAGAGAACGTTGACGCAACAAGTTTATGGACAAATTAGAGAAAAGATCCTCTCAAGTGAGTTCAAAGAAAATGAAAAGCTCCCTTCTTCTCGAGAACTGAGTCAGCTTCTAAATGTTTCAAGAAACGTTGTGATAGAAGTGAACGAGCAACTGATTAGTGAAGGTTATTTATATGTTCAGGAACGATCAGGAACTTATGTGGCGGAAGGGGTTTCCTTCCAAAAGAGACCAAGGATGCAAGCACCTCCCCTAGAAAAGACAGCTGTGAATGTGAATAAAGACATGATCGATTTTAAAGCAGGGAATCCAGGGATTGATCGTTTTCCAAAGAAGGTATGGGGAAAGCTATCGAAAGAGGTTTGTATAGACTCGCCGAAGGAAACGTTCAGTTACCATCAACCAGGTGGCTCTGAACATTTAAGAAAGGTGTTAACGGATTACTTACTACGTCATCGCGGTATTCACTGCCATCAGGACCAAATTGTGATCACGTCTGGAGCAACACAAGGTTTAAGCATGTTGACGAATTTTCTAAATAAAAACCAAGGGGAAGTGGCTGTAGAAGACCCGGTTACAGATGAAATGAGGACCATTTTTACTTCAGCTGGCAAAGCGGTCGTACCCGTTCCTGTTGACGAAAATGGAATACTAACAAGCCAATTGCCAAAAGAGTCAACACCAAGCTTCGTTTTCGTTATTCCATCCCACCAGTTTCCACTAGGGGGAACGCTCCCCATTCAAAGAAGGATTCAGTTGATTGAATATGCGAGGGAAATGAACACGTACATTGTAGAAGACGACTATGATAGTGAATTTACGTACGACCGATCTCCCGTACCTGCTGTGTATAGTCTTGATGATGAATGTGTCATTTACGTCGGGACATTTAGTAAAATTCTATCACCCGCGTTAAGGATCGGCTATGTTATTTTGCCCCCTCATCTCGTAGAAGGCTTTCGGGAGTTAAAGTGGTATACCGACCGTCACTCTGCATCATTAGATCAAGGAACGTTGGCCCGGTTTATTGAAGAAGGTTATATGGAACGCCATATTCGTAAAATGAAAAGAGTCTATCAAAAGCGCCGTGACACTCTCGTATCTGCTATCCAAAAGGCTTTTCCAGAGGCTATTATCTTTGGCCAATCTGCAGGTATGCATTTAGTTGTTAAACTTCCGAAAATGAATTTTAACGAGTCGCTTATGAGAAAGTTAAAAAAAGAAGGTGTCATCGTCTATCCCGTAGAAAACTATTCGCTTTTAAAGGGAGATTATTGCGAGCATATCGTGATGGGCTATGGGGGATTATCCGTTGACGAGATTGAAAAAGGTGTAGAAATAATAAAGAAAGTCGTATTGAATGGTGTGTCTAACGACTGATGCATAACAGAATGTGAAGAACCTAACGATTTTTGATTAACGTTGGGTTCTTTATTAATTTTAATATTTTTTTGTGTTCAATCCCTTGCTCCAGAAGTATTCTTGTATGTTTTTTATTTTTTCTGAAAAAACATTGGTAAATAGTGTTGTTTTTTTATCACTACCTGTTATACAATACATACTATAATAAAAACTGTATCATAACAGTGGTGATAAAAGGAGGGAATAAAATGAACTGCCATAAATGCAATGGGCACGGGGATGTTGGCTGTAAGTCTTGTAAAACTTCTCATTTCCACAAAGTGGAAGTAGTGAAACAGGAACATGGTTGTCAGGATTGTTATGGAACAGGGGCGGTTGTCTGTCACTTTTGCTGTGGGAATGGAAATATTGAATAACATCGCGAGTTCAAACGAGATTACGATATGAGTTTGAGCATCGATTAGGGAGGTTCTTTATGTCATCTTCAAAGGTAGACGATGTACAAATTTTAGGAACAGTTGAGGGAGAATTTTCTACAATTCTATCAGTCGAAGCGATAGTATTCTTAAAAAAGCTTCACGATCAATTTGAAGCAAAGCGACAAACTCTCTTAAAAGACAGGGAAGAAAGACAACGACAGATTGATCAAGGCACTCTTCCTGATTTTTTAACAGAAACGAAACGTATTCGTGAAACAGACTGGCAAATTGCTGAAGTTCCAGAGCCACTTCAAGACAGAAGAGTAGAAATTACTGGACCGAGCGGAAATAAGAAAATGGTGATCAACGCATTAAATTCAGGAGCAAATGTGTTTATGGCCGATCTTGAAGATGCAAACTCACCAACATGGTCGAATCAACTCCACGGTCAAGTAAACTTGTACGAAGCGATTCGCAGAACGATCGACTTTACTGGAACGAATGGGAAAGAATATAAACTAAACGACGAGGTGGCAACTCTTATCGTACGCCCGAGAGGATGGCATCTAGAAGAAGGTTTACTTCGCATTCAAGGACAGCAAATGAGTGGCTCATTGTTTGACTTTGGCCTGTATTTTTTCCACAACGCAAAGGAATTACTAAAAAGAGGGTCTGGTCCTTACTTGTATTTACCAAAGCTCGAATCGTATGAAGAAGCTAAGTTGTGGAATGAGGTTTTCTGTTTTGCTCAAGATGAATTAGAGATTCCTAGGGGGACGATTAAAGCGACGGTGCTTATTGAAACGATTAACGGAGCATTTGAAGCCGATGAGATTTTATATGAGCTAAGAGAGCACAGTTCAGGTTTAAACTGTGGTCGCTGGGATTATATTTTCAGCTACATTAAGAAACTAAGAAACCATGAATCTTTTATTTTACCCGATCGTTCGTTAGTCACGATGACAGTAAACTTTATGCGCGCCTACACTTTATATGTTGTTAAAACGTGTCATAAGCGGGGGGCTCATGCAATTGGCGGAATGGCGGCTCAAATTCCGATTAAAGGTGATCCGGACGCAAATGAGACGGCAATGGAAAAAGTTCGTGCGGATAAAGAACGCGAAGTACTCGATGGCCATGATGGTACGTGGGTAGCTCATCCGGCGCTTGTCCCAATTGCAAAGGCAGTTTTTGACGAGCATATGCCGGTAGCCAATCAACGCTCAAAGCAACGAGAGGATGTCATTGTCGAAGCAGAAGATCTTCTTGCCATTCCAAGTGGTCCGATTACAGAACCGGGGCTTCGATCTAATATTTCTGTTGGGGTCCAATATATTGAGGCGTGGCTTAGAGGTTTCGGAGCAGTGCCTATTAACAACTTGATGGAAGATGTTGCTACAGCTGAAATTTCCAGAGCGCAAGTTTGGCAGTGGATCAAGCATCCAGAAGGGAAGCTTGAAACTGGAGAGAAAATAACAGCTGAGATGGTTCAGAGCTTCGTGGATGAGGAACTGGAGAAAATCCGTGTCGACCAAGGCGATCAAGTGTTTTCAGAAGGGCAATTTACGTTAGCGAAAGATTTGTTTATTGAGCTTATTACGCAAGAGAAGTTTGTAGACTTTTTAACATTGATGGCTTATCCATATCTTGATACGAAATCGGAGGGGATTTTATCATGAATCAAAATGTAGAAAAGGTGGACCAAGAATGGAAAACGAATACTCGCTGGCATGGGGTAGAGCGGCCGTATACAGCAGAAGATGTTGAAAAGCTAAAAGGCTCTATATCCATAGAATACACGTTAGCGAGACGAGGTGCGGAAAAGTTGTGGAGTATGATACATGAAGAAAGCTTTATCCGTGCATTAGGAGCTCTTACTGGGAATCAGGCTGTCCAGCAAGTAAAAGCAGGTCTCAAGGCAATTTATTTAAGTGGCTGGCAAGTGGCAGCGGATGCGAACTTGTCAGGGCAAATGTATCCTGACCAAAGTCTTTATCCGGCAAACAGCGTTCCGAATGTAGTAAAACGAATTAATCAAGCGCTGCAGCGAGCTGACCAGATTGAACACAGTGAAGGAAAAAACGACATTGACTGGTTTGCTCCAATCGTAGCTGATGCGGAAGCAGGATTTGGTGGACAGCTGAATGTGTTCGAATTGATGAAAGGTATGATCGAAGCCGGAGCTGCTGCTGTTCACTTCGAAGATCAATTGTCCTCCGAGAAAAAGTGCGGTCATTTAGGAGGAAAGGTTCTTTTGCCAACGCAGCAGGCCGTTCGTAATTTAATTTCCGCGCGGCTAGCCGCAGATGTTATGGAAGTGCCGACCGTCATCATCGCCCGAACGGACGCAAATGCAGCAAACTTGATTACAAGTGATGTGGATCCAGTTGATCATGAATTTATTACAGGCGAACGGACTCACGAAGGTTTTTATCGCACTCAGGCCGGTATCGATCAAGCGATAGCGAGAGGATTGGCTTATGCACCATACGCCGACTTGATTTGGTGTGAAACGTCAGAGCCAAACCTGGAAGAAGCCCAGAAGTTTGCGGATGCGATTCATGAGAAATATCCAGGTAAGCTGTTGGCATATAACTGTTCACCTTCATTTAACTGGAAAAAGAAATTAGACGATGTGACGATCGCTCAATTTCAAGAAGAATTAGGGAAGATGGGCTACAAGTTCCAATTCGTCACATTGGCAGGGTTCCATGCCCTTAATCACAGTATGTTTGAGTTAGCGAAAGATTACAGCGAACGAGGAATGGCTGCATATTCTGCTCTTCAGCAGGCTGAGTTCGCAAGTGAAAAAGAGGGATATACGGCAACAAAGCATCAGCGTGAAGTCGGTACTGGTTACTTTGATGAAGTGGCGAACGTCATTTCTGGCGGAACGTCGTCAACGACCGCATTGACTGGATCAACTGAGGAAGAGCAGTTTGTGAAGTAAAGATTATGAACAGCATCTCTAGTCAGTTAAATAGAAACAGTGGGACAGAGGGACAGGTACCATGTCCCTCTTTTGGTGCGATGGGCAGTTGCTTTCCCTCCGCGCGTTAGCACGTGGAGGATACCTTTACTAAGCAATGAATGAAAGAGGGTTTGCCGGCTTTTAAAACAGAGAAATTAAAGTAGCTTCGATTGATGGCGAGGGGACAGCCTTCTGTAAAACCTCTTCCTGTATAGATCGCTTTTCAAGTTTCCTTTCCGGTCCATACTTTTTCCCTTTATTGATTTCTGATTATACTGAATGAATAAGATAAACGAGTGCCAGTATACTCCTGTTAACTTTTTTTGCGTGTAAGAGTGGGACAGGGAGTCAAGTCATACATTTGTTCCTCGCGTTGTTCTGGGACGACGAACCTGTCCCCCTGTCCCTTGACGAATACAGCACATATGATACAATGAGTGAAAATATTATGAATTTAATAATTTCTTATCTAGAGAGGTGGAGGGACTGACCCTATGATACTTCGGCAACCAGCACGTAATGTGTGCACGGTGCCAATTTCAGAGGAATGTAGGATATTCCGAAGATGAGAGCTGGGCTGCTTTTATATTACGTTTATAAAACCCTCTTTTCTCATCTGACTTGAGAAAAGAGGGTTTTTATTATGTAGAGGAGGGATTCTTGGTAACATAAAAAGATTATGGAAAGAGAAAAAAGGTGCTGCAACACCTTTTTTCGTCGATACAATTAGACGTAGCAAAGCCACGGGGAGTGACGATTAAGCCTAATTATATATGAAATAGTATAACATAGGTCAATCGTCCAATTTAATAATTTAGGAGGACGATGAAATGGGAGAATTGAAGTTTGCTTATTGGGTACCGAATGTAAGTGGAGGGTTAGTTGTCTCCAAGCTTCCACAAAAAACAGGATGGGACTATGAATCAAATAAACGATATGCGCAAATTGCCGAAGAATCAGGCTATGACTTTGCACTTTTACAAACACGTTTTATTGCCAGCTACGGTGCTGAAAATCAATTAGAAGCAATCACACTGGCTTCTGCATTAGCTAGTGTAACAAAAAAAATCAATCTTATTTCCGCAGTTCATCCAGGGTTATGGCATCCAGGGGTTTATGCGAAAATGATTGCCACGCTAGATAACATTAGTAATGGCCGGGCTGCACTTAATGTAGTAAGCGGGTGGTTTAAGCAAGAGTTTATCGGGTACGGAGAACATTGGCTAGAGCATGACGAAAGGTATCGTCGAGCAGAAGAATTTATTCAAGTACTAAAGTCGATGTGGACAGAAGAATCGACAACCTATAAGGGTGACTTTTACAGAATTAATGAAGCACCGTTAAAACCTAAACCGGTCAATGGCAGACCCCCTATATTTCAAGGTGGTAACTCGAAAGCGGCGCGTGAAATGGCAGCAAAGGTCTCCGATTGGTATTTTATGAATGGCAATACGATCGAAGGATTTAAAGAACAAATTGAAGATGTAAAAGCATTGGCTAGAAAAGAAGGTAGAGAAGAAGAGATTAAATTTGCTGCTCATGGTTTTGCAATCGTCCGCGATACAGAGGAAGAGGCATTAGAGCTGTTAAGAGATATTGTTTCACATGCCGATAACGAGGCAGTTGAAGGCTTTAGCAATGCGGTAAAAGAAGCAGGACAATCAACGAAAGATAAAAAAGGTATGTGGGCCAGTTCGACGTTCAAAGACCTTGTTCAATATAATGAAGGCTTTAAAACCGGTCTGATCGGAACAGCTGAACAAGTTGCGGATCGTATTATTGAATTGAAAAAAATAGGAATCGATCTTGTGTTAACTGCACATTTCCACTATGAAGAAGATTTACAAAGGTTCGGTGAAGAAGTCATTCCACTCGTTAAAGAAAAAGAAGCTGCACTAAAAGAGCAGCGTGTTACTGTATGAAACTAGTGGCGTTGTCAGGAAGTCGGTCTGAGAGATCAAAAACATTACTTGTTGTTAATAAAGCGATTGACTATGCAAAAGACTATGATCCGCAGATCGAAACTGAGATTATTCACTTGGGGGATTATGATATACAGTATTGTGATGGTCGGGATCCTTCTCTTTATCAAGGGGATACAAAAAAAGTGATAGATTTAATTGTAAATGCCGATGCATTTATTGTTGGAACGCCAATTTATAGAGGATCGATGACCGGGGCATTAAAAAACGTCTTTGATATTATTCCAAATGATAGTCTGCGAGGCAAAGTCATTGGCTTTATTGCAACGGGGGGATCACCGCACCACTTTCTTGCGATTGAACATCAGTTAAAACCTCTTGCGGGTTACTTCCACGCCTATGCATTGCCATCAGCGGTTTATGCTCACAATGACCATTTTTCTGCTTCAACTCTAGTTGATACGGAAATCATGAATCGGTTAAATGAACTTGGAAAAAGCATTGTCGACTTCTATAATAAAGGTATGGACCGAAGTGTAAGATTAGGATTACCGGACATTCCAAGAAAGCAGTTAAGTAATTACGAGGAGGGGTATTGTGGCAAAGCGTGAAGAAAAGTTAAGTCCTGAACTGGTTGAATCACTACAAGGTGAAAAAATTGTCACCTTGGTTACAACAGACCAGGAAACGAAACAGCCTGATTTAAGTGTGATTTCCTGGGTGGTCGCACAACCTGAAGGGGATCAGATTAAATTTGCGGTCGGGCATAAAGCAAATAGTGCTAAAAATATTCAAGCGGAACCACGAGTGACACTAGGGATCACTGGTAACGGCAGCTGCTATTCGGTCAAAGGGAAAGCAGATGTTTCTGATGTGATTGAAAAAACGATGAAATTGCGAATAGTAACAGTAGATGTAGAATCCGTGGAAGATGTTATTTTTTACGGAGGGAAAATTACGGTAGAGCCGGAGTACGAGAAAACGTATGATCCAAAGTTAGCTGAAAAGCTTGATGCAGAAGTGTATAGTTTATTAAAAGAATAATCTACATAAGGCAAAGGAGGGATCCTTTGTCTTTTTTTAGAGTTAAGACCAGAAATTATAAAAAAATCTACGTTTCGATGTCTAGCTCCAGGTGCCATCGCGATAGTCGGGCGCCTTGCGCTTTTCTTGCTTTTACACCTAACTCAAAGCATTACACTTTGAATTATTTATGATAATAAAGTTCTTTACCGTTATTCAACAATCGCCGATTGCTTAATAACGAAATATAAATTACAAATAAGCAACCTTCCATTCTGTATTAGCTCTTTTTGAACTTCAGATGGTTAAAATGTTTTTTTCTAACAAACGAAAAACGTTATCTAATTTATTTTGTCGTTACCTCGTGACGTCATAGGCTATAGTGAAGTTGAAGAGGGGGGTGAATTAAAATGAAATGAAAAAACGTGGGTTATTTTAGCTATTATTTTTATTGGAATATTAGCTACACTGGCTTTAATAGGCTTTCCCTTCAAAGACGATGGTTCGATGAGTGGCTTTGTTACAGATGAAGGACAAAGAGGAAAATGCTAAATCTTATGTTGAAGCGATGAGCCATTTACCTGAACCAGTAGAATCCAAAATGGTCAGCACTGATTTTGGTGAGGTTCAGCTCTACAAATTTCAGGGAAATGACACACCAGATAAAACACTATTGTAGGGATCTTCTACACCAATGCGGGAAGTCAACTTAAGTGATTTCTTAGAACACCGTCCTGTGTACACGCTTGATTTGATAGGAGAACCAGTATTAAGTACAGAAGGAGTAACAACCCGAACCATCCAGTATTATAATAATAAAGGGATTTTGAAGGCAAAACGATATGAACTGGGATACGGAGTTTATTCAATTATTAAATTTAACCACTCTCCTAATCGGAAAACTGAATCTCTTTTGTTTCCTTAAGAGCAGCAAAAGCATTACCCAATACCTCATTGTGATGATCAATGATTTGTTTAGCACTTAAGGTATGGGTATCCCATGTCCCGTGGGCATCTTTGACAAGTGTGACATTATAACCGAGACTAAATGCACGGCGACTCGTAGTATCTACGCAATACTCGGTCTGATTTCCGACAATAACAAGATTTTGGATTTGCTCTGCATTAAGTTTTTCATGAAGTACGGTTTCATGAAAAGAATCCGGAGTATGTTTTTGGATCACTAGTTCTCCTTCATTTGGAGAGATTAAAGAATGAATTTCCCACGAAGGAGTTCCAGTTATGAATTCTTCATCATTATGTTGGACAAAAAAGACAGGGACGTTAGCAGTACGTGCCTTATCAATTAAGTCCTGAAGATTTCTAAGAAGCTGTTCACCTTCGTATATCGGATTAGATTCGTCAAATATGGCATTTTGAACATCAATAACCACCAAAGCAGTCTTTTGCAATCTTAACCTCATCCTTATAATTAAAGTACTAAAGTAAGTATTCAACATTATTAGTAAAAAACATCCCCCAATTGCTTTGAAATATGGTCTTTTTCCAAAATACCAGGCATTATCAATTCCTGAGCCCTATAAACGGAAGTTTGGAGTCACAAAATTGATTTCTAAAAGAAGTTTTTCTTGCAATTAGAATACTTTCCACGTACTATTTAGTTAATTAAGTATTTTTCTAAATAATGAATGGTGGAAAACAAATTGGATCCTACACGTACCTTTAAAGCGCTGGCCGATGATACGCGTCGAGATATTCTTGAATTACTTCGGGAAAAGGATATGACAGCGGGTGAAATTGCTGATGCCTTTGAGATGACTAAACCAAGTATTTCCAATCACTTGAGCCTCTTGCACGGTGCCGATCTCGTATATCGGGAGAAACGCGGGCAGTATGTCGTGTATTCGTTGAATATGACATTATTCCATGAAGTGGTCTTGTGGTTACAAAAATTGAGCCAGTAGGAGTGAGTAGATGAAGAAGAATGGCTGGGCAATGATATGGGTACTTGCGACGTTAGTAAGTGCTGTGATGTTACATCCTGTAAATGATACATCTTTAGGGTTCTGGATTACGGGGCAGCCGGTTAATTTTGGAGAATTACAGACGACACTGCTTTTCCCACTTCTCTCAATCGGCATTTTCACTTTATTTTTAGGATTACGCTATTTTAACACCTTAAGTCCAAAACACATTCCGCTTTTCCAGACGGTTCGAAACAATGTGTTGTTTCTCCTGTTCGGAGTGCAGGTGATATTGTACGGATACGCGAATGGTTGGTTCACAACGCCTTATGTTGGGATCGTCTTCCTGGTTGCCTGGCTCTATATCATAATCGGCAACCAGCTCCCGCGCCTAGATAAGGATTATTCCTTTTCTACATCGATATCCATTAAGGATCCTCAGAAGGTCAGGACGATGACGAAAAAGCTGGGTTTGGTTTTTTTCATTACCGGGCTCATTCTTCCACTAATCGTGCTCTTCCCACCACACCTTCATATGATCAGTTTCTCATTAATTATGGTTGTTAGCGCGTTTTCACAAATGATGATTGTGTTAAAAAACATCCCCCCTGTTGCAAAAGCCAACCATTAATCGTTAGAACAACAATCAGAACAAAATTGTCAAATCAAACCTACTTTTGACCACAATACGATTTGGCTCTTTTCAAAAATAGCGGGCGCAATTATTCCACTTTTGCGCCCGATTGCTTAAGATCGATGCTTTCAAAAAGACCATCAAAAATGGTTTTACAGTTTATCACTCAGTAAAGACAGCAAGATTCTCCAGTGTAGACCTTAAACCTGTGTCATGATCCTCCTTTCGTATTCCTTCAGGTACGTTCTCACAAACGACAGTAACCTTTGTGCCTTCTGAATTTGCTTCCAAGAGCCATTTCTGTATCATCTCCCCCGAGAACGCTAGGTCCTCGGAATCGAACTTTACAGTTTGTACAATTCGATTGTCTGGAACCAACTCCAAAAACTTCATTTGGGTTACGTCGGTGTTTTCTGAAGTTTTGCCAGGGGTTGAGAGTTCCATTTCGTAGGTGAGGGTCAATCTATAAGTTCCGCCTTCGCGGGGATCAAACGTGTCAATATGACCCGACATTCCTTTCGGTGGAAGCCACGAAACCAGAGCTTCCGGACTCAAGAATGCCTGATAGATGGTTTGCGGTGATGCCATGATCACTCTTGAAGCAGAATCTGTCCTCTTGTTACTTGATGCATTCGCCATGATAAACTCCTCCTTATTGACGTTCTGTCACTGAGTCTTTTATTAAAGTTTATTACATATGAATGCTAAAAATTTCTTCTCTATTGCCCAAAAACTCTTCTTTTATTTAATAATCTGGCCCTTACATAAAGATAGAGCGCAATTCTTATTCTGGAAATGCGCCCGATTGTTGAAAATATTTAAGATTAATAATGCCTACGATAAATTCTTGGTGTAATTCCTAATATGAATGTAGTAAGGCTTTTTCTTTAATGCACTGCTTAAACTCCCAAGAGATCCGTTTTGATGATTAATGAAGCTCAATATCCTCTTTCACCTAATCGACAATATCACTTTTGTACCTTTCGCATCCAGCCTGCAAAAACACCGATTCTTTTATATTTTATATATAGAATCAGTGTTTCTTCGCTTTTAATTATTGTTTTCGTAAAATTTTCTCCATCGCTTTTCCCTTTGCTAATTCATCGATCAGTTTATCCAAATAGCGAATTTCCTGCATAGTTGGTTCTTCGATGTCTTCCACTCGGACACCGCAGACCACCCCTTTGATCAAAGCCCGCGAAGGATTCAGTTGGGGAGCTTCCGCAAAGAAGGTCTCAAAGTCTGTCTGTTTTTCCAGTTGCGTTTCTAACTCTTCCTGGCTATACCCTGTCAACCAACGGATGATTTCATCGACTTCTGTTTTCGTACGTCCTTTTTTCTCCGCCTTCGTAACGTAATGGGGATAGACACTTGCGAAACTCATTGTATAGATATGATGTTTGGTCATGATACACATCCTCGTTTATATGGTTTTCTTTATTCTATCACGAAAATAGTCGGACAACACCTAACGCAGTAATTGTTCCACTGTACTAAATGAACTGTCATCCCCCATAAAAATAAAAGACCGCTATGCGGTTTTTCTTAAGAGTTAAGAAATTAAAAAAAATCTACGTTTCGATGTCTAGCTCCAGGCGCCATTCGCGATAGTCGGGCGCCTTGCGACTTTTCTTGTTTATTCTCTGGGATGTATACACCCTTTTTTATCGACAATTATGCCTAACCTATGCCATGAAAAGTAGTTACGTATTTCATAAATTATGTTCAACATTATTGTATTCCTTAAATGTAACCTGTCCATTCAAGGGGACCTGTGTTCTTCAACAATCTGGCCCGATTGTTGAAGAACCATCTACCCAAGACTGTAAACAACTTTTTCCGTAGTAAAGAACTTTATTGTCACGGAACAGTACCGCTTTTGTCGTAACGCTATCAATCTCCGTCTTTTACCCTCTTCATAATATTTCGAATCGCTTTTTTAAAATGAGCTCGCTCCTGAGAGGAAACTTCTTTATTTCCGTACCGTACTTTGTCATACGTTTGTAACACCGTTTCTTTATCAGAAGAATCGGCAGGTAAACTAGACAGCCAATCTTCAGCTGTTTGAGAAGCTTTTCGTCCCGCGCCCTTTTTAGCAAGTGTGGATTCAAATTTGTAAAATTGACGTCGCACCTCGTGATTAGGAATCAGGTGATTTTTAAAGTTTTTCCATGAAGACGTTGAAGGTTGTAAGGTAATCAATTGTTCATCAAACGCTTCGATTTGCATTTTTTGGGAAGTCTCATTCTTCACTTTCTTAATGAGAATGATAAAGACTATAATTAGCAGGATCGATGAAAGGATCCAATAAAATGTCATTGACCCTATAAACGTCTCATCGACATCAACTTCATGGAAAAGTATTTCCTCGTCCTTACCCTTTTCTCCCTCATCCATACTTTCTTCTTCCAACGGTTGATCGTATATATTCATCAGGGAAAACAAATAAAGAATTGGGCTGAAAAGAAAGCCAATGCCGATCGTGACCATACGTGTCAGAAAAAGAATGGCTTTCGTAAAAAGAGGAGCAAACACACCAGCGGCTAATGCTAATGTACCGACGGAAAGTAAAATAATCATCGTCCAGCGTACGTGATGCTTTTTGTGTTCCGTATGAACACTTGAACGAGTCATGTTTGAGAGTGTGATGACTAAAAGCGCTCCGAAAAATTGTACGGTTGTTAGAATAAGAACTAACGTCTGATAAGGGGCATGTTGAAATGCAACATAGTAAATGCACCCGACTAATAATGTAAGGAGAAAAATTCTAATTTCATTTCCCTCTGTGTCGTTTCTCGTACTTACATATACACGCCAATAAATTGCTAGAGCCAGAAGCAAGGCGATAAAGGGATGGAATCCGACGAGTATGCCAATGCCGAATACAAAAGGTAACGATCCAAACGTAAATCCGACTTTTCTCATCTTGGTAAGAAACCCATAAATGATTAACCCACCAGTCACGACCGTTGTCACAAACGGGAGGACTGGAGGAAACCCCGGATCAGCCATATAATTTGGAAACAAGATGATATAAAGTAAGAGCATTTCTAAACTAAACCGCAACCCCGTGACGGCTTTACGTTGCCAATTGTTCATTTTGTTCAACTCCATTCTCACACCTTGCTTTGACCGGATAAATTTTTACTCCTGATCGCTTGGCTTGCTGGTAGAAGTGGTCCTCTGTTTGACCGTATGCACCAAAATGGAAGATAGCATGTTTTTTTTCCGAGCGGTTCAAGAAAACATTATAAAGCATCGCTTCCTCTAATATGGTCACTTGTCCATGACGCAATCGAGCTAATAATTCCAATGTTTTCATTAAATGATGTTTCCCTTCACCAGCAGGTAGGTGGAGGCCGGACTCTGAGCCAGGAACTTTTACGTTAATAAATAGTTCAAAGCTAATATTATTTGTCGTGGCAAAACGAGCCGTATAGGCTACTTGGCTAAGAACTTCTTCCAGGTTTTCAATTGTTGGCTTTAAATAATCTTCTCCTCGGATATTCAAAATGAGAGTCCATTTTGAGAGCATCACATTTTCATAGACTTTCGTTTGTAAATCTCCTGTTCTTGCAGTCGCTTTCCAATTTACCCGGTTAAAGGGGTCACCTGATATGTAATCCCGGGTTCCTCTTGTCATCGTTACATCTTCATACAGGGAGAAGGGCTGCGTGTGATTCCCTCTTTCCTGTAAGTAAAGTTTTTCAAGATGGCCAATGGGTGAGAGAGTAGGATATACGATGATTTCCCCACGAAAGGACCCTTGGTATTGAAGACGAACAGAGCTTAGCTTAAAGGCGTCATATATGATTAATTCGATTGTTCGCACTTGGGCCGTCCCACGCTTTACAGCTGTCACCTTCGTTTTGAAGTGACGCCTCGCACTCGCTGGAATATTGAACGGGTTCTTGTAGCTTGAAGGCAATGCATCCTTGTCATCCCTGTCTATAATGGAGACGGATTCATCGTGATCATAAAGGTAATACCCCCATTTGCCGTTAAAGATAGGAAGCTTACCGCGATTTTCAATGGGAATGGCGATCTCACCTTCTTCATCTGGAAACAAGCGCAGGGTTATGGTTTCATACGGTATGACCAGGTTTGCGGTTACATAGTTGAGATACCATTTGTTAATAAAAATAAACAGAATAAAAAAGACGGCTAGGCTAAATAGCAGCATATCTCTTAAAATGATCGAGAGAATGACAAGAAAAGGCACGACCCCACCAAGTACACTGTACGTTTTAGAGTAGTGAACCTCTTTTACCCATTGTGAAATCATTCTACGTACCCCTGTTCAACAGGCGCTTCAATCTCCCGTAAAATACGTGTTAAGACATCAGATTTTGTCTTCGTCATCGAACTCTCTAATGTAAGAACAAGCCGGTGGGAAAGGACGTAAGGTGCGAGTTGTTTTACATCTTCAGGTGTCACATATTCACGCCCTTGTAAATAAGCTCGAGCTTGCAGGCTACGCATGAAAGCAAGCGTTCCACGAGGACTGACTCCGACTTCTACATCTTCTGATTCTCTCGTCGCGTGAATGATGGTTAAAAGATAGTCTTCCAATGGCTCGTGAATCAGAATCTTACCAACTTCATTTTTCATATGTAAAAGGTCCGCCGAGTTTACCACCGAGGAAAGATTCTCAAACGGATTCTTCCCTTTATACAATTGAAGCATCGTTTTTTCTTCAGATTTTTTCGGATAGCCAACCTTCATTTGCATTAAAAACCGATCCATTTGCGCTTCAGGTAAAGCAAACGTTCCTTGTTGGGATTCGATTGGATTTTGCGTTGCGATGACGATAAAAGGCTGTGGAAGCTGAAGTGTCTCACCATCAATCGTCACTTGTGATTCTTCCATTACTTCCAGCAAACTGGATTGTGTTCTTGGCGTTGCGCGGTTAATTTCATCAGCCAAAAGGACATTTGTCATCACTGGTCCCGGGCGCATTTCAAATTCTTGGTCTTTCGGGTTAAAAAACTGCACACCTGTCACATCACTTGGGAGAACATCAGGGGTAAATTGAATCCTGTTAAAATCGACTTTCATCAGGTTTGCCATTGATTTTGCGAGCATCGTTTTTCCAGTGCCGGGCACATCTTCAAGAAGTACGTGTCCTCCGCTTAGCAAACTGATGATAATTAATTCGACCATTTCATCCTTTCCTACTAGGACTTTTCCTATTTGATTTTTCATTTGTTCGAGTGTTTCGGTTTGTGTTGTCAATGTTATTGCCCCTTTGTATTTTCTTTCTATTATACCAAATTTATCAATATTTAAAATATTATGTTTTTCAGGCATGTTAAAAAAGGCTGCCTTATAGGGGCAACCTTAATATAGGAGATATAGTGTGTTACGAGAGTAGCTGATTACGGCATTTCATCAATTCAAGTTGTTCTGGTAACGTCGTTGTTGTTACTATTTTGTGCTCTAAAACTCTTTGTTGTTGATATGAGGAGAACTGCTGTAATGTGTGATCGATAAATGCAGGATGACACATCACTTCGACTACATTACTTTCGGTTCTATTTAATTTTACAAAGAAGTCAGGTGTAACACCCTCACTGTAAAATGACGCATTGAATTCATCGGATAATAGCTTCACATCGCTTGGTACTTCATCTTGATTAAACACGTGCCTGACTGGTAGTTGATGTTTCCTTGCTAGCTTAAACGTAGATTCTCTTAAAGGTGCCCAGCCGTGAATGTGATGATGACTGTCTAGATGAGTTGGTACAAGACCATGTTGAAAAAAACGGTCGATTTGTGCTTCCCATTCTCGTTCTACTTCTTGAATATCTAGGTCAAAAGGATGAGAGGCATAGGCATTTGTTAATTTAAAGTTACCTTTTTCATTGGTGAGACTAGGGACATCCGTTCGTAATGGCTTACCACAAGATAAAACTAAATGAACGCCTACCCCAAGTTTCGGATGAGATTTCATGAGTTCAAAAGCATGCTCTGAGCTAGCCATATTCGTGAGCATCGTCGTTGAGTTTACAAATCCATTTCTATGTGCATCGATAATGCCATAATTGACCCCAGGTGACAATCCGAAATCGTCTGCATTAATAATAATCTTCATTATTTCCTCCTACTCATGATAATTTCTTTCAATGACAAAGCTGGCCCGTTTTCCGTGGAAGAAGGCCTTTGAATACTCAATGATGTTTCCATTTTTGTTATAAGCAAACGTTTCAATTTGGAAACAAGGAGTCCCAACGTGCGTTTCTAGCATTTTAGCTATTTTTTCATCTGCCAAAATGATCTGCAGATTTTCCTCTGTCTTTAAAATTTCAATATCAAATTGAGATTTTAACAAGCTATATAATGATTTTTCGCATTCTTCTTTTTGTAACCCAGGTGTTTCTCTCCAAGGCAAATAAGCAATTTCATACTGCAATGGTAAATCATCAGCATAACGAATTCGCTCTAGTTTATTAACGGGATCATTTTCATTGAGACGAAAGATATCTTGTAGTAACAAATTTGCAGGTACTACCGTTAAATGAAGGACCTTGATCTTAGGCGTCTTGCCTTGAAGCTGAAGCTGTTCACTGTATCCGCCTTTTGTTGCTGTTAGCGTTTGTTTTACTTTGTTGTTCGCAACAAACGTTCCTCGCCCTTGGATTCGATATACGTATCCTTCGATTGTTAGTTGTTGTAGAGCGTTTCGGACAGTTGTTCGGCTTACTTGATATTTTTTGCAAAACTCTGCTTCTGTTACGGAAGCACTACTTAAGTTTGGTCCTCATAAGAAAGTGATTGGTGTTTGTAATATTCCATTCAATATGAGAACGAGCGCAGCAGAGATTCTCAATTGTGAAGTAAAAGATACCGAAATTGAATTTGTAGGGTTGAACCACTTTGTCTTTGGCAAACGGGTAATGGTAAAGGGGAAAGATCGAACACAAGAAGTGTTGGAAAAACTAGTGAACAATGATATGGACTATTCACCGGCAAATATTGTGTCCCTTGGTTGGTCCCCGGCATTTATTGAAGCGTTAAACATGTTACCGAATCCTTATCATCAATATTATTTTCAAACCGATAAAATACTTAAAAAAGACCTTGAAGCTTATGAGGAAAACGGAACTCGGGCAAAAGTTGTCATGGAAGTTGAAAAAGAGTTGTTTAAAACATATCAAGATTTCAGCCTTAAAGAGAAACCTGCAGAGTTAGAGAAACGCGGGGGCGCTTTCTATAGTGACGCTGCATGTAATCTCATTGAGAGCTTGTATACAAATAAATCAGATATTCAAACGTTAAACATTCAAAACCGGGGAGCGATTTCTGACTTGCCAGCTGATAGTGTGATTGAAGTAAATGCGATTGTCACAACAGATGGACCAAGGCCAATAACTGTTGGCCTATTACCATCTTCAGTAAAAGGGTTAATTGTACAAATGAAAGCGTTTGAAGAACTTGTTATTGAAGCAGCAATTTCAGGGGAATATCTGAAGGCATATCAAGCAATTGTAATGAATCCGCTAGTCGATAGTGAAAAGAAAGCCAAAGCGATTTTAAACGAAATGCTTGATGCACATAAAGAGTATTTACCTCAATTTTAGGGAGGAGAGGGGTTTTAAATCATGATGGATAAAGTTATGCAATGGATGGAACGCTATTTTATTCCCGTAGCTGGTCGAATTGGTTCTCAGCGTCATTTAGTTGCTGTCCGGGATGGTTTTGTATCAATTATGCCGTTAATTATCATCGGCTCCTTTGCGATTTTAATTAATAATTTTCCCGTGCCTGCTTTTCAAAATTTTATGGCTAATATATTCGGGGGCAACTGGACGGCCATAGGCGGGAATGTCTGGGATGGTTCATTTGCTATACTTAGTTTATTGGTGGTTGGATCCATAAGTTATCATTTAGCAAGATCATATAATACGGATGGATTAGCTGCTGCTCTAGTATCAATAGCTTCATATATTATCTTGACGCCAGCTACGCCCGATTGGGGTATAGCATTTGAGTGGACGGGTGCGCAAGGTTGTTCGTGGCTGTTATTACGTCTCTTGTTGTAACTGAATTATTTCGTATATTACTCCAATCTAAATTTACAATTAAGATGCCAGAAGGTGTACCTGAAGGGGTCATCAAGTCGTTTAGAGCATTAATTCCTGCAGCGATTATTCTAGTTATGATGGGGTTTATTCAAACCTTCATTATGGCGTGGACAGATGGAAGTCTGCATGAGCTTGTGTTTAGTACGATTCAGGAGCCTTTACAAGCCTTGTCGAACACGTTGCCGACAGCGATTATCATTGCTTTTCTAAATCATTGCTCTGGTTCTTCGGTTTACATGGTACAAACATTTTAGGACCTGTCATTGATTCTATTTATCTACCACTTATTGAAGAAAATCAACGGATATTTTCTACTGGTGTAAGTGCCTATGATGTTCCATATATCATTACGAAACCTTTCTTCGATGCTTATGTATTTACGGGTGGGTCAGGTACGACATTGGCATTAATCATTGCTATTTTCTTTGTTTCCTACTCTAAACATTATCGAACGATTGGTAAGCTATCAGCACCAGCAGGAGCCTTTAATATTAATGAACCTGTTCTATTTGGACTACCAATTGTACTTAACCTGTAATGTTGATACCGTTTATTTTTATCCCTGTCCTATTAACGATCACTTCCTTTTTCGCAATTGACCTCGGGTTGGTGCCAAAAACAGTAGCGATTTTACCTTGGACAACACCACCGATAATAAGTGGCTACCTTGTAACAGGAGGTTCGATCAATGGGATTATTCTCCAAGTGTTTAATTTGTTGCTAGCGATTGTTCTTTACATTCCATTTTTAAAAGCAGCAGAAAAAGCTGAACAAAAGAAACAAGAACTTATAAAGGAAAGAGAAAGAGAGGAGCCAAAAGCATGACTGATACGAAAGAGAAATCATTAGAGGAAATTTCATTCCAAATCATCCTTCATTCAGGTAATGCGAGATCATTTGCAATGGAAGCTATGCAATTAGGGAAAAAAGGACGGTTTTCCGAGGCTGATGAAAAGTTAAAGTTAGCAAACGATGAGTTTCATGAGGCACACCATGTACAAACATCCCTGCTTACAAAAGAATCGACAGGTGAAGGGGTTTCACCAAATGTATTACTCATTCATGCACAAGATCATCTTATGAATGCAATGACGGTGAAGGATTTGGCATTAGAAATCATTGAACTACACCAAAAATTCGATCAGGGAGGGCATTAATATGAAAATTATGTTAGTATGTTCAGCAGGAATGTCTACAAGTATGCTCGTTAATAAAATGAGAGAAGCAGCAAAACAACAGGGAATTGAAACTACAATTGATGCGACAGCCGAAGCGGGATTAGCGAATCAGCTTGATTCTACAGACGTTATTTTAATCGGACCTCAAGTTCGTTATTTGCAAGCGCAAATTACCAAAAAAGCAGAGCCACATGGAGTGCAGGTCGATGTCATCGATTCTATGGCTTACGGAACAATGAACGGAGAGAAAGTTCTCGAACAAGCAAAAAAACTTTTAGGATAATGGTGAAGAGTCCCTGGTACATATACATGTATCGGGGTTTTTGTTTGGGGGCCTGATCATACTGCGATAAAAAGGTCAATAGCTGCAGTTTCCTTCGAATCAAGAAGGGTCTAAAGTTAGTTCATTTTTACTACAACTTTTACTTCTTCTGCATTCTTTTAAAAGCTTCAATAAAATCAGCTGGATCTTCTTTTACCATATAAGAATATACACCTTTACTTGTATGAAGATAAAGCAGTCCTTCTTCTCTTATCATCGAGCGGTATGAAACGTCAAAAACATGTTCAAACTTAAACTCTCTGTGAGCTGTGGTGATTTTTTCTTCCGTCATTTTAATCGTCCGTTCAAGTTCGATCGTTTTTTGTTCGATACTGTTTGTAATTTTTTCCATCTTTATATAAGGTTGTGTGATTGGTTTTTTCAATGATTGCACCTTCTTTCGCTAATCTTTTCTTTAATTTTAAAGGCAAGACCAAGTAAATACAAATAAAGTATAAGACTAAACAAATACAAATGATTAATGTAACTTTTTTATCATACATTCGTAAAAAATAGTGGAGAAGTTCAAGCGACATAAATTATTTTACAAAACACTTATCTGAAAAAGTATTTTGCGATAAGATAAATGTATTAGAAATTGTCGAAAAAGTCCGAATCCGTTGAGGTGAAAAAAATTGATCAATGAAGCCACACTTATCGTTATGTTAATAGTATTGTTTTTCCTTATTTTTGTGAGCGTCGGGTATTTGTTTTTTGTTGTAATTGAAAAACTTCAGATGACTAAAATAAAGACGACGGTTTATATCTTTGCACTTATGATTGTTTCTTTTATTGTTTCTATAGGAATTTATCATTTTATTGTCGGACCGCTCGTTGACCCGGCTCACATGCAAATTGATAATTTACGAAATTATAGTTTTTACTACGTTATTGGTTGGAATGCATATTTCGCTGTATTAACGACTATTTTATTTTTGCTTGCCCTTGGCCATCATGTTTATGCGGTGAAAAAAGAGCGGGACTATTTTACAAAACAGAGCTGATTAGAGGCAAGTGGGACGCTGACGACTATAGGATAAAAATACTATACTTGAGACATAAAACCTTTATTTGTCTGCAAATATACGTAAAAACATGACTATTTACTGGTAATATTTTCACTTATTACATAAAAAATACTTCGGTATCCTAAAGGTAATCTTATTGAAGAGGGGTGCTGATTTTGAAAAGATCATTGTTGCAAAAAGTTACTTTAAGTACTCTTTGTTTTTCGCTAATTGGGACAAGCGTAGCGTTAGCATGTAGTGATGCCCAAAAAGGGACGATTGAAGCAGGTCCTGCTGATTTTCCAGATGGGTATGAGAAAGTCGAAGGATCAAAGAATTTTCAACATCTTCAAGAAGTTGCTGCGGTCCCGTTAGAAGAACGTAAGGATGCTTCAGTGACAACTGCCGATGTTTTTGCTCACAAAGGCTATGCCTATTTAGGAACACATCGTGGTCAAATGACAAATGAAGGTGTCCGGATTTTTGATATGAAGGATCCAGCGAACCCTGAGGAAGTTGCAGTGATTGCAAATGATCTTCCAGGAACGTGGCAAGAAAAGGTTATCGTAGAGTCTGTTAGTACCCCGGATTTTCGCGGGGATGTAGCAGCGGTAAGCGTTCAAAAAATCCAAGGATACAATGGAGATGATCAGGTTGACCATGGCGGTGTCGTTCTTTATGATGTTACGCAGCCTGAAGCCCCGGAAAAATTAGGCTTTTGGGAAACCCCGGAAGAGCTACCGACTGGGACACATGAGCACTGGGTAACAACGCATGGCAACCAAGTTCTTTTACTTGCAACGAATTATATGGCTCACCGTTACCATGACGATGGAGTAGATGTGCACGACTTCTCAATTGTTGATATTTCAGATCCAGCTAACCCAGTAGAACTGTCAAATTGGGACCCAACAGAAGTGGATGACCCTTATTTTGATGGTAGTTACCAATATACTGATGGTGAAGGTGCTTCTCGTACCGTCTTTTTACACAGTGTGATCACTGACCAAACAGGTAAATACGCTTATTTATCTTATTGGGATCTAGGAACCGTGATTTTAGATATTAGTGATCCGGAAAACCCTGAGTACTTAGGACGTACAAAGTTTGAACGAGATGTGCAGGGAGCTGCTCACTCTGCGGCTCTAGCAAAAGGCGGGAATTATCTTATTGAGGCACGTGAAGTCTTTAACCCGGACCCTCATGATGATGAATTTGAACGTGGGTGGGGATACGTACGAATCTACGATATTAAAGATAAAACAAACCCTGAGCTTGTGAGTACGTTTAGAACTTTGAACTCGATGGTTCAAATTGACCCTGATGAGCGCGAACCAGGTACTTATACGGTTCACGACCCAAAAGTCAGAGGAAACACACTTTACTTGTCACATTATTCAGATGGCATTCGAATGGTAGATATTACTGATATTGAAAACCCTGAAGAAGTCGGTTCATACGTATCTGAAGGTGCGAATGTATGGGGAGTGTTTGTGGATCGTAACTATATTCTCGCATCAGATATGGGACAAGGACTGAAAGTTTTACAAAAGCGTGGAAATGGACAGTCCAATACAGGTTCATACTTGGCAAAACCATAGGAAGAATGTGTTTCAACTATATCAACGAAGCGTCTGTCCAGCTGTGGGCAGGCGCTTTGTTTATTAATAGTTTTAAAAGGTGACAAGAAGTGGAATAGGTAAAAATATAACATGAGGAGGAGAGTCACGAGATGAGACACTTTATGGCGTTTGGATTGATTCTATTACTAGCAGCATGTGGTGCTGATGAAACAGCAGAGGAACAAGACGAAGATGAAAAAGAGAACGAAGTGACTGATGAGGAACGTGTAAATATTTCAATAGACGATTGGGAGGTCGAAACGGTAGCGGCGAATTTATCGATTCCGTGGGATATTAACTATTCAGACGGACAATTCATTATGACAGAACGAGAAGGGTATATTGTGACTGTTAATGAAGATCGGGAAATTGATCGATCTGAAGTTGAGACGTCTGATCCGGTGCATCATGAAGGTGAGGCGGGCCTTTTGGGAATGGTACTTGATGATGATTTTTCACAATCGAGTAAAGCGTTTCTTTATTATACTTATAAAGGAGAAAATGGCCTTATTTTTAACAGAGTTGTCAGTGTTTTACGAGAAGGAAATGATTGGATCGAGCAAGACATCGTACTCGATGATATTCCCGGAGACAGAATACATAACGGTGGGCGGATAGCGATCGGACCTGACGGATACCTTTATGTGACGACAGGCGATGCAAATAATCCAGAGTTAAGTCAAGAACCTGAGGATCTGGCTGGGAACATCTTGAGAATGACGTTAGATGGGGAAATACCTGAAGATAACCCTCTGGAAAACTCGTATGTATATTCGTATGGTCATCGTAATCCACAAGGAATGGCCTGGAGTGATAACACCTTATACAGCTCAGAGCACGGTCCGGTCGCTCATGATGAAATCAATATAATTGAAGCGGGAAAAAATTACGGCTGGCCTGTCATTGAAGGAGACGAGGAGGCTGCTGATATGGAAAGTCCGCTTGTCCATTCCGGTGAAGAAACATGGGCTCCTTCAGGGATGACATGGTGGAATGACACCTTGATCGTAGCTGGGTTACGAGGTGGAAGCTTATATCAAATGGATGAAGACTCAGAAGAGATGATAGTTATTTTTGAAGGAGAGGGAAGAATTCGCGATGTGTTTGCTCATGAGGGGGAGCTTTATGTGATCACCAATAACACAGATGGAAGAGGGAATCCTCAAAGTGATGATGATCGACTACTTCGTTTAACATTATCGGAATAAAAAAGTAGAGGCTGTCTGTTGGCAGCTCTACTTTTTACTTATTTATTGAGCGCTTTTGTTTGCTTAATCGCAGTATTTTTCATATTTACCCACGATGAGAAGAGAGTGTGAGTTTTAATAAAAGCATTCCATTCCGGTGAGGATTCAATTTCACGTTGCGCTTTTGCCGTATCAATCGGGATTCCACTTGCTTCAACCATATCATCAAAATGGTCAAATTCAGTGTACGTTTTCATAAATTGGCTATCAAACAATTCTTCGAGGAACCTAGGCCCAGTCTTCACTTGAGCTGATCTTCTATTAATCATTCATCTCCCCCCCTAACTTTCATGCCAGTAGTTATCTTTACTAGTATTATAGGCAACCCCTAATCTCTTTATGCCATAAGTATGATTTTAAGCTTAAAAGGTATACTTTTTTAGAATACCACTAGATAAAAAAGACTAAACATTTTTACATGAATAAAGTCCTATTTAGGTGTGATTCCACTGTTCATAATAATAAAACCTAGCTCGGAATTTTCCTGAGCTAGGCTTTTCTTAGCTAATCTAAGAATCTTTTGCGTATTTCTTTTGAGGGGAGATTACAACTAGCTTTTTTTCCAAACCATTTATACCGGTTTGTGGCTATGATGTCGTAAATGAAATCTCTAAAAGGTCGTGGAATAATTGTGAGAAAAGAAAAGATCTTCCAAACACCCGTTAGTTTTCTGCATACTCTTAACGCTGCCGTCGATTTGATGTAGCCTCGCTTGTTTTCTAATAAAACAAAACTGTCTGTATCTTTATCTATTCCGTATTCATCTAAAAGATTTTGTCCGGTCTCACTTTGAAGAGAGGAAAAGTAGAAATGCCCGTGTAGGTCTCTTTGTAGAATAAATTGGACACTGTGGTCACAAAAATGGCACTCACCATCAAATAAAATTATATTCCTAGTCATTCCATCACACCTTAATGAGTTGGTATGCAGTCTCCTTTTAAAAGTATATCAATAAAAAACGTGCATTGAAAATGAATAGTGCCTTGCTAACGCAATCTCGGCTAAGGTGAATGAAGGACTTATATTTTTACTAGAAAGTCAGCGTAATTTAATAATTGTTGAGCATTTCTTTGCAATCCTTTCTTGCCGTAAGACTTTTCAAAAGAAACCTTTGCACTTTTCGAATTGGACTCTATAAACCAGATATTTTCATCTTTGTCGATTCCAAAGTCAATTCCCATTTCCCCAAAACGCCCGTAGGCATCTTCTAATGCTGTATAAATCGCTAGTAAAAATGTCTCTGCTTTTTCTTTTAGCTCTATTATTTGTTCGTTAGTATAATCGAGCTCAGTTCGTAAAAAATCTTCAAAAGGCAGGGCGATTGAGTGAACAGTAATCGGCGACTTTTTTTGCCCGACTCTAGCTGAAATTCCGGTGATTTCTATGTGATCTTCCCCAGTTCGTTGGACTTCTGCTCGGAAATCAATGCTGCGATTTTCTTTTTCCAGTAAATCAATCCCTTTTTGGGCAATGTAACTTTTATTACGAAAAAAATGGTTGAGTGGTTTTTTTAATTGACGAGGATGTGTGACATGGTGCGCTCGTAATCGACTTCGAAAGTAACTATATTCATATATTTTGTTATCTGTTTCTTTGACCTTTACAATACCTCTCCCTAAGCTGCTGAGTACCTTTTTTAAATAGATGACGTGATAAGTCTGTAAAAAACGGTTGACATCCTCAAACGTTTTGACCTCTTTTGTTGGTGGTAAGTAGTGCCGGACAGTTTTGTTTTTTATTAATCGTTTGTAAACGTCTAGTTTATCAAATGAGGATAGGGCGTTTATGGAGGGGATCTGCAGCTTTTTAAATGTTGCTCTAATACGATCAATCTGTTTATTTTGTAAATAGATTCTCTCGTAAAAAACATTTGGGAATGGAAAGAGAGCCGTTTCCCATTTGTCTTTTTTTTCATTCCATTGAAGACCATTGATAATTTGCCGTTTTTGTAAATCGACGTCTTCAGGAGAAAAAAAGAAAAGATGAATATCTGATAAAGCTGCTTCTTTGGCTAGGGTATAAAAAAATGAATATCTTTTATGAGTTGATCGTTTCTTTTTTAAAACTTTTTTGTGGTTGGCGGATAAGAAAACGCCAAAAAAAATGCCTTCTTCTGTCTGGTCGGACATAAATAACTCCTTTCCGCTACTCCCTGTTAATAAAGTATGTTGCACATGTCATTTCGGTAACCGGAAAGGGTAGTTTCTGTTTGGAGTTTTAGATAGAGGAATTTACAGATGAGCGGGGAAAAGCCATGTTCGATGGGCTTTAGAAGTATAGACCGGGTCGGCCTATTAATCGGATCATGGTCATAAAAAAAACTCGGCGTTAACCGAGTTTTCATGTTAAGTATATAGCGATTACTCGTCGTCTTCAACGTCGTCTTCTAGGTCCTCTTCGCCTTCACCATCTAGGTCGGCATCGTCTTCTACACCTGTGTCAACGTCTCCGTCAACTGGATCTTCTTCAGCGTCTCCACATGCTGCTAATACGCTTAGTGCTAGGACAGAAGCTAGTGTTAATTTCATGTACTTTTTCATTAGATATACCCCCTAAGTTTTGTAAAGCTCAAACAAAATATTACACCCGTGTCAAAACTTATACAATAGAAAATTGCTACTTTTTACTTTTTCACACAATCGTATACATTTTTTTAGATTGTGGAATGGCTATTCATTTTCTAACGAGGTACATTTCTTTAGGGAGTTGTATAAGGGCGTTGCTATTTGTTTCTTTGAGCGTTAGGCAAGCGAATTCTCTTCCATGCAACTAAAAACACGGGGAGGGGAATAAGGATCCACGCAAGACTTTTAAAAATACTGTTGGCTGCATGTGTCCGTTGCCATTCGTTATGGTCCTCGAGAGCTCGTTCATATTGGGTTTGTAGTTCTTCTGCAGTCATTTTTTCAGCTAAGCCTTCCTCTACATTGTATTTATGTTGATTGGCATAACATGAATACGACTCGTAATAGGGTGACGGGACAAAGTAATCACTCACGTTCATGATCGCGGCCACACTTCCACCGATCATCATAATTAATGTGACAAGCATCACGGCGTATAAGTAAACGCTACGAACCATCGCTGGTTGCCCCTTTCAGAAAGAATCACTGCTTTACTTTGATTATATGCCGGAGAAAGGGTGTAAAAGGTACGAATACACAATAGATAAACGAACAAACTCGGGGGAACCCCCGAATTTGTTATCTTTATAAAGCTTTCATTTGTCTTTGTGCTTGATCAAATGTAAAGCCTTCTCCTGATACTTCTTTGACATCATTTACAGAGAAAAAGGCGTAAGGATCAATTTCATCAATAATTGATTTTAGCTGAATGAGCTCATTTCGGTTTATGACACAATACATAATTTCTTTGTCATCCTGGGTGAAGCTTCCTTTACCAGTGAGGACGGTTGAACCTCGCGACATGCGCTTGATGACTTCAGCTGAAATTTCCTCTGTTTTAGTTGAAATAATCATCGCTGATTTTGCAGCACTTGCCCCCTCAATGATGAAGTCAATTACACGGCTAGCGACAAAGACAGTAACCAAAGTATACATGGCTTGTGTCATGTTTAAGTGAATGAGTGAAATGGTAATGACAAATGCATCAAACGTAAACATAAAACGGCCAAGGCTCATGCCAGTGTATTTGTTAGCGATTCGAGCTAAAATGTCAGCTCCGCCAGTCGTACCTCCCGCACGGAAGATGAACCCGAGTCCGGAGCCGACGAACACACCAGCAAATAGGGAAACTAAAATCATGTCTTCCTGTAATGGAAGTTCCGTGATTGGATACACTTCGAATAAACGAAGAGATGCAGATAAAGCAATAGTCCCTATCACACTATAAATAAACATAACCCGGCCAAGAAGCTTGTAACCGATCATGAATAATGGGATGTTAAGAAGCAGATTTGTAAGTGATGGTTCAATTGTAAATAAGTAATAAATTAACAGGGTGATGCCGGTAAACCCTCCATGGGCGAGTCCGTTTTGTAAATTAAAATGTATGATACCAAACCCAAAGAGTAATGTGCCAAGAAGAATAATCACCAAGTTTTTGATACGAATACCTTCAAAAATACGAGCCATAGAGAGAAAACCTCCTTTATTTATTGTTCATTGCTATTTTTCACCGTTTTTCAGACGATTTGAAGTATAACACAGCCCTATACCCAACCCAACACCTTTACGTCAGCTTTTCCAAAGTATTTATTTTCGGAAAACAGCAAGCGATTTCATTTGGTGGAGGAGAAATCTTTTGCCCTAACGCAAAGGGGACTGTCCCTTGAACAAAAGTTTTGGGGACAGTCCCCGCACAGTTTTGATTGGTATAGATTGAATTTGATTGTTTTTGAATGAAAATGATTGATTTTGGTGGTGGTTTCATTTAGAATAAATGATAGATTGAGCGAGGATGTGATGTACTATGTTGACCTTCGAAAGACATCAAGCCATTTTAGTAAAGCTGGAAGAAGCCAAGGTCGTAAAGCTATCAGATTTAGTCGAAGCTACTGGAGCTTCTGAATCGACAATCCGCAGGGATTTGACAGAGCTTGAATCGCAGAAAAAACTCAAAAGAGTTCATGGTGGAGCTTCTTTACTGACAAGGAGAAAAGATGAACCTTCATTACAAGAAAAAAGCACGAAACAATCAGAAGAGAAGCAGTCTCTTGGCCGTTTTTCCGCTGAGTTAATAAATGATGGAGATACTGTCTATATTGATGCAGGATCAACAACGCAAGCCATCGTTCCTTTCCTAAAAGGAAAAGATATTATCGTGGTAACCAACGGACTAAATATATTAAACGATTTGGTTGCTGCTAATACAAAAACCTATGTACTAGGTGGATATGTAAAAAGAGGTACCCGGGCTTTCGTTGGAGGGGGCGCATTTCAAACGATTCAATCTTATCAATTTGATCGTGCGTTCCTCGGTATGAATGGTGTGGACGTTAGTGTTGGCTATTCGACCCCGGACCCGGAAGAAGCGATGATTAAGCAACAAGCCATTGAACGATCGACAAATGCCTATGTCGTTGTTGATCATACAAAGCTTGGAGATGTGACTTTTTCCAAGGTGGCAGATTTGGGGTCTGCAGAATTAATTACATCTGATAAAGCAGAATCTGAGTTAGTTGAAATAATCAGGGAACAAACAAACGTACAGGTGGTGACACAACAATGATCTACACCGTGACCTTAAATCCATCGGCGGATTATCATTTAACATTGGATGAGATGAAAATTGGCAAGACAAATCGGGCATCCTCTAATCATTTAACCCCCGGGGGAAAAGGAATCAATGTTTCAAAGGTGCTAAAGGAGTTCGGGAATGAATCAAAGGCTGTAGGTTTTTTAGCTGGATTTACTGGTTCTTTTATAGAAGAACAGTTACGGCTTGAAGAAGTGAAAACTGATTTTGTTTACACAGCCGGGTTAACGCGAATTAATGTGAAGCTGAAAGCTGACGAGGAAACGGAAGTAAACGGCCAGGGGAGCCGTGTTACGGAAGAAGAAACGACAGCATTAAAAGGTAAGCTGGCTTCTGTTTCTGAAGGCGATTTCCTTGTTTTGTCAGGTAGCCTCCCTTCTGGAGTTTCTTCGTCAATTTATCAAGAGCTCTGCGACAAAGCTGCAGGTGAAAAAGTAAATGTTGTCGTTGATGCAAGTGGCGATGCTTTGAAGGAATCGATTCAAGCTAAGCCTTTTTTGATCAAGCCGAATCAAGATGAGCTTGGAGCATTGTACAACACTACGGTGGATTCCACAGATAAAGCTACCCAATTAGCTAAAAAGGCAGTTGAAGAGGGTGCGCAGCATGTTTTAGTTTCTTTAGGTGCTCAAGGAGCTGTTTTCGTTAACGAATCTACTGTTTTTTTTGCTGGGGCTCCAAAAGGCAAACTCGTAAATTCAGTAGGTGCAGGTGATTCGATGGTAGCCGGATTTATTCATGCATTTTTACGCGGGAGGGACTTAAAAGAATGTTTTCGATTTAGCATAGCCTCGGGAAGTGCGACGGCTTTTTCGCAAGGGTTTTGCAACAAGGAACACGTGGAGGAACTGGCAGGACAAATTCACATTGAAGTTTTACAAGGAGGGTAAAAAATGAAAATTACAGATTTGCTGAGGCAAGATTCAATTCTGTTAGATCTAGCCTCTAGTCAAAAAATTGAAGTAATCGATGAGCTTGCAACAAAGCTTGATGAAGCTGGTAGATTAATAGATGTAGAAGTATTTAAGAAAGCAATCATAGATAGAGAAGCGCAAAGTTCAACGGGAATCGGTGAAGGAATAGCCATTCCTCATGCTAAAACAAGTGCGGTAAAAGAGCCATCTATCGTCTTTGGGCGATCAAAAGCAGGTATAGATTATGATTCATTAGATGGAGAAAAGAGTCACTTATTCTTCATGATCGCAGCTACAGAAGGGGCAAACAACGAACATTTGCAAACGCTCTCGCGCCTATCAACTTTATTAATGGACGAGTCTTTTCGTCAAACGTTAATGAAAGCGAATTCAGCTGAGGAAATTTTAGCAGCTGTAGACGAAAAAGAGAGAGAAAAACAAGGGTCTGAAAAAGAAGAAAGAGAGCCTTCTTCCAGAAGTTCCTCCCCAGATCAAAAGTTTGTCATTGCCGTTACTGGCTGTCCGACAGGGATTGCACATACGTACATGGCGGCAGACGGTTTAAAAGAAAAAGCAAAAGAAATGGGAATTGAAATAAAAGTAGAGACGAACGGGTCTGATGGAGTACGGAATCGTTTAACAAAAGAAGACATTCAACGAGCGGAAGCGGTTATTATTGCTGCTGATACGAAAATTGAAAAAGAACGTTTTTCAGGGAAACCTTTAGTTGATGCTCCTGTTAAAGACGGGATTCGTAAACCCAAAGAGTTGCTGACTAAAGCGATTAGTGGTGATGCTTCTGTCTATCACGGAGGTGGCAGTTCAGCAAAGTCTGATGAAGGGTCAACAGATAACAGGCCTGGCTTTTACCGTCATTTAATGAACGGTGTTTCTAACATGCTCCCATTTGTTGTTGCAGGTGGTATTTTAATTGCATTATCGTTTATTTTTAATGAACCAGGCGCTGAAGAGACGCATTGGTTTGGAGATATTTTAAATTTAATTGGTGGGGAATATGGGTTCTTCCTCATGATTCCTGTGCTTGCTGCGTTTATCGCACGGAGTATTGCGGATCGTCCAGGTTTTGCTGCTGGTATGGTTGGGGGTCTTATGGCTGTTAACTTTGAAGCAGGTTTTATAGGCGGAATTATTGCCGGTTTTCTCGCGGGTTATTTAGTGGTCCTGTTTAGAAAATTGTTTGCGTTCATTCCTCCATCCTTAGACGGTATTCGAACGATTTTAATCTTGCCTTTATTTGGTGTCTTTTTTACCGGTTTTATTATGTATTATCTTGTTACGCCATTGAATGCTTTTTCGAGAGGGATCGAAGGCTGGCTTGGTGGATTAGGCACAGGTAACATCGTGCTTATGGGTATTTTACTTGGCGCGATGATGGCGATCGACATGGGCGGCCCGATTAATAAAGCGGCGTTTACATTCGGTATTGCGATGATTGAAGCTGGCAATTACGCACCACACGCCGCGATTATGGCGGCAGGAATGGTTCCACCATTAGGCATTGCCTTATCTACGACATTCTTTAAAAACAAATATACAAGACAAGAACAAGATGCAGGAAAATCCATTTACGTACTCGGGGCTTCATTTATTACAGAAGGTGCCATTCCGTTCGCAGCAGCAGACCCAGGAAGAGTTATTCCTTCGATTGTTACTGGGTCAGCTGTAGCAGGCGGACTAGCGATGGTGTTTGGCACAGCAACCCAAGCCCCACACGGAGGAATCTTTGTCCTCCTACTTGTCGAAAATTGGCCATTGTATCTCATCTCTATTCTCGCAGGCGCAGCAGTAACCGCCCTTATGCTAGGGTTTTGGAAAAAACAAGTATAAAACATCCTGAACATTTGTTCAGGGGACAGTCCCCGCACAATGTTGTGTAAATTCATTAAACGTTTTGACAAGTTATAAAATGGGTGCTACAATTTTCCTCAACTGCATAACATGATTTGTATATCCTATTAATTCTTATCTGGAGTGGCAGAGGGACTGGCCCGATGAAGCCCGGCAACCAGCAGTATCGTAAAGAAAACTGCGAGGTGCTAATTCCTGCAAAGCGGTGGCTTTGGGAGATGAGATTGTTGAATAGCAAGAGCTGTTCATAATACTCAAAAATATTTCTCCCTCGATGCTCCGCGTGTCGAGGGAGTTTTTATGTAATTTAAAAATTATCAAAACTTTATTGTTGAAATGGTTGACGTTCCCTTTCAGGAGTGTTACTATTCAAAATAATCAAAACATTCATTTCTGATCTAAATAGAATGTTTTAACCCGTTCATGCAAGACAACGACCCTTACAATTTCATTTTACTCTTATCAAGAGCGGTGGAGGGATTGGCCCGATGAAGCCCGGCAACCAGCTTGACGTTTACACGTGAAGCAAGGTGCCAAGTCCAACAAAGCGGTGCGCTTTGAAAGATGAGAGAGGCTTTTTAACATTCGTCTCTCTGTCTTCTGGCAGAGAGATTTTTAAATTTCATTTGTTTTTTCTTAAAGGAGGTGCATGATGACGGTTGAACAGAAAAAATATAACCGGACGACTGGGAAAGTAACTCTTCCTTCGATAACACTTGAATCAGGTCATACATTACAGAATATAGAACTCGTTTATGAGCGAACAGGAGTGGGGCAGGGCGACCCTATTATTGTCTGTCATGCTCTTACAGGCAATCACCATACTGTCGGTACAAAAGATAACCCGGGCTGGTGGCGGGGGTTAATACAGGAAGGAGGTTATGTAGATCTAAACGAACAAGAAGTCATCACGTTTAATATAATTGGCGGCTGCAACGGATCGACAGGACCAACCTCTCTAAACTTGAAATCAAATCGACCCTATCAAGCAGATTTTCCATTCGTAAGTGTTCGTGATATGGTTCATGCTCAGAAACTGGCTCTGGAACAACTCGGAATTAACCAGATAAAAGCTGTTATGGGTGGTTCGCTTGGGGGGATGCAAGCTCTGGAATGGGGAATGCTTTATCCGGAAAATGTCGATCAACTGATTGTGATGGCAGCTACCCCTTCGTTAAGTGATTATGGGATGGCCTATAATGCAATCGCGAGAAAAGCGATCACTGATGATCCTAAATGGAATAACGGACGGTATCCGAGCACCGACCCACCAAAAAACGGTCTTTCGTTGGCACGGATGGTTGGCATGATCACATACAGGTCTGGAAATTTATTTAACCACCGTTTTCATCGAGAACCAAAAGAGACATGGGGCACGGATCATCACGAGATTTCTTACCAAGTAGAGTCTTATTTGCGTTACCAAGGAGACAAATTTCCGGAACGGTTTGATGCCAACAGTTACTTATATTTGCTCAAAGCAATGGACCATCATGACCTTGAAGAAGGAAGGGACTATCCACTTCAAAAACTACTGAAAGACTTCAAAAAACCAGTGTCTCTCATTGGATTTAAAGGTGATCTCCTTTACCCACCAGAAGAGATGAACCGGTTAAAAGCTACTTGGGAAAAAGCAGGTGGAGAAATTTATTATTACGAGGTTGATACAATTTTTGGTCATGACGGATTTTTGACTGAGTATGACAAGTGGGGGTGGATCGTAAATGAAGCGCTTAAAGAGGATGTTCAAATAGTCCGGGAAAAATAGCTGTCAAATTTCTGCGTCAGCTTGCTTCACATTAACTAAAATTAAATAGATGATTTTTCTCTTATCTAGAGTGGCGGAGGGACTGGCCCGATGAAGCCCGGCAACCATCAAGCGAACTGCTTGGAAGGTGCCAATTCCAACGAAGCAGTAATGCTTTGAAAGATAAGAGAGAGGCGCTGAGTTTACAAGCACCTTTCTCTTATTTGAGGAAGGTGCTTTTACTTTTTTAAAATAAAAACATTCATGGTTGAGAGAGCTTCCTAAGTTTCTCACCTAGTAAACTAGTCCCGTTCATTTCACAAAAAATAACCCAATTTCAAGGAGGAATTACAATGAGTCAATCTTTTGAAACGTATAACCAGGAAACAGTATTACTTCATGGAGGTCAGTCTCCAGATCCAACAACCGGATCACGGGCGGTACCGATTTATCAAACCAGTTCTTATGTGTTTCACGATACTGAGCATGCAGAACAACTGTTTTCACTAGATGAGCCGGGGAATATTTACAGTCGAATCGGGAACCCGACAGTAGATGTTTTAGAAAAACGCCTTGCTTTACTAGAGAACGGAGTAGCAGCGGTAGCTACTGCTTCAGGAATGTCCGCTATTAGTCTATCGATACTTAACCTAGCGGGAGCTGGTGATGAAATTGTCGCAGCTACAAACCTTTATGGTGGAACATACAATTTATTTTCTACAACACTTCCTCGCTATGGAATAAAGGTTAAATTTGTAGACGCTTCAGATCCGGTGAACTTTAAAGAGGCAATTAATGAAAATACGAAAGCAGTTTTTGCTGAGACGATTGGAAACCCAAGTCTTCATGTACTAGATATCGAAGGGGTCGCTGAAGTGGCTCACGAGGCGGGAATTCCCCTTATTCTCGATAACACATTTGCTACTCCTTACGTATGTAAGCCGATTGATTACGGAGCGGATATCGTGATTCATTCAGCTACAAAGTGGATTGGAGGTCATGGAACATCGATTGGAGGAATTGTTGTAGATGGCGGACGTTTTAACTGGCAATCTGAAAAGTTCCCTGGCTTTAATGAACCGGATAATAGCTACAATGGGATCACTTACGCAAAAGATTTCGGAACATTAGCTTTTATTACAAAATTCCGTGTTCAAATGCTTCGTGATTTTGGACCTTGCTTAAGTCCTTTTAACGCTTTTCAGTTGCTACAAGGACTTGAAACGCTTCATCTTCGTATTGAACGTCATAATGAAAATGCCTTAAAACTGGCAAAAAGGCTTAAAGAACATCCAGCTGTGGATTGGGTTTCGTATCCTGGTCTTGAGGAGCACCCATCACATGAACATGCTTCTGAACTTTTAAAAGGCGGATATGGTGCGATTGTGAATTTTGGCATTAAAGGTGGAAGAGATACCGGGCGTAAGCTCATCGATAATGTAGCATTGTGGTCTCACTTAGCAAATGTAGGCGATGCAAAAAGTTTAATTATTCATCCGGCAACTACTACTCACCAGCAGCTATCTGATGAAGAATTGGTGACGACCGGAGTGACCCCGGACCTTGTGAGGCTATCCGTTGGTATTGAAAATGTAGAAGATTTACTTAAAGACCTCGACCAGGCATTGGAAAAAGCAACTGGAAAGTCACAAGTGGCTAATAATCGTGTTGTCAATGATGAAGGTGTCATCAAATGGGCTCTTTCTTCGCCATCCACAACGGATGAAAGCGGGGATCGTCCAAAGACTTTAGCGGTGGTGGGATTAAGCGGAAAAGAGTCTCGTCCAAGTCACCGCCTAGCGAGAAAAATGCAGCGTCTTGGGTACAAGATCATTCCGGTAAACCCGAGAGAAACTGAAATTCTCGGAGAAACGGCCTACCCGGACTTGAAAAGTATCAAAGGGCCAGTGGACATTGTCCAAGTTTTCCGCAGTCCTGAAGCGGCGATTGAAATTGCAAAGGAAGCGGTCACTGTTCAACCGAAAGTCTTTTGGCTACAAGAAGGTGTGGTTTCGGAACGAGCGTCATCGATCGCGAAAGAAGCTGGAATCGATGTTGTTCACAATCGCTGCACTTATAAAGAAGCGCAACGACTGAGAGGGACAATTTCAACCTTTGCTTGTGAAATATAAGGTTTCTACTTTAATGAAATAGATAAAAGGAGCGGAAGCACAATGACTACAATAAAAACATTCTTTAAAACTACAATTCTCATTTTCACATTCTCAATCGTCTCAGCTTGTGCTTCAAGCTCCGATGCAGATTCAACAACACCCGAGACGCTAACAGTCGATTATGCGTATTATTCGCCAACAAGTCTTGTCCTTAAAGAATTTGGTTGGCTAGAAGAGGCTTTTGAAGAAGAGGGTACCGAAATTGAATACGTGTTAAGTCACGGTAGCAATCGAGCGCTTGAGTTTTTATCTGGAGGCAGTGTTGACTTCGGATCAACAGCTGGAGCTGCCGCTTTAATGGCGAAAGGAAATAATGCTCCGATTAAAAATGTCTATATCTATTCTCAGCCCGAGTGGACAGCGCTTGTTTCAAATGAAAGCTCTGGAATTGATGACATTTCTAATTTAGAAGGAAAACGTGTTGCGGCAACGCTAGGTACGGATCCTTATATTTTTCTTGTTCGAGCTTTACGAGAAGGCGGATTAACCGACGATGATGTTGAAATTGTGAACTTGCAGCATAGTGATGGGGCCAATGCCCTTGCAAGTGATCAAGTCGATGCGTGGGCAGGGCTTGATCCTCATATGGCACGACAGGAATTGGAAACAGAGGCCGGTTTATTTTACCGCAACGAATCATTTAATACGTATGGGTTTTTAAATGTTCGAGAAGAGTTCGCCGAGCAATACCCTCAAGCGGTTGAAAAAGTAATTGAAGCATATGAGAAAGCGAGAAAGTGGGTCATTGAAAACCCTGACGAGACAGTTGAAATTATGACAAGCGAAGCACAAATAGATGAAAACGTAGCAGCCCTTCAACTTGAGAGAAACAACTTTAGCACGCCAATACCAGGTGGGGAGCATGTCGACAGTTTAACAGAAGCTGGTCTCGTACTACAGGAAGCAGAAGTGATGGATGGGGACTTAGACATTGAAGAGCTTGTAAATGAATTGATCGACCCAACTTATGCTGAAAATGTGATCGATAAAGAATAAAAGGAGGGAAAGCAAATGGCCATTTCCCAAGGAGAACGTACATCAGCAACGAAAACATTATTTAAATCATATGAAAAACAATCAGATGGACGACTCGCATCAGAGCGGTCAGCCTGGGGAATGATGGGTCTCTCATTGCTCCTTCCCTTCTTCCTAATTGCAGGGTGGGAAGTGATTACTCGATTTGACATCGTAGCTACGCACTTGCTACCTGCACCTTCGACCATTATTCAAACCCTTTGGACGATGGCTGTGGATGGATCATTGTGGCAGCATACAGGGATTACATTGTACCGGATCTTTTGGGGATTCATTTGGGGCGCGATAGTCGCTGTTATTCTAGGTTCAATTGTAGGGATGTCACGACATGCGGAAACGATATTTGATCCGACGATTCAAGCTTTCAGAGCCATCCCTTCCTTAGCATGGGTACCCTTATTTATTTTATGGCTCGGAATCGGTGAAGGGGCGAAAGTGGTACTTATTGCTGTTGGTGTCTTTTTTCCAGTTTATTTAAACATTACAGGTGGGATTCAATCGGTCGACCGGAAGCTGATCGAAGTTGGAAAGGCATATGGTTTCTCTACTTTTGAGCTTGTAAAAAGAATTATTCTGCCGGCTTCTCTTCCTTCCTTTCTTGTTGGATTACGAAGTGGTCTCGGTTTAGGATGGATGTTTGTTGTAGCTGCCGAATTGATGGGTGCGAGCCAAGGGTTAGGATACCTTCTCGTTCTTGGACAAAACACACTTCAGCCTGATGTAATTCTGGTTAGCATTCTTCTCTTTGCATTATTAGGAAAAATTACGGATACGTTTTTGAAAAAACTTCAAGAGCGTGCTCTTCATTGGCAAGACCGTATGGAGCAATCAAAATAACGTTTCTGAGGTGGGGAAATGAGCGTACAAATCGAAAATGTCAGTCGAGTTTTTGCAGGGCAAACAGCCATAAAAGACATCTCATTTACTGCTGAAAAAGGTGAGATTGTAGGACTCTTAGGCACGAGTGGCTGTGGAAAAAGTACCGTTTTACGAGCTATCTCTGGTCTTGATGAAGGCTACCAGGGGACTGTAAAAGTAAACGGGGAACTGAGCGATTCTATTAATGAGAATCTAGGGATAATTTTTCAGGAAGCTCGGCTAATGCCGTGGTTAACAGTGGAAGAAAATGTGAGCTTTGGTTTGAAGGACAACAAAAAAACAAAAGCAGAAAAAGTGAGAACCATTTTAAAAAAGGTGGGACTAAAAGGTTTCGAAGGATACTATCCTAAGCAGCTCTCAGGAGGTATGGCTCAACGTACAGCAATTGCACGTGCTCTTGTGACAGAACCAAGTACTCTTTTATTAGATGAGCCGTTTAGTGCTTTGGATGCATTTACGAAGTTACAACTTCAGGAGTTACTTTTACACATTTGGGAAACGGCACACCCTACCATGGTTATTGTAACCCATGACATTGATGAAGCTTTATCTTTATGTGACAGAATCGTGATTTTAAAAGGACAGCCCGGTACTGTTTATGAAAATATCAAACTTACTAAACCAAAACCAAGATTGTCCTCAGATGCCGATATAGCGAAATTGAAACAGAGAATTTTAAAGTCACTGGAAATTGGAGAGAAACGCGTCGTGAAAGGAGCATAACCGCATGGGTGAGACGATAGTAAAAACAGAAAAATCTATTATTGAACCGGGGCGATCCCGCACACACCACTTACAAGATTATGACAAAGTTGCCGAACATTTTGGCTGGCCTGAAGCCCTTCAAGGGTTATCGATGGCTCCATCTGGACGTTGGAATGCTGCTTATGAATGTATTGATCGTCACGTAGATGAAGGTTATGGTCAGAAAACGGCATTATTGTTTACAGACGGAGATTATGAACAAACATATACATTTTCCGAAGTAAAGGACATAACAGACCGATACGCTCGTGTGTTAAGTTGTAACGGTGTTCGAAAAGGAAGTCGGGTGTTTATCTTTTTACCGAAATCACCGGATTGTTATTTTGCTATTTTAGCTGTAATAAAAGCAGGTGCAATTGCAGGACCTTTATTTGAAGCATTTATGGAAGACGCGGTCAAAGAAAGAATGGTCGATTGTGAAGCGCAATATTTAATTACAGATGATGAGCTGGCAAATAGAGTACCTGTTAACGACATTCCTTCTTTACGAAAGCAGTGGACGATTGATGAATTACAGGAAGCAGCTGATCATCAAGGAGAAGGTGATTCACCTGTTGTCTGGCTCGATGAAGAGGATGGCATGCTTATTCATTATACATCCGGTTCTACTGGAAAACCAAAAGGTGTACTTCATGCACAAAGAGCGATTTCTCATCAATTCATTACTGGAAAATGGGTGCTGGATATACATGAAGATGATGTCTATTGGTGCACGTCTCATCCCGGCTGGGTGACAGGAAGTGTATATGGTGTCTTCGCCCCTTGGTTAAACCGGGCGACAGTGGTGATTCACGGTGGACGTTTTAGTGCAACCGAGTGGTATAAATTGATTGAACGTTTTGGGGTGACTGTCTGGTATAGTGCTCCTACCGCGTTTCGGATGTTAATGAGTGAAGGAAACCTTCATGAAAAGTTTGATCTTCAAACGTTACGTCACGTATTAAGTGTCGGAGAACCGTTAAATCCAGAAGTGATTCATTGGGCGTTTTCTGAATTAAACGTCAGGATTCATGATACGTGGTGGATGACTGAAACAGGGGGCCACCTTATAGTAAATATCCCGTCTGCCCCGATTAAACCGGGATCCATGGGGCGGGCACTGCCAGGGATTGAGGTGGCTATTTTAGATGAGAAAAGTGAGCCTCTTTCCTCAGGTCAAGTTGGCCAGTTAGCTGTAAAGGCACCATGGCCAGGACTTATGAAAGAGATTTGGAAAAACAAAGAGAAATATGAGTCTTATTTTACTGCGAACGGATGGTATGTATCTGGTGATACGGCTTACCAGGATGACGAAGGTTATGTGTTCTTTCATGGAAGAAGTGATGATCTTATTAACACAGCAGGCGAAAGAGTAGGACCTTTTGAAGTAGAAAGCAAGTTGATCGAGCACCCTGCTGTAGCAGAAGCGGGTGTGATCGGAAAACCTGATCCGGTTCGTGGTGAAATTATTAAAGCGTTCATTACATTACGAGAAGGATTTGAGTTTTCTGAGCATCTAGTTGAAAGCATCCGCTTTTTTGTGAAACGGCAGTTATCTGCCCACGCATCACCTCGTGAAATTGAAGTCGTCTCTGAACTTCCGAAAACGAGAATTAGCGGCAAAATTCTGCGACGAGAATTAAAAGAAAAGGAGCTAAAACAACTTGAACGACTAAGGGAGGAAACGAACAGATGAGTGGTAAGGCAGTCAAATTAGCGATTATCGGATTTGGAACAGTAGGAGAAGGTGTTTATCAAACGATCGTAACAAAACAGGAAAAATTGGTTCATCTTCTAGGAAGACAGCTTGAGGTTCCTGTTGTCCTTGTAAAAGATGGAACAAAGAAACGAGAAGTGGCTGGAAATACGAAAGTAACCATGCAATCTGAAGAAGTATTCCGTCAACGTTTCGACTTGGTCGTAGAAGCGACGCCTGATGCGAATACAGGCTACCCTTATGTAACGGCATTTTTAAAGAGGGGTACGTCGGTTGTTACAGCCAATAAAGAACTCGTCGCCAAACACGGAGAGGAGCTTTACAAGCTTGCAGACGAAAATAACTGCCAATTATTGTTTGAAGCGGCCGTTGCGGGAGGAATTCCACTCCTTAACACGCTTCGTCACACGTTAAAGACAAATTCTATTCAAAAAGTAAATGGAATTTTAAACGGGACCTCAAATTATGTGTTAACGAAAATGAAAGGAGAAGGAGCTTCATTTAATGAGGCTTTAAAAGAAGCACAAGAAAAAGGGTATGCTGAAGCCGTTCCTGATAAAGATGTGGATGGCTGGGACGCCTATTATAAAACGACAATTCTTAGTCATTGGATTTATGGAAAAGCCCCCATCTGGAATAAAACCAAACCTGTAGGCGTTCGAAATATCAGAATAGACGATTTAAACCTAGCAGAAAAGGTAGGGGGGAAAATTAAGCATGTCGCATCATTAGAAAAGGTTGGGGAACATATCCGTGCAGCTGTACGCCCCTGCTTCGTTTTTGAAAAACATCCTCTCTATTCGGTAGATGGTGTAAATAATGGGGTGCACATCGAAGGAAGTATTGTTGGTGATATACTCCTCCAAGGGCCTGGTGCCGGGAAGTATCCGACTTCCAGTGCAGTCATCGAGGATGTTGTGAATTTTCTTCAAAACAAAAACGAGAAAAAGGCCCAAGATGTAGCTAATACAAGCTCGGAAAAAATTGATGAGGGAAGTATTGTAAAAAACAACGCACAATATTGGTTCTTATCAGGAAGTGATGGGCTAACCAGACATCTTTCCGTATGTGGCATTCGTATTGTAGTCTCTGTGCAAGAGACTGGTCTTCAAAGTAAAGGATGTATCGTCTCGGCAGATGATGGACAGCTCGATGAGTTCATGCGTTCTTATTCGGCGAATGTTCAAACCTATCCCATTCTGGCCAATGAAGAAGAAATTCTTCAATATCCGATAAAAGATGGTGTTCCTGCTGCTTCCATGTAATCGACATAAAAAGACACTTTCCTCCTCTTAGCGAACATCATATAATAGAATGATACGTGATACGTAGAGTTGCAAGAGGAGGAGTGGAAAATGGTAAAAAAGATGATGGCCAGCACATTCTTGATGCTATGTATTTCGGTTCTTCTCATCCTTGCTTTTTTTCCTGATTTTTTTGGTGAAACAGGAGGGTTACCAGAGGGAAACGAGGAGAATTATACTTCTTCTTTTGATGACACCTCTTTCCTTTACTATCTAAATTCAGATCAAGTTAAATCTGCTATTCAAGAAGGAATCTCTTCCTTATCGATTATTGATGCTTTTTTGTTGGACCGTGAAATGGAGGATGACTCACTTAAATCGCATGACCATGTGGAATATGCATATATTGTTGTACCCGAACTTGAGGTAATGAGAAAAGCAAAACGAACGAATGATCAATTTTCAAGAAATATTAAGGCTTTAGAAGCGACACAATCTTTAACTGATCAGTTTCTTATTTTTGAGGTGCGATTCGAAAAACAATTCGGATACATATATAATATTACGTTCGAACAGGACCATGAGTTAATTGAACCAGAGCTTATTGAACATAACGCTAAAGGAGCCCTTACGAGGGTTTATTTTAATATTGAGCAAATCGACATTGATCATACTGGATTGTTACACGTTACAGACCGGGCAAACGCAGATGAGCGGCAATCATTTCATGTAGAATTCAATGACTTTTTACCTAGAAAGAGGTGATGTGGTTTTGCGCTTATAAATTAGCGTGAATCTTCCTAATGAGCGTTAGGCAAGCGAATCCTTGCTTCTTCACGCATGATGTACGGTTTTTCAAATCAATTGGTCATAGGGGACAAATTGATTTGCCCGTAACATCATTTAAGCCCGAAAAAACGCTCAAAAAGCAACAAACATTACGAAAACAGCCTATGAAAAAGCTGACTGAAATGAATCACCATTTCAGTCAGCTTCTTTTAATTCATTTCATCCATTACTTTTTCTGCGAATTGCTGAAAGAGGCGGTATTCGTGCATCTCTTCATCTTCACCATCTTCTGGTGGAGACTGTTCTTGGAGTTCACTTTGAATTTCATGCCAGATAAACAGCTTCAAATATTTCGATTCTAAATGACGCAAAAACAGATCATCATCTTCATTTTGAATGTCATTGACTAAAAAGTCGTTTGGAGCGTCGTCTTCTTCGCTCATTTCTTCTCCTTCAATAAAGGATTGAAAACGGTCTTCTGAGTAATTCCAGTCATATTCTCTTTCGGCTATTTTTTTCCATACGAGAAGCTCCTGGGCCTGAAAACGGGCATCTTCCTTTCTTTCTTCCTCTTCCATAGGGGAATCAGTTAGGTGGTGGTAGAATTCATGGCTTAACCAAAACTGGTAATAAAAATTTTCTTCATTAGGAGTACTGCCGTTGGTGGACAGAATACCAGTTTTATTATAAGCATACTCGAGTGCATCTTGAAAATCTTCGCGATCAGAAGTAATTTCCTCTTCGTCTATCCCAGGAGTATCACCGTTCTCACCGGAATCTGTCGAGTCAATTTCTACGGATCCAGAATCTGTGGTCGAATTTTCTTCATCGTTTTCAGGTGATGTCGTTAAGTCGGCAGGCATAGGTTGTCCATATTGATCAATTGAATAGTAATAGGACATTAAAATCGTTAATGCTAATAGAATAATCGCTCCAATTAAAAAATATACTTTTTTCTTTGTTGACATGATTTCACCTCGGATAGTATCGGAATTCATATGTAAAATAGAATATTCAAAAGAACAGTTCTTTCTATTATAATTTATTTTAAGTAAGAGTAAAATAGTGTACATGATTTTCCTTTGTGACGGGAGTTTATTCTGATAATGAAAAGCACAATGAAGGTTCCCGTTTTACCTGCAATCGACCTTCTGCTCTATTCTTAAATATATGAATAGGGCTTTTTTCTCGTTTCATCTAGGTAAAAAAACGAATTTTTATCAATATTTGAAATTTTATCACGAATGAAGTGAGTCTTTGGTATGATACTGATGTGATAGGTAGGGTTATGATGTAGATATACGTTGATTGGAAAAGGGGATGAAGGCGTGCGGGTTTGGCGGAATTGGACGATTAGAACGAAAATACTTGGTGTATTTTCGTTTATTATGACTTTATTTTTAGGTGTTTTTGCTTATAGCTTTACACTAATGTACAACATTGAATCACAAACGGAAAGGTTGGAACATGCGAATGAGCAATCGTATTTAATAGTAGACTTAAGCTCAGTAGTTAGGTCTCAATATATTGCTTTATCGGACTCGGTCCGTACGGGGTCGTTAAATGAAAATTATTACGAAACACAAACAGAAACGTTTGATTCTCATGTGGAAAAACTAAGAGGGTCATTTCACTCTACGGAACAAGAACAAATTTTTGAACATATTTTAAATCAACATGAAAGTTTTGTTGATGTTGCAGATGCTATGCTTGAATCCTCAGCAGGCGGTTCTAATGGAGATATTGTTCGTTTAACTAATTTAAGGGAAGGAATTGTTGAAGATCTCCTCATCCTCTCTGAAATGGTGACAAATGATGTCAGCAGTGCTTCAAATGAAGTGTTTTCAGCTTTGGAAAATACTAGAATTATTTTTGCGGTATCTGTAGTAGCAGCTTTATTAATTGGGTTTGTTATGTTCACTTTCACAAGTCAATTGATTACTCGATCTTTAAATAGAGTTGTGAATGCTGCAAATGAAATTTCGAATGGGAATGTAGATATTGAACCTTTGAATGTAAAATCAAAAGATGAACTTGGCCAGTTAAGTGGCGCGATCGATAAAATGATTGAAAAACTAAAAACGTTTATTGGTCAAGTAGGCAGCATGTCAGATCACGTCGCTGCATCGTCTGAGGAGCTTTCTGCAAGCGCTACAGAAACAAGTCGTGCGGCTGAACAAATTACAGAATCGATTCAAGAAGTTGCATCTGGTACTGAGTCTCAAGTTGAAGCTTCGTTAAAAAGTGAGGAAATGACTTCAGAAGTGACAGACAGTATTGAAGAAATAACAGGAAATGTGAAAGAAGTCAATGATGCCTCTGTTGCGTCTGTTAAGAAAGCTGAAGAAGGACGCGTCGTCATAGAAGAAAGTATTCAGCTTATGGGACAAATTCATGATATAACAGACCGTACGTCCCTTTCGATCCAACAACTTGCTACAAAGTCAGCGAAAATTGGCACAATCGTCGATATGATTTCAAGTGTGGCAGAACAAACCAACTTATTAGCATTAAATGCAGCAATTGAGGCAGCAAGAGCAGGTGAACATGGACGTGGATTTGCCGTTGTCGCAGATGAAGTAAGGAAGCTTGCAGAGCAAACGACGAATTCTTCGGATGAAATTCAAGGGCTAGTCAATGATATTCAATCCGATATTGAAGCATCTGCCATTTCTATGACAGACGGTTTTAATGCAGTTTCTGGAGGACAAGCCTCTGTTAAACAAGCAGGTGAAGCTTTTAGTGAACTAAGGGTGTCAATTGAATCAGTGTCGTCAAAAATGGAATTGATGAATCGAGCGGTTGAGAGGATTTCATTAGGGACGGGTCAAATGGTGCTTGCAGCTGAGCAAACAGCCTCGATTTCAAAAGAATCAGCTGGTTATTCTCAAAATGTTGCGTCTGCTGCCGAAGAGCAAACAGCCTCCATGGAAGAAATTACAGCCTCTTCAGAGCAGCTTTCTACAATGGCAGGAGAAATGCAACAGCTCATTTTTCAGTTTAGAAACAATCAGTTGAGCGAATCTTACCAATCAAATGAAGAGACAGAAGGAATCTTTGAATCTGACCCTAGCCTTAGAGTAGAGGAAGAAGTAATTTTTGAAAATGATGACCTCCTTGAAGAGGAAACGAGGGAAGGACCTACTGAAAAGGAAAGAAACGATCAAGAATCAGACGAAGAATATAATAGAAGGTATATGTAAGTTAATCTACCATGAAGGTAATCATAAAGTAAGACAGGAACCGGCAAAATTGCCGGTTCTTTTTGTGTGACGAACAAATTGTACGGGGACAGTCCCCGAACTATTTGAAATTTTAAAGGTTGCGTAATCGGTGGATATATTGTTATTTTATTATATAGGTAGATACTTATATAAGGGGCGAATAATAAATTTAGTAGGGGGATTGTTATGTCATCCGTTTTAATTGCTAGCCTTATTTTTTTAATAACACTTACACTTGTGATTTGGCAGCCGAGAGGGCTATCGATTGGGTGGTCAGCTTCTATTGGGGCTGTACTTGCTTTAGTTGTAGGTGTTGTTAGTTTTAGTGACGTTATTGAAGTGACGGGGATTGTTTGGAATGCAACGTTAACGTTTATCGCTATTATTATTATTTCTCTTATTTTAGATGAAATCGGATTTTTTGAATGGTCCGCCTTGCATATGGCGAGAGTCGCTAAAGGAAATGGGATCAAGATGTTCATATACGTGTCGATACTAGGAGCGATCGTCGCTGCTTTTTTCGCCAATGACGGTGCGGCACTTATTTTAACACCTATTGTGTTAGCTATGGTGCGGGCACTTCGATTTAAGGAAGCGATGATCCTTCCGTTTATTATGGCAAGTGGTTTCATTGCGGATACAACTTCACTTCCGCTCATCGTCAGCAACCTTGTGAATATAGTATCGGCAGACTTTTTTGGCATCGGATTTATTGAATACGCGATGCATATGATCGTCCCGAACTTTTTCGCTCTAGGTGCGAGTATCCTCGTGTTGTTTTTGTACTTCAGAAAGAGTATTCCGAAAACCTATGACTTGTCGATGTTAAAAGAGCCGAAAGAAGCGATCAAGGACCCCAAAATGTTTCGTCTATCTTGGTACGTACTCGGTTTGTTGCTCGTTGGCTATTTTGTGAGTGAATTTATTCACATCACCGTCCCCTTTTCTGGAGAGGAGATGACATTTCCCGTTTCCTTTGTCGCCGGGATCATCGCGATCTTCTATCTATTCATGGCGCGGCGCAGTCCTGCTGTGAATACGGGCACGGTAATGAAAGGAGCTCCTTGGGCGATTGTTGTGTTTTCAATTGGAATGTATGTCGTTGTCTATGGCTTGCGGAATGTCGGATTAACTGAGGTTCTTGCGGGAGTCCTTGAACATGTAGCTGGAGAAGGGATGTTTGTAGCTACAATTTCCATGGGCTTTATCGCAGCTATTTTGTCATCGATTATGAACAATATGCCAACAGTAATGATTAACGCTCTAGCGATTCAAGATGCAAGTGTTAGTGGGACGTTGCAAGATACACTGATCTATGCAAATGTCATCGGTTCGGATTTAGGTCCTAAAATCACTCCGATTGGGTCATTAGCAACGCTACTATGGCTGCATGTATTATCGTTAAAAGGTGTAAAAATTACGTGGGGTTATTACTTTAAAGTAGGAATCATTTTAACGATTCCTACATTATTTATTACGCTTACTGGGCTTTATTTGTGGATGTTAATCATCGGGGGATAGGCTTATTAATATCAGAATGCCTAACATTAGGGTAATAATGGTAAAATGGAAGTGGTAACGTCAGTTTTGAAAAGAACATTGAAACCAGCTCCATTATTATATAGGGATTGCTGAATAACTCTAGAACCCAAATACAAAGGGTGCGCTTCCATGGCTTCGCTTTCCGCAGGCAACGCTTCAGCAGCCTCATTCGCGAAAGACGTGCTTACTGCGACTCTGCTGCTCCTGCGGTTCCTCGTCGCAAGAATACCATTGTTGCTTTTCCTGAGGGAGTCTCCGCCATTGCAGCAGCACCCTTGGCTCCCATATGTGTATCTCAAAATCAAGTGCAAGGCTTTTAGCAAAAGAAGATTTATTTCCTTGCAGATTCTCTCCATGAGAAAGAGCATATCCCCTTGCCGTGTAGGCGTATGCTAATTATTCAGCAGCCTCTATATAACAAAGCAATTAAAAACACTTCAGATGACTAACATCCGAAGTGTTTTTACGTTTATCCTTTAAGAAAGCTTTAACTTATCTAAAGGAATAAATGTGGATAGCTACCTTCACTCCACTCGTCTCAAAGGAAAAACGTCCTTGAGACTTTAAAATATGCGGAGGAAGCTAACGCTGTTTTTTAATAAAAGACGCTATGCTTTTTTATTCATCAAATGTTTCAAGGCGAAGTGTTTCGCCAGATGAAGGATCAACAAAATAAAAATAGCTGTCATCTTCGTCTTCAATTGTAACTGAGTGTACATAATAGCGAGAAATGAACAAAGTTGGTTGTTCGTTTCCGACAAATGAAGGTGTGGTAACCTCTTCCAATGCGACTTGGTGACCCTCATTTTCATATTCATTCATGAGTTGCTCACCAGCCTCAGTGTAATTATAGCTAGGAAAAACGACAATAAGGAAAATAACCGAAATTGAACAGAGGATTGCAGTCGAAATGGCATGCCGTTTTTCAAATGTTCGCTTATACAGTTCGAAAAAGGCAAGGCCGATCATACACGCGCCGATCGTTATGATAAGCGGTTGGTTGACGACGCCTGCGTAATAGTTTTCATTTAGCGAGATGGCTGAAAAAATAAAAATAAGACTAAAAGCGATAATGGCTCCGTAAAAAATAAACCCGGTGTTCTTTTTCATAGTAAACTCCTTTATTTCAGTGCGGCTTTCATTCTGATAATGGGTAGTCTTTTACATGAACGAATGAAAAGCCCTGTTCAAGTAATTGGGGAATTGCTTCTTTTACGCCCTGAGCTGTGCCAGAAGATGGTTGGTTCATATGTAACAATGGGATCGATCCAGACTGGCTGTTCAACAATGCGTCTTCTACTTGTTTAGCAGAAAAGGTGGCTCCAGCATCACCTAAAACATCATAATTCACGACCTGAAGGTTAAGGTCTTCGACAATTTCCACTGCTTTTTCGTCGTAATGAGCAGTACCTGAACGGAAAAAAGAAGGGGAAGTACCCGTTAGTTCATGAATGAATTTTTGGTTCACCATTACTTCATCGACAACCTCATTGACAGAAGCCGTACCTTGAATCCCCCATGCACTCCTTCCTTGCACCGAGAGAGGTAGGTGGTTAGTTCCATGGTTTTCAATTTCAAAAAGGGGGTCCTCAGCTAAGCTTAAAAACGTTTCCTCGTGTTCTTCTATCCATTGATAATTCACGAAAAGTGTTGCAGGAATTTCGTTCTCACGTAAAAATGAAATGAGAGCTTCGTCATATCCGTTGCCAAACGGCCCTCCACAAGCATCGAATGTAAGGGCAATCACATTTTCCTCTGTGTCGAGACGATTTTTTACTCCGCTCACATGTTCTCCCCACTCATTTGGCTGAATAACGTCATCAATATAGTCATCCTTTATTTTTTCTGCGAGTTCCGATTTAGAAACTAATGCTTGGTAACGGGCGCTTCCAATAAGGGTTAGAGAATCTTTTTGAGAAAACGGACGGAAGGGATGATCATGTATAGAAAGGTTGTTCTCATTTGAATTAAGGTAAATTGCGACCGTAATGCAGCCGGTTAAAATAAAAATGGTCAATATTGACTTCTTCATCTCAATAGACGGCCTCCTGCCTGTAACAATGGACTCTTCACAGTTTAACAGAAGTATTAGCACGGTTAAAGAAATCTTACGAGCGATTAAGCATTCTATATTAGCCTGGCTATGGGAGGTGATCCACCAAGATTCTTGGTCTTCGTACCTTTGAGTACACTTTTTTAATGTAATAAAGAAAGTTCTATCATTTACACATGTTCAACGTAGTAGATATAATGGAAAGAAGAGGAAAGCACCAACGAGCAACATCGATTTCGATTAAATGAAAGAGGTGGCGTTGTTGGATCCATCGATTGTTTCAGAAGAGTATATCCATTTACAAGAAGAAATCATTCGCGAGCAAACGGTTTTAAAAGAAAAAATTAGCATGCAGTGGTCAGCGACAATTGAGAGAGAGGGGATTGATCCTGAATTCCCGATCGTCCCTCAGTTACCTTCGACTCCGATTTCTGTCTCGCTATACAGGGATGCTTTAGTCACGATTTTGTCGAGTTTATCCACCTATACTGAGGAACTTCAAAACGATGTAGATCGGTGCAAAAACGTTTTCGATAATGAGGGACATGTCGTCAGCTGGATAAAGGAGAGCCTCCGATATAATACCGGTTACTTCCAGTCGTTTGCTGATGACCACGAAATATCAGCATGGTTACCGCATTTTGTAGCCGAACAAGCGATTCGTCCTTTTTTACACGTAATCTCAAAGCGGTGTGAGTCATTTATTGAAGAGATGAATGTAGGAGGGGGCTGCCCGTGCTGTGCCGAGCCCGTTCGTTTAAAAGTGGAAACTGGAAATGAGGAGAGCCAGTTTATCTGCCCTAGGTGTGAAACATCATGGTCGCAAAAAAGAAAGTCATGTGTTCATTGTGGAGAAGAGAAGGAAGGCTATGTGCTTACTTTATCTATTGAGGAAGATGATACTTCTCAGCTTGAAGTTTGTGAAAGCTGTAAAAATTATGTGAAGGTCATTATGAAAAGTAGTAATGATTCGAAATCAACCGCGGCTTTATTAGACCTCCTCACCCTTCATCTAGATTATATCGCTCAAGAAGAAGGATACGGGGAAGCTTATCCTAAAGGTGAATGAATGTAAAATGAGGTGGACCTTTGAAATTGACTGGAATTATTCTTGCAGGTGGAAAATCAAGCCGGATGGGGACGAACAAAGCGTTGCTTAAAGTAAACAGTGTAAGTGTTATTTCACGAATCAAACGCGAATTATCTTATTACTGTGATTCTTTGTTTGTCGTAACTAATGACCCGGGATTATATACGTTTTTGGACGTTCCGATCACAGAGGACCACTATAAAAATAAAGGACCTTTAGCCGGTATTCACGCAGGTTTATCTGAATCATCAACAGAGTGGAACCTTGTGGTGGCTTGTGATGTTCCGTTAATAAATAGCCAAGCGCTTAGTGTGTTAACACGGATTGTGGAATCTAAACAAGGGCGCAACGCCGACGTTATTTTACCAATTGCTAGTGGACGTTATCACCCGATGCTCGCTCTTTATCGAAAATCGGTTTTACCAGAGGTGACAAAGGCAATCAAGGCGAACCGGTTAAAACTCATGGACGTGATTCATCTCCTAAATGTGGTGGAGGTCGACGAACGAGGTCATGGTGTGCCTGAAAAAGCATGGGAAGAGTGCTTTTTTAATATGAACAACCCTGCTGAATATGAGGAGATTTGCAACCGATTTTAATAGCAAAGAGGATATGTTTTAAAAGGTCAGAGAAAAGACGTCGGGACACAGTGACAATAAATTGATGCGAGGTTCTCCATACTTTGGTTGAATAAAACCGCTCCGCTTATCTGCATACTAATAGATAGATGTGCAGATGAGCAGGAGGGCTTTGGTATGGAGGACAAAAAGACGTGGGATTTAATATCTGTGGCATCGATTCCGTTGGTAATGACACTGGGAAATTCAATGCTGATTCCTGTTTTACCAACAATGGAAAAAGAAATGAATGTATCAGCGTTCCAGGTAAGTATGATTATTACGGTTTATTCCGTCGTAGCGATTTTGCTCATTCCGATTGCAGGCTATTTGTCGGATCGGTACGGGAGAAAACGAATTATTATTCCAAGCTTAATTATTGCAGCTCTTGGTGGAGCATTGTCTGGTTGGGCTGCTTGGCAAACGCCTGACCCTTATGCCCTCATTATTGTTGGTCGTTTTTTTCAAGGAGTTGGAGCAGCAGGCGCAGCACCGATTGTGATGCCATTAGTTGGTGATATGTTTCAAAATGAGCATGATGTAAGTCACGGCCTAGGTGTAATAGAAACATCCAATACGTTTGGTAAAGTGCTAAGCCCGGTTTTAGGTGCAGCTTTGGCTGCTGTTATTTGGTATTTACCATTCTTTGCTTTTCCCTTATTTTGCTTAGTATCTGTTATTGCAATGTATTTTTTAGTGCATACACCGAAAAAGCAGGAGAAACCTCCTTTGTTTAAGGAGTTTCTTAAATCAATAAAAAAGACTTTTCGCCAAGATGGAACATGGCTTTACGCAATATTTGCTATTGGTTGTATTTGCATGTTTGTCATTTTTGGTATTTTATTTTACCTTTCTACGATGCTGGAAGAACAACATGGCATATTAGGAGTTAAAAAGGGGATCGTTTTAGCGATTCCTCTCGCTGCTCTTTGTTTGTCTTCTTATGTTACAGGGAAAAGCATTGGTAAAGATAAAGAGAAAATGAAATGGACCACATTTTTAGGACTCCTTTTGTTGACTGGCTGCAATGTTTCAGTAGCGTTTAGTAAAGATATTTATCTATTACTAAGTGCGATGTTTGCTAGCGGAATTGGGATTGGTGTTGCCTTACCAAGTATGGATGCGCTTGTGACTGAGGGCATTGCCAAAAAAGAACGTGGGACCATTACTTCAATATATAGTAGTATGCGGTTTGTTGGTATTGCATTGGCACCACCAGTGATTGCGTTATTAATGAAAGGGTCACACCTGTTACTGTTTGGTGTTCTAGCGCTCGTATCGTTAGTGGCTACAGCTCTGACGCTTATTTTTATTCGTCCTGAGAAAAAAACCTATACAGAATGATGGACAGTTCCTTCTTGATTTCATACAATATCGGTAAGCGTCGGGTGAATAGAGTTTACAGATACAATGCCGACGAATCATCAAGGAGTGATGATGGTGGGCAACATTCATACATTTAAGGACTATTATAATAATCTGGTGGAGTTTTCAATCGACGACCACCCTTTTTCCCACACGCCTAAAAATGTGTGGGTAGTCTGCAGGTATCGCGGAAATTGGCTAGTGACGATTCATCCCTCTAGAGGACTGGAGTTTCCAGGCGGAAAAGTGGAAGATGGGGAAGGTCCGGTAGAGGCTGCAAAACGGGAAGTGTTTGAAGAAACGGGTGGAGTCGTAAAAGACGTTCATTATATTGGACAATACCGAGTAAGAGGTAAACAAGAAACGGTCATTAAAAACGTTTATTTTGCAACGGTTGACGACTTGATTACACGAAGTAATTACTTTGAAACAAAAGGGCCGAAATTGTTAAAGAATCTGCCAGATAATGTGAAAACGAATCATCAATACAGTTTTATTATGAAAGATGACGTCCTTCCGCTTAGCTTGCAAGAAGTGAAAAGGCGCTTTGTTGCTGCTACTTAATACTTAATGAACAAACAAAACGCACTCAAGTAAATGAGTGCGTTTATTCATGCACTATGAACGATATTTTAACAATTTCCTTTCTAACAGCTCAACCAATTGGTACATAATGGTAGCTAATATGGCAATGATGAGTAAGCTCAGCATCACCATTGTGAAATTAAAGACTTGAAAACCGTAGATAATCATATAGCCTAATCCTTGTTTGGAAACGAGAAATTCCCCGACAATAACCCCAACCCACGCCAGACCAACGTTTACTTTCAATGTGGAAATAATCGTTGGAAATGATGCAGGAAAAATGACTGATGAAAAGGACTGACTTTTTGTTGCCCCAAACGACTGAATGACTCGAAGGTAATTCTCATCCACTTCTCGAAAAGCGTTATAGACGACAATCGTTGTAATAATTACAGAAATCAGCGCCCCCATTGCAATAATCGAAGTAAAACCAGGGCCGAGTCCGACGATTAAAATCGGACCTAAGGCTACTTTAGGCATTGAGTTTAACACGACTAAGTAAGGATCCATGACTTTTGACAAAAATCTCGACCACCATAGTAAAGCAGCGGTTGCTGTCCCTATAACGGTGCCCAATATGAAACCAAGGACGGTTTCGAATAAAGTCACTGAGGAATGGACGAATATTGACCCGTCTTGGACTCTGGCCACCAATAAGTCCCACACTCGAGAAGGAGAACTAAACAAGAGCGGATCGAGAATCCGTTGGCTCGTAAGAAATTCCCATGCAGCAAAAAACAAGACTAAGATCGAAAGTTGTGTGATCCGTACCCATTTCTTTTCTCTCTTTAGTTGTTGGATATATTGCTGATGAAGTTCTTCAGTTTGTTGTGCCAAGGGACTCCAGCTCCTTCCATATGATACGGAATCGTTCATTAAAGTGAGCGTGGTTTCTTGCATTGAACGGACTAAGCTGTTTCAAATCGTTAGGTACGTCAAAAATACGATGAATCGTTGCTGGCCGATTGCTGAGCATGACAATTCGGTCACTCATGGCAATCGCTTCTCCAATATCATGAGTTACAAGAATAGCTGTCTTTTGATGCTCTTTTATCGTTTCAAATACGAGATCTTCGAGCTTTAGCTTTGTCTGATAATCAAGAGCTGAAAAGGGTTCATCTAACAATAAAAGCTTTGGCTGGGTTGCCAGCATCCGGACTAAAGCAACTCTTTGGCGCATCCCCCCGGAAAGCTGCTGTGGATAAGCATTCTTGTGCTCACTTAATCCCATTTTATTGAGTAAATGAAGAGCGTGACATTCGCTTTGTTGGTTAAGCTGCCGCATCGTTTTGAGACCGAGTGTTATATTATCCTTGATCGTTAACCAAGGAAATAAATAATCTTGTTGAAGCATATAGCCTGTGGCTGGTGTGGGTTTGGTCACAGGTTTTTTATCGAGTTCAATTTTCCCGGAGGTGGGCGCTAACAGCCCGGAAATCATTGAAAGAAGTGTTGTCTTTCCACAGCCGCTAGGACCGATAATCGAGACAAATTCACCTTCGTTCACCGTTAAACCAATATCAACCAATGCTTCTGTCGTCGTTGTTTTAGTAAAGTACGTTTTTTCCAGGTTTTCAATTTGAAGTAAAGCCACCTTCACCACCCTTTCAAAAGAAGAAAGTAAGCCTCTTTATTCAATTCGCTCTGCAAAATCAGTGTTTACAAGAGTTTCGTAATCAACTTTTTCAGGAAGTTCTCCTGCCTCTTCCATAATCGCCTGTAAATGATACCATGCGTCTTCATTTAAAATTGGGGCTTCGGCATAAGAGTCTTGACTGCGATATCGTTCTACTACACTTTCAATAACATCAAGAGGTGTATCTTCGAAGAAATCCTCGATTGATTCGGCAACGACGTCAGCCGGTTGTTCGTGGACCCATTGTTGCGCTTTAGCAATGGCCCGAGCAAATTGTTCTGCCGTTTCGTCATTATCCGCTAAAAAACTCTCTTTTGCCATATAAACAGTATATGGGACTTCTCCAGACTGTGTTCCGAACGAGTCAATAATGTGACCAATGCCTTCTTGTTCAAACAGTGTCGCTTGTGGTTCAAATAGCTGTACATAGTCACCCGTGCCAGACGCAAAGGCAGAAGGAATGTTACCAAAGTCGATGTTTTGGATTAAATCTAAATCGTTTTGCGGATCAATGCCATGATCTTTAAGAACATACTCCCCAACCATTTGTGGCATGCCGCCTTCACGTTGTCCTAAAAACGTCGAACCTTTTAAATCATCCCACTTAAAGTCATCAATTTTTTCCCGAGATACAAGGAAAGTGCCATCAGTCTGGGTGAGTTGCGCAAAATTGACTGCCGGATCATTTGCACCTTGTGCATATACATATATTGATGTTTCGGCACCCACTAAAGCAACATCCGCCCCGTCAGATAACAGTGTTGTCATCGTCCGGTCTCCGCCCCAAGTTGTAGTCAGCTCGACATCAAGCCCCTCTTCTTCAAAGAACCCTTCAGAAATTGCCACATATTGAGGTGCGTAAAAAATCGACCGCGTTACTTCAGCAAGCTTTACAGACGTCTGTGAGCTACCTGCTGAACAAGCCGCTATTGAAGCAGTCATAAGTAACGTTAAGGCAATCAGACTGACTTTTTTTAATGTGTTCATCTATCTTTCCTCCTGTTAACACAATTGGGTATTCGCTGATGCAATAGTCTATGTTTAGAGGGAGGAAGGTGTGTATGGGGGATAAAAATTCTACACAAAACCGATTTTATACTACATAAATCCCAAATTATTCGGCCGAAGCTCTTATATTCAGCTCATATACTTCGAAATAAAAAAAGAAGCCGACTCGAAAAAGAGTGGCTTCTTTAGAATGTTCACTTCACTATTTCGTTCTCGGACCAGCTTCGCGAATGTCTTTGGATACATCTTCAAACTTCTTGAAGTTTTCTTCAAATTTATTGGCTAATTCGATTGCTTTCGTATCATAAGCCTCTTTATCTTCCCAAGTCTGACGCGGAAGAAGGACTTCATCAGGAACTCCTGGGCATTGTAGCGGGACGTGGAGGCCGAAGAACGGATCCACCGCTGTTTCTGCAGAGGTAAGTTCACCTTGAAGTGCGGCTTGAACCATTGCTCTTGTATAAGTTAGGTTCATGCGTTTTCCAACGCCGTAAGATCCTCCAGACCATCCGGTATTGACTAGGTAAACTTCTACATCATGCTGATTGATTCTTTCCCCGAGCATCTCAGCGTAACGATTTGCTGGCAGTGGTAGGAATGGTGCTCCAAAGCAAGTAGAGAAAGTCGCTGTTGGTTCAGTAATCCCTCGCTCCGTTCCCGCAAGCTTGCTCGTGTAGCCGGATAAGAAATGGTACATCGCCTGTTCTTTAGTCAGTTTGCTGATCGGAGGCAGCACGCCGAAAGCATCTGCTGTCAAAAAGATAATCGCATTTGGATGACTGGCAACACTAGGTGTTACTGCATTTGGAATGGCTTCGATCGGATAGGCTGCTCGTGTGTTTTCTGTATAAGATGTGTCATCGTAGTCGGGCTCACGAGATTCTTCGTCAACGACAACATTTTCTAAAACTGAGCCGAAGCGAATCGCATTATAAATTTGTGGTTCTTTTTCTTCACTTAAGTTTACACATTTGGCGTAGCACCCGCCTTCAATATTGAACACGCCATTATGAGACCAGCCATGTTCATCATCACCGATTAAGTTGCGGTTTTTATCAGCAGAAAGCGTTGTTTTCCCAGTGCCGGAAAGGCCGAAAAACAAGGCAACGTCCCCTTCTTGACCAACGTTTGCTGAACAATGCATGGAGAAGATATTGTTTTCAGGCAACAAGTAATTCATGACAGAGAAGATGGATTTTTTCATCTCTCCAGCATACTCTGTTCCACCAATAAGAATGGTACGTTTTTCAAAAGAAACGATAATAAAGGTTTCAGAATGTGTCCCGTCAACTTTGGGATCAGCTTTAAAGCCTGGAGCTGATACAATTGTGAATTCAGGAATCATTTCTTTGCGTTCTTCTTTTGTAGGGCGGATAAATAATTGGCTTGCAAATAAATTGTGCCACGCGAATTCGTTTACGACGCGAATCGGTAGTCGGTGCTGAGGGTCAGCTCCCGCAAATGCGTCTCGTACAAATAATTCATCTTTTTCGTTTAAATAGTCTAACACTTTTACGTAAAGGTTTTCAAAAACTTCAGAAGGAATCGGTTGGTTAACCGCTCCCCATTCAATTTTGTCATGAACGGATCTTTCATCTACAATGAATTTATCTTTAGGTGAACGTCCAGTATACTTACCAGTCGTTGCACGAAAGGCTCCAGCAGAAGTAATCAAGCCTTCTTTACGTTCTAGTGCTTTCTCTACTAATAAGGAAGCTGGTAGATTTTCTTGGATTTTTTCGCCTTTCAATACGCGAACTAATTCTGTTTCAAAATGGAGGGTACTCATTTTTACACCAAACCCTTTCTTCGTAGACTTTATGTTTAATTAATTTTATTATGAGTTACTATGTTGTAAATAGTATAACACATTGATTTGATTAGTCTATACTATTTGCTTGAAAAATGTTCGCCTTATTTTTGTCATATTTGTGAACATGTATTATTTTACGAGCATGTTTTTAGTTTGTGTTATTTTGCTGTGTTCGTAGTCCCTTTTTGAGCTTTTTCAACTCATATCATGTTCCTTTATTACAAGGTGTAAAAAGACTTTCATCGGTCCTTAAAAATCCCTTTGATTTCCTGCAGTCACGACGTTCAGATTTGTTGACAGGCTATGGTTTATCAGTTATCATTTTCAACGAACGGATACTCTTATTCCGAGTTGGCGGAGGGACAGGCCCGAAGAAGCCCGGCAACCATCACCCTTTTATTAAAAGGTGAACGGTGCTAACCTGCGAGACATCTGAATTGTCTTGAAGATAAGAGGTGAAGGCGAATGATTATAACCTTTTCCTCGCGGGGGAAGGTTTTTTATTGACTTTACGTAGACCCTTTTTAGTATTACATAAGTCGATGAAGTCAGCTTAGGTCGATAGGTTGATCTGAGTATTCTGCCGGGAGAATGAGTACCGTCACTACAATACACATATCCTATCTATTGAAGAGGATCGAGGAGGTACATTTAGTGGCAGAAAAACGACGACGTTTATTTACGTCTGAATCAGTAACTGAAGGACATCCGGATAAAATTTGTGACCAGATTTCCGATGCAATTTTAGATGAAATTATGAAAAGTGATCCTAATGCACGTGTTGCATGTGAAACATCAGTAAACACGGGACTTGTATTAGTAGCAGGGGAAATCTCTACAACGACGTATGTTGATATACCAAAAGTCGTTCGTGAAACAATAAAAGAAATTGGCTATACACGGGCGAAATATGGCTTTGACTATGAAATGTGTGCGGTGCTTACTTCTATTGATGAGCAATCTGCTGATATTGCTCAGGGTGTAAACCAGGCGCTTGAATCACGTGAAGGACAAATGTCAGACGAGGAAATTGAAGCGATTGGTGCTGGAGACCAAGGGTTAATGTTTGGTTATGCAGACAATCAGACACCTGAATTGATGCCTTTACCTATATCTTTATCTCATAAATTATCACGCCGATTAAGTGAAGTGCGTAAAGATGGTACACTTTCTTACTTACGCCCTGATGGTAAAACTCAAGTAACCGTAGAATATGATGAAAATGATCAACCGGTTCACATTGACACCATTGTCATTTCAACTCAGCACCATCCTGAAGTGGAGCTTGATCAAATTAAAGCCGATTTAAAGGAGCATGTCATCGGACCTGTTGTTCCTGGTAACTTAATTGATGAAAAAACAAAGTATTTTATCAATCCGACAGGGCGCTTTGTTATTGGTGGGCCACAAGGAGATGCAGGTTTAACGGGACGTAAAATCATTGTTGACACATATGGTGGTTATGCACGTCACGGAGGCGGTGCTTTTTCTGGTAAAGATGCGACCAAAGTTGACCGCTCTGCAGCTTATGCCGCTCGTTATGTGGCAAAAAACCTAGTTGCAGCAGGTCTGGCTGATCGTTGTGAGGTGCAGCTGGCTTATGCTATTGGTGTGGCACAACCTGTATCGATTGCGATTGATACATTTGGCACAGGACAAGTGGGCGAAGATGTAATGGTCGAAGTCGTCCGCGACAACTTCGACCTCCGTCCGGCAGGAATCATCAAAATGCTCGACCTTCGACGTCCGATCTTCAAACAAACGGCAGCTTACGGTCACTTTGGACGTACCGATGTAGAGCTTCCATGGGAACGTACGGATAAGGCAGACGTGTTGAAAGAACAAGCGTTGGTGAAAGCTGGAAAGTAACATAAACGGTATAATTCAGGCCCAATGAAGACTTTCATAGGGCCTGTTTTTGTATAGAGTTTAGAAAGTAGAAAAATCTACGCTTCAATGTCTAGCACAAGCTTCGTGAATCAGCTGCGGATTGTCTTGGGTGGATACACATCGGGGCATGACTAGCAGAGGAAGAGACAGCAACGAGGTCACTTTAGCCTCTTTGGGCGATAAGTCAAGTTTTCTATGTCGTACGACGCCAATGTGCTTGTGCTTTCCTTTATACGCTTCTGCTCGTCTCAAGAGAAAAGCATTCCTGAGACTTTAAAATTTACGGCGGAAGCTCACGCTGTTTTTAATAAAAGCACTTTTCGTATAGATTATCGTTATTGATTTATAAAACGAAAGAGCGAAAGGTGGAGACTCCAGCAGGAAAAGCAACAATGGTCTTCTTCCGACGAGGAACCGCAGGAGCAGCAAAAAACCCCGCAGTGAGCACGCCTTTCGCGAATGAGGAGGCTGAAGCGTTGCCTGCGGAAAGTGAAGCCATGGAAGCGACACCCTTTGTATTTGGGTTCTAGAGTTATTCAGCAATCCCTACTTAAATTTCCCTAAGTATAAAAAAGCGGATTGCTCCGCTTTTAACCTGAATTTTTCACCTTTTCTATAACAGTTTTATAATACTGCCCTTTTTCTACATACTCTCTGCGTATGCGCTCCATATCTTCAATGTCTTCTTTTGTTAGCTCACGAACGACTTTCGCAGGACTGCCTAACGCTAACGTATTTGGCGGGATTTTTTTCCCTGGAGGAACGAGGCTGCCGGCACCGACAAACGCTCCTTCTCCAATTTCCGCACGGTCAAGGATGGTAGCCCCCATGCCGATTAATGCATCTTTTTGTATGACACAGCTATGTAAAATGCACTGGTGCCCGACTGTAACGCCTTCTTTTAAAACTAAAGGGTTATTAGGGCTTTGGTGTAACGTACTGTTATCTTGAATGTTCACGCGTTCTCCTATATAAGTCGGAGCCACATCTCCTCGTATTACTGTATTGAACCAAAGGCTCGCCTCTTTTTTTATGTGGACATCCCCTGTGACGATGACGCCGTCTGCCAAATAAACAGTCGGATCAATCGTTGGCGTATGTTCACCATAAGGATAAATCTTCATAAGTCAGACCCCTTTCTAAGTTAGCTTCTACAGTAAGTTTATCAAATCGACACGTAAAGAACCACGAAATTGGAGGCATGGTTCTTGACTCAGGGAGCAAAAGAACGACAAGATAGATAAAAGACGAAGTAAAGAAGGTGAATCATATGTGGAAGTGGGAGGTACAAAATCAACCGGCAAAAGGTGTATTTGTGATTGTCCATGGGGCAGGTGAATATCATGTTCGTTATGAATGGGTCGTTCGTCAATTGAATGAACACGGGTACCACGTCATTATGGGCGATTTACCAGGACAAGGAACCACAACAGGGAGACGCGGCCATGTGAATCAGTTTACGGATTATTTTGAAGCGGTTACCCCGTGGCTTGAAGAAGCACAATCTTATAATTTGCCGGTCGTTCAGCTGGGGCACAGTATGGGAGGGTTGATTTCAATTCTTATTCAACAGGTTGTTAAACCTTCATTAAAGCCCGATTTGCTTCTTCTATCTTCACCATGTTTAGGGTTATCTAATACACCTCCAATGTACAAAAGGGTAATTTCAAAATCTTTGAATCGACTTTGGCCTACTGTCTCTCTTCCTTCAGGTTTGGAACCAGGTTCGGGTACAAGAGATGAGCGGATGCGGGCCCGAGATCGTAAAGATGAGCAATTAGTAAAAAATGTAAGTGTCCGTTATTACGCGGAACTCACACGCGCGATCAAAAAGGCACATGACTCGGTTGCTGTTTTTCCCAATCTACCACTATTTGTCATGCAAGGAGGAGACGATAGGATTGTTGATAAAAAAGAGGTGAAACGCTGGTTTAACAGCTTGGATATTGAAGACAAAAGCTACCGAGAATGGCCATCTTTTTTTCATGAAGTATTAAATGATCCTGGGAAAGAAGACGTGTTTCTTCATATGCTGGCATTTGTCACTACACGCCTACACGTGATAAAGTAATAACCAACATTATTAAATGGAGGAAATCAATGGTAAAAGTACCTGCTCGCTCATGGACATTAATGTACCGCATTTATAAAAATGTATTGCCAGTTGTGCATCGTTACCTTGATGAATGGAGAGAAAGAGCCTCTCGTATTCCAGATCCTGAACTTCGAAAACAAGCGTTGATGAGTATTGATACAAAATCTTTTCATTGTGAAGGTGGCGCGGTTTACGGTTTGTTATCAGAAAAAAAGCGCGAGGAATGTATTCGTTTTATTGTTGCCTATCAAACCATTAGTGATTATTTAGATAATCTATGTGATCGAAGTACATCAATGGATCCTGATGACTTTACTTCTCTTCATAAATCGATGCCTGATGCTCTCACTCCCAGTGCTCCTTTACGTGATTACTACCAATTTCGAAATGAAAAGGAAGACGGGGGCTATCTTCATGCTCTCGTTAAAACCTGTCAGGAAACCGTGAGTGCGTTTTCGGATTATGCCGCTGTCCAACCGTTAAATGTTGAACTGGCGACTCTTTATACTGAGTTGCAAGTACATAAACACGTGACTCCAAACGATCGTTTACCTAGATTAGAAGCTTGGTTTGACGAACACAGGAAGCAATTGCCGGACATGACTTGGTATGAATTTTCTGCTTGTGCCGGATCTACATTGGGAGTTTATTGCCTTACTTCTTATGCAGCAGGTGACAGAAACCTTACGGCGGGTCAAGCAAAAAAAATCAAGGAAGGCTATTTCCCTTGGGTACAAGGGCTTCATATTATGCTTGATTATTTTATTGACCAAGAAGAAGATCGACTAGGTGGCGATTTGAATTTTTGTTTTTATTATGAAAATGAAGAGGAGATGCTTCGTCGTTTAAGTCACTTTTTCATTGAAGCAAAAAAGAGTATTAACGGATTACCTGACAGCCGATTTCACAGTTTAATTAACAATGGGTTGATTGCAATTTATTTAGCGGATGACAAAGTAAAAAATGACCCTGAGTTACGTGAAAAAGGAAAGCAAATCTTGCGTACCGGGGGAGCACCTAGTTTATTTTTCTACGTAAATGGCTGGATGTACCGTCAAAAAAGTAAAACCTAGTTATTTATAGGAAGGAACGGGATCGTGGAATGAAGCAACGATGACAATCTTTTTTTCAGTCGTATTACCAGTTATACTAGTCTTTGCCATCGGGTTTGCCGTGCAAAAATGGCAAAAGCTTGACCTCAGACCTTTATCGACGGTGGCGATTTATGTCATGACGCCAGCCTTGGTGTTCAGGACGTTTTATCAATCAGAAGTAGACATGCAATATGTATACATGATTATCTTTTCTTTGGTCTTATTGTTTGCCCTAATCATCTTAAATAAATTTTATGTAAAAGTAATGAATTATTCATCGTCTTTGGAAAGTGGCATGATTTTATCGACAGCATTTATGAATGCAGGGAATTACGGCGCACCGATTATTTTATTTGCATATGGAGAAGCGGCGTTTGCTTACGCAGTTTCATTTCTCGTATTTCAATCAATCATTATGAACTTTTTTGGTGTGTATTATGCTGCGAGAGGCGGAACGGGGATACGAACGGCAATTAAAGCTGTCTTTGCGATGCCGGCCACTTATGCTGTTATTGTTGCGATCGCCTTAAAAAGTTTCTCCTTGGGTATTCCGGAAAATTTGTTTCGCACTGTAGATATTATCGCAGAAGCGACGATTCCGACAGTAATGATTATTTTAGGTATGCAACTCGCAAGAATAGAGTGGGGGAACTTTGAATGGGGAAAGATCAGCTACGCTGTAGTGGTCAGGTTACTCGTCTCCCCCCTCATCGCCTGGTTCATTACACTTGCGTTGCCAATTGATCCCTTACTTGCAAAAGTGTTAATTGTGTCAGCTGCTATGCCATCTGCAGCAACGATCGTCATTTATGCTGTGCAATTTGATGCGAAGCCAAAGTTCGTGTCGAGCGTCACATTTATTTCGACATTGATAAGTATTATTACACTTACGTTGTTGTTGATGATCTTAGGATAATATGAAACGACTGTTTTCATAAGGTTTGCTTTTTGAGCGTATTATTCGGGCTCAAAGGGTGTTACGGACAAAATGAATTTGTCCTATACGATCATGTGAGTTGAAACACAAGCAACAATATTTTAGGAAAAATTTTATAAAATAAAGGCGGAATACCTAAAGCAGGTGTCCGCCTTGTTAATTTTATGCTCTTTTTTCAACTGCGATCACAAATGGTGGTGAGTTACGCTGGTTGGTAAATCGATATTCGAGCACGTGGGCTTCCTCTTGCGGAAGTTTTCGAACAAATTCGAGCAGTGCATCTCGCTCTACTTTCCCTTCGTCATGTCCATGATAAACGACGAGGACAATGATCCCCTCAGGTTCGAGAACAGAAAAGATATTTTTTACAGCGGTGATTGTTGACTGGGGAGTAGTCGTGATCGTTTTATCACTGCCAGGTAAGTATCCTAGGTTAAAAACTGCCCCGTTTACAGTTTGCCCACCTTCTAAATAAGACAGTACCTGTTCATGACTATCTTGAATCAGTTGAACGCGGCCGGCTAAATTTTGCTTTGTAGCTGCTAGCAGCCGATCTTTAGTCGCTAAAATTGCCGCTTTTTGAATGTCGATGCTGTAAACTTTTCCCGCAGGTCCAACCAACTTTGCCAAAAAAAGCGTATCGTGACCGTTTCCTGATGTAGCGTCAATAGCGACACCACCATCAGAAACCGCCTTTTCCAAAAGGAATCGAGTAAAGGGAAGAACGCCATCTATGTTCATTGTTTTGTCACCGCCGGAGTTTCATAGTATTTCCCTTGCCAACTATTGCGGCGCTTCATTTCAGCGTCGATACCATTGAGCACGGCCCATTTGTTTAAGCTCCACATCGGTCCGATCATTAGTTCAGAAGGGCCGTCCCCAGTTAAACGATGAACGATCATGCTCATAGGCAACACCTCGAGCTGATCACAGACTAGGTTCACGTATTCTTCCAAACTCATCAACTCGACCATGCCTTTTTCGTATTGCTTAACCATTGGCGTTCGCTTTAAAAGGTGGAGAAGATGAATTTTTATCCCTTGTACATCAAGTTTAGCTACTTCCTTGGCTGTTTCCATCATCATCTCATGGTTCTCTAATGGCAGACCATTAATTATGTGTGAACAAACACGGATGTTATGCTTACGAAGTTTATTCACACCATCTACATAGCATTGATAATCATGAGCACGGTTAATGAGCATGCCAGTTCGATCGTGGGCTGTTTGCAAGCCGAGTTCGACCCAGAGGTACGTGCGTTCATTGAGCTCTGCTAAATACTCGACGACATCATCGGGTAAACAGTCAGGGCGTGTGGCAATTGATAATCCAACTACATCGTCTTGCTGCAAAATGATTTCATACATTTGCCGCAGTTCTTCAACGGGAGCATACGTATTGGTATATGCCTGGAAGTAGCCCATGTACTTACCGGTTTTCCATTTCTTATGAAGCTTTTCTTTGATCGTATTAAACTGAGTGACAAGATCCTCTTTTCGATCTCCTGCAAAATCTCCTGAACCTCGTTCACTACAAAACGTACAGCCTCCGCTGGCGACGTTTCCATCTCGGTTAGGGCAATCAAATCCTGCGTCTAAAGGAACTTTAAAGATTTTTTCACCAAATTCATGTTTCAGGTGATCATTCCAAGTAAAGTAACGTTTATCACCGAACATTATTGGTGCTTCATTTGGCATTATTTTTCATCCTTTCAACTGCTGCCATGCTTTTTTCGTTTGATGGATCGCATGGTGTATATCGTTTTGGGACAGATCTCGGTGTGTTGTAAAACGGATCGTATACGGGCCATAAGGAACAGCTAATACACCTTGGCTTTTCAGTTCTATAAGCCAATCCTCACTCGTGAGTCCTGTTTCGGTGGTATCTACAAGAATCATGTTCGTTTGGACTTCATTTATAACATGAAACCCTTCTAATTCAGCTAAAAAGTTTGCTAATAGCTTGGCGTTTTTATGATCTTCGTTTAAGTGGTCAAAACCCGCTTTTAAGGCAAGTAAAGCTGGAGCAGCAATAACGCCACTTTGGCGCAAGCCGCCGCCAAGCCTTTTCCGCCATTTACGCGCCCGTTCAATGAAGGAGCGGTCACCAGCTAGGATCGAGCCCACAGGCGCACCAAGACCTTTAGACAGGCAAAACTGCACAGTAGACGCGTGCTTGGCAATATCCTTTAGTAAAACGTTTTCTGCCACAGAGGCATTAAAGATGCGTGCCCCGTCAATATGAACTGGGATTTGATGCTCTTTAGCCAATTCAGCAACGTTCGCTAAATAAGATCCTGGTAAAACGGAGCCCCCACTTTTATTATGAGTGTTTTCAAGCCAAATCAATCCTGTATCTGGAAAATGTACATCACTCATTCGAATGGCACCAGCTAGTTGTTCGAGAGGGATTTGCCCTTTTTTGCTAGGAAGTGTTCGCGATTGAACGCCAGCAAGTGCAGCGGTAGCACCGCCTTCATATAAAAAGACGTGCGCCTCTTCATCCATTACGATCTCTTCACCTTGCCGCATGTGAGTAAGTACTGCGACTTGATTTCCTTGTGTTCCACTTGTCACAAAGAGAGCTGCTTCTTTTCCAACTAAATCGGCAGCGTATGTTTCGAGTTCAAGTATCGTAGGATCTTCTCCGTATACATCGTCGCCAACAACTGCATTGGCCATCGCTTCTCTCATTTCAGGAGTAGGTTTTGTTACTGTATCACTACGTAAATCTATCATATTATCAGTCCTCCTACATTTGAACGTGCACCTCTAGTAAAACCTCTCTCACATCCTACCATAGATAGCTTTTAGGATATAGAGAGGATGTACAATATTGAGGCAATTGTAAATTTGAGTAAAAAGTTCGTTGCTTTATCTCGTAAACTCCACTACAATCTCCTTAGGCAAACGAAATATTAAGGAGGGGCAGTATGCCTAAGGCAGTTTGGCTTCTTGTTATTGGAATGGCCATTAATGTAACGGGGGCGTCTTTTTTATGGCCTTTAAACACGATATATATTCATATGGAATTAGGGAAATCACTTACCATCGCCGGCCTTGTCATTATGGGAAATGCCGTTATGGGTATTATTGGTAATTTGATCGGTGGAAACCTTTTTGACCGGATCGGAGGATACAAGACGATCATGCTGGGTGTGATCATTACAATGACGAGTGCCTTTATTCTAGCAATTTTTAATGAATTTTATCATTATGTCGTACTCATGCTCGGTTTAGGTTTTGGAGCAGGAATAATGATGCCTGCGATGTACGCTATGGCTGGATCAGTTTGGCCTGAAGGAGGAAGGCGCCCGTTCAACGCTATGTATGTGGCACAAAACATCGGTGTATCATTAGGGGCCGCTTTAGGGGGGCTTCTCGCCAGCTACCGATTTGATTTTGTTTTTTTAGGGAATGGGCTAATGTATTTTAGTTTCTTCCTACTTGCCCTTTTTTTCTTTAAACACTTGCAAGCAGACGTCGGTCAAGCAAGCACGACAAACGTCTTTGAACAAGGGCAAGCAGTGGAAAATAAAAAGCGGTTTCGAGCGCTGCTTATTTTATGCGGTGGATTTCTTATTTGCTGGATTGCCTATGTGCAGTGGCAGTCGACGATCTCTGTCCACACACAAAACCTCGGAATTCCGTTAACACAATATAGTATTTTATGGACGATTAACGGAGCGATGATTGTTTTTTGCCAACCGATTATTAAACTATTCATCGAGAAATGGGTACACTCATTAAAAGCACAAATTTACGTTGGCCTTGTCATTTTTATGGGGGCTTATGTTGTACTCTCACAAGCGGACGTGTTTAGCGCATTTATTGTGGCAATGGTTATTCTAACATTTGGTGAAATGTTCGTTTGGCCAGCCATACCAACAATTGCTCATCAGTTAGCACCTGAAGGGAAAGCAGGGTTTTATCAAGGGATTGTAAACAGTATTGGTACCGGAGGACGTATGCTTGGACCCTTTTTTGGTGGCGTAATGGCGGATCTCTTCGGAATGAGTGTGTTGTTTTATGCGCTAGTGGCATTGTTCCTTATCAGTTTCTTAACGACATACTTGTATGACCGGGGATTGCAGGAACGAAAGGTCGACCAGAGAAACATAGAAACATCTGCATCCTAACAGGCTGGGGTTTAAAAAACACAATTAAAGTCTATCCTTTAGATAATAACCTTGACACATTCACAACAACTTCATAAAATAACTATTATATACAAATAAGATGTTTTGAAAAACGATGATGAGGATTAGTAATGAACCACGCATGTTTCAGAGAGTTGACGGGAGCTGAAAGTCAACCATGCCTTTCATGAACTCACCTTTGAGTTACAAAAGTCAGCGCTTTGCGTGAGCCTTTGTCGTATACCCGCGTTAAGGGTGTAAACGAAGTGAGTACACATGTACTAATCATGGGTGGTACCGCGGGAAGGTCATCAACATTAACTGTTAAAACCTCTCGTCCCTGACATAACGCCAGGGATGGGAGGTTTTTTTATATTGCAAATTTTCTAAACCTACATACCGGTGCTGTTATAAGGTACGATGATTTTTGAAAAAAGAAGGAGGTTGTCACGATGTCTTTTAATCATCAGAAGATTGAACAGAAGTGGCAAAAATATTGGGAAGAAGAAAAAACATTCAAAACGGAAGATGAATTTTCAAAGAAAAAGTTTTACGCGCTTGATATGTTTCCTTATCCATCCGGAGCAGGTCTTCACGTAGGACACCCAGAAGGTTACACAGCAACAGATATCCTCTCACGTATGAAACGGATGCAAGGTTACAATGTCCTTCACCCGATGGGATGGGATGCTTTTGGCCTTCCTGCTGAGCAATATGCACTCGATACTGGAAAACACCCGCGCGAGTTCACAATAGCAAACATTGCCACGTTTCGTCGCCAAATTAAGGCGCTCGGTTTTTCATACGACTGGGATCGCGAAGTGAACACTGTTGATGAGAAGTACTACAAATGGACGCAGTGGATTTTTACAAAGCTTTATGAAAAAGGGCTTGCCTACATTGATGAAGTGGCAGTCAACTGGTGTCCTGCACTGGGAACGGTGCTTGCAAATGAAGAGGTCATCGACGGGCTGAGCGAACGAGGAGGCCATCCTGTTGAACGTCGCCCGATGAAGCAGTGGATGCTTAAAATTACTGCTTATGCGGACCGCCTTTTAGAAGATTTGGATGACCTTGATTGGCCGGAAAGCTTAAAAGACATGCAGCGAAACTGGATTGGCCGTTCAGAAGGTGCAGACGTCCGTTTTACAATAGACGGTTACAACGACTCGTTTACTGTATTTACTACGCGACCTGATACGTTATACGGTGCTACCTACATCGTGTTGGCTCCAGAACACAATCTAGTAAGGGAAATTACCACTGCTGAACAAAAAGAAGCGGTCGGGAAGTATCAGCGTGCTGTTGCCACAAAAAGCGATCTTGAGCGAACGGAATTAACTAAAGAAAAGACGGGTGTGTTTACAGGGGCTTATGCCGTTCATCCGGTTTCCGGTGAAAAGCTGCCGATCTGGATTGCGGATTACGTGTTAGCGAGCTACGGATCAGGTGCAATTATGGCTGTTCCAGCTCACGATGAACGGGACTATGAGTTTGCTAAAACGTTTGATCTTCCGATTCGTGAAGTCGTGTCAGGTGGTAATGTAGAAGAAGAGCCTTACACAGGAGATGGCCCTCATGTAAACTCTGACTTCTTAGACGGCCTTGAAAACGATAAGGCGATTGTGAAAATGATTGAATGGCTTGAAGGGAACGAAAAAGGCGAGAAAAAAGTGACGTTCCGCCTTCGTGACTGGCTCTTTAGCCGGCAGCGTTACTGGGGGGAACCGATCCCGATTATTCACTTTGAAGATGGGACGATGAAGGCCGTACCCGAAGAAGAGCTGCCTCTTGTGCTACCAGAAATGGATGAATTTAAACCTTCAGGTACAGGTGAATCACCATTGGCAAACGCCGAAGACTGGCTTTATGTAACTGATCCTGAGACGGGTAAAAAAGGACGTCGTGAAACGAATACGATGCCGCAATGGGCGGGAAGCTGCTGGTATTATCTTCGTTATATCGATCCTCATAACGCGGAGCAACTGGCCGACCCGGAAAAGCTCGAACACTGGCTCCCGGTGGATACTTATATTGGCGGAGCTGAGCATGCCGTATTGCACTTACTTTATGCTCGCTTTTGGCACAAGTTCCTATATGACATTGGCGTTGTTCCAACGAAGGAACCATTCCAAAAACTCTTTAACCAAGGAATGATCTTAGGTGAAAACAACGAGAAGATGAGTAAATCGAAAGGAAATGTTGTGAATCCAGATGAAATTGTCGAGACGCACGGGGCTGACACGCTACGTCTTTATGAAATGTTCATGGGACCACTAGATGCATCGATTGCATGGAGTACGACTGGGCTTGACGGAGCGCGTCGATTCCTCGATCGTGTTTGGCGTTTAATTATTAACGATGAGGATACTTTAAATGAAGCGGTTGTCGATTACGAAGGAGACGGATCCTTAACGAAAACTTACCATCAAACAGTTAAAAAAGTCACTGAAGACTTTGAAGGTCTCCGCTTTAATACTGCAATTTCACAAATGATGGTGTTCATTAACGATGCATATAAGCAGGAGAAATTACCAAAAGCCTATATTGAAGGTTTCGTTAAAATGCTTGCACCAGTCGCTCCACATGTGAGTGAAGAGCTCTGGTCGAGGCTTGGACACGAAGGTACGATTTCATACGAAGCATGGCCGTCCTATGACGAAGATATGCTAGTTGATAATGAAGTAGAAATCGCCGTACAAGTAAACGGAAAAGTACGTACAAAGCTCGTCATCGCAAAAGACGCAAGTCGTGAGGACATGGAAAAAGAAGCTCTCGATCTCGATCGCATTAAAGAGGAAGTAGAAGGGAAAACAGTGCGCAAAGTTATCGCCGTCCCAGGTAAGTTAGTAAATATAGTAGCAAACTAAAAGGTGCCTTACCCCCGCCGCGTTATTGCTGTACAGCGATGGGGGTCAGGCACTTCTTTTATTCAAATAGCTGCTTTAGTATGTCTTCATTGTTAGTCAGGTCCTTTAGGGTATACTGCTTTAAAACGCTCATATAAGCATTTATTGCTTCTTTTAATACTCCTTTTAAGCGGCAAGCAGGGCTTAGGACACACATATTTGTCTCTTCATTAAAGCATTCGACATATCCGCTTGTATCCTCTGTCATTTTTACAATCTCTCCGATATTAATATCTTCAGGCGCTTTTGCTAAACGAATGCCGCCATTTCTTCCTTTAACTGTTTCCAATACGCCCATTTTCCCTAATTGATAGGTGATCTTCGTAAGGTGATTGTATGAAATGTTATATATGTCAGCAACTTTCTTAACACTCGACAGTTCTTCTTTAGGCTGTACGGCTAAGTACAGCAATAATCGAAGAGAGTAGTCTGTGTAGGTTGTTAATTGCATCGCACTCACTCCAATTGCTTATTTCTTAGCAATCATACCATACGATAAAACAAGAGTCAGACCCAAGACATCAATTGTGACAAATTTTAAACAATCACTAAAATATGTATTTTATATATTGATTTAAATTCAGAGCAGTGATTCAATAAATATATATTCAAAATACATATTAAATCTCACCTTCTGAAAGGGGATAACAAAAATGAGTACTTTGAGTGAACAAACGAAGCAAATTGTAAAAGAAACAGCGCCAGTTTTAGCCGAACACGGGGAAACGATCACGACACACTTCTATAAGAGAATGTTTGAACAGCACCCTGAACTATTAAATATATTTAATCAAACGAACCAAAAACAAGGAAAACAGCCACGAGCATTAGCAAATACGGTTTATGCAGCAGCTGTTCATATTGATAACTTAGAAGCGATATTACCGGCTGTTAAGCAGATTGCCCATAAACACCGAAGTTTAAATATAAAGCCAGAGCACTATCCGATTGTGGGAGAAAACCTTTTAGCTGCAATCAAAGAAGTACTACATGAAGCACCTCACATTGATGAAGTAGTTGAAGCATGGGGAGAAGCGTATGGCGTGATTGCTGATGTATTCATTCAAGTCGAAAAAGAAATGTATCACGAAGCGGAGCTAGCTCCCGGAGGATGGGAAGGTTTCCGTGAATTTACGATTGAGAAGAAAGAGCGAGAAAGTGATGTGATAACATCCTTTTATTTAAAGCCAGTAGATGGCGGGAAAATCGCTTCATTTAAACCAGGGCAGTATATTTCAATCCAAGCTCATGTTGAAGGCAGCGAGTATACACATATGAGACAATACAGCTTATCTGATGCTCCCAACGAGAATTATTACCGGATTAGTGTGAAAAAAGAAGAAGGCTTACCTGATCATGCGCCGGGTGTTGTTTCAAACGATCTCCATGATTACAAAAATGAAGGCGATACGATACTCATTACCGCACCAGCGGGGGATTTTGTTTTAAACGAGGAAACAGACCGTCCTGTGGTTTTTATTAGTGGAGGTGTTGGAATCACGCCACTTATGAGTATGTTCAACACACTTATTCGAACTGAATCAAAGAGAGAAATCTCCTTTATTCATGCTGCGAGGTCAGGTGATTACCACGCGATGGATGAACACGTAGCCGGTATCTCGAATGCGCAAGAAAACGTTAACTACGCTGTATGCTATGATTCACCTACACCGACAGACCTCAAAAAAGCACACTTAAAAAAGAAAGGTCACATTGATGAAGGCTTTCTTAACTCTATGATTAAAAATAAAGAGGCAGATTATTATTTTTGTGGTCCGACTTTATTCATGAAAGAAGTGTTTAAAATCTTAAAAGGTTGGGACGTATCGGACGATCACATTCACTTTGAATTCTTCGGACCAAAAGGGAACATAGAATAAGCTTAACAAGGTGCCTGACCCCCGCCACATTAATGCTGTACAGCGGTGGGGGTCAGGCACCTATCTATACGTTCATAGCTGCGGCTCGCCCTGCGGTGTATCCGGTGGAAAAGGCTACGGTGATGTTATATCCACCAGTGTAGCCATGCAAGTCTAATACTTCTCCGCAAAAGAACAGACCATTCATGAACTTAGATTCCATTCGCTTTGGCTGAACTTCTTTCACACTTACTCCGCCACCTGTAACAAAAGCTTTTTCAATCGAAAGTGTGCCGGTTGCGGAGAGGGAAAAATGCTGAGAGTATTCAGCGAGCTTGCGCATATTTTCTTTTGATAGGTTCGCCTGTGTCGTTTGCGGATCTACGCCTGTTTTTTCGAAAAGAACGATTAATAGGCGATCAGGCACCCAGCCAGTTAAAGAGTTTTTCACTGTTTTTTTTGGCTCAGCATTAACGTGCGTTTCGATGTCTTTGATAATGTTTTCTAAATGCATGCTAGGAAATAAATTGATGGCCATTGGAATAGGCACTCCACCATGTTTCTTCTGAGCTTTCACCACGAATTGACTGCAGCGCAGAGCGGACGGCCCAGAAATCCCAAAATGGGTAAAAATCATATCACCGTCATGTGTAACGATCGTTTTCTTTTTCTTCGGATCAATAACGCTAAGTTCAATGTCTCTTAGTGAAAGGCCTTGGGCTGTTTTTTCTTTAATAAACGAGTCGCTGCAGGTGATTGGAACTTCCGTCGGGTACAGATCAGTAATCTTGTGCCCAGCTTTTTTTGCCCACGGGTAACCGTCACCTGTACTTCCAGTGTGAGGAACGGATTTACCACCTACAGCGATAATGACGTTTTTCGCTTCAATTTCACCGCCCACTTTTAACTTCACACCGCGGACTTGATTGTCTTCGTGATCATATAGAACATCGGCGACCTCGGTTTCTGTTCGAATTTCTACGTTTAGCTTTTCAATTCGATCAAGCAACGTGCGAACGACAGTAATCGCTTTATCGTTTACTGGAAACATCCGGCCACGATCTTCCTCTTTTAGCTCAATACCAAGATTCTCAAAAAACGAAATAATATCTTCATTATTAAAAACGGAGAATGGGCTGTACATGAAGCGACCATTCCCTGGAATATGCTTTATAATTTCTTCTGCGTCTGCCCGGTTTGTTACGTTGCATCGACCACCACCTGAAATGGCAAGCTTTCGACCGAGCTTTGTCCCTTTATCAAGAAGGAGAACACGAGCGCCATGCTCTGCTGCTGAAACAGCGGACATGAGCCCAGATGGTCCTCCGCCGATTATAATGACATCATAACTATCTTGCATGATTGTTTCACCATCTTTCTAACTGCTTCTTAAACATTTTTAGTCTAGCATAATTATCTTAAACATAATCGGAATATATTTAAAGGGCGTATTAAACAAGAGATGTAAGTAACGGGAAAATTGAAATCGCTCAGCTACATGAATCCGTGTGCTATTTTCGTGAATAGTGGACTGTTCAAGCCAGATTGCGCGGGGAAAGTACAAAGTGAAGGGGCGCATTTCCTTTCGTAAGCTGTTCGACAACTCGTCAAGTTAAACTAGGGAGAAAAGTGCTCTTTTCTAAACTGAAAACTCATGATACTTTATATAAAAGGTAAAAGGAGTGAATGGACATGAAGCCAACCCGTATTTTAATGATTGGAGCCGGTAGAATGGCTGAAGCTGTTCTGTCTGGAATTGTCAGCAAACGACACCCTTCTGTAGAAACGATCACGATGACAAATCGTCAGGACGAAGTACGTTTAAACACGCTGAAAGAGCGATATGATGTAACTGCCTCATTGAATTGGGAGGAAGAGGTGGCTAAACATGATGTGATTTTATTAGCATCTCCACCTGTTACACACGATACAATTTTACAACGCCTATCTTCCTTAATAAAGGGGCAACTTGTTATCACTGTAGCAGCAGGCATTGACCCTACATACATGGAAGCGCGGTTACCAGAGGGAACACCGGTTTGTTGGATTATGCCTAATACCGCGGCGCAAATTGGACAATCGATCTCAACGTTTACGTGCGGAAATTATGTAAATGACGAGCACCTCCAAGTAATTAACCTTATATTAGGCGCAATTGGGGAATCTACTGAGTTAAGTGAAAAGCAAGTACATGATTTAACAGCTGTTACGGGAAGTGCTCCGGCTTTTGTTTATGCATTTGTGGAAGCAATGGAAGAAGCGGCAATGGATAATGGAGTCACACCCCAACAAGCACGTTCACTAGTGGTTAAAATGCTTAGTGGCTCCGCTGCTATGCTAGAAGCAGGACATTCTCCAACAGATTTGAAAAAACAGGTTGCTTCACCAGGAGGTTCGACGGCAGCTGGACTGGAAGTGCTGGTTGAACGAGGTTATAAAGATGCGATTAAAGCTGCGGTGAAGGCAACGAACGCTCATGCAAGAGGAGACAAGTAAATCTAGTAAAAAATAGGCAGTTTATCCTTGCGTGATAGGTAGGTTCCCATTTAGCACACCCTGGATGTTCGAGACAATTCTGCTCATGACCTTCTAATACTCTTTAAAGGACGTGTCTTCGATGTTAAAGCAACTTTCAATTAAGACCAAAAGACGTGATGAAATGATCGACATTACTAGTAAAGTTGAATCCTATATTAAAGAACAGAGGATTCATACGGGAGTCATTTACGTATATTGTCCTCACACGACTGCGGGGATTACAATTAATGAAAACGCTGATCCGGATGTCAAACATGACATGCTGATGAGGTTGGACGAAGTGTAGGACTCACGAAAAGTATCGTCACGCGGAAGGGAATTCAGCCTCACACCTTAAGGCCAGTACCGTCGGATCTTCACAGCCGATTGTTATCGAAAACGGGGAACTCATTCTTGGAACGTGGCAAGGCATTTATTTTTGTGAGTTTGACGGTCCTCGTACTAGAAAATGCATATTAAAAGTCATCGAAGGTTAAGCATACCAAAGAACCAGCCTCCCGCTGGTTCTTTTTATTTACACCAAAAGTTCGGGGGACAGTCCCCTGAACTTTTGGGTTTTTAGAACTAGATTAAAGTTAATCGATAGAGAGTTTATATGTGACTAAAGTATTATTTTTCTTTTGAGTATGGGTACGAGCGGGGATTAGTGAAATACATGAGTCGTTCTTTGTCAAAAAATATTTATCTTTGGTTTTTTTTGGGAGGGTTCGATTAGATCAAACGTTTTTCAACAAGGTAAATAGCTAAAATATTGGGATTTTCTCGTTGATTATTATTAGAAAGTTAGATATTTCCCTACTCGAAATATTAGTATATCTAGTAAATGATTCTTTAGTCACGTTCAGCCAACCAACAATAAATGACAGAAAAATTAAAATATTACTCCTATACTAGAGATGATTTTCAAATCTATTAGGAGGTGTATGTCGTTAATGAAGAAAAGAGGAGATTGGAAAAGCAGGTTAGTAATTTTCATGGTCATTGCAGCACTCGTTGTTTCAACTTTGTATACTGGTCTTGAAACACCTACTTCTGCCGAACCTGAGCCAGGAGAACCGATACCACAGGAAGAAACTGCTGAAATTGTTACCCTGGAACTACCTGATGAAGAAGCAGCTGAAAGAATTGTAGAGCTGGACATTGATATTGCAGCGATCCACGAAAATAACGGTGCAATGGAAGTAGAAGCTGTTGTTACACCATCAGAAATTAAAGTATTAGAGGATTACGGTATTGAAGTAAGTTCCACATTACTTACAAAGCAAGAAGATGCAACAAGAGTAGTTGAAAGAAATGGATCAGAGCAACGAAGTTCAACTTTGGCTACTGTAGAAGATGAGCTACAAATTCTTCGTGCGAATCATTTCACGAATCAATCCGCTACATTCCTTTACGTTGAAGTAAAATCGAGTGAAGGGGATTCAGTAAGTACAGCACTTACCGCAAGCTGGACGGAAAATGGGGAGGAAAATTCAGCCACGCTTTCACGAAGATCTGATTACGGGGAATATTTATACCACTGGTTTGAAATTCCCGTAGAAGAAATCCCATCGACAGTTACTATTGAGAGTAATTTAGGTGGTACGGCAACAAGAGACGTAACTGAGTGGTTAGGAGGAGACAGGCCTGAACCGGGAGAACATTATGTAACAGAGTTTATCGACTCTTATATGACACCCATTGAAATTAATGAAAAAATGGAACAGTTGGCAGATGAGTTCCCAGATCTAGTAGAGATCATCGAAATGCCTTATGAAACGAATGGGTATAGACGACACGCTCAGGCTACGATGGGAGGTTTTACAAATACTGCCGTTAGCGTAACATCAAAAGATTGGGGACATGAAGGTGGTAATGACATAGAAGTAGAATTTGTTGACCCTAATACCGAAGAAGCGTCGCTAGATGTGGCGGTGGAAGAAAAAAAAGTAACTGTACAACTAGCAACAGATTCTTCAGGTGAATTAACAAGTACGGCGAGTGAAGTTGTCGAGGCACTAAATGATCAAGCGAGTGATCTTGTTGCGGCAACAACATATCGTGGAAACAGTGGAACGGGAATGGCGCAACCATGGTCGTCAACATTATCTGATGGATTAAACGCACCAGATTATGTTTCTCGTGAACCTGCTACGGTTAAAGCGTTTAGGATTGGCAAGGACAGAGATGGTTCTAATCCAGGTGTACTTGCTTATTCTCAAGAGCATGCACGTGAATGGGTAACACCGCTAGTTACGATGGAAACGGCAGAACGTTTACTTAGAAACTACGCTCATGATGCGGATACGAAGAAACTAGTAAATAACCTTGAGATTTTCTTGGTTCCAATGGTGAACCCAGATGGAGCAAATTACAGCTTCTACGATTTCAACATGCAGCGTAAAAATATGACAAATCACTGTGGGCCAGACGAAGCATCAGATTTTGGCGCTCGTAACAACTGGGGAGTTGATTTAAATCGAAATCACTCCGTAGGAACGATGTGGGATGGTTTTGTGGGTGCTTCTTCTAGCTGTACGAGTGGCTCATTTGCAGGTCCGGAAGTTAATTCAGAACCAGAGGCCCAAAATCTCGTTTGGTTAGCTGATGAATTTCCAAACCTTGATTTCGGAATGAATATTCACAGTCACGGTGGTTATTTCATGTGGTCACCAGGTGCTTATGATACGAATCGTACGACATTACCGCGTCCGACAGCAGGAGAAGAAGAGTATTATTGGCAGTCTTCTGAACATATTTTAAACCGAATTCAACAACATCGCGGAACCGTGATTCGTCCAACGCGGACAGGCCCGATCCCTGATGTATTGTACTCTGCTGCTGGTAACTCTGCTGACTATCTTTGGTATGAGAAAGATATTTATACTTGGAACTTTGAAGTAGGGGCACAATTATGGGAAGGTAACAGGTGGGTGTCCACAGGATTCCAACCTGATTATGAAGATGAAGGACATGATCAAGCATTGGAATTTGCAAACGGTTTAATAGGTTTGATTGAAGTTGCTTATGAAAACTCACAAGATAACAAAAAACCGAAATCAAACGCTGTACCTGGAAGTGGCACATACTCCGATCCAGTTGATGTGGCGTTTGAAACAAGTGAGCCGGCTACCATTTATTACACATTGGATGGAAGTCGCCCTACCTTTGAATCAAACCAACTACAACTAGCTGGCACACGAGAAGGCGCAGAAACATTACCTATTGATGAAACAACGACCATTAAATTCTTCTCAGTCGATCCTGCAGGAAATGTAGAAAAGAACTACAAGCCAGATGGAAATGGTAAAAACTACAATTCTGAGACGATTACAATTGGCGACTCAGATGGAAATCCAGGAAAAGGAAATGGCCCGCCTCCTCATGCAAGAGGTAACGGCAACCGGTAGAGTTAATAAATCCGATCTAGATGACATGTAGAATCGTTTGTCTTTTCGCCAAAGTACAGTACAAAAAGTCTCGCGTGTAAATGTGCGAGGCTTTTTACGTTAAGAAAAGTTCGGGGGACAGTCCCCCGAACTTTTTTAAATAAGTGAAACCATTTTAGGTGACTGGCGTCAATTAAGACTAAGGTTTTCCACTTTTTTAATCCGATAGCCACTGTTGCAGCCAATTTCTATCTGTTGAGGTGGAATTATGATAAAATGCTAACAGTGTCTATAAGAAGATGTTCAAAAACCAGATGTTGAGGTAGGGAATAAAATGTCAGAGAGACAGTTACTCAGAGGAACGATGATTTTAACAGCATCAATTTTCATTTCGAAGATGCTCGGTCTTATTTATATTTTTCCGTTTCAGGCGATTGTTGGGCTTGAAGGCTTGGCTCTTTATACATATGGGTATGTTCCGTATACGGTACTGCTTAGTTTAGCAACATTAGGGATCCCCCTTGCTGTATCCAAATTTGTCTCGAAATACAATGCTCTCGGTGATTACCGTACGGGACAACGATTGTTTCAATCAGGGCTGATTGTTATGGGAATCACTGGAGTTGTAACATTTTTAGCACTCTTTTTATTAGCACCTGTTATTGCTACAAGTGTGTTAGATCCAGATGATCTTCAAGGTAATAGTATTAGTGACGCTGTTTTTACCATTAGAATGGTCAGTGTAGCATTGTTAATTGTTCCTGTCATGGCGATTATTCGGGGATATTTCCAAGGACATAATTCGATGGGGCCGACTGCGGTTTCGCAAGTGATTGAACAAATCGTTCGGATCCTGTTTATTTTGCTGTTTACATTTTTGATTATTAATGTTTGGAATGGTGAATTAGGAACAGCCGTTGGTTTTGCCACATTCGGGGCCTTCATTGGAGCGCTTGGTGGTTTGGCAGTTCTGATTACCTATTGGATTAAACGGAGGGGCAACTTCCAAAAGCAAATAGAGGAAAGCGTCGTTGACCATCAAATACCTCTACCGAAAATGTATAAGGAACTGATTCGTTATGCGTTGCCGATCTCGTTTGTTGGTCTTGCTATTCCGTTGTATCAGTTGGTAGATATGTTTACCTTTAACAATGCTATGGACTCGTTAGGGTATAACCAGCAAACGGCCGAAAAATACTTTGGTGCTTTTGTCCAAGCATCTCATAAATTAATTCTCATCCCGGTATCGGTAGCTACAGCGTTGTCGCTCACCATTTTACCGACAGTGACAAATGCTTTTATTAATGAAGACAAAACCCGTGTTCAACGGCATATTACACAGACGTATCAGATCATTTTGTTTATAAGTATACCAGCGGCAGTAGGGTTATCGGTTCTTGCCTATCCCGCATACGGTGCTTTATTTGGATTAGCTGATCTTGAAATAGGTGGAGAAATTCTCAGATATTATGCACCAGTGGCGATTATGTTTTCGGTTTTCGCAGTAACATCGTCATTACTGCAAGGAATTAATAAGCAGAAGTATGCTGTCATTGCTTTAGGTGTCGGGGTTGTCTTGAAACTTGTAACGAACAGTCTTTTCATCGGGTGGTTCGTTGCTACTGGAGCGATTTATGCAACTGGACTTGGATACTTGGCTGCGATTGGTGTGAATGTGTGGGCGATTGGAAAATATGCAGAATACAGCTATGGCTTTCTTATAAAACGAACACTTCTTATTGTCATTTTTGCAACGATAATGGGCTTGAGTGTATGGGGAGTCAATCAGCTTATTCAGTTGGCGCTTCCACTTGAAACAAGAGTAGCAACATTTATCAACTTACCAATTACAATCGTAGTGGGTCTTGTCGTCTACGGTTTTCTCGGTGTTCGTTCAGGCCTTGCAGGTCAAATATTGGGTCATCGATTCAAGTTTTTAAAAAAGCAAAAGAACGTTATGGAAGACGCATAACACTAAGAAAAGAGATGTCTAACGGGACATCTCTTTTTTAGTCTTGGGAACAATAACTAAGGTAGACAACTGTTTCTTATTGAGAATATTTCTCATTGACAGAACCAATGTAAAACTCTATAATTCAATTGAAAATGATTATCTATTGTGTCTAACTGAGAATAAATGGGAGGAAATAGAAATGGTCAAGAAGTGGGGAATGATCTTATCAGCTAGTGTTATCGTGCTTACTGGTTGTGGTGAGGAAACAGAAAACTTACCTGAGCAAGATGAAGATACATATGAAAGTGAAACAGAAAATTCAGCTACTGGAGATGGTGAAACTACGATTACACATGCGTTGGGAGAGACAACATTAGAGGAAAAGCCAGAACGTATAGTTGTCTTAGAGTGGGTTTACGCTGAAAACCTGCTTGCTTTAGGTACCCAACCCGTAGGTGTAGCCGATATTGATGGCTATGATGCTTGGGTTAATGTTGAACCTGAATTAGCTGAAGATGTAACAGATGTAGGGACAAGACAGGAGCCAAGTCTTGAAGAAATTGCTCGTTTAGAGCCAGACCTGATTATTACAGCAGCTTCACGTCATGAAGGCATTCAGAGTCAATTAGAACAATTGGCGCCAACCGTAATGTTTGAGCCTTATCCTGAAGAAGGGGAAGGTGATCAATATGAAGAAATGATTTCTACTTTTGAAGAAATGGCTAAAGCTGTTGGAAAAGAACAGGAAGCAGTTGAAGTACTGGCTGATCTTGAAGATTCATACGATATGCTTGCTGAACAGATCAATGACGCAGGGTTAACGGATACTGAAGTTCTTCTCTCGCAAGCCTACAGTGCGAATGAAACAGCCGTTTTGCGATTGTTTACGGATAATTCAATGGCCGTCCAGATTATGGAACAAATTAATTTGCAGAATGCTTTTGATGGCAGAGATTTCGAACTGTATGGTTACGTGGAAACGGGTGTTGATCAATTAGAGCGGTATGAGGATGCTCATTTTACTTATATCGTTCAAGAAGATGATAATGTTTTCGAAAATCAGCTCAAAGACAATATCGTTTGGAATAAGCTGAACTTTGTACAAGAACACAGAAACTATGCTTTGCCAGGAGATACTTGGACATTTGGTGGTCCACTGTCGGCTGAAGTATTTGCTGAACAAATGACAGACATTCTTGTTGGAGAGTAATCGATGATGATTAAGAATAATAAAATGAAGAGTATCCTCGTCTTTGGAGGAGGAGGAGCTCTTCTTTTTCTTTTTTCATGGCTTCATCTTTTTCAGAGTGCAGGTACATATACCTCTAAAATCGTACTTGAAGCTGTTATGTTTCAAGGTGACACAGTCCAGCACGAGATCGTTCGTTCCATATATTTACCAAGGATTGCAATCGGGATTTTAGCAGGCGCTTCGTTAGCCGTAGCCGGTGTGCTGTTTCAAACACTTACGAAAAATCCTCTAGCATCTCCAGCTACGTTAGGTGTAAATGCAGGCGCTTATTTTTTTGTTGTGTTAGGTGCGGTTCTTTTACCTACTGCATTTTTTACGAATGGATTTGTGATGGCATTTGCAGGAGGAGCGCTTGCAGCAATTTTAGTTTTTGTTATGTCTGGAGGTTTTCACGCAACTCCTGTAAAAATGGCGTTAGCCGGAATGATTCTTACGCTACTATTTTCTTCCCTAACCTCGATTTTTCAAATTTTTTATGAAACAGAAACGTCTGGCCTCTTTCTTTGGGGCAATGGAAGTCTCGTACAACAAGATTGGCGGGGTGTATTATTTGCTATCCCGATTTTAATCTTGGTAACATGCGTAGCTTTACTGCTATCAGGGAAAATGGACATTCTTTTATTAGGTGAAGAAAAAGCAGCATCGCTTGGGGAAAACATTAAGCAGACGCAAGTCGTTTTGTTTATTTTAGCTGTCGGGTTAACAGCAACGACAGTGAGTGTTGTGGGGCCGATTGGATTCGTTGGTTTGATCGCTCCACACTTAATGAGACTTATAGGCTTTCGCAAACATCGTCCTCTTATTCTTGCGTCACTTCTCTGGGGAGCAAATATCTTGTTGTTCGCAGATATTTTAGGGAGAGTGCTTGATCCAACTCTTAAAGAAGTACCAGTAGGGTCGGTTACGGCTTTAATCGGTGCGCCTTGGCTAATATATCTCATCTTCAGGCACCGTTCGATGTTTAGAAGAACTAATGAGACAATGACACTTGGCGGTTCAAATAGAAAGAAGAGAATCCCGTATAAATGGCTTATCGTTCTAGGCTTAGCAGGGTTAGTTATTTCTTTCATCTTTGGCGTGGTGGCTAGTGGTCAAGGCTTGCAATGGGCTGAGACTTGGCAGGCTCTGACGAACCCTGATAATCATGGGCTTCGCTTTATTGTACTCGAGTTAAGAATGAGCAGGGTGTTGGTTGCCTTAGTATGTGGCCTACTACTTGCTATGAGTGGATTAATCTTTCAAGGAATTTTACGGAATCCGTTAGCAGATCCGTCTGTTCTCGGTGTAACCGCAGGGGCAGGAATGGGAGCAATCCTCGTATTGTTTCTATTCACGAATATTTCTGTTGCCCTTTTGCCAGTGGGAGCGATTGCAGGAGCAGTTTTAGCGATTGCTATAGTGTTAATATTAGGATGGAAACTGTCTTTTCAGCCTTCTGCATTAGCACTAATCGGAATCGCGGTGTCTTCTTTCGCAAGTGCGATCATCCAATTATTTATTACTCGCTTTAATATGAATGCTGCCGGGGCGCTCACTTGGCTGTCAGGAAGTACATATGCCACTGGATTCCCGGAGCTGCAGCTTTATTTATTAATCCCATTACTCATTTTACTTCCGGTATCTTTCATCTATATGAAAAGATTAAATGTATTAGGCTTGGGGGAAGATGAAGCAGTTAATTTAGGAGAGAATGTATCACAAACACGGATTGTTTTAGCGATTATAGCAACTGTGGCAGCTGCGAGCTCCGTTGCTGCAGTTGGAACAATTGGGTTTGTCGGTCTTGTTGCCCCTCACTTGGCAAGGCTGTTGAGTGGATACGACAATCGGAAAATATATGGGCTTTCCTTACTATTTGGTGGTATTTTACTTGTAGTAGCGGACACGTTTAGCCGGGTTATTTTATTTCCAAAAGAAATTCCTTCTGGGTTAGTAGTAGCCTTAATTGGTGCGCCATTATTCCTGTGGTTAATGAATAGACAACATAATCGGTAGTGAGAAACAATTGAAGCGCTCTTTTACAGTACGGGACATGCAATTTTTAGTGGAGAAGTAAAACGCTTGAGGATAAGATCCTCAAGCGTTTTGTATGTGCTATCCAATATTGTCTGGCTCTACTGAATTGCCTGCTGCTATTTTATTTAGCAGAAGTAACAGGAGAAGCACATAAATCATAAGAGTAACAAAGCGGGGCACCGCTGATCGGGTCATTTGTGATGAGCGCTTCAATTCCGAAGACCGTTTTAAGTACGAGTGGGCAGATAACCTCCGTCGGTTCTCCTTTATAGATAATTTCCCCTGATTTCATCGCAATCAGATGATCGGAGAATCGAGCGGCATGGTTGAGATCGTGAAGGACCATAACTATTGTACAACCTGTTTTTTCATTGAGTTGTTTCACGAGCTTCAGAATTTCTAACTGATGAGCCATATCCAGGTAGGTGGTAGGTTCATCTAAAAAGAGCATTTCTGTTTCCTGAGCAAGAGCCATCGCAATCCAAGCACGCTGACGTTGCCCGCCAGATAAAGCATCGAGTGTACGGTCTTTAAATTCCATCATCCCCGTATCGGTTAAAGCTCGATCAATTATTTCATAGTCGTGACTGCCTAAGCTTTTAAAGCGCTGACGATGAGGGTAACGGCCGTAGGTAACAAGCTCATAGACGGTAAGTCCATCAGGCATCTGCGGTGTTTGATTTAAAATCGCCAATTCCTGAGCTACCTCTTTTGTTTTCATAGAATAAATGTTTTGACCGTTTAATATTACTGTACCTGCTTGAGGTTTAATAAGTCGGGACATCGTTTTTAATAATGTTGATTTCCCACATCCGTTAGGCCCGATAATCGAAGAAACTTTACCCATTGGAATAGTGAGAGATAATTCTTTAAAAATGTATTCATTGTCATAAGCGACAGTAAGTTGAGAAGCTTGTAAGTGATCCATATCATGAGCTCCTTATAAGAGGATATTCAAAAAGTTCGGTAAAAATAGCAATAGCGACGCCAGTAAAGGGTGGGTTAGCCGCAGTTGAAGCAAAATCCACATGATCGCTCTTCGCTTCGTTGCTCAAAGCTGTGTCGCCTCGATCTTCCGCTCATTTTGTTCTACTTTAAGAAAGTTTAACTTTTCTAAAGGAATAAAGTATAAGTTTTCTTTATCCCTTTTACGTTGGAAGCAATGATAACCGTTATCAATTAAAGTATACGTACAATACGGAAGAGGGTCAAGAGTCCGGGAAGTGAATTCTCTTATTGTTTGATAATAGATGTGGTATTAGATATTATAATCAAGTGTAAATAAAAAAGACTGCCTGCAATCGGACAGTCTTTTTTGCACTTAAGTTAAATAGCTAAAGGAAAAATCAAGGCTTGGCTGCAAGCCGAGTCTTACGTCATCCAATGTTCTGCCCATGATTGAAAAGCGTCCATGGCAGGCTCTAGGGCTCGTCCTTTGTCAGTGAGAACATATTCAATGCGGACTGGTGTTTCGGGGTAAACATCCCTCTTGACTACACCTTCATTTTCGAGCTGTTTTAATCGTTCCACGAGCATTTTGTCGCTCATGTTTGGGATAACAGATGAAATTTCACGAAATCGTTTCGGTCCATTTAAAAGAACTCGTATGATTAAACCATTCCAACGTTTTCCAAGTAATTGAAATGCAGATTCAAACTTTGGGCAAAGATGATATTGATCCATCATTCTCATCTCCTTAAAAACTCATAATAAGAGGAGGTAAAAACTAGAGAAAATTGTCTTCTCCGCATTTTCTCCTTCTTGAATATGAACTAAATATTATTATATCACATATCACTTGACTTCTGTAAGCAACTAAAATAATATACTAACTAATAGTTAGTTACTTTAAATAAAGCGTTAACTTTCTTTTTAGAAGGTGTTTTGTTTTTGTTAGAGAAAGGAATATGAAATAAGGAGAACAACTCATTTTTGTCAGACTCATTTTTTTAAGAGTGTCATAAGTCATCCAGGTACAAGGAGAGGATCAATATGACTAAAATCTTTATTCCATTTTATAGCTCTTATGGAGACATTCAAAGGATGGAAAAAGCGGTCGGAAGGAGCTAGTGAAGTCGAAGGTGTATAAATAAAAATTGCCTGAGTGGAAGAATTTGATGCTGTAAAACAAGCAATGTCTGCTCAAGATGCTCAAAGTGATTTACCAGTTAGCGACTCACGGTGACTTGAAATGGGGAGCCGGCAGTAATCAACCTGATAAAAGAGACTTCGTCATGGCGAAACGATTAGGTAAACGTGTAGCTAGTATAGCGAAATCACTAAGAGGATAATCGAATCATCTAGTTGAAGACCGGCGAAGCTTAGCACCGCCGGTCTTTCTTATGCTCAGAAAGTATAGAGCGGACAGCTATGCAGTTTTTCTTAATGTTCACAAAAAGTTCGGGGGACTGTCCCCGCACAATTTTTCCTTAATTTCTCATGATAACAGGCGTCAAGTCCCTTTCTCGAGGGGGGTTACTCTGATATAATTGAATGATTGAAGGATCGATTATAGAGGGTGTTCAAAAAGTCCGGGAAAAATAGCTTTCGCGCCACCTGGAGCGTGGCTCCGTTGCTCGAAGCTACGCAGCCTCGACCTTCCCGGATCTTATTTTCCTTCTTTTGAACACGTACTTATTAGGGTGGTGACTGATTTGGAACATGAAGCTCCTAAGAAAAAATTTCATATCGACTGGATTCTCATCGTTACTATCGCTCTCATTTCCACGTTTGGATTGGTAATGATTTATAGTGCAAGTTTTGTAAGAGGATATGAAAGTCAAGGAGATTTCACCTATTTTTTTCAACGCCAGTTAATGTGGCTTGGTGTATCGGTGTTTTTATTTACGTTTTTAATGGTGTTTCCATACAGACACTACAGGAAGCTTACCCCTTTTATTATACTCGGTTCTGTAATCCTTCTTGTTCTTGTCAAGACGCCGCTAGGTATTGATGTAAATGGAGCACAGCGCTGGCTTGGAGTCGGTGGATTCCAAATTCAACCTTCAGAGTTTGTGAAGCTTGGCGTAATCATCTACCTTGCTTATGTGTACTCAAAAAAACAAGCGTACATAAATGACTTATTAAAAGGAGTATTGCCTCCTCTGTTAGTTGTAGGGGTATTGTTTGGACTCATTATGCTTCAGCCTGACCTCGGGACAGCGACGTCGATGGTGGCTGTTGCCGGTTTAATCGTATTTTGTTCAGGTGCCAGAAAACGCCACTTGTTCTGGATCGGGGGACTCGCTGTGATTGCCCTCGTATACTACGCCCGTTCGGCTGAATATCGCATGAACCGGATTGTTGGTTTCCGTGATCCATTTGAATTGTGGTCTTCAGATGGGTACCAATTGATTCAATCCTATATTGCTATTGCTCATGGGGGAATGACTGGCGCAGGTCTTGGACAAAGCGTCCAAAAGTTGTTTTACTTACCAGAAGCCCATACCGACTTTATTCTCGCTATAATTAGTGAAGAATTAGGCGTGCTAGGAATTCTATTTGTCCTAACCTGTATGGGTGTCATTATTATGCGTGGTGTCATAATCGGTGCTCGCTGCAGAGATGCGTTTGGCAGTTTACTAGCCTTTGGGATTGTCTTTCAGCTAGCGATACAAATATTGTTTAATGCAGGGGCTGTTAGCGGTTTATTACCAATCACGGGCATTCCTTTCCCATTTTTAAGTTATGGTGGGTCTTCCTTAATGGTGACCTTTGCTTCGTTAGGAATTTTAGCCAATATATCTAGAAGAACTGAAAAAGAACGTTCAGAGCGTTTGGAAAATGAACCGGAGGAGGAAAAAGAACCATCCCCGGCGTCAGCTGTCACGCCATTAAGGCCTGTACGATAGTCAATGAGATAAAATGTAGGTGGATAAAATTATGGAAGAACGGAAGTCGTCGATACAACAGCTAGATTTCACATTGTTATTTCTTCTTTTTTTGTTAATGTGTATCAGCCTTATGGCCATATATAGCGGTACAACAGAACAGTATACGCAGCTTGACTCTACTTTCTTCGTACGTAGACAGGTTGTGTGGTTTGCCATCGGTGTCATCTTAATGATGGGTGCGATGAGTATTGATTATGAAATGTTTAAAAACTTTTCCATTCCTCTATACGGACTTGGGATGGTTTTACTGTTACTTGTTCAATTCTTCGGACATGAAACAAACGGTGCGCAACGGTGGATTGGTCACCCTGATATCTTTCTTTTTCAGCCATCTGAATTTGTAAAGATCTTTGTCATTATCGCCCTTGCTCACCTCTTATACCGAATCAGCCAGGCTCCGAAAGAAAAAACATTTATAGGAGATGCTAAAGTGGTTGGTAAGGTGATGGCAGTGGGGCTGCCACCTTTTTTACTGATCCTTGTTCAACCTGACCTTGGAACAGCCCTGGTTATTAGTGCAGTTATGATGACGATGATTTTAATGTCAGGTGTGACATGGAGAATGATTGGACTTCTAGTCTCTTGTGTTATCGCTGGCATCAGCTCACTCGTTATTTTGCACAACTATTTCTTTGATATTTTTACTAAAATCATCGCTGCTCACCAATTGGATCGGATCTATGCATGGCTCGACCCAATGAGTGATACGAGTGGTCTTGGTTATCAGCTTTTTCATGCTCTCCAAGGAATAGGAGCGGGACAATTGTATGGGATGGGCTTCACTCGTGGAGCAAAGACACAAGGCGGAGACATACCTGAGCTCCACACAGATTTTATTTTTACGGTGATTGGAGAAGAATTCGGTTTTGTTGGAGCAACCGTACTCATCGTTGTTTATTTCCTCCTCTTATATCGAATGGTGATTATTGCTTTTAGCTGTAATAACACATTTGGGACTTTTCTAGTTTCGGGCGTAGTCGGTTTGTTGGTATTTCAAATCTTCCAAAACATCGGAATGACGATCGGTTTGATGCCAATTACAGGTCTAGCATTACCTTTTGTCAGTTATGGGGGGAGTGCATTGCTGACCAACATGATCGCAGTTGGGATTGTACTTAACGTCAACATCCGGACAAAGCATTACATGTTTGGTGAAGATTATTAAAAGTGATACTTAAGAGGGTTGTGTTATGCAACTCTCTTTTTTAAGAGTTAATAAATCATAAAAATATTAAAAAAATCTACGTTTCGGTGTCTAGATCCAGGCGCTGCGCTTTTGTTCCGAGATAAGAAAGTTTAGAACGACAGCTACCTTATAGCCGCTCGTCTCGAGGGAAAAGCATTCCTGAGACTCTAAAACATACGGCGGAACCTAACGATTTTTCGCATAGATTGTCGTTATTAAAACGAAAGAGCGAAAGGCGGTGACTCCAGCGGGAAAAGCAACGGCTGAAGACCCCGCAGGGTGGTTTCCCTGAGTAGGCTGAAGCGTTGCCCGCGGCATAGAAGACACCGTGATACGAACGAGTGAAGGAAGAATGGATGTCGCACTTGTGCCCTTGGGTGAAAGCGTCCGCCTGTAGTGGAATTCGAACGAAGATCTTATCTTATCAAAAAGCAATAATCTTTTAGGAAACGGCTTTAACAAAATACCGCTATGCGGTTTTTCTTATATAACGATTGAAGGGGTGTGAAAATGACGATAATCATAGGTTTTGGCAAACTAGCACAATCGGTCGTTTCGCTCTTGCCAATAGATCAACCGATTCATGTCTATTCTCGAACGAAAGAGAAAGTGATCGCTGCAAGTAAAGAAAATCCAAAAATTAATTGGATTGACCTAGAAGATGTACATAATGCTAGGAACATCTGGCTCTTTTTACCTCAAGGCGAAATTGAGCACTTTTTGGTAAACCATCGTCACTTCTTTTCTTCAAAAACAATTTTACACTATACAGCAACATCTCTGACAAGAGCAGATATTCAGCAGTGGCTCCCTGATGAAGTAGAAGCTGTTCCGTGTAAGTTTGTAACGCAAGCAGATCAATTAAGAAAAGACGGCTTTGGCCTAGCGGCTGTTGACCCTTCAGCACAAAAGTATACAGATGAAGTTACTCGTTTCTTAGGATCCAATTTTACGATCGTTCTCGCTCCCGAACAGGATGTGTTGGCTGTTAACAAGACAGCTACAAAACAGGGGATTGAGGCGGTCATCAAACTAAAGCGAGAACTCAAGAAAAAACAGATAGATGATGTTCTTATCACCAATGCTGCAAAGCAAATCATCCCTGGTGTGATTCATTCGTACCTAAACGATAATCTAGGCGGTTTTGGACAAAAGGCTGTAAAGGAGATAACAGATGAGACTTGATAAATTACTAGCGAATATGGGACTTGGTTCAAGAAAAGATGTCAAAAAACTTTTGAAAAAAGGCGGAGTAGCTGTCAATGGGGAAACAGTTTCCGATGGTAAGAGCCATGTTGATCCTGAAAATGAAGAGGTCACTGTATATGGGGAACAAATTGAATACAAGGAGTTCATCTACATAATGATGAATAAGCCACAAGGTGTACTCTCGGCCACAGAAGATGCAACGGACCAAACAGTTATAGACTTACTAGAACCAGAGGACATGATTTATGACCCATTTCCAGTCGGGAGACTTGACAAAGATACGATCGGATTAATGCTCCTAACGAATGATGGTAAATTGGCGCACCAACTTACCTCTCCTAAGAAAAAGGTTACCAAATTGTATGTAGCTACGATCGATCAACCTTTAACTGATGAAAAAATTAGTCAACTTGAATCTGGAGTCACTCTCGATGACGGATATGAAACTAAACCGGCAACTGTAGAAGTGATAGATGGAGGAGACGGTGTTAAAATCAGGTTAGGCATAACCGAAGGAAAGTTTCATCAAGTGAAACGGATGTTTGAGGCTGTCGGAAGAAAAGTAAAGTTTTTAAAGCGTGAAACGATTGGGGAGTTACGTTTAGACGAGGAGTTGGAACCTGGCACATACAGAGAGCTCACGGACGAAGAGCTTATGATGTTGAGAGGGGAATAACTCAATTTGATCATGAGCGCAAATACGGCTAGTTAATACAGTATAAGGACAGGAAAAAAATTCCCCCAACGCGAAAAGTTGGGGGAGTCGTTTTTAAGAGTTCAGAAAATATGAAAATCTACGTTTCAATGGCTAGCTCTAGGCGTCGTCGGCTTTTGCCAAATAACCTGACCGATTATAAGTAGAAAGCACTTTTTATTGGACAGAACATTTGCATTTCGCCGATAGTCGGGCGCCTTGCGCTTTTCTTAGAACGATTAGAAAGTATAGAGCTAACAGTTACCTTCACGCCGCTCGTCTCAAGGGAAAAGCATCCTTGAGCCTTTAAAACATGCGAGCTAACGCTGTTTTTAATAAAAGACCGCTATGCGGTTTTTCTTAATGTATTCACGAAACGATAGTTTTCCTCTTTGTAACGACCCATTTACCACGGGTGGGGCTTTTTACTAAGTTGTTATACTCTAAGACGTTCAAATCTCGTTGAATGGTACGCTGAGTTGTTCCGAATTCTTCAACCAATTCCTGTGTGGTGACGTTCCCCCTTCGTTTAATGTAAAGGTACATGGACTTAATCCTAGTCAGCATTCGGTCAGTTGAAGGTTTCAAAAAACCACTCCTTATCGAATTCTTCCCCATAGCCTGCTCTGGTTGGTTTCATATGTATGCATGAACCAGCCAAACATGACACTAGGGTGATGGAACAAAGGAAAGAACAAACTAAACTTGAGTATCGGTGAGTTTGCCTAAAGTGGGATGCGGTTCGGAAGCAGAAGATGTCTCAGCTGTGGTTTTCTGGGGTGTTCCATCTTTCAATATATCAAGCATGTCGGTTGCCTGGGCTGCTTGAGTATTTAAGGAGCTGTTTATAAGAGAGATATTTAGAGTATGCTGTGTTTGTTGTGTTTGAGCTTCCATCATAGAACTCAGCTTCACCGCGTCTCCCTCCTTTGACCTATATTTTAGCGAAAGGAAGTAAAAAGGTAAAGTTTTTTGCAACGTTTTTTTAAAGAATGAATTTCATAATTCTGAGCCCAGGCGGCTCAAGGGTTCTAAGACATGACAAATGAATGATGAAAGTGAGTCAAAGAGTAAAGAAAGCATAAAAATCTACGTTGCGGTGTCTACCTTCAGGGCTCTATCGGCTCGCGTCAAATAACTTTTTAAGCGTCTTTTTAACTCTAATGATCTTAGGGTAAAACGAATTTGTCCTCTACTATTATGTGAGTTGAAAAGCTGTAATACAGCAGACTTTTCATTTTACCAAGAAGAACGTATACTAAACTCAATTACAAGTGTTGGAAAGGGGAAACAGATGGATTGGATTGAACATATTCAAGAGAGAAAATCAGACGTAATTAAAGATACGCAGGCGCTTTTGCGTCATAAAAGTGTTCTCGATGAATCGACGGCAACAGAAACAAGGCCTTTTGGCGAAGGGATTGACCGTACATACCGCTGGTTACTAGATAAGGCTAAGGCTGATGGTTTTACTACAAAAGACATAGGCGGTTATGCAGGACATATTGAATACGGTGAAGGTGACGAGTTAGTAGGGATTCTTTGTCATATTGATGTCGTCCCAGAAGGTGATGGCTGGTCCAAGGATCCGTACGGTGCTGAAATCGCCGATGGAAAAATTATCGCTAGAGGTGCAATTGACGATAAAGGTCCTACAATGGCGGCATACCATGCTTTAAAGCTCGTTAAAGATTTGAACCTTCCTTTATCTAAACGCGTACGACTCATTATCGGGACAGATGAAGAAAGCCAATGGCGTTGCGTGGACAAATACTTTAAAGAAGAAGAGATGCCAGTCACAGGCTTTGCTCCTGATGCGGATTTCCCGATCATTTATTCTGAGAAGGGGATTTGTGATATACAGTACAGCCAGTCTGTCCTAAAAGAGCAACCAAAAGACGTAGAAAACACTCTCGTCCGTTTTTCTTCAGGTCATCGCTTAAATATGGTGCCGGAAAAAGGGGAGGCTGTCGTCAAATCGGGATCACCTGAGACGATGAAGACGGTATTTGAAGAATATCTGGTTCAGGAACAGTTACAGGGCAAGACTTCTCTTAACAAAGAACATCAGCTTGTATTAACTGTTCAAGGAAAGTCCGTTCATGGCATGGAACCTAATAAAGGTATCAATGGTGGTCTTGAATTAGCTCGATTTTTAAATCGGTATCATTGGGATGAGCAGGGAGGTTATTTCTTAGAGTTACTTGCGGAAAAATTTGCGAGGGATTCAAGAGGAAAAAGCTTAGGAATTCATCACATAAACGAAGAGTTGGGAGATTTAACCCTCAACTTAGGGGTTCTGAACTATGATCAAAATAATGGTGGCAAAATTGGCGTGAACCTTCGCTACCCAAAAGGCGTTATCTTTACTGATGTCAAAAAGACTTTAGATAAAATACTAAAAGCGTACCGATTTGACGGGAGCATCCTTACTCATGAAGAGCCTCACATGGTAAACGAAGATTCCCCTCTTATCCAAACGTTATCGTCGGTTTATGAGGAACAAACAGGTCTCTCCTCTAAGCTGTTGGCGATTGGTGGGGGGACGTATGCAAGGTCGTTAAATGAAGGTGTGGCATTCGGACCGTTATTTCCACACCGTGAAGACGTTGCACATCAGCCTGATGAAGCGATTCATATTGAAGATTTGCTTAAAGCTACTTCAATCTACGCTCAGGCGATTTATGAATTAGCAAAATAATAACAAAGGTTGCGATCACAGTTGGTACAGGTATCAGGACATCCATCACATAAACGGCTAATGTTTAATATGCGAGCATTCTACTTTCTATCCTTTTTTGCGATTGGCGCACTATTCCCGTTACTAAGTGTTTATTTGCAAAATGAAGTCGGATTAAACGGAGCTCAAATTGGAACGATCATGTCCATTGGACCGATTACAATGCTAGTAGCTCAACCGGTTTGGGGAATGCTTAGCGATTATACAAGGAAGCCGCGTATATTATTAACGATTGCTGTAATAGGTACCGGTGCGATTGGCCTTATGTATATCACAACAGATTTGTATCCTGCACTGGTCTTTATTGCGGCTTTCTTAGCAATATTTCAAAGTGCGATTATTCCTCTATCTGACAGCATGTCGATGAATTACGTCCACGAAAATGGTGGCGATTATGGTCGGATTCGGTTGTGGGGGGCAGCAGGGTTCGCTGTTGCCGTATGGCTTATGGGGAATTTGTCCGATTGGTTCGGGCAGTCCATCATCTTTTACGTTTTTGCTATTATATTATGGGCAAGTGCATTTTACGCTCTTCGCATGCCCAAAGATTCGTCTGTTGTCCGAGTTGAACTTGTCTCTGGATTACGTAAATTAGTCAAGGTTCCTCGGTTTGTATTGTTTCTAGTCGTTACATTTCTTGTATTTGGTCCGATTATGGCTAATAACTTCTATTTCGGCTTATTGATCCAGTTTGTAGGTGGTTCACTTGCAGGGGTCGGTTTCGCTTTTCTATTGGCAGCCGGAAGTGAAATTCCGTTTATGCGTTGGGCGGGCTCATTGATTAATAAACAGGGGATCATTGTGATTCTCTTTTTAGCTGCATTAGTTTCAGGTTTGCGCTGGCTCTTTTATTTCATGGAGCCTTCTCCAACCTTTATCTACGTTACAACAGTGATTCAAGGGTTATCCATTGGTTTATTTATTCCAGCAGCATTGCAGTATGTACGTAATCTTGCGCCTAGTGAGGTGAAAGCGACGGCTATAAGTTTATATTCGGCAGTGGGCAATGGACTTGGTGCCTGGTTTTTCACCTTTTTTGCAGGGCTAATTATGGATTGGCAAAATGTCTTATATGTGTATTTGTTTTACGGGGTACTTACGTTAATTGGGGCTGCATTAATTTTAGTCATTATGAGGCTCGAGAAACGGGGAGCAACGGTATAAAAATAGGGGATTCAGACCTTGAGCAAGCACACTCAGGGTTTGAATCCCCTTTTTAAGAGTTAAGGGAGTATAAAATTTCGGTGTCTAGCTCCACGAGCGGATTAGCGGGTGCCTTGCGGTTTTCTTGAAAGATAATTTATAAGTGGACAGCGCTACCTTCACGCCGCTCGCCTAACGTTCAAAAGCAATAGCAACAATTCTTTATAAAAGAGCCGCTATTTTTGATCAAAAATAAACAGGTCTGTTGAAAGGTAGCGTTCTCCTGTATCACAGGCAATTGCCACGACAACATCGTCGTTTGCTAGTCGTTTGGCTACTTCAAGGGCAGCGTAGCATGCTGCTCCTGATGAAGGGCCAACCAATATACCTTCTTCACGAGATAAACGGCGTGTGATGTCATAAGCATCTTCGTCTGTCACTGTGAAAATTTCACCGTATACTTCTTCATTTAAAATTGGAGGAATAAATCCTGGGCTTGTTCCGACGAGTTTATGAGGACCAGGCTTTCCACCTGAGAGAACAGGGGAGCCTTTTGGTTCGACGACATGAATACTTAATTCAGGATATTGTTTTTTTAGTTCTTCACCTGTTCCTGTAATCGTTCCACCAGTACCAGAAGCAGCGACAAATGCACTAAGCGGCTTGCCGATTTGCTCCATAGCCTCTTTAATTTCAAGGGCAGTAGCTTTACGGTGAGCGTCAGGGTTGGCTTCATTTTCAAACTGCATTGGCATAAAGCTGTTCGGAATTTCTTTTACGAGCTCGTGAGCTTTTTCGATTGCCCCAGGCATTTTCTTATCTCCTGGAGTTAGAACGACTTCAGCTCCATATGCTTTCAAGAGGTTAATTCGCTCTTGGCTCATCGTGTCTGGCATCGTTAAAATCGTTCGGTATCCTCGAGCAGCTGTATTCATCGCAATGCCAATCCCAGTATTTCCAGAGGTCGGTTCAATGATGACGGAGTTGTCATTAATAAGCCCATCTTTTTCGGCTTGCACGATCATGTTGTAGGCTGCCCGATCCTTGACACTGCCACTAGGGTTCATGAATTCAAGTTTCAAATAGACATCTGCCCCATTTTTTGGGCTTAATTTCTGCAACTTTACGAGCGGGGTATCTCCAATTAATTCGGCCATGTTATCGACTACTTTCACAACGTTCATCCTTCCTATTAGAGGTGTTCCTACTTTTGATCAGACATTTTAATTCTAACGTTATAGCTGTCCGCATTTGTATTTGCATGGTGGAGGCTATATGATGAAAAACTATAGAATAATATGAGTATGTCATTAGCTCAGAAATCATTCATATGAGAAGCATATTATACTTCCGCAGAAAGCGAAGTGTATTTCCGAAGCGGTAGGTTATGTCGCAGTTTATTTCAGCTGCGAAGATTAAAAGCAACAATACATACGAAAAGAGCCATAATTAAAAGAAAAATATTAAACATATCTGATGCCTTCATAATTCTGAGCAAAGGGGATAATCATTTAGAATAATTCTTCTTTTTTCCGTCTTTCCGTATGAATGATCTCGGATATAAGCATCTATATTTTATCATATCACTTTAGGTTAAACAAAAGGAGGCTTATTAATGGCAGGCCATTACTTTATTGCCTTACCTGTACCAGCTGAAATACAACCTTACCTTATAGAAACGCAAGAAACATTTGAAGTGAAAAGTCGTTTTAAACGTTGGACTGCATCCACTGACTTTCATATCACCTTATTATTTATGGGGGGATGGGAAGATCAAAAAAGAATTAATCTCTGGACTCGTATAAAAGAAGAAGTAAGTTCTAAGGCACCTTTCTTTCTTAAGTTAAATGAAGTAGGTTTTTTTGGCAGACCTTCAGAACCCCGGGTACTCTGGGCCGGGGTGGAATATTCAGAGGAGCTAATTGCTCTTCATAATAACATTAAAAAAATTGCAGAAACTCATGAGTTTCCTGTGGAATCACGTCCGTTTACTCCGCATATTACTTTAGGAAAAGGGTATAGGTCGGAAAAACCCATGAAAATGCGAGAATCATCCATTCGCATCCCAAAAGTCGCATGGAAAGTAGATGAAGTGGTTTTATACAAGATACATCCACAAGAAAAGCCAATGTATCGAAAGGTTGGAGCAGTAACACTATCATAGGCTATCGTCATGTCTTCTAATGTTTTTAGTTTTTTACTGTGACGCTCAAAAAATAAAGAGCAGAGCTTTAACTTAAGTGTATGTGGTAAACTTAAACATATCATATGACGACGGTGGAGAGGAGACCGCCATGGCACAACTCGTAAAACTAGATGATTATATTTCACGCTATCAACTTGATGTTTACCGATACTCAAGTCGCTATAACCGACTGAAGGCTGAGCGATGGGATCGACTGAAGAATGACTGGAATAAACGAAAAGAACGCTATAAATCTTATGCTTATGATGAGATCGTGACATCTAGCTATGGCATTGAAACTGAAAAGCGTACGATAGGCTGGAAAAGATGGCTTCCTTTTGGGAAGGGGAATAATGACAAAAAAGCGATAAGGGAAGAAGATCGACTTTCGTTCTCAGAGACATTTGAACGCCCTATTTCATCTATTGAAGCATTAAAAAAGACATTCCATGAAGAGCTTTATAGCTTTCAGCTTAACTGGGCAAGTTCGACGGTCACAGAAAAGTCTTATGTTAAAAAATCTTATGTGTATGATCCCTTTTTGGCTTTTCTTGTAAAAAAATTACCTGATACGTATTTCTTATTCTATTATCCAGTGTTTAACGTTCGAAAAGCACAGATTGAATTAGATATTATAATCGTTACACCAACAGACATTTGGCTTCTTCACGCATTACCTGGAAATAATCAAACCATTTATCAACCTTATAATGACCGGTTTTGGGTTAAGAACCAGAAGCCAGAAGAAGAGAAAATTTTGAATCCTACCATAGCGGTTAATCGGATGAAATCAGTTGTTTCAGATGTACTGCGTGAAAAAAATCTAACGTACTCTATTAAAACCGCTATTATTGCAAAAGAAAGTTTTATTGATTTGCCTCGTAAGGATCATCGGCTAGCCATCTATGATAAACGAACATTTTTAGAGTGGTTTGAGCCACAAAAAAAGAATCGCACCCCTGTTAAGCACGATCAGTTAAAAGTAACAGGTGCGATTTTAAGTCAATGCGAGACTAATTCCGAATTGCGGTCTGAGTTTATCAATGATTGGGAAAAGAAGAAAGATTCTTAGTTATGAGCCCGCCTAGTGCATTTGAACTAGCGGTTTTTTTAGGCTGTTTCGTAAAGTTTGTTGCTTTTTGAGCGCTTTTTCAGGTTTTTTCAAAGCTGTCACGCTATGCGTGACAGGGCAAGCATGCGCTTGCCTTACGCTCTAAAAACAAATAGCAACAATCTTTTAGAAAAGAGACTTTTTAAAAAATAAGAATTTAAGAGGACAGCTACCTTCACGCCGCTCGTCTCAAGGGAAAAGCAACCTTGAGACTTTAAAAAATGCGAGCTGACGCTGTATTTAATAAAAGACCGCTATACTGGTTTTTCTTGTGTTACTTTTCCATCCTTTTCAATTTCCAAATTTCAGAGGCATATTCTTGGATCGTCCGGTCACTGGAAAATTTACCTGAATACGCAATGTTCGTCACGCTCATGTTCATCCAAGTGGCTTGATCCCGGTAAGATTGTTCAACGAGTTCATGAGCTTCAATATAAGCATCAAAATCTCTAAGAACAAAATAAGGGTCATTGTGGTAAAGGGTGTGGTAATAAATATCTTTAAATTCGATTTCCTGTGAACCGAATGCGCCATCTTTGAGCTGGTCAAGGATTCTTCTAACTCGTTCGTCAGTATGATAAATATCTCTCGCTACATATCCGCCGTGGTTGTAGTAATGAAGAACTTCATCAGCAGTTAAACCAAAGATAAAAATATTTTTATCGCCGACCAAATCTTTAATTTCGATATTTGCCCCGTCAAGAGTTCCTAAAGTTAAGGCCCCGTTCATCATCATTTTCATGTTGCCGGTACCAGAAGCTTCTTTACTGGCAGTTGAAATTTGTTCACTAATATCAGTTGCTGGAATGATTTTCTCTGCCAGGCTCACATTATAATTTTCTAAAAAAACAACCTTTATCTTGTCGTGAATGGCTGGGTCATTATTAATAAGTGACGCCATACGATTTATCAACTTAATCACTTCTTTAGCAAAGTGATAGCTTGGCGCTGCTTTTGCTCCAAATAAAAAGGTTCGTGGGGTAATATCAAGCTTCGGATTGTCCTTAAGTTCATTATAAAGGTGGATCACATGAAAAATGTTTAATAACTGGCGTTTATATTCATGCAATCGTTTGATCTGCACGTCAAAAATCGAATGTTCATCGACCATGATACCTGTTTTTTCATGGATAAAGTGAGCAAGCTTTACCTTGTTATGGACCTTTACGGCCGAGACTTTATCTAAAAAAGGAGAATCTTTTGAATATCTCAATAAACTAATCAACTGATTTGGCCGTTGGATCCACTGAGGTCCAATAACGTCTGTAATAAGCGAGGAAAGTTCAGGGTTTACTTGTAGGAGCCAGCGTCTGTGCGTAATCCCATTAGTCTTATTATTAAACCGTTCAGGGAAGAGTGTATAGAAGCTTTTCATTTCTTTCTTCTTTAATATGTCTGTATGAAGACGGGCAACACCGTTCACGCTAAAGCTTCCGACAATCGCAAGGCGGGCCATATGAACTTGTCCATCAGCAATAATCGCAAGCTCTGGAATCTTCTCACGTAATAAAGGATGATCATTCCAAACCTTCTTACAAAAGCGTTCATTTATCTCCTGAATGATCATGTATAAACGTGGAAGGAGCGATTTGACCATGTCCTCAGGCCACTTCTCAAGTGCTTCACTTAATGTAGTATGGTTTGTGTAAGCAATGACCTTCGTTGTAATTTGCCATGCATCTTCCCAGCCAAATCGTTCTTCATCCATTAAAATCCTCATAAGTTCAGGTACAGCTAAACTAGGATGAGTGTCGTTAATCTGAATTACTATTTTGTCAGGCAGGTGGATCAATGAACGACGGACGGTCTTTTTATACTGCCGGAAAATACTTTTTAAACTGGCTGAAACAAGGAAGTATTGCTGTTTTAACCTCAAGACTTTTCCTTCATACATGGAATCATCAGGGTACAAAAAACCAGAAATTTGTTCAATCGAGTGTTTATGGTCGAGATGATGATAGTATTGAGAACACTGACTCGTTAACATTTCTGAATCAGAGGCGTTTGATTCAGCACTCCATAAACGCAGACTGTTAACGACCTTATTTTGGTAACCTGCGATTGGAACGTCGTAAGGAACGGCTGTGACTTTATCCGTATTCTCGTATTTAAATTCCAGAGAGCCGTCGTTCTTTTTAAACATATGAATGTCTCCACCAAAATGAATGTCAACAGATTCTTCCGCTTTTCGGGTTTCCCATGGGTACTCTTCTTTAAGCCAGTAATCTGGAAGTTCAACCTGGTGCCCATGAATGATTCGTTGTTCGAATAATCCATAGCGATAACGAATACCGCATCCATGTCCAGCGTAACGTAACGAAGCGATGGACTCTAAAAAGCAAGCTGCTAAACGGCCTAACCCTCCATTACCGAGACCTGCATCCGGCTCTTGAGCATAAACCCTTTCCGGATTGAACCCCAATTTTTTTAACGCTTCATTACACTCATTTAATAACCCGCTATTTAATAAGTTACTTTCTAATAAGCGCCCGACCAAAAATTCCATTGATAAATAGTAGACTTGTTTACACTGTTTTTCTTTGTATCTTTCCTGTGTCTGTAGCCAGTTTTTGTTCATTTCCTCAGTGACAAGTGCACTAACTGCATAATAAATGTCTTTATCTGTTGCCTCGTTAATGGCCACTCCTCTTACACTTTCCGCTTTATGTTCAATCGCTTTGATCCACTCATCAATGGTTAAGTGAGGCACTGACGTTCACTCCCTATGAATATATGTTCACATGTTCAAGTTCTTCATATAATTGTGCGTACTCATTAGCTGAATCTTTCCAGCTATACTGACTTTTATTTACATTTTTAAGTAACTGAATCCATTGGACCGGATCATGAAACACCTTTAAAGAATATCGAAGAGTTTCCAATAAATCATGGGCATTATAGTTGTTGAAACTAAAGCCATTACCTTCACCTGTAATTTCATTGAAAGGTGTGACCGTATCTTTTAAACCACCGGTCTCACGTACAATAGGTACAGCTTTATATTGCAGTGCAATAAGCTGTGATAGTCCGCAAGGTTCAAATTGTGATGGCATAATAAAGAAGTCAGCAGAAGCGTACATTTGTCTAGCTAGCTTTTCATCAAACGTTAGTTGGACAGAAAGGGAGTCAGGGTAACGTTGGCCGGCATGGTAGAAAAAGTCTTCAAATTCAAAATCACCCGTGCCGAGAACGGCAATTTGAACCTCTTCTTCTAAAAATTCATCGAGAATTCGTTGCATTAGGTGGATCCCTTTTTGTTCAACAAGTCTTGTTATCATGACATATAATGGTTTATCAGGGTCAACAGCTAGGTTTAACGTTTTCTGTAAATGTTCTTTGTTTATCTTCTTCTTCGCTCTTGAATGCCGGTAGTTTACATGAATATATGGATCTTTCAATGGATGGTAATCACCAGTATCGATTCCGTTAATAATGCCGGAAACGTCGTCTTCGCGCTCGAGTAGCAATGGGTGCAGCCCTTCACTGTAAAAGGGATCTTTGATCTCTTCTGCATAGCTTGGACTTACCGTAGTTACTTTATCTGCGTGAAAAATACCGCTTTTCATGCAGTTCAACACGCCGTTCCATTCGAGGCCTCCGAAATGGGACATTGATAAATTGAAAAAATCATCGAACATATCATGAGGCATAATGCCTTGATATTTAATGTTATGAATCGTGAAGACTGTTTTAATATCTGGGATGGGCTGCAGTATTTTCGCAAAAGCAACAACTAGTCCTGTTTGCCAATCATGAGCATGGATCACATCAGGTGTGAAATTTAGATGGGGGAGAGCCTCAATAACAGCACGACTAAAGAAAACAAAACGTTCTCCATCATCGTAATACCCGTATACCCCTTTTCTAGTAAAATAATAGTCATTAGCAATGAAATAATAATCTACTCCGTTATGTTCTAACATAGATATCGAAGCTTCCTGGTTACGCCAACCGATCGGTACATTAATCGAAGCGACTTGCTCCATCTGAGATTGCCAGTGCGAAGGGATTTCATCATAAAATGGCAAAATAACCTTCACCTTAGTATTCTGAGTTTTGTTTAAAGATTGGGGGAGTGATCCGATGACATCGGCTAGTCCTCCTGTTTTAACAAATGGCGTGCATTCCGAGGCAGTAAATAATATGTTTTTCATCATCGAACTCCTCTCTTTTAGATTGACCCATTTCTAAAGGCAAGCAATCACTTGCCTAACTAGTTGACAGCGCCTTGCGCTTTTCTTTACATTACCTTTCGTTTTGCCACCACGTAGGGCTGTTCTTTTGCTCCGACAAAAAGTTGGCCCGATGTAACCGTGACATCTTTGTCTAAAATAACATTTTCTAAGTGAACGCCTTCTTCAATCGTACAACGCTGCATGATAACGGAGTTCACAATTTTAGCACCTTCTTTTACTTTTACACCTCGAAATAATACGCTGTTTTCCACGTCACCGTTGATCTCACACCCATTTGCAAGTAACGAATCTTTTACTTCTGCTCTATCAAGATATTTCGTAGGAGGTTCATTACTAATCTTTGTTTTTATAAATGCATTTCTGTAAAAAAGATCTTTGTAGTTCGTTGGATTTAACAAGTTCATATTATGACGGTAAAAGCTTTCCACAGAGTTAATGAAAGCACTATAACCGGTATGTTCAAACGTTTGAACGTTTAAACGGTGTAATTGCTCTTTAATACCATCATTGAAAAAGTGTTCTTTATGATGAGCGATACAATGATCAACCAGATCGAGCAATAACGATTTGTTAATAATGTAGACGCCTGTGAATAAGTGAGGATTGATATGTTCATTGGTTAATGCTGTTACCCAGCCACCTTCATCAATTTCAATTCGCATACATGGATCATGTTCTGTTTTTACTTCCTCTACCTTTGTGGAAACGAGTGTAATATCGGCTTTACGCTCCAGGTGATATTCGAAGGCTTCATTATAGCTGGCATTAGAAAGAAACTGGCTGCCACTTACAATGACGTAGTTTGATTTTCCACGATTAAAATAGTCACGATTGTTATGGAAGTGGCTTAAATCGCCTTTAGAAATATCCGTAGGGTCATTCCAATCAGGTGGAAGAATGAACAGCCCTCCATGTCTTTTGTCGAGTTCCCAGGCAGATCCGGTGCCTAAATGGTCCATGAGTGACCTGTATTTGTTGCGAGTAAAGATCGCTACATCTTGTACGTTCGTTCGGACCATATTTGAGAGAGTGAAATCAATTAACCGATATCTCCCCGCAAATGGAACAGCTGCTCCACAGCGAAAGTAAGTGAGTTCGTTTAAATAATCGCGTTCATGTTCTAGATTAATGAGTCCCATCATTGATTCCAACAGTGTTTTCCTCCTTTAAATCGTCTAGTCTACGATAATAGCCTTTTGTTATCTGGAAGAGACAAGCTCGATGTTTTCATTATCAATCACAAAAGGTTCCTCACCTTTAGGAGAGCTAATATAGGAGTTAGGTGGAATGACCGTATCCTCCTTTATTATCGCTCTCTCTACTACAGAATTGGCCCCCACCTTTACACGGGGGTGTAAAATGGATTGTCGAATTAAACTTTTGGTATCCACTTCAACCTTTTCAAATAAAATCGAACGATCGACCGTCCCGCAAATCCAACAACCAGAATTAATAAAAGAATTTGTAACATGTGTATTTCCGTTAATATATTGCGGAGGGTAATTTGAATCGTGAGAATACGTCCGCCATTCTTTATTGTTTAGTGAAACCGGTTCGTCCATCTCCAGTAAATCCATATTCGCTTCCCAATAACTTTGCACCGTTCCGACATCTTTCCAGTATCCTTCAAATTGATAAGCAAATAATCTCCTGTTATCAGCGACCATAGCAGGAATAATGTCTTTTCCGAAGTCATGACTGGAAGAGGGTGATTTTGCATCCTCAAGTAAGTACTGTTTTAACTTTTTCCAGTTAAAAATATAAATCCCCATTGAAGCGAGATTATTTTTCGGATACGCTGGTTTTTCATCAAATTCATAGATGCGGAGGTCATCTGTCGTGTTTAAAATTCCAAACCGGGAAGCCTCTTCCCATGGAACTTCGATAACAGAAATTGTCGCATCTGCTTGTTGATCTTTGTGGTATTTTAGAAGTTTCTGATAATTCATTTGGTAAATGTGATCCCCTGAAATGACGAGCACATATTCTGGATCATATTGTTCGATAAAATGAATGTTTTGATAAATGGCGTTCGCTGTTCCGGAAAACCAACAGCCGCCACCTTGTTTGGCTGTATATGGAGATAAAACGGAAACACCGTCTTGCTGGCGGTCTAATGCCCACGGCTTCCCAATTCCGATATGTTTATTTAAAAGAAGGGGGGAGTATTGAGTTAGGACACCGACTGTATGAATGCCAGAGTTTGTACAGTTACTCAAAGTGAAATCGATAATGCGATACTTTCCGCCAAAGTGAACGGCTGGCTTAGCCAGATCTTTCGTAAGTAACCCTAGACGTTTTCCTTCTCCTCCTGCGAGAAGCATTCCTACGCATTCTTGTTTTCCCAATTTCTATTCCTCCTCTACTGATGTACTTTCAGCTACTAACTTGAAAATCGAAATAGCTAATGGTGGGATTTTTACCTTTATATGATGAGCATGCCCATGCCATTTTTCCGGAAAACTGAAATGTTTCTCGTTGTTTACTTGATCGGATCCCCCGAAATCGGCGGAATCTGAATTAAAGACTTCAAGATATGTCCCTGGTTGGGAAACACCAACTTTATAGTTATACGCTACATTTGGGGTGAAATTACAAATAATAATTAACTCTTCGCGACGTTCTTTTCCTCTCCTAATAAAGGAGACAATGCTCTGGTCTATGTTATGAGGGTCGATCCATTCAAAGCCTTGTGGATCATGATCTCTTTCATAAAGTGCTTTTTCTTCTAAATAAAAATGGTTCAGTTTCGAGACGTAAGTGTGCATGGAGCGATGTAAAGGGTAGTCTAATAATAGCCAATCTAACTGCTCCTGATCTTTCCACTCCGCATATTGTCCAAATTCACCACCCATAAAAAGAAGTTTTTTCCCGGGGTGGGCCATCATATAACCGTATAAAAGGCGGAGACTCGCAAATTGCTGCCATTGATCACCAGGCATTTTATCGAGCAGTGACCTTTTCCCATGAACGACTTCATCATGAGAAAGCGGCAAGATGAAATTCTCAGTATACGTATACATGAAGGAGAAGGTTATCAACTGATGGTGCCATTTGCGATAAACGGGATCGTGCTCCATATATTCAAGCATGTCATTCATCCAGCCCATGTTCCATTTAAAATTAAAGCCTAATCCTCCGAGGTATGTAGGGGCACTTACTAATGGAAGGTCTGAGCTATCTTCTGCCATCATTAAGCTATTAGGGAAATAATGGAATACAGTTTCATTCAATTTCTTAATAAAGGCGACCGCTTCCAGGTTTTCTTCACCTTGATATGAATTGTAAATCTTTTCTTCATGGTCATCTCTGTCAAAGTTGAGGTAAAGCATACTGGCTACAGCATCTACTCGAATACCATCAATATGAAATTCTTTCATCCAAAAAATAGCATTTGAAATTAAGAAGCTTTGTACTTCAGGTTTTCCGAAATCAAATGTAAGTGTTCCCCAGGAGGTTTTTTCTGCTTTTCGCGGATCCTTATATTCATATAGTGAAGATCCGTCAAATAAGCGCAGCCCGTGATCATCTTTACAAAAATGACCAGGGACCCAGTCCATAATGACACCGAGCTGGTGATTATGGCATTGATCAACGAAGTATTTAAAGTCATTAGGACTTCCATAACGGCTTGTAACTGAATAGTATCCAGTAATTTGATATCCCCACGAAAGGTCGAGTGGGTGCTCTGCTAGTGGAAGTAACTCAATGTGGGTATATCCAAGGGATTTCACATATGGAATGAATTCATCCGCAAGCTCTCGGTATGTATAAAGCGTCCCATCCCCTTTCGTCTTCCATGAGCCTGCATGTACTTCGTAAACATTTAGAGGGGATTCATGAGGGATAAACGCTTTCTGTTGCTTTAGCCATTGATTATCTTGCCAAGAATATGAAACTTTTTCAGGCGTTAACGAAGCCGTGTTTGGACGAACTTCCGATTGAAAAGCATAAGGGTCACTTTTCAAAATAGAATGCCCATTTCCTAAAATCAATTCATACTTATACGCGCACCCATGAGGAATAGTAGTAAAAAAACCGATCCATAATCCCTCTTCATTTAAGCGTTCAAGGGAGTAGGAGGCGCCGTTCCAGTCATTAAAATCCCCAGCAAGTCTTACGGTCTGGGCGTTCGGAGCCCAAACAACGAATCGGAATCCTTTCTTTTTCTGCCACTCGATTTCATGGCAGCCCATAAATTTGTAACATTGATAATGAGTCCCTTGATGAAACAAGTAGACATCTTCTTCTGAGATGTTATACACCTTTGGCAAACTCCTTCCTATTTCTTTCGTGGTGAATAATCATTCATTTTTATGAAAGAGCTTGTGTCGTATGTATAGAAGTGAACAAGTTTTCATAAATCAATTTTAAAAGTGGATAAATATATTATTCTCTTAATTTAACAGACTTCCTTTCAAAAAAATAAGAAAATTTTCCACACTTTATCTGAGGGTTTTGGTGGTTTTTATAGAATGATGTCGAATATGTTATTTACACATAATATTGATTATATATGCACTTTTGGTGTAAGCGGTTACAAGGGTTTGAAGTTGAGAATCGAGGGCTATGGTAATATTATGAAACTCATTTTACTGACGAAATAATTTGAGCTCCTTTAGCTTGGATGTCACTGAGGTCGACGTTCAACGCATATAGTAATGAAGAAACCAAAGGTGAAAAGAGGAATTCACATTGAAAAAGTCCGTTGCTTGGATCGATGATGTAAGAAGGTTAACGGTTAATACTGACCATGTTCATTCGTTAATGGAGGCTATTCCTTTATTATCCGTCGACAATGATACACACGAAGGCTATGTTGATGACACACATTTGTCTCATACAGCTTCGATTATATTTGATATTCCTCTTCCCATCGGTAAGGATGTTACATTAAAGTGGGGGAGAGAAACCTTTCCAGTTTATGCAGGTTCTATTGTTAGAACAAATTGGTTTGAAGAAAACTATGGAACAGTTGATGAACCTTTAGGTGCAGCTTATTATCGTGATCATACTGATTTCACTGTTTGGGCACCCACAGCTAAGAATGTAAAGTTATTTTTAAATAATGATTATTTTGATATGAAAAAAAATAAAAAAGGTGTGTGGTCCAAGAGTGTTGAAGGAGATTTTCACAATTTCCTCTATCAATTTGAAGTAACGATTAATGGGAAAGTTGTGCGAGTAAATGACCCATATGCAAAAGGGGTGACGGCGAACAGTAATGAAAGTGTCGTTGTTGACTTGGAGAGAACAGACCCCCTTGGATTTCGTGCGACGTCTATTCCAAAGACTGAGACAGAAGATGCGATTATTTATGAACTCCACGTTAGAGATGCTACAATTTCAACAAACAGCGGCGTGAAAGCAAGAGGAAAGTTTAAAGGACTGACTGAAGAAGTCACAACCACCAAGTCTCACCATTTAACAGGGTTGTCTTATATAAAAGAGTTAGGGTGCACACACATACAGCTTCTTCCACTTAACGACTTTGCCCGTGTGGATGACTATGAACCCGAAAAAAATTATAATTGGGGATACGACCCTCTCTTTTTTCAGACACCAGAAGGAAGCTACGCAACGGATGTAACCGATCCGAGTACAAGGATAATCGAATGTAAGGAAATGGTCGATGCATTCCATAAAAATGGTTTAAGTGTGATTTTAGATGTTGTCTATAATCATGTCTTTGTAAAAGAAAAATCTCCGTTTCATCAGCTAGTTCCCGGATATTATTTTCGCTACCACGGGGATGGTTCACCAGGGAATGGGACTGGGGTCGGTAATGATTTAGCAACTGAACGGAAAATGGTTCGGAAATTCATTGTTGAAACTGTACTATTTTGGCTGAGAGAGTACCGTGTTGACGGTTTTCGGTTTGATTTAATGGGAGCAATGGACATTCAGACCATTCAGCAAATCCGGAAAATATGTGATGAAGAAGACAGGCCGATTCTTTTATTAGGAGAAGGTTGGGATCTTGATACCCCTCTGTTCCAAGATCTTAAAGCTACAACAGAAAAGTCTCACCTCTTACCAGGAGTTAGCTTTTTTAACGATTTTTTTCGAGATAGCATGAAAGGACAGTTATTTTTTAAACATGACCAAGGCTTCTCAAACGGTCATGGTCGTTTTATTGAACGCCTTCCTCAACTCGTTTCAGGCTCATGCCGAGATGACTATGGAGACCGAAGAGTGGAAGCCCCGGTGCAGTCCATTAATTACGTGGAATGTCACGATAACCATACACTTTGGGATCGTTTACAAATAACAAATGAAACAGAGTCAAAGGAAGAGAAAAAACATATCCACCAAATTGCAACTGGCATCACCCTATTAAGTCAGGGGATTCCCTTTATTCATGCAGGGCAGGAATGGTTCAGAACAAAAGAAGGAGATGAAAATAGTTACTTTTCAAGCGATGAAATCAATCAACTAGACTGGGAAAGAAGAGTAAAAGAAAAAGATAACACTTTTTTTATTAAATCGCTCATAGCTATTCGCAAGCAATATAAAGTCTTCCGCATGAAAAGTAAAATGGAAATCCAAAGAAGACTCCATATACTCCCAACGCCAGCCCCAGTATTTGGATACCTACTCTTAGGAGATGATGAAGACCTAGCTGTTTTTGTGAATCCAACAAAAAAAAGATACCCGCTCTATTTACCCTCGCCAGGTAAATGGGATAAACTGATAAGTAATCGGAAAGTCACTGTTTCATCGACTGCGTTTATCATAGGAGATCGTTCTGATATTGAGGCCTATGAGTTGGTTGTTTTAAAAAAATCGCGAGTTTGAAGGGATGTTCAAATAGTGCGGGAACGATAACCATCCTAGAATAGGACTCCTGAGGAAGGTAGTTACGTTGTCACTCTAGTTCTACGTATTGAAGCCATGTGCCTCTTCCTGCAAAAGTGGATCTACCATCGCCGCTTGAAGCTCGTCGTATCCTCCTATTTGAATATGCACTTTTAGTTGAAGAAACATCAAAACTTCTTTACAATGAAAAAGACTTTTTCGTCTTTTTATCTTAACGAAATAATGGTATGATGAAGAATGCTTCTATGATTCAGGATTCGATGAAATTGAGGGTGAAACGATTGAAACACTTGATGGGTGAAGGATGGCATTTACGTCCTGCCGGTGGTGCTACAGGCGAAGCGTATATTGCCGAACAGGGAGACCAAAAAATCTTTATAAAAAGGAATTCTTCACCGTTTCTGGCGGTTCTTTCTGCAGAAGGAATTGTTCCGAAGCTGCTTTGGACGAAGCGGCTTGAAAGTGGGGATGTCATAACAGCTCAACGGTGGGTCAATGGACGAGAATTGAAATCCTATGATATGAAAGCTACTAGGGTAGCAAAGCTTTTAGGGAAAATTCACAGATCCAATGAGTTGTTAGATATGTTTAAGCGGCTAGGAAATCTGCCATTATCACCGGATCGTCTCATGTCCGATGTGGAAGAAAAAGTCAACCGCAGCGACATTGAAGATTCAGCTATAATGGATGCTATAAAATGGTTGGACAATAATATTTCAGATGTCTATACTGATCATTACGTTGTTTGTCATTCTGATGTAAATCATAACAATTGGATTGTAAGCGGAGATGATTCTTTGTATTTAATTGATTGGGACGGAGCTAACGTTGCTGATCCCGCATTGGACTTATCCGCATTATTATATCTTTATGTGCCTCAAGAAGGCTGGCATAGTTGGCTTAAATCTTACGGTGTAACTTTAACACCAGCTCTTAGTAAACGAATGCAATGGTATATGATTGCACAAAGCATCGATAGTATCGTCTGGCACCAGGAACGTCATCAGCTGCCTGAATTTAAAAAATGGAAAGCTCTATTGACTGATCTCCTACACGAAGTCAGTATTCATTCGTCAAAAATAGACTAAAAACCTTGTCTCCTATATGAGAGAGACAAGGTTTTGTTTGTGTTTATTAGTTAAGGAAGTATGAAAAATCTTTCGATGTCTAGCTCAGATGCCTTGCGCTTTTCTTTAAAAGGATTTATAAGAGGACAGTTACCTTCACGCCGCTCGTCTCAAGGTAAGAGCATCCTTGAGACTCTAAAATATGCGAGCAGACGCTGTTTTTAATAATGGCTCTTTTCTAAAAGATTGTTGCTATTTGTTTTTTGAGCGTTAGGCAAGCGCATGCTTGCCCTGTTACGCTTTGCGTTTTTCTTAGAGCATGACTACATCAGTCTATTCGGGTGAAGATAATTGTGTTCAGACCGTTCGATCCCTTGAACCCACTGCTGAATTTCTTCACTGTTCAATGCGTTGAAGGTGCCATCCGCCTGATGTTCATGACTGTATTGTTCAATGGTTGTGAGTAATGTTTTTACTTCTTCTTGTACTTCCGTATTTTTTAATAATGATCTTGCTAATCGTTCAAGCTGTGCATATTCATCTTTAGATCCGAAATGTTCGGTATCTTGATTCTTTAAAATATCCACAAGAAGTTGAAGCTGGTGATGATAGTTCATTGACATTCTTGGCACATCCTTTTGTCTCCATTTCTGTTAATAAGGATGTGTTTGTTTTAAAAAAACTATACGTTTTACCTCCTAGAATTTATGATATTCTTATATCTTGAAATAATATTTGCTGAAATGGAGTGACGGTAGACAATGCGTCTTCGAAATAAGCCTTGGGCACCAGAAGAAATTGCTAAACACCCAAATTTAATTATTCCCAACCCAAAAGAATACAAAATGCACTGGCACGAATTATTCGATAATGACAACCCTCTTTACGTAGAGGTAGGAACTGGAAAGGGTAAATTTATAACTGGAATGGGTGAGCAAAACTCATCTATCAATGTGATTGGAATTGAGAAATATGACAGTGTGATTATAAGTGCTATGGAGCGATTAAAGGGATTGGACCTTCCAAATGTGAAGCTGATAAAGGACGATGTCAGAGGAATTATGGACTTTTTCGGCAAAAACGAAGTGGATCGTTTATTTATTAACTTTACTGACCCTTGGCCAAAAATCCGTCACGCCAAACATCGGCTGACCCATGAAGGATTTTTGAAGAAATATGTAGAAATATTAAAAGAAGAAGGCGAAATCCATCTTAAAACGGACAACCGCCACTTGTTTGAATATTCATTACAAAGCTTTTCCCAGTTTGGGTTTACGTTGAAAAACATTAGCCTGAACCTTCATGAAGACGGCCTCGAAGGTAACGTGATGACTGAATACGAAGAAAAATTCTCTGCAAAAGGACAACCGATCTACCGGGTAGAGGCTGTTTGGAATCGCTGAATTTATTAATAGTCAGGGGATGATCGAATGGCAATGGAGCAATTAGAAGTTGGAGATCTTAAATTAACGTGGTTAAATGGCGGAGTAACGCATATGGACGGAGGGGCGATGTTTGGAGTCGTTCCTAAACCGTTGTGGGAGAAAAAATATCCACATAATGAAAATAACCAAATCGAGCTTCGAACAGACCCAATCCTGCTACAAGTTGAAGGGAAAAATATTTTAATTGAAACCGGAATCGGAAATGGTAAATTTTCCGAAAAGCAGAAGCGAAACTACGGGATTCTTGAAGAATCAAAAGTTTTAGAAAGTTTAGCAGAATTAGAACTTACATCTGGAGACATTGACATCATTTTGATGACCCATATGCATTTTGATCACGCGAGCGGAAGTTCGGTTTGGCAAGGAGACAAGCTTGTTTCTGTTTTTCCGAATGCGACTTACTATGTAAATGAAACTGAATGGCAAGAACTAAAGGAGCCAAATATTCGCTCTAAAAACACCTACTATAAAGAAAATTGGCAAGCAATCGAATCACAAGTTCAAACGTACACGGAAGAAATTGAAGTATTAGCAGGCGTTCGTTTAATCCATACTAGCGGACATAGCAACGGACACAGTATAATCATAATTGAACGTGGAGGAGAAAAGATCGTCCATATGGCCGATTTAATGCCGACACATGCTCATCATAACCCGTTATGGGTATTAGCTTATGACGATTATCCGATGGATTCGATTCGTGCAAAAGAGAGGTACCTAGTACCAGCTGTAAAAGAGGGAGCATGGTTTATTTTTTATCATGACCATAAATATCGTGCTCTGCAGTGGGATGAGAATCACCAAGTTGTCGAGGCAGTATTAAGAAACCGTGAAAATGAATAATAAAAAGCTGCACTCAGAGCTATGAATGCTTTAGAGTGCAGCTTTTTTGTTGTTTAAGAAATTATATTTTGTTAAGGTCGTGGATAACTCTTTAAAGTTAGATTGACATCAAACTCGAGATGCATTGCGCTTTTATAATGATTAATCTTCTAGGAATTCAATGTGATCTTCCGTTACAGATAATGTTCCACCAAGAACGAGGTCTTCTTGCCCTGATTTTTCAGCATATGCGTAAAGGTCATATTCACCAGGAGCGAGCTCCTTACCATCTGCATCTGTTACATCCCATTCAAATTGGAAGTAGCCAGCAGAAAGGTTTTCAGCAGTAACAGGGATATCGACTAGCTCGTAGGCGTCAGAACCATCTCTGTATACCCAGAATTCAAAGTAATCAGCACCGCCTGGTAGATAGGCTTCAGCTGACACGTTGCCATCTCCTGTCATTCCTAAGAATAAGTTAGCGACTCGTGGATAGTCAGGTTCCATAACGAAGACGATACTAGGAACTTCAATAACCTCGTCTCCGTGAGTTAGAGAAATTGTTGCTTCATAGTATCCAGCTTCTAGCTCACTGGCATTGACTTGAACAACCGTGTTTACTTTTTGTGTTTTTCCCGGTTGAACGTTTAAGTTATTACTTGTATTGACCTTAATGTGCTCGTCACCATCGTGGAAAGTTACATCGATATCATAACGTTTACGCTCATCAGAAAGGTTCGTAACTTCAAAGTGCTCACGCTCAGTTTGTCGCCCATTTTCTTTATCGAATACGCCGAATGTATGTGAACCAGGCGTAACGAGTGTTTCAGTTGTAATAGCATCGAAAGGACGAACACTTCCGGCACCTTGTGTGTTAAATGGATAAGGATTACCATCACGATCTATAACTGGTTCTGCAGTATTCATGATCGCAGATTTAACGTGCTGGACTTCCCAATCAGGGTTAGCTTCAAGGGCAAGTGCGGCTACTCCAGCTACATGTGGCGCTGCCATGCTTGTTCCTTGTAAAGATGCATAATATCCAAAGTCTGCAGGCATTGTGCTGACGATATCAACACCAGGCGCAGATACATCAGGTTTAATCATCCATGTTGGTGCTACCGGTCCGCGAGACGAAAAGTCTGCCATGGACTCAGGAACTTCCTGATCGAATCCAATGTCAAAAGCGACTGTATTGTTACCAGCCTCAAGTTCAGAAAGGAGCTTTTGTCCATCTTCCTGTGAAGTCATAATCGTTGGTACATCCATTCCAGGTATTTCTGGCTGTTGTCCTTCGACGTTATTGTAGAGGATGGCCCCAACAGCACCTGCAGCTTTAGCATTTTCTGCCTTTTCAACGAACGGGTACTCTCCACGCTGAATGAGGGCGATTTTACCATCGACATCAACATCGTCAAAGTCCACAGATCCTGCCAATCCGACATCGACAAATTCAAGCTCTTCACCATTTAGGTCTAAAAGTTCATCTTCACCAGGGTGTCCCATTACTTGTGCAGATGGATATTCTACTCCATTTGAAGTAAAGATATCTGCATTGTACGCATTGTATGGAATTTGTGTTGCACCTACAGAAATCGCATCACGGGATGTCCCAGGAGAGCCTACTGTCCAGTTATTTGGACCGCTGTTTCCATTTGCCACTACTGCAACTACATTTTCAGACATTGCCCAATCAAGTGCAATCGAGGTCGCGAAGTCTGCATCATTTAAAGAATTTCCTAATGATAGATTCATAATATCCACTTCATCTTGAACAGCGAGCTCAATAGCGGCTACAACGTCTTGAGTTGTTCCACCGTTTGGACCTAGAACGCGGTATCCGATTAGGCTAGCATCAGGTGCTACTCCCTGAAGGGCTCCGTTAGCCGCCACAGTACCAGCCACGTGAGTACCGTGGTACTGTCCCGGACCTTCTTGCGGATCATCATTGTCATCTACGAAATCATAACCTAAGTAGTCACCAAAAGCATGTTTAAGGTCAGGGTGTGTGTAGTCAACTCCAGTGTCAATAATGGCTACCGTTACGCCCTCACCAGTAACACCAAGATTTTCCCAAACTTCATTAGCGCCTATAAAGGGCGCACTGTCCATCATTGCTGGAGAGAAAGACTCTTCGTCAACTAGTTCAGGTTCAAACTCATTAGCTTCATAAGTAATATTTGGGTAGACTGCTTGTACACCATCCGTCTTTAATAGTGCGGAAAGTTCATCTTGTGGCACTTCTAAAGAGAAACCGGAGAATACAGTGTCGTATTCACGATTGATTTCACTATTAGGTGCCGCATTCGCAATATCGTTCTTTACTTGAGTACGCTTTTGCTTTAAGTTTCCTTTTGATTGAGGCTTACCTTTGTGTTTTGCTTCTGACAAGGAAGGCTCATCAAGTTCTACAATGACAGTTACACTATCAGAGGAGCTTAAATCATAGCTCCCGAGTAGTTCGGCATTTTTCCCGCTTTTGTTATTTCCCGCGGATCCTGGAGGTGCAAAGCTACCAGCTACGAGTAAAATAGCTAGGACCGAAAGAATGACACGAGTAAACATCGTTTTCAAATTAATTCCCCCTATGCATAGTTGATTAGTGGGTTATGGAGGAAAGTTAACGTTTATCCTACTTTCCTCACCCCGAAAATACGAAAACTTTCGTGCATATAATAGTTTAGCGGTTAAATTTAGATAAATCGCGAGACTAAAGTAATGAATGTGTGAAAAATCTGAAAAAAACGACATATGCAAGAGGGTTGGAGTAATAAAGGTTTAGGAAAATATGATTATACTTGCGACAGAATTCGTCAGAAAGATAGTGGGTCTAAGTACCTTAGTTTTGGGAATGAAACACTTTGGGCAAGAATAAAGGGAACTTGGTTTGCATTTGCGAACGAGGAAGCTGAAGAGTTGTCAGTGGAAAACATACGCCTGTAACGGATTTGAATGAAAACCTTATATTATCAAAATGCAAAATCATTCAGAAAACAGCCTTTTTATCATCTGTTCTAGCATTATATCGGAGCAAATAGGCAAAATATTAGCGATAATTGATCTTATATCGGCGGAAATTAGCATATTAGACAAATATCGCGCATCAACATCAAACTTTCCTAAAACGGTCTTTCTCTAAAAAAAAGACTGCACGAGGCAGCCTTTTTGATAAGATAAGATTACTATTTTTCAACTAGGTAGGCTTTGTATTCAGTCACGCCAGCCTGCTCCACATAAACAGCTAGTACATATTCACCGTTAGGGAGATCAGCACCATTTATTTTTCCATCCCATGAAAATTCATGCGTCGGAGCCGAAATATTAGTGTCTTCATGAATGGTACCTAAAAATTGTCCAATGGTTCCGTCTGAGGCGTTGAAATGATACATGTCATATTCGATAACATCAGCTCCACCGGGCAAATAGGATCCGACGTAATAGCCGTCACCTTCTTGACCCATGAATGCTCCTGTTAGTCTAGGGTAATCAGGTTCTTTAACAAATAAAATACTTGGTACTCGAAGTACTTCATCAGAATGTGTGAGAGTAATCGTAGCTTCATAGTATCCAGGATCTAGTTTACCTGCGTCTACTTGCACATTCATGTTCACTTTTTGTGTTTTTCCCGGCTGTACTTGCAGGTTGTTGCTTGTATTCACGCGGATATCGTCATTTCCATCATGGAGCTCGATATCTACAGAATAACGTTTTCGCTCATCTGATAGATTCGTAATTTCAAAGTGTTGGCGTTCTACTTGTTTTCCTTGGTCTTTATAAAAGACACCAAACGAGTGAGAACCAGGTGTTACTAGCGTTTCTGAATTTAATGCGTCTACTACTCGAATGCTTCCTGCACCTTGAGTGTTGTGTGGATAAGCATTTCCATCTGGGTCGTGCATAAGTTCGGCAGTATTCATTAATGCTGCTTTTACATTATCAACACTCCAGTCAGAATGTGCTTCTAGAAGTAATGCTGCAGCGCCTGCAACGTGTGGAGCCGACATGCTCGTTCCTTGAAAGGCTCCATATCCATATGGCTCATCAGGATTGTGAGTAGGAATGGTGCTTGTAATATTTACTCCTGGTGCAGAAACATCAGGTTTAATCATCCACGTATCCATTACCGGCCCGCGAGATGAGAAGGCCGCCATAGTTTCGCCAACTGCTGATGCAAATTCAATATCGAATGTAACCGTGTTATTTCCTTCTTCTAATTCAGCCAAAAGAGCTTGTCCATCAGCTAACGTTGTCATAATTGTTGGTACTGCCATTCCTGGGACATTTGGTTGTTCGCCAGCAACGTTATTATAAATGATCGCACCAACTGCTCCGGCGTTTTTAGCATTTGTAGCTTTTTCAACAAAAGCAAAGTCACCTCGTGAGATAAGCGCAATTTTACCATCCACGTCTTTACCTTCAAAGTCAGCTTCCGCGCCTAAGCCAACATGTACAAACTCATATTCTCCATCATTTAGGGCCAGAAGTTCCTCTTCACTAGGGTGGCCCATGACTTTTGCTGATGGATAATCAACTTCACCTGGTGTAGTGATCTCAGCATTGAACACATTATATGGAAGTTGAGTCGCTCCTACCGAAATGGCCTCGCGAGATGTACCAGGAGAGCCGACTGTCCAATTTTCAGGGCCACTGTTTCCATTCGACGAAACAGCTACAACACCTTCAGCCATTGCCCAGTCCAATGCAATGGAAGTTGCCCAGTCAGGGCTGTTTAAAGTATTTCCTAGGGAAAGGTTCATTACATCAGCACCGTCTTGAACAGCGCGCTCAATCCCAGCAACGACGTTCTCTGTTGTACCGCTACCACCAGGACCTAGTACACGGTAAGCGAGTAGGTCAGCGTCTGGTGCAACCCCTTTAATCTGTCCATTTGCTGCAACCGTACCGGCTACGTGTGTTCCATGGTTGGTAGAACTACCACGCGGGTCTCCTGGAGGTGTTTCTTGTGGATCTTCATTGTTATCTACAAAGTCCCATCCTTTGTAATCGCCAAAGGCATGAGTAAGATCAGGGTGTGTGTAATCTGTACCGGTATCAATGATTGCTACCGTAACCCCTTTACCGGTTATTCCAAGGTCTTCCCAAGCTTTGTCCGCTCCGATAAATGGTGCGCTATCAAACATCGCTGGTGAAAACGATTCTGAATCTACTTCTTCAAAGTCGTGTGCATCTACTTGATATTCCACATCAGGATACACAGCCTTTACCCCTTCGACTCCTAAAATAGAAGGCAGTTCAGATTGTGGGAGTGTCACTGAAAATCCAGAGAAAACATAATCGTATTCACGATCAACACTGCTATTAGGTGCTGCGTTATGTACGTCTGATTTGACGTTATCGCGAATACGCTTTAAGTTTCCTTTCGTTTGTCCTTTACCTCGATGTTTTGCTTCGACAATAGAAGGTTCATCAAGTTCAACAATGACTGTTGTATCATTTGAAGAAGATAAATCATAGTTTCCAAAAAGTTCAGCTAATTCTAATGGCCTTTGATTATTCGCAGAACCGAATGGAGCAAAAGTAGAAGTAACAAGCAATAAAGCTAAGAATGAAAAAACAACCCGCATGAACGTTCCACTCACATTAAATTCCCCCTAGATATATTTGTTTAGAAAAACCTAGATTAGGCCCCCTTCCTGTAAAGAAAACTTGGATTGCCAGCCCTTAATGGCAGCAACCTTAGTTGCGCTTATACTTTAATTCTTTAAAGAAATTAAACTTCCTTATAGAACAAGATAGGCGCGAAAGTCTCGCATTATATACTTTCGTTTTAAAAGTTTTTCTTCCTTGGTACTAAAGAACTAATATTTTGAAAAATCAGAAAATACATTTTGGATGTGGTAATAAAAGCAGTAAAAAGAGGGTGTCTCCAATGGTAGTTTGGGAGCACCCTCCAGCACACTATTAAATTTTGACTCGATCTTTCGGCATGCAATATTAATCATCTTGTTTTTTTAGCTTTAATACTGAACCTGAAGTTGCATCGACGAGAAATTCAAATGCGTGGAGTTGTCCGTCGATCGTACACGATACGCCTCCTCGATAAACTTGGTATGTAAGCCCGTCTTGACGAAAATCTTCAGCGATCATGTGAATCCAGGAGCCATCAATGGAGCCAAAATCTTTCATTTTTCGCTTGACCATTTTTAGTGCTCGTTCAGGAGAAATGTTGCACTCGGTCTTATCCATTTGGTCTTTTGTAAACCAAGCAGCAGCTACACCTATACCAACGCCGACAATAAAACGTTTCCAACTCATTATACTCACCATCCTAAAAGGAAATGATATTCAACATGTTCTTGATTTTAGTATAGCGAATAATAAAATCAATGCCAAATTTTCAACCGTATTTGTCTAAGAAAACGGAGGTATAATATTTCGCTCATCGAAAAAAGTGGAAAGGTTTTAAACATTTCGTTAAAATGTAAAATAGGTACATAAGATTCCGCTTTTGAAAGGAGCACATTATGAAACAAGAAACATATCAAATGTTTGAAACGTTAACGCAACTTCCTGGAGCACCTGGGTTTGAGCATCAAGTACGAAAGTATATGAAAGGTGAGCTAGAAAAGTATAGTGATGAAGTCATTCAAGATCGTTTGGGCGGTGTATTTGGCGTAAAAAAAGGAGACGAAAACGGTCCAAAGGTGATGGTAGCTGGACATATGGATGAAGTTGGCTTTATGGTGACTCAAGTTACGGACAAGGGGTTAGTTCGTTTTCAAACGCTAGGTGGATGGTGGAGTCAAGTCCTTCTTGCACAACGCCTACATATTATCACTGACAATGGTCCTGTAACGGGTGTTGTTGGCTCTATTCCACCACATTTGCTAGACGAAGCGAAGCGGAAAAAGCCGATGGAAATTAAAAACATGTACATTGATATAGGAGCAGATGATAAAGCGGACGCTGAAAAAATCGGGATTAAGCCAGGGCAACAAATCGTTCCTGTTTGTCCGATTGAGAAGATGGGAAATGAGAAAAAGCTCCTCGCAAAAGCGTGGGATAACCGATACGGTTGCGGTTTGTCCATCGAATTATTAAAAGAGCTAAAAGACGAACAAACACCAAATATCCTTTATTCAGGCGCTACAGTCCAAGAAGAAGTGGGCTTAAGAGGAGCTCAGGTAGCTGCGAATATGATTGAGCCCGACATTTTCTATGCGATGGATGCGAGCCCTGCAAATGATGCTTCTGGGGAAAAAGATGCATTCGGCCACCTAGGCAAAGGAGCGTTACTGCGTATTTATGACCGTACGATGGTGACGCACCGTGGAATGAAAGAGTTTATCCTTGATACAGCAGAAAGCAATAACATTCCATATCAGTTCTTTATCTCCCAAGGTGGAACAGATGCAGGACGAGTACATACGTCAGGCAGTGGTGTACCTTCAGCGGTAATCGGCATTTGTTCTCGCTATATCCACACAGCAGCGTCCATCGTTCACGTTGACGATTACGCAGCAGCAAAAGAACTAATCACCACATTAGCAAGAAAAACAGATCGTACAACCGTAGAAACCATTCGTTCGAACGCATAAGAGCCTAACCAAAAAGGTTGGTCTTTAACCTTTTTGGTTAGGCTCGAAGCAATGGGCGAAGTCGCTGCATTTCCTAAAGCCAGCAATGAGCGGTTTCCTCATAGCTGGCGAGCAGCGAACGAAGCCATTGCAACTAAAAAAAGAGGTCTTTAACCTTTTTGGTTAGGCTACAAAAGGCCAGTTATTCACTTTCGAGTTATCCAATATAACTAATGATTAGGAGAAAGTAGTCAATGGAAATTAATGTACATATCGGATCTCGTAACCCTGCAAAAGTAAGTGCAGTGGAATCTGTGTTTTCAAAAGAACAAGGCTTTGTTGTTCACGATATGGACATTCCTTCAAATGTCTCACCACAGCCAATAAGCGATGAAGAAACGAAACAAGGAGCCATGAACCGAGCGAAATATCTTGTTACTGAGTGTGACGCTTCGATTGGCATTGGTCTTGAAGGAGGCGTCGTTGATGAAGGTGACACAATGATGATTTGCAACTGGGGAGCACTAGCGACAAAAGACGGAAATCTGTTTGTAGCCGGAGGTGCCCGGTTCCCGTTACCAGATTCAATCGCTAATGAAATTCGTAATGGTAAGGAACTCGGTGAAGTTATTGATCAATGGGCAAACAAACGAGATATTAGAAAAAATGAAGGAACTGTTGGGGTTTTGACTGCAGGAATAGTAACGAGGAGCAAAATGTTTTCCCATGTTGCCCAACTCCTCTATGGTCAGTGGCAGTTTCAAAAAAATAAAAAACGGCAATGACCGATTTTTTTATAAGATAAGTATTAAGAGGGTAGTTATTTTCGCACCGCTCGTCTCAAGGGGAAAGCATCCTTGAGACTTTAAAACATGGCGGCGGAAGTTGACGCTGTTTTTAATAAAAGACCATAAGCGGTTTTTCTTAATATGTGTAAGAGGACAAGTTAGAGTGAGATCTAGTGCAAGGCGCCATCGTCTCGTGTCAAATAACCTGCCCGATTAATAGTAAAAAGCACTTTTTATCGGACAGAACATTTGCATGTCGACGATAGGCGGGCGCCTTGCGCTTTTCTTCAGAGTTAAGAAAGTAAAACAATCTACGCTTCGGTGTCTAGCTCCAGGCACCATCGTCTCGTGTCAAATAACCTGCCCGATTAAAAGTAAAAAGCACTTTTTATCGGACAGAACATTTGCATGTCGACGATAAGCGGGCGCCTTGCGCTTTTCTCTTCTTATTATTCACTATCATAAATGTATTGAATCGCTCGAAGTGCCTGGTCAACGTTTTCTACTGTTACATTCGCTTTGTTAGAAAGTTCTTTTAGCGGATGGTGTAAAATTTGTGGGCGTATGATAATTAATGGCTTGTTCATAGCGATTGCAGTCGAAGCATCCATTGCACTGTTCCACTGCTTGTACTTTTCTCCAAATAAGGCAATGACAATGTCAGATTTACCCAAAAGTACGTGAGTGCGCAAATTGTTAAAATCAGACGCCGTATCGTCTTTAGCGATTGAATTGGGCTGTTCCCCTAAAATTTCTTCCCCGATATCGTCGGAGCGATCGTGGTTTTCCATCGGGCCAACGAAATTCAAAGGTAAGTCTCGCTCTTTTGCCTTTCTTTTAACATCTTCACGCCAGTTATCATGGATTTGTCCAGCTAAATAAATAGTAAGTTCCATACTAAAGTCACTCCTCTAAGAGTTTTTAGATTATTCCACTTCCATTTTAACCGGGTTTGGGTAGTAAATCCAAAGAAAAAGAAAAACCTTACAAATTGAAATGTTTTGAAAAGGGTTGTCAAGTCTTTTCCTTTATGTATATCATGTTTGGGAGAGAATTTTTTGATACAAAAGTGGGAGGTAAAATGTTGTGGTAGTAAAAAAGGCAATAACTGCTTTCTTGGCTGTCGGTTTAACTTTCGTAGCAGCTTGTGCAGTGTCAGAAGAACAAATGATTGAACACGCAGAAGAGTCATTTGAGGAAAAAATGAAGGCAGACCCAAAAGAACCAACATATGAAAATGATAGTATAAAGATATACAAACCTGGTCATTTACAAGTAGAGGAAGAGGACTCATATAACATTGTATTAAATGATAACGACCAAATGTATCTTTTGTTTGTTGGTGACAATGAAACTTATGAAACAAAAGAAGAATTATTAGAGGCTCAGCGAATGACTGAAGATCCTCGTTACGTTGACATGGTTACAGATGATGACGTTAATGGGTACCTTATAATTGAGGAAATGGACGATGATTCATATAAAGTAATTGCTGGCTTCAATAGCGTCAAAGGGTCAACAATAAGCTCTTTATCTGACGTTGTGAATGATGCGGAGTTGCTTTTTGAAATGGTACAATCTGTACAACTTAAGTAGGAGTTTTTTAAATGGCTATTTTTTTATAAAATAAAAAGCAACAATCTTTTAGAAAAGAGCCTTTTAATAAAAGACCGCTATGCGGTTTTGCTTAATGAATAGGGGGAAACCTTGTTCATTTTTTTTTGCCTTCTCCGTTATGATATGATTAGGGAAGTAGGGGTCGTACATAAAGAACAATTGAAAGGTGTCGAAGCAGTGAAGGATTTTTTTAGTCGAAAAGGGATCAGACCCTCTTTTCAAACGTATGTTATTGATGCGTTAAGCTATATGGCGTTAGGCTTGTTTTCTTCCCTTATCATTGGTCTTATTATTCAAACGGCTGGTGATCAACTAAATATCGGTTGGCTCACGTCAGTTGGTGATAAGGCGATGAGTCTTATGGGGCCTGCTATTGGTGTAGCAATAGCCTACGGGTTAAAAGCACCGAGGCTTGTTTTATTTGCGGCTGTCATTAGTGGGGCTGCTGGTGCGGAATTAGGGGGACCAGCCGGAGCATTTATAGCTTCTTTACTTTCTACTGAAGTAGGGAAGCTAGTATCACAAGAGACAAAAATTGATATTATCGTAACACCGTTTGTAACGATATTAACTGGTGTTGGCACGGCGACTTTGATTGGACCCGGAATTCAAACGGGAATAGAACAGTTTGGTGAATTGATTATGTGGGCAACTGAACAACAACCTTTTATTATGGGGATTTTAGTCGCTGTTCTAATGGGAGTTGCTCTAACAGCGCCTATTTCAAGTGCGGCGATTGCCATTATGTTAGGTCTTGAAGGGATTGCTGCTGGTGCAGCCGCAGTTGGCTGTGCTGCTCAAATGATTGGGTTTGCTGTAAGTAGTTATCGGGAAAATCGTTGGTCAGGGTTAGTCGCACTCGGAATTGGCACATCGATGCTGCAAATTTCAAATGTCGTGAAAAACCCTTGGATTCTCTTGCCTCCAACATTAGCAGGTGCGGCTTTAGGTCCTCTTTCCACTGTTGTCTTTGAAATGGAAAACCTTTCTGCAGGTGCTGGCATGGGGACAAGTGGTTTTGTGGGACAAATTATGGCTTTTACAGCAATGGGATTTACAGCAGAGGTGTTTTTAATCGTGCTTTTGATGCATTTTATTGGACCCGCAGTGCTGAGTCTTTTATTATCAGAATTGTTACGTAAACAAGGGCGAATTAGATTCGGCGATATGAAAATCCATCATTCCTAGGAGGGAAGAGAAATGAAATCAATTCAATCAGTAGAGCAATTTGACAAAGTGAAGAATGAAGACGGAACGGTATTTATGTTTACGGCAGGCTGGTGCCCAGACTGTGTCGTCATTGAACCGGAGCTTCCTGCTATCGAAGAAAAGTATTCTTCTCTTCAATTTTATAAAGTGAATCGAGATCAGTTTATTGAAATTTGTCAGGAGCATGACATTTTTGGGATTCCCAGCTTTTTATTCTTTAGGAACGGCACAGAAGTTCATCGTTTTGTGACTAAAGACCGTAAGACGAAAGAGCAAATTGAGCAGTTTTTAGATGAAGGTTTAGCGAATTAAATAGAGGCTGCTGAATAAGTAGCATACGACTACATGGCAAGGGGATATGCTCTTTCTCATGGAGAGAATCTGCAAGGAAATACTCTTCTTTTGCTAAAAGCCTTGCACTTGATTTTGAGGGAGCCAAGGGTGCTGCTGCAATGGCGGAGACTCCCTCAGGAAAAGCAACAATGGTCTTTTTGCGACGAGGAACCGCAGGAGAAGCAGAAGACCCCGCAGTGAGCACGCCTTTCGCGAATGAGGAGGCTGAAGCGTTTTCTGCGGAAAGCGAAGCCATGGAAGCGGCACCCTTTGTATTTGAGTTCTAGAGTTATTCGGCAATCCCTAAATAATAAAGGCAGGCTCTCGGCATAAAAAGTCGAGAGTCTTCTTTTTTATGTCGATTCTTATAATAGAAAATTGTTGCTATTTATATACTGAGTGTTAGGCAGGAGGATACTTGCTAACGCTCATATTGCGCTTCTCTTTGTATCTTTGTGGTCGCATGTTAAAATACAGGGAGTCCGCTAGACTTAGGAGGCAATAAACGATGAAACCGATCGAAATCAAACGTTTGCTCGATGAAAACCTTAAAAATGAGCCCTTTATCACATCTTTTGACCGTGAAAATGAAACCTATAGAGTTGTAGAAAAAAATACAAAAAAAGGCTTAACTGTTTCGTTAAATCCTTTATCCGATAAATTCAAGAAAGATGAAGAAAAAGCGCTGGTAGAAGTTCTCCACTATATTCGTGAAAGTGTCAAGGCAATGGCATCAAGTGTGCAAATTAAAGGGAATGAGCAGCGAATTTTCCCTGTCATTCGTTCGACGTCTTTTCCTACTGAAACGTCTGAGGGTGATCTGCTTATTTCCACAGAACATACTGCAGAGACACGAATTTATTATGCTATTGATATTGGAAAAACGTACGTCCTATTAACCAAGGAGCATATCGTTTCTGAAGGTGTAAGTAAACAAGAAGTTGAAGAGTCTGCTCTGTTTAATCTTCGTTCATTAAATCAAGACATAAAAACTGATACTGTTGCCGGAAACACGTTTTATTTTGTTAACACGAACGACGGCTATGACGCAAGCAGAATCCTAAATGATGCTTTTCTTAAAGAGATGGATGAACGAACCGAAGGACAACTTACAATCTCCATACCTCATCAGGATGTTTTAATCTTCGGAGATATGCAAAACGAACGAGGATACGATGTGTTAGCACAGATGGCTTTTCAGTTTTACGCGAAAGGGACATCACCGATTACCGCTCTGCCATTCATGTATGATAATGGTGAACTAGAGCCCGTCTTCATTATGGCTCAGCGTAAGCCAAAAGACTAAAGAATATTCAAGGCTCAATGGCAAATAATTTATAGACTCATCTTAAAAAATATGACTGACATCTATACGGTGTCAGTTTTTTCGTACTTTAAGAAAGGTTAACTTCTTTAAAGTAGCGTGTTTAATAGGTGCATAAAAAGAGCAAACGAAGAGATACGACAGCTATTTTTAGCGGACTTTTTGAACATTCTCTTTAAAGGAATAAAGGGCTACTAACGGCTTCCGTCATTAAAGCTTTGCGGCAATCGAAGTTTCTTAATGAGGGACTTTATTTCAATAAAAGATTGTTTAGGCAAACGTATGCTTGCCTGTCTAGATTTAAAAGAATGAAGCGAGGATTAGGTCTCCGGTCCGAGAAATTTTCTGTTAAAATGGGGATACCTTTACTTTCATCTTAAAAAAAGGATTATTTTTCGTGACCGATAAGCGGTTTAAGGTTAGCTATCTCAATGCTTCCTTGTACCCTTTAATCGAGACATCGTAGAAAAAGGTGTGATTTTTATGAGATTTAACGTTCAACGCATGATAAATCAATTAAAAGAAATGTTTGTAAATGATCAAGATGAGTATCAAACTCCTTCTTACGAGAAACAAGAGCAAGTAAAACAACCTGTATTTAAAAAAAATACAAGATCGCTCCCTTTAAAAAAAGAAGAAAATGCTAAACTCATTCATCAATATCCGAAAAGCGGTCCGTTTCGATTTCCTGTTGTACCAGACAACGAGCCGATCGGTCAACATGTACATAATGCAGAACCGAAGCCGAATCCAGAAAACGTGAAGGAACGTTCTTTCGAAAATAAAGAAAGTCCGAGGCCAAAAACTCTTGATTCACGAAAACCAAATAAGCCTGAAGAAAAGTCAGCATCTGCGGCGGACTTAGTTTCACACCAAAAGTTAGATGAGAAGATTAATAAAACAAAATTTGGTGGGAAAGGCTTTGCTGTCCGACAAATTCCGTCTCCGGTATTTGGATTTGGGGAACGTGAAGAAGAGACCTTACAACAATACCAAGAAGACGTTTTGAACGAATTTTTACACCTTGAAGGGTTAGTAACAAAGCCTTCAATTACAGGAAACTTGTCAGAGGCTGATTCAACTATTGAAGAAAATCCAATTGCGGACTCACCATTGGAACCGGAAATGAGCACTGAAGACAATCAGTCCCTATCGGAAGAAGAGGCTCCTAAGGTTCGTTTTGAATCAAAGGATGATGATGAAAAAGAGCCAGTTCTGCACGAATCAAATGAATTCTCTAAGGAAAAAGAGGTTTCCGCTACCCTTGAATTAACCGAACCTGTCAGGAATGAAATTGAACTTGACGATGAACAGGTAAATTTAGAAGCGCACGATTCTTCAACTTCAGAGCATGAATTTATTGAAGAAAATTCACAAAACTACCCAAAAACTATCGAAGAAGTAGAGATGTCTGTAAAGTCATTACCCGCACAAGACGAAGTGGAGGTAGTGACGGAAAGAGTTCAGGAATCAAGGGAATCTACTGACGCTCAGAACCGAACCGTTCAGCAAAAAAACAAGAAAAAAACTGCCTCTTCAGGTGTGCCTTTCAATGTATTAATGTTTCAGCGAGACCGTGTCAAACAGGAGCGTAGAGAAAAAATGAATCGTGGTAAAGGGGCGTTACCAGAGCTTCATTTACTAGAAGTACCACCGAGCAGGAGAGAAGAAGATGATCAAGAGTTAACAGAGCAGTCACAACTTCTCAATCAGACGCTGGAATACTTCAATGTACGGGCAAAAGTCGTTAATGTGACGAGAGGTCCATCGGTAACACGGTTTGAAGTTCAACCGGAGCCCGGAGTGAAGGTTAGTAAAATAACCAATTTACAAGATGACATTAAATTGAGCCTGGCTGCAAAGGATATAAGAATTGAAGCTCCTATTCCAGGAAAGAACACGATTGGCATTGAAGTACCTAACCGAAAATCATCTCCTGTATTTTTACGTGATATTTTAAAAAGTAAATCGTATATTCAAAGTGAGTCCCCTCTTATGGCAGCGCTTGGTGTCGATATCGGTGGGCAGCCGATTGTGACAGACTTACAAAAGATGCCCCATGGTTTAATTGCTGGTGCGACCGGATCTGGTAAAAGTGTATGTGTAAATGCTATTTTGTTAAGTCTTCTTTATAAGGCTTCACCAAAGAATGTGCGGTTCTTACTCATTGATCCAAAGATGGTGGAATTGGCTCCTTATAACGGAATCCCGCATTTAGCTGCACCTGTGATTACTGATGCTAAAGAAGCGACACAAGCACTGAAATGGGCAGTTGAGGAAATGGAAAGACGTTATGAACGTTTTGCCGAGACTGGCTCCAGAGATTTGAATCGTTATAATCAAAAAATGAAGGAGCAAGGGAAAGAAGATCAAACTTTTCCTTATCTTGTCGTTGTAGTTGATGAGCTGGCCGACCTAATGATGGTCTCTCCTCAAGATGTAGAAGATGCAATTTGCCGGATTGCTCAAAAAGCAAGAGCGTGTGGGATTCATTTACTTGTAGCGACGCAACGTCCTTCAGTCGATGTCATTACAGGATTGATTAAAGCGAATATCCCTACAAGAGTTGCTTTCTCTGTCTCAGCACAAACGGATTCACGTACAATTTTGGATGCTTCAGGTGCGGAGAGATTACTCGGTCGAGGAGATATGCTATTCTTAGGGAACGGAGAGTCAAAACCTGTCCGATTGCAAGGGGCGTTTGTCTCTGATGATGAAATTGAACGAGTGACCGAACATGTAAAAAGGAACGGACCACCGTCTTTTCTTTTTGAAAAGGAGGAATTAAAGTCTCAGGATACCGGAGGAGAGGAAGACCCGATGTTTGAAGAGGTATGCCGATTTGTTATCGAGCAGCAAGCAGCATCGTCTTCTCTTTTACAACGACGCTTCCGAATGGGCTTTAACCGAGCAGCGCGATTAATTGATATTATGGAAGAACGAGGAATTATTTCTCCTTCGAAAGGGAGTAAACCACGTGATGTCTATTTAACAAATGAAGAATTGGAAGAAATAATTGTTGGAAAAGGGTAAAATAAGACTACACACTTTTACTCTTTTTCTTTACAATATGAGTAAGTGAATCATAATATAGAAGGTAAAAGTATATATTCATTTCCTCTCAATCTCGAATTAGGTTTTGTTTATGAGTAAAGATCCTTAATAGATCGTGTTCAAAAAGACCGGCATTATAGCTGTTGAATCCGATCTTCAGCTTTATTGTCCCTCTAATTGAACATACACTAATAAGTTCCGAAACACGAAGATCAAAAAAGGTAACAAAAAAACTAGTCTCAGGAGGGATCGACATGGAGCACCTTCCATTAGTAAATCTAGTTCAATTTGTTTCACCGGGTTGGCTTCGAATGTTGAAGGAAGAAGAGCAATTACAATTAGTCGTCATTCGAGACGGGATACACTATGTAAGTGAAGAGGATTTAATTGAAATTGTAGAAGCTGTTATTATAGAAAAAAGGCAGCACGAAATTTATCACTAATCGATCAAAATAAATCATGCAGGCAATGTGACGATTTTATTGAGGAGAAGTCATATGAAAGAAATTCACTTAAAGCTAGAAGGTAAAATTAAGCGGTTAACAAATCGGACTTTTAAGTTTGATGAACGTATTGGAGAGGGCTGGTTTTCTGCGGTTTATTTTCTGAAAACGAGAGAAATTGCTGAAAAACACAAGCCCAATAATGAAATACTCATGCAATTTTTTCAAAAAAAGCATGCCGTTTTATGTGGCACAGATGAAGTGATTGCTTTATTAAAAACATTTGCGAAGAATCCGGAACAGCTTGAAATTCATTCACTTGAAGACGGTGATAAAATCGCTCCCTTTGAAACGGTTTTAACCATCAAAGGGGCGTATGAGAATTTCGGTTATTTAGAAGGGGTTATTGACGGTATTTTAGCCCGGAGAACCTCGGTGTCTACTAATGTTTATGAAGTTGTCAAAGCTGCCCAATCGGGTGGCATTGATAAACCGGTAATTTTCATGGGTGACAGAGATGATCACTATACCCAACAATCGGGTGACGGTTACGCGGCATATATTGGCGGTTCTAAAGCCCAGGCTACCCATGCTATGAATGAATGGTGGGGAAAAAAGGGAATGGGGACGATGCCGCATGCTCTTATTCAGCTATTTAAAGGGGATATTGTAGCGGCTAGTCATGCCTATCATGAGACGTATCCACAAGATGAGTTAATGGCTCTTGTCGATTACAACAATGATGTGGTCACAGACTCTCTAAAAGTAGCACGAGAATTTGGTGACACATTAAAAGGCGTCAGAGTTGATACGTCAAATACTCTGGTTGATAAGTATTTTACTCGAAACCCAGAACTTCTTGGGACATTCGATCCTAGAGGTGTTAATCCAAAACTTGTATTTGCTTTACGAGAAGCATTAGACAAGGAAGGATTTAATCATGTTAAAATTGTCGCGTCCGGTGGGTTTGATGCAAAGCGAATTGCCTGCTATGAAGAAATGAAAGCACCTGTAGATATTTATGGTGTAGGTAGCAGTTTACTTAAGTTAAACGTTTCTTTTACAGGTGATAATGTGCTTTTAAATGGAGAGCATGAAGCAAAGCAGGGGCGAAAATATCGGCCGAATTCTCGGTTGGAAAGAATTGATTTAAAAGAGTAGCTGTTTTCGAAAGGTTTGCTGCTTTTTGAAGTTTTTTCGGGCACAAAGGGTGTTACGGACAAATGAATTTGCCCTTCATGATCATCTATGTTAAATACTGTCACGCTACGTGTGACAGGGCAAGCATTCGCTTACCTAACGCTCATAAACAAATAGCAACAATCTTTAATAATAGAGCCTTCAGAAAAGTACCAAGCAAATAATGCAAAGGTTGCGTCAGGCATGCTCGGCGCAGCCTTTTCCTTTCCTTTAAAAAATAAATTGTTAAGATTAGCCCTGATTCATTGTTTGGTGAAAGGAAGAACGTAGTATGGCAAAAAGACGGACATCTTTCGTTGTTGACTTTAATAAACTTCGAAGTGAGAAGCAAAGTAAAAGCGAGCAAGCATTAATGGATGTGTATGATCTCTTTTTTACATACATTGAAAACAATGCAAACCTGAGAGAGAAAGTTCGTGCGAAGCACTTATTCAAACATAAAACTCAACAACCTAAGGAACAAGCGTTTGATAAGCTAATGAATCTGCATTTTGAACATTGGTTTGCATTTGATTATGTCACTGTTATCGGTTCAAGAATGTTTGATTTATTTATCCGCGACCAAAAAGAAGCATTCACGAAGCCGATGCTGGATTTATGCGGCCATTTAATGCTAATGACGTTAGAACCGGTAAAAATAATGAAGTATGATCATACGAAAATCGAAGTCAAACGGTTGATGACGGGAGAAATAGATTACGTATATCCATTTCTATTTTCGCCAGTAGTAGAAACGGGGAATATCGCTTTTATGAGGATTGCTCCCGTTGGATTTAAACAGAAGGTGATCGGCCCGGTCTTTACCGTTTATGGAAAAGAAGAAAATAGAGTAAATACGCAAATAGCTGATGCAATCCGAAAGACCGATGATCCTAATCAACAGGTAAGGTTAAAACGATTTATGAAAGAATACGGAATTGATTATTTGCGTTATGCAAAAATGTAATGAATAAAAATGGAAAAGGATAAACTATATATAAGTGGTATCGTTGTGAGAAAAAAAGGTAAACCTTTAAAACTTTAGATGTATGAATGTAGAGCGATGGTTGATGCGTTTTTGATCTGCTATAATGGATAGGTGTTTTATTCGCGATTCCCGAAATGAGGCTGTAGACATATACTATAAGTAGATGTTTATTCTCTATTCGGGCGCCATTTAAGTGACAACTCAATCTTGGAGGTCCAAATATGACAATGTTTCATTTTATCGGAATAAAAGGATCTGGGATGAGTGCATTAGCACAAATTCTCAGTGACATGAAATATGATGTACAAGGATCAGATGTAGATAAGGTCTTTTTTACTCAAAAACCTTTAGAAGAAAAAGGGATCCCGTTATTGCCTTTTAACAAAGACAACGTTCAAGAGGGACAGACGATCATCGCTTCAGCTGCATACGGTGAAGACCATGAAGAAGTGAAAGCAGCAGCAGAAAAAGAGATTATGGTACACCCGTATCCGACCTTTCTTGGTGAATTTATTCAGCAATTTACGAGTATTGCGATTACTGGTTCCCACGGAAAAACGTCAACAACCGGATTAATGTCACACGTCTTACAGCAAGCGAAACCGACCTCATTTTTAATAGGTGACGGTACGGGAAAAGGGGAAGAGGAAAGTGAATACTTTGTGTTTGAAGCGTGTGAGTATCGCAGGCACTTTTTACACTACCACCCAGACTACTGTGTTATGACGAACGTGGACTTTGACCACCCCGACTATTTTAGAGATGTGGAAGATGTATTTTCAGCGTTCCAGGATATGGCTAAACAAGTGAAGAAGGCGATCATTGCCTGTGGTGATGATGAATACCTGCAGCAAATTAATGCTCAAGTTCCTGTTGTTTACTATGGTTTTGGTGCACAAAATGATTTTCAAGCGAAAAATGTAAATGTGGATTCAAACGGAACTCACTTTGATGTTTATGTACGAAATACGGCATATGGTTCATTCACGATTCCTGGATTCGGCAATCACAATATATTAAATGCATTGAGTGTTATCGCTTTATGTGAATATGAGAATATTGACGTCAACATCGTTAAGAATCATTTGAAAACTTTCTCAGGAGTAAAAAGACGTTTTAGTGAAAAATCATTTGGAAAACAGGTTCTTATTGACGACTATGCGCATCATCCAACGGAAATTGCAGCGACAATCGAAGCAACAAAACAAAAATATCCAGAGCGTGAAGTGGTTGCTATTTTTCAACCACACACTTTTACTCGAACCCAAACCTTTTTAGATGATTTTGCGGAAAGTTTAAAAGAAGCGGATACGGTTTATTTGTGTGATATTTTTGCTTCGGCACGAGAAAATGAACAATTTTTGTCCATTGATGACCTCCAGGAACGTATTCCTGGTTCAATTCTTGTAAACGAAGAAACAGTCAATCAATTGCTGCAACATGACCAAGGGATTTTATTATTTATGGGTGCTGGTGATGTTCAGAAATTCCAAAATGCTTATGAACGACTTGCAGAATAGAAGGAATCTCAGAAGGTTGGTTAAGCCCTTTTGAATTAACCCTAAAGCAATGAGCGCAGCCTCTGCATTACTTAAAAGCCCGTTACGATTTTTCATAACGGGCGAGCAGTGAGCGAAGCCATTGCTTATTTTTTAGGGGAACTGTTGTTTAAAAACGCTCAAATAGCAGGATACTTTACAGAATAAGCCTTAATAAAAGCCCCGCATGCGGTTTTTCTTATAAGTTTTCTGGATTTAACGGTTGGAGATCATCGACTACGAAGCGACCGTTTTTTCGGATTAATTCACCATCGAAGTAGATGTTTCCACCTCCGTACTCGGGGCGTTGGATGAACACGATATCCCAATGGATCGCAGAGTCGTTTCCGTTATATGCATCCTCATAGGCTTGACCAGGCGTAAAGTGGAAGCTACCATCAATCTTTTCATCAAATAGGATGTCCTGCATTGGATGCTGGATGTGTGGGTTGACTCCAATGGCAAATTCACCAATAAATCGAGCACCTTCGTCAGTGTCAAAGATTTGATTAATTCTTTCAGTGTCGTTCGATTCTGCTTTTACAATTTTACCGTCTTCAAACGTCAAGGCAATATTTTCATAGGTAAACCCTTGATATGGTGAAGCCGTATTATATCGAATTGTACCATTTACAGAATCACGTACTGGAGCTGTGTATACTTCGCCGTCAGGAATGTTCATATTACCTGCGCATTTTATAGCTGGGATCTCTTTTATAGAGAAAGTAAGATCAGTGCCTTCACCAGTAATGCGGACTTCGTCAGTATTATTCATACGAGTGACCAAAGCATCCATAGCTTCGTTCATTTTGCTATAATCTAAATTACATACATTAAAATAAAAATCTTCGAAAGCCTCTGTACTCATTTTCGCTAATTGTGCCATTGAAGAACTTGGGTACCGAAGTACACACCACTTCGTTTTCGGTACACGAATGTGACGGTGTACTTTAGTACCTACAGTTTGCTGATGTAAACTCATTTTATCGGAAGGAACATCCGATAATTCAGTAATATTATCGCCAGCTCTTAAACCTATGTACGCATTCATCTTTTCCATTGCAAATGCTTCAATATCTGCGGATAATTCCTGTTGTTCGTTTGAAGCGCCCATTAAAAGGGTACGGTTTATTTCATGGTCCTTTAATAAAACATGAGGATGGCCACCTGCAGCATAGGCTTCTTCAACTAAGGCTTTAACGAGTTCTTTTTGGACTCCGAAGTTCTCGATTAAAATATGCTCACCTTTTTGTAAGTGAACTGAGTATTGGACCAAATTTTTGGCTAAAGTTTGAATACGGGAATCTCTCATCTTCTTCCTCCTTTAAGCTGGATGTTATTTTAACAATAGTCAATCTATTTTATTTTACCTTAACTTTTCATGTAGTGAAACGTACGGACAGAAAATCTTTCATTTTTCTAGAGGATTAGACAGAAAATGTGTAGAATATTTCTATATGGAGTATTGGCTTTATGGGGATGAAACGAGCCTGACAGATCGAGGCACCGTTGCGTCAATTACTCATAGAGTACAGGAGGTGTGTAGGTATGGAATGGTTATTATATGTCAGTGCAGCGATCATAGCAGTAGCTTTTGCTATTCTCGTTATGTACCTCATTTTAACATTAAAAGCAGTGACGAAAACGTTAGACAGGGTATCAAACACAGTAGAAGGTATGGAAAAGCAGATTGATGGGATCTCACAGGAATCTACTGCTCTTTTACATAAAACGAACCGTCTCGCAGATGATATTCAAGGAAAGTCAGAATCATTAAACGGCGTATTTGAATCAGCAAAAGAATTGGGTGACTCTTTAAAGACAGTTAATCAATCTGTGAGAAGCGTGTCACACATGGTCTCCCAACAAGCTAATGCGAATACAGAGCAAGTTGCCCAGGCTGTGAAATGGGGCAATGTAGCGATGGAAATGTGGTCAAAATGGAAAGCAAAACGTAATAGTGAGGAAAAGGCTTATACAGCAGAAACAACGAAAAGAAAACAAGAGGAGGAATAAACGATGACTGAAAACAAAAATCAAAGTAACAACATGAACACAAAGGATTTTTTTATTGGTACGTTGTTAGGTGGAATTGTCGGAGCTTCAACTGCTTTACTTTTGGCGCCTAAGTCAGGAAAGGAATTACGCGAGGACCTTAACGAAGGCGCAAAAATTGCAGCAACAACAGCGAAGGAAAGCACATCAAACTTTGCACAAACCGTTTCGGAACAGTCAACAAGTTTAGTTGACCGTGTCAAAGAGTTAACAAGAGCCGTTAGAAAGGACGTTGAAGAGTTAACAGAGTCAGCTGAAAGTTTAACAACTGACCTTCAAGGGGCCGGTGAGGAAATTGCAGCGTCTGTAAAGAAAGAAGTAGAAGAACTCCAACGTTCTGTAGAGCAGCTTGTACAGGAAGTTGAGGAGAAAGAAAGAGAAAAAAAACAAAACGAATCTGAAGAAAATTAAAAGTGCGTTTTCAAAAACCAGCCTCTAAAAGGAGAATACTCATGAGTCTAACTAAAATTGAAACAGTAGAACAATGGGAAAATTTAGTGAAAAATACAGACGAATTTTATCTATTAAAAAATAGTACCACATGTCCAATTAGCACTGAAGCCTACGAAGAAACAGAAAAATTCAGTCAATCACAGGAAAATGTACCTGTATTTTATTTAAATGTGCAAGAGGCACGACCGCTTTCAGATGAAATTGCAAATCGATTTAGTGTAAAGCATGAATCACCTCAAGCATTGTTATTTGTTAACGGTGAGGTTAAATGGCACGACTCTCATTGGAATGTAACGAATAAAAAACTTTCAAGTGTATGGGAAGAGAAATAAAGCAAAGTAGAAGTTCGAAACGCCCTCCTGAAAATAAAACAGGCAGGGCGTTTTTTAATAATGTTGTACATACATTAGGTTTTATATTTACGTTAACAGCAAAAAATAGATGAAGGAGACACACCTTCGTTTATGAAACATAAGCTAATCAAATTAAGATTGTAATCGTGTTTTTTGAGGATTTTACAAACCACTTCTTACTTTAACACTTAAAAGCGTTTAAGTTATAAAGAAAAAATGGGTGACAGAAAGAAGTCAATCGTTTATAATAGTCCCTAATCGATTAGAATAAAGTAAATCAGAAGTAATGGAGAGGAGCTATCACTTATGGGTAACGAGCAATTAGAAGAGTTGAGAAAAGAATTAGACGAGGTCAACTTACAATTAATGGAGTTGATTAATGAAAGAGCAAAGTTAGCTAAGGAGATCGGGCGAGTGAAGAGTGCTCAAGGACTTAATCGCTTTGACCCTGTAAGGGAGCGAAAAATGCTTGATCTAATTACTGAACATAACAAAGGGCCATTTGAAACATCGACCCTTCAACATATTTTCAAGCAAATTTTTAAAGCTAGTCTCGAAATACAAGAAGACGACCATCGAAAGGCTTTACTTGTATCGCGTAAAAAGCAGGCTGACAATACTGTAGTTGATGTTAAGGGTGAACCAATAGGAGATGGACAGCAACGCATGATCGCTGGTCCTTGCTCGGTAGAAAGCTACGAACAAGTGGATACAGTAGCTCAAGCTTTGAAAAAGCAAGGGATTAAATTTTTGCGAGGTGGCGCATTTAAGCCTAGAACTTCACCTTATGACTTCCAAGGCTTAGGAGAAGAAGGCCTTCAGATCCTACATGACGTAGCGAAAAAGCATGATTTAGCAGTTATTAGTGAAATTGTGAACCCAAATGATATTGAAATGGCACTCAAATATGTTGATGTGATTCAAATTGGAGCGCGTAACATGCAAAACTTTGAGCTGTTAAAAGCAGCTGGTTCAGTAGATAAGCCAGTCCTTTTAAAACGTGGATTATCTGCTACCATTGAAGAGTTCATGAATGCTGCTGAGTACATTCTATCTAAAGGAAATAAAAATGTCATGCTTTGCGAGCGAGGTATTCGTACGTATGAGAAAGCGACAAGGAATACACTCGATATATCGGCAGTTCCTATTCTTAAGCAAGAAACACACCTTCCTGTATGGGTTGATGTAACACATTCTACTGGTCGGAGAGATCTATTACTTCCTACTGCAAAGGCAGCATTGGCTATTGGTGCAGATGGAGTCATGGCTGAGGTACATCCGGACCCGGCTGTAGCCTTATCAGATTCTGCACAACAAATGGACATTGATGAATTTGACGAGTTTATGACTCAATTAGAGCAATCAGGACTATATAAATCACCAAAGACTGTCGTTAAAGGATAATCTTTAAAAAGAAGCTGTCTCAAGCAATGAATGCTGAGACAGCTTTTTTACGGTGGAAACTAACGTTGTTTTTTTATCCATTATAAAAATGAATAGCCATTGTTTGACTTCATCAAGCAATATATAAATGTGATGAATTTACAAAGCACTATACCAGCGAAGGAAATACACGTAGACTCCAGCGGGAAAGCGAAGACGTTGAGACCCCACAGTGAGCGCACTTTGCGAACGAGGAGGCTCAGCGCGAGCCCGCGGAAAGCGTAGTGTATTTCCGAAGCGGTAGGTTACAAAGATACAAAGGGGATAATCATTTAGATTTTATAATACGAAAGAGCGAAAGGCGGTGACTTCAGCGGAAAAAGCAACAATAGTTTTCTTGCGACGAGGAACCGTAGGATGTTTCCCCGAGGGAGGCTTAAGCGACTTAAGCGTTGCCCGCGGCAAAGGACACCGTGAATCCGAACGAAGTGAAGGAAGAACGGATGTCGCACTTGTGCACTGGGGTAAAAGCGTCCGCCTGTACGGAATTCGAGCGAAGATCTTATCTTATTAAAAAGCAATAATTTTTTAGGAAACTGCTTTAACAAAGACTGTTATTGTAAAGTTTGTTGCTTTTTGAGCAAGCATTCGCTTGCCTAACGCTCTAAAAACAAATAGCAACAATCTTTTAGAAAAGAGCCTTAACAAAAGACCACTATACAGTTTTTCTTATGTGTAATATAGGTAAAACGTACCGCAAAGTCACTTTTATCGTATAGTGAATGAAAAAAATGACAACCTAATAAAAAAACAAGGTGTAAGCTTTCCAAAGAAATATGATATTTGTAAAAAAAGTACAATGAGACTAGGGTGTCCATAGAAGAAAAATATAAAAAAATTATTGTTTAATGTGAAGGTAGTGGCGTTTTTTGTCGATATAAATAAAGAATTTGCGCCCCTCCTTAAAGTGTCGTATCATAGCATTACGTTATGAAAACATGAAAGCCATAAAATGGAAATGACTGTAAGGAGGATATAAATGAATATAACAATTTATGATGTCGCGAGGGAAGCAGGCGTTTCAATGGCTACAGTTTCCCGTGTCGTTAATGGAAACCCAAATGTGAAGCCGACTACTAGAAAACGAGTACTTGAAGCAATCGAAAGGCTGGGGTATCGCCCGAATGCAGTAGCTAGAGGGTTAGCAAGCAAAAAAACGACAACAGTAGGAGTGATCATTCCTGATATTTCGAGCATTTTCTTTGCAGAGCTTGCACGTGGAATCGAAGATATTGCGACAATGTACAAGTACAATATCATTTTATGTAACTCTGATCAAAACAAAGAAAAAGAAATTCATTTAATTAACACGTTACTTGAAAAACAAGTAGATGGATTAGTTTTCATGGGTGGTGAGATTACTGAGGATCACGCCCAGCAATTTAAGCAATCTCCTGTACCTGTTGTCCTATCCGCAACTGTGGACGATGAAAAAGCATTTCCAAGTGTCAACATCGATTACGAGCAGGGTGTCTATGATGCTGTAACATCCTTTATAAACCAAGGACATCAACGAATTGCAATGTTGTCAGGAACGTTAGAAGATCCGATTAACGGCTATCAGAAATTTGCAGGATACAAGCGAGCACTTGAAGACGCTGGACTAACACTGAATGATGATTATGTTGTCATCGGGGATTATACTTACGATTCAGGTTTGGAAGCTATGGAGAGTTTGACTTCATTAGAGGATAAACCAACGGCTATTTTTGCTTCAACAGATGAGATGGCATTAGGAGTTATCCACGGCGCACAAGACAAAGGGTTTAATGTGCCCGAAGATTTTGAAGTCATTGGTTTTGATAATACTCGATTAGTGTCAATGGTGCGACCAACACTTACGTCTGTTGTTCAGCCAATGTATGATATTGGAGCTGTCTCCATGCGTCTGCTCACAAAGTATATGAATAAAGAAGAAGTAAATGACGATGTCGTGTTATTACCACATCGTATCGAATACCGTCAATCTACAAAATCACCCGATTAGATAAACAAAAAACCAATCGGGTGATGGGGAGAAGTTAGGGAGAGGATTATGAAAAAACTCGATTTTTTAACACCGATTGGTTTATTTGTAGGTCTAACAATGATTTTGTTCGCTGTATTGTCTAATGCGGGACCCGGAAATATGCATTACTTTCTTCAATGGACATCGATCGTCATTGTTTTAGGCGGATTGGCTGCTGCGATCTTGATTAACTTTTCATTAAATGATTTAAAGTTATTGCCGAAAGTCTTTAAAGAGACCTTCCAATCGCAAAATCATGATCTTAAACAGCTAATATCTACTTTTGTTGACTTATCTACAAAAGCACGAAGAGAAGGATTACTTGCTTTGGAAATGGGAATGGATGAAGTGAAAGATCCATTTATTGAGAAGGGAGTACTTCTTGCCGTTGATGGCATTGAACAAGATACTATTAAAGATATCATGATGGCAGAAGTCGTTGCTATGGAGGAACGACATCGTAAAGGGCGACTTATCATTGAAAAAGCGGGAGAGTATGCACCTGCTTGGGGAATGATTGGAACTCTTGTCGGTCTCGTTTTAATGCTGCAAAACTTAAATGATCCTACCAGCTTGGGGCCTAATATGGCAATTGCCCTCCTGACGACACTGTACGGAACCCTGTTAGCCAACCTTGTATTTACACCAATGGCTAACAAATTGGCTTTAAAAACTGAAGATGAAGTGTTTATCAAACAAATTGTTATTGAAGGGGTCATTGGTGTTCAATCAGGCCAAAATCCGAAAGTACTGGAAGAGAAATTAAGTGCTTTCATCCCTAACCATATTAAGGGTAAAGAAGAGGAAGTCGAAGAAGGGGAAGCTATCTATGATCAGGCGTAGGAAGCAGACCTCTGACAAGGGGGCGCCTAAATGGATGGTAACCTTCTCAGACCTTATGACATTAATCCTTGTTTTTTTCGTTTTACTATTTTCCATGAGTGTTGTAGATTCGGAAAAATTCAGAGCGATCGCAGAATCATTTCAGGACCGGGCAGTTTTTGATAATTTTCCATCCATCATTCCCGCTGAACACCCAGCGGAAGATCGCGATGTAAAAGACGACCCGTTTGAGGAGGAAGTTGATCCATTTGAAGATTACTTGGAAATGCATGAGCAAAGTGAAGAGAACTTGGACCAGCTTTTAGAAGAAGTGAATGAATACTTAGAGAAACATGAGCTCCAAGAAGAAATTGCAGCATCACGTGATGACCGTGGTGTCGTTCTCGTTCTTCAAGAACAAATGCTGTTTGAGACAGGACAAGCAGAATTGCTTGAAGGTGCTGAACCCTTTTTAGATAGGGTAGCAACCCTTTTAGAAGCGATTCCAAATATAGTTAAAGTAGAAGGTCATACTGATAGTCGTCCGATTAATACGAGAGAATTTCCGTCAAACTGGGAGTTGTCTGGTGCTAGAGCATCGAGTGTGATTCGTTATTTAATTGATGAAAAGCAATTGACCTCACAGCGATTCATGTCAGTGGGGTACGGAGATACGCGACCTGTTGCAGCCAATACAACAGAAGAGAACCTTAAGCAAAATCGACGTGTTGTCATCGTCATTTCAGACCCATCCTACGAGTCTGGCGATGCGTACTAAATATATTTACTATTTTCGGGAAATTCAACAACCGGACTTTTTATTGCTTTCTTTCGAACGTTCTTTACCTGGAATGACTAACGTATACTCATTAAAATAAGTAGATAGTGAAAGTAAAAAGCTAGGATGTGAAAAGGATATGAAAATAGGAATTATTGGTGCAATGAAAGAAGAAATTGACTATTTTCTTCGTCAAGGAACATCTTTTGAAAAAAGTCAAAAAGCCCATTTAACAATTTACGAAGGAAAATGGCACGGACATCACGTTGTTATGACTCAATGTGGCGTCGGCAAAGTTAATGGCGCCGTCACGACGCAAATCCTTATTGATCATTACAGTATAGAAGCCGCTTTATTTACTGGAGTGGCTGGAGCGTTAGATCCTGAGTTAGAAATTGGAGACCTCGTCATTTCGGAAGACTGTATTCAACACGATCTAGATGGGAGTCCATTGGGCTTTAAAAGAGGAGAAGTTCCCATGTTCTCAGGTCGATCACAGTTTAAAGCGGATGAGCTTCTCGTAAACATTGCTTTTGAAGAGGCCGTATCGTTAAAGGATGGAAATGTAAAAAAAGGCAGGGTTTTAAGCGGAGATCAGTTCATCGCTGACAGTGAGAGTGTTGATGAACTATACACTACATTTAATGGCCACTGTGTCGAAATGGAAGGTGCTGCAGTTGCTTATACTGCAATGGTAAATGAAGTTCCCTTTGTTATTATTCGCTCTATTTCTGATAAGGCGAATGGAGAAGCAGCAGATAGCTTTACGATCTTCGTTGAGAAGACAGCGGTTCGATCAGCTACTTTAGTGGAAAAAATGTTACAAAGGATTTCATAGTTGTTGTTTAGTAACTTTATTGCTTTTTTATTCGAAAAGTATACGATAGCAGTCTTAAGAAAAGATCCTAATTAGGGATTGCTGAATAACTCTAGAACTCAAATACAAAGGGTGCCGCTTCCATGGCTTCGCTTTCCGCAGGCAACGCTTCAGCCTCCTCATTCGCAAAAGGCGTGCTCACTGCAGGGTCTTCTGCTGTTCCTGCGGTTCCTCGTCGCAAGAAGACCATTGTTGCTTTTCCTGAGGGAGTCTCCGCCATTGCAGCAGCACCCTTGGCTCCCACATGTGTATCTCAAAATCAAGTGCAAGGCTTTTAGCAAAAGAAGAGTTATTTCCTTGCAGATTCTCTCCATGAGAAAGAGCATAGCCCTTTGCCATGTAGGCGTAAGCTACTTATTCAGCAGCCTCTAATTTAGAAAAGCGCAAGGCGCTTTTACCCGATCCGATAAAAAGTGCTTTTTACTTTTGATCGGGCAGGTTATTTGAAACGAGCCGATGGCGCCTTACGCAAGACACCGAAACGTAGATTTTTATACTTTCTTACCCTTGAAAAAGCAGCCCCATTGGGCTGCTTTTTAGGTTTGTACATGTTTATATTGTTTGCGTATAGGTTCGAGCGCTTTTTGTACGGTCCGTATATTCTTTTCGACAATCTCTTGTTTGCGAGGGATCGTCGGGTAAATTTCTTGTTTATCGTACCATTGTGTTGGCAACGTAACGGGTGATTCGTCTTGCCAATGATCTATCCACGACTTAGGCAAACGATTAGAAATAATATCAGAAGTAGCTCGATCACTCATTACTAACCATATGAGTGCCCACGCACGTGGGACAACACGCCAAATATCGTATCCACCTCCGCCAACAGCCAGCCAGCGTCCATTACAGTATTGATGAGCAACCTTGTGAGCGAGTTTAGGGATTTCATGAAAAGTTCGCATCGTTGAGCACAGATGAGTTAAAGGGTCGTAATGATGAGCATCTGCACCGTTTTGGGTAACTATGATATCTGGCTGGAAGTAACCAGCAACCTCGGTAAGTGCCGTTTCATACGCATTTAGCCATGAATCGTCTTCAGTGAAAGCCTCAAGTGGCACGTTAAATGAATAGCCAAGTCCCTTTCCATGGCCACGTTCATTAACATTTCCAGTCCCTGGGAATAGGTATCGTCCCGTTTCATGAAGAGATAATGTACATACGTTAGGATCATCATAAAAGGCCCATTGGACACCATCACCATGATGAGCATCCGTGTCAATATATAAAACTTTGGCATCGTATTTTTTTCTTATATATTCAATGGCAATGGAACTATCGTTATAGATGCAAAATCCAGAGGCTTTACCACGGAAGCCATGATGCAAACCGCCTCCTAGGTTAAGGGCATGTTGATAGCCTTCCTCAAAAATACAATCTACAGCAGTGAGGGTACCGCCTACCAACCACGAAGCGGCTTCATGCATGCCTGTGAAGGAAGGGGTATCGTCTGATCCGATGCCATAAGTAGAAGTAAAAGAGGGCTGAGACTTACCGATGCTCGCCTGTTTGACGGCTTCAACATATTCGTTATCGTGTATAAGAAGGAGTTCTTCAATTTTCGCCATTCTTGGTATCCGTATATCTTCTTTGTCTAATGCGCCAATTTTATGCAGCAGATCGTTAGTTACTTCCAACCTTTTCTGATTAAAAGGGTGGCCTTCATTAAAACGATAGGAAAGTTGTTCAGGCGAGTAAATGAATACAGCATCCTTCATCATATCGGCTCCGAAAGAAAATTAGGCCATAGGACCGTAAAATCATGTTCATTAATAGATTGAACAAGGCGACGAGTATCCATTGTTTGAACTCGAAAAACAAGAATTTTCTTTACTGGATTTTGGCTTGGGTACACGAGAACACTCTGAACGTTTACACCCACCTCTTTAATTAAGCTTGCGACTTCCGAAAGCATACCGGAAACATTAGGGACTTCTACTTCCAACCTCGATGTTGGTAAATCTGCTCCTGTTAAACGTACAAGAGTCTTCAATAAATCCGTTTCAGTAATAATCCCCACGAGGCGATTTTCTCTTTCGATCGGTAAGCAACTGATATTTTGTTCGACCATCACAGTTGCAGCATCTTCTACAAAATCGGTAGGCATGGATGTGATGACATCTGTTTTCATAATCGTTGTAACAGACTGGTCTAAAAAGGACATTTCTGTAGTGTGAAAAATTGACGGACTGGCGTCTCGTACATCCCGATCTGAAAGAATTCCCTCGATAGCACCACTTTCATTAATAATTGGCAAGTGTCGTATTCTTTTGTTATCCATAAGAGAACATGCGTCTGCAATAGTAAAAGAAGCTGTCCCATAGATTACATTTGATTGCATGATTTGTTCCAACATCATAGGTGTAAACCCCCCTTGTATGTAGTTAAAATCAAAACATATACTTATGTTTAAATCGTATACGATTAAACTCATGAATGGCATCAGATCCAACACGGTTACCTATTTTAGCCATCAAACAGTTGGCTGGGTGTGAACAGATTTCAGGATCATCCGTTGCATACCACTCCAACCCTCCGGCATTCATCACTTTTTCCATTACATCCCGGTATTTCCAGATGGAAAGTCCTGTACCACGTAAATCCCAGTGCCAGTAGTATTCGGTCGTAATCACAATATAATCTTCCATAGCGTTATCCATCATTGAAATTTTAAGGATGTGTTTGGCTAACTGGTAGCCTCGGTATTGTGATGAAACTTCGATCGCTCCTAGTTCAAGTAAATTATCAATCTTTACTTCTGACCACCGTTCTAATGGGTCCGGGTAAAGGAACGTAGCGTAGCCGACAATTTTGTTATTTTCTCTTGCTACAACAATTCTGCTTTCTGGGAGGTCAATGATTTTAAGTAAAGCTTCTTTTTGTTTGTCTGAAGGCCGGAATGCAACTAACCCTTCGTCCATTTCGCAGGTTTCCAATGCTTCTTTTGTAATAGGTCCTTCAATAATGATGTTTTTATCATGGTCTTTTAATTCGTAGGAATGAAACGTTTTTCGGTGCTCCACTAGCATCCCACCTTTTATTCTCATAGTACATCACGATTTAAACGAGTGGCATGATGTATATCCTCTTTTCTTCACTATATCATATTCTAAAAAAATGTTGGATGTAAAGATAACCTTGGGTTCTTCTTTAGGCTGTATATGTCTCTCGATACTTTTTTTATAGTACAAAAAAGAGACTGCTGATCTCGTTCAGCAGTCTCTACAAAGAGCTTAGTCCTCTTCATCATTATCATTATCATTATTATCTTCGTCACCGTTACCGTCTTCATCATCGTTATTTTCTTCATCGTCATCATTGTCGTCATCTTCATTCCCGTCATCTGAGTCTGACTCATCGTTGTTACCTTCGTCTGTCTCGTCATCCTCATCATCACGGGTGGCGTCACTGTCATTATTTCCATTATCATTTCCGCCACTGCTTTCATCAGAACCATTGTCGTTGTCTTCATCCTCACTCTCATCTTCATCAGGTAAAGAGCCGGAGATGACAGGGTCTCCTTGTGATGATTCACGACCGGCGACATCTACAGCAGTGACAACATATGCTCCAGATGATACGGATTGGGAGAATGATCCGTCCCATATTACGCTATCTATCTGACTAAAGTCGCCATCAGGTGATGAAGCACGGTAAATGCGGTAACCGATGACATCATTATCAGGGTGTGCTTCCCACGTGAGCGTTTCGCCAGATATTGATGCGCTTGTTAATGTGTCTGGTGTGCGTCCATTATCAGGAGCACTTTCATCAGGAACTAACGTGTCCCAATTATCTGGAATGTACTCAGAAATATCACCATCAAAGTCAAAATATTCGTCTTTGACTGAGACACCCGTTTTCGTGAATTCTTCTGGAGTAGAGTCTAATGCTTTATAGTTATTATTTCCGACTTTCACGTAACGAACATTTTCAAGACTATCGTCACGATCAGAAGGGACGTAATCAGCATTAAACAAGTCAGACGTCACAAGGCCGGCTTCACGACACAGGTCAGAAGGTAGAAGTCCAGAAATTCCACAAATTTCTTGTCTGACAATGCCACTTGGTTGTTCAAATCGATTAGACGGTGCCATCAAATCCGGATCAATCTCATAAGCTGCATTCACGAGTTCTGCCCATAAGTTTTGTACTCGTCGCGAATAACCTGGACCAGCTTCATGTGTCGGAAGTTCATCATTATTTCGATACCCAAACCAAGTACTCATCGATATGTTTGGGTTCGATGCTACAAACCAAGCATCACGAGTGTCTTGAGTTGTTCCTGTTTTACCAGCCCAATCTGTAGAGAAATTCAGCATTCCTGGCACTGCTGTAGCTGTACCGGAGCCTAAAACATCACGCATAACGTCGATCATTAAATACGCTGTTTGTGGAGAGTAAACATCTCTTTCTTCTGATTCATGTTCATAAATTACTTCTCCATCTGGCATTTCAATGCGCTCAATCATATAGGAGTCTTTATATTGTCCATCACGAGAAAATGTCGCAAAGGCATTCGTATTATCTTCCAAAGAAATATCGTGTACACCTAGCGGAGTAATTTCATAGACAGGTTCATTAGGTGTAATAAGATTATTATTTCTTAAAGCCTCTTGTACTGCCTCATTAGATCCAAGGTTGTATTCTCGAACGGCAGGAACGTTTCGAGAAAGCTTTAATGCATCTCTGACGGTCATTAAACCACGGTATCCGCGGTCGAAATTCATAACATTATGACTTTCATTTGGTGTTGCATACGGTACGTCTGGTGTGATAAAGCCGGGTTGCAAATTTCCTGATTCAAAAAGTGCAGCATACGTAAATGGCTTCATTGTTGACCCTGTCGAACGTCTTGCCATCGTTGCTAAATTGTAGTGGCTTTCTGATTCCCGTCCACCTACAAAGCTAATGATTTTCCCGCTTTCATTGTCAATCAATACGGAGCCTGCTTCTTGAATATAAGTAACCTCAATTTCTTGATCCTGTTCTTCATCATAAACGTTTTCTTTTTTATCAGAGTAGAATTGATCAAATTCCTCCACTACTTTTTGCTGCGCATCATAAATTTCCTTATTAATTGTCGTATGGATGCGGTAGCCACCGCGGCGAATGTTCCGTTCCGCGCGTTCTTCATATTCATTGATAACAGATTGACGCTCTTCTTCGTCTTCAATTTCAGAAACATCAATTTCGTCTTGTTCCATCAGCATACCTGCAACTTTCGGTTTTGCTCGGCGCAATACTTCATATGTGATGTGCGGGTATTCTTCATAGTTGTCAGATACACTAGGGGTTAAGTTTTCTGTAATATCATAAGCCAATGCTTCTTCAAACTCTTCTTCAGAAATATAGCCATGACGATGCATTCGATCCAAGACTGTTCTCATACGATTGATGCCTGGATGAGTTTCGTCAAAATTCTCTTTTATATCACCGCTGCCAGTAAAAGGTGTGTAACCAAATGGGCTTTGTGGGAGCCCAGCAATAAATGCGGCTTGAGGAATTGATAATTCGTCCGCATCTACACCAAAGAGTCCTTGAGAGGCCGCTTGCGCACCTGCAATTTGCCTTCCGTTAGAATTTCTTCCAAACGGTACTACATTCAAATAAGCTTCTAAGATCTCATCTTTTTCAAAAAATTGTTCTAAGCGCATGGCCAGTAATATTTCTGTAGCTTTACGGTCAAATGAGACTTCACTCGAAAGGATTTGGTTTTTGATTAGTTGCTGAGTCAGAGTACTTCCACCAGTTTGCACTGTAGCATTAGCGAACTCTTGATATGTAGCTCGAAGCAGTGCTTTAGGTACAATCCCATCGTGCTCATAAAAATACTCATCTTCTGTTGCAATAACAGCGTCGATGAGGTGTTGAGAAATGTTACCTAACTCAATTTCTCTTCGTTCGATATCAGATCGGACTTCTCCTAGATATTCATCATCAGAGAAGTAAATTTCTGACGTTTCTTCGTAATCGTAAATCTCTTCTTTCATCTCGTCGTAGCTGCGAATAGGTTCATCTTTGACAAGAGAAGCGAAGTAACCTGCCCCTGCACCACCTACAAAAAAGACGCTCATTAACCCTATAATCATAAATATTAATAATAAATTCCATACAACTTGGGATGTAATTCGAAAGCCTTTAAACACAGACTGTGTCTCACGGCGACGAAATAACTCCCTGAATGAAAATCGTTTATCAGACATTGGTCAAACCCCCTAAAAAGTCAAGAATATTATAGCACAACTTATTGTCGGTTTAATACCTTCAATGGCGAATTAACTAGCCGCTGTTTGACAGATGAATATTTAATATGGTAAAAATAAATAATGTAATATGGAATATAGCGTTGAATGAGGAAACAGTAGGAAACGCCTCCCTGTATTTAGAGAGCCGGTGGTTGGTGAAAACCGGAACATAGTCGTTTGCGAATTACCCCTCAGAGCTCCAAGTTCCTTTGGCGGAAACGGACCGTTAACCGTGAGTGGAAAATGATTTAAATTTTCATTTTCAACGAGGGTGGTACCGCGATGAAACTCGTCCCTTTTTAGGGAGGGGTCTTTTTTGTACTTTTAAGAAAGTAAAAAGTCTATGTTTCGGCGCCTTGCGCTTTTTTTGTTTACTAATAAAACGAGGTGAAAAATTATGGCATTGTTAGAAGAACTGCAGTACCGAGGACTTGTTAATCAAATGACCGATGAAGCAGGGTTAACAGAGTTACTAACTAAAGATAAAATTTCTCTTTATTGTGGATTTGACCCTACAGGAGACAGTTTACATATTGGACATTTGCTTACAATTATTACTCTTCGTCGCTTTCAATTAGAGGGTCACAAACCACTTCCTTTAGTGGGGGGAGCAACAGGATTGATAGGTGATCCGAGTGGAAAAAAAGCGGAACGTACCCTTAATGAACAGCATACGGTTGAAGAATTCAGTGATAAAATCAAAGGGCAACTGTCGAGGTTTTTAGATTTTGATGGCGAAAACGGAGCCAAACTGAAAAACAACTATGACTGGATCGGTAGTATGAGTGTCATCGATTTTTTACGTGACGTCGGTAAAAATTTCGGATTGAACTACATGCTTGCAAAGGATTCTGTCGAGTCTCGCATTCAGGCTGGCATCTCATTTACAGAGTTTAGCTATATGATTTTACAATCCTACGATTTCTACCAATTATACAAAGAAGAAGGATGCAAACTTCAAATCGGCGGTAGTGACCAGTGGGGGAACATTACTGCAGGTCTTGAGTTAATTCGCAAAATGTATGGACAAGAAGAAGATGAAAGACCTAAAGCGTTTGGATTTACAATCCCACTTGTTACGAAAAGTGATGGAACGAAATTTGGTAAAACAGAAGGGGGAGCGATCTGGCTCGATTCTGAGAAGACATCCCCATATGAGTTCTACCAATTTTTACTGAATACCGATGACAACGACGTGATTAAATTCATAAAGTACTTTACGTTCTTAACAAAAGAAGAGATTTTGACATTGGAAACAGAAGTCGAAGAACGACCTCATGAGCGGGCAGCTCAAAAACGTTTAGCTGAAGAGCTGACAACGTTTGTCCACAGTGAGGAAGCGCTAAAACAGGCACAAAATATTTCTGCTGCGCTATTTGGTGGTGGCAATCTTAAGGAGTTAACGGCTGGGGAAGTGATGCAAGGCTTTAAGGATGTGCCTTCCTTTACAGTAGAGGAAGAAAAAGGCTTAATTGATTTGCTCGTAGAGTCCGGTATTTCTTCGTCGAAACGCCAAGCGAGAGAAGACATTAAAAACGGTGCGGTATATATTAATGGAGAAAGGTGCCAGGATATGGATAAAGTAATGGGAGACGTAGATAAAATTGACGGCCAGTTTACGATTATCCGCCGCGGAAAAAAGAAGAATTTCCTTGTACATTACAAAGGGTAAGTAATCACCTCCCGGAATTGAATCCGGGAGGTGTATTTTATAAGTGCGTTAAATTCTATTAATGTTATACAACGACAAGGCAAAATATAGGAATCGTGATAACATAAAAAAGCAGATCCAATTGGATCTGCTTTTAAAGTCTTGAACAAATTAACGAGAGTAGTACTCAACGATAAGCTGTTCGCTGATTTCTGCTGGAAGCTCAGAACGTTCAGGAAAACGAGTATAAGTAGCTTCTAGGTTGTCAGCATTGGCGTCAAGATATGCTGGTACGAAGTCATTAACTTCTAGAGCATCCTTTACAATTGTCAGGTTGCGAGATTTTTCACGAACACTGATTGTTTGGCCAGGCTTCACACGGTAAGATGGAATGTCAACGCGACCGCCGTCTACAGTGATGTGACCGTGGTTTACCAATTGACGAGCTTGACGACGAGTGCGTGCAAGACCAGAACGGTAAACAAGGTTGTCTAAGCGAGATTCAAGTAGGACCATGAAGTTTTCACCGTGGATCCCTTTCATGTTACCTGCTTCATCAAACATACGACGGAATTGACGTTCGTTCATTCCGTAAAGGTGACGAAGTTTTTGCTTCTCTTGAAGCTGAAGTCCGTACTCACTCATTTTTTTGCGCTGGTTAGGACCGTGTTCACCAGGTCCGTATGGGCGCTTTTGTAGTTCTTTCCCAGTTCCGCTTAGAGAAATACCTAAACGACGAGAAAGCTTCCAAGATGGTCCAGTATATCGAGCCATAAATAGCTCCTCCTTCGTGTAAATAAATATTTCGTGAAAATGTCAACAGTAGTGGCGATCCCAGTTACATAGTCATTTTATTTTCATGCACCATCGCCTCGACAGCTGGAAGTTACACGATGCACCTCGTTAGCTACGGGAATAAAATGAAACTATATAATGTTCACCTTTGGCTGCCTTATTTGCACAAAGAACAGTGTATAATGTTTGGGCATTAATGTCAAGAGAAATATGTGAGCTTAGACATCTTAAAAGTTCCTATTTATTATCGATTCCTCTAAAGCGGACAAGGATAAGTGCAATGAAGTTTTACAAAGATTACAGACTTTCAACTAAAGTTTGAACAAAGCGTTTCAATTGAACTTCATCCTCTTCGCTAAATCGCCCTTTATGTGGGCTATCAATATCTAATAACCCTAAAAATTCACCGTTTTTTACGAGAGGAAGAACAATCTCTGATTGTGAGGCGGCGTCACATGCAATATGTCCAGGGAACTGATGGACATCTTCTACACGGATGACTTCCTGGCGTTCTGCAGAGGTACCACAAACACCGCGACCTTTTTTAATTCTCACGCAAGCAGGGAGTCCTTGGAAAGGCCCGAGAACAAGCTCATCATTTTTCCATAAATAAAACCCTACCCAATTCACCTCAGTTAGAAATTGATTTAAAAGTGCTGAAGCATTACTTAAATTGGCAATGAAGTCTTTTTCATCGTACAGTAATCCTTTTAGTTGAGTTAATAACGTGTCATACTTGTCTGAGAGTTCGCCTTGATATGATTTTGATTCAAACATGAAGCAGTCCTCCTAATAGATGATTGCACAGGTTTTTCTTGAACACACAACCTGAAAATTTGGTAAAGTATATCATAAAAAGAATCCCAAATGAATCACTTTCATAATTCATTTGTTTAAAAAAGCACGCAACTTTAAAATAATATCTCTTCCCATTTTTTGATTATTACTTATTGTAAAAAGCGTATCTTTTTGCAGCTCCGTAGGCCTACATCTGCTCGCTTTCCGCGGACGAACCGCCAAGGCTCAGAATTATGAAATTCATTTATTATATAAAAAAGCTTGCGTATTTCGATGTCTTTTTGCAGGGAATTGTAATTTTTTTGCGAATTATAGGATAAAGGGCCTGTTTGGTCAAAGGAGTGAATGAAAATGTCATCGCGTACAGCATCAAAAGAAAAGGTGTTACGTGCAGCTATTGATCTATTCAACGTTAAAGGCTATTCCGGAACGTCAGTTAGGGATATTGCAGCTCAAGCAGAAGCTAATGCGGCATTAATATCGTATTATTTCGGAAGTAAACAAGGCCTTTTAGAACATTTAATGACCGACTTTTTAGAGGGGTATGTAGCCTCAATTGAACGCCACACTTTTCATATGGATCAAACCGGTTGTGGTGCTGCATTATTATCGTCCATTTGGGACGTTTTAGTTTATCAGCAAAGTAAACATCACCTTGCTAGATTTGTTCACAGGGAGATTACGTTAGATACGATCTTAGTTAGAGAATTGATGACCACGTATTTAACAAAAGAAAAATCGTTGTACAAAAAGATTGTTAAAGTGGGTTTTGAAAAGGGAGAATTTCGTCATCCTCCTAACGATTATTGGATCTTACAGCTTAGGGGAATGCTCATCTTACCTTTTTTACATCCGCAGTATATTCGGGAGGTCTACCACCTCATGCCTCATGAAAATCATTTTATTCAACGCTATTACCAGGAACTCACTGGTTGGTTGTCTCAACTATTTGATGCTGAGATTCCAAAGGAGGTCCTTGACAACCACACATAATTCTATTTTGATCGAAAAAAAGGTTGTACGATTGCGGCACCGCTTGCTAATTGGGATGCGGCATGTGCATCTGATCCGTAAATACAATGAATTTGATATTCGGACACGAGTTTTTCAATCTCAACAGGTGGATAGCTTTCCTCACACAATGGTTTCTTAACTCCAGCGCCATTAATATCCAACGAAAGGTTGCGCTTTTTCATTTCTGCAAATATCGGTTTAAGCTTATTTATGTATGGAAAAGTCGCTGGGAATTGCTTTTGAAACTTCCTTACGAGCGTCACATGTCCGATGCGTTCAGGTTTGTGGAACCCTAAATTTGCATGGATAGACTTTAGGACTGTTTCAAAATAGCAGTCATAAACTGCTTCTACGGAGCCTAATTCAAGAACACATTCTTTAAATGACTCTGGGGAATAGTCCATACATATATAGCGGTCAGCCAATCGAATAAAGTGAACCGACAAAATTGCATCGTCTAAAAAAGGGCCTACTTCATTTAAAAAGCTTCGAGTTTCTTCCTCAAAACCTTCAATATAGTCGACTTCCAGACCAATACGAATAGTAAAATGACGTTGATATTGCTCCTTAAGTAGCTTGACTTCCTCTAAGTAATGATTGAGCTTAGAAAATGTCATAGCACTATCTTGAGCAGGAACAGGATCACAAAACGTTGCGGGCAAGGGTGCATGTTCGGCAAAAGTCATCCCTTTGTATCCTAATTGGATGGCTGCTTCAACATAGCTTTCCAATGAGTCGGAGCTGCCGTGAGGGCAAAATGGGGTATGCACGTGGCCATCATATGTAATCAAGTAAGAACACCTCTTTGTACAAAATTGTCGTATTATAATAGTAAAAGAGTGACAAAAAGTCTGAAAGAACTAAAAAAAATCCAAAAAAATCGCTCAAATATATATTTTTCCATGATATTATTAAGGGAGACGTGTAGAATCTACGAGGGTTAAATATATTTTCTTTTTCGTACTTTCATTCATTATACTACACTTTGGAGTGAACAGTTGGATAGTGACTTAGTTCGACAGTTATCCAGTCCTTTACTTTTACGAATAATTACTAAAATTCAACAATATATTACATAAATTGCTCAACGATGAGGAGGCTTCGTATGTCTGCTGTGATCATTTACGCGCTTATTGGATTATTAATTGTGGGAATTATCATTGGCTCACTTTCGAGAAAACGAGTTTATAAAGAAGTAGATCGCTTGGAACAATGGAAAATGACGATAATGAATGAACCGGTTACTGAGGAAATATCGAAAATTAAGGGATTAACAATGTCTGGTGAAACCGAACAACGTTTTGAATCATGGCGCGCAGAGTGGGACGACATCGTGACTCATCAACTTCCCGATATTGAAGAGAAAATGTTTGATGTAGAAGAATCTGCGAATCGTTATAGGTTTAGAAAAAGTAAAAGGCTGCTTTCGGAAATAGATTATACACTTGCTGCAATTGAAACACATATGAAGAATATGATTGAGGAAATTGATGAACTTGTGGAAAGTGAGGAAAGAAACCGGGAAGAAATCAGTGAAGTAAAGCATTATTACGATGAGACGAAAAAGAAGCTCTGGGTTAAGCGAAGTACGCTTGGTAACACCGTTGCCAGTTTAGATGACATGATGAAAGAAATGAATACGTCCTTTGAAAAGTTTAATGAGGAAACAGAAGAAGGTAACTACCTTCAAGCTAGGACTGTACTCACCCGTATGAAGGAAATCCTTCAAAGGGTTAATTTGCTTATGGAAGAGGTTCCACAATACCTTATTTTAATTGAAAAAGATATACCGAAACAATTATTAGATTTGGAAAAAGGTTTAGCGGAAATGGAGGAGAAAGGATTTCCAATAAAACACTTTTCATTTTCTTCGCAAATTATTGAGATAAGGGAACGGTTGATCACGTTTGCCTCTCTATTAGATCAAGTTAAAATTGAAGAAATAAAGGAACCTACAGAAGAAATGCAAAAAGAGATAGATGGCATTTATGAAGAATTAGAATACGAAGCTCTTTCTAAACAGGTTGTGACTCAACAAATTTCAGAATTAGCGCAAAGAGTAAACCACTTGCCGACCCTTTACCAGCACTTAATCGAAGAAACAGAAGAGGTAAAGCTTAATTACCGCCTGTCAGAAGAAGAGTATAAAAATCAATATAAATTAGAAAAAACTGTGAAAGACATTACACAGCAATTTTTACTCATTGAAGATTATACGGAAAATCAGAAACAAACCTATACTTCTATACGAACGATGGTCGATGAATTTATGACACAACTGGAAGATGGGGAACAGAAGCTGCGTGGTGCCAAGGAAGTATTAGAGGAAATGAGAAGTGATGAGAGAAAAGCTGAAGAGACGTTAAGACAATTAAAACAAAGACTTATTACAGGTCAAAAACGATTACAGAAGAGTAATATTCCAGGGCTACCGAGCCACATTTTAAAAGAGATGGATAATGCGGAGGAATACTTCATACAAGCATCGAATAAGCTTGACGAAGTTCCACTATCCATCGATGAAGTGACAAGCCACGTTGATAAAGCATACGATCATATTGAGAATTTCATGGATGTTCTGAATGAAATGATTGAAAAGGCGACGCTTGCCGAGAAGGTAATTCAGTATGGGAATCGTTATCGAAGACAAGATGATCGAATTAATATTCAACTTCTTCAAGCGGAGGATGCTTTTCGTAACTATCAGTATGAAGAAGCTCTGGATATCAGCGTTAAAGCAATAAAGCCTTATGACCCACAAATCGTAGAAAAAGTCCAAACTGATGAAGTTATCCAGCCGAGTGTTTAATCACTCGGCTTTCCTAATGTTTAGCCGTCTTTACCTAGTGGCAAGAGGGTATACTCTTTCTCATGGAGAGAATCTGCAAGGAAATAACGCTCCTTTTGCCAAAAACCTTACACCCGATTTTTAGATACACTTGAGATAGTCAAGGGGGGCTGCTGCAATGACGGAGACTCCAGCAAGACAAGCAACAATGGTCTGCTTGCGACGAGGAACCGCAGGAGCACAGAGTGCGCACGCCTGTCGCGAATGAGGAGGCTGGAGCGTTGCTGCGGAAAGCGAAGCCATGGAAGCGGCACCCGTTGTATTTGAGTTCTAGAGTTATTAGAAATCCCGCTTGTGAAAAAAAGGGTTATGAAAAAGCTGTTTTTACCCTTTTTCATAACCCTCGTAGTGAATGTAATTTTTAGTTTACGCTTTTAGCTTGTGAGGATAAAAAGTAACCAATGATACCCCCGATTACTGCCGGAAGAACCCACGCAACTCCAACTTCGGAAAGTGGAATGGCGTTAAATAATGTTACGATACCTTCACCTACTAAACCACCTGTAATGAGACCTTCAGGGATACTGATAAGTGCTGCGCCGATAACGGCTCCCTTAAATACACTCTGCTTCTTTTGAAAAAATGTTTCTGTTAGTGACAATACAATTAATACAATAGCAACTGGATAAATCATTATTAGCATAGGCAGTGAAAATTGAATAAGTTGGGTAAGTCCCATATTCGCCATGATTAAACTGAAAAGAGCGATAATCCCAATTGTAAGAGGATAAGGGACTGCAGGTATGACCTTTTTTAAATACTCACCAAATGCAGAGATTAGACCAACAGAAGTTGTCAGGCAGGCAATGGTAATCACAAAAGATAACATGATCAATCCTATATTTCCTAATAATAATTGGGAGACACCTGTTAAAATGAGCCCCCCGTTTTCCAGCATCCCAAGTTCAGTTACACTTGTTGCCCCAAGATAAGCTAACGAGAAGTAGACAAGGGCAAGTCCGACGCCCGCAATTAAGCCAATTTGGACCGACTTTTTCGCGATAATTCCACGGTCGGTAATTCCTCTTTCCTGCATTCTGGAAATGATAACGATTCCAAAAACGAGTGCAGCAATTGCATCCATGGTCAAATAACCTTCTAGAAAACCGGTGAAAAATGAATACTGCTCATAGTTTTCGGTCGGGCTTTGTATCGCACCTACAGGGTTGATCAAACCGCTGATCGCTAATAATCCTAGAAGAATAACAAGGACAGGCGTAAGGTATTTTCCCAGCCTTGAAACAAGTTTGGATGGATTTAAAGATAACCAATAACTAACGGCAAAAAAAATAACAGTAAAAATAAATAAAGGAAAGGTATGATTTCCATCTCCTAAATATGGGAGAGCTCCGATTTCAAAAGCGACACTCCCTGTACGTGGTATACCGAACAAAGGTCCGATTGCCATATAGGCTATAAGTGGGAAAATTGCCCCGAACAAAGGACCCACTTTGTTTGATACTTCCTGAAGGTTTCCTCCAGATTTTGCGATTGCAACAATGGCCAATACGGGTAGACCTACTCCTGTTACAAGAAAACCAAGAGTTGCTGCCCATAAGGATGTCCCAGCTTCTTGTCCCATAGCTGGTGGGAAAATTAAATTTCCTGCTCCAAGGAAAAGAGCAAACATCATAAGTCCAAGTGCAAGCGTTTCCTTTTTTGTGAATGATGAAGATTGCATTAGGTAATACCTCCTGTTCTGCTCTCTGGTACCTTTGGGAATATGTGGAGTTTGAATTTAAAGCGTTAAAGCCAAAGTTATTTTAACATAATCTCGAATGTTGTAAACAATAAAAATTAATTGAATTTTAATCCGAAAATAAATACTGAAAAGTGTCTAAAGGTTATGATATGATTAGCTGTTGGAGAGTATACGTTTTAGGCTATGTTTATGATGAAGGAGATAAATATTAATGATTTATTTTGATAATAGTGCAACAACGAGGCCTTATAAAGAAGTGATTGATACGTTTGCAAAAATATCGTTTGATTACTTTGGAAATCCTTCTTCGTTACATCCCTTCGGAAAGTATGCAGAGAGGCTCCTCGTACAAACAAGAGAAAAAGCAGCCTCTCTTCTATCCGTTCATCCTCAGGAAATTCTTTTCACCTCTGGAGGAACAGAGGGGAACAATCTCGCTATTAAAGGGACGGCTTACCAGCATAAAGCAAGAGGAAACCATCTCATCACGACTGCTGCTGAACATGCTTCGAGCTACGAGACCTTCAAGCAACTTGAAAAAGAAGGATTTCAAGTTACCTACCTCCCTATAAACGAGCAAGGTGTTGTTCGGTTAGAGGATGTAAAAAAAGCGATTACTCATCAGACTACCCTTGTTTCCTTAATACATGTAAATAACGAATTAGGGTCAATTAATCCGATTGCGGAAATCGGTCATTATTTATCCGAGTTTCCGAAGATTCGTTTTCATGTTGATCATGTACAAGGAATTGGCAAAGTTCCCTTAAATTTCAAAGAAGCAAGAGTGGATCTTTGTACGTTGTCCGCTCATAAATTTCACGGTTTAAAAGGTAGTGGAATGTTATATGTAGGGCAAGGAGTACTCCTTTCACCGATTATTTTGGGAGGTAGTCAGGAAAATAGAATGAGGGCAGGGACTGAAAACGTCGCAGGAGCAACTGCCATGGTGAAGGCACTTCGACTTGTTACTGAGAATGCCTCTGTAAAAACAAGTGAGCTGATGGCAATGACAGACTACCTGATCGAAGGTCTGAGCGAAGTCCCAGGGGTGGTTATTAATACGCCTCAACAGCATGCACCTCATATTGTTAATTTTTCAGTACCGGGTTTAAAACCAGAAGTTATCGTCCAGTCCTACGCTGAAAGGGAGATATATGTTTCTACAAAGAGTGCATGTTCTTCAAAGCTATCAGAACCGAGCAGAGTTTTGAATGCATGCGGATTTGCCAAAGATCGCGCCTCAAGTGGTGTAAGAGTTTCGTTATCTTTTGAAAATACTATGGAAGAAATGACATTATTTATTAACTATACGAAGGAATTGATTCCTTCTCTTTTAAAGGTGGTAAACAAATGACACATGTAGCTTATGATCATATTTTAATCCGGTATGCAGAGCTTTCTTTGAAGGGGAAAAACAGAAAAGATTTTGAAAAAAAACTACAACAGAATGTTAAAACAGGATTACGTGAATTTTCAAATGTAAAAGTGAAACGGGTGTTTGGTCGTATGTTTGTTCAGTTAAACGGGGAAGATGAACAAGGTGTATCGACCGTTTTAAAAAATATCTTTGGCATTCATTCATTTAGTCCGGCTTTAAAGGTGGAAAATGATCTTGAACAAATGAAAGCAGCTGGTTTGTATGCGATTGAGGACGCTCTTTCCGGTGATGGAGGCACATTTAAAGTGAGTGCCAAAAGGGCAGATAAATCGTTCGCTGTCCGATCTCAAGATTTAAATTATCAGCTTGGCTCACATATTTTAATCAATACAAATAAAGTTTCAGTGGACGTTCACAATCCTGATGTAGAATTACGCGTGGAGGTGCGCCAAGAAGGAACTTACCTCACTTGTAAGACTGTTAAAGGCCCAGGAGGTCTTCCGATAGGAACGGGTGGTAAAGTGATGCTTATGCTTTCTGGAGGCATTGATAGTCCTGTTGCCGGGTTTCAATTATTCAAACGGGGTGTAGAGCTCGAAGCCATTCACTTTCATAGTCCACCGTTTACTAATGAACGTGCGCTTCAAAAAGTAGAAGACTTAACTAAAGTATTGTCCCGTTATGCGGGAAATTCGATTCGTTTGCACATCGTTCCTTTTACAGAGGCTCAAAAAAAAATTCATGACGTCGTGCCTGATCAGTATGAAATGACGATTATGCGACGTGTAATGCTGCGTATTGCCGAGAGAATTTCTCAGAAAAGAGGTTCCTTGGCGATTGCCAATGGAGAAAGTCTAGGTCAAGTAGCAAGTCAGACATTAGAGAGTATGCACACGATTAATGATGTAACGTCCATGCCAGTGCTAAGGCCATTAATCGCGATGGATAAACTCGAGGTTATTGATATTGCGAAAGAGATTGATACTTATGAACTGTCGATCTTACCATATGAAGATTGCTGCACCATTTTTTTACCACCTCAAATAAAAACAAAACCGAACAAAGAAAAAGCAGAGAAATTTGAAAGCTCATTGGATATCCAATCGATGGTTGATGACGCTGTTGAACGAACATTTGAGAAAAACCTATCATCAACAGATGTATTAGATAAAGAATTTGAAGACTTTCTGTAAGTGATTTTGCTGTTGCTTTTTGAGTGTTAGGTAAGCATTCGCTTGCCTTATGCTTATCTCCATCAATTAAAGTACTTTTTATATCAAGTGAACCTGAAAGAAGAGAGAAATATAATGTACCATATATTGGTAATATAACCAATGTTTTTTATGCATGTGATTCACCTTCCTGTCGCATTCTATGATTACAAGGGAGGTGAAAACAATGGCAAATAACAGAAGTTCGAACCAATTAGTAGTCCCTGGAGTACAACAAGCATTAGACCAAATGAAATACGAGATTGCTCAAGAATTCGGAGTTGAGCTTGGTGCTGATTCAACTTCTCGCGCTAACGGTTCCGTTGGTGGTGAGATCACAAAACGCTTAGTTCAACAAGCTGAGCAGCAATTAGGCGGTTCCAAATAATAATATAATGGCAACAGGAGTCTTCCTTGATAAGGGGAGACTCCTTTATTTATACTTTAAGAAAGTTTTACTTCTCTAAATAAATGAAGTATAAGCCCCACTAAGGCTTGGGTTCACAAAAAATAACACCATTTTTTATAAAAAAGCCTTAATGAATCAGTTGCATAATTCATTTGTTTAAACAAACACACAACTTTAAAATAATACTTTCTCCCATCTTGATTATTACCTATTTGTAAAAAGCGTATCTTTTGTAGATCCATTGGCCTGATCTGCTCGCTTTCCGCAGGAGTCTCGCAGATTCGGTCCAATTGCGCAGAAGATCTTTTTTTATGAAGAGGCATTATAAACACTACAATTCAACTAGGCTATCGCCTTCAGACTTGCCTTTTCACGATTTCATCATGTATTTGCTAATTTTAGGTCATTGTAAACGAGGGTAACCATATCAAAAAGAACTTTTGCTCGTTCCCCTTTGCTCTTCCTTTTTAGAAGGAGCTTGATCCCTTGCTTCAAAGTGTCCAGCCTAGATGGCCACATTCGTCTCAGTAATGATTTGAGTGTTCATATCTTCTAATATATCGGTTTCTTTTTTGAGAAGCTTCCGATTCACATGATCCGAAACCAGGAAGACGCAATCTATCTTAACCTAAGGTCTAAAATTAAGAACAATCTTCGATAGAGAATTTTGATTTTGTTCTTAATCAGATGTATGATAAATGATGAAAAGATTGGAATACAATCCCAAATTTTGACGGTTAATGAAGTAGGGAGAGAAATGAATATATGGGGACATTGTGGTACGGAGGCAAAGTGCGTACATTAATTTCTGAAAACGACGTAGAAGAAGCGATTTTCGTAGAAGGAGGCTTGATCAAAGGAGTTGGAACGAAGAAAGCATTAACAGATACGTTTGCAGGGAAAATCACTGAGGAGCGAAATGTTCACGGCGGCGTGATCTACCCAGGCTTTGTAGATAGTCATTTACATATGATTGGTCACGGAGAAAAACTATTGCGCCTGAACTTGTCTGAAATTACAAGCGTACAAGAGTTGAAAAAGGTATTAAATGACAGGAAAAAAGAATTGAAAAAAGGTGAGTGGCTCATTGCTGATGGTTTTAACGAGAACTTATTTTTTCCAGCTGAAGTTCCTCACAGACATGAACTTGATGAGATAACCACTGAGCATCCGATTGTACTATCGCGGATTTGTCGCCATGCGATGCTTGTGAATACATATACTCTTGAACTAGCGGGTATTGATTCGACAACGATCGAACCTCCTGGTGGTGTCATTGTCAAGGATGATCATGGGGTGCCCACTGGCTACTTATTAGATCAAGCACAGGAATTCATTCGTGAGGTTATGCCTGACATTGATCAGGAATATTTAACAAAAGCCCTTACTGTTTCGTTGGAAGATTTATTATCAAAAGGGTTTGTCGGAGCTCATACCGAAGATTTGAATTACTATGGTGATAGCTTATTAACCCTTCAAACCTTTTTGAATGTTATTAATGGGCAAGAGAAAAAGTTCAGAGCTAACCTGCTAGTCCACCATGAAGTGGCCAGGCCATTACGAGAGCAAGGATACCACTTTGGCAAATTAAACCGGATTCTTGAAATTGGAGCTGTAAAGATTTTTGCGGATGGATCTATTGGTGGGCGGACTGCCTTATTAAGGGAGCCTTATAATGATGATCAGACAACAAATGGTGTCGCTATTCATAGTCGAGAACAGTTAATGAAAATTGTCGAGACAGCAAGAGAGCTTTCGATGCCTGTTGCGATTCATACGATAGGGGATTTGGCTCTTGAATATGCGATTGACGCGTTGGAGGCTCACCCGCCGCTAGCAGGCTTAAAAGACCGGCTTATCCATCTTCAAGTAACAGCTCCAGATTTACTAGACAGGCTGGAGGAGCTTCCAGTCGTTCTTGATATTCAACCGAGATTTGTCAGTTCAGATTTTCCTTGGGTCGAACAGCGTATCGGATCAGAACGGCTAAAAACTTCTTTTGCTTGGAAAACCTATTTAGACAGGGGACTGGCGTGTGCTGGAGGGTCTGATGCTCCAATTGAGCCAGTTGATCCCATTTTAGGCATTCACGCTGCAGTTACACGCAGAAAGCCTGAAGAAAGTCACGCAGGGTATTACCCAAAAGAGAAACTTTCTTTATTTGAGTCTTTACAGCTTTTTACACGCGGCAGCGCACAGGCAATTGGAAAAGAAGAGAGTCGCGGCGTGATAAAAGCAGGCTTTACTGCAGATTTTACGATCCTTTCAGACGACCTATTTGAGCTTTCTCCAGATGAATGGTTCAATGTAAAAGTAAGGAAAACAGTAGTAGATAATACGGTTATGTACGAAACCACGGAAGCTTGAAGAGAAGATTCACTAATCAAGCTTCCGAGAGAGGTTTTATTGATTTATAAAACTACGTTTAACTTTATGCAAAAAGGAATTGTCTTTTAGCTTTAACATCTTTACTTGGCGGTCTGCGACCCGGATTTTTACTTCTTTACTGTTACGAATGCTTAAGGCTTCGTTGTCAGCACCGATGATGGGGTAGTCGTTTCCATCTTGAACAATGCGGAGTACGAGTTCACGGTCACCGCTCAGCAACAGCGGAGAACCGAGTGTGCGGTATTCATTATTATTTAAAGAGGCCATCTCTGTGAGCTGCATAGAGGCGAGTCGAGGATCTACAATTGCACCTTTTAGTGACTTGTTATAAGCTGTACTGCCTGTTGGAGTGGAAATGACAAGACCGTCACCTCTAAATGTTTCAAAGTGTAGATCGTCGATATAGACATCAATGACAAATGTTTTAATAACCGTTGATCGAATTGAACATTCGTTTAAACAATAGAAACTTTTTTGTCCGTCTACCGTAACTTCAAGAAGAGGATAACGAAGAACTTCGACCATATCCGTTTTCATTGCTTCTTCAATTCCTTCAAGGTTGTCTAGATCAAAATCGGAATAAAAGCCCAAATGATCGTCATTAATTGCAAGATAAAGACAGTCTTCTTGAAAGTTCGTTCTTCTTAAGGATTGTAAAAAAGTACCATCTCCACCAATGCTGGCAATAATATTTGCATCACCTATGTGATCGACGAGATGGAAGTTATACTTTTTTCCTAATTCTCTCAAATGCTCGACCTTATGCTTCGTTTCATCTGTTTCAACATAGTGGAGGTAAACATTTTTTCTGTCTGGCATGCTGACTCTTCCTTTCTAGGGTTCATGATTGAATACAGGACTGTACGTAGTTTACCCTGTCTTAATTAAATTCTTGATAAACAGGGGAAATCCTTCAAATGGTGAGTAATATGAACTGGAAAAGTATTCAAGGTCTTGGTCGTAGGTTGTTTTCAAGTGGTTTGTTGTTTTTTGAGCGATGAACAAACAAATGTAGAAAGGGTGTATACGATGAGTGGAAAACGTTGGACAGCGCTGATTATTGCTGCTGTATTGTTTATTGCATCGAGTGCTGTCACTACGGTGTTTAGTGTGTTTTCAATGGATTTAGATGACCTTTTTGACGGTGAAGAGGTTGTAGATGAGCATGTTTTGGAAAGTGGAAATGGGCGCGGAAAAATTGTGGTCTTACATTTAAACGGAGTCATTCAAAGCAGCTACGATGCTCCTTCTTTATTTGAAGCCTCTACATACAATCACGGGCGTTTTTTAAAGCAGCTTGATGCTGCAGCTAATGATGGGACAGTAGACGGAATTATTATTAGTGTAAATACTCCTGGCGGGGGCGTGATGGAAAGTGACCAGATTCACGATAAAATTGTCGAAATTCAAGAAGATTATCGTAAACCAGTTTATGTAAGTATGGGCAGTATGGCTGCAAGTGGTGGGTATTACATCGCGGCTCCTGCGACACAGGTTTTTGCTCATCCACAAACAATGACGGGCTCCATTGGTGTCATTATGCAGTCGATTAATGTAAGTGAGCTTGCTGAAGATCTTGGGATCCAGTCTGAAGTAATAAAAAGTGGTCCGTATAAAGACATTATGTCTGCAACTCGGGAGATGACGGATGATGAGAGACAAATTCTCCAGGATATGATTGATGAATCATACGACCGTTTTGTGGATATTATTGTAGAAGGTCGAGAGCTTCCTCGTGATCAAGTGGAAGAGCTTGCTGATGGTCGGATTTATACTGGTAATCAAGCGTATGAGGCCGATTTAGTTGATGAATTAGGGGATTTGGATGATGTAATTGAAGTTTTCCGTGATGATATTGGAAAAGGGGATATCGATGTTGTTGAATATCGCCAACCACTTGGTTTCCCATCGCTTTTTGGTGCTACAGCACAAGCCTTCCTGGGAGATCAACTGTCTGTTTATTCTATGAAAGAATGGATACAGCAATCGCATGCTCCACGGTTGATGTATTTATATACGGAATGAGGTGTTAATGAATGAATGAGTCTCACTCCAACTCAAAGCATACAGAAAATGAAGATAAATTCGAACAACAAGTTTATGAGCAAGAAAATGAAGAGGTAGCGGAAGTCCATTATGGCGGCTTCTGGATGAGGTTTTGGGCTTATCTTGTCGATTTACTCGTCGTATCCAGCATTAACGGAGTCGTAGTTGGTATATTTTTGACCATGATTGGTTTAGACAACTTGACCTTTGGCATCTACTCCCTTGCTGGACTTATGACTGCCCTTGTGAGCTACTCTTATTTCGTAATAATGACGAAATTAATAAGACAAACTTTAGGGAAGCGGATTTTTGGTTTATTGGTCATCTCTGAAAGTGAGGATACTCTAACCTGGGGCGATGTTGTGTTTAGGGAAGTCGTTGGCCGGTTTATTCATCGCTCTCTTCTCATAACAAACCTGTTATATTTCATTGTCCCATTCGACTCTCGAAAACGAGGTCTTCATGATAAGTTTGCCGATACAGCTGTTGTTTTAGAGCCCAGAACCCCTCGAACATAGAAGTGCATAAAAAACGTTTTAAACCTGTCCACTTTGGGCAGGTTTATTTTTGTTGGCACTGTCGATACTGTATTCGAGGAGGTGTGCTTTAGTGACCTGGTTATTATGGATTCTTGGTTTTATTGTTGTTTTTATTGTGCTCGTATTACTCATTGCGATTTCTACCCTCCGTGTTGATATTCATTACGTACATAATGGGGACGATGATGAACTAAACGCCAAATTTGTACTTTGGAAAATCATTCGCTATTCACTTAAGGTACCTGTTATTGCTATAGATAAAGAAACCGCAACTGTGGTATTCGAAGAGGAAGAAGATTCTGCTGTTGGTCATAAAGAAAAAAAAGATAAAATGTCTCCTCGAGATATGCTATACGATATTAAGCAATTTCAACGTTTTTTAAAGCATGTAGTTGGATTTCATACCATAGTACGACATTTTTTAATGACCGTGTCCGTTAACCGATTATCATGGAAATCCGTAATCGGTACTACCGATGCTTCATTGTCTGGCAGTATTTCGGGTCTTTTATGGGCTGTTAAAGGGAATGTTGTTGGGGTCATTGGGAACTATATGAGAATGAGAACTCTACCATACATGGCGATACAACCTGTATACAATATGGTTATATCAAGAACAGAGCTTAAATGTATGATCACATTTCGCATGGGGCATGCTATCATCGCGGCCATTAAAGTGGTACGGCATTGGCGAAAAGGAAAACCTCTATTACCATCACAAAAGACAGAAAAAGGGAGGGATATGAATGTCTGAACATCCAATTCAAGGGTTAATGAAAACAGCGATGGAAAACTTGAAAGAAATGGTAGATGTAAATACCATTGTAGGTGATCCAGTTGAAACACCAGATGGCAGTGTCATTATGCCAGTATCCAAAGTGGGGTTTGGTTTCGCTGCAGGCGGAAGTGAGTTTATCGTAGAAACGAAAGGGTCGCATGGTGAACAAGACGAAAAACATCCTTTTGGCGGGGGGAGTGGTGGCGGAGTCTCCATTACGCCAATTGCTTTTCTCATCGTTAATACTCAAGGAGTGAAAATGGTTCACTTAGACCAAAGTACACACTTGTACGAAAAACTTTTAGAATTCGCTCCTCAAGTTGTGGATAAAATCCAACAAATGATGCAATCACAAAAACAATCTGGAAATCAAGGTCAACAAACACAACAGAATTTTTCAGGTAAAAATGGCCAGCAGCTTGATTTTTAAGACGTTTTCAAAAAAGCATTCTCAATTGAGGGTGCTTTCTTTGTTTTTAATAAAGGCTTTAGTCGTGAAAAAGCACGTGATGGGAGAAGCGCCCGGAGTGGGGAGTAAAGCAAGATGGAGCTCGTGAGAAAAGTACCCTAAGCCGTGAGGAGCCTTAATAAAAGACCACTATATGTCATTCTCTTTACATAAGGGTTTTCTCTGTTTATTGACCGGTTATTTGTGGTATTTTATGTATGAACCTAGTTGAAAGAGGAGGCTTTAACATGGCAGAAGTAACATTTAAAGAAAAACCAGTCACACTAATGGGGAATCAAGTATCCGTTGGAGATTCAGCACCTGATTTTACCGTACTAGCCAATGACCTTTCAGAAGTGAAGTTATCTGACAGCAAGGGAAAGGTTCGACTCATCAGCGTTGTTCCATCTATTGATACAGGGGTTTGTGAACAACAAACACGTCGATTTAATGAAGAAGCAGCGAAATTAGATAATGTAGAAATTCTTACAATCAGCGTAGACTTACCATTCGCTCAAAAACGTTGGTGTGCAGCAGAAGGTATTGATAACCTTCAAGTTCTATCTGATCACCGCGATTTAAGCTTTGGTAATAATTACGCCGTAGCCATCGAAGAGCTTCGTTTACTTTCACGCTCTATCTTTGTTATCGACAGTAATGATAAAGTGACATACGTAGAATACGTTTCGGAAGTGACAAATCATCCTGATTATGATGCTGCTCTTGAAGCGGCGAAAAGTGCACAATAATAATCTGTTGTTGAGGAAGAAGGCAAGTGGTTGCCTTCTTCCTCTTTTTCCTTATAGCTTGCGACTTAAAGCACGTCTGTTAAAATGAATGAATGGTAAAGATAAGAATGATGAAACGTTATAGGAGTGGAGAATTTTGATACATTCAGAAACCAATACAGAAAAACTATATACCGCACTCGATCAAGTTGCTGAACTCATTCAAGAAAAGAGCGATTTGCCTTACCTAGAAGCGTTACCTGAAGGTGGTCAATCGATTTTAGATAATGAGAGTACAGTTCAACTAACAAGTGAAGATCAACAAAAAATGAGTGAAATCATTCAATCTGCCCCCTTACTTGACCAGCTAAAAGCAGAAGAGATTCGAAAGGCGTTTCAACTAGCTGTCCTTAAGGGGATGAAAGAAGCAACTCAGCCGCATCATGCGATGACACCAGATGCCGTTAGTTTGTTTATGGGTCATCTTGTCGAACAGCTTGTCATCGAAAAAGAAAAAACACAAGTCCTCCTTGACCCGGCGGTTGGTTCTGGAAACCTTCTTACTGCGGTGATGAATCAAGCAAGGGTAAGCATTCATGCCGTCGGTGGTGACGCCGATGAAACGTTAATTAAGTTAGCTTTTGTAAATGCAAATATGCAGCAACAAGACGTTGACCTTTTCCATCAAGATAGTATTGCTACTCCTTATGTGCATAATGTCGACTTGGTTGTTTCAGATTTGCCTATAGGCTATTATCCAGACGACCAAAAAGCAGCGACTTTCAACTTACAAAGCGACGAAGGCCATTCCTTTGTCCATCATTTGTTGATCGAGCAAAGCTTAAAACACGTAAAACCAGGTGGATTTCTCATTTTCCTAATCCCGAATTTCTTATTTGAAACAGAAGAAGCACAAAATTTACATACGTTTTTAAAGGAAGAAGCGCTTATTTATTCTTTACTTCAACTGCCAAAATCGATGTTCAAAAATGAACAGCAGGGGAAAAGTATTTTTGTTATCCGTAAACGGGCAAAGGGCATCATTGAACCAAGGCAAGCTCTTTTGGCAGAACTCCCGTCATTTACAAACCAGGAAGCACTAAGTGATATGGTAAAGAACATCAACGAGTGGTTTTCTTCCTATTTGAAAAAAGAACAATAGATAAGCTTGCAACAACGAATGCGCTTTCTTTTTTGTAACAAAAACTTCATTTTTTACGGCTGTTCTTCCCGCTTTCATAAAACTCCTTCTGTACGGAAACAGTATGAATACGGATGACGGCTGATCTTACAGCTTAATCATCATAAAAAGCTGTACTCTGTGTTATAGTTTAATTTTTAAAAAACTATAACAGAGGCTTGCAATCTCTACTTCGAAGTGGTTTAATATGTGATGGTGAAAATATAACACATAAAATGATATGAAGAGGACAGTTCCTTTTCATCTTTTCATTGAACACACACTTGTTCAAAGCAAGTAAGGGTAAAAAGTTGAAGGAGCGATTTTGTTATGTCAAAAATAATAGCCATCAACGCTGGAAGCTCATCTTTAAAGTTTCAACTGTTAGAAATGCCGGATGAAACAGTTGTAACAAAAGGTGTCGTTGAACGGATTGGATTAAATGATTCCATCTTCACAATTGAAGTGGATGGGGAAAAGCAAAAAGATATTCTTAATCTTGAAGATCATGCACAAGCGGTTAAAATACTGCTGGATAAACTTACTTTCAATGGTATTATTCAATCGTTGGATGAGATAGAAGGAATCGGCCACCGTGTTGTTCACGGGGGAGAAAAGTTTAATGATTCCGTTGTAATCACTGAAGAAGTGATTAAAGGAATTGAGGAAGTGTCTGAGCTGGCACCATTACACAACCCAGCTAACTTAGTGGGGATTCGGGCATTTCAGGAAGTGCTTCCCAATGTGCCTGCTGTAGCCGTCTTTGATACAGCATTCCATCAAACGATGCCAAAACAATCTTATTTGTACAGCTTGCCTTATGAGTATTATGAGGAATACGGCATTCGTAAATATGGGTTCCACGGCACGTCTCACAAATACGTTTCACAACGTGCAGCTGAGATCCTTGGACGTCCACTGGATCAACTTCGCTTGATTTCATGTCACTTAGGAAATGGTGCGAGTATTGCAGCGATTGAAGAAGGAAAATCCATTGATACATCTATGGGCTTTACACCGCTTGCTGGTGTTACAATGGGAACTCGCTCTGGTAACATTGACCCCGCGTTAATTCCGTATATTATGGAAAAAACAGAAATGAGTGCTGAAGACGTTATTCAAGTGTTGAATAAGAAGAGTGGAATGCTTGCTCTATCTGGTTTTTCAAGTGACCTCCGTGATATCGAAGAGTCTGCTGATGAAGGAAATGACCGTTCAGAATTAGCAATGAACGTATTTACATCTCGTATTCACAAATATATCGGTTCGTATGCGGCGCGTATGCACGGATTGGATGCGGTTATCTTCACGGCAGGGATTGGTGAAAACAGTGACACGATCCGCGCTCAAGTGCTAGAAGGCCTTGAGTTTATGGGGATTTACTGGGACCCAGCCTTAAACAAGGTTCGAGGAGAAGAAGCGTTCGTTAACTATCCTCACTCGCCAGTAAAAGTCATTGTTATTCCAACAAACGAAGAAGTTATGCTTGCAAGAGATACCGTACGTTTAACTCAATAATCTTTAAAACCGGGACTGAGGTAATATCAGGTACCCGGTTTTTTTGTAAGAATTTATAGAGCGACACCTACTCCAGTGGTAGAAGCAACAATAGTCTTCTTGCGACGAGGAACAGTTGTATCAAATAGCAACAATCGTTTAGAAAAGAGCCTTTAGAAAACAACTAAAAGTAAAAAGCAACAAACTTTACAAAAACAGTTTGGAGAAAACGTTCTTTAAAAAAGTGAAGCTTATAATGAGTTGTGCCACTCTTACATATACTGAAGACTGAAGGAGAAATATTTTACCGATAAAGATGAAATAGTATAATAACATGTAGAAAGTCTAGCTAAAGCGGGGGATCACGATGAAGACAATTGCAAACGCACAAGAAGGGGAAAGGCTGGTTGGTTTTTTTCTCGTAAAGGAAAGGGAAGTCCGCATAGCTGCTAACGGGGATGAATATATGAATTTGGTTCTAGGTGATGAGTCCGGCACCATTCCATCTAAAATATGGGAAGTCACGGATCAACAAAAAAGCGCCGTCCAAAAGAAGACGATCTTAAAAGTCGATGGTCAAATTCGCTTATTCCGAGGAAAGAAACAATTGCAAATCAACCGTGTACGAGTCGCTTCTGAGGAAGACCAAATCGATATCCAAAGTCTTGTCCAAAAATCAAGGACACCAAGGGAAGAACTGTGGCATGACTTAAGAATGATCGTTGATGATATTCATAGTGAAACGTACAATGCAATTATCCGGAAAATCCTTGGAGATAAAGAAATTAGAGAAGGGCTTACGACACTTCCTGCCTCAAAAACGATGCACCATTCATACTATGCAGGCTTATTGGAGCATGTCGTTTCGTTATGTCATGCTACTTTACAATTGCTTTCTGTATATCCAGACTTAAACAAAGACTTGTTAATCACGACTTGTTTATTACACGATATCGGAAAAACAAGGTGGATAAGCGATGCGATTACACCTGATTATACGGAAGAAGGTGAGCTCATGGGGCATCTAGTCATGAGTGTGGAAATGATAAATGAAGCGACCACTCAAGCAGGAATTTCGATTCAAAATGAGGAAGTAGTGGCGTTAAAACACTGTATTTTAAGTCAATTTGGTGAGGTAGAAAAGGGTTTTGGAAGTCCTATTTCCGGTAAACTGCCAGAAGCGATTTTTTTTAATGCAATTGAAGAGTTGGACGCAAGATTGAACGTCGTTGAAATGGCAAAGGTTTAGATTGAAATTATCGTATGTTTTGTTGCTAGTTTGAAATAAGGAGGTAGGTGGGATGAAGATGTCTAGAGCAGAACAGGTGCTAAAAGAAATAGAGGACTGGGAGAAGTCGTATTTTAAAATCGAAGGAACTGACATCTCACTTACATACCAAAAGTGGATTAACCAAACGTATTCCTCATTGGATGCTCGGTGGCGCTCGAAACTGCTAACGCTTATGGATGATATTTTGTTTCATGTACAAGCTGCCATACAACAAACGACCTACGAAAAACAAACCGAGGTATCTCTATTTACCCAAGCACGAATATTTAATGAGGATATCCATGAAATTAAGGACATGAAGAAACTAACCATTGACCAGCTTAGGTTCATAGCCAGAAAGCAACTCGCTAAGCAACGACTCCTCTCGCTTGCTCAAGGGGGGCTCACAGGTGTTGGCGGACCGTTGTTTACATTAAGTGATCTTCCTCTTGTCCTTGCAATTAACCTGCGTACCATTCAACAGCTCGCAATGACGTATGGATATGACTTGCGTAAACCTTATGAAATGATGTTCGTCCTGAAAGTATTTCACGTCGTTTCGTTGCCGCGTCACTTTCAGTATCCTGCATGGAAGGATCTTGAAAAAGAAGCCGAGTCAGCAGATGAAGAATGGTTATTTTACGATGGAGATGAGAATATCATTTCTCAAGCTTGGATGCAGCGCCCACTTCAAAATATAACAAAACTCTTCTTGCTTACAATGTTGCGAAAAAAACTCGTCCAAGGAATTCCTTTGTTCGGTATTATTACAGGGGCAACTATTAATTACCGGTTTACGAGGCAAATAGCTGAGGGAGCGCATCAATTTTATGGGAAAAGACACTTACAGGAAAAACTACGCAGGTAATGTTAAGGAAAGAGACCCCTTTTCATTTTATAGGGTGATTTTTGCAGTTACTTGACTTCGCTTCGAACAATGAGCACATCACATCTTGCGTGTCGGGTAATATATTCCGAAACACTGCCAATTAAAAAGCGTTCAACAGCATTTAAGCCAGTAGCGCCTGTGACTATTAGGTCTATGTCATGTTGTTTGACGATATTTTTTGCTATCTTTACTTTAGGTGATCCGTAATCGGTAATGATTTGTACATCTTCAACCTGATTATTTTGAGCTTGTTTTTTGTATTCATTTAACATACGTTTTGCATCATTTTCTACTTCTCTTACGATTGAGCGGTCATAAGGCTCGACCGAAGCAAAGGATCGAGTGTCGACAACGTGAGTTATAAACAGGGTACTTCCATATTCCTTTGCCAGCTCACTTGCTTTTCTCAGCGCTCGCTTTGCTTCCATGGATCCGTCTACAGCTACTAAAATCCTTGAATAGCGTACAGTCATTATAAACGCCTCCTTAATATCTAGTATGAATGTAATAAGGGAAATGTTAACTCTTACTATACCAATCCATTACCAACTTTATTATCCATCAAACATAAATGACCGAACTTCGTTAAATACTAACACCTAATTGAAGTATGATAAGGGGGTGTTTGTATGCCGAAAAAAACGAAGCTTTCTTCTGGATTGTATGAAAATGAAGGGGAAGTAACGGTTCATAATCAATTGATGGACTCCTATTATCAACATTCTCCTGAGCAAGAGTATAATGAAGAATTGGCTGAAGAGCCACTGCAAGTGAGAAAGGAAAAAGAAACACCTAAAAAGAAGGCTAAAAAGAAACAAAAATAAAGACAAAAAATCATTAAGGAGCCTCCTTAATGATTTTTTTGAAAAAAAGTATAGAGCTGACTCCTAACGCTTTTTTTAATAAAGTCACTTTTCGCATAAATTGTCGTTATTGATTTATAAAACGAAAGAGCGAAAGGCGGAGACTCCTGCGGAATTCGAGCGAAGATTTTATCTTATTAAAAGCAATAATCTTTTAGGAAACTGTTTTAACAAAAGACCGCTATTGCGGTTTTTCTTATGTATTACATAACTACATGGGGAGGGGGAGCATTCTTTTTTTACATGGATCCTATCACTTAGTATAATATAAAGTACGTTGAGCGAGATGAAAGGTGATGGCGATGCGTCACGCATTAATTACAGCAGGTTCTAAAGGTTTAGGTAAAAAAGTAACCGAAAAACTGATCCAATCAGGGTATAGCGTTACGATTCATTACCGAAGCGATGAAGAAGCGGTAGACAAGCTTCATCAAGAGCTAAAGGAGTATGAAGGCTACTTTAACTTTATAAAAGGTGACCTCAATGAGAAAGAGGATCTTAATCGGATTGTGAAGAATACCGTAAGACAGTGGGGGAGAATTGACGTTCTTGTTCTTAATGCAGGTCCCTATATTTTTGAAAGAAAGAAGCTAATGGACTATTCAGAAGCAGAATGGAGATCGATGATCGACGGGAATCTTAATTCAGCATTTTATCTCTTTAAATCGGTTATTCCTCTCATGAGAGAGCAAAAGTTTGGCAGGATCATTACTTATGGCTTTCAAGGCGCGGAGCATGCACCAGGGTGGCTCTACCGGTCTGCTTTTGCCGCAGCTAAGGTTGGGCTTGTATCTTTGACAAAAACACTCTCACTTGAAGAAGCAGAACATGGGATTACTGCGAATATGATTTGTCCTGGTGAAATTGTGGGTGAAATGAAAGAAGCTTCTATTACTCACTCTAAAAGCCTTGCTGACTCAACAACACCGGTAGGCCGATCTGGAACAGGAGAGGATATTGCAAGAACGGTTCTGTTTCTTTGTGATGATCATGCGGATATGGTTACTGGCTCGGTTATTGAAATCACAGGTGGGGTAGATGTTTTACATAAGTACCGTTAATTTTGAATAAAAAAGCGTCCGTATCCTCACAATGACGATAGAGGTGAAAGACGATGGCAAATAAAAAAAGAATGGGAATTTTTGCATTAATGCTGCTTATCGTTTCCTTTGTACACTTTCATGGGTCAGCATCTGCGAATGAACAGGATGTCCAAAGGGAATTAATGTTGTACAATTCCCTAAAAATTACAGTGGTCTCAGAGGAAACGTGCTATGAATGGGAATACGAAAATCCGAATCACTTTGAATATGAAAAAGGTAAGCGGGTCGTAAAAGGAACTGAAGCTAAAGAAAAAGTGGTCGAAGTTCTAGAAATGTTAAGGTTCTCGCAGGGTCCATCAGCTGAGCAAATGGCAGCTTATATGAAACAAAACGGGTTTGAAGGAATCGAGTCATTAAAGATTAAAATGCTTGATCAAGACCGTTGCCTTTTCACATGGGTGTGGAATGAATAAGACTTTTATAAAGAAAAAAGCAACAACCTATACATTACATCATAACGTAAAAAAACCTAGATAATGTCCGGATCTAGGTTTTTTTCATTTCTAATGTTTCTTTTATTAAAGGTGTTTTCTAAAAGATTGTTGCTATTTGTTTTTTGAGCGTTAGGCAAGCGCATGCTTGCCCTGTCACGAATTGCGTGACAGTAAAACGCTCAAAAACAACAGCTTTATGAAAACAGCCTTTTAATAAAAGCGAGTTATCAGGTTTTTCTATTATCTATTTAGCTGCTACAATTTGCAGGTTTTTCGGATAGGAGGTGAAGGTCTCATATCCGTCTTTTGTAATGTACACATCGTCTTCAATGCGGACGCCCGCTTGATTTGGAATGTAAATTCCCGGTTCGATCGTAAACGCCATTCCTTCCTGAAGTGGAGATTCATTCTTGGCGTGCATAGAAGGGAACTCGTGAACTTCTATACCTAATCCGTGCCCAAGCCGGTGAGGGAAGTAGTCGCCATATCCTTTCTCTGCAATCCATCCTCTTGCTGTACGGTCTAGTTCTCCGATAGCTGTTCCAGGCTTACAAAGTTCCAGCGCTTTTTCTTGTGCTTGTAGTACCGTTTCATAGATCGATTGGTCAGATTCTTTTATGTGATCGAAAAAGACGGTACGTGTAATATCTGAAGCATAGCCTTTCCAAATCACACCAAGGTCAAAGAGGACGGCATCGCCTTTCTGCAAAGTACGAGTGCCCGGGTTACCGTGAGGGTCTCCAGCTTTCTCTCCGAACAATACCATCGTAGAAAATGCCATTTCACGAACACCTTTTTTCTTTAACTCATACTCGATCGTTGCGAGTACTTCCATTTCGGTAACGTTTTCGCGAAGAGCAGATACACCAACCTTAACACCGAAATCAGCAAGAGCGGCTGCTTCTTTCAACAATTCTACCTCTGATTCTTCTTTTAATAAACGACCTGTCTCCATCGCTTCATCCACTTCTACGAAAGAAGCTTCAGGAAAAGCTCGTTTTAACTCTTTTAAACGTTCCCAGGAAAGGTTTCGTTCAACGGCAACTGTTTTAACAGCTTTGATTCGCTGTTCCCACGCCTCTTTTAACATGCTCCATGGATGATCGGTGTCACTATACCCTAAAATATCCCCATCTTTTAAAATATCTGAAACTTGGTTTACTTCCATTCCGGGGCAAATTACTAAAGGTCTCTCATTGTGAAAAATACATGAAGCTACTAATCGTTCGTGTGGATCAGTGTCAAAACCCGTCGTATAAAACACATTAGCGCGAGTTTGCAACATCGCAACGTCTACATTTTGTTTTTGCATCCATTGCTTAAGTTTTTCTAGTCTGTTATTCAAGTTAAAAACCTCCTGATTCCTAGTCCGGTAAATTTGACCATTCGCATGTACTATCTTAACATATATGAGTAAAGAAGGTTTTTAAAGGGTATCTATCCTTACATAAGGTGTATAAAAACTTTGGAAATATTACACCTAAACTATTAGAGTACAGCTATTAAATAAGGAGTGAACTAATCATGAAAGTATCTTTTCACGGCCATTCAGTAGTAAAAATTGAAACGAACGGAACAAACATTTTGATTGACCCCTTTATTAATGGTAATGGCGAAACTGACTTGAAAGCTGAAGATGTCAAAGCCGATGTGATACTGCTAACACACGGGCATAATGATCATGTCGGAGATACGGTTGATATTGCTAAACGAAATGATGCCCTTGTGGTAGCTCCTTTTGAATTAGCTACCTATTTAGGATGGCAAGGTATCAATACTCATCCGATGCATATTGGAGGAGCTCATGAATTTGGATTCGGTAAAGTGAAATTGACGCAAGCTTTCCATGGTTCATCGTACACAGAAGAAGAGAATCAAAAGATCGTGTATACAGGAATGCCGAGTGGAATTCTATTTTCAGCAGAAGGGAAGACGGTGTACCACGCAGGGGATACCGGTTTGTACTCGGACATGAAACTATTAGGTGAACTCCACCGGATTGATTTGGCATTTCTGCCGATTGGAGATAATTTCACGATGGGACCTGAAGATGCAGCCATAGCAGCAGAATGGATCGGAGCAAAAAAAGTCGTCCCTGTACACTACAATACATTTCCGGTTATTGAACAAAATCCGAATGCCTTTACTAATTTATTAAAAAACGACACTGGTTTTGTGATGAAGGCAGGAGACAAAGTAGACCTATAAAGGTTGAAATAGATACATCTATATTAAACAGCGGAGCTCTCATATGAGGGCTCTGTTGGTTTTCCGGTTTTTTTCTTATGGATACTCGTTTCGTTCTGTTTATAAAAGACAAGTCATATGGTGTAGTGAGGTGATAAAAATGAAAAGCTCCAGATTATTTTTATGTATATTACTCACTTTTTTACTTCTTTATTTAGCCCTTCCGAGACTACCAATAACTGCTGAAAATGGGATGGGGAATTGGTTTAGCTTTACTTGGCTTTTATTTGCTTTTCTTGTATTAGGAGGAAATGTTTACAGCTGGCTGATTGAAAGAGAGAAAAGTGATCGTAATGACCGTAATACGGACCGAGAATGGGGAAAGAGAAAGCGAAACAGACAGCGAAAAAAGGTGTATGAAACTCTTTGATGACCTTGAAACACTTACCCTAGAAGATTATACTTGTATTAGTACAGGATGAATTCAAAGAGTGACACAGCTCTTTTAGGGTGGGAATCGTATGACAAAACATGAACAGATTTTAAAACATATTCGCTCGTTAGATGTAGGGAGTAAAATCTCAGTACGACAAATAGCTAAGGCACTTCAAGTTAGTGAAGGAACAGCTTATCGTGCAATTAAAGATGCAGAAAACCAAGGCACCGTTAGTACAATCGAGCGGGTAGGAACGATTCGAATTGAAAAAAAGCAAAAAGAAAACATTGAGAAGCTTACATTCGCAGAAGTGATTAACATTGTTGATGGACAAGTTCTCGGCGGACGAGATGGGTTATATAAAACATTGAGTAAGTTTGTTATTGGGGCGATGAAAGCAGAAGCTATGATGCGGTATGTTGAGCCTGAGAACCTTCTAATTGTAGGAAACAGAGAACAAGTACACAAGTTGGCTCTAGAATCAGGAGCCGCTGTTTTAATTACTGGAGGCTTTGAAACGAGTGATGAGGTAAAAGAGCTTGCTGATCGTCTTCAGCTACCAATCATGTCTACAAGCTACGATACGTTTACTGTAGCTGCGATGATTAATCGGGCTATTTATGACCAGTTGATCAAAAAAGAAATCTTACTAGTAGAGGATATTTTAATTCCAATAAATCAAACGTACCTTATGACAAATGCACATACGGTGGAAAAATGGCATGAGTTAAATAAACGGACGAGCCACAGCCGTTACCCGGTGATTGATGAAACGGATCAAAGACTGTTAGGAATGGTAACAGCAAAAGATGTCATGGGGGTTAATCCGTTTGTTGAAATTGAAAAAGTGATGACAAAACAGGCTATTTCAGTCACGTCAAAGACCTCCGTTGCTTCAGCCGCACACCGAATGGTATGGGAAGGAATTGAACTGTTGCCTGTAACGGATGCTAACCGAAAACTCCAAGGTGTAATCAGCAGACAGGATGTATTAAAGGCGTTGCAGATGATCCAAAGACAGCCTCAAGTTGGCGAGACGATTGAAGATTTAGTGACACGTCATTTTGAAGATGTTTCTACTTCACAAGACTACGTCTATCGTCTCGAAGTTACACCGCAGATGACGAACCACTTGGGGACAGTTTCTTATGGTGTTATGACCACAATTGTGACAGAAGCGGGCAGTCGGGTTCTTAGAAAATATAAAAAAGGGGAGCTTGTTGTAGAAAACATTACCCTTTTCTTTATTAAGCCAGTTCAGATTGACAGTGAGATGAGAGTATATCCTCGAGTATTAGAGGTTGGAAGAAAGATTGGAAAAGTCGATGTGGAGATTTTTCATGAAAATCAAATTGTCGGAAAAGCCATGCTCATGGCTCAACTTATCGACCGGTAGACCAGTAGAGAAAAAGGTGTCCTTAAGCGGAGTGCTTAGGACACCTTTTTTTAAAAGATAATTTATAAGAGGACAGCTACCTTCACGCCGCTCGTCTCAAGGGAAAAGCACCATTGAGACTATAAAGCATGCGCTTGCCTAACGCTCAAAACAAATAGCAACAACTTTCATTATTTTTTTGCTGTTTCTTGCTGAGTCTCTTGTTTTTTTAACTCTTCTGCTTCTTGTTTAGCATAAGGAAGAAATGTTTGGTAATTTTTTATTCCGAAGAAAACGTTGATTCCCCCGTAAATGATAAAGATAACACCAACGAAGGTCGCTATGCTTGTTCCGAAATTGATCATAGCATTCAGCCCGAAGATTGCAATGAATATACCAACGGCAATGCTGCCTTTTGCACCGTACCATCGTTTTTCCATTAATCCTGTAGCTTTGACTTGCTGGACTTTATAATAAACAAATAAAATCAGTGATACAACGATAACAATAGGGAAGAACATGGACATTCTCCTTTTTCAAATATAATAGTTACTATCTAGGGTGATTCAAAAAGTCCGAGGAAAACAGTTATCGAACTAAAGGACCTTCTGCTAAGACCGCCTCGATCTACGCAGGCTTTATTGTCCTCATTATTGACCACACACTATTAGCTAAAATAGCATAAAAATCAAATGAATATCAAGCTAAAGTGGCTTATTGTACCTTTTAAAAATTTGGGATAACCTTATACTAATACTTATACTAGCAATAGATTGGAGTCAGAATGATGAAGCGAAAAATCATTGAACAGATAAAAAAATATCAAACGATTATTATCCACAGGCACGTCCGCCCTGATCCTGATGCAGTAGGATCTCAAGCCGGATTGAAACAACTGATATTAGCTAATCATCCAGAGAAAAAAGTTTACATTACAGGTGAGGACAGTGAAGAATTTTATTATTTAGCAAAAATGGATGACATTCCCGATGAAGAATATAATGATGCACTTGTGATCATTTGTGACACGGCAAATTTAGCGAGAGTGGATGATGAGCGGTATACCCAAGGGAAGCAAGTTATTAAAATTGATCATCACCCTGAAGTTGACCCTTATGGAGACCTTTCCTGGGTAGATATTGAAGCGAGCTCTACGAGTGAGATGGTGTGTGAATTGTATGATGAATGGGACAATACAGGAGGAACTTGGAATGTTGAGGTTGCAAGATTGTTATTCGCTGGAATTGTTGGTGATACTGGTAGATTCCGCCATCCAAACACAACAGACCGCACCTTTTATTGGGCTGGCAGACTTATAGAAACTGGTTTTTCAAGACCAGAGCTTTATGACGCTATGTATGAAAAGTCGTTAGATCTCGTTCGCATAGAAGGGTATGTCTTGTCTCAAGTTGAGCTACTTCCATCGGGAGCGGCTTTCATTAAGCTACCACAAAAAACGCTAGCTGAATTTAAAGTTGATGCAGGAATGACAGCTAGCATTGTCAATGCCTTCTCAACTATGAAAGGAGTTAAGGCTTGGGTATTTTTCGTTGAAGAAGAAGAGTTGATTCGTGTTCGTCTCCGCTCAAAAGGACCTATAATTAATGATTTAGCAACGAGGTATCATGGAGGAGGACACCCGATGGCATCAGGGGCAACCGTCTATAGTTGGGAGGAAGCCGATCAATTATTGGAGGAGCTTGACGACATTTGTAGCAAGGAATTGTAAGTGTCTCTTGTTCGTTTCCGTCGCATGTTTTAAAATTTCAAGTGTGCTTTACTTCCTAACTCTCAAAGAAACAAAGAGCGGGACGTCTTCTTTAACGTCACGCTCTTTGTTTAGGGATAAACCAAGATCCTAATGTCGTCTGGTCTACAATGACATCGAGGCCTATCGTATCAATTTCTTTTTTGATGAGGTCGGACACTTCCTTCGATTCGGCGAAAGCGGAAAACCCAGCTTGAATTTTTTTTACTTTTTCTTTAGCTAACTTACTTCTGCTCATGATTTTCATTGCATTCAACTCCTTCTCATCGTTATATGCAAGAATCTTTACATTGGTGACTGCGGCGATTTCTGTTAATCCTTATTTATAGTATACACCAATTTATTAAAAAGTAGTTATTTTTGGAAAAACGTTCAATGAAATGACAAATAAGTTGAGCAAAAAAGTAGGGAATTTGTATACAGCATTCATTCTGCTGCATGGATACTTAGCTCTAATTCTAGCGTAGTATATAACGTTAGTTGTTCAACTTCTAGCTGATAGCGCTTGTCACCAATTACAAATATTTTATTTCGCACCGCTTTTAGTAACAATTCTTTTGAACTGTAGACGGTTTCGATGCTTTTATTTTTAACGAGCTCTAATTCACTTTCTACATCTTCTTTAAGCTCAAACAGGGTAAGCTCACTCAAATTCACTTCTTTTTCATTAGTAAAGTTGATTTTTATTGTTTGAACCGTCAGCTTTTGCTGGTTCTCTTTGTTTTGTTCATCTTGATCTTTTTGAAGGATATCAATGGTTTTTTCATGGTTTTCAACGGTAGATTTTTGTTTATTAATTTCCATCACTAACTTTTCATGGACATAACCAAAATTGTATAAGAAAAAGAGCCAGCCAATAAGCATCCCTAAGATGACGCCGACAAAAAAACGCTGCCAACTTTTGTCATGGTGAAAAGGAGGGATTCTCACTTTATCCCTCCCTGTGTGAGCCACTGAATTAGAACAGTTCCGCTATGAGCTCCGCTTAACGCGGCGAAAATCATAATGAGTGTTTTGAAAATGTCAGCATGCGTGCCTTCAAAAATCCCCCGTTCTAGAGTGGAAATCGCATCGAAAGTGCCTCCTATAGCAGCAACAAGAGCCCAAATCTTGAGACTTGATGCCAAGTCATGCATGATGGAGAGAGGGGGTTTACCAATTAAATAGGCACCAATTCCACCAACAATGGTACCGCCGATAATAACACCGAAGGCTACAAAATAATCGATAATTAACGTTGCTAAAAAGTCTTTGTCCACTGTTAATCCCTCCGGATGTGAAACACTTTTATAGGTTGGATATCCGTTCTAAGTTACGAACTTGAGTGCAATAGCCCTTGAACAACCTCTACTACATGTCTATGGAAAACCAGGAAAGATATGATAGATAATAATGCATGGTGTCACAAACATGCGTTTGCGTTACAATATAGAAAAGAACATTGATATAAGAAGGTTGTTTCATAAAGTTTGTTGCTTATTGAGCGTTTTTTAATTTAAAAAAATAGCAACATCTTTTATAAAAGAGTCTTTAAGAAAGGGAGAGGAGGATGGAGATGAGCTATGTCCACCTTCACGTGCATAGTGAATACAGCTTTTTATATGGCGCGGGGAAGATCGACCACTTGGTAGCGCAGGCAAAGCACCTTGGTTTCCCAGCGTTAGCTTTGACTGACCGGAACGGGATGTATGGTACGGTCCCATTTTATAAAGCATGTAAAAATGCTGGGATTAAGCCTGTCATCGGCGTTGAATTGACATTCAAGAAATCCGACGGCGAATCATCATCCCTATTTCAGCTCGTCCTGTTAGCGAAAAATAACAAGGGATTGCAAAAGTTAATGCAGTTAACTTCGCTTGCCTATGAGCAAGAAGAACGAGGGAAGCCAATTATTCAATTTGAGGATTTACATAACATTCAGGAACTGATCGTGATCTCTCCATTTGAAGGAGGGCTTGTTCAGCAAAGAGTTAAAGAGGGTGGCTTATACAGAGCGGATGAAGCTTTAGTAAACTTGCAACGTACTTTTGGTGAAATCAATGTATATATTGAACTACAACAGCATAACCGAGCTGAAGAAAAACAGTTGCTTCTTGATTTAAATGAATGGAAAAAGCAAACAACAGAAAATCCAAGGTTTGTGGCGAGTAACCATGTCCAATTTGTAACAGCTAATCAGGGAAGGGCGCACCGAGTTGTTCAGGCTATTGGTAGAGGACAGACACTCGAAGAACTTCCTGAAATTGTATCATCCGATGAATATTATTTGAAATCATCACAACAAATGAAAGCCTTGTTTGAAGCTTGGCCAGAGGCATGCAAGAATACAGAAATAATTACAGAGCAATGTAATGTTGAGATTGAATTCGGAAATCAAGTATTGCCGAAATACCCTGTTCCATCAGACAAGTCCGCCATCGCATTTCTCCGCGAACGATGTGAGGAGGGAGTCGTAAAAAGATTCGGCTCTGTACCAGATAAAGAGGTTTGGAAGCGGCTTGACTATGAGCTTTCTGTCATTAATGACATGCATTATGAGGATTATTTTCTCATCGTTTGGGACTTTATGGCTTATGCACATGAAAAGGGAATACTAACGGGTCCTGGGAGAGGTTCTGCGGCTGGATCACTCGTTGCGTATGCCTTGGAAATTACTGATGTAGACCCGATCAAATATGAACTTTTGTTTGAACGGTTTTTAAATCCTGAACGCGTGTCCATGCCTGATATTGATATCGATTTTCCTGACGACAGGCGAGACGAAGTGATTCACTATGTTGCAAGTAAATATGGGGCATGTTATGTAGCACAAATCATTACGTTTGGTACGTTAGCTGCAAAAGCGGCGATAAGAGATGTAGGCAAGGTGCTGAGTGTAAATCAGCGTCTCATAGACCGTGTGGCAAAGTTGATTCCATCTAAGCCGAATGTTACTCTCACTGATGCGTTAAAAGAAACCCCATCATTAAAAAAATTGGTTCAAGAAAACGATGATCTTCAGGAGCTTTTATCTGTCGCAATGGAAATCGAAGGGCTGCCAAGACATACTTCGATTCATGCAGCGGGAGTTGTCATTAGTGAACATAAACTCACCGAAGTGATCCCCATTCAAACCGGTAACGACGGCTTGAAAGTGACCCAATACCCTATGGGCACACTAGAAGAGCTTGGCTTGTTAAAGATGGATTTCTTAGGGCTCAGGAATTTGAACTTCATGAAAAGTATCGTACAACTGATTCAGGAAGATTATCAAAAGGCGGTGGATATAAAAACGATTCCCTTTGACGATGTCGCAACCTTTCAATTACTAAGTGAAGGAGATACGAGTGGCGTTTTCCAATTAGAATCAACAGGTATGCGCAATGTTTTAAAAAGACTGAAACCAACGGAATTTGAAGATATTGTGGCTGTCAACGCTTTATATCGTCCTGGTCCAATGGAAAACATTCCAGTTTACATCCGTCGTAAGCATGGTCAGGAACCTGTAACTTATCCGCACAATGATTTGAAGCCGATCTTAGATAAAACTTATGGCGTGCTGATATACCAGGAACAAATTATGCAAATTGCGTCAAAAATGGCGGGATTCACACTTGGAGAAGCGGATATTTTAAGAAGAGCAGTAGGAAAGAAAAAACGTGAAGTTCTCGAAGAAGCGAGAGACCAGTTTACGTCCGGTGCCCAAAAAAGAGGGTATGAGCTTCGGGAGGCTAATCACGTTTACGATTTAATTGTACGCTTTGCTGATTACGGTTTTAACCGGAGTCACGCCGTTGCCTATAGCGTTATAGCCTATCAATTAGCTTATTTAAAAGCGAACTTTCATACTTCATTTTTGACTGCTCTATTGTCAGGTGTATTGCACCATCATGAAAAAATGGCCGAGTATCTTTCTGAAGCGAGAAAAAAAGGCATTGAAGTCAAAAGGCCCTCAGTGAATGATAGTGGTGCACGCTTTTCCGCTTCGGGTAAGACAATCCGGATTGGACTTAAAGCAATTAAAAATGTTGGTATTCAATCGGTAACGGCGATTTTAGAGGAAAGAAGAAATGGTGTGTTTAAGGATTTGTTTGATTTATGCTCACGAATTGAGGCAAAGGTACTCCCGAAACGAGCGTTGGAAGCTTTGATTGTTTCTGGTGCGTGTGATGATTTTGGCATTCACCGCGCAGGACTCTTAGCCAATCTTGATTCAGCAATAGAGTTTGGAGAAAAGGCTCGTAATTTCATACAGCAGAACGAAACTGCTTTATTTAAAGAAGATCTGGAAAAACCGGAGTACTTTGATGTTCCGCCATTTGGCGAGCAAGAGGCACTTTCGTTTGAAAAGCAAATCCTCGGTTTTTATGCGTCAAATCATCCACTTCATCCTTATCTCGATCATCTTACCTCTTATGATCGCAAGTCAATCAAATTGATTGCTGACGATGGTCGAGAGGGAGGAAAAGTCCGGTTAGCAGGCCTTGTTGAAGATGTGAATGTAATTAAAACAAAAAAAGGTGATCAAATGGCTTTTGTGATCCTTTCTGATGAAACAGGTGAAATGGAAATTACTTTTTTTCCTAAAACCTTTGAAAAGTATAGACAAATGGTTGAAAAAGACCAACTTGTGTTCATGGAAGGCACAATCGGGACTCACAAAGGACAGTTGAAAATTCATGCTGATAAAATGACATCGATTGAATCGGTGATAGCTAAAGCTAACAATGAAGTTAAATCTTTTATTCTGTATGTCAAGATCGATCAAAATCATCAGGACTCAGGCTACAAAGACCGCTTAAAACGATTGCTTCAAGATGACCCTGGTGATGTACAGGTCGTATTATACGACGAAAATAAGAAAAAGGTTTATCGATTGCCGAGTGAATGGAACGTCTCTGCTAATAAGAATCTTTTGTCTAGGTTGGAAGTGTTACTTGGAGAAAAAAATATCATCCTAAAACAAGAATAGGTGTATATCCGAATAGGATTTGTTATAATGGAAGTTGTTTGAAAGTGGTCAGACCACTAAAAATCGAAATGAAAAGGGAGTGGGAGAATGGCGACATTAAGAGAGGAAGCACTACATATGCACCGTGTGAATAAAGGAAAGCTTGAGACGGTATCAAAAGTAGCCGTCAAAAATGCTGATGATTTATCCTTAGCCTATTCACCAGGAGTTGCAGAACCATGTAAAGCCATTTTCGAAGATCCGCAATCTGTTTACGAATATACAATGAAAGGTAATATGGTTGCTGTGGTATCAGACGGAACTGCTGTTCTAGGGCTTGGAAATATTGGACCTGAAGCTTCGCTACCGGTAATGGAAGGAAAAGCAGTTCTTTTTAAGTCATTTGCCGGTGTAGATGCTTTTCCTATTTGTTTAAATACAAACGATGTGACTCAAATTGTGGAAACCGTAAAGCTGATGGAACCTACGTTTGGAGGCGTCAATCTTGAAGATATTGCAGCACCAAGATGCTTTGAAATAGAGAAGCGGTTGAAAAAAGAAATGAATATTCCTGTCTTTCATGATGATCAACATGGCACAGCAATTGTAACAGCAGCAGGTCTGTTAAATGCTCTTAAGATAACCGGTAAATCAATGGCTGAAATTAAAGTTGTTGTCAACGGTGCAGGTGCAGCAGGCATTGCGATCATTAAGCTTCTTTTGAGCATGGGCTGTAAAGACATTATTTTGTGCGACTCAAAAGGAGCGATCTACGAGGGACGTTCATTTGGGATGAATGATTTAAAACATGAAATGGCTCAAGTAACGAACAAAGATAAGCTTGAAGGGGAGCTTGTTGATGTTGTTGAAGGCACTGATGTTTTCGTTGGCGTTTCCGTTGAGGGAGCTCTTACGAAAGAAATGGTGGAAAGCATGAATCCTGATCCGATTATTTTTGCGATGGCAAACCCTAACCCAGAAATTATGCCGGAAGCGGCAAAAGAAGCTGGAGCAAGTGTAATTGGAACCGGGCGATCAGACTTCCCGAACCAAGTGAACAATGTGTTAGCTTTTCCAGGGATTTTCCGTGGTGCGCTTGACGTGTATGCTACTCATATCAATGAGGAAATGAAGGTAGCGGCTGTAAAAGCAATCGCAGCTCTTGTTCCAAAAGATAAGTTAAACGCTGATTATGTTATTCCAGTACCTTTTGACGCAAGAGTAGCACCTGCAGTCGCAAAAAGTGTAGCGGTAGCAGCGATGGAAACAGGCGTTGCCAGGAGGAAAGTAGATCCTGAGGCTGTTGAAAAGAAAACAAAACAGCTAACGATGATTGATGAAACTAACGATTAATGTGAATGTTTTAGGAGTTCGGAGGCCCCATTTTTTGGATGGGTTCGATATTCTGAACTCCCCTTCCTATTTACGGATGAAAGCAGGTGGACTTCATGACCTTAACGGGTAACAAGGTCTATCTTAATATATTAAAAGAGCTGGATCAGATTATTCACGCTGATCAGCTTTTACCGGGGGATAAACTGCCCTCCGAACGAGAACTCGCTGAGCGATTAAAGGTAGGTCGCTCGTCAGTGAGAGAAGCGCTTCGTGCCCTGGAACTTCTTGATTTAATTGAGACACGAAAAGGAGAAGGGACCTTTATTCAACGAGCAGGTGGCCATCGTCTTGCAGAAATTTTAGCAGGCTTCTTTTTAAGAGATACAAAGGCACGTCAGGACGTAACAGAGACACGGCGGATAATTGAGATTGAAGCTGTCCGTCTAGCATGTACCCGGGCAAATGATGGACAACTTGAAAAAATACGTAAAATAATAGAGCAGTCAAAACAGGTATTGTCAAAAGGTGAGATTCCAGCAGAAGAAGATTACTTGTTTCATAAGGCGCTTGTTGAATCTTGTCATAATCGTTTAATGTTAAATATATGGCGTCCGTTAGTGGAATACAGTAAGGTTGCACTTAAAGAATCGCTGGCCAGAGAGGGCCGGGCTGAAGATGCGATTCATGAACATACAGCTATTTATGAAGCGATCAATCAAAATGATGAACCACTAGCTGTAGAATCTTTAAGGAATCACCTCGAAAATAGTCGTTTTTAGCCTTAAGTTGATGATATACGAAGAACGAACCACCTTGAAATGATAACAACGACAATGGTATGATGGAAAAAATTTACGTCATCTACAGTCTGTCGTTTACTATAAAAATGAAGAAACTAGGACTTAGATAAATGAGGTGAAAACGTGTTACGGGATTTGTTTTCAAAGAAAAAAAAGTACGCAACTATACCTTCTGAGGAAGCGAAGCAGGAAGTTCCTGAAGGCTTAATGACGAAGTGTCCGCAATGTAAGAGCATTATGTATACAAAAGAATTGAAAAAGAATCTTAGTGTATGTGAATCATGTGGCTTTCATCACAGATTAAGTGCTTACGACCGTATGGATTCGGTTTTCGACCATGGTACATTTGAGGAGTTTGACCAAGGGGTGATTGCAAAGGATCCTCTTGAATTTCCTTCTTATCTTGAAAAGTCTCAAGCCGACCGTGAGAGGACAGGGTTAAATGAAGCGGTTGTTACAGGGAAAGGGAAGATCAACGGTTATCCTGCAGTTATCGGAGTAATGGATGCCCGCTTTCGTATGGGGAGCATGGGGTCGGCTGTAGGAGAAAAGATTACACGAGCGATTCAGCGCGCGATTGATGAGGACATGCCTTTTATTATGTTTGCAGCGTCTGGTGGGGCAAGAATGCAAGAAGGCGTGTTCAGTTTAATGCAAATGGCGAAAACAAGTACAGCGTTAAATAAATTGAGCAATGAAGGCGGCTTGTTCATTTCAATTATGACCCATCCTACGACAGGTGGGGTGTCTGCGAGCTTTGCATCTTTAGGAGACTTCAATCTTGCTGAGCCTGGGGCCATGATTGGTTTTGCTGGCAGAAGAATTATTGAGCAAACAATTCGTCAAGAATTGCCTGAAGACTTCCAGACTGCGGAGTTTTTACTTAAGCACGGCCAGCTTGACCGAGTTGTTCCAAGGAAAGAATTAAAGGATACTCTTGAGACGATTTTGAGCATCCACTCAACAAACGAGAGTGAAGAAAAGGAGGTGTAATCATGGCAGAGGAACTACCGTTTGAAAAACCAATTACAGAATTACGACATAAAATAGCTGAACTAAAAGCCTTTACATCAGAAAAAGGCATCGATCTTTCAGGTGAAATTGAAAAGCTAGAAACTAGATTAGAACAGCTTGAAGAAGATATCTATGGAAATATAAGCCCTTGGAATCGTGTACAACTTGCACGTCACAGCCAGCGTCCTACGACGTTAGATTACATCAACCAGTTATTCACCAATTTCCTTGAACTTCACGGAGATCGATTGTATGGGGATGATGAAGCGATCGTTGGTGGAATTGCGAAGTATCGCGGGAAGCCGGTTACGGTTATCGGTCACCAGCGCGGAAAAGGAACAAAGGAAAACATTCGCCGAAACTTCGGTATGCCTCACCCTGAAGGATATCGCAAAGCGTTAAGGCTTATGAAACAAGCTGAAAAATTTAATCGTCCCATTATAAACTTCATTGATACTAAAGGGGCTTATCCAGGTATCGCTGCAGAAGAACGTGGGCAAAGTGAAGCCATTGCACGGAACCTAATCGAGATGGCGGATTTGAAAGTGCCTATCATTTGTATCGTTATTGGTGAAGGCGGAAGTGGTGGGGCCCTTGCTTTAGGAGTTGGCGATCGCATCTATATGCTCGAAAACTCGACTTATTCGGTTATCTCACCAGAAGGGGCCGCAGCTTTACTATGGAAAGATGCTGGACAGGCACAACGAGCAGCAGAAACGATGAAAATTACTGCCCCGGACCTTAAGGAATTAGAACTTATCGATGATATCATTCCAGAGGTTCGTGGAGGAGCTCACCGTGATTTAGAGCAGCAAGCAAAGGCTATTGATGAAACCCTCCAGAAAGCACTTGAACAACTTAGTGGTTTCCAAGGAGAGGAATACGTTGAAAAACGCTATGAAAAATTTAATAAAATTGGCCAATATGACAATGTAAACGGTACCATTGGCGTTAATTAAGGAAAACAGCCTTCCCTCTTTGGGACGGCTGTTTTGTTTGACGTCTGATCTCTATTGTCATTGCGAATTTAAAGTGTTATTTTAAATGGTGTTCATGAGTATAAAAACCAATCTAGGAAAGTATAAGAAAAGCTATTTCGTGTTCTTGGGTGAGATTTAATCGCACTTTGGAAGAGCCTATAGGTTTTCTTTACACATAAAAGCATTAAAATGATGAAAAAGTACGTAAAAGAGGTGAATGAAACGAATGAAGCGCATTGGAGTGTTAACAAGCGGTGGGGATTCCCCAGGGATGAACGCAGCCATACGTGCAGTTGTTCGTAAAGCCATTTTTCATGGCTTAGAAGTGTACGGTATTGATCAAGGATATGCAGGGTTGATCAATGGCCAAATTAAGAAAATGGAGCTCGGCTCTGTAGGAGATATCATCCACAGGGGTGGGACAGTTCTCTACACAGCAAGGTGCGAAGAATTTAAGACATTAGAAGGACAGAAAAAGGGTATAGAACAATTAAACAAGTTCGGGATCGAAGGTCTGGTTGTAATTGGAGGAGATGGATCATTCCAGGGTGCCCAAAAATTAACAGAACATGGTTTCCCTACAATTGGTGTTCCGGGAACGATCGACAACGATATCGCTGGAACAGACTATACGATTGGTTTTGACACCGCATTAAATACGGTAATTGATGCGATTGATAAAATTAGAGATACGGCAACTTCCCATGAACGTACATACGTCGTCGAAGTCATGGGCCGAGATGCAGGGGATCTTGCTCTCTGGTCCGGTTTGGCTGATGGTGCAGAAACGATCTTAATTCCTGAAGTAACGTATAACATGAACGATATAGTTGACCGTTTAAAGCGTGGAGCTGAGCGAGGAAAGAAGCATAGTATTATAATTGTAGCTGAAGGTGTAGGGTCTGGCGTTGATATCGGAAAAGAAATTCATAAGAAAACAGGATTTGAAACCCGAGTCACTGTCTTAGGACATATTCAGCGCGGTGGATCTCCAACAGCATCAGACCGAGTGCTTGCCAGTCGATTAGGTGCAGAAGCAATAGAATTATTGCTTGACGGACAAGCAGGAAAAATGGTCGGGGTTGAAAGTAATAAAATTGTCTCTCACTCAATTGAAGACGCGTTATCGCGCAAGCATGAAATTGATCAGGAAATGTACAGACTTTCACAAGAGCTTTCTATTTAATTTTACATCAATGTGTATGAATCATATATACTGAGCTAGGACCCATGCGTCCTGGCTCTCCTGCAGTAAATAAGAACCATGATTGATTTGAGGAGGATATCATTAATGAGAAAAACGAAAATCGTTTGTACGATTGGACCCGCAAGTGAAACGATAGAGAAGCTTTCAAGTTTAATTGCAGCAGGGATGAATGTATCCAGGTTAAACTTCTCACACGGAGACTATGAGGAACACGGTGCGCGAATCCAAAATATCCGTGAAGCATCTGAAAAGCTCGGAAAAAAAGTAGCGATTCTTTTAGATACAAAAGGTCCTGAGATCCGTACGCAAACGGTTGAAGGTGGCGAAGCAGAACTCACACAAGGTTCTGAAGTCGTAGTCTCCATGACAGAGGTGGTCGGAAATGAGAAGAAAATTTCGGTCACTTACCCGGGCCTGATCGACGATGTACAAGTTGGTTCAACGTTATTATTAGACGATGGCCTCATTGAACTGAAAGTAAAAGAAATCGGGAATGGCGAACTTGTTACTGAAGTTGTAAACAGTGGCGTATTAAAAAATAAAAAAGGTGTTAATGTTCCGGGAGTTAGTGTAAATCTTCCAGGGATAACTGAAAAAGACGCTAATGATATTATTTTTGGTATCGAACAAGATGTTGATTTTATCGCAGCATCTTTTGTCCGCCGCGCTTCAGATGTGTTGGAAATCCGCGAGCTTCTTGAAAAGCATGACGCAACGCATATTCAAATTATTCCTAAAATCGAAAACCAAGAAGGCGTCGATAAAATCGATGAAATTCTCGAGGTTTCAGATGGGCTTATGGTTGCCCGTGGAGATTTAGGTGTTGAAATCCCGGCAGAAGATGTTCCGTTAGTACAAAAGGAACTCATTAAAAAATGCAATCGTTTAGGAAAGCCGGTCATTACCGCTACACAAATGCTTGATTCTATGCAACGTAATCCTAGACCAACGAGAGCGGAAGCTAGTGATGTAGCGAATGCGATTTTTGATGGTACAGATGCGATAATGCTATCAGGAGAAACAGCCGCAGGAACGTATCCAGTTGAAGCAGTATTAACGATGAATAACATTGCCAAAAAAACAGAAACAGCATTGAAGTTCGAGGATATTCTTCGTAAACGTAGTCGAGAAAGTGAACACACGATTACCGATTCCATAAGTCAATCTGTTGCTCATACAGCGTTAAATCTCAATTCAACTGCGATATTAACGGCGACGGAAAGTGGTCATACAGCTCGTATGGTATCGAAATACCGTCCGAAGTCTGCGATCGTAGCGGTTACCCCTAGTGAACGAGTTTGTCGTTCTTTATGTCTTGTATGGGGTGTTCATCCACAAATTGGACCAACAGCTACAACAACGGACGAAATGCTTTCCACAGTTGTTGAAGAATCTTTGAAAACAGGTCTTGTAAGTCATGGAGACTTAGTGATCATTTCTGCTGGAGTTCCCGTAGGCGAAAAAGGCACAACGAATATAATGAAAGTTCACGTTGTCGGTGAAGTTGCAGCTAAAGGTCAGGGAATTGGACGTAAATCCCGTGCAGGTAAAGTTGTCATAGCACGAGATGGAAGTGAAGCCATTGAAAAAATGGAAGATGGCGCGATTTTAGTTACGACAAATACAGATCGTGATATGATGTCTGCTTTCGAAAAAGCTTCTGCCGTTATTACAGAGCATGGAGGTCTCACCTCTCATGCCGCAGTCGTTGGACTAAACCTCGGTATTCCGGTCATTGTTGGCGTCGACAACGCTACAGAGCTTTTTAATGATGGTGATGAGATTACAGTTGACGGCAGCCACGGAAACATTTATAAAGGCATAGCGAGCGTACTATAGGTATATCAAAAGGTTTGTTTTTGACCTTTTGATATACCTAGAAGCAATAGCGAAGCATTGCGTCAAATAGGGGTTTTTTGACGATCCCATTAGGCTGTAAATATGTAGCACATATCGTGTTCTTATTTTATACTACGAACCACTTTGCTGTGTCACACTCGACATGTGTCCCATTTCTATTTAAAATATAGACAGTCACCTTTAAAAGTGAGTTTTGTTTCATAAAGGAGAAGATAATATGGGACGAGTGTTTTTATTATTGTTAATTATAGTTCCAGCCATAGAAATTGGCGTGTTAATACTATCTGGTAATTTGATCGGAGTCATCCCGACGATTTTGCTAATTATTCTCACAGGGATCCTAGGTGCGGCCCTTGCTAAACGAGAGGGGCTTAACGCGATTCGCTCAGCTCAATTACAAGCTACGCAAGGGCAGGTTCCAAGCGGTGTACTTCTGGACGGTATTTGTATTCTTGTAGGTGGCGTGGTCTTATTAACACCTGGATTTATAACAGATGCATTTGGCTTCTTTTTACTAGTTCCTAAAACGAGAGGAATTTTTAAAGGATTTTTGCAAGGCATTTTTGAACGCGCCATTCGATCGGGAAATGTCGTCTTTTACCGAGGACGTCGTTTCTAAACCCCACTCTGAATATAAAGAAGCCGGTTGCTGTTAAGAAGCAACCGGCTTCTTTTACGTTAGAGGATGCTGAATAAGTAGCATACGTCTGCGTATCAAGAGGATATGCTCTTTCTCATGGAGAGAATCTGCAAGGAAATAACTCTCCTTTTACCAAAAAACTTTGCACCTTATTTTGGGTACATATGAAATAGTCAAGGGGTGCTGCTGCAATGACGGAGACTCCAGAAGCAAAAGCAACAGTAGAAGTCGCCGCAGTGAGCACGCCTTTCGCGAATGAGGAGGGTGAAGCGGTGCCTGCGGAAAGAAAAGCCACGGAAGCGGCACCCTTTGTATTTTGAGTTATTCAGCAATCTTTACGTTAAGAAAATGCTTTTCTTAAAATTATCCGGATGTTTTATCGATTTTGACAAACTGCCATAACCCTTGAATGATTTCTGCTCTTATCATCGACTGAATAACGATTAAAATCATCGGCCCAAATAGCAATCCGAGAAACCCAAACCATTGATAGCTTAAAAAAAGTGTTAACAAGAGTGGGATAGGATGGACACCAATATGTTTGGAAAGCACCTTAGGCTCGGCTATTTGCCGTTGAAGTACAACGATTGCATATAACACACTCAAGCCAATTGACAACAGCCATTCCCCTGTAAAAAAGCTATACAATATCCAAGGGATAAAAATAATCCCTGTTCCTAAATAGGGAAGTAAGTCAATGATTGCCAAGAGCAAAGCTGCTGTTATCGCGTGCTCAATGCCAATAATAATAAAGCCAATTAGGACAATAAAAGCAGTCATGGAAACGAGAATACCTTGGGCAAAAAAATAGCCAAATAATGATTTTTTCCACTCGTTCAATAATCTAACTAGGTATCGGTCTGCTTTTTTCGGTACGAGCTGGTTGTACCAATGAAGGATTAATGGCCAGTCTTTTGTAATAAAAAAAGTAGAAAGCAATGAAAATAACATGATTGTAATAGTATTAGGTAAGCTTAACAATATTTCGGCTAAACCATTAAAAAATACTTGAATAAATTCTCCGGCCTTGTGGGTTATTTCACCGGTCAGGGTTTGTAAAGATTGTGTAACCGTTTCCTGTTGGTTTGTATTTAGTGTTAACACGAGATCATTGACCCGTTCATACAGAGGTAAAAAAGTGACAGATATCCAATTTTCCATTGTATAAACAAAATTCTTTATATGATCAGGAAGGACACCGGAAAGGTAGAGCAGCCCATTGGCAACTTCTACCGCAATTAAGGTTGTAAATGTTAAACTAACAAGGAGCATGGCAAACATCGTCATCAGTACCGCAACAGATCGGGACCAATTAAACCTCTTCTCCATCTGATTGACGATAGGAATAAGGATCAACGCGATAATAAAGCCAATAATAAAGGGGTATAAGAATCGAACGAGAGTGTATCCTATGGCGATAAACAATAGTGAGAAAAAAATGACAATCACTGCTCGGATTAATTGTTCGAGCATTTGTTTTGTATTAATTTCGATGCTCCCCCTTCCCTTGTTTTTAATACTCTATGTGAACCAAGGGATAGACATGCCTGCTTGTACAAAAAGATGAGATTTAGATGTTTAGGAGGACTTTTTTTGTTTACACCAGCAACTGTATTTATGCTTATTTTATTAGGAATCGGGCTGATTGCAAAAAATCAGTCGCTAATTATTGCAGTCGTTTTTTTACTTATTTTAAAGTGGATAGGGTTAGGTGATAAAGCTTTTCCTTTTATTCAACAAAAAGGGATTCATATTGGTGTGACGATCATTACGATTGCAGTACTCGTTCCTATTGTGACGGGGCAAATTGGATTTAAAGAACTTACTGAAGCAACGAAATCCTCTTATGCATGGGTTGCGCTTGCTTCTGGAGTATTTGTTGCAATAATTGCAGCCAGTGGGGTAGAACTATTAAAAGATGACCCCCACATAACAGCTGCACTCGTATTTGGGACAATTTTAGCTGTGGCTGTATTTAACGGAGTTGCAGTAGGGCCATTAATCGGCGCCGGGATTGCGTATATGGCAATGAAAATTGTGTCATTTTTTAGCTCTATAAGTGGTTAAATTTGTCGGTATACGTGAAGTGTCAAACAAATTAAAATAATAGTATAAGTTAGAATGTTGGTTTGTTTTGAGAATTTAAAGTTCACAAAAATAAGAAAAGTAGTTATAATAATAGTTGACTGAAGAAAATGTGAGTGTAATGATTTGTGAAGACTGTCTTTTTAAATCTTTATAGAAAACGCTTATGTTTCACTTCCGATCATTCCTACATATTCCTACCCATGTACATAAGGTCTAGGGAACTATTTTAGTAAAGTGAATAAATGCAGGGAACCTGACATTTTTCTTACCCCGTGATCCGCTCGATGGAAGAAGTTCCATGTTGAAGATCACATACCGGAGTTTTTGAAAAATCGTTATGGGAATAACACTTTGATTCCCGAAAATATTGAACTAAAGGAGAGGTTGGTATGAGTACAACAAAAGGTTTAGAAGGTGTTGTCGCAACAACATCCAGCGTCAGTTCGATTATCGACGGAGTATTAACTTACTATGGATACAACATCGATGACCTTGCTGATCATGCAAGTTTTGAAGAGGTTGTCTATCTTCTTTGGAATCATAAACTTCCAACTAAAGATGAGTTGAATTCGTTCCAAAAGGAACTTAATGGTTATGCATCAGTTCCTGATGAAATATTGCAACAATTGAAAACGTATCCAATTGATAAAGTACATCCGATGGCGGCATTGCGTACTGCTGTATCTAATTTAGCTTTATTTGATGATGAAGCTGATGATACATCTAAAGAGTCAAATCGTAGAAAAGCGATGAAACTACAAGCGCAAATTCCAACTATCGTCACGGCATTCGGCCGAATTCGTGAAGGGAAAGAGCCGGTTGCACCAAAAGAAGGTCTAAGCTTTGCTGCTAATTTCTTGTACATGCTTAACGGTGAAGAGCCTGATGAAATATCCATCAAGGCATTCAACAAAGCTTTAGTGCTTCACGCGGACCACGAATTGAATGCGTCTACGTTTACAGCACGTGTATGTGTTGCCACTCTATCTGACGTATATTCTGGTGTTACTTCTGCGATAGGTGCATTAAAAGGACCATTACATGGGGGAGCAAACGAACGTGTAATGGCGATGCTTTCTGACATTGGTGATGAAAGTAAGGTAGATAGTTATATCCAAACAGCATTTGATAATAAAGAAAAAATTATGGGGTTCGGTCATAGGGTATATAAAAACGGCGATCCACGTGCGAAACACCTTAGAGAAATGTCTCGTCAGTTAACAAAAATTACAGGTGAATCTAAGTGGTATGATATGAGTGTCCGTATCGATGAAATCGTAACAAACGAAAAAGGTTTATTACCTAACGTCGATTTCTATTCCGCGTCGGTTTACCATAGTTTAGGCATTAAACATGATTTATTTACGCCGATATTTGCAGTTAGCAGGGTATCTGGCTGGCTTGCTCATATTCTTGAGCAATACGACAACAACCGCTTAATCCGTCCACGTGCTGAGTATGTAGGTCCGGATAAGCAAGACTGGATTCGTTTAGAAGATCGTTAATTATTTTTGGATACAGCCTTTGTTAAAAGGTAAGCGTTTATAATAAGTAGCCCTACTATGTTTTTATTACTGAACTTTTGCAAAATGATCATGAATGTTAGACAATAAATGAGGGGAGAAAGAAAGATTCTTCATTTGGAGTTCTAGTTTCGATCTCTTCTCATTACATATTGGAACGATACTCAAGGAGGTTATTAACATGGCAGAACGTATTACAGTTAACAACGGGGTACTAAACGTACCTAACAACCCGGTTATTCCATACATCGAGGGAGATGGTATCGGGCCGGACATTTGGGCAGCAGCATCTCATGTTATTGAAGCAGCTGTAGACAAAGCATATAACGGCGAGAAGAAAATTGAGTGGAAAGAAGTATTAGCTGGGGAGAAAGCCCATAATAAAACTGGCGAGTGGCTTCCAGATGAAACTTTAGATACGATTCGTGAGTATTTCATAGCGATTAAAGGTCCACTAACAACACCAATTGGTGGCGGAATTCGTTCATTAAACGTAGCCCTTCGTCAAGAATTAGACTTATATTCTTGTGTTCGTCCTGTTCGCTGGTTTGAAGGTGTACCATCTCCAGTAAAGCGCCCACAAGATACAGATATGGTTATTTTCCGTGAGAATTCTGAAGATATCTATGCAGGTATTGAGTATGAAAAAGGAACAGATGAAGCGAAGAAGTTAGTAGACTTCCTTCGTGAAGAATTAGGTGCTGATAAGATTCGTTTCCCTGAAACTTCTGGAATCGGTATTAAGCCTGTTTCTGAAGAAGGGACTCATCGCCTTGTACGTGCGGCAATTCAGTATGCGATCGAGGAAGGCCGTAAGAGTGTAACGTTAGTACACAAAGGAAACATCATGAAGTATACAGAAGGTGCATTCAAGAAGTGGGGCTACGAGCTAGCTGAAAATGAGTTCGGAGATAAAGTTTTCACATGGGCAGAGTATGACAAAATTGTTGAAGAGAAAGGTCGCGAAGCAGCTGATCAAGCACAGTCTGAAGCAGAAGCTGCTGGTAAAATCATCGTAAAGGACTCAATTGCCGATATCTTCTTACAGCAAATCTTAACTCGTCCAAAAGAATTTGATGTTGTCGCGACAATGAACTTGAACGGAGACTACGTTTCTGATGCACTTGCAGCGCAAGTAGGCGGAATCGGAATTGCACCGGGAGCTAACATTAACTATGACAGTGGACATGCTATCTTTGAAGCAACACACGGTACAGCTCCTAAATATGCAGGATTAGATAAAGTTAACCCGTCATCTGTTCTGTTATCCGGTGTTCTTATGCTGCGCCACTTAAACTGGAATGAAGCGGCTGATATGATTGAAGCTTCTATGGATAAAACAATCGGAAGTAAAGTTGTTACTTATGACTTTGCTCGATTAATGGAAGGCGCTAAAGAAGTAAAATGTTCAGAGTTTGCTGAAGAACTAATTAAAAACCTTTAATCTTTGCATAGTGAAAAGGGAGGGCAAACAAAATGACAATTAAACGTAGAAAAATTACAGTCGTTGGCGGTGGATTTACAGGAACTACAACAGCATTAATGGCCGCTCAAAAAGAATTAGCAGATGTCGTTCTCGTTGACATTCCTAATAATGAAGATCCAACTAAAGGGAAAGCGCTTGATATGATGGAAGCTTCCCCGGTCCAAGGTTTTGACTCTAACATTATCGGAACGTCTGATTACAAAGATACAGAAGGCTCTGACATCGTTGTTATTACAGCGGGACTTCCTCGTAAACCGGGGATGAGTCGTGACGATCTTGTAAGTACAAACGCTGATATTATGAGAAAAGTAACGAGAGAAATTGTAAAATATTCTCCTGATTGCTACATCATTGTTCTTACTAACCCAGTAGATACGATGACGTATACCGTATTTAAAGAGTCTGGCTTCCCTAAACACCGTGTATTCGGTCAATCTGGAGTTCTCGATACGGCGCGCTTCAGAACGTTCGTAGCCCAAGAGCTTAACGTCTCAGTAGAAGATGTTTCTGGCTTCGTTCTTGGCGGACACGGTGACGACATGGTACCAATGCTCCGTTACTCATACGCAGGCGGTATTCCACTAGAAAAATTAATTTCTAAAGACCGTCTTGATGCCATTGTTGAACGTACAAGAAAAGGCGGCGGTGAAATTGTAAACCTTCTTGGAAACGGAAGTGCTTACTATGCACCTGCAGCCTCTATTGTTCAAATGGTAGAAGCGGTTCTAAAGGACAAAAAACGTATCTTACCGACGATCGCTTACCTTGAAGGCGAATATGGTTATAAAGATATGTACTTAGGGGTACCGACAGTTATTGGCGGTGGCGGTATAGAAAAAATACTAGAGCTTGATTTAACTGAAGAGGAGAAAGTACAGTTACAAAAGTCTGCTGACTCCGTTAACAGTGTTTTAGGGCTTGTAAAGTAACGACAGTTGAATACATTGAGAATAAATCCGGTTTATAAGCCGGATTTATTCATACTTAAACTTGTAAGCGTTTACTTTGAGGGCATGCTATTGAAAACAGTGTACGAAACTTTTTAATATGAAGGAGTGTAGGCATGTTTACGAAAAAAAGGAAACTCGGTCGCGGGATATCGAACCTTCAAATAGGAGAAAAGGTAGAAATTACAAAAAAGGTTGAAGATAAAGACATTCTTTTATACTTAGGCCTTTCGGATGATGCGAATCCAATTTACCTCCAGCATGACTATGCTGCAAGGACGCCTTATCAAAAACCGATTGTGCCCCATATTATGATTAACGGAATTGTCACATCGACCGTTTCTATGCACTTACCAGGAGCAGGAAGCTCTCTCGTTAGCCAGACTTTGCAGTACCCGAAACCTCTGTATCACTATGGAACATTGCAACTTACACTTGAAATTGTAAAAGTGGATGAAAAGAAGCATATAGTGACGGTAAGTGTCCTTGGAAAAGATGAGGATGATATCACAGTCGTCCACGGGGAAATGGACGTTTGTCCGCCTTACCCGTTTAAACCGGTGACTCAAGACGAAGGAACATTTGAAAACTTTTAAGCAAGTAGATAGAAAGCGGCTGCCTCATTGTGAGGCAGCCGTTTTCTATCTGTGCTTGTACACCCGCATTTTAAGTAGTAATATAAAAAGTAGTGAAGACAACTTATGAACGTTCAAAATGCTATAACGCTTACGAAACAACCAAAAATAAAAACAGATAAGTTCACATTACCTTGCTTTGCTATGACAATAGGAGGTCAAAGCATACACGGGGAGGAATTAACAGTGCCACAAAAAGTACTTGTTGTAGACGATGAAGAATCTATAGTAACTCTGCTTCAGTTTAATTTGGAACAAGCAGGTTTTTCTGTGACAACAGCCATGGACGGAAAAGCAGCCTTGGAAAAAGGACAACATGATGATTTTGATTTGATCGTCCTTGATATTATGTTGCCTGAAATGGATGGTTTAGAAGTGTGTAAGCAGCTACGTCAGAGCAAGGTCATGACACCTATTCTCATGCTTACCGCTAAAGATGATGAATTTGATAAAGTGCTCGGGCTCGAATTAGGTGCAGATGATTACTTAACAAAACCTTTCAGTCCCCGTGAAGTTGTCGCTAGAGCAAGAGCCATTCTACGAAGAACTCGGGGAGCACAAGCCACCGCCCTTAAACAGGAAAAAGAAGTAAAGAAAATGACAATTGGGAATGTCACCATCTACCCAGAAAACTATGAGGTATATCTCTTTAGTGAAGCATTAGAACTGACACCAAAAGAGTTTGAGCTATTGCTTTATCTGGTTCACCATAAAGGACGTGTTTTAACACGGGATCAACTGCTAAACGCGGTTTGGAACTATGAATTCGTTGGGGATACACGCATAGTAGATGTACATATTAGCCATCTCCGTGAAAAGATCGAGCCACTTACAAAAAAACCGATTTATATTAAAACGATTAGAGGATTAGGTTATAAGCTGGAGGAGCCCGCCATAAATGAATAGCTACCGGGCCAAGATCCTTCTCCCTTTAACGCTCGTTGTGTTTCTTGTATTGGCAAGCTTAGGAGCTCTGCTCGGCCCTTTATTTAAGGAATTTTATTTCGAGCAAATGACGGATCGTATCGAAAAAGAAGCTGACGTAGTTGCTTTTAATGTCTATCAAGCGGGTTTGGACGATGAAGGTAAAATCCAACAAATTGTGTCTACGTTAGCAGACCAACTAGATGTACGTATTACATTACTTTCAGCCGATCAGCAAGTAGTTGCAGAATCCGATGTCGAGCCTGATCATACGAAGGATTACAGCAGTCGTCCTGAAATTGAAGAAGCAGTCAGGTCTGGAAGAGGCAAAGAAATGCGCTATAGCAATACGGTTGGAGAAGAGCTTCTTTACTATACGGTGCAGTTAGAGGATGAAGGTGAAACGGTTGGCTATTTGAGATTAGCATTAGCCCTTGATGAACTCAATCGCATTTACCGAGATATTTGGGTTTTCTTATTTATGAGCTTTTCAGTCGCTTTTCTAGTAATTTTCGCACTTACGTCGAAAATTACTAACCAGATGATTGTGCCAATTGAAGAAGCGACCCGGGTTGCGAATCAGCTGGCTCAAGGGGATTTTAAAGCACGAACGTATGAAGGAGAAGCAAATGAGACGGGAAATTTGAACCGTTCATTAAATGTGTTAGCAGAAAATCTCGGACAAATTACGAAAACATACCAAATGCAACAAGAGCATTTAGAAACGTTAATCGAAAATATGGGCAGTGGATTGTTGTTGATCAATGCCAAGGGTGATATAACGCTTGCAAATCGTTCATGTAAGGATATTTTCCAAGAAGATACGAACGAGTGGCTTCATAAACTGTACTATAAAGCGATTAAACATAAACAGATTATTAAACTTGTTCAGGAAATCTTCTTGACTGAAAAAGGAAAACGTCGCCAGCTGGAATTGCCGATTCGTATTGAATTAAGGCACGTTGACGTCTACGGTGCTCCTATTATCGGAAATAATGACAGGCTCAAAGGTATCGTTCTCGTATTTCACGATATTACTGAATTAAAAAAACTTGAAAAAGCAAGGAAAGACTTTGTAGCCAATGTTTCACATGAACTAAAAACCCCGGTGACTTCACTGAAAGGTTTTACAGAAACGTTACTGTCAGGAGCTATTGAAGATAAGGAACTAAGTAAAAAATTTATTACGATTATTTCAAAAGAGTCTGATCGATTGGAAAGTTTGATTTATGATCTTCTCGAACTATCCAAAATTGAGGATAGCCAGTTTCAATTAAACTGGCAGAAGGTCGATTTAGAAGAAATGATCGAGGATGTAAAAGTTATGTTAGAGGAACCAGCCAGAAAGAAGAACATTGATTTAAAGGTGAAAATCACAGGGACGCCATTCATTGAAGGGGACCCTCTCCGCCTTAAGCAAATTATCATTAACCTGATGAATAATGCAATCGCGTATACACCCGAAGATGGTGTTGTAACCGTACGGGTCAGAGAGCAAACAGAGACTGTAGTAGTAGAAGTAGAAGACACTGGAATCGGTATGAACAAAAAAGAACTGCCAAGAGTGTTTGAGCGCTTTTACCGTGTTGACAGAGCAAGATCAAGAAATTCAGGGGGCACAGGTTTAGGCTTGGCTATTGTGAAGCACTTAGCTGAAGCCCATAAAGCTAAAGTTGATGTTTCAAGCGAAGTGAATAAAGGGACAATCTTTATGTTAACGTTCTATAAAGACAAGCTACACGAAGAAAAAAATGATAGCTAATACTATGCTGTATACCCTCTTAATTGACCGAAAGCTACATGTAGCTTTCGGTCCTTTTTTACTTTAAGAAAATTTAACTTCTCTAAAGGAATAAAGTATAAGCGCAACTAAGGTAAAGAGTTAAGAAAACATAAAAATCTACGTTTCTGTGTCTAGCTTCACGCGCGAACGTCTCGTGTCAAATAACCTGCGCGATTAAAAGTAAAAAGCATTTTTTATCGGACAGAACATTTGCATGTCGTCGGGTACACGGGCGCCTTGAGCTTTTCTTGATTGGCCTTTTTATAAATAGACGGTTGTCATATGGTTTGTATCCTACTCGAACTTTGATAAAATAAGCATATCATTATAAATTGAGGTGTTGAACTTGAACAAACTTGTTCTTGTAGATGGAAACAGTGTAGCTTATCGCGCATTCTTTGCTTTGCCGTTGTTAAATACAGAAAAAGGCATTTATACAAATGCAATATATGGCTTTACGACAATGATATTGAAAATATTAGAAGAAGAAAAACCTTCTCACATGTTAGTAGCATTTGACGCGGGAAAGACAACATTTCGTCACGAGACTTTTAAAGATTATAAAGGAAAGCGTGAGAAAACACCCCCTGAGCTTTCAGAACAGCTTCCTTATATGAGGGAGCTCCTTGATGCTTTTAACATTAAACATTACGAAATTAATAATTATGAAGCAGACGATATTATCGGGACGCTGTCAAAAAAAGCTTCAAAAGAAAACTGGGACGTCAAGATTTACTCTGGAGATAAAGACTTACTTCAGCTAGTCGATGATAATATTCATGTCGCGATGATGAAAAAAGGAATTACAAATTTAGATACATACGACATAAAACTAATTAATGAAAAATACGGTATTAAACCGATGCAAATTATTGACATGAAAGGGCTCATGGGAGATAGCTCAGATAACATCCCAGGTGTACCGGGAGTCGGAGAAAAAACGGCGCTCAAATTATTGAAGGTGCATAAAACGGTAGAAGGCGTTTATGACGGATTAGATCAGGTTTCGGGTAAAAAACTCAAAGAGAAGCTCGAAGCTAATAAGGAACAAGCATTGATGAGTAAAGAGCTGGCTACGATTATGTGCGACGCACCTGTAGAGGCTTCTTATGAAGATGCCGTTGTCGGAGAACACAAAAAAGAAAAACTTGTTTCCTTATTCAAAGAACTTGAGTTTAACTCCCTTTTAAACAAGGTCGATGGAGACCGCGAAGCAGAAGAGGTGGATATCGAGGATTTGGATATTACATACGTATCCGAGGTCACAAAGGAAATGCTTGATTCTCCGTCATCGTTAGTTGTTGAAGTATTAGAGGAAAATTATCATCAAGGTAATATCCTAGGCGTGTCTGTTGCCAATAAATCAGGAACTTACTTTATTCCAACTGACGTAGCTTTAAATAGTAAAGTTTTTTCTGAGTGGGCTAAAAATAAAGAAAGCGAAAAATTTATTTTTGATGCAAAACGAGCGGTTGTAGGGCTTGGTTGGGAAAATGTTACGCTTAATGGTGTAGCTTTCGATGTGCAAATAGCCTCCTACCTTATTGATCCTGCTTCTGGTTCGCATGATATAAGTGATATCTCCCGCAGAAAAAACAGTTTACTCGTCCAACATGATGAAGATGTGTATGGAAAAGGAAAAAAGCGTAAAATACCAGAAGATGATACACTTGCGCAGCACATATGCCGGAAAGCAGCTGCTATTTTAGCTTTACGTGAAGAATTAGATCAGGAACTTGCAGACAATGAACAAAAAGAACTCTTTTATAATCTGGAAATGCCATTATCCGTCATTTTAGGAAGAATGGAAATGCACGGTGTTTCTATTGATAAAGAGGAACTTCAAAACATGGGGTCTGAACTTGAAAAAAAATTAGCAGAAATCGAAAGTATAATCCATGAACTTGCAGGAATGAAATTTAATATCAACTCGCCAAAACAGCTAGGTGAAGTGTTGTTTGAAAAGCTGAACTTGCCTGTCGTAAAAAAGACAAAAACCGGCTACTCTACTTCAGCAGATGTTCTCGAAAAACTTCAGGACCAGCATGAAGTCGTGGAAAAAATTCTTCTTTACCGCCAGCTCGGTAAACTCAATTCGACTTACATTGAAGGTCTCTTAAAAGTCATTCACAAAAAGACAGGGAAAATTCACACGATTTTTAATCAGTCGTTAACACAAACCGGCCGATTAAGCTCGACAGAACCGAACCTGCAAAACATTCCGATCCGACTTGAAGAAGGACGGAAAATCCGGCATGCTTTTGTTCCGGAACGAGAAGGTGCTGTTATATTTGCAGCTGACTACTCGCAGATTGAACTAAGAGTGTTAGCACATATCTGTCAAGATGATCAGTTAATTGAAGCTTTCCGAGGGGATATGGATATACACACGAAAACTGCTATGGATGTGTTTCATGTAGAGCGAGAAGAAGTGACGAGCAACATGCGGCGAACTGCCAAAGCTGTAAACTTTGGCATTGTTTATGGGATTAGTGATTACGGGTTATCTCAAAGTTTAGGGATTACAAGAAAAGAAGCGAAAGGTTTTATTGAACGCTACTTTGAAAGTTTCCCTGGTGTTAAGGATTATATGGATAACATCATCGACGAGGCACGTGAGAAAGGGTTTGTAACAACGATGTTAAATCGTAGACGTTATCTACCGGAAATTACAAGCCGTAACTTTAACCAGCGTAGTTTTGCAGAACGTACGGCCATGAATACCCCCATCCAGGGTAGTGCTGCTGACGTCATCAAAAAAGCGATGGTCGATATTGCTGAGCGAATGGTAGAAAAAGAACTTAAATCGACGCTTCTTTTACAAGTACACGATGAGTTGATTTTTGAAGTTGTTCCAGAAGAAGTTGAGACGATGAAGGCTCTCGTACCTGAAGTGATGGAAAGTGCTATATCTCTTGACGTGCCGTTAAAAGTGGACGTATCCTACGGAGACACATGGTACGATGCGAAATAATTAGAAATGCAAAAAAGGATGAAGTCATATGCCTGAATTGCCAGAAGTAGAAACAGTCAAACGAACACTCGAACAACTCATCGTTGGTAAAACGATTGAACAAGTCGATGTACGTTGGCCAAAAATGATTAAGCGTCCTGATGATGCGAATGCTTTTGCAGACTTACTCAAAGGGGAGACGTTTCAGTCCATCGGCCGAAGAGGAAAGTTTTTATTGTTATATTTAGATTCATGGACTCTCGTTTCACATTTGAGGATGGAAGGACGTTACGGATTGTTCCAATCAGGCGAAGAAATTGATAAACATACACACGTCCTTTTTCAGCTCGTTGGAGATGAAGAGTTAAGGTATCGCGACGTTCGGAAATTCGGAACGATGCACCTGTTCCCAAGAGGAGAGGAGCTCAAAAGCCTCCCCCTCTCTCAGTTAGGTGTAGAGCCATTTACTGAAGCGTTCACTCCTTTTCACCTTATGCAAAAATTGAAGCGTACGACAAGGAAGGTTAAACCGGCCCTACTGGACCAAACGATCCTAGCAGGTCTTGGCAACATCTACGTTGATGAAGCTCTGTTTTTAGCCGGTATTCACCCTGAACGTCGGGCAGACTCGTTATCAGAAGAAGAAGCCGTTAAGCTTCACGGCAGCATCGTGAAAACGTTGAAGGGGGCTGTTGAACAAGGAGGATCCTCAATTAAATCCTATGTGAATGGACAAGGAGAAATGGGGATGTTTCAACAACAACTCTTCGTGTATGGAAGAAGCGGGGATGAATGTAAGCAGTGTGGTAATGAAATTATACGCACCGTGGTAGGGGGAAGAGGCACTCACACATGTCCCAACTGTCAGCCGCTTTTGTAACGGTATTAGAAATTTACTAATCACGTATGTTTCGTAACGAAGGGAAACGCAACAAACTTCATGAAAACAACTATCTTTTTTAGATTGAAAAATTCCTTCGTACATTGGATGGGCTCATGCCATATACTATCATATCGATGGTTGAGGAAAGGAGCGCATACCAATGGTGGAGTTATTCTCCTTATTGCTATTAGCCTTTGCCGTAAGTTTAGACAGTTTCGGTGTAGGTCTAACATACGGGCTTCGAAAAATGAAACTGCCGTTTCGCTCTTTATGTTTTATCGCTTTATGTTCAGCTACATCTATTCTTGTTGCGATGTCGGTGGGTGCAGGTATTGCCAGTGTGATGAGTCCGAATGTAGCAGAATCTATCGGAGGCTTAATTCTTATTTTGATCGGAGCGTGGGCGCTGTATCAAATTTATCATCCTGCGAAAAAAGATAAGAAATCAAAGGAAGAACGGGAACTGATATTCAATTTTGAAATTAAGAAACTAGGGATTGTCATTCGCGTACTAAGAAAGCCGATGGTGGCTGACTTAGATAACTCAGGGACCATTACCGGAAGAGAAGCGTTTCTCTTAGGTGTTGCTTTATCGCTTGATGCGTTTGGTGCGGGGATAGGAGCGGCCCTTATTGGATTTTCACCTCTTTATATGGCTGTAAGTGTAGCCTTAATGTGTGCTTTATGTTTAACGTTAGGTATGAAAAGCGGCTTTGTATTTTCTGATACGAAGTGGATGAAACGATTTTCATTTATTCCTGGAGCCGTACTCATCTTGTTAGGAATCTGGAAAATATAAGAGAGCAGGTGAACTGCCGATGATAATTGGGCTTACAGGCGGGATTGCAAGTGGGAAGAGTACCGTTTCCGCCATGATTCAAGGTTGGGGTATTCCTGTAGTGGATGCCGATGTGATTGCTCGGGAGGTCGTAGAACCCGAGCAAGACGCTTATGAAAAAATTGTCCAGGCATTTGGTAATGAAATAACTAATGAAGACCGAACGATTCATCGGAAAAAACTTGGTGCTATTATTTTTAATAATGAGGAAAAAAGAAAGCTGTTAAACAGTATTGTTCATCCTGCCGTACGAACTGAAATGAAACGCCAGCGGGATGATTTTTTAGCGAAGGGTTATAAAAATGTCGTTCTGGATATTCCTCTCTTAATTGAAAGTGAACTTACCTACTTAGTGGACAAGTCTCTTCTTGTTTACTTGGATAAACAAACTCAGCTTGAACGTTTAATTCAAAGGGATCAATCTTCAGAAGACGAGGCCATGAGTCGAATCCGTTCGCAAATGCCATTAGATGACAAACAGGATCTCGTTGATGCTGTTGTTGACAATAGTGGTTCTGTCGCAAATACAAAACTACAAGTAATGAAAGTGTTGCAAAAATGGGGAGTAAAGACGTCTTGACTAGCTAAGTCAGACGTCTTCTTTAAATGAAGCTTTTTTTTCAAGGCTGTTTTCGTAAAGTGTGTGCTTTTTGAACTACAAAAGCATTCTAACTAGAGGCTGCTGAATAAGTAGCATACGCCTACAAGGCAAGAGGATATGCTCTTTCTCATGGAGAGAATCTGCAAGGAGATAACTCTTCTTTTGCTAAAAGCCTTGCACTTGATTTTGAGATACACATGGGGGGAGCCAAGGGTGCTGCTGCAATGGCGGAGATTCCTGCAGGAAAAGCAACATGAGCACGCCTTTCGCGAATGAGGAGGCTGAAGCGTTGCCTGCGGAAAGCGAAGCCATGGAAGCGGCACCCTTTGTATTTGAGTTCTAGAGTTATTCAGCAATCCCTAACTAAACTTCTCTTCTCTCAAGACATTCGTACAATTGAAAAAAATTATTCGAAATTTACGACCTACTCGCATAAAATATGTTATACTAAAATTGAATTAAACCTTTAATAGTATAACACATATAAGTGGAAGGAGTCTTTCTCATGACGACGATTGCAATCAATGGTTTTGGCCGTATTGGCAGAATGGTTTTTCGCAAAGCTGTGTTAGACACAAATTTAGAAGTGGTGGCTATTAATGCTTCCTACCCAGCGGAAACACTAGCCCATTTAATTAAATATGATACCGTTCACGGCCCATTTATGGGAGAAGTGGAAGCAAAAGGTGATCACTTGGTTGTAAACGGTTCCAAAGTTTACTTACTTAATAATCGAAACCCACTGGAATTACCGTGGGCGGACTTAGGTATAGAAATCGTTGTAGAAGCAACAGGGAAGTTTAAATCCAAAGAAACAGCAACTTACCACATTGAAGCGGGGGCAAAAAAAGTTGTCATTACAGCACCAGGGAAAGATGAAGATATTACGATTGTATATGGTGTAAACGAAGAAGATTATGATCCGCAAGCACATGATATTATTTCGAATGCCTCATGTACAACAAATTGTCTTGCACCGGTGGCGAAGGTATTAAATGATGCATTTGGTATTGAATCCGGGCTAATGACTACGGTACACTCCTACACTAATGACCAGAAAAATATTGATAATCCACATAAAGATTTGCGTAGAGCTCGCGCATGTGGTCAATCGATCATTCCAACGACGACTGGAGCAGCAAAAGCCCTTGCGAAAGTTTTACCAGAGCTTGAAGGGAAGATGAACGGAATGGCCCTTCGTGTTCCGACTCCAAACGTCTCTCTAGTCGATTTAGTGGTTGATTTGTATACAGACGTAACAGTAGAACAAGTAAACGATGTACTAAAAAAAGCAGCGGAAGATGAATTGAAAGGTATCCTTTCATATACTGATGATCCTCTTGTTTCGGTTGATTTTAATGGAAATGAAAATTCCTCCATCATTGACGGGCAGTCGACAATGGTCATGAATAACCGTCAAGTAAAAGTGCTTGCTTGGTATGATAATGAATGGGGATATTCCTGCCGTGTCGTAAACTTAATTGAACACGTAGGTGAACGGTTGAAAGAACAATCAGAGGTGACGGCGTAAATAAAGAGCTGATGTTTTAAAGATGGTAATGGTTCCCCATTATCGCCCCCGATCGTGAACAAAAAAGGCATTGCAAAAAAAATGCAAACGAAGTATACTATTTTTCGTGATCTTCGAATAAAAGCAATAGAAGGGATGATCGTTACTAGTGATTGTTCAAGGATTTTTGAACCTTTACTAATGGGTTAGGACCTCTCTGGACTAACTTTCCCCCGTAGTGATCACATTCCTCCATGCTTAGTAAGGAAGGCATGAAACATACGTAAAGGGGGATTTCGGTATGGAAACCATGGGACGACACGTCATTTCAGAGCTTTGGGAATGTGATATCGAGAAGCTTAATGACATGGGGTTTATCGAAAAATTATTTGTAAATGCAGCACTTGAAGCAGGTGCAGAAGTGCGGGAAGTGGCTTTTCACAAATTTGCGCCACAAGGAATTAGTGGTGTAGTCATAATTAGTGAATCTCACTTAACAATTCACAGTTTTCCAGAGCACGGCTACGCTAGCATAGACGTGTATACGTGCGGTGACAGAATTGATCCGAACATTGCTGCAAATTATATTGCGAAACATCTTGATGCGAAATTAAATGAAGCAGTGGAAATTCCCCGTGGCATGGGACCGATAAAAGTTGGAGAACCGCGTACGGAAAGACCATTGTCTACTACTAGATAAAGAACAACAAAGATACTTTTTAAGTGAAATACTTTGAAAGTATCTTTTTTCATGCTTCTTTTTATCGGTTTGAGCAACAACAATCAATAGAAGGAGGGGTAACCGAAAAGTATATATTACCTTTTGGACGCCCTCTTTTTGCGGGTGTTCCTGGGCTTTCTTGTCTGTTTGATGAGCTGGTGGCCATATACCGCGCCACCTGTTACGAGAACTCCTTGTATAAAAGACTCGAAAGAAAAACCTAACAAAATGCCGGTAAATAAAATTCCTAAAATAAGCAAGAAATAAGGAATCATCCAGTCGGGTGCGTGGGGAGTTTGCTTAATTATCTTTCCGATAATCATTAACACAGGTATGACAATCAAAGCCTCATCGACAACAAATTGTAGGAAATCGATTGATGTTCCCCCCTTTACTTTCATTAAAATATAGGCATTTCAAGCTTGGGAAATGACTGTGTATTGTGAGTAAAAGGTATTAATTTTTCCCTGGACATCTCTTTACCCATTAGGATGTAATCAAAAAGCAAATAGCAAAATAAAAGAGCCATTCACTACAAAGAAATCGCACCAATTTTCCGGAAATATTGAACAAACTGTCATTTCCTGCTATTCTTAAAGTGCTAAGGTGGGATGAATAATGGGATTTAAAGATACAGTACAAAAGTATATGAGTGCACATACAGAAACACGAGAAAATCATGTAGACGAGAAATTAAAAACGCATTATTATAAATCGACAAAAGAAAAAGTGATGGCTGAAGTAGAGGCAATGATCAATCAAAAGAAGGGCTTTAAGGTAAAATCGACGTCTCCAGAACACGGTGAAATTATTGTGCGCAGCGATCAAGGAAAGAAAATCTTTATGGTTATCACTGTCATTATGGTAAGACCGTATCGTACTGCTGTTGATTTTGCTGTGACAACCGATACGCCTCTTTTTACTGATTTTGGCTACAGTCGTAAAATCATCTACGAACAGTATAAAAACTTGAACGGGCGTCTTACCTTTGTTGGCACCGGTATTGGTGATAACCTTACACAAGGGTTTTAAGGCGCATGTTTGAACATCCTTTAACAAGAACGGACGACAAAAAAGGGAGAGGATAAAATGAGATGTCCAAACTGTCAACATAATGGAACACGAGTCTTAGATTCCCGTCCCAGTGATGAAAGCCGTTCGATACGACGCAGGAGAGAATGTGAGTCATGTGGATATCGATATACTACATTTGAACGGGTAGAAAAGACGCCGTTGATCGTCGTCAAAAAAGATGGGAACCGAGAAGAGTTTAGTAGGGAAAAAATGCTGCGCGGACTCATTCGTGCTTGTGAGAAGCGACCAGTACCTCTTGAGAAGCTTGAAAATGTCATTGATCAAGTGGAGAGGGACTTGAGAAATCAAGGAATTTCCGAAATTGATAGTCATGATATCGGGGAACAGGTGATGGAATATCTCGCAGGAATTGATGATGTTGCGTATGTTCGTTTTGCTTCTGTATACCGGCAATTTAAAGATATTAATGTCTTTGTCGAGGAGTTAAAAGACCTTTTAAAGAAAGCTGACCAAAACAATTCTTAATTAGAAATAAGAAGAGCCTCCATCCTTAGGTCTGAAGGGGAAGGAGCTCTTTTTTCGTTTGAGATTGAGTAACCATATAAATCCACTTTTCAGTGTCTAGCTCCAGGCGCTTTGCGAGTGTCTTTTAGTGATTAAGAATTTTAATGAGGTAAAGGCGATAGCACCCCTGAGACGTTAAAACATGCGGCGGAAGTTAACGCTGTTTTAATAAAGGTTCTATTCGCAAAGGGGTTGTTTTTGATTTATAGAACGAAAGAGCGAAAGGCGGTGACACCAGCGGGAAAAGCAACGACTGAAGACCCTGCAAGGTGGTTCCCCAGAAGGAGGCTGAAGCGTTGCCCGCGGCAAAGAAGCCACCGTGAATCCGAACGAAGTGAAGGAAGAACGGATGTCGCCCTTGTGCCCTGGAGTGAAAGCGTCCGCCTGTAGCGGATCCGAACGAAGATCTTATCTTATCAAAAGAAACAATCTTTTAGGAAACAGCTACTACTATTGTACCTAACAAATTCCATACAGACGTCCGATAGATTTTGGTACAATGGAAAAAGACAAAGTGATGTTATGAGAAGTAAGGTGGAGCTTATGATGCATTGGAAGGAACTTTTACCCATAGATCGGTACCTTGTGCAAATGAAAGATAAACTACATGAAACGGATCGGGATGTCTTAACGTTGTTGTACCAGCCATTAATTGGTTCACTAGCATACAGTTTGTATCTAACCCTCTGGAGCGAAGCAGAGGCTGCGGATTCGGAATTACCGGAAAGACAGCACCAAACACTGATGGTATTAACCGGCAGGCCTTTAAATGAACTTTTTAGTGAACGAAAAAAATTGGAAGCAATCGGTTTAGTGTCCACTTATCGTAAGAACGAAGAAGATGAAGTCGTATATATTTATGAATTAAATAAACCTGTTAATCCAGATGCATTTTTTAAAGACGATGTCCTAAGTGTCTTTTTATATAATCGATTAGGGAAAGAGCAGTACAGACGCATACGCAATCGGTTTATTCTCCCCAAACATGAAACAGAGGATTTAGAAGAAGTCACTCAGGCTTTTGATCATGTGTTTCAGAGCCTTCATCATTCCGAAATGGTTTCTTCTCAAATCGAAGTGGAAGATCAAACTGGGGATGTTATTAGAGGCGAACAGCGTAAAGGAAACGGAAATTCTTATCAGTTTGAGGGACAGGATTTTGATTTCGATCTAATGCTTGCTGATTTACCACCATTTATTAACAAAGAAGCTTTGGAAAAAGAACAGATCAAACGGACCATTGCTCAGCTTGCTTTTGTCTATAAAGTAGAGCCTATGGAAATGAGCAAGTTTATTCAAGATACAATGGTCCATGAAGATGCCCTCAATATATCAGAGCTCCGAAAACAAATTCAGAGAAGATACCGGATGCTGTATAGCCAGGATCCGCCTAAACTAGCATTGAGGAAGCAGCCTGCACACCTAACCTCAAATATAACGGAGCCTACAACTGAAGAAGAGAAGATGATTCATTATTATGATACGACGTCACCAATGGATATGATGCAAAATCGAAGCGATGGTGCCCAAGTACCACCTGCTGATATGGAAATCGTTGAACATTTACTTTTGGATTACCGATTACCGCCTGGGGTCGTTAATGTGTTGATTGATTACATTTTAATGATTAACGACATGAAACTAACAAAAGGATTCGCGGACAAGATTGCCGGGCAATGGAGCCGTAAAAATATTCAAACTGTCAATCAAGCGATGGTCATTGCTAAACAAGAAAACAAAAAGCGAAAAGAATTCCAGCAAGGACCGCAAAAGTCAAGCGGTAAAAGACAAACGAAAAATAATAGAAATGTGAGAAAAGAGCGGTTGCCAAAGTGGCTTGCTCAGGAAAAAGAAAAAGGAAACGAGCAGCCTAAGCTGAGTGAAGCGAACGGTGAAACGAACGTAAACCTTGAGCGGAAAAAGGAAGAGCTTGCAAAATTAATGCAGCAGTTTGAGCAAAAGAAATAGTAAGGGAGGGGTCAACGTGGAACCGATTGGTGAATCCATAAAGAAGCTATCTGGAGGAAATTTTGAAAAAAGGCTTGAAGCTTTAATGCAGGAGGTGCTGCAAGACGAGCGGATTCAGAAGTTTCTAGCCCGAAACCCAGGGCTTGCGAGTGCACAAATCGAACGTCAATTAAATGATTTGTTTCAGTTTAAAAAAGAATGGGAGCATTGTGACAGCTGTCCAGGACTTGAGAACTGCCCGAATTTGATGAACGGCTTTCAACCCGAGTTGAAAATGTACAGAGATGACATTCATATTTCGTATCATCCATGTCCTTTAAAGCGAAAAGCGGACGAGCGGAAACGGCAAGCATCGTTTATTAAAAGCTTATATATACCAAAAGAAATTGTAGCGGTGACTTTTAAGGATATTGATCCGGATAATGAGTCACGAGTGGATGCAATCGAAAAAGCGCTGAAATTTTCTCATGGCGTTGTTCCAGGAGAAGACGGCAAGGGGCTTTACATTACCGGTAAATTCGGCGTTGGGAAAACATATCTTATGGGGGCAGTGAGTAATGCATTAGCAGAGCGAAAGATCGAATCGATGATCATTTATACACCGGATTTTTTCCGTGAGCTTAAGCAAGGCATTGCAGACGGGAGCTACCAGGACAAATTGGAAACAGTGAAGCGAGTGCCGGTGCTTATTTTAGATGACATCGGAGCTGAAACGATGAGTGCCTGGGTACGTGATGAAATATTAGGAGCATTATTGCAATATCGAATGATGGAAAAGCTGCCGACGATTTTTACCTCTAATTACGATCTCGAAGATTTAGAAGCACATCTGACCTATACGCAAAAAGGCGGCGTTGAAAATATTGAAGAGTTGAAAGCGAAGCGCATTATGGAGCGGATTCGCCATTTGAATGAGGAAGTGTACATGGATGGCGTGAACCGCCGTACGTATAACAATTAACGGAATGAGACCGTCAAACCACGGAGAGGCCTGTGCTTTTCCTATTTATTTGTTGGAATTCTATGTTACGATAGGTTTAATAGATTGAAAGCTTTTTCAGGATGGGGGATATAAAATATGAGCGTTGATCACATCTTAGAGCGTGCTCGAGCAGGAGAACGGATTTCAGTAGAAGATGCCGTTCAACTGTATGAGAGCAATGAAGTTGAGAAAATTGGCGCAGTGGCGAACGAAATGATGCAAAAGTGGCACCCGGAGCCGATTACGACTTTTGTCATTGGAAGAAATGTTAACTATACAAATTTTTGTGATACGTATTGCCGCTTTTGTGCTTTCTATCGTCCACCAGGACATGAAGAAGGCTATGTATTAGACGATAACGTTATTTTTGATAAAATCCAGGAAACGATTGACGTCGATGGAACAGAGATACTCATGCAAGGTGGAACGAATCCAGATCTTCCATTTAGCTATTATACTGATCTGCTGAAGGAAATTAAAAAGAGGTTTGATATTACGATGCATTCTTTTTCACCAGCAGAGATCTGGAAAATGGTTGAAGTATCTGGGCTGTCGTTAGAAGAAGTTCTAACGGAGCTACATAAAGCAGGCTTGGACTCTCTACCAGGCGGCGGAGCTGAAATTCTTGATAACCGTACGAGAAAGCGAATCAGTCGCCTTAAAGGTACTTGGGAAGAATGGATTGAGTGCATGAAAACGGCGAAAAAAGTCGGCATGCACGGAACGGCAACTATGGTTATCGGATTTGGTGAAACAAGTGAGGAGCGCGCACTTCATTTAAAGCGTGTTCGTGACGCGCAAGATGAAACGAATTGTTTCCTTGCGTTTATTCCTTGGACATTCCAACCTGATAATACGAATATGAAAGCGGAAAAAGTGACACCTGATGAATATTTAAAAAACTTAGCTATTGCTCGTATTTTCTTAGACAACGTTCCTAATTTCCAATCTTCGTGGGTTACGATGGGACCAGAAATCGGGAAGAAGTCATTGACGTATGGCTGTAACGATTTCGGCAGTACAATGATTGAAGAAAATGTGGTTTCAGCTGCTGGCGCGACGCATAAAGTGGACACGAATTTGATCCTGCGCCTCATTCGTGAAGCAGGCAAAACACCAGCTCAGCGCGACACGAAGTACAGCACTCTTCGTGTATTTAAGGAAGAAGAACAAGCAGATAAAGATTTTGTTATGCAAAACTAGGATTATTGTAAAATGACGCAGCTTGAGAATCATTCAAGCTGCGTCATTTTTATTTATACTTTAGGTTCTTTACGAAAAAAGTTTAAGTTCAACTAAGGCTTCTTACAGAGACTATTCATAAAATAAGGACAGCCCCATATATATGTACTAGATGTTTGCAAAGAGTTGATGAACAGAGCAGGTAGACGTCTTGACCCTCAACTCGATTTGCACGTTTGGGAGGGGCTGCCGTTGGTAACGATTCAGTTTGAAGATAAACAAAGGTGCTTAAGTTGCTGCGAGCAACTTAAAGCCTCTGTAGGGAGTTTTGAAAACTTAAGTAAAAGTGTCGACTTAGTGACAGGAAAAAACGATACTCAAGTAGAGGTGGTCGTACATGCAGGCGAACAAGAACGAAACGAAATTTTAACGACAGTCGCCGCAGTAATGACAAATTTTACATTAAAAGTGTACTTAAAGTCATGGCTTGAAGACGTGGTACGAAATCACTTTTATTATCAAGAGGTCAATGAGTCTAATGAAATTGTTGCACTAGCTTGGGATATCATTGCAGATGAACATCCAGATATTCAGTTAGAGGATAACTTATCTTTTCTACAGCGCCAATTACATTTGCTTTTTTGTGAAATTTTAAACGAAACGTCAAAGTTTTCCTACGAGTCCTTTATCCAATTCCGGCTCCGGAAGCTAAGAAAAGGCCTCATCGAAGCTGTTGAAGTTGCCATCGACGAATATAAAATGGAGCAAGAGTATCAGACGATGGTAGAATCATGCAGACAATATCTGGCTCAGGAGTCACCAAAGATTAAAGCTGTCCATGTTGTATTAAGTGATCAGCCTGTGTCGATTTACGATCATTCATGGAACCGTTTTACGTTACCGGAAATTCTGCGGATGTTGGACGATAGAGTTGCATTTGACGGGACGCTTCCGGTATCAGAACGAATTATCAGTCCATTGGTGAGTATGGCTCCAAGAAAAGTTTTTCTTCATGATAGTAAAGAAGTGGAAGAAGGCCCAGTTGTACGAACATTATTAGCCATTTTCGAAGAACGAATTTCTTTTTGCTAAAATCAAATTTCTTAATTTGTGTATAGAGATAAGGTACCCGTCAATAATAATGAAAAACTTATTAAATTGGTGCGTGTTGAAAAAAGAGGAAACTTCAATTAGTCCTTGCTTTTCTGAAATGAGGTTATTATAATACGTATCATAAGTAGATATGAAAAGCAGTTACGATGAGGACACGATTTCACTTTTACATCTTGTAAAGAGAGGGAAGTCACTGGCTGAAAGCTTCCTAAGTAATGGAAAGTAAATTACCACCTCTGAACTTCAATAGGGAACCGCACGAAAAAGGAGCTTATTAACTATTGACGGCCACCCCGTTACCGATTTATGAAGCTAAAAGCATACGTATGTTTTTTTGAAGGTGTTAAATACCTCGGGAAAAACTAGGTACTTTTAGAAATCTGGGTGGAACCACGGGTATTTGAATCTACACTCGTCCCTTTATAGGGATGGGTGTTTTTTATTTTAACAACTCTAAGTAAGGGACAGCTACGCCACTCTTCTTAAGGGAAAAGCAACAATGGTCTTCTTGTGACGAGGAACCGCAGGAGCAGCTGAAGACACCGCAGTGATCGAGGGTTGCGAACGAGGAGGCTGTGAAGCGTTGCCCGCAGCAAAGAAGACACCGTGAACCTGAACGAAGTGAAGGAAGGATGGATGTCGTACTTGTGCCCTGGGATGAAAGTGGCCGCCTGTAGCGGATTTGAGCGATAATTTGATCAAAAAGCAACAATTTTTTAGAAAACAGCTTTAATATAAGACCGCTGTGCGGTTTTTCTTATATTTTATAACAACAAAAGGAGTGACACACATGGCAGAAATAAACGAAGCGATTGTATTGATGTTTCCAGACGGAAAAGAAAAGGAGTTTCCAGCTGGAACGACGACAGAAGATGTAGCAGCTTCTATTAGCCCTGGACTAAAGAAGAAAGCCGTTGCTGGTAAGCTGGATGGTGAACACATAGATCTTAAAGCACCAATTAGTGAAGCTGGAAAAATTGAGATCATCACACTAGACAGTGGTGATGGCCTTGAGATTCTTCGACATAGCACAGCTCACTTGATGGCACAAGCCGTAAAGCGTCTGTTCGATGACGTTAAGCTCGGTGTTGGACCTGTTATCGAAGGCGGGTTTTATTACGATATAGATATGTCGCATACATTAACACCCGAAGACTTGCCAAAAATCGAAAAGGAAATGAAACGAATTGCTGATGAGAATTTAGCGATTGAAAGAAAAGAAGTCTCCCGTGAAGAAGCGGCTCGTCGTTACGAAGAAATTGGAGATGAATTAAAACTTGAATTGCTGGAAGATATTCCCGTAGGTGAAAAGATAAGCATTTATGAGCAAGGTGAGTTTTTTGACCTTTGCCGTGGCGTTCATTTACCGTCTACTGGAAAGATTAAGAAATTTAAACTAATGACAATAAATGGTGCCTACTGGCGTGGAGACAGTAAAAATAAAATGCTACAACGTATTTACGGGACTGCCTTTGAAAAACAAGGTCAATTAGACGAACACCTCAAAATGCTTGAAGAAGCAAAAGAGCGGGACCATCGTAAATTGGGTAAAGAGCTAGGTATATTTACTGTTAATCAAAAAGTCGGGCAAGGTCTACCTCTGTGGCTGCCAAAAGGAGCGACAATTCGCCGTACAATTGAACGCTACATCGTAGATCTCGAGGAGCGCCTTGGCTATGATCACGTGTATACACCCGTTCTAGGAAGTTCCGAGCTTTATAAAACGTCCGGACATTGGGACCATTATCAAGATGACATGTTCCCGTCTATGAAAATGGACAATGAAGAACTTGTTCTGCGACCTATGAACTGCCCGCATCATATGATGGTGTACAAGCACCAAAAATATAGTTACCGTAACCTCCCTGTTCGTATTGCAGAACTAGGGATGATGCACCGTCATGAAATGTCAGGAGCATTGGCTGGACTTCAGCGAGTAAGAGCAATGACACTAAATGACGCCCATATTTTCTGTCGTCCGGATCAAATGAAAGAAGAATTTATCCGGGTTGTAGAGCTGATTCAAAATGTCTATAAAGACTTTGGGATTGATGACTATTACTTCCGTTTATCTTACCGGGATCCTGCTGATAAAGAAAAGTATGTCGACAATAATGAAATGTGGATAAAAGCACAGGAACTTCTGAAAGAATCGATGGATGATATGAATGTGGAATATGTAGAAGCAGAAGGAGAAGCAGCATTTTACGGTCCTAAACTTGATGTTCAAGTAAAAACAGCTCTCGGTAAAGATGAAACGCTCTCGACTGTTCAGCTCGACTTCCATTTACCTGAGAAATTTGACTTGACTTATGTAGGTGATGACGGTAATGAACATCGTCCTGTTGTCATTCACCGTGGTGTTGTCTCTACAATGGAACGCTTTGTTGCCTTTTTACTTGAAGAATATAAAGGTGCGCTACCAACTTGGTTATCTCCGGTTCAAGTTCAGTTGATCGGTGTAAGTGAAGTACATGATGAGTACGTGCGAAAAGTGGAGGATAAGCTCCGCCAAGCCGGAGCACGCGTCCATGTGGATGGTCGAAATGAAAAGTTAGGCTATAAAATTCGTGAAGCTCAAATGCAAAAAATTCCTTACCTTTTAGTGTTAGGAGATAAGGAAATTGAGTCCAATAGCGTTAATGTCCGCCGTTACGGAGAAAAAGATACAGAAATCGTAGAATTGGATGAGTTTGTTGCCAGGATTAGTAAAGATATTAATGAACGAACATAAGCTAGAAAACTGCCGGTTCTCCGGCAGTTTTTTCTGCTTTAAGAAAGCAGGATTATCATGATTCGACAGATACTTACTCTCTTCTAAGTAGAGGCTGCTGCTGCAATGGGGGAGACTCCTGAGGAAAAGCAACAATGGTCTTCTTGCGACGAGGAACCGCAGGAGCAGCAGAAGACCCCGCAGTGAGCACGCCTTTCGCGAATGAAGGCTGAAGCGAAGCCATGGAAGCGGCACCCTTTGTATTTGGGTTCTAGAGTTATTCAGCAATCCCTAAGTATCTGTCCTATAGGAATTGAGGGAAATGCCCGATAGTAGCCAAGTAATTGAGAAGATAAAAATGGAAAATAAGAAGTATGTAATAACTTTCAATAAAATTTAATTTAAATGTTGTCGCAGAGGGGGAAGAGATTCAAGAGGTATCTCCTACTTAAAAGAGTTGGGTAGCTGCAACCTTACGACAGAACATTTTGCTGAAGTTTATCCAGAGCTGAAAGAAACAGCGTTTACCTGAAAAACTTGTATTTTTAAGAAGTCTACGTTACAATCAGTGGAGAATTATTAAAGAAGGACAACTTTGTTTCATACATGAAAAGGTAGTTGACATTGTTATTTGAAGTGTGCTACTCTATTCTAGTGAACAAAATATGGACGCAAAGCAAGCAGAAGCGCCCGCTTCTCACCTGATTGACGCCTTGGCAGTTGACAGGTTACCACTGATTTAACATTCTACAGTAGAGGTGTGGGCGGATTATGCGCTCACGCTTTTTTGTGCAGAGATAGAATTGCTTTGCCTACACCATCTTTGTGGTTTCCGCAAGCTAAGCGGGGAACATGACGGTGCTGTAGCATAGTCTTGCTTTGATCCTGTATTAAATCTTTTGGAGGTGGCTCAATATTAGTAAAGATATGTTCATTAATGAATCCATTCGTGCACGTGAAGTGCGTTTGGTCGGTGCAAACGGTGACCAAATTGGTGTGAAACCCAAGAATGAAGCGTTGGAAATGGCCCAAAATGCCAACCTTGACTTGGTGATGGTTGCACCAAACGCAAAACCGCCGGTATGCCGAATCATGGACTATGGTAAATTCCGTTACGAGCAGCAAAAGAAAGAAAAAGAAGCTCGTAAAAAGCAAAAAGTTATTAACGTCAAAGAAGTTCGGTTAAGCCCGAACATTGAAGAACACGACTTCAACACGAAGCTACGCAATGCGCGCAAATTCCTTAGCAAAGGTGACAAAGTAAAAGCAGCGATTCGGTTCCGCGGACGTGCGATTACACACTCTCAGCTAGGAAGAGAAGTGTTAGAGCGACTGGCAAAACAATGTGAAGACATTTCATCCATCGAAGCAAAGCCGAAGATGGAAGGCCGCAGCATGTTCTTAGTGCTAGCACCTAACAACGAAAAATAAGCAGTCTATTTTAGTAAGATACACTTTGAACGACCATGATCCAATTTTGGATTCTTTCACCAGACAACGACAACAATTAATCTTTCTCAACAGGGAGGACTTGCAAATGCCTAAAATGAAAACGCACAGAGGCGCAGCAAAACGTTTTAAGAGAACGGGAACTGGCAAGTTGAAGCGTTCCCACGGCTACACTAGCCACTTAGCTGCCAACAAAACAACAAAGCAAAAACGTAAGCTAAGAAAAAGTGGAATGGTTCATAAGAGCGACCAAAAGCGTATCGACGCAATGCTATAAATCGAAAACATCTGATAGAATTATTCACTAAGGAGGGATTACGATGGCTCGAGTAAAAGGCGGATATGTATCACGTCGTCGTCGTAAAAAAGTTCTAAAGCTAGCAAAAGGATATCATGGTTCAAAGCATAGATTATTCAAATCAGCACAAGGACAAGTAATGAAGTCCTTACAATATGCATACCGTGACCGCAGACAGAAAAAACGTGACTTCCGTAAGCTATGGATTACACGTATTAATGCTGCAGCACGTATTAACGGTCTTTCTTACAACCGTTTTATGCATGGGCTAAAGCAAGCTGGTATTGAAATGAACCGTAAAATGCTAGCTGACATCGCGATCAACGATGAGCAAGGCTTTGCTTCACTTGCTGAAAAAGCAAAAGCAAACCTAAAGTAATTTGTTGAAAGAAACGGTTAAAAAAGATATTTTTTATCTACATCTAAAAAGTCACTCTCCATTCGAGGGTGACTTTCTTTATGAGTTAAGAAAGAAAACAATCCACGTTTCGATGTCTAGCTCCAAGCGCCATCGTCTCGTGTTAAATAACCTGCCCGATTAAAAGTAAAAAGCACTTTTTATCGGACTGGACATTTGCATGTCGTCGGGTAAGGGCGCCTTGCGCTTTTCTTATTTGAGGGAATACAATAGAACAAGACTTTATCATGAAAGGCGGTTATGTTTTGGAAATAGCAATTATCAACTTTTTTCTATGGTATTATGGCATTATAAACGTGGTCGGCTTTTTCATGATGTGGAGTGACAAACAAAAAGCTCGAAAAAGGAAATCGAGAATTTCTGAGCAAGCACTGTTTACTTGGGCAAGCTTTGGTGGGGCTTTCGGAATGTTATTATCTTCCAGGTTATTTCGGCACAAGACAAAGAAGAAAACGTTTAAAATTGGACTTCCCATTTTTTGTTTGCTGCATATTGTTTTAAGTATATCCCTCGTTATCATGATGAGTCACTTTTTAGACACCTGAATATAAAATCATAGATTGTCTATGTTAGTCATAAAATGGATTAGAGCAAGAGAGGAGGAGAGACATCATGAATGATTTCATCGAGGCTGTTCCAACAATTATTGAGCGGGCTGGTTGGCTGGCTCCACTCATTTTTATTCTCCTTCACCTCATTCGCCCGTTTTTATTTATACCTGTAATTGTTGTTTGTATTGCCGGTGGATACTTTTTTGGTTTCTTTTACGGAAGTATGTATTCATTAATCGGCTTAACATTAATGTGTTTTTTCTTTTATAAGTTCGTTAATTATTTTCCGTCGTTGCGCAATCGAATGGCGAAGATGAAAGCGAAAATATTTAAAAACCGACAGTTAACGCTGGGGCAGGTTATGATCTTACGAATGCTTCCATTTGTTCATTTTCACTTGCTTTCTTTGTATTTGATGGAGATGACATCTTCTTTTAAAGAATATATGAAATATTCATTTGGAGGATTAATCATCCCATCACTCTTGTTTACCTCGTTCGGGCAAGCGATTAGTGAGATGTCCTTATATGGTTCACTTTTTGTCCTACTCGTTCTATTTGGTATTTTTTATCTACTTGGACAAAAAGGAACGATTACGTACAAGTGGGAGAAGTTTTTTGCTTCAAGATCGATGTCAGAATAAGAATAAACCTAGCTAGAGCGTACTTTGCTCAAGCTAGGTTTTTCTTATTGCTTCTTCATCTTTTTAAACAGTTCTTTAATTGGACTATTCCAAAGGATTTCCGCTTTCGGATAACGGATTGCAATTTCTTTTTCAATAAATAAAAAGTCGGTCTTACTCAATCCTTTTAATTTATCTTTTTCTTCTGTCCATACGGTAATCGATGTCACGTCAAAGGAATCGTCGACTGTTCCTAAGTACTTTTCCCCTTCAAACATAACGGAGGAATAAGTGAGGAGAAAGTTTTTTCTCACATTATCCGACTCATCCAGAAAATAAAAACCACCTGACTGGTGAGCAGATTCCAGTTTTCGTCGGGGATCGATGGCGTACTTTATCACACTAAAAACAACAATACCAATGGCGATTAAAAGCAGAATTCGGAATAATATTACACTGAGCATAGTCATCTCTCCCTCTATTACTTCAATGTGTGTCTCTCTTGTTATGGAAAATGGGCTCGACTATTCATTTTTGTTTCTTCTTAGCCTATACGAATAAGCGGAAGTAAAGTTTCGAAATAAATGTATTTTTTTATGTTTACCTACTTTAGTTCATTCTAAAAGGTGAGCTTCGCTTTCTCACAGGCATTACTCTCTTTCTTTCCATGTATAAAGACAGGTAGTATAATGAAAACGATTAATCAATAAAGGGTGTCTTGAAGAGGATAAAGGAGTGTTAACGATTGGAATTTAGTAAATTATTCGCTATGCAAAAATCACTCGATCATCATATTGAATCAAAGCATGACCTTAAATATGAATCGCTGCTTGACCGTAAATTTCTCGCATTTCAAGTTGAACTGGCAGAACTCGCTAACGAGACGCGGTGTTTTAAGTTTTGGAGTGAAAAACCGTCATCTGATAAAGACGTGATTCTCGAAGAATACGTAGATGGTGTCCATTTTCTCTTGTCGATAGGTATTGAATATGGATTCGAAACTGAATCAGTATATACTTATCCCGAAGTGAAGGCTGTTGAAAAAGAAGGATTAGTATATGCATTTTTTGAGGTCACAAATGCTTTAGCTGAACTTCGTCATGATTCAACTTTTCAAGCATATAAAGCTTTCTTTCAATCCTATCTACGTTTAGGAGGGTCTCTTGGGTTTCAGGAAGATGAAATTTTAGATGCTTATTTAAAAAAGAATGAAGTGAATTACCAAAGGCAGGAAAACGGTTACTAAAAGGTGTTCAAAAAGGCTCAATAGTATTATGAAAGAATTGAGACGATCTTTGAAAAACGTTATACTATTAGAAGATACATAATTTTTTTACAAATCAGGAGGTACATCGTAATGGATAATACGTTAAGTATGCTCAAGGAGTTAACGGATGCAAACGGCATTCCCGGTAATGAACGTGAAGCTCGTGAAGTAATGAAAAAACATATCGAACCTTTTGCGGATGAAGTGGAAACTGATCATTTAGGAAGCTTAATTGCGAAAAAGAAAGGCTCAGCTGACGGTCCTAAAATCATGGTCGCTGGTCATTTAGATGAAATTGGTTTCATGGTTACAAACATTGATGACAAAGGTTTTATTAAGTTCCAAACTGTTGGTGGATGGTGGGAGCAAGTGATGCTCGCTCAACGCGTAACAGTGATGACGCGTAACGGTAATGTTCCTGGAGTGATAGGATCTAAGCCGCCGCACATTTTACCTGCGGAAGTACGCAAGAAATCAGTAGATAAAAAAGAAATGTATATTGATATCGGTGCATCCAGTAAGGAAGAAGCAATGGAGTTCGGCGTTCGACCAGGCGATTCTATTGTTCCTGTGTGTGACTTTACGGTAATGAAAAATGAAAAGCTGCTTATGGCTAAAGCCTGGGATAACCGAATTGGATGTGCGATTGCGATCGAGGTTCTGCGTCGTTTAAAAGACGAAGACCATCCGAATACGGTTTATGGTGTAGGAACTGTTCAAGAAGAAGTAGGATTGCGTGGTGCTCGTACATCAGCTCACCATATCCAACCTGACATTGGCTTTGGTGTTGATGTAGGAATTGCAGGCGATACGCCAGGAGTAACAGATAAGGATGCTATGTCAACGATGGGAGAAGGACCGCAAATTATTATGTATGACGCCTCTATGGTTTCTCACAAAGGTTTGCGTGATTTTGTAACGGATACCGCAGACGATAAAGAAATTCCTTATCAGTTTGATTACGTACCTGGCGGCGGAACAGACTCCGGTGCAATCCATCTAACGGCTAATGGTGTACCCGCGTTGTCGATCACGATTGCGACTCGTTATATTCACACACATGCTGCAATTTTACACCGTGACGATTTTGAAAACGCGGTAAAACTCATTGTCGAAGTTATTAAAAAGCTAGATAAAGACACTGTCAATAAAATTACGTTTGAATAGAAGAGAAATAAATGCAGTAAGGTTTTTAAGAGCAAATCGAAGACATAATGTATCTGTCGATCTTTTACGTTGATATTTTATACAGAGGAAAGGGTGTCTTAAAAGGCTAGAATGCGAACCTTTTGAGACACCCTCTTCCTTATTGTTTAAGTTCTTGGGAAATTTGTTGAATCACTTCTTGTTTTTCTTGTTCGCTAGCCCCTTGCCAGTAAACTTCAAACAAAACCCCTAAGCCAGGAAGCATTTTTTCTTCTTGACTTTGGATTGCATCCTGAATTGTTGCTTCAACTTTTTCTTCGTCACTGCCCGCAATATTTTGCATAATGGCACCGCGTAAATTAAAGCTCATCATGAACATCCTTTCTGTAAGGTCTTTTTCACGAAACATGAACATCCATCACATTTTGGATGTAGTCTCATTTATAGTATGATAAGTTATAATGAGATTTATGTAATACCCGAATAAGTTTTGGAATAAGACCCTTTAAAAGGAGCAAGCGAATGGAACGAATTGAATCACCTAAAAATGCAAAAATTAAAGCGTGGAAAAAATTACATACAAAACGAGGTAGAGAAAAGTCAGGCCTGTTTTTTATTGAAGGTCCCCATTTAATTGAGGAAGCATTAAAAGGAAACATTCCTTTTGTTGAACTCATTGTTAGGGAAGGAGAGGAATTGCCTAGAGAGTGGAAGGCAGTAGAAGTGAAGCCAATTGAAGTGACAGCTAAAGTTATGAAGGAGCTTTGTGAAACGGAAACCCCGCAAGGTTTTGCAGCCGTGTGTGAGCTTCCGGATAATATAAACATTCCTTTAGAGAGCGGTCAATTTTTATTCATCGATCGAATTCAAGACCCGGGAAATTTAGGGACCATCATCCGCACTGCTCATGCCGTAGGAATTACAGGTATTGTTTTTGCAGAAGGAACTGTTGATCCATATAACAGTAAGGTCATCCGAGCAACACAAGGGTCCTTATTTCATATCCCAATCCAAAAAATGGATTTACATGAAGCGGTTAGTTTGTGTCAGGAAAACCAAGTTCCGGTCTTTGGCACCTCTTTTGAAGGAAGTACATATTCCGCCATCGAACCGCAAAATGACTTTGTCCTAGTAGTTGGAAATGAAGGTCAAGGGGTAGAGGAAACACTTCTACAAGAAACTGATCAAAATTTGTACATCCCTTTATATGGGGATGCTGAATCTTTAAATGTTTCGGTGGCTTGTGGTATTTTACTTTATCATCTAAAGCTTATATAAAAGGTTGTTCAATAGTGCGGGAACGATATGGCCTGCTCCTGTCGGTTCTCTAAAAAGGAGGGTCTAGAGTATGGATTCTCTCTTTTTTGACTAAGATGATTAAGACCAATTGCACGAGCGCTGTAAAAAGTATATAATATAATCCATACAATTTAAGCAGCTAAAAACTTTGATGGAGATTAGTAAGCTGACTGTCAGCATTCAGGGACGAAATGCCGTAGACTGAAAGCATTTCGATGTGAGACACAGCCGAATTCACTCCTGAGTTGGCACCGGAACACAAATATTCGTTTGTTAAGGTAGCCCGGACTTCAGTCCGTTACAATTTTAAGTGAGTAAAAAGGATTTTTACTAATTAGGGTGGTACCGCGAGTCTTCGTCCCTTACTGGGGAGAAGGCTCTTTTTTATGCTCAAAAAAATGAAGTTCATCACATAAAGGAGGAAAAAACATGCTTGATCGCTTAGAAGAACTGCAAGAAGAAGCGTTAAAAAAGGTAGACGAGGCAACGGAAGTTAAAGATTTAAAAGATGTCCGTGTTGCTTACTTAGGGAAAAAAGGCCCAATTACAGAAGTACTTAAAGGAATGGGGAAGCTTTCAAAAGAAGAACGCCCAAAAGTCGGACAAAAAGCTAATGAAGTCCGTGATGCGATAAGCGCATCCATCGATGAAAAAGAAGTTCGTATGGAAAAGGAAGCTTTAGACATAAAGCTCAAAGAGGAAAGCATTGATATCACATTGCCAGGACGCGAAGTACGTCGTGGGAATCGTCATCCTCTAACATCCGTGATCGAAACGATGGAAGACGTGTTTATAGGAATGGGATTTTCAATTGCTGAAGGACCTGAAGTAGAAACCGATTACTATAACTTCGAGTCATTGAACTTACCTAAAGATCACCCAGCCCGTGACATGCAAGACACGTTTTTCATTACGTCTGATTTGCTTTTACGTACACAAACATCTCCAGTGCAAACAAGAACGATGGAAAAGCATGAAGGCAAAGGTCCAGTCAAAATTATTTGTCCAGGTAAAGTATATCGACGTGATGAAGACGATGCGACACACTCTCATCAGTTCATGCAAATTGAAGGGCTTATGATCGACAAGAACATTCGCATGAGTGACTTAAAAGGTGTTCTCGAAACATTTGTAAAAAAATATTTCGGGACTGATCGTAAAATCCGTCTTCGTCCAAGTTTCTTCCCATTTACAGAACCTTCTGCTGAGCTTGATATCTCTTGCGCGATTTGCCACGGCAGCGGTTGCCGTACGTGTAAACAGACGGGGTGGATTGAACTCTTAGGTACTGGAATGGTTCATCCAAACGTGTTGAAAATGGGTGGATTTGATCCGGAAATCTATTCTGGCTTTGCCTTTGGAATGGGTGTAGAGCGATTAGCGATGCTACATTATGGGATCGATGATATTCGTCATTTCTATACGAACGATATCCGTTTCTTATCACAGTTTAAATAAATTGGGAGTCGAATCAAAGGAGGAATTTACGTGTTAGTATCATACGAATGGTTAAAAGAATACGTTCATATAGACGATTACACGCCAGAAGAAGTGGCTGAAAAATTAACAAGAAGCGGTGTGGAAGTTGACATTATACACGAGTTAAATCAAGGAGTAACAGGTGTAGTTGTCGGTCACGTTTTATCATGTGACCCTCACCCTGATGCCGATAAACTAAACGTCTGTCAAGTAGATATCGGTGAACAAGAGCCTGTTCAAATCGTCTGTGGAGCGAAAAACGTCGGGAAAGGCCAGTACGTTGCTGTAGCAAAAGTTGGCGCACGCTTACCAAATGACTTCAAAATAAAAAAAGCAAAGCTTCGCGGTCAGGTTTCTCAAGGAATGATTTGTTCTTTACAAGAGCTTGGTATCGAAGGGAAGCTTGTATCAAAAGCTTACTCTTCAGGGATTTTTGTTTTTCCAACTGATTTAAAGCCGGGTGATGATGCGTTAACGCATTTGAATTTGCACGATACAGTCCTAGAACTGGACCTCACTCCAAATCGTGCAGATTGTTTAAGCATGATCGGGGTCGCGTATGAAGTCGCGGCTATTTTAAAACGTGAGCCAAAGCTTCCTGAACCTCATGTTCATTCAATTGGAGAACAAGCCTCAGATTATGTATCTGTTCAAGTAGAAACGAAAGAAGATGCTCCATATTACGGGGCGACAATTGTTAAAAACTTAACAATTAAAGAGTCGCCATTGTGGATGCAAACACGCTTAATGGCTGCCGGTATCCGTCCGGTCAATAACGTTGTCGATGTGACGAACTTTGTGTTAATTGAATATGGCCAACCGCTCCATGCTTTTGACTATGATCGTCTAGGCTCAAAAGAAATTCTTGTAAGGCGAGCTCAAGATGGGGAAAAGATGGTTACATTGGACGATCAAGAACGTTCACTTTCATCTGACCATCTCGTTATTACAAACGGTGAAGATCCTGTTGCACTAGCGGGTGTAATGGGTGGTGCTGATTCTGAAGTTCATGATGAAACGACCACGATTTTACTAGAAGCGGCATACTTTGATCGCACTCTTGTAAGAAAAGCAGCGAAAGATACTGGCTTGCGAAGTGATGCTAGTACACGCTTTGAAAAGGGAGTCGATCCTTCCCGATTGAAAAAAGCTGGTGAGCGGGCGGCTGCGTTAATTGCTGAGCTTGCTGATGGCGAAGTGCTTCAAGGACCAGTGGAATTTGATGAGATAAGCGAAGAACCAATGAAAATTGATTTGAATCTTGAACGCGTTAACAAGAAGTTAGGAACGGATCTTTCATTTGAGGTAGTCTCCGGTATTCTACAAAACCTTGATTTTTCTTATACAAAAACAGCAGAAGGATTTCGTGTAGAAGTTCCTACGAGGCGACAAGATATTACATTGGATGTTGATCTTATTGAAGAAGTGGCTCGTTTACACGGCTACGATGAAATCCCGACAACTTTGCCTGAAGCGGCGACCACACCAGGAGGCTTAACGGATATACAAGTCCTTAAGCGCCGAAGCCGTCGCTATTTAGAAAGTGCAGGAATAAACGAAGCGATTACGTACTCATTGACAACGGTAGAAAAAGAAAAAGCGATCCGAAGTGAAAGCATCTCGCGCGATGTGAAATTGGCGCTACCGATGAGTGAAGAACGCAGCACGTTGCGGACAACATTACTGCCTCATTTATTGGAAGCATTAAGCCATAACAAAAATCGTAATCTACATGACGTTGCTTTATTCGAATTGTCATCGGTTTTCCATACAGATGAAGTAACGGTCACAAAACAGCCTGAGGAAAAGTTGAATCTTGCTGCAGCGTTTATGGGTACGTGGCAGGAACACCCTTGGCAGCAGGAAAAGAAAAGCGTGGACTTCTTTGTCGTAAAAGGCATTGTTGAAGGGTTACTTGAAGAGCTTAATATTACTAGCGAGGTCCTTTTTGAGCAGGCAGAAATCAATGGCATGCACCCAGGGAGAGGGGCTCGGATTTTAGTAAGAGGTGAGGAAATAGGCTTCCTTGCACAGCTCCACCCAGGAGTAGCCAAAGACGTTTCATTAAAAGAAACGTATGTATTCGAAATGAATTTAGAAAATCTCACGAACGAAAGAAAACAAGATGTTCGTTATGAACCGATTCCGCGTTATCCTGCTATCGACCGTGATATCGCTCTAGTCGTAGGTGAAAACGTTGCTTCTGGAAAAGTGGAAGAGGCGATTCGTGAAGCAGGTGGTCCTTTGCTTAAAGGTGTAAAGCTGTTTGATGTCTACCAAGGAGAGCATTTAGAGAGTGGTCAAAAATCACTTGCTTTTGCTTTAAGATATCTTGATCCGGAACGTACGCTCACAGATGAAGATGTTAGCGACGTTCATCACCGTGTCATCGAGCAGCTTGAAGCGAAGCTCGGGGCGACATTGCGGAGTTAATAGGAACGAAAAGAGTATGAGACAGGTGGCATTCCTTCGGTCTCATACTCTTTTCTTATTGTTTCACCAGGAAATTATATTTTGTTAAGGTTGTGGGTAACTTTTTAAAGTTGGGGTACCATCTAGCTCCAGGTGCATTACGCTTTTGTTCAAAATATAAGCGGACAGCTACCGTTACGCCGCACAATTCGGCTCATAAACTCTTTTTACACGAGTCGTTCAGCTTTACCTGTATTGGCAAAATGCAGTTTTGCACACTGCTTCAAGGTTTCCCGGCCGTGAAGGCGGATAATCTCCGCTGCGGCTGAATCGACTTTTCCACTGGCTCCTTTAGGGACGGGAGAACCAAGTGAAGTTTCCAGTTTGTCCATCTCCCTAACAAACGCATAGCGGGCAATAACGGACGCTGCTGCTACAGAAACGTGAAGAGACTCCGCTTTCGTAGCAAAATAAATCGGCGTTTCTTCCTGCCAATAATGGCCACTTTGCTTTAAATAGTTAAAGTAAACCCCTGGTTGGCAAAATTGGTCTACAAAAACTCCTTCTGGATTCAGCTTCTGTTCACGACATTTGTTTAGCACATTCATAATCGCTTGATGGTGCATCATCGCTTTCATCCGTCCTTGGTTATAGCCTTTTACTTGAAGATTATTGTACTTTTCATTTGTTAGTGTTAATAAACTGTATGTTGACTTTTTCATAATTTCAGGTGCGAGCTCAAGGATCACAGGATCTTTAATCGTTTTCGAATCTCGTATTCCCATGTGCTCCACGTTTTTCATTTGCTCGGGGGTTAAATACGTACAAGCAACCGTGATTGGGCCAAAGTAGTCTCCTGTTCCTGCTTCGTCACTACCGAGCATAGCAAGGCTTTGCAATTGAGCGGGTGGTGAGTAGTCGTGGGTGTCTACTGATTTTTTTGCACTAGTAGCTGTTTTTTTCTTAGCCTCCGTCGGTGAGCCTTCCCAGATACCTGCTTCTCTCGACGCATCTGCGCCTTGAAATAACACTTTTCCCGACGTGTAAGCGGTAATAGTACAACCTGGAACCTTCGCCGCAAATGCTGCATTTTGCGGAGTAGGTGATTTTAAAGAAGAAATGTAATGCTTTTTCATTTTATGTAATCGTTCGTTCGTTACTTTGAGTACTTGGTGACTCATCGGTGACCTCCTAAAAAAGTGAATGATAAGCAAAATAGGGACAAAAGAACCTAAGATGACTAAGTAAGAGTATAGCCAACTTGAGGATAAACGTCACGCTTCTCTTAAGTTTTATGTGAAATATTTTCATTCATGAATCTACATGTTATGATAGAATTCAGGATTCTCATGACGAATGGAGGCTTATTGGTGGGAGAAGGGAAGGGAAAAAGTCGAACAATCGTTACAATATACGGGCAGCAATATACCATCGTAGGGAAAGAAAGTCCCGAGCATGTTAAGAACGTTGCTGAGCTCGTGAATGATAAAATGAGAGAGATAAAAGGGAACAACCCTTATTTAGATAGTGGTAAATTAGCTGTTTTGGCTGCTTTGAATATAGGAGATGAGCTGATTAAGCTCAAGGAGAAAAATATCGATATAGAGAAAGATGGGGAATAAAGAGCATGCTAAGTTTGTTATTATTTATTATTCTCATTGGAAGTTTTTTTGTAGGGTTTCGAAGAGGTCTTATTCTTCAACTCGTTCATTTATTAGGTTTTATCGTTTCTTTTATTGTTGCTTACCTATACTACAAGGACGTAGCTGAGTACATTCGACTCTGGATCCCCTTTCCAACATTGGGGTCAGATAATGGAACCTCTGCACTTTTAGTAGATGCTTTTTCAGTAGAAACTGTATACTATAATGGGATTGCTTTTGCGATTCTATTCTTTGCAACAAAAATTGTTATGCATATTATAGGTTCGATGTTTGATTTTCTTGCTCATCTGCCGATCTTACATACGATCAACGGGTGGTTAGGTGGCGCGCTTGGTTTCCTTGAAGGGTTATTAGTTGTGGTTATTCTCGTTCACTTAGGCGCTCTCATTCAGGTTGAGTTTCTTCAACAGGCAATACAAAATTCAAGTCTTGCTCAACTAATTTTTGATTACACGCCGATCATTTCAAACCAATTAAAAGATCTATGGATAGAGGCATCCTCAGGAAAAACTTCCCTTTTTTAACAGGGGAGTTTTTTAGTTTTGAGAGCAAAAAATCCACGTTTCGATGCCTAGCTTCAGGCACCATCGTCTCGTGTCAAATAACCTTGATTTTATGTAAAAATAATCGAACTTCATGCAGAAAAACAAAATTTTACTCAAAGTTCAGTCCACCCTCTATTGCTTGCGGTGAAGGTAGATAGTTGGATATGATGAGAAGGTGACACGTTATCAAAGGCTCTTTTATAAAGACTTTTTTCGCATTGATTATTGTTTTTTATTAAAAAGTTGGAGAGCGAAAGGATGCGGCGAATCCAGCGGGAAAAGCAACAGTGGTTTTCTTGAGGCGAGCGATAATCTTATAAAAAGGTTATTATCGTAAAGTTTGTTGCTTTTTGAGCGTTTTTTCAAGTCAAATGATGTTACGGACAAATGAATTTATCGGCCACTTTCATTTGATTTGAAAAACCTGTCACGCTATGCGTGACAGGGCAAGCATACGCTTGCCTAACGCTCAAAAAATAAATAGCAACAATCTTTTAGAAAAGAGCCTATAAAAAAGACAACAAACATTACGAAAACATTGTTATCAAATGAGGTGAAACAACAAATGTCAAAGGTGAATAAAAAAGATATTATAAAAACACTTGAACAAATTGCGATTTATTTAGAAATAAAAGGTGAAAATGCGTTTCGGGTGTCGGCTTATCGCAAAGCCGCCCAAGCATTGGAACGAGATGAACGAACGATCGAAGAAATTGGTGATCCTTCCAAGCTAAAAGGGATCGGTAAAGGAACGGCTAGTATTATTCAGGAATTAATCGAGGAAGGGGAATCCTCTTTTTTAAACGAATTGGCAGAAGCACTACCATCAGGACTCCTTACTCTTCTCCAGCTTCCTAACTTAGGAGGAAAGAAAATCGGTAAACTTTATCAAGAGTTAGGTGTAGAGGATGCAGCTACACTTAAAGCAGCATGTGAAGCCGGACGCGTTCGGGAACTAGCTGGGTTTGGAGCTAAAACGGAGGAAAAAATTCTCGCGTCACTAGCGGATTTTGGAAAAAGACCTGACCGCTTACCTGTTTCTCTTGTCATGCCTATTGCCGAGGAATTAATAAGGAGATTGAATGAGTTCACAGATCTTCACCGATTCGAATTGGCAGGAAGCTTTAGAAGAGGCAGAGAGATGGTGAAGGATTTAGATTTTATCATCTCAACGGATAACCCCGACAGTATAGCCGAACAGATTACGATGATGGATCATATAAAACAAATTGTTGGCCAAGGTGATACGAAGATTAGTCTTGAGTTTCAATTTGGTGATTTAATCGTCCCTGTTGATTTCCGACTTGTTGAAAATGAAGCATTTGCGACAACCCTTCATCACTTTACAGGCTCCAAGGACCACAACGTGCTTATGCGTCAACGGGCAAAAGAACAAGGTGAAAAAATAAGTGAGTACGGCGTAGAATCTGCCCAAACAGGAGAGGTCAAAACTTTTAAAGATGAAGCTGCGTTTTTCGCTCATTTTAATCTCCCATATATCCCACCAGAAATAAGAGAAGGCTACGATGAATTAGAGACGTCCGAAGCGGACCTTTCACTTATTGACTATAAAGATGTTCAGTCTGATCTACACATGCACACCACATGGAGTGACGGTGCTCATTCAATTAAAGAAATGGTCGAAGCCAATCGCAGCAGAGGCTATTCATACATGGCGATTACCGATCATTCAAAGTTTCTTCGTGTGGCGAACGGGTTAAATGAGGAAAGATTGAAACGTCAGCACGAAGAAATTCGTAAACTAAATGAAGACTATAATGACTTTACGATTTTAACAGGTATTGAGATGGATATTCTGCCAAATGGTGAGCTCGATTTTTCTGATGATGTACTAAAAGAAGTGGATTTCGTAATTGCTTCGATTCATTCAGGGTTTAACCAGAAAGAAGAAACGATCATGAGGCGTCTTGAAAATGCACTGCAAAATCCTCACGTAGCGATGGTTGCACATCCAACGGGGCGCTTAATTGGCCGGAGGGATGGCTACCCTGTAGATATAGACAGGTTTATTGAATTAGCAAAGCAAACGGATACCATCGTGGAGTTAAATGCAAATCCTAACCGGCTGGACCTTGCCTCGGAATACTTGAAAAAAGCGCAGCAAGCAGGTGTGAAAGTAGCGATTAATACAGATGCGCACCGAATGGAGATGCTCGATCACATGAGTGTAGGTGTAAAAGCCGCTCGGCGAGGATGGTTAAAAAAAGAAACTGTCGTCAATACGTGGGATGTTGACACGTTACGAGCATTTCTTAACAAAAGGCTATTTTTGTAAAAGGTTGTTATTTTTCAGAAAAAAGAGCCTAATAAAAACAGATAGAAACGTAGGGGGTGCTCCCTTTTATGGAAAGGGTTTGCCGAATATTAGAGTACGATAAAATGAAAAAACAGTTAATCCATCATGCAAGTTCATCACTTGGAAAACGAAAAATAGACTCATTAATGCCAAGTACTGATTTGGATGAGGTTAAGCATGCACAAGAAGCGACGTACGAAGGGACAAAGATTCTTCGGTTAAAAGGACAAGTTCCACTAGGTGGCATCCGAGACATTCGGGCTTCGATTAAGCGTGCAGTCATTGGCGGGATGTTAAATGAGCAGGAAATGTTAGATATTGCGTCAACAATTTATGGAAGCCGCCGCTTTAAAAGTTTTATCGAACAAAGCATTGAAGATGAGATTGAGTTACCGATTCTCGAAGATCTCGCGTCACAAATCTTTCCTTTAACTGACTTAGAGCGTTCGATTAAACAATCCGTTGACGAAAACGGAGAGATGCTCGATTCAGCCAGCTCGCAGCTACGTTCTGTTCGACAACAGATTCGCAGTCACGAAAGCAGTGTACGATCAAAGTTAGAAAACATGACCCGTTCTTCTTCGAGCCGTAAAATGCTCTCTGATTCGATCATTACCATTCGAAATGACCGTTATGTTATTCCGGTGAAACAAGAATACCGCGGGCAATTTGGCGGCCTCGTCCATGACCAATCTGCTTCAGGTGCAACTCTTTTTATTGAGCCGGATGCGGTAGTATCAATCAACAATCAACTTCGTGAAGCACGAGTAAAGGAACGGCAGGAAATTGAGCGGATTTTACACGTTTTATCAAATGAAGTAGGTGAAAAACAAGAAGATTTACTAATGATCGTGGATACGATGGAGGAAGTCGACTTTCTTTTTGCCAAAGCTTATTACAGCCAGGAAATTAAGGGAAGCCAGCCGAAGCTTAACGATCACGGGCTGATGGATTTTAAAAAAGCACGTCATCCATTAATCCCAGGTGATGAAATTGTTCCGATTGATGTAGAACTTGGGAATTCATTTCAATCACTTGTGATTACGGGACCGAACACTGGTGGAAAAACCGTAACGTTAAAAACTATTGGTCTGTTGACGTTAATGGCACAATCTGGCTTACACCTTCCTTGTGAAGAGGGATCAGAAGCGGCTGTTTTCCAACAAATTTTTGCTGACATTGGTGATGAACAGTCGATCGAACAAAGCTTAAGTACGTTCTCGTCTCATATGACAAATATTGTCGATATTTTAGACAAGCTTGACCACGAAAGTCTCGTGTTGTTTGACGAGCTCGGCGCAGGGACAGACCCAACGGAAGGAGCTGCTCTCGCCATTTCAATATTAGATTACGTGTATAAAATTGGGGCACGTGTCGCAGCGACGACTCACTATAGTGAGCTTAAAGGGTATGCGTACAACAGAGAAGGCGTGATGAATGCAAGTGTGGAATTTGACGTGGAAACGCTGCGCCCCACTTACCGGTTAATGATTGGTGTTCCTGGACGTAGTAATGCATTTGCGATCAGCCGCCGGCTTGGGTTGAGTGAAGAAGTGATTGATGAAGCTCAAAGTCAAATTGGAGCCGATACGAATAAAATTGAAAACATGATTGCTTCGTTAGATGAAAGTCGTAAGCTTGCTGAAAAAGACCTTGAACATGCCAATGCTTACCGTAAAGAGGCCGAGGATTTGCATAGAAATCTTGAAAAAGAGTATGAGCGTTTTGAGAAAGAGAAAGAAAAGGCGATGGAAGAAGCTGAACGAAAAGCGACTGAAGCCGTTAAGAAAGCGCAGCAAGAAGCAGATGAGATTATTGAATATTTGCGTGATGTACAAAAATCAAATCCTGCCATTAAAGATCACGAATTAATAGAAGCGAAAAAAATGCTTGGTGAAGCTTCTCCTGAATTGAAATCAAAGAAAAAGCAACCTCAAGCTAAACCTTCCAGTAAACCAGCGGAGCTTTTACCAGGTGATGAAGTGAAGGTCATCAGCTTTGACCAAAAGGGGCACATTGTTGAGCGAGTAAGCGAGAAAGAATTTTACGTTCAACTTGGAATGATGAAAATGAAGGTGAAAGCAAACGACCTTCAGTACATGTCCAGACCGAAGCAACAGGAAAAAACACCATTAGCAGCGATTCGCGGAAAAGAAGCTCATGTAAAGACTGAGCTGGATCTTCGTGGAGAACGATATGAGGATGCGATGTTAATGGTGGATAAATATTTAGATGATGCGATACTTGCAGGCTATCATCAAATCTCGATCATCCATGGGAAAGGAACAGGTGCTCTTCGAAAAGGTGTTCAAGAGAAATTGAAAACGCACCGAAATGTCAAGGGTACACGAATGGGGGGGATGAACGAAGGTGGCTCTGGTGTCACTGTCGTTCAACTAAAATAAGGAGCTCATTATTTATGGAGTCACTATTTGAACACGATTTTATGTATACTGCAGGAATATACAGCGTAGTTGTTATTGCGATTATTGTTTTTTTGGCAGTGTTTGAAATTGTCACACGTTATTCTACATGGGAGGAAATCCAGTCAGGTAACGTCGCAGTCTCGATGGCCACGGGAGGAAAGATCTTCGGTGTGGCAAACGTTTTTCGTCATTCAATTGAAGCGAATGATACAGTCGTTATGATGCTGGTGTGGGGAATTTACGGGTTTATGCTTCTCCTTTTTGTTTACTTTATTTTTGAGTTTCTAACCCCTCGTTTTAAAGTAGATCGCGAACTTAAAAATGACAACCGTGCGGTGGGACTTATCTCCCTCATTCTTTCCATCGCTCTTTCCTACGTGATAGGAGCGAGTATTTAACTGGACTAACAAAAGTAGGTGAAGGTATTGGAAACGTTGTGGAAAATCCTTGCAGTGCTATGTGCGGGGTTTATCATTGCTGGAATGGTTTATCTTCTTTTCTTCTAAAAGTGAAATTTGATTTTATATCATTCAAGACGATTGGCATGAAGCCAGTCGTCTTTCTCATAGAATAGAATAATACTGTTAGCAATAGGGTAAGAAAGGCCTGGGAAAAAATAATGGTATTATCGTAAAGTTTGTTGCTTATTTGAGAAAGGGACAAAGATAAAAATAAATATTCTAAAAATTGAATAAATACCTTTTAAATTGTAATCGGTTTCATTAAAATGAGACTAAGAGAGGAGAATGTCCAGTGGTGAAATGAACAGGCTCATGTACATTTCCTACAGCCAGTTAATGGAACTTTAGAAAGGAGAGGTCACTATTAGAACGTCAAATAGGTCGGTAATTGGAGTCTTATATAACTTTGGTTGCCCTCCTATTTGAACATGTCCTAATAAGTAAAAGGGAGGAAAAAAATGGAAACAAAAACTCAAAAGCCTTGGTTCCAACACTATCCAGATGAAATCCCTACATCCATTGACTACGAAGTTCGAACATTGCAAAGCTATTTAAAAGAATCGGCAGAGAATTTTCCTGAGAAAGAAGCCCTTCATTTTATGGGGAAAGAAATGACTTACAAAGAGGTTTATGATTCCGCATTAAAGTTTGCTAATCAATTACGCTCAATTGGGGTTGAGCAAGGTGACCGTGTTGCCATTATGCTTGCCAACACACCACAATCAGTCATTTCATACTATGGAGCGTTATTTGCAGGAGCGATTGTCGTCCAGACAAATCCCCTTTATGTGGAGAGGGAAATTGAGCACCAAATGAATGATTCTGGTTCAAAAGTAATGATTTGTCTTGATTTAGTTTACCCGAAAGTAGCCAATGTAAAGGACAACACAAGTCTGGAACACATCATTGTAACTGGAATTAAGGATTACTTACCTTTTCCTAAAAACCTCATTTATCCGTTCGTTCAGAAAAAACGAACAGGCATTAAAGTAGACCTCCAATATAATGACCGTCTCCATTCTTTTGAGAGATTTCTAAATGAGGGAAAGGCACAAGAGATTAAGCTTGATATTGACCCGAAAGGGGACCTCGCACTGCTTCAATATACTGGTGGTACTACAGGTCCTGCAAAGGGAGTAATGCTTACTCATTACAATCTCGTTGTGAATACATTGCAATGTAAGCACTGGATGTACAAAATGAAGCCTGGAGAAGAAGTTATTATTGCTGCCCTGCCATTTTTTCATGTTTATGGCATGACAACGGTTATGAACTTGGCGATTCGAATGGCGTATAAAATGGTAATCATGCCTAAATTTGAACCAAAAGACATTCTGAAAGCGATCGAAAGTCAAAAAGCAAGCATCTACCCAGGGGCTCCAACGATGTATATTGGGTTATTAAATCATCCTGATATTAAAAAGCATGACCTGTCTTCCATTAAAGCGTGCATAAGCGGTTCAGCTCCTTTACCAGTCGATGTGCAGAACCGTTTTGAAAATGTTACAAATGGAAGTTTAGTTGAAGGATACGGATTAACAGAGACAGCTCCGGTCGCTATAGCCAATCTGATTTGGGGAAATCGGAAATCGGGAAGTATCGGTATCCCGTGGCCGGATACGGATGTAGCTGTATTATCAGCTGAAACAGGGGAATTAGCTGAACCAAATGAAATCGGAGAAATAATCATTCGTGGTCCGCAGGTCATGAGAGGTTACTGGAACCAGCCAGAAGCTACTCAGGCCACGTTTAAAGATGACTGGTTTCTGTCCGGGGATATGGGATACATGGATGAAGAGGGGTATTTTTATATAGTAGATCGTAAAAAAGATATGATCATTGCAGGTGGATTCAATATTTATCCACGAGAAATTGAAGAGGTTCTTTATGAACATAAAGCAATTCAAGAAGCCTGTGCCATCGGAGTTCCTGATCCATACCGAGGAGAAACTGTCAAAGTCTTTATCGTATTAAAAGAGGGGCAATCTTTAGCGGAAGACGAGTTGGAAGAATACTGTCGGAAACATTTAGCCGCGTACAAAGTTCCACGTTTATTTGAATTTAGAGAAGAATTACCGAAGACGATGGTCGGAAAAATTCTACGACGAGTTTTGGTAGAAGAGGAACGGGAAAAACTAGCGAATACGAGTGAGAAGTAACTAGGAATGGCATAGAGGGTGTCTTATAAGGTGGTTTCACCTTGAGGCACTCTCTTTTTTTATACTTTAAGAAAGTTTACCTTTTCTAAAAAAATAAAGTATAAGCGCAACTAAGGCTGTTTTCGTAATATTTACTGCTTTTGAGGGAAAGCGTCCGCTTGTAGGGGATTCGATCGCTAATTTTATCAAAAAGCAACAACCTTGTATAAAAGACCGCTATGCGGTTTTTCCTAGGGAATTTTTGTCAGGCATGCCTACTCAAACAATCGACTAACTATTATACAAAAATAAAAATTTGAAGAATTTTCACAAAAGACTTTGAATTTGGAATCGTTTTCATTAAAATAGGAGGAGAGAGAGGATGTTGTCTTACTTGGAAGGAGAGAGTCGAAGGAGGACTTTTCATGGAAGAACGACTCGTACGACCTTGGTTAAAACATTATCCCGAAGAAATTCCGGTTAAGATTGAATATGAAGAAAAAGCGTTGCAGACGTATTTAGAAGAGGCAGCAAAGGAGACTCCAGAGAAGACGGCACTTCATTTCATGGGGAAAGAAATGAATTTTGCTGAAGTTTATGATGGTGCGCTGCGTTTTGCAAACGGTCTTCGCGATCTTGATATTAAGAAAGGGGATCGTGTTGCAATCATGTTGGCCAATACTCCGCAATCGGTGATTTCCTACTATGGAGCACTTATGGCTGGGGCAGTTGTCGTGCAAACGAATCCACTTTATGTGGAAAGAGAGCTAGAGCACCAAATGGTCGATTCAGGGGCTAAGGTAATCGTTTGTTTGGATCTTGTTTATCCAAGAGTTGCCAATGTCATGAAGAAAACGAAACTTGAACATGTTATCGTCACAGGGATTAAAGACTACCTCCCATTCCCGAAAAATATCGCTTATCCGTTTATTCAAAAGAAAAACTCTGGAGTAAAGGTGGACATTTCGTACAACTCAAATACGCATTCATTTAGCAAGTTATTAAAGTCGTGTGAACCAAAGCCAATTGAATTTAAAGTGAATCCAAAGGAGGATCTCGCCCTCTTACAATATACAGGTGGCACAACCGGTGTAGCGAAAGGTGTTATGCTTACTCACCATAATTTGGTGGCAAACACGACGCAATGCTTAAAGTGGATGCACAAAATTGATCATGGTAATGAGGTCATCCTATGTGCGCTGCCATTTTTCCATGTTTATGGGATGACTGTTGGAATGAATTTTTCGATCATGGATCGCTCGAAAATGGTCATCGTTCCACGCTTTGACACGACACAAATATTAAAAGCGATTGCGAAGGAAAAGGTATCGATTTTTCCAGGAGCACCGACGATGTACATAGGTCTTATTAATGACCCCAATGTCCAAAAGTACGACTTGTCCTCTGTTGAAGTTTGTATAAGCGGCTCAGCACCGTTGCCGGTGGAAGTGCAGCAACGATTTGAAGAGTTAACAGGTGGGAAACTATCTGAAGGCTTTGGTTTAACAGAGGCTTCTCCTGTGACTCACTTTAACCTAATGTGGGGGAAGCGACCGACGGGAAGTATCGGATTACCTTGGCCGGACACAGACGCTGTTATCGTCTCAGCAGAAACCGGGGAACAGGCTGAGACAGGCGAAATTGGTGAACTGGCGGTCCGTGGACCTCAAGTGATGAAAGGTTATTGGAACCGTCCGGAAGATACAGGGGCAACCTTTGATGGCGACTGGCTCTTGACTGGAGACATGGGCTACATGGACGAAGAAGGCTATTTCTTCATTGTCGATCGTAAAAAAGATATGATTATTGCAGGTGGATTTAATATTTACCCTCGTGAAGTAGAGGAAGTGTTGTATGAACACGAAGCTATTCAAGAGGCGGTAGTCATCGGCATCCCAGACCCTTATCGAGGGGAGACAGTCAAAGCCTTTGTTGTTCTTAAAGATGAGGAAAGTCTTTCTGAGGAAGAGTTGAATCAATATTGTCGTAAACATTTATCTGCTTATAAGGCTCCTAAAGTGTTTGAATTCCGGGATGATCTTCCAAAAACAATGGTCGGTAAAGTTTTGAGAAGAGCACTTGTGGATGAAGAAAAGAAAAAACGAGATGAAAAAGTAACCACAGAAGTGAACTAAACCTCCACTTTTAGAAAGGTCCTAAATTTTTCGAGGGTATTTTCACGATGCTGTGTTTGACATGAGAGTGGTCTTACTCTAAAATGAAAACATAGTGAATGAATGATCATTCATTTTTCACAGAGGATAGGCTGAGGAAGTGAAGACATGGCAAAGAGAAAAGGTCAAAAATTTGAACAAATAATCGATGCAGCGGTGAAAGTGATTGCTGAAAACGGCTATCATCATTCCCAAGTATCAAAGATTGCCCGTGAAGCTGGCGTAGCAGATGGCACGATTTATCTTTATTTTAAAAACAAAGAAGATATATTAATCTCGCTATTTGAAGTAAAGATGGGCAGCTTTGTGGAGAAAAGTAAGGAACGCCTTGCTCACGACACTCCAATCGAAGAGAAGCTCAAACTGCTAATTGAAATGCATTTGAAACAGCTAGAAGCTGATTATGATTTAGCTATTGTTACCCAGTTGGAGTTAAGACAATCGAACCTTGCTTTGCGTACACGCATTAACGAGGTACTCAAAGGCTATTTAGGGTTGATTGATTCCATTTTAACTGAGGGAATGGAGGAAGGGTTCTTTTCCGCAGAGTTAGATAAGAGGATCGCCCGCCAAGTTATTTTTGGAGCGATTGATGAAGTGGTAACAAACTGGGTGATGAAAGATCACAAGTATGATCTAGTTCCTCTCGCACAATCATTGAATCAAATGCTTTTATCTGGGTTAAAGCAAAGGTAACAAGTTGATGTAGACCTGTTTAAAAAACGATGAATATTCTGCTTTTTTTGACAGGTTTTCTTTTTTTAAAAGGTGAAAGCGTTTTAATGTCGAATAAAGTTAAGTGAGATCGAAAGGAGTGAACCTACTTGAGCAAATATGAATATTTAAGTGCAACGAAAGAAAACAAGATTGGCTTCGTGACATTACAACATTCTCCTGCCAACGCTCTGTGCCAGCCAATGTTCCTCGAATTGGATGAAGTGTTGGACGATTTTGAAGCAGATGAAGAAGTAAAGGTCATCATCGTTCACGGGGAAGGCCGATTCTTTGCAGCCGGTGCTGATATTAAAGAATTCACCTCGGTTGATAGCGGCGAGGCATTTAAAGAAATGGCAGAACGAGGACAACGAGTGTTTGATAAGATGGAGGCTTTCCCTAAACCGATTTTAGCTTCTGTACATGGTGCAGCTTTAGGTGGCGGACTTGAACTGGCCATGGCTTGTCATATACGTATTGTTGGCGAAAATACAAAATTAGGACTGCCCGAACTGCAGCTTGGTCTTGTACCTGGATTCGCAGGTACCCAACGCCTGCCGAAACTGATCGGAAAATCGAAAGCGACACAACTACTTCTTACGTCAGATCCTATTTCAGGAATGGATGCTGTTCAACTTGGACTTGCAGATGATGCGTTTCCAGATGAAGAAGTTTTTGATCGTACGAAGAAATTAGCCGAAAAAATCGCTCAAAAAAGCGCTATTGCCATGCGTTATGCTCTAGAGCTTGTGCAGTATGCTGATCGTGTAGATGAAGCAGGTGCCAAGCGAGAGGCTGAGCTTTTTGGTGAGGTTTCTCAAACTGAAGACGCTAAAGAAGGAATTGACGCTTTTATAAACAAAAGAGAACCAGCATTCAAAGATCGTTAATGATACCTAACCTCTTCATACGGGGAAGGACTACTATACATTGGATTATTTTATGGGAGGGACTAAGATGAACATTTATGTGATTATGAAACGCACATTCGACACAGAAGAAAAGATTCAAATTGAAAATGGCCAAATTGCTAAGGATGGAGCGGAATTTATTATTAACCCATATGATGAGTATGCCATTGAAGAAGCGATTCAGCTGCGTGATGAGCACGGAGGTGAAGTTACCCTTGTGACAGTTGGTGAAGAGGAAGCAGAAAAACAGCTGCGTACAGGTCTTGCCATGGGTGCGGACAAAGCCGTTTTAATTGATAATGACGAAGTAGAAGATCAAGACCCTTTCTCTACTCAAGCCCTATTAGCGGCATACTTCGGAAATAAAGAAGCCGATATTATTCTCGGTGGAAACGTTGCTGTTGATGGCGGTTCTGGTCAAGTAGGACCTCGACTTGCAGAGAAACTCGGAATTAACCACGTTACTTCTATTGTCAATATTGAAGTTACGGATGGAAAAGCGACGATCGAACGTGATGTTGAAGGTGACCAGGAAATTGTTGAACTTAGCCTACCTGTATTAGTGACAGCACAACAAGGGTTAAATGAACCTCGTTATCCTTCTCTTCCAGGTATCATGAAAGCGAAGAAGAAGCCATTGGAAACGTTGGAGCCGGATGATTTAGACCTCGACGAAGATGACGTGACTGGTAAAACGAAAACAGTTGACCGTTACCTGCCACCTGAAAAACAAGCTGGTAAAGTTTTAGAAGGTGAAGTAGACGATCAAGTGAAAGAGTTGGTTTCTTTGCTAAAAAATGAAGCGAAAGTGATATAAATAGAGGAGGATTTGACATGGCGAAAAAAATGTTAGTAGTTGGAGAAATTCGTGACGGTGAATTCCGAAATGTATCTTTTGAAGCAATCGCTGCTGCTAAGGAAGTTGCAGATGGTGGTGAAGTTGTTGCGGCTTTGTTAGGGGAAAATGTAAGCGGTTTAGCCAACGAAATGATTGCGTATGGTGCTGACAAAGCGGTTGTAGTTGAAAGTGACAAACTAGCAGCCTATACACCAGATGGCTACGCTCAGGCATTACAAGCAGTAGTGGAAAAAGTAAGCCCTGAAGGTATTGTTTTGGGCCATACGGCAATTGGACGAGACATTGCGCCGAAACTAGCTGCTAGATTAAACTCAGGCTTAGTTTCTGATGCAACTGCAATTGAAGTGGCTGGAGATGAAGTCATATTCACACGGCCAATCTATTCAGGTAAAGCGTTTGAAAAGAAAGTGATTTCTGATGGCCTTGTTTTTGCTACAGTTCGACCAAATAACATTTCCTCATTAGAAAAAGACGATTCCCGCACAGGTGATGTAGAATCTCTTGATGTAGAGATTAAGGACCTAAGAACGGTAATTAAAGAAGTTGTAAAAAACACTACGTCTGGTGTCGACCTATCTGAAGCAAGTGTCATTGTTGCTGGTGGGCGTGGAATGAAAGGATCAGAGAACTTTAAAATTCTCGATGAGCTAGCAGAAGTGCTAGGTGCTGCTGTTGGTGCATCACGAGGGGCATGTGACGCTGAATATTGTGACTATGCACTGCAAATCGGTCAAACAGGGAAGGTTGTTACCCCGGATCTTTATATTGCAGCTGGGATCTCCGGAGCAATTCAACACGTAGCGGGAATGTCTAACTCAAAAATTATTGTAGCGATCAACAAAGATCCTGAAGCAGAGATTTTTAACATCGCTGACTATGGCATTGTCGGTGACTTGTTTGACGTCATCCCGAAACTGACCGAAGAATTTAAGTCTGCTCTTGTTAAGTCTTAATATAGCTTAAAGAAGAAGTCTCATTCAGATGTGATGGGACTTCTTTTTCAATTGAGATTCATGGTGAAATAATATCTCGCTCTCCTGCAAAAGATAACAGTACAAATGCTTCAACTTCTTCAACTTTCTGAGCATATTCTTTGCTAAAGAGATGTGAACTTTCGTACAATAACTATACAGTTTAACGAGTATCATCCATTAAGCGGTTCATTCGCAACATTTGATTCAAAGATGATATACTAAACTTGAGAAAATTAGTCCCGTTGAGGAGGAGTTATTTAAATGGCTATTAAAAATGTAACAGACAAAAACTTCGCAGAAGAAACAGGCCAAGGTCTTGTATTAGCTGACTTTTGGGCACCATGGTGTGGACCATGTAAAATGATTGCTCCAGTACTTGAAGAATTAGACGGAGAAATGAGCGATAAAGCTCAAATCGTAAAGCTTGACGTTGACGAAAACCAAGAAACAGCAAGCAAATACGGTGTAATGAGTATCCCTACACTGCTTTTATTTAAAGATGGAGAGGTCGTTGATCAAGTCGTTGGCTTCCAACCAAAAGAAGCATTAGTAGAACTTTTAAATAAACATGCGTAAAGTGTTTAGGAAGACTGTCTCAAGAATGAGGCAGTCTTCTTTTTGGAGAGTTAAGTTTTTAATAAAAGACCGATAAGCGTTTTTTCTTATACTTTAAGAAAGTTTAACTTCTTTAAAGGGATAAAATACAAGCACAACTAAAGCTTTCTTTATAAAGAGGACAGCTACCTTCACGCCGTTCGTCTCAAGGGAAAAGATTCCTGAGACATTAAAATATACGGCGGAAACTAACGCTGTTTTTAATAAAGGCATTTTTCGCATAGATTGACGTTATTGATTTATAAAACGAAAGAGCGAAAGGCGGCGACTCCAACGGGAAAAGCAACTATGGTTTTCTTGCGACGAGGAGCCGCAGAAGACCCCGCAGGATGTTTCCCGAGACTGAAGCGTTGCTCGCGGAAAGCGAGCGAAGATCTTATCTTTTTAAAAAGAGAATCTTTTAGGAAACTGCTTTAACAAAATGTTATGCTTTTTTTCTTATGTAGGTGTGACGTTGTTTGTTATTGTCTGTCGAATATTCGATATTTCGAGCATTTCCGCTGAAATATCCACAAATACATTCCTCCACTGATATGCTAATCAATCTGAGCCGAACCTGTGTTTGTTTCGAACAGATACGACCTATGCTATAGTTAGAATAGTACATTTTGAAGGGTGTGAGGAGACGATAATGGAAAACTTAAAAGAAAAAATCTCCCTCGTTCCAACCCAACCTGGATGTTATTTGATGAAAAATAAACATGGAACGATTATTTACATCGGTAAAGCAAAGGTTCTCCGCAACCGTGTTCGATCTTACTTTTCCGGATCTCATGATAAAAAGACACAGCTTTTAGTCAGTGAAATACGTGACTTTGAATATATTGTTACAACTTCTAATATTGAAGCCCTGTTACTCGAGCAGAATTTAATTAAAAAATATGAACCTAGATATAATGTACTTCTTAAAGATGATAAAAGTTACCCATACTTGAAGGTTACTAATGAGGAGCACCCGAGGTTAATTACAACACGAAAAGTAAAAAAAGACGGAGGTAAATATTTTGGTCCTTATCCAAACGCTTCAGCGGCTAACGAGACGAAAAAGCTCCTTGATCGTCTTTATCCACTCCGAAAATGCCGCACACTTCCGGATCGCGTTTGTTTGTATTACCACATTGGACAATGTCTTGCTCCGTGTGAGTTTGAAGTAACCGAAGAAACGAATAAAGAACTGGTTACACAAATCAGCCGTTTCCTTAATGGGGGACATAAGGAAATCAAAGCGGATATTATGAAAAAAATGCATGAAGCGTCTGAAGAGCTGAATTTTGAACGAGCAAAAGAGATGCGCGACCAAGTCCAGCATATTGAAGCCGTCATGGAAAAACAAAAAATGACGCTTACTGATATGACTGATCGGGACGTATTTGGGATTGCTTTTGATAAAGGGTGGATGTGTATCCAAGTATTCTTTATTCGTCAAGGGAAATTGATTGAGCGAGATGTCTCCATGTTTCCGATGTACCAAGATGTGGCGGATGATTTTTACACGTTTATTGGTCAGTTTTATGCGGACCAGCAGCATAAAAAACCGAAAGAGATTTTCCTTCCTGAAGAAATCGATGAACATCTTGTTGCTGAATTCATTGGCGTGAAGACATTTAAACCGAAAAAAGGACAGAAAAAAGAACTTGTCAAACTGGCAACGAAAAATGCGTTGATTGCCTTGAAAGAAAAATTCGATCTTATTGAGCGTGATGAACGAAAAACGATTATCGCCGTTGAAGAGTTAGGAAAAGCATTACAGATTGAGACACCGCATCGTATTGAGGCCTTCGATAACTCAAATATTCAAGGTGTGGACCCAGTTTCAGCTATGGTGTCATTTCTGGATGGCAAACCGGATAAGCGAAATTATCGGAAATATAAAATCAAAGATGTCCAAGGACCAGACGATTATGAGTCTATGCGGGAAGTAGTACGAAGGCGTTATGTTCGTTTGTTAAAAGAAGAGCAGTCTCTCCCTGACTTAGTTGTAATTGATGGAGGAAAGGGACAAATTTCAGCGGCTCAAAGTGTATTAGAAGATGAGCTTGGACTGGTAATCCCGGTTTGCGGTCTAGTGAAAGACGAGAAACACCGTACTTCCCAACTGATGATTGGTGATCCACCTCGAGTTGTTCCTCTAAAAAGAACGAGCGAGGAGTTTTATTTATTACAGCGTATACAAGATGAAGTTCACAGATTTGCGATCACGTTTCACCGGAACGTTAGAAAAAAGACGATGTTCACTTCGCTTTTGGATGGTATTGACGGAATAGGTGAAAAGAGAAAAAAAATGCTATTGAAACATTTTGGGTCGTTAAAAAGGTTAAAAGAAGCCACGTTTAACGAGATACGAGAGGCTGGGATCCCTGCTTCAGTGGCACAGGAATTGAAGCGAAAGCTTGATTCAGATAAAGAAAAACAATAAAAAGAGGATGTTCAAAAAAGTCCGCTAAATAGCAGTCGTACCTTTTCGTTGCGTCGTTACTCCATTCCTCACGTATTAAAACCATACTCTCCGGATTTCGTAACTTCCGCGCCTCAATCTACTCGGCTCTTTTTATGCTCCTTTTTGAACACGGAAGCAAGTAGGATGTTCAAAAAAGTCGTTGTCAATAGTGAGAATGTTTGGTACACTCTTAAATAGAAAATGAATATCATACTTCAGCTCATGAAGTGAATGGTAGAGGAGCGAACGTGATCAGTACATTTGTGGAGGGAATTGAGTTCCTGTGATGCAAATGGAAAGGAACGATCGCCGAAGTAGAAAAGTCACTCAATGGCTTTTTTACTGGATCTGTATTGAATAAATACAGGGCTGTCATACAACAAAGGTTGTGTGGAGAACTATCTCACCGAGCGGCTCGTTATTTTTATTTCGTAGTCGAATACGGCAGTGGGATTGTGATCCTGCTGTCGTTTTTTGTATTTTACATACAAATATCGATCTTAGAGTCGTCGCCATTCAACCGAAAAAGAAAAGTTAAAGAGGAGGCGTTTAGATTGACTACAATTGTTCAGAAGTTTGGTGGAACTTCTGTAGCGGATGCAGCTAAAATTAAACGAGCTGCCCAGAGGGTAAAGCAAGCAAAAGACGAAGGACACGGAGTTATAACGGTCGTTTCAGCAATGGGGAAATCAACCGATTCACTCGTTGACCTTGCTTTTCAGATGAGTGAAGAACCAGACAAACGTGAAATGGATATGCTCATGAGTACGGGGGAACAAGTGACGATTTCCCTTATGGTCATGGCACTAAAGGAGCTTGGGATTGAAGCTGTCTCATTAACGGGGTGGCAGGCAGGAATCCGAACAGAACCTGTACATCAAAATGCGCGCATCACAGATATAGAGACATCGAACATCGAACGTTATTTAGACGAAGGAAAAGTTGTGATTGTTGCTGGATTTCAAGGGATGACAGAGGAAGGGGAAATTACGACTTTGGGTAGAGGTGGCTCTGATACAACTGCAGTCGCATTAGCTTCTGCTTTACAAGCAGAAAACTGTACGATTTTTACAGATGTAGCAGGAGTTTTCACTTCGGATCCCCGAGTGGTGAATAAAGCAAGGCAGCTTAAAAGTGTCTCTTATGATGAAATGCTTGAGCTGGCCAACTTAGGTGCAGGAGTCCTTCACCCGAGAGCTGTTGAATTTGCAAAAAATTATGCCATCCCACTCATTGTCAGATCGAGTATGGAAGAACAAGAAGGTACTGTTGTAGAGGAGGAAGCATCAATGGAACAAAATTTAATCGTTCGAGGACTTGCATTTGAAAGTGGCGTTACCAAAGTGACGGTAGAAGGTATGCAAAATGAAGTGAATACATTGACTAATTTATTCTCCACTCTTGCTCAATCTGGCATAAACGTGGATATTATTATTCAGCAGCTAACGGAAGATGATCGTGTTAATGTCTCTTTTTCAATTCATACACAAGCATTGAGAGAAACGTTAAACGTATTGGAAAACAATAAAAACAAATTAAACTATACGAAAGTACGCCACCTAGATCAACTTGCGAAAGTTTCGATTGTCGGTTCCGGGATGGTCTCAAACCCAGGAGTCGCTGCGGACATGTTCCAAGTTTTGTCAGAACAAGAAGTCCGTGTACAAATGGTATCTACCTCTGAAATTAAAGTGTCAGTAGTTGTGGAAGAGGAAAAGATGACCAATGCAGTTGAGGCATTACACACCTTCTTTGAATTAGACGAGAAAGTAGAAGTACAAGCGAATATGGCATAAAAGAGTGCCTCAAAAGATACTTCTTCATCTTTTGAGGCGCACTAAGCCGCTGCATTACTTAAAGCTCTTGCGTGCGAATAGAGGGGAGCCCCATGGTTAGTGGTTTTCACCTTTATGTGTACACGCTTTTTCCTATGAGGCTACGATCTTTGCAGAGTATTTTTAAAGCTGCCTCACGTCTAATTGTGAGACAGCTTATCTGTTTAAGCATTTACATGTTCTTCTCAATTTTTATTCTGTAGTGTCTTTAGGGTCCCATTTCACAATAATGTGAAAGGTGAGAGGTTTCTTTTTTTTCAGTTCATAGGCAGCTTCTGTATAGCAGCCTCTTTGGATCTGGTATTGTTCAGCAAGAAATCCCGCCTCTAGGGAAACGGGTGCATGTTCTCTCGTTAATTTCGTAGCAGCCAACTCAAAAGTCTGTTCATTTTTCTTTTCTTTAAGAACCTTTAATACTCCCCATTGAGCTTTATAGAAAAAAGCCTGAATTTCTTCAACTGTAGATAATGGCTGTTTTCTTGCTAATGTTTTACCCGCCCAATAAAGAATCGATTCTTCTTCTTCTCCTAAAAGTTCGGGAAGTAATAGATGGCGAAGTAATTCGTAGCTAAAGCTTGGATCAGGGGTATCTGGTAACGTATCGAGTTGATCGTCGTGAAGTCCTTCTTTCAAATTATTGTTAGACATGATATAAGTCTTCCTCCAGTGCCTGTTCGCTTCGGGTTATCTACCTCTTTTATTTTATCATAGTCGTAGGAAAACAGGTTAAGCATTTTAGACTGTTTTTCTCTCTAAAGATAAAAAGTAAGGTGATTGGGGATGATTGAGTAGTGCAGGCTGAACTGAGGGCACCTATTAATACATGTCCGTACAGAAATTAAGCGAACATAGCATATTGATAGTTATTTATCTTGGCCTCTATAAACATCCTTTATTAATTCAGATTTATCATAGCGACAATATCCATTAAGTGGTATACTAAGTCCCGACTAAATTTGGAGGTCCATAGGATGAAACTTGGATTATCAAAATTGTTAACTCCATTTCGGATTATTTTAACTTCATATGTTATTGCTATGTTCGTTTTTAGCTTTTTGCTATTTTTACCGTTCTCCTCACAACCTGGCGTGAATGTTAGTTATTCTGAGGCTCTATTTACGTCGGTTAGTGCTGTAAGTGTAACTGGACTTACCGTTGTCAACGTGTCGGAAACGTATAGCAGTTGGGGAGTGTTCTTTCTCGCTTTAGCTATTCAGTTGGGCGGGATCGGTGTTATGACAATTGGTACGTTCGTCTGGATGATTTTTGGGCGGAAAATTCACCTCTCACAACGAATGTTGATTATGGTTGACCAAAACCAAATCGCGTTTTCAGGACTTGTTAAACTTATGCGCGGAATTTTGGCAGTTGCTCTATTAATTGAACTGATCGGAGCGCTCATATTAGGTACATATTATTTAAACTATTTTGATACTGCGTTTGAGGCATATTATCAAGGCGCATTCGGTGCGTTGACAGCTTTTACTAATGCTGGGTTTGATGTAACAGGACAATCTCTCATTCCGTTTGCGGATGATTATTTCGTACAATTAGTTAATATGCTCCTCATTATAGCCGGGGCAATTGGATTTCCTGTTTTGATGGAAGTAAAAGAATACTTGACTTCAAAAGACAATAATTTTCGATTTAGCTTGTTTACAAAAATTTCTGTTTCAACGTACTTCATCGTGTTGGCCATTGGCTTTGTCGGTTTATGGTTTCTTGAAAGAAATGAGTTTTATGAAGGGCTCTCTTGGCATCAGCAATTTTTCTTCTCATTGTTTAATTCAACGACCGCTAGAAGTGGGGGCTTAGCGACTATGGATATTTCGCAACTAGGCCTTGCAAGTTTACTGCTTCTTTCAGGGCTGATGATTATCGGGGCTAGTCCGTCCAGTGTAGGTGGCGGGATTCGGACAACAACATTAGCGGTTATGTTCCTGACGATTCGAAGCTTTGCTATGGGGCGAAGTGATGTGAAAGCCTTCGGAAGGGAAATCCATCCTGAAGATCGTCAAAAGGCGTTTATCGTCCTGTCTGTCTTTGTAGTTGGGCTTTTCAGTTCCATCGTTCTGATAGCACATTTTGAGGATATGAACCAGTTTAATCTTATGCCGATTATTTTTGAAGCAAGTTCCGCTTTTGGAACGTGTGGATTATCGATGGGGATTACAGCTGACTTAAGTCTCCCAAGCCAAGTTACGTTAATGGTGTTAATGTTTATTGGGCGAGTAGGTCTTGTTGCGTTCTTATTTTCCATACGGCGACAAGAGCAAAAGACTCATTACAAATACCCTACTGAAAGAATTATTATTGGATAAAAGCTGTTTTCGTAAATGTGCTGCATTTTGAGCGCTTTTTGACTCATGATGATGTTTTGGACAAATGATTTTCCTCCAAGATCATTAGAGTTGCAAAAAATGTCGCGCTATGTATGAAGGGACAAGCAATCTTATCTAACGTTAAACAATAAAGAGTCATCATAAAAAGTATATTAAGAAAACACTTTACTTACTTTACAAATGGGTTTATAAAAAGAAAAAGCACTTTCTTAACGAATAGGAAGTGCTTTTCATCTAAACCTGGAAGCAAAATGGTTTCATTTTTATATCAGAAAATTAGTAAGATTGTGTTCCTCTGAACGCTTTTCTGTTAAAATGAGGTCTGTATCCGCTTTCTTGACGATTGGCTGAAAAACGGAGTACAATTGATTTGTCACAAGATGTTCAAAGATAAGGCATTTAAGTAATTATGGGATGAAAATGTCGAAAGAATAGAAGAGTGAAGGAGGCGTTTGTTACACAGTCATTTAAGTTTGTAAGCATATCCTGTTCAGAAAATTAAAATATACAGGGGGAAAGAACCGATGTCAACAAACCGAGATTTTGTCTATCGAAAATTGCATTCTTTATTAGGAGTTATTCCTGTTGGATTATTTTTAATCGTCCACTTGTCAGTTAACTATTTCTCTGTACGAGGAGAAGAAGAGTACAATCAAGCGGTTGCTTTTATGGAAGGACTGCCGTTCCGTTATACTTTAGAAATCCTTTTCATCTTCCTACCAATCCTGTTTCATGCCATTTACGGCCTCTACATCGCATTTCAGGCGAAACATAATACGACTACATATAGTTATTTCCGTAACTGGATGTTCCGTTTACAACGAACGACAGGCATTATTACGTTGATTTTTATTGCTTGGCATGTTTGGGAAACAAGAATTGCTGCAGCGCTGGGAGCTGATGTGAACTTCGATATGATGGCAAGCATTGTCGAAAACCCAATCGCTCTTATTGCCTATATTATCGGAATTACTGCAACAACGTTCCACTTTGCAAACGGACTATGGTCGTTTGCCATTACTTGGGGCATTACCGTTTCACCGCGTTCACAGCAAATTGCCACATACGTAACGATTGCAATCTTCCTTGCCCTAACGTTCGTTGGTATTCGATCCATTTTAGCATTCGTTTAAGTCGATAAGTTGAAGTTCAAAAAGTATCCTCCTTTTTGAACACGCACTATAAGAAGGAGTGTTTTGTATGAGTAATGGTAAAATCATCGTTGTCGGTGGTGGTTTGGCAGGGCTAATGGCCACAATCAAAGCTGCAGAAGCCGGCAAGAAAGTTGAATTATTTTCAGTAGTACCCGTAAAACGTTCCCATTCCGTTTGTGCCCAAGGCGGGATTAACGGTGCATTAAATACAATGGGGGAAGGGGATTCCACTTGGGAGCACTTTGATGACTCTGTATACGGTGGAGACTTCTTAGCTAACCAGCCTCCAGTTAAAGCAATGTGTGATGCCGCTCCTGGAGTCATTCATCTAATGGACCGTATGGGGGTTATGTTTAACCGTACGCCAGAAGGACTTCTTGCTCTTCGTCGTTTCGGTGGTACACAGCATCATCGTACAGCTTTTGCCGGAGCGACTACGGGCCAACAACTTTTATATGCGCTTGACGAGCAAGTTCGCCGTCATGAAGTAGCTGGCTTAGTCACGAAATACGAAGGCTGGGAATTCCTTAGTGCAATCGTAGATAACGATGGTCGTTGCCGTGGAATTACAGCACAAAATTTAGGCACTTCTGAAATGCAATCATTCCGTGCGGACGCCGTTATTTTAGCAACTGGCGGACCAGGAATCATCTTCGGGAAGTCTACTAACTCAATGATTAATACAGGGTATGCTGCTGCGTCTGTTTATAAACAAGGTGCTTACTATGCAAACGGAGAATTTATCCAAATCCACCCGACGGCAATTCCGGGAGATGACAAGCTCCGTCTCATGAGTGAATCTGCTCGTGGCGAAGGTGGACGTGTCTGGACTTATAAGGACGGAGAACCTTGGTATTTCTTAGAAGAGAAATATCCGGCCTACGGGAACCTTGTTCCGCGTGACATTGCGACTCGTGAGATCTTCGACGTTTGTGTAGATAAAAAGCTCGGTGTTAATGGGGAGAACATGGTATACCTTGACCTTTCTCATAAAGATTCCAAAGAGCTTGATGTAAAACTTGGTGGAATTATGGAAATCTATGAGAAGTTCATGGGAGATGACCCTCGTAAAGTACCAATGAAAATTTTCCCTGCCGTTCACTATTCAATGGGCGGGTTATGGGTTGATTACGACCAAATGACGAATATTCCAGGCTTGTTTGCTGCGGGTGAATGTGATTACTCTCAGCACGGTGCGAACCGCTTAGGTGCGAACTCTTTACTTTCCGCAATTTACGGTGGAATGGTTGCAGGCCCTAAAGCTGTTGAATATATCAGTGGTCTAGAACAAGCAAGTGAAGATATGTCATCCGAAGTTTTCGATGATCAGTTGAAACAAGATCAAGAGCAGTTCAATAATATTCTGAATATGGACGGAAATGAAAACGCGTTTAAACTTCATCAGGAGTTAGGGGAGTGGATGACGGATAACGTAACCGTTGTTCGTGAAAACAACCGTCTTCTCAAAACGGATGAAAAGCTTCAGGAACTCATTGAGCGTTATAAGAAAATTAATATTGATGATACAGCGAAGTGGAGTAACCAAAGCGCAGCCTTTGTTCGTCAATTAGATGGCATGCTCCACTTATCACGAGTGATCACACAAGGTGCTTACAACCGTAATGAGAGCCGTGGTGCCCACTATAAACCGGAATTCCCTGATCGTAATGACGATGAGTGGTTGAAAACAACAAAAGCGAAATTCAACCAAGGAACAGGAGCTCCGGAGTTTGAGTATGAAGATGTAGATGTTTCTTTAATCAAACCTCGTAAACGGGATTACACGTCTAAAAAGAAGGGGAGTGTAAAGTCGTGAGCGAAAAAACCATTCGTTTGATCGTCACTCGACAAAAGGACGGAGAGTCCGGTACTTACAAAGAGGAATTTGAGCTTCCTTACCGCGAAAATATGAATGTGATTTCTGCATTAATGGAAATCCGACGTAACCCAGTAAATGCTAACGGTGAAGAAACAACTGCCGTTGCTTGGGAAGCTAGCTGTTTAGAAGAAGTGTGTGGGGCATGTTCCATGGTCATTAATGGCAAGCCTCGTCAATCTTGTACTGCTCTTATTGATCAATTAGAGCAGCCGATCCATTTGGAACCAATGAAAACATTCCCAGTCGTTCGTGACTTAGTTGTTGACCGTAGTCGGATGTTTGATTCATTGAAACGCGTAAAAGCATGGGTTCCAATCGATGGAACGTATGACTTAGGGCCAGGACCGCGTATGCCAGAAGCAAAACGTCAATGGGCTTATGAGCTATCAAAATGTATGACTTGTGGAGTATGTTTAGAAGCTTGTCCTAACGTGAACAGTAAATCCGAATTTATCGGTCCAGCAGCATTATCGCAAGTTCGTCTCTTTAACGCTCACCCAACTGGTGGTATGCATAAAGCAGAACGTTTAAACACACTTATGGATGAAGACGGGGGCTTAGCCAATTGTGGTAACTCCCAAAACTGTGTCCAATCATGTCCAAAAGGCATTCCACTAACGACATCCATAGCATCATTAAACCGGGACACAACATTGCAATCATTTAAAAACTTCTTTGGAAGTGACAACAACTTCTAATTCAATGCAACGACGTAAAGGGCAACCAACTGTTGCCCTTTACATTTATACAATGATGAATGACTATTCATTCATAAAAATTCGGGGGACAGTCCCCCGACAATTTTTAGAAAGGTGTTGAAAAAAATGGCGAAACCGGATTATATTAATGAGTTTGAAGGGTGGAAACAGGAGTTTGTTCACCATTACCCAATTACCGTTCGATTTTCAGAGACTGATGCTTTTGGACACTTAAATAACACCGTTGCTTTTGTTTATTTTGAACAAGGACGAATTAATTTTTTTAAAGAAATTGGACTAGTAGAAGAGTGGTTTTCCAAAAGTGGTGAGGCTATTCCGGTAACGGCGGATCTTCACTGTGATTTTATGAAACAGGTTTTTTTCGATGAGGAGCTGCTTATTCACGTAAAAGTACATGAGATCGGTCAGTCTTCTGTTGAATTGCATTATAAAATCACAAACGATAAACAAGAAGTATGTATGACTGGCCGTGGACGTATGGTCCAAATCTCAAGAGAGACAGGGAAACCAGTGATATGGAGTGAAGGATCAAGAAGTAAGTTAGAAGCAAGTATGAATAAATAATTTGGAATGATAAATGCGAAATTAGCTCGGTCAAGAAAATAATCTAATCTGCAAAAAAGAACAAACGACTAATTGTGGTAAGTGATTTTGTTACAACAGTATTGGTTAAGACATTTGATGCTCTCTTGATTTTTGATCAAATATGAAATTCTATCACCTTAAAGCTTGAAAATGTGCAAAGATACCGGCAATCCTAAGTCACAAGCTATCTTGCACTGACATAAGATAACATGACTAAGTACCATCCTATTTGCCGACATATAAGCAGCCCAAGCAAGAAAGGGTGAAATGATTGAAAGAGCACGATTTCCGACCAAAACCGCTACTAACCAAACGTGAAAAAGAAGTATTCGAGCTACTAGTCCAAGATAAGACAACTAAAGAAATCGCAGCAGAATTGTTCATCAGTGAAAAGACCGTAAGAAATCATATATCCAACACAATGCAGAAGCTTGGGGTAAAGGGGCGCTCACAAGCAGTCATCGAATTAATCCGACTAGGGGAACTAAAAATCTAATGAAATCCGGCTTCTGAAGAGAAGCCGGATTCTTTATTTCAAGATCCTTCTTTTAATTTAAGGCTGAAGCGTTGCCTGAGGAAAGCGAGACCATGGAAGTGGCACCCTTTGTATTGGAGTTCTAGAGTTATTAAGCAATCCCTAATTTCGAAAGGTTTGTTGCTTTTTGAGATTTAATGGTGATAAAAATGTATTTACATTGACTTCATTTGTTTAGAAGATTAAGATGAAAAAGGAACTGAAAGAGGAAGGATATTATCATATGCATCAATCTGTTACCATTGAAAAAGTATTAAATAATAATGTGATCATAGTGAAGGACTCTCACGAATCAGAGCTTATTATGATCGGGAAAGGAATTGGCTTTTCTAAAAAGAAAGGCGATATCATTTCTGATCAACAATATGAAAAGGTATTCAAACTCGTCAATGAGAAGGAGCAAGAGTTGTACAAGCAGTTGCTTCATAACGTTGATGATCAAATTATCCAAGCGATTCATGAAGCGATTCGCCATATACAAGAGCGTTTAAAACTTCCTGTTAATGAGCACATCCATATTGCCCTTACCGATCATATTGCCTTTGCTGTTAAACGGGTAGAACAGGGGATGGACATTAATAACCCCTTCCTCCGAGATACTAAACTATTATATCCGGACGAGTATAATATCGCCGAGGAAGTTATCACTTTTCTCAATGAGCGTTTGGACATCGAGCTTCCAGAGAGTGAAATTGGCTTTGTAGCACTGCATATTCACAGCTCGATTTCAAACCGAAGCTTGTCTCAAATAAACCATCATTCAAGACTTATAACCAGATTAATTCTTATTATCGAAGATCAGCTGGGGATTAATATTGATAAACAAAGTATTCATTATGCTAGGCTTGTAAGTCATTTGCGGCGGGTTATTGACCGAGTTATCGATAATGAATCGGTCGACGTTCATGAAAAATTAGCAGAAGTGTTGAAAACGGAATATCCTGTATGCTACAATCTTTCATGGAAGCTCGTTAAAATTATTCAACAAACGATTCGTAAGCCGATTTCTGAAACTGAAATCATTTATATTACGATTCATCTACAACGGTTAACAACTTCATAAAATGTACACTTTTGAGATAAAGGTACCAACCTTTCTAATACGTGTTACTGATACGATCAGGCATGAGTAAACAGTGTATATGAATTCATAACAGGTCATCGTCCACACAGGTAAATGGGTGATGAGTATCTTAATGGATTCGTATATAGCTTTTGCTCATGTCTTTTTTGTGTTGATAAATGAAGGATATGGATGGAAAAGTGAACATTAATTTGCAAGCGCTATTTTCACTATTATGTAAACCGTTAAAAGAAAGGGAGGGGAAACAAAATGAACCTTTTTGGTTTATTACAAAGAATTGGCCGCTCATTAATGACACCGGTTTCAGTGTTGCCAGCTGCCGGCTTGTTATTAGGGCTTGGTCACGAAAACGTGTTGGATATCCCTGTAATGACACAGGCTGGGGATATTATTTTTGCTAACTTGGCATTGATTTTTGCAATTGGTGTCGCAATTGGTTTATCCGATGGAGATGGCGTCGCTGGTTTGGCGGCCGTTATCGGTTACTTAGTCATGAACCAGACGCTCGGCGTTATGGCTGAGTACCGAGGGGTAGAAACAGAAGCAGTTCTCGGTATTGAGTCGATAAGCATGGGGGTCTTCGGAGGAATTATCATTGGATTGGTAGCTTCATACCTCTATAAGAAATTTTATAATATAGAATTACCGCAATTCCTTGGGTTTTTCGCAGGTAAACGTTTTGTGCCGATTATTACAGCGGCTGTTAGTGTTTTGTTAGGTATGCTGTTCATATATCTTTGGCCGCCAATTCAAACTGGAATTGATCATCTCTCCGTATTGGCAACAGAGACGGGCTCTACAATTGCAGCCTTTATTTTTGGCTTCGGTCAACGAATTTTAATTCCATTTGGTCTCCATCATATCTTTTATCAGCCATTCTGGTTTGAGTTTGGACAATTTACAAACGAAGCAGGAGAAGTGGTGAGAGGTGATATGAACCGCTACTTTGCAGGGGATCCGACCGCAGGTACTTTTATGACAGGGTTATTCCCGTTCATGTTGTTCGGACTTCCCGCTGCTGCTTTAGCGATTTATCATGAAGCAAGTCCTGCAAGAAGAAAAGCAGTTGGCGGAATTATGGCGTCTGCGGCTCTTACAAGCTTTTTAACAGGAATTACTGAGCCGATTGAGTTCGCATTTTTATTTGTAGCACCTGTTCTTTTCTTAATCCACTGTATTTTTGCAGGCTTATCATTCGTTGCAATGGATTTATTAAATGTAAAAGCAGGCTTTACTTTTTCCGGTGGATTTATTGATTACGTTCTTTACTGGGGCTTTTCCAATAATGCTTGGATGGTGATCCCAGTTGGTCTCGTGTTTGCGGTTCTTTACTATTTCGGATTCCGTTTTGCAATCCGCAAGTTTAACTTGAAAACGCCTGGACGTGAGGATGACGCTGCTGACGAAGAGGGAGAAGCTAAACCTTCTGCAGGCCTTGCAAAAGATATTTTGCACGCACTCGGTGGAAAACAGAACATTACTAACTTAGATGCTTGTATTACACGTCTTAGAGTTTCGGTTAAAGAGAAAAAGGAAGTTGACAAAGAAACGCTTAAAAAATTAGGTGCTTCAGGCGTCATGGAATTGGGTAATAATATACAAGCGATCTTTGGAACGAAATCCGATTCATTGAAAGGGCAAATTAAAGACATCATAGATGGTAAAGAAGTTCCTGAAGAAGTAGCTGATCAGGAAACAGATGAATCAAAAGTCGGTGTTTCAGATACTCAGCAACTTTCACTGATGATGCCGATCGAAGGGGAACTACTTGACTTAGGTGAAGTACCTGACCAAGTCTTTTCTGAGCGTATGATGGGAGACGGATTTGCAATTAAACCGAAAAATGGTCTTGTCAAATCACCGGTTAATGGTAAAGTAGTGAATGTCTTCCCTACGAAACATGCAATAGGCATTGAAGCTGACAGCGGACATGAACTTTTGATACACTTTGGTATTGATACGGTTAACCTTAAAGGCAAAGGGTTTGAAGCTCTAGTTAAAGAGGGAGACCAAGTGAAGCAAGGGCAGGAGTTATTAAAGGTCGATTTGGACACTATTAAAGAACAAGTACCTTCCACAATAACTCCGGTTGTGTTCACAAACCTTAATGATGGTGAATCGGTCAAGCTTCAAAAGCAAGGCTCTGTTTCCATTGGGGATACAGATCTCATTCACATTGTTAAAAAATAATGTAAAAGAAAAAAGGAGTGTTTTCTCATGGTAGAAAAGAATTTTAAAATTACAGCAGAAACAGGTATCCACGCACGTCCAGCAACTCAACTTGTAAATAAAGCAGGACAATATGAATCCGAAGTAACACTTGAACACAACGGGAAATCCGTTAACTTAAAGTCGATTATGGGTGTTATGTCTCTTGGGGTCAGCCAAGGTGCGGAAGTGACAATTAAAGCAGAAGGTTCCGATGCTGAAGAAGCACTTCAAGGCCTTGAAGAAGTCATGAAAGAAGGGCTTGCTGAGTAATGTCACAAACATTAACAGGAATTGGTGCCTCTTCCGGGATTGCCATTGCCAAAGCTTTCCGACTTGAAACACCAGATCTTACAGTCGAAAAGACGACTATAGAGGATGTCTCGTCGGAAGAAGAAAAGCTGGACAGTGCTTTAGCTGCTTCCAAGGAAGAGCTGGAAAAAATTAAGGAAAAAACGAAGAACGAATTAGGTGAGGAGCATGCTGAGATTTTCTCAGCTCACCTCCTAGTTTTAAGTGACCCTGAGTTTGTTGATGCGATCCGTGGGAAAGTGAAAGATGACAAAGTAAACGCTGCTTTTGCTGTAAAAGAAGTATCAGATATGTTTGTTTCTATGTTTGAAAACATGGACAACGAATATATGAAAGAGCGTGCAGCTGACATCCGTGACGTTTCTAAACGTGTACTTGCTCATGTTCTGGGTGTGAAAATGGTTTCTCTTGCTGAGATTGATGAAGAAGTGGTGATTATTGCTGACGATTTAACACCATCTGACACAGCTCAGTTAAATGGAGAGTTTGTAAAAGGTTTCGCAACTGACATCGGAGGCAGAACATCTCACTCCGCAATTATGGCACGTTCGATGGAAATCCCGGCTGTCGTTGGAACGAAAGAAGTCACAACATCTGCAGATTTTGATACGATGATGATTGTAGATGGAATCGACGGAACTGTTATTGTCGATCCAACTGATGAAGAAATTGCAGCATATGAAATGAAACAAGACGAATTCGCTGAGAAGAAAAAAGAGTGGGCTAAGCTTGTAGATGAAGCCACTGAATCAAAAGATGGCCATCACGTGGAACTTGCGGCGAATATCGGGACACCGAATGACCTTGAGGGCGTACTAAATAACGGTTCTGAAGGAATTGGATTATACCGTACGGAGTTCTTGTACATGGGCCGTGATGAATTACCGACGGAAGAAGAACAATTCAGTGCTTATAAAAAAGTGGTTGAAGATATGGAAGGTAAGCCTGTTGTGATTCGTACGTTAGATATCGGCGGAGATAAAGAGCTTCCTTACTTGGACTTGCCAAAGGAAATGAATCCATTCTTAGGATTCCGAGCGATTCGTTTATGTCTTGAAAAAGACGAGATGTTCCGAACTCAACTCCGGGCGCTTCTTCGAGCAAGTGCGTTTGGTAACTTGAAAATCATGTTCCCGATGATTGCGACACTTGATGAGTTCCGTCAAGCAAAAGCAATGCTTTCTGAAGAGAAAGAGAAGCTAAAAGAAGGTGGAACAGAAGTAAGTGATGAAATCGAAGTGGGCATTATGGTTGAAATTCCATCCACTGCAGTTATGGCGAATACATTTGCAAAAGAAGTCGACTTTTTTAGTATCGGTACGAATGATTTAATTCAATATACGATGGCGGCTGACCGTATGAATGAACAAGTGTCGTACTTGTACCAACCATACAACCCAGCTATCCTTCGTTTAGTCAAGTCTGTAATTGATGCTGCTCACCAAGAGGGTAAGTGGGCCGGCATGTGTGGAGAAATGGCTGGAGATGAAGTAGCTATCCCACTTCTGCTCGGTCTTGGCCTGGACGAGTTTAGTATGAGCGCAACATCTGTTCTTCCTGCCCGTAGTCAAATTGCTCAATTGACAAAGGAAGAAACAGAACAAGTCGCTGAAAGAGCTCTTAACATGCAAACGTCTGATGATGTGAAAGCACTTGTTGAAGAGACTTTCATTGACAAATAAATATGCCGCCTAAATAAAGAACAGCTTTTAGCCTTACTTGCTGTGAAGAGCATTGTAAAGGTAATTGTCTGCTTATTCCTTTCTTGAAAAAAGCCTCTATAGCCTTGCTATAGAGGCTTTTAAATGACGTGTTCAGGTTTGTGGTTAAAAGTTTATTCTAACTTTTAGATAGAAAGACTTGAAAAGAGGAAGAAAAACTAAGAAAATAAGAGTAATGTATAGTTTTAAAAAATAAACCGTATGACCTAATCAACTAGAGGGTTCTTACATAATGATAAAGAAAAAGGGATATTAATTGAGAAGACCGATAGGGTCATTAGGAGGGGAAGACAATGCCAGAACAAACAATGAATACACAGCAAGTCGCTCAAATTGAAAAATCTTTACGAATGATTGCCGACATTGTCAAACAAAAAGGGAGAGAGATTCTTAACGAATTTCCGATCACTCCTCCTCAATTTGTCGCGCTTCAATGGCTTCATGAATATGGTGATATGACAATCGGTGAATTGTCCTCAAAAATGTATTTAGCGTGCAGTACAACGACAGATCTCGTTGATCGTATGGAAAAAAATGAATTAGTTGAGCGAGTGAAAGATTCTAATGACCGTCGAGTTGTGAGAATTCACTTATTAGATAAAGGTGCGACAATTATTAAAGAAGTAATCAATCAGAGGCAAGCTTATTTACAAGGAATTCTAGACGATTTTTCACCAGAACAAGTAGACTTCTTGGATCGTAGTTTAACTTATCTTTTTGACGAAATGAAAAAAGATGCTAAAACATGGAAGTCATTCTAAAAAACAAAGAGCAACAACTTTTTAAAGTGCGTGTTCAAAAGGAGCATAAAAAGAGCCGATTAGGTCGAGGCGGAGAAGTGAGCCAACGAAGAGGTACGACAGCTATTTTTAGCGGTTTTTGAACATCCTCTTAAAGAGTTTTTAAAATTAGAATAACTTAGTGATTGAACGAGAGCTAATGAGAGAAAGAAGGATTATCAGTTTTGAAAAAACCAATAGGCGTAATTGATTCAGGGGTAGGTGGGCTAACTGTAGTCTCTGAATTGCTACGCCAATTACCGAAAGAAGAAGTTATTTATATTGGGGATACTGCACGGTGCCCTTATGGCCCCAGACATGTTGAAGAAGTTCGAACCTACACATGGGAAATGATTGATTATTTGCTTCGTAATGACGTGAAGATGCTCGTTATTGCTTGTAATACGGCTACAGCGGTCGTATTAGAAGAGGCGAAGCAAAGACTTTCTATACCTGTGATCGGTGTTATCCATCCCGGGGCTATTGCAGCTTTAAAAGTGACGGAGAATGATCACGTAGGAGTAATCGGAACAGTAGGGACAATTTTAAGCAAAGCGTATGAAAAAGCGCTTTTAAGCATTCATGATAAAGTGAGGGTAGAGAGTCTTCCTTGTCCGAGATTCGTTCCTCTTGTAGAAAAAGGGATTATTACTGGAGAGGTTGCTGAAAAGGTAGTGGCGGAGACCCTCGAACCGATCGTTGAAACTGGTATCGACAGTCTGATTTTAGGCTGTACTCATTATCCGCTTCTTGAGAGTGTAATTCAAAAAGTTGTCGGTGAGGACATCAAGGTCATTTGCTCAGGCGATGAAACCGCTCGAGAAGTGAGTGCACTCCTCTATCATAATGACCTGTTATATACAGGTGATCGCAAGCCAAAGCATCAGTTCTACTCAACAGGACCGAGTGAAACATTTAAAAATATTGCCAATCAGTGGTTATCAATCTCGGTAGAAGTCGTCCACGAAATTAGTCTTACAAACAGTATCAAAGAATAAATAAAAAGAGGAGGCTGGGGCAAAACAGTCTCTAATTAAGAAAAAAACGGTTCCAATTATCGGCATTCGATAATTGGGACCGTTTTTACTTAGCAAATATGATTGATGAGGTTGTCTGTCGGGCGGTGTACTTTCTCAAGCTCACCGCCAACTGATTTTTGCATATCACCGATATTCGGGTGAAATGCAAATTAGCCTTCAGAAATCCGAAGATAGGCTCCATATCGATTAGCTGAGGCCATGCCCGCGGAAAGCGTCCACCGAAAGCGAATCACAATACCAACAACCGTCTTTAAATTGTGCGGGGACAGTCCCCGCACAATTTGATATAAAACAAGTTGGTCTAAAACGAGTTGGGGCTCGTATATATGATAGTACAAACTGCCTGAGGAGGGAAAAGTATGCTTCATCGAATACGAAAATCATGGTGGATGCTACTACTGTCAGCAGCTGTCCTTGCAGCTTGCGGATCAGTAGATGAGGCGCAAGAAACTTTAGAGGAAGTAGATCCGCCGCAATATGTGGAGGATGAGGAAGAGTTAGGACTTGAAGAAGAAATGGACGAAGAGCTATTTGAAGGATTAGATGAGGAATTGGAAGAAGAATTAGAACAAGAGTTAAATGGGGACGAGGAAGTGGCGGAAGAGACTGAAGAAAAAGGTGGCACTGCCGTAGAGGGTGAAGACAAAGGTGAAACTGCTGAAGAGACAGCCATGCTTGAGCTTTACTTAATGGATAAAAACGGAATGGTGACGCCGCAAGCCTTAGATTTGCCAAGTTCAGAAAGTGATGTCCTTCAATCGATGGCTTATTTAGTTAAAGACGGGCCAGTTACGGAACTTTTGCCAAATGGTTTTCAAGCAGTATTACCTTCAGGTACAGAAGTTCTTGATGCTAATATTACAGAAGAGGGTGTAGCGGTCGTTGACTTTTCTTCTGATTTTGAAGAATACCGTGCTGAAGATGAGTTGAAAATCTTACAGTCGGTTACGTGGACATTGACCCAATTCGATGATATTGATCGTGTGCAAATTAAAATTGGCGGAGAGGAGCAAGAAGTGATGCCACAAAATGGGACACCTGTGGCAGAAGGGTATACACGTTCCCATGGCATCAACCTTGAAACGGGTGACTTAAGTGATCTTTCAAATACGAAGCCAGTCACTGTATATTTCCTTTCTCAGAATGAAGATCAAACTTACTACGTTCCGGTTACTCGCCGTGTATCTTCAACTGATGACACCTATACGGCAGTTGTAGATGAACTGTTAAAAGGACCTGATATGTTAACGTCACTTTTAACTGACTTTAGAAATGAAGCAGAGCTAGTTGAGGAGCCTTCATATCGGGACGGTACAGTAACGCTAAACTTTAACGATGGATTGTTAAGCCAATTAGAAGGCACGGCACTATCAGAGCATGTAGTCAATATGCTTGTTCTTTCGTTAACTGAACAAGAAGAGGTTGAACAAGTCGCCATTGAAGTAGATGAGCATGATGATCAATTGATGGTGAGTTCAGGTGAAACGATTACAGAACCGGTTACAAGACCCGTCACAGTGAACACTGGAAAATACTAAATCTAATCACGAATTGATTTGAATTTGGATACAGAAACGATTATCATAAGGGGGTGGCGTTTCAAGCCACCTCTTTATCTTTTAATTGTGACACGTAAGTAAAGAGTATACATAGTAAGGAAAGTTAATGCTAAAAGAGTTGTTCGAAGAGATTTGAGAAGCACTTGCTGCTCTGATTTGAACGCTCGCTATAGGTAACAATAAGTCAGGAGTGGTTAGATGCGTGTTGATGGTCGACAAAACGATGAATTGCGTAATGTAAAGATAGAAGCAAACTACATAAAACACCCAGAAGGTTCTGTTTTGATCTCTTTTGGGGATACGAAAGTGATTTGCTCCGCTAGTATAGAAGACAGGGTTCCCCCATTTATGAGAGGTCAGGGAAAAGGTTGGATTACTGCTGAATATTCCATGCTTCCACGAGCAACTGAACAACGAAACATTCGTGAATCTTCCAAAGGAAAACTTTCTGGAAGAACAATGGAAATTCAACGTCTCATTGGACGTGCCCTTCGTTCAGTTGTTAACCTTGATGTCATTGGTGAAAGAACGGTTTGGATTGACTGTGACGTGATCCAAGCAGATGGTGGGACTCGCACAGCCTCCGTTACAGGAGCATTTGTCGCAATGTGTCTCGCGTTTCAAAAAGGAATGACACAAAAAATGTTTAAAGAATTTCCGGTAAAAGAATACTTAGCAGCCGTTTCTGTTGGCGTAGATTCGAATCAAGGCTCGATCTTGGACTTGAATTACACTGAAGATTCTAAAGCCGAAGTTGATATGAATGTGATTTTAACCGGAAAAGGTGAATATGTAGAGATTCAAGGAACCGGAGAAGAAGCAACATTCTCAAGAAGTCAATTAAACGACATGCTTGATTTAGCTGAAAAAGGACTAAAAGAACTGTTTGTCTTGCAAAAAGAAACACTAGGGGATGCCGCTCTTCATATTGAAGATCCTGTTTTCAAAAAGGAGTCAGAACAATGAGCGTGAGAGAAGTCATAATTGCGACTAAAAATCCTGGTAAGGTCAAAGAATTTCAAGCTTTTTTTGAAAAGAGAAGTATTCAGGTTACTTCCTTGCTCGATGTGGAAGAGCTAGACGATGTCGTAGAAGATGGTGAAACATTTGAAGACAATGCAATAAAAAAAGCAGAAACGATCGGTAAAGCTTTAGGTAAGCCAGTCATTGCTGACGACTCCGGCCTAGAAGTGGATGCTTTAAACGGAGCCCCTGGTGTTTATTCCGCCCGATATGCAGGGAATATGAAAAGTGATCAGGCAAATAATGAAAAGCTTTTACGTGAACTAAAAGGTGTACCGGGAGAAGAGAGGACAGCCAGGTTTGTATGTGTTTTAGCGGTATACCTTCCTGGAACTAATTCATCTGTTTTCAGAGGAACGTGTGAAGGAAAAATTGCAGAAGAAAAAAAAGGAGAGCACGGATTTGGTTATGACCCTCTGTTTTACGTTCCGTCCAAAAATAAAATGATGGCGGAGTTGACTCGAGAGGAGAAAAACGAAATCAGCCATCGCGCAAACGCCTTAACACAATTAGACAACCAATGGGACTCACTCCTAAACCACTAAATTGGGGGTAGAAAACTTGAAGGCATTAATTGTTAGTGATAGTCATGGGTGGCGAGAGGAATTAAAGCAAGTGATCGACCGCCATCAAGAAGAAGTGGATATTATGATTCACTGTGGAGACTCTGAAATCGAACCGGGATCACCAGAATTATCAGGTGTAAAAACAGTGAAGGGAAATTGTGATTTTTATAAAGATTTTCCTGAGGAAATCGTAGAAGAAACAGCAGGCGTTCGTTTCTTTGCAGGCCACGGCCACCTCTTAAACGTGAAAATGTCCTCACTCCAACTTAAATACAAAGGCGAAGAAAGCAATGCAGATGTGATTTGCTTCGGACACTCCCACGTCCCCACCGCATTTACGGAAGATGGAATGGTTTTTATTAATCCCGGAAGCATCCGACTTCCAAGGCAAGTAACAGTGGGTACTTATGTCATTGCAGATATTACTGCAGAAAAAGCAGACGTCACCTTTTATTCTCTTGAAGGAGAAGAAGTGAAAGAGTTAGGTGAAACATTCCAAAGATAGTATTGATGTTTTTGAATGGCTTTTTTAAGAGTAAAAAACCCACGTTTCAATGTCTTGCTGTTTTTAAGCGTCTTTCAAAGCTCAAATATCAACAACCTTTACAAGAACAGCTTTTTGAAAAAAATCTGTTGACTTTTCTTTGATAATCAGCTATATTAGTTATTGTCGCATCGCAAAATTAATATAGTTGATGCGGGTGTAGTTTAGTGGTAAAACCTCAGCCTTCCAAGCTGATGATGTGGGTTCGATTCCCATCACCCGCTCCAGAGTCCCAGTAGCTCAGCAGGATAGAGCAACGGCCTTCTAAGCCGTCGGTCGGGAGTTCGAATCTCTCCTGGGACGCCATTAAAGCGATAATTATAAACGTACATAAATACGAAAAGCCTCGAGACGATACAAAACGCCTCGAGGCTTTTCGTATATCGGTTATGATTAATATACCGTCTGACTTGAGTCGGATATCGATGGTGCTACAAATAAACCAATATTCAACGAGATTTAAAAACCTCTATCTTATTAAAGAATTATTTGTTTTTCGCTTTTTAAATTGATAAACTGAAAGGTAATAATCCGCACTTGACAAAAAGGTGGCACGTGGAATGGGAAATGAGAAAAAGGGTCATCACGACAACGTCATTATGTTTCCAGGCTTAGTGGCGAGACTTGTGGATAAGGGGATGGCGGCATTAAAAGAAAAAAAGCACTATGATGCCCTTCAATATTTCCAACAATCAACCGAGTTGGAACCCACGCATCCACAGGCAAGGTATGGCCTTGTAATAACAAATATTGAGCTGAACCGACTGGATGAGGCGAAGACGCATTGTGAAGCAATGTTAAAAGAAGGCATTGGTCAGTATTATGAAGTTCTCCAAGTATATGTCTCCCTACTAGTTCAATTAGGAAAATACGAAGAAGTCGTAATGATGCTAGAATCCGTTATGGAAGAGGATAAATTGCCGCCGCAAATGGCCGAATCTTTTTACCAACTCCTTGAATTTTCACGGCAAATGACATCGCATCATCAAATTGATGTCGCAGAAGAAGAAGAGACCCTTGATCAGTTCAGTTCTCCAGATGAATGGATCGAAATATTAGAACAAGGAGACGCAAATCAGCAATGGGGAGCGTTGAAAAAGCTAAGCCAAGTTAACACGGAAAAGGTCGTCGAAGCATATCGTGCTTTTTTACGAGAGAAAGAAAATGACCCTGTATTAAAAAGCTACGTGCTCCAAATGATGAAAGATATGAACATAGAAGGAAGTTTTGTTGTACATAAGTTTGGCGATACATATACGATACATATAACAGAATTAGAAGATGTATTTCACGAACGCTTTGGAAATGAAGTAGCACAAGTTTTAGACGGACGCCTAGGCCAGGAGAGCCCAACATTAGTCGAAATGGTTATGCAAGTCTGGTGGCATTATTTATTTGCCTTGTATCCAAAGGCTCCTATACCACTAGATACAAAAGTATGGTCAGCTGCTCTTCATTACTTAGGCCTTGAGCTTTTAATGGAAAATGATAACGGAAGGTTGGAACTCGATGAAATCATTGATTTATATGAAGCTTCACCTAAACCGACGAAAGAAGCAGTAAAGCATATCCAATCGATTGAATCTCATTTATTCCAATCTACTGATTCGATTACATAACCCAAAAGTAGTCTGTGTGTTTCTAGACTTTTTGAACATCCCCTGTTAGAAATGATTGAAATGAAAAGCACGTGTGTTATAATAAAATGGTTGCAAACTGCGTGTTTATTAAGAAAGTAGTATTTTTACAGATGTTGGAGGGAACAATAAATGACTGCAAAATTCGAAAAATTAGAAGGCAACTCCGGCGTTCTTACGGTAGAAGTTGAAAAAGAACGTGTGGATACAGCTCTAGATGAAGCTTTTAAAAAAGTGGTTAAAAAAGTAAACGTACCTGGGTTCCGTAAAGGTAAAGTACCTCGTTCTATGTTTGAACAACGCTTTGGTGTAGAGTCTCTTTATCAAGACGCACTGGATATTCTCTTACCAGAAGCTTACTCACAAGCAATCGAAGAAACAGGTATTGAACCAGTCGATCGTCCTGAAATTGACATCGAAAACATGGAAAAAGGCGAAACTCTTGTATTTAAAGCAACGGTTACGGTTAAGCCTGAGGTAAAACTAGGTGAGTATAAAGGCTTAGAAGTGGAAGAAGAAAGCACAGAAGTAACAGAAGAAGACCTTGAAAATGAAATCAAGCAATTACAAGAGAAAAACGCAGATTTAGTCGCTGTAGAAGAAGGCGAAGTTCAAGATGGCGACACTGTTGTTATGGACTTTGAAGGCTTTGTTGATGGTGAAGCGTTTGAAGGTGGAAAAGCTGAAAACTATTCACTAGAAATTGGTTCTGGCCAGTTCATCCCAGGTTTCGAAGAGCAATTAATCGGAACTAAAACGGAAGATGAAAAAGAAGTAAACGTTAATTTCCCAGAGGATTATCATTCAGAAGAGCTTGCTGGTAAGCCTGCTGTATTTAAAGTGACATTGCATGACATCAAGCGTAAAGAGCTCCCAGAGCTTGACGATGAGTTTGCGAAAGACGTAGATGAAAACGTTGAAACGTTAGATGAACTTAAGAAAAACTTGCAAGAAAAACTAGAAACAAGCCGCGAGCAAGAAGCGGATATGAAAAAGCGTGACTCTCTTGTCGAACGAGCAACAGAGAACGCAGAGATCGATGTTCCTAAAGCGATGGCCGAAACAGAAACAGATCGTATGCTTCAAGAATTTGGTCAGCGCCTTCAAGCTCAAGGGATGACCCTTGACATGTATTATCAGTTCTCTGGTACAGACGAAGAAGGAATGAAAGCCCAGTTTATGGACGATGCTGAAAAGCGTGTACGCATGAACTTAACGCTCGAAGCGATTGCTGAAGCTGAAGAACTCGAAGCATCTGATGATGATGTCGATGCTGAGTTGGATAAAATGGCTGAAACATACCAGCGTTCTAAAGAGGAACTCAAGCAAATCTTAGACATGCAAGGCGGCATCGAGACAATGAAAGGTGATCTTAAAGTAAGAAAAGCGATTGACCTTCTTGTCGAAGAAGCCAAAACAAAAGCATAAATTGTTTTTATAAATGAGGAAAAAGACAGTTATCTGTCTTATCTTCTAAGCAGTTAATGAGCAAGGTACGGCACACTCGTACCTTGCTTTAAACATACATAAGAGTAAATAGGTAACAAGCAGGATGCAGTTTTCGGCGGTATTTGTAGAAAATTATTTCTAACAACTAAAAGGTTAAATACATCCAAATGTGGAAATGGATACATAAGAAAAGGTAATAATATTTGACAGGGGAAATTCACTGCTTTATGCTTGAAAAATATCAATTCAGAGAAATCGTTCTATTTCGGATTAGCGGGTTCCCTGTGATACAATGAAGGTGTAATCAGTGGTGATTAAAAAGTCAGGGATTATACCTCAGGTCTTCGCAGGCTTGATGCGCTATCCTCCTTTTTGAACACATACTAGTTAGAGATAAACCTTTAAATAAAAATTGATTTGGTTTCCTGTGATTAAAAACAGGAACGTGAACGTACAATGAGAACATACAAATGATTGAAGTGAAATACGGATTTTGCCGTCTCAATAAACTGTACGTCCTCGAAAAAAGACAAGGGGTGAAGCGGAATGTTTAAATTCAATGAAGAGAAGGGTCAACTTAAGTGTTCCTTTTGTGGTAAAACGCAAGACCAAGTCCGCAAACTCGTGGCCGGTCCTGGCGTGTATATATGTGATGAATGTATCGAATTATGTACCGAAATTGTAGAAGAGGAACTAGGCAGCGAAGAAGAAGTGGAAATGGAAGATATTCCAAAGCCGCAGGAAATTCGTGATATTTTAAACGACTATGTTATCGGTCAAGATCAAGCGAAAAAATCATTGTCTGTAGCAGTATATAACCACTATAAGCGTGTTAACTCCACACAAAAGAACGATGAAGTCGAGCTTGCGAAAAGTAACATTTGTTTAATTGGGCCGACAGGTAGCGGTAAAACACTACTAGCCCAAACATTAGCTCGTATTCTAAATGTACCATTTGCTATTGCAGATGCTACATCGTTAACTGAAGCGGGGTATGTAGGGGAAGACGTTGAAAATATTCTGCTCAAACTCATCCAGTCAGCCGATTACGATGTAGAAAAAGCAGAACGCGGCATTATTTATATTGATGAGATAGACAAAGTTGCTCGGAAGTCAGAAAACCCGTCTATTACTCGTGACGTTTCTGGTGAAGGTGTACAACAAGCGCTTCTTAAAATTCTCGAAGGAACAACAGCAAGTGTTCCTCCACAAGGCGGCAGAAAACATCCTCATCAAGAATTCATTCAAATTGATACAACCAACGTCTTATTTATCTGTGGCGGTGCCTTCGATGGTATTGAACAAATCATTAAACGCCGTTTAGGTAAAAAAGTCATTGGTTTTGGTTCTGATGTTTCTACTCAAGAGGACTTGAAGGAAGGTCAATACCTTGGGAAAATACTTCCTGAAGACTTGCTTCGCTACGGACTCATTCCGGAGTTTATCGGACGTCTTCCGGTTATTTCCAGCCTTCGTCCTCTAGATGAAGATGCATTGATTGAGATTCTCACCAAGCCAAAGAATGCTCTCGTAAAGCAATATCAAAAGCTCCTCGAGCTCGATGATGTTGAGCTTGAGTTTGAAGAGGAAGCGTTGACAGAAGTAGCGAAACAAGCAATTGAACGAAAAACAGGTGCACGTGGACTGCGATCAATTATTGAGAACTTAATGCTCGATGTCATGTATGAATTACCGTCTAGGGATGACATTGCAAAATGTATCATTACACCTGAGACGGTTAGAGATGAACATCGTCCACGGTTAGAAACATCAGATGGTAAAGTAGTAAAAGAGAAAAAGCAAAAACCGAAAGAAAGTGCTTAAAGGAACCCCCCTGGTGATGATATCCCAGGGGGGTTATTATGTTGAGATAAGAAAGTGTAGAGAACAGCTACCTTACCTTTACACCGTTCGTCTCAAGGGGAAAACATCGTTGAGAGTAAAATCCATGCGGCGGAAGCTAACGCTGTTTTAATGAGAGATTGGTTCCGATGCTAATTATTGCCTAGTGCCACAACTCAGGTTATCCATGGAACAACAGGCCAATACTAACACCACATAATAAAGCAGTGGGAGGAACCAAAATGTCATTTACAGGTTTTGCGTTTGTAATTCAATTGTTTTTCGGTGTGGTCATTGGGATGTATTTTTGGAATTTACTTCGAAATCAGCGCTCACAACGTACGACTGTCGATAAGGAATCCAAAAAGGAATTAGATCAATTGAGAAGGATGCGGATGGTCACCTTAAGTGAACCGTTAGCTGAGAAGGTTCGACCAAAGTCCTTTGAAGATATTGTAGGTCAACAAGATGGCATTCGTTCATTACGAGCTGCTCTTTGTGGCCCTAATCCACAGCACGTCATTATTTACGGTCCGCCTGGAGTTGGGAAAACGGCCGCTGCACGACTTGTGTTAGAAGAAGCAAAAAAGAGCGAGCATACTCCTTTTCGTAACAAATCAGTTTTTGTGGAATTAGACGGGGCAACCGCTCGTTTTGATGAAAGAGGAATTGCAGATCCACTGATTGGTTCTGTGCATGATCCAATTTATCAAGGTGCCGGAGCTATGGGACAAGCGGGAATCCCCCAGCCGAAGCAAGGAGCTGTAACAAAAGCTCACGGTGGTGTCCTCTTTATTGATGAGATTGGAGAACTGCATTCAATTCAAATAAATAAATTGTTAAAGGTGCTTGAAGATCGCAGAGTTTATTTAGAAAGTGCTTACTATAGTGAAGAAAACCCACAAATACCAGAGCATATTCATGACATTTTTAAAAATGGACTTCCGGCGGACTTCCGTTTAGTCGGAGCAACGACACGTAATCCACAGGAGATCCCTCCGGCGATCCGTTCCAGGTGTATGGAAGTTTATTTCAGAGCACTCACGCCGGCTGAAATCGAGTCGATTGCAAAGAAAGCAGCGGCACGAATTCATTGTGACGTTGATGAACAGATCTTTGGAGTCATCGCAAAATATGCAACGAACGGTCGTGAAGCCGTTAATATTATGCAAATTGCTGCCGGTATGGCGACAAGTGAAAAACGCACTTCTATTACTGTTAGTGATATTGAATGGGTGATTCACTCAAGTCAACGTGCTCCAAGACCGGAACGAAAAATTCATCCCCAGGACAAAGTCGGGTTTGTGAACGGACTCGCTGTATTTGGCCCTAATTTAGGTGCATTACTTGAAATTGAAGTGACTGTAATGAAAAATACTGAAAAAGGAACGATAAACATTACAGGTATTGCTGAGGAAGAAAGTACGGGTGACCATACACGAACGATTAAACGAAAAAGTATGGCGAAGGGATCCGTAGAAAATGTTGTCACTGTGCTTAGGCACATGGGAATCGCAACGTACGATTACGACATTCATGTAAATTTCCCTGGTGGCGCTCCCGTTGATGGACCTTCTGCAGGTATTTCAATTGCTACAGCGATCTATTCAGCCATTCATGAAATACCAATTTCCCACCAAGTAGCAATGACCGGAGAATTGAGTATACATGGTAATGTAAAACCGGTTGGCGGAGTCGTAGCGAAAGTAGAAGCAGCAAAGCAAGCAGGGGCAAGTTCAGTCATTATTCCAAAAGAAAACATGCAGGCAATCTTAACAGAGGTAGAAGGAATTACGATTCATGCGGTAGAATCGTTTTCTGAGGTTTTGACTTTGTCTCTAAGACAAGAAGAAGAGAAAGAAGAAGAAAACGTCATGCCAGCCGCTGCAGTTTCCATGGGCCAAGCACAAATATAAAAGGGAGCCTCAAACGGTCGGTCTTTGACCGTTTGAGGCTCCCTTGAAACAATGAGCGAAGCCATTGCGAATAAAAATAAAAGGTCTTTGACCGTTTGAGGCTCCCTCGAAGCAAAATGGATTTGCTTTTCTAAATTGGTGATTATTAGACATTGAAGAAGCAATAGGATAAAATTGAACAAGATTCATAATAGGAATGGATAAGCTGAATATTGTAATCATATTTAAACTTTATCGAATAGAGTAGATATATGTTAAGGAATAGAAATGGTGTGGAGGTGGACTACATATGAGTAACGACGTGCAACGTACCTTGCCTTTGCTCCCTTTGAGAGGATTACTCGTATACCCTACGATGGTCCTTCATTTAGATGTAGGGCGGAAAAAATCGGTGCAAGCGTTAGAAAATGCGATGATAGAAGATCATGAAATTTTTCTATCAACGCAGAAAGAAATATCGGTTGACGAGCCTGAGTCCGATGATATTTATCATATTGGAACATTGGCTAAAGTGAAACAAATGCTTAAATTACCGAACGGAACGATTCGTGTTTTAGTCGAAGGGGTAACTCGTGGTGAAATAAAAGGTTTTCATGATCATGAAGATTATTATGAAGTAGATATACAACTCATAGATGAGCGTCAAGAAGCGACAGTTGAAGAACAAGCGCTAATGAGAAATGTTTTAGAACAATTTGAACAGTACATCAAGCTGTCTAAAAAGGTTTCTCAAGAAACATTTGCCTCTGTTTCTGATATCGTAGAACCAGGACGGCTCGCAGATATTATCGCGTCTCACCTGCCTCTGAAAATCGTACAGAAGCAAGACATCTTAGAGACGTTCTCAGTTGAAGAGCGCCTAACGAGTATCCTACGTATTTTAAGTAATGAAAAAGAAGTCCTCGGTTTAGAAAAGAAAATTGGCCAGCGAGTAAAAAAGTCGATGGAGAAAACGCAAAAGGAATACTATCTCCGAGAGCAAATGAAAGCGATCCAAAAAGAACTGGGTGACAAAGAAGGCAAAGAAGGCGAAATTGCTGAACTAAGAGAAAAGATTGAAAAAGCACAAATGCCAGAAAGCGTGGAAGAAAAAGCGTTAAAGGAATTAGAGCGCTATGAAAAAATTCCTTCGAGTTCTGCTGAAAGCTCCGTTATTCGAAATTACATTGAATGGCTGGCGCTTGTACCTTGGCATAAAGAAACGGAAGATTTATTAGATATTCACCGTTCTGAAAAGATCCTCGATGAAGATCATTACGGATTGGAAAAAGTAAAAGAGCGTGTACTTGAATACTTGGCGGTTCAAGAACTGACAAATGAATTAAAAGGGCCAATATTATGTTTAGCAGGACCTCCGGGTGTGGGAAAAACCTCTTTAGCTCGATCTATTGCAAGATCACTGGATCGAAAGTTTGTCCGGATGTCTCTAGGTGGGGTGCGGGATGAAGCAGAGATCCGCGGTCACCGACGAACCTATGTCGGTGCGATGCCTGGACGAATCATCCAAGGAATGAAAAAAGCAGGCTCTATGAACCCGGTATTTTTACTAGATGAAATTGACAAGATGGCGAATGACTTTAGAGGCGATCCATCTTCGGCACTTTTGGAAGTGCTTGATCCTGAGCAAAACAACAGCTTTAGTGACCATTTCATTGAAGAGCCGTACGATTTGTCCAAAGTCATGTTTGTTACGACCGCGAACAATATCGCCACGATTCCTGGTCCTTTAATGGATCGAATGGAAATCATTCATATCCCGGGTTATACGGAAATTGAAAAGCTTGAAATTGCTAAAGGCTACTTGTTACCAAAACAGCTGAAAGATCATGGACTAACAAAAGGCCGCATGCAAGTAAAAGAAGAGGCTATTCTTAAGGCGGTCCGTTATTATACACGTGAAGCTGGCGTTCGTAGCCTTGAACGTCAAATGGCAACATTATGCCGTAAAGCCGCTAAAATGATTGTTTCAGGTGAAAAGAAACGAGTCATCCTTACTGAAAATACTGTTGAACAATTGCTGGGCAAGCCGAAGTTCCGCTATGGAAAAGCAGAAGCCGAAGATCAAATCGGTGCAGCAACAGGTCTTGCCTACACAACAGCTGGGGGCGATACCCTCAACATCGAGGTTTCAGTATCTCCAGGCAAAGGCAAGCTCACGCTAACAGGGAAATTGGGGGATGTAATGAAAGAGTCTGCTCAAGCAGCTTTTAGCTATATCCGTTCCAAATCCGAAGAGCTTAATATTGACCCTGGATTTAATGAAAAGAATGATATCCATATCCATGTACCAGAAGGAGCGACCCCTAAAGATGGTCCTTCTGCAGGAATCACGATGGCGACCGCATTAATTTCCGCATTAACAGAACGCCCAGTTCGAAAAGAAGTAGGAATGACAGGGGAAATTACCCTTCGTGGCCGTGTCCTTCCGATTGGCGGTTTAAAAGAAAAATCGATGAGTGCCCATCGAGCGGGGTTATCGATTATTATCATGCCGAAAGAAAACGAAAAAGACTTAGAAGATATTCCTGAAAGCGTGAAACAGGACCTTACCTTTATTCCTGTTTCGCACTTAGATGAAGTATTGAAGCATGCATTGGCAGGGGAGAAGAAATGAAAGTAACAACAGCAGATTTAGTCATTAGTGCAGGAAGAGCCGACCAGTTTCCGCCTGGGCCATTTCCCGAAGTGGCCCTCTCAGGTCGTTCGAATGTCGGTAAATCTTCATTTATTAACAAGGTACTTGCAAGAAAAGCGCTGGCGAGAACGTCCCAGCGACCGGGGAAAACACAAACGCTTAATTTTTACAAAATAAATGATCGTTTTCATTTTGTCGATGTGCCTGGTTACGGCTATGCGAAGGTTTCTAAAAAGGAACGAGATGCTTGGGGCCGTCTGATGGAGCGTTATTTTGAAGAACGTGAGCAGCTCAAAGGCGTAGTATTACTCGTTGATGTCCGTCATAAACCAACTGAAGATGATATCATGATGTATGAGTGGTTAAAGCATCACGAGTTAAAAGTTATCGTCGTAGGGACTAAAGCCGATAAAATTTCAAAAGGAAAGCAGCAAAAACAATTAGCAGTTATCAAAAGAGAATTAGACATGGAGTCTGAAGATCCCGTCGTGTTATTTTCTTCTGAAACGGGTTTAGGAAAAGAGAAAGCGTGGCGTGAAATTAGCGATCTTTTATTTACCAAGTAAAGGCCCTCTCGGGGGTCTTTTTCCTGTTTTTAAGAGAATCAAATCTACTCAGAGTTAAGAGAGCCCCTTCATGAACTTCATATCATATTTAAAGGTAATCAGCTCGGAAATGGCGAATAAACTATAAAGCAAAAGCTACTTAATATTATGCTAAATGGGATGTTTATTGTTTTTCTTATATGATTTTATCACACTCAAAATAAGAGTATTGGGAAGGATTATCGAGCGATTTTTAGAATAGTACATACTACCCCTATCAATCCCATGACAAAGATTGATTTGACTGAATATTCAGATCCCATCATTTTGTGTAATGATTTAATATTTTGCTATGATAGTAAAATAAATAATCATTTTAAAATTTGCAATTTTCCGATTCTAGATCAGCTTTGGAACGGACTCCGATCTCTGGGGTTAAAACATAAAAAGGGGAGAGAACATTACGATGAA